>JAFKNA010000033.1 GCA_017305135.1 Lysobacterales bacterium | reverse complement strand
ACAGCGTCACGACCGGCAGTTGCGCGCCCTCGAACGCAAGGCCCGTCAGCTCGGCCTTGCTGTGGTTCAAGCCACTTGAAGCGGCAAAAGCAGAGGCAAAACAATCAGCAGGTTACGTGTTGTTTGATGAGAGCGACCGTGGTCGCGACTCAGGCGCCGCTCACCCGCGACGACGGCACGCCGCTCGACCGTACGCTGGCAACGGAAC
Source organism: Lysobacterales bacterium (assembly GCA_017305135.1). Taxonomy (GTDB): domain Bacteria; phylum Pseudomonadota; class Gammaproteobacteria; order Xanthomonadales; family Rhodanobacteraceae; genus Dokdonella_A. The sequence continues at coordinate 21,940 of JAFKNA010000033.1, read as the reverse complement.
CGGCCGCGTCGAAGGGGCGGCACAATGGTTTCCTGGTGGAGCTCGGGCTGGCGTCCTTGCCGTGATCTTCGCGCGGCGCACGCGGGCCTGTCCACGTCGCTCGGACCCACGCTGAAACCCCTCTCCCGGCGGGGAGAGGGGTTTCAGGCGAGCTGTCCGATGCGGGTCAGCTCAATGCATGAACAGCGCGATCAGGATCACGATCGGGATCGGCACGCCAAGCAGCAGCAGCAACAGTGATCTCATGGGATTTCTCCGGTGGGTGGCGGGGGTCTAGTCGAACAGGTCGCGGCGGCGACCGCCGAAGGTGGCGGCGAGGCTGGCGAAGAACGCGCCGATCAGCAGCGCGACGAACATCCACAGGGAGGAATACGCTGCCGCCTTGCGGGCCGCATCGGCGGCTTCCCTGGCCTTGTCGGCGGCTTGGGTGATTGCGGCGTTGGCCCGCGTGTAGGTCTCCGTCACGCGCTGCTCCGCCTCGGCCTGGCTGAGGCCGGTCTCCGCGGCGACGACCTGGCCGAGGTACTGGCGGTCGGCATCGGGCATGGTGCCTTCGCGAAGGTCATGGGCGAAGATCCGGGCCGCTTCGCCGCGGACGCCCATCCGGCCCGGCATCGCGCCTGTGCCCGGGCTCGGCGCTGGTGCCGCGAACGGGTCCTGCCCTGCGCTGGGGTTGGACATGGCGTCGGGGCCAGCGGGCGGGTTGAGCGCCGCGCGGGTTTTGCTGCCACGGAACAGCGTATCGACGAAATAACCGGTCGGGTCGGCAGCCTGGTTCGCGCCGGGAGCCTTGTTGTCGGCCATCGCACCGGTCGCGCCGGCGACGGCATGGAGGGCGCCGCCGGCAGCGGTGCCCGCCGCCTGCATGCCGCCGCTGAGGATGCCGGTGGTCACCGAGCCGAGCAGGATGGCGGTGCCGAGCGTGGCGACCGCCCACGCCATGAAGCCGTGCGCGGTGTCGCGGAAATACGTCTCGTCCCCGTGCAGGCCGGCCCAGCGGGTGCGCAGGCGGCCGGCCAGGTAACCGCCGATGGCGGAGGCCGCGAGCTGCGTGAAGGCCAGCCAGATGACGGTGGCGATGCCGATGCCCTTGGCACTGCTGCCGATGTTCGACCAGGGTGAAACGGATGAAAGCCCCAGCCCGAAGCCCAGGATGACCAGCAGCAGCGAAAGCGCGGCGGCGGCCGCCGCGCCGACGAGGATCGCCGCCCACGATACCGCGGAAGCGCCTGGTGCGACGTTGACGATCACATCATCGCCCGCGCCAGCCGTGACGTCAGGTACAGGTCTGTAGGTCGCCATGATATGTCTCCCCTTTTCATTGTGAATGGTGGCCCTGGCCAGCGCCGCGGCCCGCCACGCTGCCGAGCGCGGTGGCTTGATTAGGGTGTTGGCGTCGTGAACGGTGTTCCTCGGTGCCCGCTTTCGTTTATCAATCGCTCATGGCCTTGGTACCACCGACGGGCGTCGTCCGGCGGCCCACTCCCGCCGGTTGCGGAAGGGCGGCCTGGATGCACTTGACAGCGCCTCGACCAGGGGAAACAGTGGAAACATCCTGCAGCGGAGAACCGCGATGAACGAACACGAAGATCCCGTGGCCAATCCACCGGTGCCGGCGCCCGGCTCGGCCGAGGAGCGGACCTGGGCGCTGATCGGGCATCTGGCGGCGTTTTCCGCCTTCATCACCGGGGTCGGCGGCATCGTCGGGCCACTGGTGGTATGGCTGATCAAGCGCGACACGATGCCCTTCGCGGGCGACCAGGCGAAGGAGGCGCTGAACTTCAACATCACCGTGGCGATCGCCATGTGCGTGCTGCTGCTGTTCACCATCATGACCTTCGGCCTCGGCGCCCTGCTGGCGTGGCCGATCGCGGTGGTCATCGGTGTCGCCTGGTTCGTGCTGACCATCATCGCGGCGCTGAAGGCCAACGAGGGCGTCGCCTACCGCTATCCCTTCACGCTGCGGCTGGTGAAGTAGCGGCCGCGTTTTCTAGTAGCTGCGCCCCGCCGCGAACAGGGCGAGTTCGCGCAGGCGGGCCGTGTCGCCGCCGAGCGGCGCGAGCGCTTCCAGCGCGAGGTCGATGAGCCGGGCGAGTTCCCGGCGCGAGGCGTCGAGGCCGATCACGGTCGGGTAGGTGGGCTTGCGCGCGGCGGCGTCCTTGCCGGCGGTCTTGCCGAGCTGGTCGGTGGCGGCCTCGATGTCGAGGAGGTCGTCCCGGATCTGGAAGGCCAGTCCGATGGCGTGCCCGTAGCGGTCCAGCGCCTCCAGGCGGAGCGGGTCGGTGCAGCCTGCGGCGATGGCGCCGAGGCGGACCGAGGCGCGGATCAGCGCGCCGGTCTTGTAGACGTGCATGCGCTCGAGCTCCGTCGCGTCGAGGCTGCCGCCCACGGCCGCGAGGTCGAAGGCCTGGCCGCCGGCCATGCCCTGCGAGCCGCAGGCGAGCGCCAGCGTGCACAGCATTTCCAGCCGCCGCGCCGGCTGCACCGGCAGGGCGTCGTCGTGGGCGAGGCGTTCGAAGGCGAGCGCCTGCAGGGCGTCGCCGGCGAGGATCGCCATGGCCTCGCCGAACGCGATGTGGCAGGTCGGACGGCCGCGACGCAGGGCATCATCGTCCATGGCGGGGAGGTCGTCGTGGACCAGCGAATAGGCGTGGATCATCTCGACCGCAACAGCGGCCGCGTCCAGCGTCTCCAGCGGCGTGCCAAAGGCGCTGCCGCTGGCGTAGACCAGGAGCGGCCGCAGGCGCTTGCCGCCGCCGAGCACGGCATAGCGCATGGCGCGGTGGAGTTCCAGCGGCGGCTGGTCGCCATCCGGGAGCACGCGGGCGAGCGCCGCGTCGGCGCGCTCGCGCAGCGCCTCCAGATCGGGGCCGAGCTGCATCGTCAGGGCGTATCGGGCGAGAACGGCTGCGCGTTCTCGGGCGCCGCGGGGTCGAGCAGCAGGTTGACCCGGAGCTTGGCCTGGTCAAGCGCGCCCTGGCAGCTCCGATAGAGCGCGACCCCGCGCTCGAACGACTGCAGGGAATCATCGAGGCTCAGCTCGCCTTGCTCCATGCGCTGGACCAGCTTTTCGAGCTCGTCGAGCGACTTCTCGAACTCGGCGACCCGCGAGGTGTCTTCGCTGGAATTCGGCATGGCGCGCACGCTAGCTCAGCGAGGCGGCAAGATCAATGCGCGATGTGGCTTGCGGACGGCCTGGCACCCGATAGCCACGTCCCCCGGCGCGAGGCGTCCGCATTGCGGAATGACGTGGTTAGCCCCGGGAGGGCCGGTCTCCCGACCGACCGCTGTTGCATCGCGGCCTTACGCGATCGGAGCCCCGCTCCACTCCAGCCGCCCACCGAGCGAATCGAGGCATTGCCGGGCCTCCGCGGACAGCCAGCGATCGCCGACCGCGAGCAGGCGCCCGTCCAGTGACAGCAGCGGCAGGCGCGCGCGCTGCCAAGGCGGCACGCCGGCTTCCTGGAACAGCTTGCGGAGTTCGCGCGTGGGGCCTGCTGCGTCGAGGCGAAGCTGCCCGCCGTCGCGGCGGAAATGCGCCTGCCAGGGCTCGGCGAGCCGCACCGGCGTTCCGCCCTGGCCGACCAGGCGCAGCACGCCCAGCTCCACCGGCAAGGCCAGTGCGTCGCCATCGAAAGGCGCGCTCCATGCGGAGGGCGGCTCCAGCAGCGGCACCATCGCGTACAGCAGGCCGCGGTAGCGGCGGAGTTCCACGCCGGGCCAGCGCAGGCAGGGCAGGCGGTCCTCCGCGGCGGTGGCGAGCTGGCGTTCGAGTTCGGCGAGCTGGTGGCGGCTCGGGCCCGGCAGGCCGAGGTCGCGCAGCCAGCGCCGCAGCAGCGGATCGCGGAGCGCCGCCGGCAGGGCCAGCCAGCGCCGCACGTCGAGGGTGGCGGGGTCCGCGCCAACGAGGTCGGGCAGCGCGTCCTCGACCTGGGCATCGATGTACTCCGCCGCCGCGCGCATCCACGTCGCGCTCTGCGCGAACCGTTCCACGGCATCCGGCCAGCGGCGCGCCAGCAGCGGCATTACATCCTTGCGCAGGAAGTTGCGTTCGATGCCCGCGTCGGCATTGCTCGGATCCTCGATCCAGCGCAGGCCATGGCGGCGGGCGTAGGCCTCCAAGGCCCGTCGTGGCAGCTCGAGCAGCGGCCGCCAAGCCAGGCCCGGGCTGTAGCGGCGCAGGTCGCGCATGCCGCCAAGGCCTTCGGGGCCGGCGCTGCGCAGGAGCTTCAGCAGCACGGTTTCGGCCTGGTCGTCGCGGTGGTGGGCGAAGGCCGCGATCTCGCCATCGGCCATCGAGGTGCGGATGGCGGCGTGGCGCACGCGGCGGGCGTTGGCCTCCAGGCCCTCGCCGCCATCCCGGGCCACCTCCACGCGGCACACCCGCAGCGGCACGCCGAGATCCCCGGCGAAGCGTCGGCAGTGCGCGGCCCAGGCGCCGCTGTCGGCATGGATGCCGTGGTCGACGTGCACGGCGCGGAGTCCACGCGTCCGCGCGGCGGCCGTCCGCGCCAGCCCGTGCAGCAGCACGCTCGAATCGAGCCCGCCGCTGAAGGCGACCAGCAACGGGCCGGCTGGCAGCCGGGCCAGGCCCTCCGCGAGCGCCGTTTCGATCGCGCCGCTGCCGGGCATGTCAGCGCCAGCCAAGCTGCGGCTTCAGCCCCTCTCCCCGCGCGGGAGAGGGGCCGGGGAGGGTGCGCGTTTCAGCTCCACGAGCAGACGATCTTGCCGGAGTGGCCTTCGTCCATCAGGTCGAAGCCGCGCTGGAAGTCGTCGATGTGGAGCTGGTGGGTCAGCACCTTGCCGAGCGGGAAGCCGGACAGCAGCATCTGCGTCATCTTGTACCAGGTCTCGTACATGCGCCGGCCGTAGATGCCGTGCAGGGTGAGGCCCTTGAAGATCACCTTGTCCCAATCGACGCCGGCGCCGTTGGGCAGGATGCCGAGCATGGCGATCTTGCCGCCGTGGTACATGCAGCCGAGCATGTCGTTGAAGGCCCGCGGGTTGCCGCTCATCTCGAGGCCCACGTCGAAGCCTTCCATGTGCAGGTCGCTGACCACGTCCTTGAGCGACTGCTGGGAGACGTTGACCACCCGCGTTGCGCCCATGTCGGCGGCGAGCTTCAGGCGGTAGTCGTTGACGTCGGTGACCACCACGTTGCGGGCGCCGACGTGCTTGGCGATGCCGGCGGCGATGATGCCGATGGGACCCGCGCCGGTGATCAGCACGTCCTCGCCGATCAGGTCGAACTCCAGCGCGCAGTGCGCGGCGTTGCCGTAGGGGTCGAAGAAGGCGGCCAGCTCGCTCGGGATCTGGTCGGGGATCGGCCACAGGTTCGAGGCCGGCATGGCGACGTACTCGGCGAAGGCGCCGTTGCGGTTGACGCCGATGCCGACCGTGTTCGGACACAGGTGCTGGCGGCCGGCGCGGCAGTTGCGGCACACGCCGCAGACGATATGGCCCTCCGCCGAGACGCGCTGGCCGACTGCGTAACCGTGCACGCCCGGGCCCATATCGACGATGCGGCCGACGAACTCGTGACCGATCACCAGACCCGGCTTGATGGTGCGCTGGCTCCACTCGTCCCATTTGTAGATGTGCAGGTCGGTGCCGCAGATGGCGGTCTTCTCGACCTTGATCAGCACCTCGTTGGGGCCGATTTCCGGCACCGGTACCTCTTCCATCCAGATGCCCCGCGCCGGCTCGCGCTTGACCAGGGCCTTCATCGTCGCTTGCATCGGCGTGCTCCGGGAGAACCGGTGCAAAGTATAGTGAGTGCGCGCCGGCGCCTGTGAACGGCGGCTGCGCGCGCCGCGTCCGCTGTGGAACAATCCGGCCATGCCCGCGGACCGGCGACCCCCGGCGATCTTCCTGATGGGGCCGACGGCGAGCGGCAAGACCGCGCTCGCCTGCGCACTGGCCGAACGCTTCCCGCTGGAACTGGTCAGCGTGGACTCGGCACTGGTCTACCGTGGCCTCGACGTCGGCGCCGCCAAGCCCGATCGGGAGACGCTGGCGCGCCATCCGCACCGGCTCATTGACATCCGCGATCCGACCGAGGCGTACTCGGCGGCCGGATTCCGCACCGATGCGCTGGCGGCGATGCGGGACATCACCGCCGCCGGGCGGGTGCCGCTGCTGGTCGGCGGCACCAGCCTCTACTTCCACGCGCTCGAACGCGGCCTGTCCGAACTTCCCTCCGCCGATCCGGCGCTGCGCGCGGAACTTGCCGCCGAAGCGGCCCGCCTTGGCTGGCCGGCCCTGCACGCGCGGCTGGCGCGCCTGGATCCCGCCGCCGCCGTGCGCATCAAGCCGGGCGACGCGCAGCGCATCCAGCGCGCCCTGGAGGTGATCGAGCTCAGCGGACGTACGCTGTCGGAGCAGCAGGGGGGCGCACGCGAGCGCCTGCCCTGGCGCGTTCTCAAGCTCGCGCTGGTGCCGGGGGATCGAGGCGCGCTGCACCAGCGCATCGCGCGGCGCTTCGACATCATGCTGGAGCAGGGCTTCCTCGCCGAAGCCGCGCGCCTGCGCGCCCTTCCGGGCTGGGACGCGGACCTGCCGGCGATGCGTGCGGTCGGCTACCGGCAGGCCTGGCCCTTCCTCGACGGGCGCGTCGATCGCGGCACCTTCCGCGATACCGCGATCTTCGCCACCCGGCAGCTCGCCAAGCGCCAGATCACCTGGCTGCGCAGCGAGCTGGATGCGCGCTGGCTGGATGCGGATGCGGTCGACGTCGCGCAGCCCGCCGAGACGGCGCTGCGGCTTTTCCTCGCCGGCTGGAAAGGCGATGCGGCCGTTTTATTCCCGGAAACAAAACGTTAAGATGCGGCGTGCTGAACGCGGCCTGGCCCAGACCGCGCGGGTGCCGCGGGCGCCCCGCCCGCGGTCGTGGAAAACATAAGAAAACATCGGGAGAACAACGATCATGGCGAAGGGCCAATCCCTGCAGGACCCATTCCTCAATGCGCTGCGGCGCGAGCGCGTGCCGGTTTCGATCTACCTCGTCAACGGCATCAAGCTGCAGGGCACGGTGGAGTCCTTCGACCAGTTCGTCGTGCTCCTGCGCAACACCGTCAGCCAGATGGTCTACAAGCACGCCATCTCCACCGTCGTTCCGGCGCGCAACGTGCGCCTCGGCGGCAACGAGGGCGCGGCGCCGGAAGGCGCGGCGGCCGGCGAAGCCGCCTCGCGCGACGACGAAGCCTGACCGGCGCCGGCCGGCGCGGGCGGTCCGCGCCATCTTGATATCGGCCGTGCCCGGACTCATCAAGGGACGTGGGCGCGCCGTGCGCCCGGTCCTGACCTGTCCGCGGGGTATTCCCACTGTTCGATCGATCCAGAAAGGGCGAACGCGCGCTGCTGCTGCAGCCGCAGGTCGCCGGCCGGCATGATCCGGAAGCACTCGCCGAATTCACCGAGCTGGCCGGTTCCGCCGGCGCCAGCGTGGTCGGCAGCCTCGGTGCCCGCGTCGAGCGGCCCGATCCGCGCTACTTCGTCGGCAGCGGCAAGGCCGAGGAGCTGAAGGCGCACAAGGAAGCGCTCGAGGCCGATCTCATCCTCGTCAACCACACATTGAGCCCGGTGCAGGAGCGCAACCTCGAGCGCCTGACCCAGTGTCGCGTGGTCGACCGCACCGGCCTCATCCTCGACATCTTCGCCCAGCGCGCCCGCTCCCACGAGGGCAAGCTGCAGGTGGAGCTGGCCCAGCTCAAGCACATGTCCACGCGTCTGGTGCGCGGCTGGACCCACCTGGAGCGCCAGCGCGGCGGCGCGATCGGCCTGCGCGGCCCGGGCGAGACCCAGCTCGAGCTGGACCGGCGCCTGCTCGGCGAGCGCGTCAAGCAGTTGCAGAAGCGCCTGGAGAAGGTCGAAAGCCAGCGCGCCACCGCACGCCGCTCGCGGCGCCGCAACGCGCTGCCGGTGGTCGCCCTGGTCGGCTACACCAACGCCGGCAAGTCAACGCTGTTCAATGCACTGACGGGCGCGGAGGTGTATGCGGCCAACCAGCTCTTCGCGACCCTCGACCCGACCCTGCGCCGGCTGGAAGGGCTCGATTGCGGGCCGCTGCTGCTGGCCGATACCGTGGGCTTCATCCGCGATCTCCCGCACGACCTCGTGGCCGCGTTCCGTTCGACCCTTTCCGAAGCGCGCGAGGCCGACCTGCTGCTGCACGTGGTCGATGCCGCCGACCCCGAGCGCGACCAGCACATGGCTGACGTCGCGGCGGTGCTGACCGAGATCGGCGCCGCCGACCTGCCGCAGGTGCTGGTGTTCAACAAGCTGGACCTGCTGGATGGCGGCGCCTCCACTGGCGTGGACGAGGCGGGGCCACGCCCGGAGGTGGCGACGGCCGGGCGCGTGGACTACCTCGACGGCGGCAGCCTGCCGCGCGCCTGGGTGTCGGCGCAGACCGGCGTCGGGCTCGACGGCCTGCGGCGGGTGATCGGCGAGTGCTTGGGCGCCGAGCGCATTTCGACCGACCTGCACCTGCCGGCCGCCTCCGGGCGCCTGCGCGCGCGACTGCACGAGCAGGGGCTGGTGGCCGCGGAATCGGTGGAGGACAGCGGCTGGCACATCCGCATCGACGCGCCGCGCAACCTCGTCGAGCCGCTGTTCGGCCTGCCCGACGGCGATGGCGAATGGCTGCGCCGGCAGGTCGGATGAGCGCGGCTTGCTTGCCGCCACTGGTGGCGCTCCATACAATCCCGCGGCAACCCCGCATCCGCGGCGCGATCGCGCTGCCGTTCCGGTCCGCGGTTGCCGCGACGGCCGGAGCCTTCCGAAATTCGACTGGAATCCCGGGCGCCTGCCTGCGCCCGCGGGCGACCGCGACACCGAGGTGGAAACGACATGGCTTGGAATGAACCGGGCGGCGGCAAACAGCGCGACCCGTGGCGCGACAGTGGCGGTGGTGGCAGCGGCCCGCCCGAATGGGACGCCCTGCTGAAGCGCCTGCGTGGCCTGTTCGGGCGCTTCGGCGGCGGCCAGGGCGGCGGCATCGGCATCGCCATCATCGGCATCCTCATCGCTTGGTGCGTGTTCGACAGCGTGGTCCGCGTCAACGCCAGCGACACCGCCATCGTGCTGCGCTTCGGCCATCTTTCGCGGCTGATGACGCCGGGCATCAGCTTCAAGTTCCCGCGCCCGATCGAGTCGGTGGTCAAGGTGGACGTGGGCCAGGTGCGCCAGACCAACGACCAGGTGCGCATGCTGACCCGTGACGAGAACATCGTGCTGGTCGACTTCGCCGTGCAGTACCAGGTGCGCGATCCCGAGCAGTTCGCCTTCGGCGTGCGCGATCCCGACGCCACCCTCGGCCAGGCCGCGGAAAGCGCCGTGCGCGCGGTCATCGGCGGCAGCGAGATGGACACCATCCTCTCCGGCCAGCGCACCGAGCTCATGGCGCGCGCCAAGCAGATCCTGCAGGCGACGCTGGACCAGTACCGCACCGGCCTGGTGCTGACCGAGCTCAACTTCCAGAACGTGCGCCCGCCGCAGGAAGTGAAGGACGCCTTCGACGACGCCAACCGCGCCCTGCAGGACAAGCAGCGCCTGGAAGAGGAGGCCAAGGCCTACGCCAGCCGCGTGGTGCCGGAGGCACGCGGCGACGCCGCCATCGCGCGCGCCGAAGCCGAGGGCTACAAGAGCGAGCGCGTCGCGCGCGCGCAGGGTGACGCCGAGCGCTTCAACCTGGTCGAGGCGCAGTACAAGGTGGCGCCGGAAGTGACCCGCAAGCGCCTCTATCTAGAAACCATGGAGCAGGTGGTCGGCCACGCCTCCAAGGTGATCGACCTCTCCGCCGGCAAGAACATCCTGTCCATGCCGCTGGTGCCGGAGGGCACGGCGCCGTCGCCGGCGGTCACGGCCGAGGCGGCCGGGCTGACCGAGCAGACTGCAAGGGGGGTCCGCTGATGCGCATGGGATGGATCATCGTGCTGTTCGCGGTGCTGCTGGTCGCCGGCAACTCCGTGTTCGTCGTCAACGAGGGGCAGACCGCGATCAAGGTGCAGCTCGGCCGCATCGTGCAGGCCGGCTACGAGCCGGGCCTGCATTTCAAGTTGCCCTTCGTGCAGAACGTGATGCGCTTCGACAAGCGCATCCTCACCCTCGAATCGGCCCCGGAGCGCTATCTGACTTCGGAGAAGAAGGACGTCAACATCGACTTCTTCGTGAAGTGGCGCATCGTCGACCCCGGCAAGTTCTTCGTCTCGGTGGCCGGCGACGAGACGCGCGCGCAGCAGCGCATCGGTCCCATCGTCAAGGAGGGCCTGCGGACCGCGGTCAACTCGCGCACCCTGCAGGAACTGGTCTCCGGCGGCCGCGCCGACCTGACCCAGCACCTGGTCAGCGAGGTCAACCGCGCCACGCAGGGCTTTGGCGTCGACGTGGTGGACCTGCGCATCAAGCGCATCGACCTGCCCGAGGACGGCACCGTCATCGGTTCGGTGTACGAGCGCATGAAGGCCGAGCGCAAGAAGGTCGCCAACCAGCTGCGCGCGGAGGGCTCGGAAACCGCCAAGACGCTGCGTGCCGACGCCGACCGCCAGGTCAAGGTGCTGAACGCCGAGGCCTATCGCGACGCGCAGAAATCGCGCGGCGAGGGCGATGCCGAGGCCTCGCAGATCTACGCGGGCTCCTACGGGCGCGATCCGGACTTCTACGCCTTCTACCGGAGCCTGGAGGCCTACCGCAGCGCCTTCGACGCCAGCAACGGCACCTTCGTGCTGGATCCCCGATCCGAGTTCCTGCGTTACCTGATGGAAAGCCGCTGAGCCCGCGCATGTGGAGCGAACTCTCCGCCGCGCTGTGCCTGGTGCTGGTCATCGAGGGCCTGTTCCTGCTGGTCGCCCCGGAGCGCTGGAAGCGCATGGTCGAGCAGGTTCGCGCGCTCGACGGGCGCACCCTGCGCATGGTCGGCGGCGGCATGGTCGGCGTCGGGCTGATCGCGCTGCAGGTGGTGAGGTGAGTGGGGAGCCGTGATTTGGGATTGGTGATTGGTGATTCGGCAGGCGCCTTGCCATCTCGAAAGCCAGTTCAAGTCTTGTGGCGTCATGCCCGCGAAAGCGGGCATCCATTAGAAGCCGGGAATCGGGGAGTCGGGAATCGGGAATCGCTCAGGAGCAGCGCCCCCGCTCACCGTCATTCCGGCGAAGGCCGATCAAAGGCCGGGAGTCGGGAATCGTTCAGGAGCCGCGCCCTGTTACACCGTCATCCCGGCGAAGGCCGGACTGCGAAGGCAGGATGCCGAAGCGAACATTCGTGTAGCGAATGGCCCAAGGGGCAAACTGCGGATGCAGTTTGTAATCCATCTTGATCTTCGCTTGAACAGGCAAAATGGATGCCGGCCTTCGCCGGAATGACGTCAACGAGGCAGGCTGGCTCCTGCGCGGCAGCCCGCAGGCCGGTCAAGGCCGGGTGACTTGCCTAGCCAGGATGGCGAGGCTGGTCACCGATCGTCGCCCCGCGGCGGGGCACATCATCGAAATCCAAGGGTCAATGCAATGGGCAAGTCGGTTGTAATCCTGGGCGCTCAATGGGGCGACGAAGGCAAGGGCAAGATCGTCGACCTGCTGACGCAGGACATCGGTGCGGTGGTGCGTTTCCAGGGCGGCCACAACGCCGGCCACACGCTGGTCATCAACGGCCAGAAGACGGTGCTGCACCTGATCCCCTCGGGCATCCTGCGCGAGGGTGCGCTGTGCCTGATCGGCAACGGCGTGGTGCTGTCGCCGGCGGCGCTGCAGAAGGAGATCGCGGAACTGGAAAGCGGCGGGGTGGAGGTGCGTTCGCGGCTCAAGATCAGCCCGGCGACGCCGCTGATCATGCCCTACCACATCGCCCTGGACCAGGCGCGCGAGAAGGCCGCCGGCGGCAAGGCCATCGGCACCACCGGGCGCGGCATCGGCCCGGCCTACGAGGACAAGGTGGCGCGCCGCGGCATCCGCATCGCCGACCTGCATTATCCGGCGCAGCTCGCCGAACTCCTGCGCACCGCGCTGGACTACCACAACTTCGTGCTGACGAAATACCTCGGCGGCGAGGCGATCGACTTCCAGCAGACGCTGGACGAGGCGCTGGCCTTCGGCGATTACGTCGAGCCGATGAAGTCGGACGTCGCCGGCATCCTGCACGAGCTGCGCGGGCAGGGCCAGCGCGTGCTGTTCGAGGGCGCGCAGGGCGCGCTGCTCGACATCGACCACGGCACTTATCCCTACGTCACCTCGTCCAACACCACCATCGGCGGCGCGCTGGCCGGCGCCGGCGTCGGCGCCGACTTCATCGACTACGTGCTCGGCATCGCCAAGGCCTACGCCACCCGCGTCGGCAGCGGACCGTTCCCGACCGAGCTCGACGACGAGGTCGGCCAGGGCCTGCGCGATCGCGGCCAGGAATACGGCGCCTCCACCGGGCGCCCGCGCCGCTGCGGCTGGATGGACATCGTGGCGCTGAAGCGCGCCGTCGCCATCAACGGCATCACCGGCCTGTGCATCACCAAGCTCGACGTGCTCGATGGCATGGACAAGCTCAAGGTGTGCATCGCCTACGAATACCGCGGCAAGCGTACCGAGTACGCGCCACTCGATGCTGCCGGCTGGGAAGAATGCACGCCGGTCTATCTCGAATTCCCCGGCTGGCAGGAATCGACCCACGGCATCACCGAGTGGAACCGCCTGCCACCCGCCGCCCGCGCCTACCTGCGCGCGCTGGAGGAACTGGCCGGCTGCCCGCTGGCGATCGTCTCGACCGGGCCGGACCGCGACGCCAACATCGTGTTGCGCGATCCCTTCGCCTGATAGCGGGGAATGGGGAATCGGGAATCGGCAAGCCAGTGCGTTGCGGCGACATGGCCAGGCCCAGCCCATGTGGCGCCGGTCCGGAGCATGGCTGCGATTGCGAGGGCGCGCGCTAGACTGGTGGTCCGTCTCTGCACCACACAAGGCGTCGCCGCCTGCATGAGGTCTGAGGGATTCCATCCATTCGCTCGTGCTGCGCTGCCCGCTCGGTGGGGTCGTCTCCTCGCCGTCGCATGGGCGGTGGTGCTCGGCGGCTGCGCGGTGGCGCTGCCGAAGCTGCCGCAGCACGTTCCCGACACGTGGCAGCACGCCGCGACCGCGGCGGCCGCACCCGAGCCGGACCTGCGCGGCTGGTGGAAGGCGTTCGACGATCCCCTGCTCGACCGCCTGGTCGACGCGGCCCTCGCCGACAATCCCGGCCTCGGCGAGGCGCTGCTGCGCCTCGAATCGGCGCGCCTGCTGGCGCAGCACGCGGGCTCGCCCTACCGCCCGCAGCTGAGCGCGCACACCTATGCCGAGCCGACGCCCGACAGCAGCGCGAGCTACTTCCAGGCCGGTTTCGACGCGCGCTGGGAGCTGGCCCTGTTCGGCCGCGGCGAGAGCGCGCGGCGCGTCGCCGCCGGCACGCTCGGCGGCGCGGAAGCCATGGCCGCTGCGGCGAAGGTCAGCGTGGTCGCCGAGGTGGTGCGCAGCCATGTCGAACTGCGTGCGGCGGAGCAGCGACTGGCGCTTCTCGGCGAAGCCCTGCGACTGGCCGAAGACCGGGCCAGACTGGTCGCCACGCGCGAGCGCCTCCAGCTGGCATCCGGCATCGAACTGGAGCAGGCCCGCGGCGCGGTGGCGCAGGCCGAGGCCGCCCTCGCGGAGCCGCGGCTGGCGATCGACACCACGCTCCAGCAACTGGCCGTCCTCACCGGGCGCGAACGGCCGGATCCGGCCTGGGGCGCCTCGCCTCGGGCCTTGTCGCTCGGCGAGGTGGCGCTGGCCGAGGCGCCGGCAGACCTCCTCCGCACGCGCCCGGAGATTCGCCGCGCCGAAGGCGAGGTGCTGAAGGCGGCCGGGGAACTCGGACTGGCCCGCGCGGACCGTTTCCCGCGCATCGGCCTCGGCGGTTCCCTGACCTATTCGGCCAAGGTGGTCGGCAACTCACATCTGTCCGACGCCGACAGCATCGTCACCTTCGGGCCGGCCATCGACATCCCGCTGTTCGACTGGGGCATGCGCCAGGCGGCGGCCGACGCGCGCGAAAAGGATCTTGCTGCCGCGCTGCTCGCCTACCGCCACGCCGTCCTGCAGGGCATCGGCGAGGCGGAGACCGCGCTGGCCGCGCTGGCCCGGCACGCGGTCGAGGGCGAGGCCCTGGCGCGGGCGGTGGAGGCCCACCGACGCGCCGTTGCCGTCAGCGCGGAACTGCGCCGGCTGGGACTGGCCGATGACTTCGCCCGCAGCGATGCCGCGGGTGGCCTGCTCGCGGTGCAGCTCGCGGCGCTGGATGCCACGCGCGAGCGCAGCCTCGCCTTCGTCGCGCTCTACAAGGCGCTCGGCGGCGCCCCGTTGCCCGACGGGGTGCGCTGATGGTGCCGCTGGCGCGCCGGACCCTGCTGCACGAATGGCGCCGCTTCCTGCCCTCGGCGGTGGCCGTCGCCTTCTCCGGCCTGCTGCTGCTGGTGCAGGCAGCCCTGGTGCTCGGCATCTTCAGCAGCGCGGCGGTGTACGTCCAGCGTTCCGGCGGCGACCTGTGGATTGGTTATCCGGGCACGCAGAGCATCGAGCTGGGGCGGCCGATCCCGCACGAGGCGCGCATCCGCGCGCTGATGGATCCGGCGGTGCTGCGCGTCGAGCCGTTCCGCTGGGTCGACGGCGACTGGCGCGGGCCGGCGGACAAGGGCGGGGTGTCGGTGTTCGTGTCCGGCATCGACACGCGTCCGGACGCGATGATGTTCGCGGACGTGCTGTCGCCCGGGCTCCGCGCGCGCCTGGACGAACCCGAGGGCGTGGTGGTTGATCGCGCCGACCTTTCCAAGCTCGGCCTTGCCGTCGGCGGCCAGGCCATCATCAACGGCCATCGCGTGCGCATCGTCGGCGTCGGCAACGGGCTGCGTGCGCTGGGCGGGGTCAACATCCTCGCCTCGCTTGCCACCGCGGCGCGCCTGGACGAATCGGGCACGGACGAGGTGGCCTACTACGTGGTCAAGCTGCGCGATCCGGCGCTGGCCGGGGAGGTCGCCGCGCGCCTCCAGCCGGGTGGGCGCCACCCGCGCTACGAGGTGTGGACGCGGCAGGACTTCGCGCGCCGCGCCATGACCTATTGGATGTTCGAGACCGGCGCCGGCATCGGCGTGATCTTCCTCGCCGCGGTGGTCTTCATCGTCGGCGCGGTGATCACCAGCCAGACGCTGATGGGCGCGGTGGCGGGATCGATCCGCGAGTACGCCACGCTGCACGCGCTCGGCGTCGGCTTCGGCGCGCTGCGCCGCGTGGTGCTGCAGCAGGCCGCCTGGGTCGGTGCCTTCGGCCTGCTGGCGGGCGGCCTGGCCACGCTGCTGCTGCTGGCCCTGGCGCACCAGCGCGACGTGCCGGCCACGCTCGATCCGCTGGTCGCCACCGTCTGCGCCGTAATGGTGATGGCGATCGCGCTCGCCTCCGGCCTGATGGCGGTGCGCACGCTCCGCCACGCCGATCCGGCCCTGCTGCTGCGCTGATGGCCGCCCTCGTCGCCGACACGCTCGAAAAGTCCTTCACCACCGGCACGGTGCGCACCGACGTGCTGCGCGGCCTGTCGATCCGGGTCGATTCGGGTGAGCTGACCCTCGTTGCCGGCCCCTCGGGCTGCGGCAAGAGCACCCTGCTGGCTATCCTCAGCGGGCTGCTGCGCCCCGACGCCGGGCGCGCCATCGCCCTCGGCCAGGATCTCGGCCGGCTGCGGGCGCGTGAGCTGGAAGCCTTCCGCCTCCGCCACACCGGCTTCGTGTTCCAGGGTTTCAATCTGTTCCCGGCGCTCGACGCGGTGGAGCAGGTCGCGTTGCCGCTCGGCTATCTCGGCCTCTCCGACGCTGAAGCGCGCCGCCGCGCGATCGCCGCGCTGGAGGAGGTGGGGCTCGGCAGCCGCATGCGCCTGCGTCCGCGCGAGCTTTCCGGCGGCGAGAAGCAGCGCGTCGCCATCGCGCGCGCGCTCGCCAAGGAACCGCAGCTGCTGTTCGCCGACGAGCCGACCAGTGCGCTCGATGCCGGCAATGGCCAGATCGTGATCGACACCCTGCACCGCATCGCCCACACGCACCAGGCCACAGTGCTGTGCGTCAGCCACGATCCGCGGCTGATCGCGCATGCCGACCGCGTGCTCGCGATGGAGGATGGCGCGATACTGTCCGATTCACGGCCGAATGGGGCCGAGGGGGATTCCACGGCATGACTCGATCCTGCTTCCGCCACGTGTTAGCGCTCGCTTGTGCCGCCGCCTTGGCGGCGTGTTCGGGTGGCACCGCCACGCCGGCCGGGGCGGACGACGCCGGTTCCAGCCCATGGATCGCGATGGCGCGTGGCCAGGTGGACGTCGAGGGTGGCATCGTGCGGGTCGTCGCCGTGGGCGAGGGCGTGATCGAGGAGGTCAGCGTCGGCGTCGGTGATGCGGTGGCCCGCGACGCGGTGCTGGCCGTGCTGGACCGGCGCCGCACCGAAATCGGGGTCGGCATCGCCGAGGCGAACCTCGCCCAGGCCGAGGCGCAGGCGCGCGCGGCGCGGGCGCGATTGCCGCAGGCGCGTACCCAGGCCGCCAGGATTGCCGAAGCGGCTGCCGCCGGCGCCGCCTCCGGCCAGTCCGCCGGCGAGGCGAAGTCGGCGCTCGCGGTGGTCGAGGCCGACATCGCCACCAGCGCCGCCGCGGTCGACCAGGCCGCGCAGCACCTCAAGGAAGCCGAAGCGGAACTGGATTCGCGCACCATCCGCGCGCCGGTGGCCGGCCGCATCGTGCAGCGCTCCGCGTGGGCGGGCGGCACGGCGCAGGCCGGGGCGGAGCTGTTCCAGATCCTGCCCGATCGCCCGCGCATCGTCCGCGCCGAGCTCGACGAAGCCTGGGTGGACCGGGTCACGGCCGGCATGCGGGCCAGCGTGGTGCGCGACTCCGGTGATGGCGAAGCGGTGCCGGCGAAGGTGCTCCGCGTCGGCGAGGTGTTCGGCCCCAGCGTCCTCACCGACGACCCGGTCGAACGCGCCAGCGCCCGCGAGGTGGAATGCGTGCTGGAGCTCGAAGGCGGCGACTTCCGCATCGGCCAGCGCGTGCTGGTGCGCTTCGAGCGGTGATTGGTGATTCGTGATTGGTGATTGGAAGCGCCGGCTCTTCACGAATCCCGAATCACGAATCCCCAATCACGGCCCCACCCGAAAGCCCCCCGAAAGACGCCCCGCCTAGGCTTGCCTCGACGCTCGCCAGGAGCGACCGGGAACAGGGCCTTGTCCAACTGGACCATCCTTTGCGACTTTGACGGCACCATCTCTGTCAGGGATACCACCGACGCGTTGCTCGAGCGCTTCGGCCGGCCCGGCTGGGAGGCCGTCGAGCGCGCGTGGCGGGAGGGCGAGATCGGCTCGCGCGAGTGCATGGCGCGCCAGGTGGCGCTGGTCGAGGCGAGCCCGTCCGAGCTCGATGCATGGCTGGACGAGGTGGCGATCGACCCGGCGTTTCCCGCGTTCGTCGCCGCCGCGCAGGCGGCCGGCATCCCGCTTACCGTGCTGAGCGACGGCCTCGACCACGCCATCGCGCGCATCCTCGGCCGGCACGGCCTTGGCGACCTGCCCGTCGTGGCCAATCGCCTCGAGGCGGTGGGCGAGAATGGCTGGCGCCTCGAATTCCCGTTCGGCCGCACCGGCTGCCCCAGCGGCAACTGCAAGTGCGGCGCCGCCGGCGACGCCCATGCGGCGCGCCGGCGCGTGCTGCTGATCGGCGACGGCGCCTCGGATTTCTGCGTGGCCGGCGAGGCCGATCTCGTGTTCGCCAAGGGCCGCCTGGTCGAGCATTGCCGCACGGCGGCGATTCCGCACCTGCCGATCGTCGACTTCCGCGACGCGCTGGCGCTGCTGCCGATGCTGGTCGAGGGCGGCATCGCCGCCGAGGGCCAGGTGGTGGCGCTGCCGGGCCGCACGATCGCGGCCTGATTCCATCCGATTCCTGATCGCGGCCGGGCACTGCGCCGGTCGCCCCGTGGAGACCTGCCTTGAACCTCGACCTTTCCCGTGCCGCTGCGGCGGCGACCGAAGATGCCGCCCTGCTTGCCGAGGAGGCGCGCTATTGCTCGTTCGGCGACACGGTGCACTATTCCGAGCCGCCGAAGATCTTCGAGCGCTGCGAGGGCAGCTACCTCTACGACAGCGCCGGCACGCCGTTCCTGGACCTGCAGATGTGGTACTCGGCGGTCAACTTCGGCTATGCCAACCCGCGCCTCAACGAGGTGCTGAAGCGGCAGATCGACACCCTGCCGCAGGTGGCGAGCCAGTACCTGCACCCGACCAAGATCGAACTGGCCAAGACGATCGCCGAGGACGCCGAGCGTAAGTGGGGCCGCAAGGGCCGCGTGCACTTCAACGTCGGCGGCTCGCAGTCGGTCGAGGATTCGCTGAAGGTGGTCAGGAACGCCTGCCACGGCAAGAGCCTGATGTTCGCCTTCGAGGGCGGCTATCACGGCCGCACGCTGGGTGCCTCGGCGATCACCTCGAGCTACCGCTATCGTCGGCGCTACGGCCATTTCGATCGCGCCCAGTTCATCGAATTCCCGTACCACTTCCGCGGCCCCAAGGGCATGAGCAAGGAGGAGTACGGCGAGTATTGCGTGGCCAGGTTCGAGCGCCTGTTCGAAACCGAATACAACGGCGTGTGGGATCCCAAGGCCGGCCAGTGCGAGTACGCGGCGTTCTACGTCGAGCCGATCCAGGGCACCGGCGGCTACGTGATCCCGCCGCCCAACTTCTTCACCGGGATCAAGCGCGTGCTCGACCAGCACGGCATCCTGCTGGTGGTGGACGAGATCCAGATGGGCTTCTTCCGCACTGGCAAGCTGTGGTCGATCGAGCACTTCGGCGTCGAGCCGGACGTGCTGGTGTTCGGCAAGGCGCTGACCAACGGCCTCAACCCGCTGGCGGGCCTGTGGGCACGCGAGGAACTGATCAGCCCCGAGGTATTCCCGCCCGGCTCCACCCATTCCACCTTCGCCTCCAACCCGCTCGGCACCGCAGTCGGCCTCGAGACCATGAAGATGCTGGCCGAGACCGATTACGAGGCGATGGTCATGGCCAAGGGCGCGCACTTCCTCGAAGGCCTGCGTGACCTCCAGAAGCGCCACCCGGAGATCGGCGACGTCGATGGCCTTGGCCTCGCGCTGCGCGCCGAGATCTGCGAGGCGGACGGCTTCACGCCGAACAAGGCGCTGCTGGACCGCATGGTCGACATCGGCTTGGCCGGCGAACTGGACCACGGCGGCAGGAAGGTCGGCCTGGTGCTCGACGTCGGCGGCTACTACAAGAACGTCATCACGCTGGCGCCGTCATTGCACATCACGACCGAGGAAATCGACCTCGGCCTCGCGCTGCTGGACCAGTTGCTGAGCCGCGCCAAGAGGGCCTGAGGCGCCCGTCAGGCTGGTGAATGGCCGCGTCCATGCGATTCGCGGGAATGCCGAGCTCCAGCTCGGCGCTGCCGGTGTAGCACTTCTGGCAGGCATAAGCGGCCAGGCGGGAGCCTGGCCCTCCCGGGAGGACGTGCCGCCCACCTCAGGGAAGCTCTGATCAGTCACGCGACGTCATGCCCGAGAAAGCGGGCATCCATTTGAAACAGCAACTTGGACTCCCGCTGTCGTGGGAGTGGCGACAAGCTCTGATCACACGCGACGTCATGCCCGCGAACCATTGGGCCGCCGCCGCGCGTGCCAGCACCAGTGCCAGGGTTCGTAGGCGATGCCGTGCGGATTGTCTCGCGGATAGGAGAGGCGAAAGCCGAAGCCTTCCGCATGCTTGCCGAGCCAGGCGAAGGCCGGGGAGTGCTCGAACGCTTCCTCAAGCGCGGGGAAGCCGGGGCAGGTGAGGTCGACGGCGCGGCCACTGTGGTGCTCGCTGTAACCCGGCGCCGCGCTCACCGCGAGGATCTCCGCCATCGCCTGGCCGCGTTCCAGCTTGCGGCGGATGATGCCGAGCTGGTACGTGGCCGAGCGGAAGGCCGACACCACCTGGAGCTCGATGCCATCGTCGGCCGCAGCGCTGCGCATGCGCAGGAAGGCGCGCGCCGCCGCCGGCGCAAGCCACTGCCGGCGCTGGTGGATGTCCAGGCCTATGCAGGCGAGATGCGCGGGCTCGCGCACCAGGCGCAATCCGCGCGCGCTGCCGTAATCCGTCGAAACGCCGATCGCCCGCGCCGCCGCCACCACCTCGCGCCGGGCGAGGGTGCCGCAGCGTTCGGGAGCGCCGTCAGGCGGAATCGCGGTCATCCGACCGCGACGATCAGGGCTGGTGCGCGTCGAGCGGCTTCACGTAGAAGCCGGCGATCGCGCCCTTGTCGTCGCAGGCGACCTGCGCGTAGAGGTTGGCCTTTTCGAACACCAGCGGGGTGGTGACCACGTAATAGCCCTGGCCCATCCCGGGGTGCGCCTGGCCACGCGCCTGCAGCTTGCCGAACTGCTTGAGCGACTGCCAAGCCTCGCCGAACTTCGCGGCGGGCAGGGCCGCCTTCATGATGGCGTCGAACTCGCGCGTGGCGGCGGTGTAATCGCCGCGCTCGGCGGCATCGAGCAGGTCTTCGGCGCGCTGACGGCAGAGGTCGCCATGCTGCCGGTCGGATTCGTTCGGCAGGGATTCCCCGGCCGCCTCGTCAGCCGTTGCGTGCGCCTCCGCGTCGTCCGCGTTCGTCTCGTCGTCCGCATCATCCGCCGCGTGTGCTTCGCCATTCGCGGCATCCTCCGCGGCTTCGACCTCGTCCGGGTCGCCGGCTTCGCCGGGCCCGTCCTTCGCGGCGTCTGCCGGGTCGGCATCGTCGCCGGGCGCGTTGGTGTCGCTTTCGTCGCCTGCGGCCTCCTCAGCTTCGACCTCGTCGTGCCCGGCCGGTGCGGCCACGCCGTCGCCATCTTCCGCATCCGTGGCCGTTTCGGTCTCGAACAGGTCGCTGGGCTCGTCGAGCGCATCCAGCGCGTGTTTCTCCGCGCCCGCATCGTCATCATGCGCGTCACCGGCTGCGGCTTCCGTGCTGGCTTCATCCGTGGCCGGCAGATCTGTGTCCTTCGCGCGCACCTGCGCGTCGAGGTCAAGGCCCGCGTCCGTGGCGGCACCACCCTGCTGCCCCGCATCGACCGCCGCCTGGACGGCACTGCCCGGCGGAGCGTCCTTGGCGCGCGCCAACGCGTCGAGATCCAGGGTCTCGGGAGCGGCCGGCGTTTCGGCCGGCGGCGCGGCCAGGGCAGCCGTCGTCGCAAGCACAAGCAGCAGCGCGGGCAGGCGGGTCATGAGCAGTTCTCCGGGAGGGTGGCGCGTGGGGAAACGCGGGCTGTTTACGCGCCTTGGTGCGCCATCATAGGGCGGCGTCCGCGCTTGCACGAGCCTGGTCGAAAGGGTCCGTGCGGGCGCCGGGGCAGAGGCGCTGTGATCTGCCAGGCAATCAATCCCGCCATTATCCGCCCTTCCGGTGGAATCATCCGTACCACCTGCAGCTTGCATCGGAGGTCCGGCAATGACGCTTGGCCCTCGTTGCAGAGCGATCCGGCATCGCGGTGTGCACAAGCACCGGATCAGCACGACCGTCCCGCCGCCCTGCAAGCACGACAACTGCCGCGCCGCTCAATACTTGCAACCGTCGCCAACGGATGGGAGGATTCCAGCCAGTGCGCCAGGAACGCGGGAAAAGGCTGCGGGATTAGGCTGCGACGTAGGCGGAAGCTATTGTTTTTGCTGGGAAGCCCAGGATGACGCATCCTCGCAAGCCGGTGTTAGGCTGCGGGATTACATCCCGCTTCGTCATCGAATACTAGAGCAGTTTGAACAACCCGGTTTCTGCCGTTCCGCGAGTGCTGGCTCGGACTGACGGGTGATGTTCGGGGCTGGTGTTCTCCGGCGGCGTTCATCGAGCATGGGCCGAACTCCAATTTTCACCCCGCTTGCGCCACCTTTTCACGCCA
>JAFKNA010000032.1 GCA_017305135.1 Lysobacterales bacterium | reverse complement strand
TTGGCACCTCGATGTCGGCTCATCACATCCTGGGGCTGTAGCCGGTCCCAAGGGTATGGCTGTTCGCCATTTAAAGTGGTACGCGAGCTGGGTTCAGAACGTCGTGAGACAGTTCGGTCCCTATCTGTCGTGGGCGTTGGAGATTTGAGAGGGGCTGCTCCTAGTACGAGAGGACCGGAGTGGACGATCCCCTGGTGTTCCGGTTGTCACGCCAGTGGCACTGCCGGGTAGCTACGATCGGAAGCGATAACCGCTGAAAGCATCTAAGCGGGAAGCGCGCCTCAAGATGAGATCTCCCGGGGCATAAGCTCCCTGAAGGAACCATGAAGACTACGTGGTTGATAGGTCGGGTGTGTATAGCAGTAATGCCGAGCTAACCGATACTAATGATCCGTGCGGCTTGACCATATAACTCCAAGTTGTTTCGACTCGATGGCACGCTTCCACGAAGCGACGTCGCACCTCGACGAAACGTCTGGAACAGTTCCGAACGCTTGTTTACGTCCCAAGTCCCCATGCGAGTCCGCGCTTTGCGCGACTCCACCAGTTCCCTGGTGAACTTAGCGCTGTGGTCCCACCCGATCCCATCCCGAACTCGGAAGTGAAACGCAGCCGCGCCGATGGTAGTGTGGCTTAAGCCATGCAAGAGTAGGTCATCGCCAGGGATTAAATCGAGGCGCCCCCGGAAACGGGGGCGCCTTTTCTTGTTCGCGACGTACGATGCATCATCGGCCTGCGCTCCGTTGCCCGCGCGCCCGGGGCGCAGTGCCTCTCCGCTTCGTCTTGACGCAGTTGCTTGAAGGAGCCTTCGCGCCGTGGGCACGCCCGCGCATGGATCGCCCGGCCTGGACGAGGATGGCCTTGCCCTGCCATCGTCGCGGGCCCTCCCCGCCGCCCGACACGAGCCCGCCGATGCGTTGCTACGTCTACAGGAGCCCTCGCAAGGCCGATGCCTACGTTTATCTCGGAGCCCGTGATGACTTCGACGTGCTGCCCGAGCCATTGCGGCAGGCCATGCAGCCGTTTTCCTTCGTGCTCGAACTCGAACTCTCGGCCGACCGCAAACTCGCCCGCGCCGATGCTTCGGAGGTGCTCGCCCACCTCGCCGCCCGCGGCTTCCATCTGCAGCTTCCGCCCGCGCGATAGGAGCCCCTGCGGTGCGAAAGGCGGTACGGAAGGGCAGCTCGACGCGGATGTGCCGCTAGGTTGCCGGCCCTCTTAACCCGCCTTTAGCGGCGTGCGTCGGTGCCACCGCTATACTCGGGCGCTGGCGGCGACCGGCCGCACGCAAAGGCCGACGTCCGATGCCGCGAAGCTACCCGCACCGCCTTCGCACCCTGCAAGCGGTGCTCCGGCAGTTGCTGCCGGCCTGGCTCTGCTTTGCGGCAGTCGCCTTTATCGAGCATCCGCTTTCCCTGGTGATCCTGCTGGCCGGCAACGCCTTGTGCCTGGTCGGAGTCTGTCGGGCCTTCGGTTTCGATCGCCAGGGCAGTTTCGGCCGCAATGCGGCCCGGCGTGGCGTGGCGTATTTCGTCCTCCTGAGCCTTTACACGGCCCTGCTCGCCGGGCTGATCGCCCTGCCCGCCCACACCTTGTCGCAGGGCGGCTCCCTGCCTGCGGTGTTGGCGCTGTCCGGCGCATTGTTCGCGGCGGTACTCGCGCTTTGGCGCGTGTGGCCCGCGTTTGCCCTGCCGCTCCTTTGGGATGATGCCTACCCGCGCGCCGACCAGCGTGGATCGTGGTTGCTGGTGGTGTTGCGCCGCTCGCTTGCATTCGCGCATCACCTCACGGCCGCACCCGAGCATTTCTTCGCCTACGGCCTGCCGGCAAGCCTCGGCATTCTTGGTGTGGCCGCCGGGACACTGGTGATCTCCGGCGCGGCCCAGGTCGCCGGACCTGAGGCCAGGCTCACCCTGCTCGCGATTCATGCCCTCCTGCTCTCGCCGCTGGCGCACATCCTGCTCATCAACCGCAGCCTGCGCCTGATGCTGAAGGACGCGCGGGAGGCCGAGCGGGAACCGCCCGAGGCAGGTGGGGAGGCACCCGCGGATGCGGTCGCGCCGACCGCAGCCCCCGAAATGGCAGCATCGACGCTGCTCGAAGCCGCGCGGCGCGCCCGCATCGGTGAGGCACTTGCAGCGCTCGAACGCGGCGCCGACGCAGACGGAATCCCGGAACCCGGCGAGCGCGACCAGCGCACCGTGCTGATGATCGCCGCCGCGCTGCCTGACCTTCGGCTCCTCCGCGCGCTGATCGCAGCCGGCGCCGACGTCAACCTCACCCATGGCGGAGCCACGCCGCTCCTCGCCGCGACCCGCGACAGCCATGCCGGCCGTCCCGAAGCCGTGGCCACCCTGCTGGCCAACGGCGCCGATCCGCGACAGGCCGATGCCGCAGGCAACACGCCGCTGCACCACGCGGCGGGCTGCGGCGATCCTGGCATCTCGGCCATGCTGCTCGATGCGGGGGCGGAACTCGATGCCTCCAATGGCGACGGCGTGACGGCGCTGGCACTGGCCTGCCGCGGGGCCAACTGGCCGGTCGCCGAGTTCCTGCTCGAGCGCGGCGCGCGTCCGGATCGGGAGGGCGCGAGCCCGGCCCTGCTCGCGGCGGCCAGCGTGCTCGATGACGATCCCTGCGGGGTCCGCCTGCTTCTCAAGCGCCGTGCGAAGGTGGACGCCGCCGATCCGCTCGGGCGTACGGCGCTCCTCGATGCGGCGCTGGCGGGGCACGCCGAGATCGTCTCCGCGCTCCTCGCGGCGGGCGCGGCCGTCGATCATGCCGACCAGCGTGGCACCACGGCCCTGATGGACGCGGCCCGCATCGGCAGCGCCGCCACCATCGACACCTTGGCCCGGCGCAAGGCCAATCCTGAACTCCGCGACGTCGACGGCCGCGACGCGCTCACCATCGCCTGCCAGGCGCGCCACGCCCGCGAGGACGTGGTGCGATCGCTCCTTGCCCTCGGCGCCGATCCCCGCCGCACCGGCCCGGATGGGCGCCGCGCCGTCGACCATGCCATCGCCGCCGGGCGCTGGCACCTCGTTGCGCTGCTGGATCCCTCACATGTGCTGCCAAGCAGCCTGGGTCATCTGGGCGCGCCCACGGCGAGCACCGACCACCTGCTCGATGCATTGCGTGCCGGCGACTGGAGTCGTGTTGCCGAACTCGAGCCCGCGCTCGTGCACTGGTCCGCCGGCGCGCTGGCCTCGGTCTTCCTCGATCTCGCCGACACCGCCAACATCACCGATGCCGCGCCGGCGCGAACCTGGCTGCTCAATCGCGGCGTCCACGGGCATGCCGTGCTGGCTGATGGACGAACCCTGCTGCAGGCGGTGGGCGACGGGCTGCCGGAGACCTTGCCGGCGTTTACCGACCTCCTGGCGCGCGGCGCGTCACCGTCCGGAGGGGGCGTGCTCGCCCATGTCCTGGCGGTGGCTCCGCCCGCGGTGGCCGGAGAACCCGTGCGTCGCCTCGCCGCCGACCTGCTCGAGCACGGAGCGGACTGGTGCGGACCCGCGCCGGGCGGCCGCTCCAGCCTGCACCTGGCAGTGCTGGCCGGCGAGCTCGCCTTGGCCGACCGCCTGCTCGAGCGTGGCGCCGATCCAAACGCGCGCGATGGCGTCGGGCGGACGCCGCTCCACCACGCGCTGGAACTGGACAGGGATGTCGCCGCTCCGCTCGTGGAAGCACTGCTGCGTGCCGGCGCCGATCCCGCCGCTGCCACGCCCAATGGCGAAACTCCGCTCGGCATCGCGCTGGCCCGCGAGCAACCCGACTTCGCACGCTGGCTGGACTGGTCGCCATGGCGCCTGCCCGGTCGCCGGCTGGCCGGGCACGATCTCGTCGGGGCGGCCGACTGCGGCGACCTCGCCGCCGTGGATCGACTGCTGTCCCTCGGGCTGGCCATCGACTCGCGCGACGCACACGGCGCCACCGCGCTGATCCGTGCCGCCGGCAACGGCCACGCCGCCCTGCTCGTACATCTGCTGGAACGCGGCGCCGACCCCGCCTGCGTGGCCCGCGGCGGCATGCATGCACTGGGCGCTGCCGTCGGCGCACGCCGCCATCCGGCGGTGCGCACCCTGCTCAGCCACGGCGTCGCACCCGACCTGCCGCTCGCCGGCGGGGCCACCACGCTGGCGCTGGCGGCTGCGCTCGGAGAGGTCGCGATCGCGCAGGCCCTGCTCGAGGCCGGCGCCGACGCCAACGCCGCTGATGCCGCAGGCCAGGTGCCCCTGCACGCCGCCGCCCAGTTCGCGTTCGCGCAAGGCGATCCCGCGACCGCCTTCGCCATGGTCGACCTCCTGGTCGGCCATGGCGCGCGCGTGGAGGCTTGCAACCAGGCCGGCCAGGACGTGCTGATGCTGCTGCTTGGTGCCGCCAGTCCGCCCGGTTCCCCCTGCGACGCGGAAAACCTGCGCGGCCTCGTCGAGTGCCTGCTGCGGCACGGCGCGCCGCTCGATCGCCAGGACCAGCGCGGCGTCGGCGCCCTGCACGCCTGCGCGTTGCACGGCTTGCACGGGTGCGCCCGGCTCCTCAAGGCCTACGGCGCACCGCTCGACCAGGTGGACGGCTTCGGGCGCCGCGCCGCCGACGTCGCCGCGCTTCTCGGCTATGCCGAAGTCGCGGCGGAACTCGGTGGCCGCGGCGACATTCCCGGCGTGCGCCAGACCCTGCGGCAGCCGGCTGGCGCGCCCGAGTAGCCGGCTAGGCGCGCATGCGCCGGTAGAGCGCCCACGGCAGGCCGCGCAGAAGCGCCGCGATCAGCGCGTAGCGCGCCGGCACGAAGCGCCGCCGCGAACCGCGGCCGAGCCCCGCGACGATCTGCCGCGCGAGGCGGGCCGGATCGGAGGCCGGCATCGGCAGCCGCATCCCCCAGGTGAGATTGGTGGCGATGAAACCCGGCTCGTAGAGCTGCACGCGCAGTTGGCCCGGAGCAAAACGCTGGCGCAGGCTTTCGTAGACCGACACCAGCGCGCGCTTGGCCGCGGCGTAGACCACGTTGCGGCCGCGGCCGCGCACCGCCGCCACGCTGCCGAACAGCACAATCACGCCCTGCGCGGCGAGGAGCCGCGGCAGCAGCGCGTGGATGATGGCGAGCGGCGCATGCAGGTTGATCGCCAGCAGCTCGCCGATGGCCGCGGCATCGAGGGAAAAATCGTCATGGCCGCGCGACATGCCGAGCGGCAGCAGCAGCGCGTCGAGGGCGCTCTCCGCGTCCAGTGCCGCAAGCAGTCGGGCACCGGGATCGGCTGCGGTGGCGAGGTCGAGCGCCACCAGCTCGACCGCGACGCCATGGCGCAGGGTGAGATCCGCGGCCAGGGCCTCGAGGTCGCGGCGGCCGGAGGCGACCAGCACGAGGTCGTGCTTGCGCCGCGCCAGCTCGGTCGCGAGCTCGCGACCCAGGCCGCTCGATGCCCCCACCACCATCGTCTTCACAGGCCCAGCCTCCGCGACAGCTCCGATCCGTGCAGGCCGCCCGGATTGTGCGCCGCGAGCTGCCCGCGCGCCGTGTCGAAGCCGGCGATGCCGCGGCGCGCCACCTCACCGTCCAGGCTGGAATCCTTGATCAGGTTGGGGCGCCCCTCGTGCGCCAGCGCGAGCCCGGCCAGCGCCTCCAGGAAGCGCTGCTGCGGGGCTTCCCGCGGGGCGGCGAGCTGGATCGCCAGGGCCACGCCGTTGCCGTCGAAGGACAGCCCCGCGGCGCGGCCGGCGAACAGCTTGCTGGCAATCAGCGTGATGCGCGGGCGGCTCCGCGCCACCTCGTCGGCCAGCGCCTCGGCGAAGGCATCGAAGCGCCGATGCGGCACCAGCCATTGCGCCTCGGCCATGCCGGCCTTGCCGAAGCCGGCGAAATAGACGCGCGCGCGGTTGAGCGGAAACAGCGCCGCGGCCAGCGATTCCGGCGACTGCCCTGCGCGCCGCCAGCGCCAGCCGAGCCAGCCGTTGGCGGCGGCGATGCCGGCCCGGTTCCACACCTCGAAGGGCAGCGCGCGAACCGTGGCGGGGAGATCCGCGTCGCGCGGCGGCATGTCCTCCACCGCGCCCTCGGCGCGATCGCTGGACAGCCCGACCCACACCACGCCGCGCCCGAATGCGCGGGCGCGGCCGTCATGCCAGCCGTACAGGACCCGCGCGTTGGCCGATTCCCTGAGCACGGCCGCGGCCTCGGCGAGGCTCGTCACCGGCACCCGCCGCATCACCAGCCCCGAGGGCGGGCGCGCGAGCTTGAGGCGGACGCGGGCGATGCTGCCGGTGAGGCCGAGGCCGCCGCAGCTCGCCTCGAAGAGTTCCGGATTGCGCTGCCGGCTCGCCACCACCGTTCCACGCAGGGGTGCATGGAGCTCCATCGCCTCGACCTGGCTGCGGAAGGTGCCGTCGCGCGCCGGGTTCTTGCCGTGCACGTCGGCGGCGATGCAGCCGCCGATGCTGGCGCGCGGATGTCCCGGCGCGACCGCCAGGTACCAGCCCCGCGCGAGCAGGAAGCGCTGCACGTCGCCGATCCGCGCGCCGGCCTCGACCGTCAGCCGGCCGGCCGCCTCGTCGAAGGCGAGCAGGCGGTCGAAGGCGCCGAGTTCCTGGCTCACCCCGCCGGCACCGAAGCTCGCCGCCACGTAGGAAACGCCGCCGCCGCGCGGGATGCGCGGAACATCCGTCGGCAGCGCATCGAGCAGGCGGTAGCGATCGGGGCGCTGCACGCGGCAAAGCGCCTCGAACTGGCGGTCGAAGCTGGTCAGGTGGGATTCGCCGAGGGCGTAGCCACGCATCGTCAGCGCCCCTCGCCACCGGCGACGTCGGCGCGGAACAGCTGCTCGAGGTCGGCACGCGCTTCCTGCGAGGTCTGCATCAGCGCGGCGGCGTCGTCGTACACCGGATACTGGTCGCGCAGCAGGCGCTCGTCGTGCTCGCGGAACTGGCGCGTGAAGCGCTCCGCGGTGGCGGCATCATAGCCGAGCGCCTCGAACACCCCGCGCGCCAGTTCCAGGCTGGAGAAGAAGGTGTCACGGACGATGTGGCCGACGTCCAGATCCATCAGCCGGAACACGTGCTGGCGGTTGCGCGCCCGCGCGAACACCTTGAGGTGCGGAAAATGGCGCTTGATGAGACGCGCGGTGCGGAGGTTGGATTCGGGATCCTCGCTGGCGATGACGAACACCTCGGCGCGCTCGGCTTGGGCGGCGCGCAGGAGATCCAGCCGCGAGGCGTCGCCATAGAACACCGCGTTGCCGAAGCGGCGCATCACATCCACCTGGGCCGGATCGTTGTCGAGCGCGGTGAGCGGAATGTGGTTGGCGGTCAAGAGGCGCGCCACGATCTGTCCGAAGCGGCCCATGCCGGCGATGATCACGCGCGGCGCGCTGCCGTCCATGCGGTCGAAGGCGCGCTGCGGGCGGGCCCGCGCCGCCGGCAGCAGCTCGCCGCGCATGCGCACCAGCAGCGGCGTGGCGAGCATCGACAGGGTGATGACGAGGATTGCCAGGTCGCGCTGCGCCGGACTGATCAGCGCGCCCGCCGCTGCCAGTCCGAACACCACGAAGGCGAATTCACCGCCCTGCGCCAGCAGCGCCGCCAGCGCCACCGCCTGGTTGCGGTCCTCGCGTCCGACCAGCCGCGCCACCACGTACAGCAGCAGCCCCTTGCCGACCAGCAGCGCCAGCAGCAGGCTGCCAACCAGCCGCGGCTCGGCGATGGCTCGGCCGACATCGATCGACATGCCGATGCCGACGAAGAAGAGTCCGAGCAGGAGGCCGCGGAACGGCTCGATCTGCGCCTCGATCTCGTGGCGGTATTCGGAATCGGCCAGCAGCACGCCGGCGAGGAACGCGCCCAGCGACATCTGGATGCCGGCCAGTTCCACCAGCCAGGCGGTACCGATCACCACCAGCAGGGCGGTAGCCGTGAACACCTCGCGCGAGCCGGACTGGGCAGCGGCGCGGAACATCGGCCGCAACAGGTAGCGGCCGGCGACCACCACCACCGCCAGCGTGCCGATCACGCGCAACGCCGCGATCACGTCGCCGGCCACGGTGCTGCCTTCGTGGCTGCCGGCGAGGATCGGGATCAGCGCGAGGATCGGAATCGCGGCCAGGTCCTGGAACAGCAGGATCGCGAAGCCGAGGCGGCCGTGCGCGTGGGTGAGTTCCTTGCGCTCGGCGAGGAGCTGGAGGTCGATCGCCGTCGACGACAGCGCCAGCCCCAGCCCGACGATCATCGCCGCCTTCCAGCCGAGCCCCAGCGCCCAGGCACCGGCGCCGAGGAGCAGCGCGCTCGACGCAAGCTGCAGGCTGCCGGCGCCGAACACCATGCGCCGCATCACCCACAGGCGCTGCGGCGACAGCTCCATCCCGATCACGAACAGCATCAGCACGATGCCGAACTCGGAAAAGGCGGCGATCTGTTCGGTATTGCCGATCAGGCCGAGCCCGGACGGACCGATCAGGACCCCGGCGCCGAGATAGCCCAGCACCGCTCCCAGCCGCCAGCGCCGCGCCAGCGGCACCGCGATGACGGCGGCCAGCAGCAGGATGACCGCGTAGGGCAGGAAGTCGTGCCGTTCCATGCATGATCCACGAGACCCGGCGCGATTATCGCACGCACCCGCCGCGGGGTCGCAGCTCCTGAGACCCGCGGCGGCTACGGTCGGCGCCCGACCACCGGAGATGCTCATGCTCGTCGCCCCGCTGCCCGCCACCTCCTCTCCCGCACGGGCGCGCCCGCTCGCCTCGCCGCGCCGCCTGTGCCGCACCGGCAGGCGACGCGGCGCCGGTACCGGCACCTGGCTGCTGGCTTGGCTGGGCGCCGGCGTGAGCGCACTTCTCCTGTACCCGGACCTGCGTGGCGGATCCGCCTTCGGCCTGACGCTGCCGTTCTGGCTGGTGGCCGCGCCGCTGATCGATCTCGCCTGGCTGCGCCGCCGGCGCCTCGGTGCGCTGCTGGCGCAGCGCTTCAGCCGGCGGACCCGTCGGTCGCGCTGACCCGCCGCTAGCCCGGCGGTTCGGGCCTTCGCCACAGCCACAGCGCGACCAGCGCCATGAAGGCGACGCCGAAGGGACTCGCGCGCGGCGCCAGCCAGACGAGCAGCAGCGCGCTCACGGCCATGCTGGCGCTCGCCAGCCACTTGGCGCGCCGGCTGACCGCGCCGTGCGCCTGCCATTCGCGGATGACCGGGCCGAAGCGCGGGTCCGCCAGCAGCCGCCGGTGCAGGCGCGGCGAGCCGCGCGCGGCCGCGTATACCGCCAGCAGGATGAACGGCACCGTCGGCAGCACCGGCAACACGGCACCGGCAAGGCCCACGCCGAGGCTCGCCCAGGCCAGCAGCCACCAGCCCCATCGCACTCTCGACCGCGGCGCCTTCTGGCCAGGCAATGCGCGCCTGCGCCGCGGAGCTGCCGCCGCAAGCGGGCGACGCTTACCGCGGCGCATCATGGGGCCCACACGGCAACGGCACCGCCCGCAGCCGATCGGCGCAGGAACCCGCCCCGATGCGCCGGAGGTCGCGGCCACGGCGGTACTTGCGACTGCGCGCGGAGCTTCGTTGGCCTCGATCATCACCACGCATGGGTCCACCCGCTTGACGAGACACCATACAGGTCAGTGCGCGCGCCCGTGCCAGGCGCTCAGGTCGAGCAGGACATAATCGCGGTCTTCGATCCTGCGCACGCCGGGGGCGGTCTCCAGCATTCCCGCCGCCGCCCGCACCGCGGGTGCGACGGACCCGTGCTCCCGCGCGGCATCGGCACGGGGCAGGATCAGGTAGTCGATGCGCTCGGCGCGCAGAAACTGCAGGAACCGTCGTGAATCGTCGATGTACTCCGGGCGCGAGTAGGAGATCGTACTCAGGTGTTCGAAGCGGGCCGGCAGCCAGAAGCTCGCCGGCTCCTTGGCATGACCGACCGCGCGTGGATGGCCAGGGGCAGCCTTCAGGTAACGGCCGATGCGTTCCAGGCCGGCGGCTTCGAGCTTCTCCCAGCGCAGCCGCCGGGTGTCGTGCCAGTGTCGATCCAGCCGCAGGTCGAAGCTGCGCGTCCCGGCCGTCCAGCCGGCGCTGGCGAACGCATAGGTGGCCTGGAGCATCGCGAACGCAGGCACGCAGGCGAGCGCGATCGCGAACACGCGGGGCGCACTGGCGAGGCGCGTGAAGGCTGCGGTGGCAGCGACCAGGATCGCGGGGAGCAGCGCGGCGAGGAAGTAATTCCCGTCGCTGCCACGCACGTGATAGCGGATCGCCAACGCCAGCAGGGCACCGGTCGCCATCAGTGCAACCAGGGGCCAGGGGGCGGCGGCGCGACCGCCACGCGCGCCCCGGCCGAGGAGCATGGCTGCAAGCGCAAGCGCGAGGCACCATAACCAGACGTTGCCGACCCACGAAATCACGACGTGGGACAGCCGTTGCGGCCGGAACAGCCAATCGACCATGAGCGCGGGGACGTCCGGCCAATCCTGCGGATGCGCCCAGTCCAGGGTGCCGACGGGTGCCTGCAGGTGCATGCCGAGTGCAGTCCACAGACGGAACAGCGGATCGGGGCCGATAGTCGGCATGCCGGTGAGCAGCCAGGTACGCACGGTGACGAAACCTGCGACGGCGATCGCACCGGTGACAGCCGTGAGCGCCAGCCCTGTCGACTGGGTGCTTTCGGCCTGACCGGGCGGCCGGCGCTCGCGCCAGGCGGCCAGCAGGGTCGCCAGCAGCAGCACGCCGACGTAGGGAATCGCGGTGAGCTTGGCGAGGCAGGCCAGCACGCCGCAGGTCAGCAGCCAGGCGGCGTCGCTCAAGGTGCGCTCACGCAGGAACCCGAAGGCGGCGTCCGCTGCCATCAGCACGAACAGCACGGAAATGATGTCCGGCTTGGGTCCAAGCGCCGAATTGGCCAGCGCCGGCAAGGTCGCGACCAGCGCCAGGACCGGCCATTGCGCCGGTGACGGCAGACCGATGCGCCGGGCCAGCAGGCGACAGGCCAGCAGGACGAGCACCAGCATCCAGATCGTCATGCCGGCGATGACGGAGCTGTCGCCAAGCGCACTCAACGGCAGAAGGAACACCTCGTAGAGCTTGGGGAAATAGTGCACCGGCGAAACCAGGCCGAGCGCCTCGAATACCGAGTGGCCCGGGTCGAGTACGTATTCCGGGCGCAGGCCGTACCACTGCGCGTCGTAGCCGAAGACCGTGTTGCTCCGCGCGTACAGCACCGCCAGCCATGCGGTCAGCGCACCACACCAGAGGCGGTCGGGCCGGCTTTGCGTGCGCAGCCCTCGTCCCAGGTACAGCACGAACGGCGTGTGGCGACCGAACGCGGCTGGAATGGCCAGTAGCAGGGTCAGCCAGCGCAGCTCCTTGATCGAACCCACGTGCAGTGCGGAGGCGGTCCATGCGAGCAGGCTCCACGCGAGAAAGCCAAGCACGAACGCCTGCAGGTAGCCACGCGCGTCCCCGGGCGGCGGCACGCGGAACCATCGCCGGATGAGGGCACCGAGCCCGATGACGATCTCGAAATAGAACACGTCCAGCAGCAGCGGTGCGTCCACTGCGTGCCGGCGCAGATAGAACGCCAGCGGCAGCGCGGCGAGCATCAACGCCCAACGGGGTCCAAGCGCGCACCCGATCGCGACCAGTATCACCAGCGACAGCGCCTCAAGGCCGCCCTGGACGA
The DNA here is from genome assembly GCA_017305135.1 of Lysobacterales bacterium. Lineage (GTDB taxonomy): Bacteria > Pseudomonadota > Gammaproteobacteria > Xanthomonadales > Rhodanobacteraceae > Dokdonella_A. The sequence goes on along the minus strand of JAFKNA010000032.1, from coordinate 10,659 downwards.
ACTCCGGGCGCTGCACGTGCCAGTCGAAGGGACCGGGCACGACCAGTTGCCAGGCGGGCACCGCGATGCATGCGATCGCGGCGAGGATGGCAAAGGCAGCGAGCGTGGCCGTGTGGCTGGAACCGCGAAACAGGTAGCGCATCCGCTCAGCCGCGCGGTCCCAGCCGCTTGGCTTCCATGCGGCGCAGGAACTCGCCCATGATGCGCCGGTAGAGGTCCTCGCCGAGGTAGGCGTCCTCGACGCCGGCGTCGATTGAAGGATTGTCGTTGACCTCGATCACGACCGCCCGCCCGGCCACCTGCTTGATGTCCACGCCGTACAGGCCGTCGCCGATCGGCGCGGTGGCCTTGAGGGCGAGGCGCACCACTTCGGCGGGCGCCTTGCGCACCGGCAGGGTCTGGAAGCCGCCTGACCTGGCGCCGCCCTTCGCGCCGTGGTTGTAGATCTGCCAGTGGCCGCGCGACATGAAGTACTTGCAGGCGTAGATCGCCTCGTGGTTCAGCACGCCGATGCGCCAGTCGAAGCCGGTGAAGAGGAATTCCTGGGCCAGCACCAGCGCGCTGTGCTGGAACAGGCCGTCTGCGGCCTTCTGCAGCGCATCCGCATCATCGACCTTGACGATGCCGCGCGAGAACGAACCGTCCGGGATCTTCAGCACCACCGGCAGGCCCAGCCGTTCCGGCAGCGCAGCGATCTGGCGGGCATCGTCGCGGTAGAGGATTTCGGTCACGGGCGTCGGCAGCTTGCGCGATTTCAGCAGGTCGTTGAGGTAGATCTTGTTGGTGCATTTCAGGATCGACCCCGGGTCGTCGATGACGACCATGTCTTCCTTCTCGGCGCGGTTGGCGAAGCGGTAGGTGTGGTTGTCGAGCGCCGTGGTGGCGCGGATGAACAAGCCGTCGTACTCGGCGAGCTTGGCGTAGTCGGTCCGCGTGACCAGGTCCACCTCGATGCCGAGCGCCGCGCCCGCCTCGACGAAGTGCTTGAGGGCACGCTTGTTCGACGGCGGCATCGCCTCGGCGGGATCGACCAGCATGGCGAGGTCGAAGCGGAACTTGCGCCGCGCGCGCGGCTTGCGCCACAGCTTCCTGGAAAACTTGTCGAGCGCCTGCGCGAAGGCGTCTTCCTGCGGATCGGACAGGGAATTGAGCCCCGAGGGCTTGATCGCGCTGATCTGCCAGACCCGCTCGCGCTCGAACTCGATGTGCAGGATCGGGCAGGGAAATGTCTCGAATACCTGCCGTGCGAGATCTTCCAGCGCCGGATAGGAGGTCTCGCCGAAGTACACCAGGATGCCGAAATCGGTGGTGTCGCGCCCGCCCGCGGGCAGGAAGTTGCCGAGCTTGCCATTGAGGTCCTCGATGTCCAGGCCATACAGCGAGCGCCGGCGCAGGTCGTTGATGGTGCGCACCGATGGGATCACCTTGTGCCCGCGCGCCTCGGCCAGCAGCGACACGTAGTAGCCGGTGCCGAGGTACTTGTAGTTGCGGCACAGGTTGATGACGTGGGCGCGCTCCTCGTCGATCGGCTCGCGCAGGTAGTCCTCCGCGGTGACGACGTTGTCGGACGGGTAGTACGAGCCCCAGTCCGAGGCTTTCTCCACGACGATGACGAGCCGGCTCATGGGCGACTGCGGTTCAAGGGTAAACGGGTGCCGCGCGCAGGCGGGCGGGTCGGCATGGCAGGCGCGGATCGGTGGCGGCGCGGCGAGTTTACTTGAGCGCCGACGCTGCTCGCCACGCGGCCCGGGTGCCGCAGGCCACCGTTCATTCATTCGAGCTTCCCGCAAGCTGCCGACGCCTGCGGTGGTCCGACGTCATGCCCGCGAAAGCGGGCATCCATCCTGCTCTTGATCCATCGCGGAGAATCAAGATGGACCCCCGCTTTCGCGGGGGTGACGTCAGCTCGATGTTCGAGCTTCCACAAGCGGCCGGCGCCTGCCGTCGCAAGCGGCTTGAGCGAGCCATATGGCAGGGTTCGCCCAGGGCTTGTCCAAGGCGGCCACCCGATCAGCTCTCCCGCCATCAGGCCTGCGAACGATGCATCCATCCTGCTCTCGATATGCGCGGTCGCGACGACCAATCGGCGCCCGCGCCGATTGCGGGCGCGGCGCTTCGCGACTACCCTGCGCCACCAGTTGGCCGGTCCGGCCGTCGGCAGGTGATGCCATGGCAGAGCTGCACGTCCGCCGCGCCACGATCGGCGATCTGGCGGCCCTGGTCGAACTGGAGAATGCGGTGTTCGCCGGCGATCGCATCAGCGAACGCCAGTGGCGGCGGCACCTGGAGAGCCTGACCGCCGAGGTCTTCGTGGCGACGCTCGAGCACCGCCTGCTCGGCGCCGTGCTGCTGTTCTTCCGCCGCGACAGCCGGGTGGCGCGCCTGTATTCGATCGCCGTCGCCGAAGGCGCGCGCGGGTGCGGTGTCGGCGAGCGATTGCTGGCCAAGGCCGAACGCGCCGCCGTGCGGCGCGCCAACCGCGTGTTGCGCCTCGAGGTGCGCCGGGACAACCGCGTCGCGCAACGCCTCTACGAGAGCCATGGCTACCGGTTGATCGGCGAATACCGGGCGTACTACCAGGATGGCGAGGACGCGCGCCGCTACGAGAAGCCGCTCGCGTCCTGAGGTCCTACCAGCCGCTCCGGCGCAGCAGCGCCTCGCTGGCGGCATCCGCCGGCCGCGCCACCAGCCCGCCGCCGGCCGCCAGCGTCACCACGAAGCGGCCGCCATCGACCAGCGGCAGGTAGGCGGCGCTGCCGTAATCGGCATCGACCCAGGGCAGCCAGTCGGGGAATTCCCGCTTGAGGCGCCAGAGATCGAGCGCCGGCGCGGGCGACAGCGCCACCACGCTGCGGGGCGCGGCGGTTTCCCGCGCCACGTCGCGATAGCGGCCGCTGATGCGGTCAAGGCGGTAGAGCGGCGGCGCGCCGAGCAGGACGGCCCGCGAATCCCACTTGATGACGCGCGCGTCGAGCTGCCATTCGTCGCCGGCGAGTTCGGCCTCGTGGCGCGCTCCATCGGGCGTGCTGACGACGACGCTGTAGCGCCCCGGCGTGGCCAGGCGCGTGCTGACTTCGGCCACCGGTTCCTCGGCGGTCAGCCGGTGCCAGCCGAGGAGCGCGGTGCCGGCAAGCGCGCCGATTCCGGCCAGCAGCAGGAACACCAGGCTCCACAGGCCGCGGTGGCCGGCGGCGAAGCGGCGCCGCGTACGCCAGCGCCGGCGGGCCGCGGCGGCATGGGCCAGCGCCAGCAGCGCGCAGAGCGCGGCAAAGCCGTACAGGGCGATCAGGAAAGGCTGGAGTGTCATGGCCCCAGCATACCGTCCCGCTCCGCCGCGCTGGCTATACTTCCCGTGAACTCCTCGTCGGATTCCGCCCATGCCATCCGCCCGCCGCGTTTCCTTCCGCCTCGCCGCGCTGGTGCTGGCGGCGCTCTGCCTCGCCGGCTGCGGCAACAAGGGTCCGCTGGTCAAGCCGCCGCCGCCGCCGACCACCGCAACGCCGGCCGGATAGGAGCGGGCGTGGCGCTGGCCTTCAGCAAGATGCACGGTCTCGGCAACGATTTCGTGATCGTCGACTGCCGGGCGCGGGCCTGGCCGCTGGATGCCGTAGGCATGCGCGCGATGGGCGATCGCCGGCGCGGGGTAGGCTTCGACCAGTTGCTGACCATCGAAGTGGCCAGCGACCCGTCCTGCGCCTTCGCTTACCGGATCTGGAACCGCGACGGCACGCCGGCCGGGCAGTGCGGCAACGGCCTGCGCTGCGTGGCGCGCTGGCTGCAGCGCGAGGGCAGCCTCGCGTCCGGCACGGCCCGCCTGCAAGGGCCGGCCGGCCCGGTCGAGGTCACGCTGCTGGAGTCCGGAGAGGTGCGCGCCGACATGGGCGAGCCGCGCTTCCAGCCGGCGGACGTCCCGCTGCGCGCCGCGGGCGTGGCCGACGCCTATCCGGTGGCACTGGCGGCGACGGAGCCGGAGGCACCGGCCCGCGAAACGCAGCCGATGCGCCTGGCGGTCGGCGCGGTCTCGATGGGCAATCCGCACGCTGTGCTCGAAGTCGAGGACGTGGCCACCGCGCCCGTCACCGTGCTGGGGCCGCGCCTCGAGCGCTCGCCGGATTTTCCCGAGGGCTGCAACGTCGGCTTTGCGGCGGTCGCCTCGCGTGGCAGGATCGGCCTGCGCGTGTGGGAGCGTGGCGCCGGCGAAACGCCGGCCTGCGGCAGTGGCGCCGCGGCGGCGGTGGCGGTGCTGCGCCGGCGCGGCGCGCTCGACCGCGAGGTCGAGGTGCGCTTGCCCGGCGGCTCGCTGCGGATCGACTGGCCGGGGCCGGGGCATCCGCTGCAGATGACCGGTCCGGCCAGCTTCGTCTTCGAAGGCCGGTGGCCGCTGCCGCAGCAGGGTGGCGGATGAACCTATGAGCAGGAAACCAGCATGAGCGAACTCAGCATCAGGGAAGGCCTCGACGCGATGGAAGTCGCCAGTTACCTGCGCCGGCATCCGGAATTCCTTGGCGAATTCCCGGACATCGCCCTGGCCCTGGTGCTGCCGCGCGAGCACGGGCCGGCATCGTCGCTGGCCAGCTACCAGCTCGACGTGCTGCGCGACAAGAACCGCGAACTCAACCGGCGCCTGCACGAGCTCATCGAGATCGCCCACGAGAACGAGCAACTCATGGTGCGCGTGCACACGTTCACGCTGGCGCTGATGCGCGCCGGCAGCCTCTCCGCCACGGTGCGCGCGATCGCCGCGGCGCTTACCGAGGATTTCCACACCGACCTGGTGCGGCTGGTGCTGTTCCGCCGCGATCCGGAACTGCCGGCGGCGCCGTGGCTGATCGCCGAGCCGGAGGGCGCCGCGGCGATGCCCGCCTTCGAGGAGTTCTTCAAGCGCGCCGAGCCGCTGTGCGGGCGCCTGCAGGAGGACAAGCTGGACGCCCTGTTCGGTGCCGAAGCGGCCGAAGTCGAGTCCGCGGTGCTGCTGCCGATCGGCAACGCGGGCCTGCTCGCGATCGGCAGCCACGAGGCGAACCGCTTCCATCCCGGCATGGGCACGGTGTTCCTGAAGTTGATTGGCGAGGCGGTGGCGACCGCGCTGGGCCGCTTCCGGGCCTGAGGCGGTGGCGGGCGCCAGCACCGCTGGCCTGGACGGTGCGGTCGACCGGTTCCTGGCGTATCTCCGCCATGAACGGGCCTGCTCACCGAGCACGGTCGAGCATTACGCGCATGCGCTGGCGCTGCTGGCGGATTTCGCCGCGCGTGGAGGTCTCCGGCACTGGCCGGAACTCGCCGCCGCGCAGGCGCAGTCCTGCCTTGCCGCGCTACACCGCGACCGCAAACTTGCGCCGTCCACGCTGCGCGGTTTCGCCTCCGCCTGGCGCAGCTTCTTCCGCTTCCTGGCCCGCGAGGGCGAGGTCACGGTCAACCCGGCCGATGGCCTGCGCACGCCGAAGGTCAAGCGCAAGCTGCCGGAAGTGCTCGACGCCGACGAGATGACGCAGCTCGTCGAGTTCCCGACCGGCGACGCCGAGGCGGTGCGCGACCGCGCCCTGCTGGAGCTCCTCTATTCCAGCGGCCTGCGCGTGTCCGAGCTCTGCGGCGTCCGCTGGGGTGATTTCGAGGACCGGGGCTCGATGCTGCGCGTCACCGGCAAGGGCCGCAAGACGCGCCTGGTGCCGGTCGGCGCGAAGGCACGCGAGGCGCTGGCGGCGCTCCGCGAACAGGATGGCGGCGGCGACGCCGATCCGCTGGTGCGCGCCGTGCGCGGCGGGCCGCTGACGCCCAATGGCGTGCGCGCGCGCCTCAAGCGCCGCGCCGCCGGGCAGGGCATCTGGAAGCGCGTGTACCCGCACCTGATGCGCCATTCCTGCGCCAGCCACCTGCTCGAATCCTCGGGCGACCTTCGCGGCGTGCAGGAACTCCTCGGCCACGCCGACATCGGCACCACGCAGATCTATACGCACCTGGATTTCCAGCATCTGGCGAAGGTGTACGACGCCGCCCATCCGCGGGCGAAGCGGCGCGGGACCGAACGCTGAATCACGCCGGCAAAGCGGCCGGGCGGGAGCCCGGCCCTCCCAGGGGCCGGGTGGCGCCAGGAGCCGATCCCGAATTCCCAATCCCTATTCCCGCTTCTCTTGCAAAGGCGGTGCGTGGGCCCCAGTTCGGGAGCCTTCGCAAAGGGCAGGTCATGGAAAGCTTCCACGCCACAACCATCGTGTCGGTGCGCCGCGGCGAGCATGTCGTCGTCGGCGGCGACGGCCAGGTCACGCTCGGCAACACCATCATGAAGGCCAATGCGCGCAAGATCCGGCGCCTCGGCCGCGGCGACGTGCTGGCCGGCTTCGCCGGCGCCACCGCGGATGCCTTCACCCTGTTCGAGCTGTTCGAGCAGAAGCTCGAAAAGCATGGCCACAACCTCACCCGCGCCGCGGTCGAGCTGGCCAAGGACTGGCGCACCGAGCGCCGCCTTGGCCGCCTCGAAGCGCTGCTCGCGGTGGCGGACACCTCGACCTCGCTGATCATCTCCGGCAATGGCGACGTGCTGGAACCGGAGGACGGCCTCATCGCCATCGGCTCCGGCGGCCCCTTCGCCCAGGCCGCCGCCAAGGCGCTGCTGGAGAACACCGACCTCGATCCGCGCTCGATCGTCGAGAAGGCCCTCGGCATCGCCGGCGACATCTGCATCTATACGAATGGCAACGTGACGATCGAGGAGCTGGGAATCGGGAATCGGGAATAGGGAATCGTCAAAAGCAGTTGCCTGCCAGACCGGGCGCTTCAGAAGTCACCGGAAGCAGCCTCTGGTTCAAACTGCGATCCGAGGATCGCCGACGACTCACCACGATTTCCGACTCCCTGCTTCTGACCATTCCCTATTCCCCATTCCCCATTCCCCGCAATGTCCGAACTCACCCCCCGCGAAATCGTCAACGAACTCGACCGCTACATCATCGGCCAGGGCGCGGCCAAGCGCGCGGTGGCGATCGCGCTGCGCAACCGCTGGCGGCGCATGCAGCTCGATCCCGCGCTGCGCGAGGAAGTGACGCCGAAGAACATCCTGATGATCGGTCCGACCGGCGTCGGCAAGACCGAGATCGCGCGGCGCCTGGCGGGCCTCGCCAATGCGCCCTTCATCAAGGTCGAGGCGACCAAGTTCACCGAGGTCGGCTACGTCGGCAAGGACGTCGAGCAGATCATCCGCGACCTCGCCGACACGGCGGTCAAGATGACCCGCGAGCAGGCCAAGACGCGCGTGCGCTCGCAGGCCGAGGACCGCGCCGAGGACCGCATCCTCGATGTGCTGCTGCCGCGCCGGCAGGCCGGGCCGGGCTTCGCCAACGAGCCGGCCCTGCCCGACTCCCGCGACGCGGACACGCGCCAGAAGCTGCGCAAGCAGCTTCGCGAGGGCGCACTCGACGAGCGCGAGATCGAACTCGACTTCGCCATGAACCTTGGCGTCGAGATCATGGCCCCGCCGGGCATGGAGGAGATGACCAGCCAGTTGCGCGGCATGTTCCAGTCGCTGGCCGGGCAGAAGACGCAATCGCGCAAGCTGACCGTGGCGCAGGCGCGCCCGCTGCTGATCGAGGAGGAGGCCGGCAAGCTCGTCAACGACGAGGAGATCAAGGCCAGCGCCATCGCCAACGCCGAGCAGAACGGCATCGTTTTCATCGACGAGATCGACAAGATCGCCCAGCGCGGCGAATGGAGCGGCGCCGGGGTCAGCCGCGAGGGCGTGCAGCGCGACCTCCTGCCGCTGGTGGAAGGCTCGGCCGTTTCGACCAAGTACGGCATCGTCAAGACCGACCATATCCTGTTCATCGCTTCGGGCGCGTTCTCGCTGGCCAAGCCCTCGGACCTCGTGCCCGAGCTCCAGGGCCGCTTCCCGATCCGCGTCGAGCTGGCCGCGCTCAGCGCCGAGGACTTCAAGCGCATCCTCACCGAGCCGCAGCACGCGCTTTCCAAGCAGTACGTGGCCCTGCTCGGCACCGAAGGCGTGACGCTGGAATTCACCACCGACGGCATCGCGCGCATGGCCGAGATCGCCTTCCAGGTGAACGAGCGCACCGAGAACATCGGCGCGCGGCGCCTGCATACGGTGCTGGAGCGCCTCCTCGATGGCATCTCCTTCGAGGCCTCGGACCGCGCAGGCCACCAGTACCGGATCGACGCGGCCTACGTCGACGAGCGCCTCGGCGACCTGGTCAAGGACGAGGATCTGTCGCGGTACATTCTTTGAGAGCGGGGAATCGGGAATCGGGAATGGCAGAAGCGGCGCTGCTATGGGCCGGTGCGGCGTATCGGCATCCTTGCTGCCCCGCAGCATGGGTTGCAGCCATCGCGCCGGCACCGTCGCTCCTTCGACCTTGCACCCCGGCCCCTGCTGGCCGACCATAGAGCCATGAGCAATGTAGTTCCCTTCAAGGCGCGCGGCGTGCGCGCCGAACTCCGTGAGGCGCTGGAGCAGCGCCTGCCACTGCGCATCCAGCGCGACGGCCTGCAGCCGGGCACCATCCACGGCTACGTGGTGGCGCTGTCGCACGGGTTTTCCCTGATCGCCGAAGTCGCCGACACCATGCGTTTCGACGGCTACATCGTGATTGCCAATGCGGACGTCACCCTGCTGGAGGTCGATCCCTCGCGCGAGTTCGTGGAAAAGGCGCTGGCCCTCCGCGGCGAGGAACTGAAGGCGCCGGACGGCTTCCAGCTCGACGACTGGGTCTCGATCGCACGGTCCGCGAGCGCCTTGGCGCCGCTGATCGCCGTCAACATGGTGGAGGACGAGGAGGGCGAGATCAGCTACGTCGGCCAGCTCGACGCGATCGAGCCGGGCGCGCTGATCCTGCGCGAGCTCGATCCCAACGCCGAGTGGTATCCGGATACCGGCGGCTACGAACTGGAGGCCATCGGCTCGATCGGTTTCGGCTCCGGCTACCTCGACGCGCTGTGGCAGGTCGCCGGCGCACCCACCGGGCCGCGCGCGCCGCTGTTCCGCGTCGACCGGCCGTAAGCGTGGGCCGCCGGCGCCGACCGCGCCATCGATGAGCACGCCCGTTGCCACCGCCATCACCTTGCACCGCGCCTCGCAGGTGCTGGAGGTCGCCTTCGACGATGGCGCGAGCTTCCGCCTGCCGGCCGAGTACCTGCGCACGCATTCGCCGAGCGCCGAAGTGCAGGGCCACGGCCCCGGCCAGCGCGTGCTGGTCTACGGACGCCGGTACATCAGGGTCATGGCCATCGAGCCGGTCGGCAACTACGCGGTGCTGCTGCGCTTCGATGACGGCCACGCCAGCGGCATCTTCTCCTGGGACGTGCTGTACGAACTCGGCCGCGACCAGGAACGCAACTGGCAGGCCTACCTCGCCGCGCTCGAAGCCGCCGGGCTGTCGCGCGAACCGGGCGTGAAGCCGAGGAAGCCCGGCGCGGCATAGCGATGCTGCGCCGCGGGAGCGGCCCGCAGGAGCGGCTTCAGCCGCGATGCTTTTGCCGCTTCGTCCAGCACAAACATCGGGACTGAAGTCCCTCCCACAAGTCCAGCCGCAGCAACCGTCGCGCTCCTTCTGTGGGAGCGGCTTCAGCCGCGATGCTCTCCCGCAGCCGGCAGCGTTGCAGGCCATGACGTGAGGCGGTGAAATCCCGCACTGGTGGCATCGGCGACGAGTCCGGGCAAGCTCCGCCACGCCAACCGCTTGCGGTAGCATGCGTGCCATGAGCGAATCCGGCACCACCCATTTCGGCTACCGCGACGTGCCCGAGGGCGACAAGGCGCGCCTGGTTGGCGAGGTCTTCACCTCGGTCGCGCGCAATTACGACGTCATGAACGACCTGATGTCGTTCGGCATCCATCGCCTCTGGAAGCGCTGGTTCGTTGCCACCAGCGGCGTGCGCGAGGGCGACCGCGTGCTGGACCTCGCCGGCGGCACCGGGGATATCGCGCGGCTGCTGCTGCCGAGGGTCGGCGCGGCCGGTTCGGTGGTGGTCGGCGACATCAATGGCGACATGCTGCGCGTCGGCCGCGACCGCCTGCTCGACCAAGGCCTGGTGCGCGGCCTCGACTGGTCGCAGATGGACGCCGAGGCGCTGCCGTTCCCGGACCGCTCCTTCGACTGCGTGACGATGGCCTTCGGCCTGCGCAACGTGACCCACAAGGAACGCGCGCTGGCCGAGATCCATCGCGTGCTGAAGACCGGGGGCCGGGCACTGGTGCTGGAATTCTCCGCGCTGAAGGCGAAGGCCCTGCAGCCCCTCTACGATTTCCACTCGTTCCAGGTATTGCCGCGCATCGGCCGCCTGATCGCCGGGGACGAGGCGAGCTACCGCTACCTCGCTGAATCGATCCGGAAGCACCCCGACCAGGCGACGCTCAAGGCGATGATGGAACAGGCGGGATTCGCACGCGTGGACGTGCGCAACCTCTCCGCTGGCATTGTTGCCATCCATCGCGGCTACCGCGTGTAGGAGCGACCGTGGTCGCGACCGCCGCCTCGCATCGTTGTGACGCGCTCGTCGCCTGCATGCAGGCTCCTTATGTCTCGATTCTGGTCCCTTACAGGATGAGAATCGCCGACTGATCATCGGTGGGGACGGGGTGACGTCCACAGGCTCCTTGGGCTTCGCGCCCGCGCAGTAGATTCGCGCCCCCGTTCCGTCTTATCCGCCACGAGC
>JAFKNA010000031.1 GCA_017305135.1 Lysobacterales bacterium | reverse complement strand
CGCTTGGTCGCGCGGGGAAAGCCGCCCCTGCTGGCCCTCGGCGCCGCGATGCGCAAGCTCCTCCACCTCGCTTGGGGCGTCATTCATTCCGGCAAATCATTCGACCCGAAAATCGCTCTTGCCTAACCTCGATCAAGACGGTATCTACGCGAATCGTGCCCGAACGTGACCGCGCACGAATGGCTGACCGAACGTGACCGCGTGCAAATGCGTTGCAGGAGCAACCGTGGTCGCGACTCGGGCCTCACATCACCGTGACGGCACGGTCGCCTGCACGCGGGCTCCTACGCGAATCGTGTCTGCCCGAACGTGACCGCGTGCGAACGCGAGTTTCCCGTGATGTGACGCACTGCGCGGTTTTTCCTGTCGCCTGCCGACATTCTGCGCCAGCCCTGATCGCCCGTTCCCCCTCCTCGCCACCCTCGCTCGTGGCTGGGCGACAGAGCTGCCGCGGCTGATGGGAAGTTCCGAACGCCGCGCGCCGCCGGACTGCTCCATTTGCCCGGCAATGTCCTCCCCACGACTGATCGGCATCCGCCGTTCTGGAGCAGAACTACATGTTGTTCGTTTCATCGAATGAACGCGCGCCGCGCCCGGCGCCGCGGCATCGCCGTGTCCGTTTCGCCTGGTTGCTGACTGCCGCTGCGGCACTCGGCGCCAGCGCCGCCGCCCACGCCGCCAACACCTGGTACGTCCGTGCGGATGGCGGCAACGCCAGCCAGTGCACGGGACGGAGCGACGCGCCTTACGCGGGTTCCGGCAGCCAGCAGGCCTGTGCCTGGAACCATCCCTTCGTCGCGCTGCCGCCGGGCGGCACGCCGCGCATCGCCGGCGGCGACACGCTGATCATTGGTCCGGGCAGCTACCGCATGGGCGTGGGTGCCCCGGCCGGGGCGGAACGCTGCAGTGCCGGCTCGTCCTGGGACTGCTACATGCCGCCGCTGCCAAGCGGTCCGTCGGCGGAGCAGCCGACGCGCCTGCTCGGCCGCGGCCACGACAGCGGCTGCGCCGCGGCGCCGGAACTGTGGGGCACCGAGCGCGCCTCGATGGTGCTGAACCTCAAGGGCAGCAACAACGTCGAGGTCGGCTGCCTCGAGGTGACCGACCACAGCGCCTGCATCGAGGCGCACAGCGACGGCGCCGCCCGCTGCCAGCGCTCCAGTGCGCCCTTCGGCGCCTGGGCACCGACCGGGCTTTACGCCACCAACTCGCGTAACGTGAAGCTGCGTGACATCGACATCCACGGCCTCGCCAACCAGGGCATCCTCGCCGGCGGCCTCACCGACTGGACTCTGGAGCGGGTGAAGATCCGCGCCAACGGCTGGGCCGGCTGGAACGGCGACATCGGCAGCAGCAGCTCCAATTCGGGGCAGATCCTGATGCGCGAGGTGGAGATCGCCTGGAACGGCTGTACCGAGAAGTACCCGACCCGCGAGATCCACGCCTGCTGGGCCCAGCAGGCCGGCGGCTACGGCGATGGTCTCGGTACCGCGAAGACCGGCGGCAACTGGGTGATCGAGGATTCGATGTTCCACCACAACACCTCCGACGGCCTCGACCTCCTCTACGCCGACGGCAGCGGCAGCATCACCGTGCGCCGCGTGCATGCCGAAGGCAACGCCGGCAACCAGCTCAAGGTGAACGGCAAGGCCGTGATCGAGAACTCGGTCGTGGTCGGCAACTGCAGCTACTTCAACGGGATGGGCGGCATGGTGGCCGGCGATCATTGCCGTGCCCAGGGCAATGCCATCTCCGCCGGCATGATCAAGGGGCAGACCACCACGCTTCGCTACAACACCATTACGGGCGAGGGCGATTGCCTCATCATCGACGGTGCCGGCGACGCCACCTCCACCCTCAACGTGCAGAACAACGCGCTGCTCGGCCGGAACAGCGTCGCCAGCGCGGGCCGGCTCACCTGCGGCCATTACGGCGAGAACGGCTCGGTGCAGCGCCAGTTCGCCGGCAACCTCTTCTACAACGTCCGCTCCGGCCAGTGCCCCTCGGGCAGCATCTGCAGCGATCCCCAGCTCACCGACGCGGGCCTGGCGTCCTTCGATCCCATGCCGCGTGCGTCCAGTCCGTTGATCGACCGCGCCAACCAGGGCGTCACCCTCGCCACCGACCACCGCGGCGCGCCACGTCCGTTCGGCGCCGGCCATGACATCGGCGCGATCGAGTACGGCAGCCAGGTGGATCCCGGCACGCCGCCGGGCACGCCGCCGGGTACCCCGCCCGGGCAGCCGTCCTGCGAGCGCAGGGCGCCGCAGCTCGCCATCAGCGCCGCGCCGCCCGCGGTCGCGGCCGGGGCGACGCTCACCTACAGCGTGACCGTGACCAATCGCGACAGCAGCGCCTGCGCGACCTCGCGCATCGCGCTCGGTCGCAGCGTTGCGGACGGCTGGACCGGCACGCTGGCGCGCTCCAGCGTCGACCTCGCCCCGGGCGCGAGCGCCAGCACCGGCATCGACATCACCTCCGCGACCGGCGCAGCGGCGGGCGCCTACCCGTTCGAGGTCAACGGCACCAGCAATGGCCTGACCGGCCGTGTCACCGGCACCTACAACGTCGCCGCAACCGCGCCGCCGCCTTCGAGCTGCACGCGCGCCGCGCCCTCGCTGCGGATCAGCGGCGGCACGACCCCGGTCGGCTATGGCACGCCGGTGGCGTACTCGGTCGAGGTCACCAATCGCGACAGCAGCGGCTGCGCGGCCACGCGCATCGCCCTCGGCAGCAGCCTGCCGCAGGATTTCACCGGCACCTTTGCCACCAACCCGCTGCAACTCGCGCCGGGTGCGAGCGGCCGTACCACGCTGACGCTGGTGTCGCCGTACTACACCTGGGCCGCTCCGGGAGCCTACGACTTCTTCGTCACCGCGACTGCCAACGGTAGCCAGGCGAGGGCACGATCGACCTATTCGATCGTCGCGCCGGTACTGGTCGTGGCCAGCGACAAGTCGAGCTACCGGCGGGGTGAAAGCATGACCCTCACCAGCCGCATCACCTCGGCAGGCAAGCCGGTGGTGGGGAACGCGGTGCGGATCACGATCACCCGGCCGGATCGCAGCACCGTGCGGGTGTCGGGCACCACCGACGCCAGCGGTACGGCGCGGATCAGGGTGACGCTGAATACCAGGCAGTACCCGCCCGGCACCTATTCGGTGTACGCGGACGGCAGCATTGGCGCAACGCCGGTCAACGGCCGCAGCAGCTTCACGGTCAAGAAGTAGGAGGGGTCGGGTAGGGCCGGGAAGGCGACGCGAGCGCGCCTTCCCGGCCGTGGCCTGGCCGCCATGTGGCCCGGCGGCGTCCTAGGCGCCGCCGGCGAGCCGCAGCACGCGCGATTCGCCGGGCTGCGGTGCGGCCAGCAGGCCTTGCAGTGTCGGCAGCCAGGTGCCGATCCGGTCTTCGAACTGCCAGGGTGGATTGACGATCGCCAGCCCGCAGCCGTTGAGGCGGAGCGGCGAGTTGGCCGGATGGACCAGGAGTTCCGCCGCGATGGCGTGACCGGCGTGCCGGGCCAGCCAGCGGTGGAAGGGCGCGATCACGTCCAGCTGCTTGATCGGGTACCACACCGCATACGTCGCATTCGGCCAGCGTCGCAGCGCATGCTCCAGTGCTGCCTGGATGATGGCGAACTCCGCCGCCTGCGCTTCGAAGGGCGGGTCGATCAGCACCAGGCCGCGTTTCTGCGCCGGCGGCAGCAGCGCCTTCAGCGCCTCGTAACCGTCGCGGCGATGCACGGCGAAACGCCGGTCGCGTCGCAGCGCCTCCTTCAATGCCGCGGCTTCCCCGTCCTGGACCTCGCAGGCGATCGCCCGATCCGCTTCACGCATGCACGCGGCCGCGATCAGCGGCGAGCCCGGATAGCGGCGGAGCGCGCCATCCTCACCGCCGAACTGCCGCACCAGTGCCACGTAGGCGGCCAGGTCCGGCGGGAGCCCGGGTCGATCGAGCAGCCGCAGCACGCCGTCGCGGTACTCGCCGGTGCGCTTCGCTTCATCGCTGCCGAGCTCGTAAAGACCGCGGCCGGCATGGCTGTCCACATAGCAGAACGCCGCGGGCTTGGCCTTCAACCCGTCCAGCAGGCCGATCAGCAGCACGTGCTTGAAGACGTCGGCGAAGTTGCCGGCGTGGAAGGCGTGGCGGTAGTTCATCGAGGACAAGTGCAGGAGGCAGCGTGCCGCATTGGCCGTCAGGCCCGGCAGCATTACCATTGTCGCCCCATGCGCCGTGCCGCCGCCAGCATCATGCCCGCCCTGCGCCGCCTGGCGTCGGCGCCGCTCGCCCGTGGCCTGCCGCTGATCCTGGCGCTGCTGCTTGGCGCCGCCTGGTTGCCGGGTGGCGCGGCAATGGCGGACGCGTGTGCCGGCGACTCGCCCGTGCAGGTCGACGGAGCCACGCTCGCCCATTCCTCGGCGCACGGCGATTGCGCCGACGGCGCGCCCGCGACTCCGGCCGACATGCCTCCGGATGGCGGCAACTGCTGCGACGGCCCCGATTGCGCCTGCATGGCCTGCGGAGTGGTCGGCCTCACGGCCGTACCGCACCTCGAGCTGCCCCCGGGCCTCCGCCCGCCGCACATGGCGGTGGCGGTCGCCGCCTTCCCGACCAACGCATTGCCACGTCCGCTGCGGCCTCCGATCGCCTGAATCTCCGCTCCCGCCTTGAGTCCAGCCGCACCTGTGGCGGCCGTTCCGGCGCGCAGCCATGCGCGCCTGCCATCCGGAGATCCACATCGTGAGGATATTTCGTGCCCGTGTGCCGTTTGCGGCGCCCGTGCTGCTGCCCCGACGCCGCTTCGTGCAGGGACTTGCCATTGGCGGCCTGGCGGCCGGCCTCGGCCTGTCGCGCCTGCCCGCCGTCGCCCATTCGCAACTCGCCGGTCGAAGCGTGCTCGGCGGCAGCGAGTTCGACCTCGAGATCGGCGCCTTGCCGGTCAACTTCACCGGCAAGGCGCGCAGCGCCGTGGTCGTCAACGGCCAGTTGCCGGCGCCGCTGCTGCGCTTCCGCCAGGGCGACACCGTCACGCTGCGCGTGCGCAACGCCTTCGCCGAGCGCAGCTCCATCCACTGGCACGGGCTTATCGTGCCGGCCGACATGGACGGCGTGCCGGGGCTGTCCTTCATGGGCATCGCGCCCGGCGAGAGCTTCACCTACCGCTTCACCGTCAACCAGGCCGGCACCTACTGGTACCACAGCCATTCGCGCTTCCAGGAGCAGGTCGGCCTGTACGGCCCGATCGTGGTCGAGCCGCGCGGCGGCGAACGCTTCCCGGCCGACCGCGAGCACGTGATCCTGCTCTCGGAATGGACCGATACCGACCCCGAGCACATCTACGCGACGCTCAAGAAGCAGGGCGACTACTACAACTTCGGCAAGCTCACTGCGGCGGACTTCCTGCGCGACGTGCAGGGTGAAGGCCTCTCGCGCGCGCTGGCCGAGCGGCGCATGTGGAACGAGATGCGCATGGAGCCGACCGATCTCGCCGACGTGTCGGGCCACGTCTATACCTACCTGATGAACGGCGCCACGCCCGCCGCCAACTGGACCGGGCTGTTCCGGCCGGGCGAGAAGCTGCGCCTGCGCTTCATCAACGGCTCCTCGATGAGCTTCTTCGACGTGCGCATCCCGGGGCTCTCGATGCGCGTCGTCGCCGCCGACGGCCAGGACGTGGAGCCGGTGACGGTGGACGAGTTCCGCCTCGGCACCGCGGAAACGCTGGACGTGATCATCGAGCCGGCCGATGCGGCCTACACCGTCTTCGCGCAGTCGATCGACCGCTCCGGCTACGCCTGCGGCACGCTGGCGCCGCGCGAAGGGCTCCGCGCCGAGGTGCCGGCGATGGATCCGCGCCCGCTGCTCACCATGGCCGACATGATGGGCGACATGGAACATGGCGCACATGGCCAGGGCGCGGCGGCCATCGACCACGACGGGCATGGCGCCAGGCGAGGTGGCCACGATGCCCATGCCGGCCACGGCGGAGACAGCATGGGCGGGCAGGGCGTCACGCATGCGCCAGCCGAATCGGGCCCCTTTGTCGACATGCGCGTGGACATGCCGCGCACCAACCTCGACGATCCGGGCGTGGGCCTGCGCGACAACGGCCGGCGCGTGCTGAGCTATGCGGACCTGCATTCCGTGACGGCTCCCATTTCGCCGCAGGTCGAGCGCGAGATCGAACTGCACCTCACCGGCAGCATGGAGCGCTACGTGTGGTCGTTCAGCGGGCGGAAGTTCTCCGAAGCCGAGCCCCTGCGTTTCCGCCTCGGCGAGCACGTGCGGATCACCCTCGTCAACGACACCATGATGAACCACCCGATCCACCTGCACGGGATGTGGAGTGAGCTGGAAGCGCCGGACGGCAGCTTCCAGGTGCGCAAGCACACCGTGGTGGTGCAGCCGGCGCAGAAGCTCAGCTACCGCGTCAGTGCCGACGCGCCGGGTCGCTGGGCCTACCACTGCCACCTGCTCTACCACATGGAAGCGGGCATGTTCCGCGAAGTGGTGGTGGCATGAGCGCGCGCCTGGTTTCCAGCGCATTGGCATTGGCATTGGCAGTGGCGATCGCGCTGGCCGTCCCGGCGCAGGCGCAGGACCATGCCGCGCATCATGATCACGCCGCATCGGGTCACCCCGCGCACGCGTCGCCCGATCCTAGTGCGGCGGATCACGCCGGCCTCCGCCTTGCGGCAACGGACCACTCCCGGATGGAGCGTGGCAGTGCCCATCCGACCGGACAGCACGCCGGGCATGCCCCGCACGCGAAGCCGGCTCCGGATCATTCGTCCCGTGGCTTACCGCCGGCAATGCAGCGCCACGGCCAGCCCTCAGCCCTGAGCCCTCGGCCCTCGGCCCCAACCCCGGACCACGTCCCGCCGCCCCCGCCCGCCACCGACCTCGGCCCGCTCAGCCACGCCGAGATGGATGCGCTGATGGGCATGGACGACAACGCCCGCTTCGGCCGCTTCACCGTCGAGGAACTGGAGTACGTGCAGGGTGGTGCCGTGGCCTGGAGCATCGAGGCCTGGCAGGGCAGCGATGCCGACCGCCTGCACGTCCGCAGCGAGGGCGAGCGGCAGGACGGACGCACCGGGCCGGCCGACATCGAGGCCTTCTGGAGCCACGCGGTGGCGCCGTTCTGGAACAGCCTGCTTGGCGTGCGGCGGGACTTCGGCGCGGGGCCGCAGCGCACCTGGGCGGCGCTGGGCGTGGAGGGCATCGCGCCATTCTGGTTCGACGTCGATGCCACCTTCTACATCGACCGGTCCGGCCGCACCGCCTTCCGCATCGAGGCCGAATACGACCTGCTGCTCGGCCAACGCCTGGTGCTGCAGCCCCGGCTCGAACTCGATGCCTACGGCAAGGACGACCCGGAGCGGGGCGTCGGCTCGGGTCTCTCCGGCATCGGTGCCGCGCTCCGGCTGCGCCATGAGATCCGGCGCGAGTTCGCGCCCTACGTCGGCATCGAGCATTCGCGCACCTTCGGCCGCAGCGCGGATTTCGCCCGCGCGGCCGGCCGCCCGGTCACCGAGACGCGCTGGGTGGCCGGGTTGCGGTTCTGGTTCTAGCCCCGATCCTGCATGGAAACGACCCCGGCCGCGATGCGGTCCGGGGTCGCCGTCCTCAGGGGCAGGGCGAGGGCTCGAAGCCGTGCGCGAAGATCAGATCCAGGTCCGGCTGGAACTCGAAGGCGCCGATGTCCACCCCATCAGCGAACACCCGGACGTAGGGATCGTTGCGCTGGTCGAAGTCCAGATCCGAAGGATTGATGCCGGCGTCGATCGCCGGGCTGCAGGCCGGGATGGCGTGGGTCGCCGTGGGCCCGCCGTTTCGGCGCAGCGGCTGCAGCAGCGGGTCGGCGAAGAGCGTGTCCGCGGGCAGGACCACCGCCGCGTCCGGTGCCACCATGAGCAGGTTGTTGCTGCCCGAGACCTCCACGGATGGCGGCCCCCAGTCTGGCGACCCGATCTCGACGTTCAGCGGCGCCTCGTTGCCGGCAATGATGGAGCTCAACACGGTGGTCGTCGGGTCCGCGCTTCCATACGGCCCATAGAGGGCCAGTCCGCCGGCCCAATGGGAAGCGGTGTTGAAGGCGACGGTCGAATTGATGAGGTACAGGCTCGACGCCGAGGTCGTTACGCCTCCACCGTAGCCCGCTCCATTCCCGCTGTCGCCGCCGCGGACCGTGTTGCCGGAAATCGTGCTCTGCACCACCTGGATGCTGCCGGTGCCGTCGGGCGAGAAAGCGGACAGGCCACCGCCGCGCGCGTAGCCCTGAGATCCGGCGGCCGAGAGGACGTGGTTGTCGCTGATGGTGCTGTACTTGGCGGAGATCTGGTCGAATGCATTCACGCCGCCACCCTGGATGAAGCAGGTCGCGCAATTCGAGCTTGTGGTGTTGCCGCTGACGGTGCTCTGGATGATCAGGACACCACCACCCGTGTCGGAATACTCACCGGCATTGATGCCTCCACCGTAGCTCCACGCCTGTTCGGCATGCGCGGTGTTGCCGCTGACCGTGGCTCCGACAAGGGCGACCGCGCTGCCTCCGTAGACGTGGATGCCGCCGCCAAAGGCCGTGCCGTCGCCCGTGGCCTCCACCCGGTTGTCGCTGATCCGCGAGCCCTCGATCACGCCGGCGAGCCCTCTTGCGAATAGGCCACCACCACGGGCTGCACCATCCATGTCGCTCGACACGGTCGCGGCATTGCCTGAAACGACGCTCGCGTCGGCAAGATACACGTCGCCGCCCACGTAGATGCCGCCGCCGATGACATACTCCGTCCCGTTCGCGGCGTTGTCGCGGACGACGCTGTTGTAAAGCACCAGGTTGCCGATCACGTCGAGTCCGGCGCCGTATGCATTGCTGTTGCTGCCGTCGCCGGCAACGCAGCCGGTAACCGTGCTGTCGACGAACTGGAGATCGGCGGAGGTCCAGAGGCAACCGCCGATGCCGCTCGTGCTGCGGCCGTTGGCAATGGTGACGCCGGAAATGTTCAGCGAGTCGCCGTAATGGACGAGTATCAGATCGGAGGCGTTGCCATCGATGGTCAGGAGGTCGCGTCCGGGGCCGACGACTTCGAAGTCGCCGTCGGCATACAGCGCTCCCGAGGTCAGCGTGATCGTGCTGCAGGCGAGCCCGGTGAGGTCGATGCTGTCGCCGCTGACGGCGCTGGTGAGCGTGTCGCGCAGGCTTCCGGGACCCGAATCGTTGCAGTTGTCCACGATGAGCGTCGTGGCGGGACGTGTGGGCGCCGGGCGCGCCGCCCCTCGCCGGTCGCCATCGCGCCGGTTGGCGCTGCGGTCGCGCTGGATGCGCGGTGTGGCGGCGGCGTGGTTGCTGCGTACGGCGTGGGCCGGTGCCGCCGCGTGGGCAATGCCTGGATCAATCGCCTGGCTCGCCGCGGTGCCGAATACCGCCAGCACGCACGAGGCAATCGCGCTGAGACGCGGCACGTGGGTGCGTGCCGTCCGAGCTTGAGTCATGTCCTGCTCCCCTTGGGTCATGTAAGAAGGCGGCTGCCTCACGGCAGTGCGGGCGGCACTCCTGCCGCCATTCCATTCTAGGGCAGATTTCGACGTGTCGCCATCGAGGGGCCCCTGATCGCCCGCGAAAGCGGGCATCCATTGAATCCAGCTTCTTCAACAGCTTGCACGGCGCTGGATCACAAACCGCATCCGCAGTCTGCCCCTTGGGTCATTCGCTGCGTGAATGCTCGCTTTCGGCATCCTGCTTCCGCAGTCCGGCGTTCGCCGGGACGACGTTCCTGAAATCCGGCACGGATCAAGTCGGGGCATCTGTGCTGGCAATCCCCTCGATCTTTCCGCAGGCGATCGGCAGCGTCGTATGCGCCGGAATGGGGCCGAGCGAAGCCACGCTGTCCGGCAGCCGCGTATCGGCCGGAACGCCGTGGATGAAGATCACGCGCTTGTCGAAATCCAGGTGCTGGCCGGGAAATGCCTTTGCAAACGCCGCTTCCAGTGCCTTGATCGATACGCGGGCGGTGTAATGATACTCGCCGTTGGCATCGGCTTCCGGGTAATCGCCGTGCGCCACGTCCATGCCGGCAGGCTTTGCATCGAACGGCACCATCGTGGTGCCGGCGCTCCTTTCCGTCTCGATAAGGTCCACCACGCCGTCGCCATTCGCATCGGCTTTCGCGCCCGGGCAGTTCGCATCCCTGCCATCCACGAAGCCGTGGAAATGCTGCCAGTGCACCGTATCCGCGGGGACGCCGCGCATGTGGATGTCGATGGCGAGCGTGTCACCGTCCACCTTGAATTGCGCCTCGCCGGCGGCTTCGGATTGCGCCACGGCGCTGTTCATTGCGGACAGCGTGGCGGTGTAACCGGTCGTGGCAAGATCGCTCGCGCAGGCCATCCCGGCGCCGCCGAGCACGAGGCCGCCCAATGCCAGCACGTGCAGATGTTTCATCTCGAACCTCCTGGGCCTTGCAAGGCAAGGCGGTGAACGCCGGAAGGCGAAGCACAACGGATCCCAAGCGGCACACCCCATGCCGTTCCGCGATCCTGCGCCGCTCGCCCGAACCAGCGGCTGAATAAATGAGCCATTCGCAATGCCAGGTAACCCGTACCGCCCTTCGTAGGAGCGACCGTGGTCGCGACCGGAACCTCGCGCGCGCGTAAAGCTGGTCGCCTGCACGCAGGCTCCTGCAGGGCGGCTCGTAGAAGCGATCCGAGTGTCGCACGTGCACCATGCCGACTGGCCCAGCCTTTCCCGCCGGCACGGGTGGAACCGGCCGCTGGCTTATCATGGCCGCCATGACACGCCGCAAGATTCCCTTCGCGCCATCCGGTCTGTTCCCGGAGTCGGACGAGCTCAAACCGCTCGCCGAGCGCATGCGCCCGCGCAGCCTCGACGAGGTGGTCGGCCAGCAGCGGCTGCTCGGGCCGGGCACGCCGCTGCGCCGGGCGATCGAGGCGGGGCGCGTGCATTCGATGATCCTGTGGGGGCCGCCCGGCTGCGGCAAGACCACGCTGGCGCTGCTGCTGGCGCGCTACGCCGACGCCGAGTTCCGCGCCATCTCGGCGGTGCTGTCCGGCCTTCCGGACGTCCGCGCGGCGCTGGCCGAGGCCGAGGCGCGCTATGCGCAGGGCGTGCGCACGGTGCTGTTCGTCGACGAGGTGCACCGCTTCAACAAGGTGCAGCAGGACGCCTTCCTGCCGCACATCGAGCGCGGCGTGATCGTGTTCGTCGGCGCGACCACGGAAAACCCTTCCTTCGAACTCAACTCCGCGCTGCTTTCACGCTGCCGCGTGCACGTGATGGACGCGGTGCCGGCGGACGCCATCGAAGACGCCTTGCGGCGGGCGCTGGACGACGCCGATCGTGGTCTCGGCGCGCTCGGCCTGCGCGTCGACGGCGATGCCCTCGCGACCATGGCCGCGGCGGCTGACGGCGACGTGCGCCGCGCGCTCACCTTCCTCGAGATCGCCGCGGAACTGGCCGACGGCGGCGTGCTCGACCGCGCCACGCTGGAGCAGGTGCTGGCCGACCGCACGCGCCGCTTCGACAAGGGCGGCGAGCAGTTCTACGACCAGATCTCGGCACTGCACAAGTCGGTGCGTTCATCCGACCCGGACGCGGCGCTCTACTGGCTGGTGCGCATGCTCGATGGCGGCTGCGATCCGCGTTACCTCGCGCGGCGCCTGCTGCGGATGGCGGTGGAGGACATCGGCCTCGCCGATCCGCGGGCCTGGCAGATGGCACTGGATGCCTGGGGCACCTACGAGCGCCTCGGCAGCCCGGAAGGGGAACTCGGCTTTGCCGAGGTGGCGCTCTATCTCGCCGTCGCGCCGAAGAGCAACGCCGCCTACGCTGCCTTCAACCAGGTGCGCCGCGTGGTGGGTGACAGCGGCACGCTGGAGGTACCGATGCACCTCCGCAACGCGCCGACGAAGCTCATGAAGGGGCTCGGCTACGGCAAGGGCTACCAGTATGACCACGATGTCGAGGGCGGGGTCGCCCTCGACCAGCAGTGCCTGCCGGATGCGCTGGCCGGCCGCGTGTTCTATGCGCCGACAGAACGCGGGCTGGAAGGCCGCTTCCGCGAGAAGCTGGAGAGCCTGCGCGAGGCACGGCGCGCGGCGCAGGGGAAGGCTTCGTCGTGAGGCATGGTTCGTTGGCCGGCGCATCCGACCGGACTGGAACGTTCCTTTCGATGGCGACCCGCTTTCGCGGGCATGATGCCGGCAGGCATCATCAGCGGTCCTGTGAGCAGGGCGCATCCATTGCCGTGCGGCGCGGTCACTCCCGCAGCCTCGCCGGTGCACGGGATGTCGTGGTTCCCATGTTGTTCGCCTGCGTGCTCGCGCTGCTCGCGGCATCGGGGCTGGAGGAGGCGCAGGCGGCGGACGGCGCGCTCGCGGCGCGCATCGATGCGCACGTCGACGCGCCGCGCTTCGAGGGCGCAAGCTGGGGCATCCAGGCGGTCTCGCTGGACAGCGGCAAGACCCTCTACGCCCGCGATGCCGGACGCCTGCTGGTGCCCGCCTCGGCCGCCAAGCTCTTCACCGGCGCGCTGGCGCTGGATGCGCTCGGACCCGATCACCGCATCGCCACCAGCCTCCTCGCCAGCGCGCGACCGGACCGGAACGGCATGCTGCGCGGCGACCTCATCCTCTACGGCTACGGCGATCCGAGCCTCGGCACCGACCTCCATGACGACTGGGCGGCGGAACTCGCCGGGGCCGCCTGGCGTGCCGGCATCCGCACGGTGGACGGCGATCTGGTCGCCGACGCCACCCGCTTCTCGGCGCCGGCCTTCGGCGCGGGCTGGGAGGCCGCCGACCTGCAGAGCTGGTTCGGCGCGCCGGCCATGGCGCTCAACATCGGCGAGAACGTCGCCCGCGTCCTCGTCCGTCCGGCCGCACGCGCGGGCGAGGCGGCACACGTCCGCTTCGAGCCGCCATCCTTCGGCCCGGCCTTCGTGCTCGACAACGCGCTCCTGACCGTCGCCGCGCCGGCGCGCAGCGATATCAGCCTGGCGCGGCAGCCGGGCAGCGCGCGCCTGCACGCCTTCGGCACCGTGGCGGCGGGCGCGCGCGAGAGCGCGTACCGCATCGCCTTGCCCGACCCGGCGCTGATGGCAGGGCAGGCGCTGCGCCAGGCGCTGGCCGATCGCGGCATCGAGGTCGCCGGGACGCTGCGCAGCGTCGCCTGGCCGGACGCGGACCGGGCGCGCCCGGCCGAGCCCTGGCGCGTCGCCGATACCTGGTCGCCGCCGCTGGCGGAACTCCTCGAGCGCGGCTTCAAGGTGTCCCAGAACCTCTACCTCCAGGCCATGCTGCTGATGGTCGGTGCGGCGGAGGAGGATCGCCTCCGCGCCGTCGCAGCCGCCGCGGGAACCGTGCCGCCCCCGTTCCGCACCACCGAGCAGCTCGGCGTCACGGCCTTGGGGCGCTACCTCGCCCGCTTCGGCATCGCGCCGTCCGAAATCTCGGTGGAGGAGGGTGCCGGCCTCTCGCGCCGCAATCTCGCCAGCGCCAGCGGCTTCGTGAAATTCCTGGTGGCGCTGGCCGACGATCCGGCCGCACGCCCGTTCCGTACCGCCCTTCCGGTCGCCGGCGGCGACGGCACGCTGGCCGGACGGCTCCGCAACGAGGCCACGCGCGGCCGCATCTTCGCCAAGACCGGCGCGATGAAGAACGTCGCCTCGCTGGCCGGCTACGCCACCACCGCCGCCGGCGAGCGCATCGCCTTCGCCATCCTCCTCAACAACTACCTGCGGCCACCCGATGCCGCGCGCACCAGCATCGAGCTCGATGCCATCGTGGCGATGCTGGTCGATGCCGAGCCGCAACACCAGGAAGCCAGACTGGAGTCCGGAGGGCAGGCGACCACGGGCTTGAAATGATCAGGCGACATCCGTCGCGAGCACGCCTGTCCCTCACAGACGCGTATTGCTGATGCGGACCTGCGCTATCGCGCCGCCACCCTATAATGGCCGGCTTTCCTCCTGCGGAAAACCGACTCATGCTCGATCCGGCCCTCCTGCGCGGCGACCTCGCCGAAACCGCCCGGCGCCTCGCCACGCGGGGATTCGAACTCGACGTCGCGGCCTTCGAGGCGCTCGAAGCCGAGCGCAAGCGCATGCAGACCGAAACGCAGGAACTGCAGAACCTGCGCAACACACGTTCGAAGGCCATCGGCCAAGCCAAGGCCAGGGGCGAGGACGCCTCCGCGCTGCTCGCCGAAGTGGCCGGCATCGGTGATCGCCTGAAGTCCAACGAGCACGAACTGGCCGAAGTGCAGGAGCGCCTGGCCGCGCTGGCGCTCGGCATCCCCAACCTGCCCGATGCCTCCGTGCCGCAGGGCGGCGACGAGGCGGCCAACGTCGAGCAGCACCGCTGGGGCGAGCCGCGCCGCTTCGAATTCGCGGTGAAGGACCACGTCGAACTCGGCGAGCGCAAGGGCTGGCTCGATGGCGACACCGGCGCCAAGCTCTCCGGGGCGCGCTTCACCGTGCTTCGCGGCGAGCTGGCGCGGCTGCACCGCGCGCTCGCACAGTTCATGCTGGATCTGCACACGACCGAGCATGGCTACCTCGAATGCAACGTGCCGCTGCTGGTCAATGCCGGGGCGATGCAGGGCACCGGCCAGTTGCCGAAGTTCGAGGAGGACCTGTTCGCGACCCAGGTGGGCGAGACGCGGCGCTACCTCATCCCGACCGCGGAAGTCTCCCTCACCAACATCGTCGCCGACGAGATCCTCGACGCCGACAGCCTGCCGCGCCGCCTCACTGCGCATTCGCCGTGCTTCCGCGCCGAAGCCGGCTCGCACGGGCGCGACACGCGCGGCATGATCCGCCAGCACCAGTTCGAGAAAGTCGAACTGGTCGGCATCGCCCGTCCCGACGAGAGCGCCGACGAGCACGAGCGCATGACCCGCTGCGCCGAGGTGGTGCTGGAGCGCCTCGGCCTGCCGTACCGGCGCATGCTGCTGTGCACCGGCGACATGGGTTTCAGCGCGGCCAGGACCTACGACCTCGAGGTCTGGCTGCCCTCGCAGGAGAACTATCGCGAGATTTCCTCCTGCTCCAACTGCACCGACTTCCAGGCCCGCCGCATGAAGGCGCGCTGGAAGAACCCGGACACCGGCAGGAACGAGCTGGTGCACACCCTGAACGGCTCCGGCGTCGCCGTCGGCCGCGCGCTGATCGCGGTGATGGAGAACTACCAGAACGCCGACGGCTCGATCACCGTGCCCGAGGTCCTGCGCCCGTGGATGGGCGGGGTCGAACGGATCGCCTGAGGGCGCAACGCAGACGAATATGATCGCCGCGTGGCGCCTGCAAGCAGGCCAGCCCGGGCGCTTGTCCGCGCGCCTCCGCGATCCTGTGGGTCCCAGCCGCGACCAGAGCTTCGCATTCTGGCGGGGCATGGGTCGCGCACAGGGTGCGCTCCTGCACGATCACCTCCAGTGGCTTGCCGTCCGGCTCCCGCGGCGTATTCGCAGGAGCGCACCCTGTGCGCGACCGCGACCACTTGCCCTATACTGCGCGCCCCGCGCGGTTCAGCGTGGATGCAAAGCCGAAGTGGCGGAATCGGTAGACGCAGCGGACTCAAAATCCGCCGCCCTTAAAAGCGTGTGGGTTCGAGTCCCACCTTCGGCACCACTCCATAATCCAGCGCCACCCGAGAAAGTCCGACAGCCCGCATAGCAGCGGGCTTTTTTTGTGCCTTGATCGTGCGATGTTGTCCGATGCCGTGCGGTTGCATCCGGGGTATCATGGGGGTACATTGCGGGGTATCGCGGCGCCGATGCGCCGAAACACGCGGGGTACGCCATGAGCAAGCTGACCGTGAACGGCGCGAAGAATGCGAAACCCGGAAAGCACTTCGACGGCAAGGGGCTGTTCCTGGACGTGCGCCCGACCGGCTCGCGCTACTGGCGGCTGAAGTACCGCCACGCCGGCAAGGAACGGCTGATGGCGCTTGGCGTGTTCCCGGAGGTCACGCTTGCCGAGGCGCGCGCCCGATGCATTGCGGCGCGCGCGATCCTGCGCGAGGGGCGCGATCCGATGGCGGAGCGCAGGGCGAGCAAAGCGGCGAGCTTCGGCGCCGTCGCCGCTGAGTGGTACGCGGCGCATCACAAGGGCATGGCCGAAATCACGCGCGCGAAGGCGGAATGGCAAATCCGCCTCGCCGCGCCGTTGCACGGGCAGCCGATGGCGGAGATCACCGCGCCCGACATCCTGGCCGTGCTGCGCAAGATCGAGGCCGGCGGTACGCACGAGACGGCGCATCGGGTGAAGGCGCGCATCGGCCAGATATTCCGCTATGCGGTCGCCACCGGCCGCGCCGAACGCGACCCGACCGGCGACCTTCGCGGCGCGCTGGCGCCCGTCATTTCCACGCCGCGCGCGGCCGTGACCGATCCGGCCGCCGTTGCCGACCTGTTGCGGGCGCTTGACTCCTACAGTGGCGAGCCGACCACGGCAACCGCCTTGCGCCTCGCGCCGCTGCTGTTCGCGCGCCCTGGCAACCTGCGCGCGATGGAATGGGCGGAACTGGACTTCGAGGCGGCCGAATGGCGCATCCCTGCCGGCAAGATGAAGATGCGGGAAGGGCACGTGGTGCCGCTGGCAACGCAAGCGGCCGCGCTGTTGCAAAGCCTGCGCGGCCTGACAGGCTCGGGCCGCTACGTGTTCCCGAGCCTGCGCACGCGGACCCGTCCCATGAGTGAAAACACGATCAACGCTGCGCTGCGCCGGCTGGGCTTCGAGAAGGCGACCATGACCGGGCACGGCTTCCGCGCCACCGCGTCAACGCGCCTCAACGAATTGGGCTGGCCGCCCGACGTGATAGAGCGCCAGCTCGCGCATGCCGAGCGGAACAAGGTGCGCGCCGTCTACAACCGGGCGCAGTACATGCCCGAGCGGCGCAAGATGATGCAGGCATGGGCGGATTACCTGGACGCGCTGCGGTCGGGCGCCAACGTGGTTCCGATCAAGCGCAACGCATCCGGCACGGGCCGGTAATCGCCGCGCCCGGCCGTGGCACCAGCACGCCGGGCGCGACTGTCCACAACCGTTCAAAGGGGAACGATCATGGCGGGGCAAAACATCGAGGATGAAGGCGAGCGGCGCCTATTGGAAAGCTATCGGCGCGCCGATGCTGCCGGTCGCCGCGTCATGCAGCGCGAAGCCACGAGGCTGGCCAATGGATTGCCGCCGCGCCCACTCGCGGCGTGCCTGGCCGAAGCGGCAGCCTATCGCGGTGAAGCGGCGCGTGCGGCACCGGCCGAACGCGGGAACGTCGTGCCGCTGCGCCAACGCGCGGGGGAATCGCTGGCCTAGAGTTGACCCGCTGCGCCTAGCCCGACGGGGCGAAAACCGGAACCTTCCCCGGCTGGCGCAGCGACCTTTTCGGAAGGGGCGAGGGAGGCGCAATGAGCAAACGTCCGGATTGGTTTGATTCTTCAGCTAGTGCGGCGATCGGGATGGCCGCCAAGGCGGCGAGTCGTGTTGAAGGCGACGATGGATTGGCCGAATTGGCGGGGAAGCTGTTGCGCCTGCCGCCGCTGAAGGATGATCCGGAGGCGTACCGCCGCGCGATCCGGGTGGCTTGGAATGGGGCGCGTGGCCGCCGCACTGCGAACGAGTCGATTCCCCGCTCGGATGCGCACTTCCTCTTATGGCGCGCCTTTGATTGTGCTTTCCGCGCCATGCATTCGTCGGACGCCCGCGCGCGCGCCCGCGATCTTGTGTGGGGCGCCGCCGCAGCGGGAGCATTGATGCACCTCGCGACCGGACCATCGGGAATCGGCAATCGAATCGATAAGGCGGTGCGGGCGCAGAATGCACGCAATGCGAAGCAGCGCGGGAAAGCTGTAGCGATGCGCGAAGCGCGCGAGCTCTACGAGGGTTTCCTGCGCGACCCGCAGCGGCATTCACGGCCTGAGTGGGGCACATTCATTGGCTTCGGCACGTGGGCCGCGCAAGAGTATGGGTTGCGCGCGGACTACGTGGCCCGCAAAGCGGGGCAGTGGGCAAGGGAACTGCGCCGCAAACCGGAGTGAGCGCGCGCATACGCTAGCGCGTGGGGCGCTTGCGTTAGCGCGAGGCGCTGGCGCGATTGTCTGATCCGGATACGTGCGTAGCTTGTCGCATCACACGGGCCGTCCCTGCGCCCGGTAGGACGCGACAACATGGCAGCACACTCCCGCAGTACCGCGCCGCCCCAGCGGCGCACCGCTGGCCGGCACGCCGGCCGATCCCGCACCGATGATCCCCGCGACACGCTGGCGCTCGCTGGCAGCGCCCTGGAGGCCGGCGGGCTGTTGCGCTTGCCGCTGGTGCTCGCGCTGGTGGGCGTGTCTGCGTCCACCTGGTGGGCTGGCGTGCGCTCCGGCCGCTTCCCGCCGGGCGTGAAGGTCACGGAGCGCTGCACCGCGTGGCGCGCCGCGGACATTCGCGCCATGCTCGATTCGGCCGGCGGCGAGGGCGAATCGTGAGCGCCCGTCCCGTGGCTACCATTGGGGCGGATGGCGCCACCACCGAGATCGTGCAGCTGGTGGCGCTGCCGCCGGGCTGGCGCGCCATCTGGCGCGATGGCGACGGCGCGACGGTGCCGAAGCCCTGCGCGCTCGCTGCGCTGGTGGTCTATCGCTGGCCTGACCGCACCGGGGCGGAGCCGATGCAGGCCGTCATCCCGATGGTCGGATGGCCCGATACCGGCGCCCTCGAATTGGCGGACGAGCCGCAATTCGTCGGACTGGTGGGACCCGGCGAGGATGCGCCATGACGCCGCCGCCGGTGCCGCTGGCGCCCGGCGTGCGGCCGGTTGCGCATGAGGGGCGGCCGGATCGAGCGCGCGCCGGGCTGGGGGCGTCATGAGCGCCCCCGGCCCTGACCGCAAGCGCCCGAACATCCGCGACGTCGCGGTCGCCGCGCTCGCCGCTGCCGACCGCGTGTTGGCGCACTGGCTGCCCGACGGCGCGCGCAAGGGCGCCGAATACGTGGCCCGCAATCCTCGTCGCACCGATGGCCGGCGTGGATCGTTCAGCGTCAACGCGACCAGCGGCGCATGGGCGGACTTCGCCACCGGCGACAAGGGCGGCGACCTGGTGGCGCTGGTCGCGTACCTGGACGGGGTGAAGCAAGGCGAGGCGGCGAAGCGGCTGGCCGCGTTCCTTGGCATGGACGCGCGCTCGGCGCCCGCTGCCGACGCGCGCGCCCCGGCGGCGGGCAAGCCCGATGCGGCCCTGGTGTCGCCGATTCCCGACGGTGCGCCGCCTGCACCGCAGACGCATTCCCGGCATGGGCGCCCGTCGCAAACCTGGACCTATCGAGACGCGGCAGGGCGCGCCCTGTTCCACGTCGTGCGCTTCGATACGGCGGACGGCAAGCAAGTGCTGCCGCTTTCGCTGTGGGACGAGGGTGGCGCCGTGCGCTGGCACTGGCGAGGTGTCCCGCAACCGCGGCCGCTGTACGGGCTGGATCACCTGGCGGCGCGCGCCGGTGCGCTGGTCGTGGTGTGCGAGGGCGAGAAGGACACGGACGCGGCAGGCAGCCTGCTGCCCGACTGCGTGGCCATCACGTCGCCGAATGGCAGCCGCAGCGCAGGTGCCGCCGATTGGTCGCCGCTGCGTGGCCGGCGTGTGGTCGTGTGGCCGGACGCGGACGAACCCGGTAGCGAGTACGCGCGCGCCGTGGTGAAGCACGCGCGCAAGGCCGGCGCAGTGGTCGCCGCCGTGTTGGACCTGGACGCATTGGCGGAGCTGCGGGGCGCTGCGTTGCCGGTCGGCTGGGGCGCCGCCGATGCACTCGCCGAAGGAATGGAAGGCGCCGCCCTGGGGCGCGTGGTTGCCGAAGCAGCTGCACAAGCCGCGAGGCGCGCGGCGCCACAAAGCCCCGCGCTCGCCGCGCGCCGAAGCCCCTTCGTCCTGTTGAACGCGCCGCGCGCGGACCAGCGGGCCGGCGTGTACCACGTCCCGACGGTTCGCGATCGCGCGACCGGCGAGCAAGTGGAGGGGGTGCCCGAGTGGATATGCTCGCCGCTGCGCGTGGAAGCATTGACCCGCGACGCGAGCGGCGGCGAGTGGGGGCGGCTGCTGTGCTTTCCGGATCGCGACGGAGTGGAACACCGATGGGCGATGCCCTGCGCGATGCTCGCGAAGGATGGCGCGGAACTCAGGGAAACCTTGCTGGCGCAGGGCTTGGAAATCACCGCGGCACAGTCGCGGCGGATGCTGGTCGAGTACATCCAAGCGGCCGAACCCGGCCGCTTCGCGCGCTGCGTCGCGCGCACCGGCTGGCACGGCGATGCCTTCGTGTTGGCGGATCGCGCCATCGGCCCGGCCAAAGGGGAAGAACTGGTGTTCCAGAGCGCGACCGCGGACGGCTGCAAGGTGAGTGCGGCGGGCACGCTGGAAACATGGCGTGACGAGGTGGCCGGACCCTGCGCCGGCAATTCGCGGCTGGTGTTGGCGGTTTCCGCCGCGCTCGCCGCGCCATGCCTGCACCTGGTCGGGATGGAAGGGGGCGGGCTGCACCTGCGGGGCGGGTCGAGTTCGGGCAAGTCAACCGCGCTTGCCGTCGCTGCCAGCGTGTACGGGCCGCGCGAGTACCGGCGCGAGTGGCGGGCGACCGATAACGCGCTGGAAAGCGTCGCCGCGATGCACAGCGATGCGCTGTTGCCGCTGGATGAGATCGGGCAGTTGGACCCGAAGCACGCCGCGGCGGTTGCCTATCTGTTGAGCAACGGGCAGGGCAAGAGCCGCAGCCGTCGTGATGGCACGCTGCGCGCGCCGGCAACCTGGCGCCTGCTGTTCCTGAGCTGCGGGGAGGTGGGCTTGCATGACTTGATCGCCGAAGCCGGCGGCCGCCATCGGGCGGGCATGGAAGTCCGCGTGGTCGATATCCCAGCCGATGCCGGCGCCGGCATCGGGGTGTTCGAACGGGTGCCGGCCGGCATGGCACCGGGCGCCTTTGCCGACCACCTGCAGCGCGTGAGCGCCGCCAGTTACGGTACCGCGTTCCCGGCGTTCCTGGACGTGCTGACCCGCGACGCCGCGCGCGTTCGCGAGGCGCTGGGCAGGTTTGTTGCCGGCCTTGTGGACGAGCTGGCGCCCGACGATGCCGGCGGACAGGTGCGGCGCGTGGCGCAGCGCATGGCATTGATCGGTGCGGCGGGCGAGATCGCAAGTTTGCACGGCATCACGGGATGGCCAAGCGGCGAAGCGGCCGCCGCCGTGCGCGCGTGCTTCGCCGCTTGGCTGGAAGGGCGCGGCGGACCTGGCGAGAGTGAGCCGCGGGCGATGGTGCGGCAAGTGCAGGCGTTCATTGCCACGCACTCGGAAGGACGCTTCGCGCCGATGGAACGGGCCGATGATGACCGCGCGCCGAAAACCCTGATGCGCGCGGGCTACCGGGTCGGCGTGGAAGGCGTCGGAGTGGAACACTGGGTTTTCCCCGAGACGTGGCGAAACGAGGTGTGCAAAGGCTTCGACCCCGTGGCCGTCGCGCGCGAGCTGGCGCGGCGCGAGCTGCTGATGCCGGACGCATCCAAGGGCTACACGCGGCGCGAACGCGTGCGGGGCATACAGGGCGGCATGGTGCGGGTGTATCGGCTGCTGCCCGGCATCCTGGACCTGGAGCCGTGAGTGTCCCCCACGCCACCGCACCGCGCCGGACACTACGTGTCCCGACCTTGCGGCCCAAGTCGGGACAGGTCGGGACAGAAAACCCCTTTGGATTCAACGTGTCCCGACCGTCCCGACCGTCCCGACCGGAAAATACAAGGGTCGCGCGCGTAGCGGACGAATGGAGTTGGACACGGCGCCGGAGTGGCCGGCGGGCAGGGAGTCCGTCCGCGCGGGCGCGGGTCCTTCCGAGAGTGGGGCTTCACGGGTCAAAGGAGCGCGTTGTAACCCTAGGTACTGAAAGGTTTTTTGTGTTGACCGACGAGGATTCACTGATGACTGAGGCAGAAAAACAGGCTAGCGGGCGGTGCGAAATCGGGCAGGCGTCAAGCACCGGCGACCTGGAACTGGAACTGTTGGGCTTGCGCCTGAACGGGGCGCAGTTGGGCGCGATGCTAAGCGTGAGCCGGCAGGCGGTATCGGCCGCCGTGAAGCGGGGCACCATTGCGCCGCCTGGACCCGATGGCTTGTTCGACGCGCGGCGCGCCGTGCGCGAGTGGATGAACAACAGCGACCCGGCGCGCGTTCGGGCGCGGGCGTTGAAGCCCGGCGCGGAAGCACTGAGCGAGCTTCGGCAGCGGGCGCAGGCGCTGGCCGGCGAGCGGGACGCTTTGCGGGCTGAACTAGAGGTCGAACGGGAGTGGGGCGACAAGCGCGAGGAAGCGGCGGCGTTCCGTGCCGAGATGGAAGCCGCGCAGGGCGTGTGCCGGTTCACGAATGCACTGGCAAAGCGCTTTGGCGAAGCGGGCGCTGCGCACGGCGCCGGGTGGCTGGATCGCTGGCTTGACGAGTTAGCAGCCGTCGAGTGCTACGGCCGCGACCTGGACGAGTACCGGCGCGAATGCGCCGAAGATGAAGCGGCCGCGATCGTGGCAGGTTGTCCCGAGGTCCCGACCGAATCAGCTGATTGAGTATCTCGCGCGACCCCACCCCGGCGCATCCTTCGATTGGGACGCCATGCGCTCCGCCGACCCGCTTACGCGCATGACCCTTGTATTTTCCGGTCGGGACGGTCGGGACGGTCGGGACACGTTGAATGAAAAGGGGTTTTCTGTCCCGACCTGTCCCGACTTGGGCCGCAAGGTCGGGACAGGTAGTGTCCGGCGCGGTGCGGTGGCGTGTTGCCATGCACTCCGCGCGCACGGCGCCGACCTGGCACCCGCACCGCGCCCGGGTCGGCGCGGCTGCGCTTGGGGTGGCGGGCGCGGTGCGGGAGGGCGCGCGAGGGTGCGGCGGTTGTCGCTGGCTGCGGCATCGCGTGGCGACCTGGCGCGCGGCGAGTCGTGGCAAGAGCTGCGCGCGCGGAAGGGTTCCACCTGGCGCGACCGCTGCGCGCGCGTTTGGATCATGCGGGCGCGTCATGGCTGCGAGTACCGGCGGCGCGCGGGGGCGCGCCGTGGCCTATGGCTGCGCTGCTCTGCGTCCAGTGTGGTTGCCGGGCTTCGGGCGGATCGCGAGGGCTCGCGGGAAGCTGCTACCGCGGCGCCGCACGCGGCCGGCCGCCGGGCTGCGTGCGGGGCGCCGATCCGAAGAACCGGCAGGTGTAGCACCGCTGCGCGCGCGCGCGGACGCCTGGTGTGCTCGCGTAGCTGGTCCGTCGCCGCGTGCCGACCTGGCACCTGCACCGGGCACGGGTCGGCGCGGCTACGCTTGGGGTGGCGGGCGCGGTGCGGGAGGGCGCGCGAGGGTGCGGCGGTTGTCGCTGGCTGCGGCATCGCGTGGCGACCTGGCGCGCGGCGAGTCGTGGCAAGAGCTGCGCGCGCGGAAGGGTTCCACCTGCCGCGACCGCTGCGGGCGCCCTTGGATCATGGCGGGCCGGTCATGGCTGCGAGTGCCGGCGCGCGCGGTGCGCGCTCGGCCATGAATCCCGGGACCGTTTGCCGGGGTAGCCGGCATGCTGCGGGGGTACCTGCGGGGGTATAGGATTACTATACGGGGGCACAAGTACATTGGAATCAGATAGATGCGCGAATGATGCGTGTCCCACCTTCGCACCAGCGCTGCCCGTCCGCGGCGCGAAATCCCTGGTCAAACT
The DNA here is from genome assembly GCA_017305135.1 of Lysobacterales bacterium. Taxonomy (GTDB): domain Bacteria; phylum Pseudomonadota; class Gammaproteobacteria; order Xanthomonadales; family Rhodanobacteraceae; genus Dokdonella_A. The sequence continues at coordinate 151 of JAFKNA010000031.1, read as the reverse complement.
TTCCGACGTCATGCCCGCGAAAGCGCACTGCTGTCCGGCACGGTTGTTGCTAGCAGGCGGCGGCGAACGCGAACCGATGCTGCGCATCCTCCAGTTGCTTTCGTCGTTTTCTCCGCGCGTAGGTTTCCCGGTAATGGGCTTCCACGCCAGG
>JAFKNA010000009.1 GCA_017305135.1 Lysobacterales bacterium | reverse complement strand
TCCTCCCTTCCCGGTTCCTGCGCGCCGCACCCCAACTCGGCCCCAGGTTGGCGAACTCACCGCGCCAACGGCGTCCATGGTTACACGAGGCGGCGCCGATTCTTGCGAAATTAGGTTAGCGCATATGGGAGCCCACCCTGTGGGCGACCTCGGCGTCGGTCGCGCCCAGGTGCGCTCCTACGCGGCGAGGCCAGGCGCCTTATTGGAGGGCGCTCGCACGCGACCCGGGGCAAGGCGCACCGCCCCCGCTGCGTCCAGCACAGGTCCGGGAAGTGCCCGTCCGGCTCCGAAATCCACCCTCTTTTGCAGGTCCACATCGGACATGTCAGCATAAGCCCATGAAAACAAAGGAGAAAATAATAATGTTAAAGCGCCGCTCAGGGATTCCCATGGCGTAAGAATCTTGTTAGTATCGTCCACTGCCGAGGGTTCTGGTGGACCGCTTTGGTCGTTCCCATGGAGGGGACAGCACAACTTGTCCCGAGCTGTGACACAACTCTGACGTTGGAGAGTGAAATGAAATTAATCAGCAACGAGCTTTTCAAAGCCGTGCGCTATGCGTTGTACGCCAGTGCCACGGCGGCGGTCGGCCTGACTGCCGCCCCCGTGCTGGCGCAGGACAGCGGGCAGACGCTGGAGACCATCACGGTCACCGGTTCGCGCATCCGCAAGGCGGACGTCGAAACCGCGCAGCCGATCGTCGTCCTCGATCGCGCAGCGATCGAACACCAGGGCTTCAGCTCGGTGGCCGACATCCTGCAGAACCTGACCGAAGCCGGCTCCCCGCCGATTTCCCGCGCCAGCGCGTTGTCCTCCGGTGAGGCGGTCGGCGGCTACTACATCGACCTGCGCAACCTCGGTGCCAACCGCACTCTGGTCCTCCTCAACGGCAAGCGACTGGGTGTCACCACCGACGGTCTTCAGGATCTGTCGCAGGTGCCGATCTCTGCCATCGAGCGCATCGAGGTCCTGAAGGACGGCGCGTCCGCCATCTATGGCTCGGACGCGATCGCCGGCGTGGTCAACATCATCACGCGCAGGAACTTCGACGGCGCGGAGGCTTCCGCCTATGTCGGCCAGTTCGATGCCGATGATGGCGCCAAGCAGACCTACTCGATGACCTTCGGCGCGCACAGCGACCGCGGTTCGGTCACCATGACCGCCGAGTATTCCAACGAAGATCCGGTGTGGGCGAACAACCGCGAGTACACCAGGTATCCGAGTGGCCCGCTGCACCCGACTTCGGGTTGGACGGTGGTGTCGCAGTTCGGTGCGTTCTTCATGCCCGAGGGCTATTGTTCGTCGGGCCTGTGCTCGCTCAACCCGGGGGGCGATCCCTCCAACCCGGCCGACTGGCACAATACCGGTTCCGGTGGCCCGCTGGCCGATCGTTCCGATGCCAGCGCGCAGATGAACCTGCAGTCGGGCATCGAGCGCAAGTCGCTGTTCGCGAATGCAGAGTACAACCTGACGGACAACCTCAAGTTCTCGACCGACCTTCTGTACAACAAGCGCACCACGCGTGTGCAGATCGCCGGCTATCCGTTCCAGCCCGCGTTCTACATGCCGGGCACGCTGCCGGGTGATCTCGAAGGTGCCTACATCGGCCTGTCACCGGACAGCTACTTCAACCCGACCGGCGAGCTGGTCTATTTCTATCGCCGTGGCTGGGAAGTGCCCCGCACCACCAAGAGTGACCTGTCCACCTACCGCGTCAGCGGTACGCTGGAAGGCAGCTTCGACATCGGCGACCACACCTGGAACTGGGACGTCGGCGGCTTCGTCAACCAGAACGACGTGCTGAAGACCGCGCGCGGCGACTTCAGCCTGATCGGCTTGACCAGCGCGCTTGGCCCGTCGTACCTCGATCCGACCACGGGTCTGGTGACCTGCGGCACCGGTCCGGACAACTCCCTGCCCTACGGCAGCGCCCCCGGCCAGTGCATTCCCTGGAACCCGTTCCTCCCCGCGTCCGTCCCGGGCTCGGTCAACCTCGGGAACCTGATTGGCACGCCTTACGGCATGGACAATCCGAACTCGCTGTACAACCCGGCCCTGCAGGCGCTGATCTTCCCGTACTACCACGACACCGGTACGACCAAGACCATCGACTACAGCGCCAACATCACCGGTTCGGTGTTCACGCTGCCGGCGGGTGATCTCAGCGTCGCGGCGGGTTACGAGTACCGCAACGAGCGCGGCGCGTTCGTGCCGGACGCGTTCAGCCAGGCGGGCCTCAGCACCAACCTGTCGGCCGGTCCGACCGGTGGCAGCTACAAGGTCGACGAGTATTACCTCGAAGTGGACGTGCCGATCCTCAAGGACATTCCGTTCGCGCGTGAACTGTCCATCAACGTGGCCGGCCGCTACTCCGATTACTCCACCTTCGGCGACACCACCAACGGCAAGTTCAGCCTGACCTGGAGGCCGATCGACGACCTGATGGTCCGCGGCAACTACGCCCAGGGCTTCCGTGCGCCGACCATCGGCGACCTCTACGGCGGCCTTGGAGGCACCTTCGAGTCCTACACCGACCCCTGCGACACGGTTGGCGGAGCGGCAGCCACCAACCCTGCGGTGGCCGCTCGCTGCACCGCCGGCTTTGGCGGTCAGCCGGGCGTGCCTCCGGATTTCGTGCAGATCGGCCAGGGTGGCATTCCCTGCGACAAGTACCCATGCCAGACCGGCGTGCAGTTCCTGTCCGGTTCCAACCCGCTGCTGCAGCCGGAGACGGCCACCAGCAAGACGCTCGGTATCGTCTACAGCCCGAGCTGGTTGCAGGGTCTTGATGTCAGCCTCGACTGGTACCGGATCAAGATCGTGAACTCGATCACCGGCGACGACACGCAGAGCCAGCTCGACGATTGCTACGTGCTCGGCGTGGCCTCGCGTTGCAACAGCCTGCTGTTCCGCCGCGATCCGAGCTCGGGCACGGTGGTGTACAACCTGGAAGGTGGCAAGAACGCCGGTTTCGCCGAGACCGAGGGCTACGACTTCGGCGTCAACTACCGCCTCCCGGAGTTCTCGTTCGGTCGCTTCGTGGCAAGCTGGAACACGACCTACGTCAACTACCTGAACAGCAAGGCGGATGACGCGGCGACCACCCCGATCGTCGGTGTCACGGGACGCAGTTATGGCAGTCCTGCAGATGTTGCCTTCCGCACGCGCTCCAACGCCAGCCTCGACTGGACTTTGGGCGATTTCGGCGCCACCTGGACCACGCGCTACTACTCCAGCATTCGTGAGAAGTGCTCGTTCGACGACACCCCCGCTGGCGGTCCCGAGTGCAACATGCCGGGTCACTGGGCCAACGGCGTGGTCAGCAACCAGAACCGCACCGGTTCCAACACGTTCCACGACGTCCAGCTTCGCTGGAACGCACCGTGGAACGGCACCATTTCGGTGGGCGCCAACAACGTGTTCGGCCATGTGGCTGCGACCATGTACTCCAGCCCGAACTCGAACTTCAACTACTACGGTGGGTTCGACATCGGCCGGTTCTACTACATGCGCTACAACCAGAAGTTCTAAGCAGCTCGTAACATGAACTTTGACGGCCCCGGAAACGGGGCCGTTCTTTTATGTGCGCCCGGCACGGGCGCACTCCTGGAGATGCAATTCCTCCCACAAGCGGGTCACGGGGAGTGAAGCGAAGCGCAACTGCGGAAGGGCGACCGACCGTGGGGAGGAAGCGTGGAGCGAAGCTGCGGGCCGATGGACAAGAACCGGCTAGAAGGTGGGCGAGCGGGCAGGGAACCGCGAAGCTCTCGTGACCAATGCGAGGCGGTGTAAATCCGGCGGTCGATGTAGTGAAGGAGTGCGTTCTACCCGGGGAGATCTCGCCTCGTGGGGGAAAGCCTGACGTCGTTGAGCCGGAGCGACACGGGCACTGCTTCGCCCGCTACGCCGACGACTGCAGCGTCTACTATGTGGGTTGTGTCCCACCACGTGGTGTAGCTTCTGACCTCGGAGGCTCTCAGGCGGTGCTGGGCGGCAGGCTCAGTTTGCCATGGCAGGCAGTTCGGTGGCGGGCTGGTCGAGCAGCTCGGTCACGTTGGGGAAGATGCCGACCACGTCGGTGCGCCGCTTGATCTCGTGGTTGAGGCGCTCGATGGGATTGGTGCTGTGCAGCTTGGTCCGGTGCGCCGCCGGGAACGTCATGTAGGCGAGGACGTCCTCCTCGGCGGTGTCCATGAGGTCGCTCCTGCGGGCGCGATGTGGCCGCAAGTCGCTCCACACGCACCGCGGTCGCCCACAGGGTGGGCTCCTGCAAAATCGCGCGGCCTGTAGGAGCGCACCTGGGCGCGACCGCCGCCGCGCCGTGGCGCTGGATCAGTTGCTGCCGTAGAACGGCACCAGCTTCCACCAGGTGGAGGGGTACTTCGGCCAGTTGCCCTTGAAATAGGGGTGGTCCGCGTAGTTCATCTGCAGCACGCGCTCGGCGTCGTCGGCGAGCTGGTCCTGCCCGAGGCTGCGGTAGCTGCGTGCCATCACGGCCAGGGCATCGCCCACCTGCGGCGAGCCGGGATAGGTCTCCACGATTTCCTTGGCGCGATTGGCCGAGGCGACGTAGGCGTCGCGCTTGAGGTAGTAGAACGCGATGTTGAGCTCGGACTGCGCCATCAGGTTGCGCAGGTACACCATGCGCAGCCGCGCATCGGCGGCGTAGCGGCTCTGCGGGTAGCGGCTGACCAGCGCGTTGAAGTCGTCGAAGGACTGGCGCAGGTTCACCTGGCTCCGCCGCGTCATGTCGAGGCCGGCGTAGCGCTCGAGCAGGCCGCCGGCGCGGTTGAAGTTGATCAGGCCGCGCAGGTAGAAGGCGTAGTCGATGTGCTTGTGGGTCGGATAGGTCTTGATGAAGCGGTTGATCGCCGAATACGCTTCTTCCGGCTTGTTGTCCTTGTAGAGCGCATAGGCGAGGTTGATCTGCGACTGCTCGGTATAGGCGCCGAACGGGAACCGCGAGATCAGGCGCGCGAAGGCGCGCGCCGCGGCGCTGTAGTTGCCGCCGCCCAGCATCTCAACGCCGCGCTCGTAGAGCTGTTCCACCGGCAGGGTATCCTGCGGGTCGGCCTTCTTGCCGCGACCGAACAGCGAGCAGCTGCTGAGCGTGGCAACGACCAGGGCGAGCGCCAGCAGGCGCAGGAGGTTTCGTGACACTGGGGAGACTCGCATGCGGATGGCAGGCTCTGCGATGATGAAGGAACGATGTTACCCGACTTGCCCGACGCCGAGCGCCCGTGGACCGCGGCCGCCCGGCGGGAGCGGCGTGCGGCCGGGTGACGGCGCCCGGTGCGCGAAGCGGGCCTCCGGCTACCGGGCGACGCCGGAGGCGCGCATCCCGGCTGGCAGCCCGATCGCAAGCCATCCATGATAACCCGAACACCCGGCGTGCACAGCTGCGCGCCGCGGCAGGACTCCCGATGATCCCAACCGAATCCCGGCTCGACGCCACCGTTCCGCCGGAACTTGCCGGGCGCCGTTTCGACCAGGCCCTGGCCGAGCTGTTCCCCGACTACTCGCGATCCCGGCTCACGGCGTGGATCAGGTCCGGTGCGGCGCTGCTCGACGGCGCGGTGGTGGCGCCACGGCACATCGTCCTCGGCGGCGAGGCGGTCAGCCTGCGTGTCGTCATGGAGCGCGAGATCGGCGCCGGGCCCGAGGACATCGCGCTCGACCTCGCCTACGAGGACGAGGAGGTCATCGTGGTCGACAAGCCGGCGGGTCTCGTCGTGCATCCGGGCGCCGGCAACCAGACCGGCACGCTGCAGAATGCGCTGCTGCACCACGATCCCAGGCTGGCGGAGATCCCGCGCGGGGGCATCGTCCACCGCCTCGACAAGGACACCTCCGGCCTGATGGTGGTCGCGCGCACGTTGCGCGCGCACACCTCGCTGGTCGAGCAGCTTTCCGCCCGCGAGGTGCATCGCCAGTACCTCGCCATCGTCTATGGCGCGATGATCGCCGGCGGCCGCGTCGATGCGCCGATCGGACGGCACCCGCGCGACCGGCTCAAGCAGGCCGTGCGGGAGGACGGGCGCGAGGCGGTGACCCGCTATCGCGTGCGCGAGCGCTTCCGCGCCATGACCGCCGTGGAGTGCACCCTGGAAACCGGCCGCACCCACCAGATCCGCGTGCACATGGCGCACATCCGCCATCCGCTGGTGGGCGACCCGCAGTACGGCGGCCTGCTGAAGCTGCCCAAGGCGGCGACGGCGGAACTCGTCGACGCCCTGCGTGGCTTCCGGCGCCAGGCGCTGCACGCGGAGCGGCTCGAATTCGTGCACCCCCGGACCGGCAAGCCGGTGGCCTTCGAGGCGCCGGTTCCGCCGGACATGCAGGGCCTCCTCGCCGCCCTGCGCGCGGACGGTGCCGCGCAGCGCGGATGAACCGCCCGATACACGGCGGCCACTCCGCTGTGTGCAGCGAACCGCCACTCCGGGTGAAGGCGGGCGGCGGGCTGTCGCGGTTCCGGCAGCGAGTCCCCGACGCTTGCTTGTTCCAATGAGGATTACACGGCCTCCCGGCCGTGCTCCCGAGAGGATCTACTGCCATGCTCGACCTCGATTGGCCCCGTCCTCCCGGCGTGCGGATGGCGGTCACCACGCGCATCGTCGCGGGTTTCTCCAGTCCGCCCTTCGAGCACTTCAACCTGGGCGCGCACTGCGGCGACGCGGCGGAGGCGGTGGCGGCCAACCGCGCGCGCCTGGCGGAACTGCTGGGGCTTTCGGCCGCGCCGCTCTGGCTGCGGCAGGTGCATGGCACCACCGTGCTGGACGCCGATGCGCCGGCGGCGGGCGAGCCGGAGGCGGATGCCGCAGTGGCGCGTGCACCCGGACGCGTGCTGGCGATCCTCACCGCCGACTGCCTGCCGGTCGCCTTCGCGGCCCGCGATGGTTCGATGGTGGCGGCGGCGCACGCGGGCTGGCGCGGCCTCGCCGCCGGCGTGCTGGAAGCGACGCTCGCCGCGATGGCGATCGATCCGGGGCAGGTCCTGGCCTGGCTCGGGCCGGCAATCGGCGCCGCATCCTACGAGGTCGGTGCGGAGGTGCGTGACGCGTTCCTGGTCCACGATGCCGCGGCCGCCCGTGCGTTCGCACCGACGCGCCCGGGCCACTGGCGCTGCGACCTGGCCGCACTTGCCCGCCGGCGCCTGGGCGCGGCCGGCATCGCCTGCGTCCACGGCGGCGGCTTCGATACCTGTACCGATCCGCGCTTCTATTCCTACCGGCGCGAACCGCGCACCGGCCGTTTCGCGACGCTCATCTGGCGCACGCGCTGAGCGTGCCGGCTATTGCAGGCCGACCAGTCGCGCGTAGAAGCCGCCGAGGAATTCGCCGAACACGAACCAGGTCCAGCCGGCAGCGGCGATGAAGGGCCCGAACGGGATCGGCGTGTCGCGGCCCTGGCCGCGCAGGGCGAGCGCCGCGCCGCCGACGATCGCGCCGATCAGCGATGAGAGCAGGATGATCGGCAGCAGGCTCATCGCGCCCATCCATGCGCCGAGCGCCGCGAGCAGCTTGAAGTCGCCGTAGCCCATGCCCTCCTTGCCGGTGGCGAGCTTGAACAGCCAGAACACGGCCCAGAGGCTGAGATAGCCGATCGCCGCGCCGACGATGGCTGCCGCCGGCGTCACGAACACCGGCAACAGGGACAGCAGCAGGCCGAGCCAGAGCAGCGGCAGGGTGAGCTGGTCGGGCAGCAACTGGGTGCGCACGTCGATGCCCGATGCCGCGACCAGGATCCAGGTGAACACCAGCCCGGCGGCCAGCGCCCAGCCGAAGCCGAACTTCCACGCCACCATGGCCGAGAGCACGGCGGTAAGCAGCTCGACGAAGGGATACTGGCGCGAGATGGGCGCCTGGCAGTAGCGGCAGCGCCCGCGCAGCAGGATCCAGCTCAGCAGCGGGATGTTGTCGAACGGCGACAGCCGGTGCCGGCAGTGCGGACAATGGGAGGCGGTGAAGACGAGGTCCGGCGGCGCCGCCTCGGCGTCCGGCTCGTCCAGGACGACGTCGTTGCCGAGCACCTCGTGCGCCTGCGCCCGCCAGTCGTGCTCCAGCCGCCGCGGCAGGCGCAGGATCACCACGTTGAGGAAGCTGCCGACGAGCAAGCCGAGCAGGGCGGTCAGCGGGATCAGCGCGGCGGGCGCCTGCAGCCAGTCGAATTCGGTCATCGGTTCACATCAGTGCGGGGCGTGCCGCGTCGTGAGCGCGGCACCGCAAGCGGGCTATGGTAGGGGAAAGCGCGAGGTTTTCGCGATCACTGTGGACCGTAGGAGCGCCCCCGGGCGCGACCCACCGCGGCAGCAACCTTCATAGCCACATGGCGTCCCAGAACGGGTAGTCATTCACGCGGGAAACAAGGCCCGCGCGGACGGGGTTCAGGATGACGTACCTTGCCATGGTGACGAGGTCATCGTCCCGACGCAGTGCACGATCGTGATAGGCGCGCGCCCAGACAGGCGCCGGCCCATATGGACCCCCACGCACTGCGCGCGAGATACAGGCCTTGAACCGGCTGGCAACGAACGGCAGCGGATCACGTTCGCCTATGCGAACCAGACCATGCCAATGGTCGGGCATCAGGACCCAGCACAGCAGGCGGGCATCACCCCACGTCTGTGGATCGGCGATGGTGCGGCAGGCCAGCAAGGCGGATTCCCAATCGCAAAACAACGGCATGCGCCGCGTGGTGGTCGTCGTGAGAAAATAGACTTGGCCGGTCGCCGAGAATCTGCCGCGGCGCAAGGCGCGATGGCCTGGTGGCTTGTCCATTGGCCCATTCTGGAGCCCCGCCGGCGCAGGACCAGTGGAGACACGCGCGGACCGATGTAGGAAACCGTCGTTCGGCGGTCGCGCCCGAGGGCGCTCCTACATGCAGGCACGGCGCGGCGATACGAGGTTGTCGTAGGAGCGCCCTTGGGCGCGACCGGGGATCAACCCACCACCGCCCCGAGCTTGAAGATCGGCAGGTACATGCCGACCACCATGCCGCCGACGACCACGCCGATGATGACCATGATCAGGGGTTCCAGCAGGCTCGACAGCGCATCGACGGCGTTGTTGACCTCCGACTCGTAGAACTCGGCCACCTTGAACAGCATGGAGTCGAGCGCGCCGGCTTCCTCGCCGATGGCGACCATCTGCACCACCATGTTGGGGAACAGGTCGGTCTGCTTCATTGCCAGCTGCAGCTGGTGGCCGACGGCGACATCCTCGCGGATGCGCTTGACGGCGTCGTTGTAGACCACGCTGCCGGTGGCGTTGGCGACCGAATCCAGCGCCTCGACCAGCGGCACGCCGGCCTTGAAGGTGACGCCGAGGGTGCGCGCGAAGCGCGCGATCGCCGACTGGCGCAGGATCAGGCCCACCACCGGGAGCTTGAGCAGCATGCGGCCGATGAAGCGGGCGAACGGCTCGGAGCGCTTGTAGAGGAATACCAGCCCGCCGATGATGCCGAACACCACCAGCAGCACCGCCCACCAGTACGACACCATGAAGCGCGAGGCGCTGACCAGCATCTGCGTGAATGCGGGGAGGTCCGCGCCGAAGTTCTGGAACACCGATTCGAACTGCGGGATGACGAAGATCAGCAGGATCGAGGCGACGATCACCGCCACCGCCAGCACCGCGGCGGGATAGAACATCGCCTTCTTGATCTTGCCCTTGATGTTCTCGATGTTTTCCTTGTAGGTGGCGATGGTGTCGAGCACGGTGTCGAGCACGCCCGCGCTTTCGCCGGCCTTGACCAGGTTGCGGAACAGCTCGTCGAACTGCACCGGGTACTTGCCGAGCGCCTCGTTGAGCGCCGAGCCGCCCTCGATCTCGGTCTTGATGTCCGTCAGCATGTCCTTCATGCGCGGATTGTTCTGGCCGCCAGCGACGATCTCGAAGCCCTGCACCATCGGCACGCCCGCGGCCATCATGGTGGCGAGCTGGCGGCTGAAGACGGCGATGTCGCGGCCGCTGATCTTCTTGCCGGCCTTGCCGAACAGCGGCTTGGGCTTGGCCTTGACGGTCTGCGGGTTGATGCCCTGCTTGCGCAGGTCCGCCTTGACCAGGCTCGCGTTCTTGCTGACCTGCTCGCCCTTGATCTTGATGCCGCGCTTGTCGAGGCCGACCCAGACGAAGGTCTGGAGCCCGGCGACTTCGGCGCGCGCACGGCCGGTCTGGGAGGTTTTCGCGCGAAGGGCAGTGGCGGTAGCCATGGTCTCTAGTCCTTGGTGACGCGGTTGATTTCGGCGAGGCTCACGATGCCCTGCCTGACCTTCATCAAGGCCGAGGCGCGCAGGTCGCGGATGCCTTCGCGGCGTGCCTCCTCGGCAATCTGCAGGGCCGTGCCGCCGGCGAGGATGATCTTCTGGATCTCCTCGGTCATCGGCATCACCTGGTAAATCCCCGTACGCCCTTTATACCCATCATTGCAGCCGGAACAACCGACTGCGTCGAAGATTTGCAGTCCCGCATCGATATCCGCCTGCGTGAAGCCCTCGGCGAGCAGCGCGGCCGGCGGGAGTTCCAGCGGCTTCTTGCAGTCGTGCAGCCGCCGCGCAAGGCGCTGTGCGATCACCAGCGTCACCGACGAGGTGATGTTGTAGGGCGCGATGCCCATGTTCATGAGGCGCGCAATGGTCTGCGAGGCGTCGTTGGTGTGCAGCGTGGACAGCACCATGTGGCCGGTCTGCGCCGCCTTGATGGCGATCTCGGCGGTCTCGAGGTCGCGGATCTCGCCGACCATGATCACGTCCGGGTCCTGGCGCAGGAACGAGCGCAGCGCCGCCGCGAAGGTCATGCCGCGCTTGGTGTTCTGCTGCACCTGGTTGACGCCGGCAAGGCGGATCTCGACCGGGTCCTCGACGGTCGAGATGTTGCGTCCCTCGGTGTTGAGGATGTTGAGCGCGGTGTAGAGCGACACGGTCTTGCCCGAGCCTGTCGGGCCGGTCACCAGCACCATGCCGTAGGGCTTCTCGATCGCGTCGAGGAACAGCTTCTTCTGGTCCTCCTCGTAGCCGAGCTTCTCGATCCCCATCTTCGCCGCGGACGCATCGAGGATGCGCAGCACGATCTTCTCGCCGAACAGCGTCGGGCAGGTGCTGACGCGGAAGTCGATCGACTTGGCCTTGGACAGGTTGAGCTTGATGCGCCCGTCCTGCGGCACGCGCTTCTCGGCGATGTCGAGGCCGCTCATCACCTTGAGGCGCGAGGAGATGCGCGGGCTGAGCTTGACCGGCGGCGCGGCCACCGCCCTCAGCATGCCGTCCATGCGGTAGCGCACCCGGTAGGCGGATTCGTAGGGCTCGAAATGGATGTCCGAGGCGCCGCGCTTGATCGCGTCCACCAGCACCTTGTTGACGAACTTGACCACCGGCGCGTCGTCCTTGCCGTGGGCGTCGACGCCGCTGCTGTCGCCGTCCTCGTCGACCGCGCCGAGTTCGAGGTCCTCCAGGCCTTCGGCGTCATCGAGGTCGCCGATGGTCTGGTTGCTGGCCTGCAGCGCGATCTCGATGGTGCGCGCGAGCTGTTCCTCGTCCATCAGGACCGGCTCGACGATGTGGTTGGACTGAAACTTGATCTCTTCCAGCGCGCGCACGTTGGTGGGATCGGAAACGCCGACGAACAGCCGGTTGCCGCGCTTGAACAGCGGCAGCGCCTTGTGCTTGGTGATGAGGTCTTCCTTGACCAGCGACATCGGCAGCTGCGCCGGATCCATCGCCTCGGCGTCCAGCAGCGGGATGCCGAACTCGGTCGCCGTCGCCATCGCCAGTTGGCGCGCGGTCACCAGCCCCTTCTCGGCCAGCCAGGGGCCGATCGGCATCTTCTGGCGGGCGGCTTCCTCGACCGCCTTGCGCGCGTCGGCTTCCGGCAGCGCCCCCTGGCCGACCAGGCGTCGCGCGATGCCGGAGAGCCCGGCGAGTGGAACCGCGTTCATGTGAATCCCCGCGTAGCTGGCGTAAACATCGGAATTGCCGACGAATGTAGCGCAAATCCACGGCTGCGAACATCGCCGGGGCGTGGTGGCCGCAGTGCCGCGAATCGCATCCGCCGTGGGAGCGGCTTCAGCCGCGATGCTCTTTCGCCGGGGCTAGCGCTCGATGCGGTAATTGATGCCGGCGCGGTTGCCGGTGGTGGCGTTCTCGGCCTCGAAGTTCCAGCGCGGGTTGATGATGTATTTGAGCGTGACCACCTCGCCGGGCGTGAACAGGCCCACCCCGTAGCTGAGGTAGAGCTTGGGCGAGAGATACTTGCCGACCGTGAAGGCGGCGCCGCCGAGCGCCAGGTTGTCCGATACGCCGGCCTCGATGCCCATGCGCGCGCCGATCTTCTTGGCCAGCAGGTCGCCGCCGGCCGAGCCCAGCGCGCGCGCGGCGCTGCCCAGCATGTCGCCTTCGCCGCTCTTGAGGCCGGACAGCGGCTTGCCGGTGATCAGGTAGGAGAGCGCCTCGGACTGCGGCATCGAGGGCCGCGAGAACACCGTCAGCACCGGCACCTGGGCGGTGCCGCGCACCTGCAGGCCGGCGGTGACGCTGTCGTCGAGGACGCCGCGCGAGGCACCCTGGATCGTGCGCACGGCGCGGATATCCAGGCCTGGGTTGTCGAGCGCGGTGCCGGCGAACAGCACGCGTCCGCTCTCGATGGTGAGGTCCTGGCCGTAGGCCTTGTAGGTGCCGCCGGCATTGAGGGTGCCGGTGCCGGTGGGCGAACGGCCGGGGCGCTGCTCGATGTGCAGGTTGCCCTTGAGGCTGCCGTCGAAGCCGAAACCGGCGAGCTTCACGTCATCGCCGACGTGCACATCCACCGACACCACCACCGGCAGCGGCTGGCCGGGCTCGGGCTGCTCGGCATCGACGATCACCACGTCGGGCGAGGTCTTGGCGACCCCACCGCCCGGCAGCCGGGCGAGATCGACGCGGGTGCTCGGGATCGTCACGCTGCCGGTGACGGTCAGGTTTTCGGTGCTGCGCTGGACCGTGAGGTCCGGCGACACGACCACGTGCGCGGCCGGGATGTCGGCGGCGAGGAACTTCTCGCCCTTGATGCTCACCTCCAGCGGCGCATCCTTGTCGAGGCCGCCGCTCCCGCTGATGGCGAGCTGGCCATCGCCCGAGGCGATCGTGCCTTCCAGCACGAACCGCGAGGCGTCGGCGGCGCGCAGGCTCACGTTGCCATCGTGGAGCTTGAGGCCGGCGGCCGGCACTTCCGCCGCGAAGCCGGACAGCGTCAGCGCGCCGGCGAGTTCCGGCGCGGCGGTGGTGCCGCCGATGCGGTAGTCGGCGCTGAGGCGCCCCTTGGTGTTGGCGACTTCCGCGGTGACGATTTCGATGAAGGCGAGGCTCTTGAGATCCAGCGCGAGGTGTCCGGAGAGCGTCTGCGCGGTGCCGGCGGGCCCGGCCAGCGTCAGTTCGCCATCGAGCGTGCCGTCGTGGTCGAGCGCGGCACCGACGGTGGCGCGAATCGAATCCGCGGCGAGCGTGGCGTCGATGCCGAAGTCCGACCAGGTGAGCAGCGGCCGGTCGGCGCGGTCGGGATAGGCGACGCTGCCGCGCGCCGACTGCAGCGTGGCGCTGCCATCGAGCACGCCCTTCGCCGAGCGGTGGATTTCGCCGTGCCCGGCGAGCATCCCGTCCACGGCGAGCGGCGCATCGGGCGCGGCAAGGCGCATGATCAGCGCCAGCGGCAGGTCCTCGATGCGGTAGCGCGCGTCGAGCGCGCCATCGGCACCGCCGCTGCCGGCGACGCAGAGCGTCGGATCGCGCCCGGCCAGGCAGATCTCGTCCGCGGTGAAGGTGCTGCCGTCCCAGGCCAGCGCCGCGGGCTGGCGCAGGGCCAGCGGCGGCGCATCCTTGATGGTGGCGTCGAGCGTCGACAGCGTGCCCTTCCAGGTGCCGTTGTCCGCCATGCTGCCGCTGAGGGCGAGCCTCGTGCCGAGCGGGCTGCCCGACGCGGCGAGCTCCAGCGTGTGCCGGGCGCGGTTGCCGCCGGCGTCGAGCGTCAGCGTGTCGAACACCAGCGCCCCGGCGACGAGGTCGCTGGCCTTCACGTCGAGCGAGCCCTGCGGCGCCGACACGTCGGCGATGTCGGCCTGGATGTCGAGTGCCGCGACGTGGGTTCCGGACATCGCGATCTTCGTGCCGTGTGCGCTGCCTTTCACGCCCAGTGCCGGCCACTTGCCGCCGATGCGGAAGCTGCCATCCAGGCGCCCGCCGGCGTCCGGCAGCCAGTCGCCGAGCGAGTTGATGGCGAGCGTGAGCGTGGCATCGGTCTGGTTGCCGCCGCGGCCGCTCGCCTGCACCCGGCTGCCGCCGGCGGCAAGGTCGAGCGTGCCGTCCACGATGTAGTCCGGCTGGATGGCGAGATCCACGTGGCCCGCGAGCGGGCGCTTGCGCAGCGTGCCGCCGAGGCGGTCGAGCTTGACCGTCGCGTTCGGGCCGGCGTCGGTCAGTGTGCCCTGGCTGGCGAGATCGAAATCGATGGCTCCCGGCCAGTCGGCCGCGAAGGCGCCGGGGTCAAGTCTGTCCGCAGTGGCGGTGATGTCCCAGCCGATGGCGGGCTGCAGCGTCAGCGTGCCGCTCGCGTCGAGGCCGCCCCTGGGCTGCTTCAGCGCGAGCTGGTGCAGGGTGATGAGTTCCCGGGTGCCGTCCAGGTTCAGGGCGAGGTCGGCCAGCTCGCCCGGCGGGCCGATGGCCAGCGCGCCCTCGGCATGGAACTTGTCGGCGCTGCCGGCGGCCTGCAGGCGTCCATGACTGGCGAGTTCCTGGCCGGCGAGGTCGGCGGGCAGGGTGACGTCGCTCCACTCCAGCGCCAGCGTGGCGTCGATGGGCTCGGCGGCGAGGCGCACTTCGCCGCTGGCGGCGAGTTGGCCGGGCGCGCCGTCCGGCGCCTTCAGCACCAGTGATTCGATCTTCAGCACCTGGTCGGCCAATGTGTAGCGCAGCGGATCGAGCAGCACGCGGTGGTCGTCGAGTTCGACCGTGCCGCCGAGCGTGCCCTGGTCCTTGTCGCCGCTCCCCTGGAGGTCCAGCGCAAGGCTCTGGTAGTTGGACTCGCCGAGCAGCACCGCCGGGTCGAAGCGCAGCACGCTGACCGCGAGCGTCCACGGCCAGGCGGCGGTTTCGCCGAGCGTGGCCGCGACCGTCGCCGCCATCGGTTCCACGAGGGCGAGGTCGAGGCGGGCTGCGGTGCCGTCGCCGCTCGCCTTCAGCGTGCCGGCGTAATCGGCATCGGCGACCTTCCAGCGGAAGCTCACCTCGCCGTTGCCGGGATAGCCGGCCGCGGCGGCGACGGTGCCGGCGAGTTGCACCTCGCCATCGGGCGCGGTCATCGACAGCGTCTTCACGACCGCGCCGGCGCGTGTCCAGGCGCCGCCAAGGTCCAGCCGGTCGAGCGCGAACACCGGCTCGCCGTCCTTCGTGATGCGGGCGCCGGAAAGCGCCAGCCGGTCGAGCACGATGTCGATCGGTGCCGACAGCGAGAATTCGCCGGCGGGCTCCTCGGGCCTCGGCGGCACGGTGCTGAGCGCGACGTCCACGCCGTCGACGTCGAGCGCCGTCACGTGCACGCGGCGGGCGAGGAGTTCGGAGGGGGCGAGGTCGAGCGCCACCCGCGCCACCTTCGCGTCGACGCCCGCTTCGGCATCCTTCCAGCGCACGCCGGTGAGGGTGAGCGGGCCTGCCAGCCGCCCCTCGATGCGTTCGACCGCGAGCCTGCCGTCGGTGGCGCCGACGGCGCGCGCGAGGGCGAAGCGCGCGCCGGCCTGGCTGCCGATGAGCCAGGCCACGAACAGCGCGATGGCCAGCACCAGCACGCCGAGCACGATGCCGGCCCACAGCAGCGCCCGCGGCAGCGCCGCGCCGCGCGCCGGCGCGAGCCGAGCCGATGATCCATGCCGGCGCATCACAAGTCCGGCCCGATCACGACGTGCAGCTCCACGCCCTTGTGATCCTTGTCGCCGACCGGGAAGCCGAGGTCCACGCGCACCATGCCGACCGGCGAGCGCCAGCGCGCGCCGAGGCCGACGCCGGTCTTCTGGCTGTAATCGCGGTGGTCGTTGAAGGCGTCGCCGGTGTCGACGAAGGCGGCGATGCCCCAGTCCGGCTTGAAGTAGTACTCGTACTCGGCACTGACGACGATCAGGTTGCGGCCACCGGCGATCAGCGCCTGGCAGCTCTTGTCGGGGTGCGCCGCGCACCAGGCCTGCGCCGCCGGCACGTACTCGGGCGCCAGCGGCGGGCCGATGGTCTGGTAGCCGTAGCCGCGGATGGAGCGGTCGCCGCCGGCGAAGAAGCGCAGCTCCGGCGGCAGCCGGCGGAAGTCGTCCACGCTGGTGCTGCCGAGCGAGCCGCGCGCGATGAAGCGCGACTTCTCGCCGAAGCCGCGGATCCACTTCGCGTCCGCGCTGGCCTGCACGAAGCTGGTCTTCGACAGCACGCCTTCCTGCGCCGCACGCGCCGCCACGGTGAGCGACCAGCCGTCGCGGACGAACATCGGATCGTCCACCTTCTTGCGCGCCAGCGAGACCTCCGGGTAGAGCAGGGTGGTATCGCCCTGGATGTTGGCGACCTTGAAGTTGCCGGTCAGGTACTTGAGGCCGAGCTGGCGCGTCCAGCCGTGCCAGATGCGCGAGTCGGTGGCGGCCAGGCCAAAGGTGCGCGAGGTGCTGGTGTCGGTGTCCTCGTCGCGGAAGTTGGCGCCGAAGTTGAGGCTGTGGTTGTCATGGCCGGCGAGAGGGATCTGGTACAGCGCGGAGGCGGTCTTGAGGCGCTGCGCGGCCAGCACGTCGAACCTCAGCTTGTGGCCGCGGCTGTTCACCCAGCGCCGCTCGACGCCGCCGCGCAGGCCGGGGCCGGTGTCGGTGCCGATGAATACGCCGCCGGTGTAGACGGTGCGCTTGGCGGGCGCCAGCATCACCCGGATCGGGATGACGCCATCGTGCGCGTGCTCGGTGTCGGGCTGCACCTGGGCGATGGCGAAGTAGTCGGCGTCGATCAGGCGCTGCTGGAATTCGAGCAGCCGGTCCTGCGAGTAGAAGTCGCCTTCGTTCCACGGGATGTAACGGTCCATGAAGGCGTCGGGGAACTGGCCGCCCTCGAAGGCGGTTTCGCCGAAACGGTAGCGCGGCCCGACCGTCCAGGCGAGATGGATGTCCGCCGAATCGGCCGAGCGCGTGACCTCCACCCGATGCGTGGCGAGGTCCGCGTCGAGGTAGCCGGATGCGAACAGCGCGGCCTGGATCGCGCCCTTGCTCTTCTCGTAGGCCGGCTGGTCGAGCGGCTGGCCCTGGGCGGGGGCAAACGCGGCGAGGGCCTTTTTCACTGCGGGCTGCCCGTCGGCATCGCGATCGAGGCGGATGTCCAGCGCATTCACGCGGGTCGGCTCACCGGGTTTCACGCGCAGCACGGCGAGGAAGTCCTCGCCGTGCTCTTCCAGCTCGCCGTCCACGTCCACGTTGAAATAGCCATAGGGCTCCAGCGCCTCGCGTGCCTGGTCCTCGGCGCGTTCGAACAGGCGCCGCGCCTGCGCCGCGGTCACCTCGCGGTTGCCGTAATGGGCGATCTCGACGCCGGCCACGATCGCATCGTGCAGGCGTCCATCGACGCCCTGCACTTCCACGGCGATCTGGCCGGCGCCGGCCGTGATGGCCGGGAACGCCAGCAGCAGCGCCAGCGCCGTGCGCGCGCGAAACCTGGATCGTGGAATAGCGAGGACGTCCTGCATCGCGCCCGTTATAGCAGGACGCGCCGTTGTCGCGGTGCGCCTGCTACAGGAGTTTGCAGGGCTGCCCGAATCCGGGCGCACGCCGGCTCAACCACGCAGCAGCGGGAACAGCCCCAGCAGTCCCACCACGATCAGGTAGATCGCCACCACGTAATTGAGCAGGCGCGGCATGATCAGGATTAGGATGCCGGCAATCAGCGCGATCAGCGGTTGCAGTGCGACGTGGATGTTCATGCGGTTCTCCCAGGTTCTCCGGCGCACGATGCGCAGCGAGAGCCTAGCCGCGCGGAACCGAACGGTCCATGAGCCGGAGGCGGTCGCTGGTCCGTTGCGCGCAAGCCAACAGCATGCCGGTCCGGTTCCGGGGCACCCGCCGCGTCAGTGATCCGGCCGCACGCCCCCGCAGCCGGTCGTGCGCCACGCGGCGAGCCGCATGTGCCAAGGCTGGAGCTTGGCGAGGCGAGCGATCGCGGCGGTGCTGGCCGCGGCGGCAGCGGGATCGAGGCGGCATTCGGCGAGGCGCAACAGCACCTCCGCTTCCACCGCTTGCGGGTTGTCCGCGCCGAGGGTCTCGCGCCGCTGCGCGAACGCAGCGCGGGCAAGGGTTCGCGCGGCTCCGGCATCGTCTCCTTCCAGCTCGGCGCTGGCGAGTGCAACCTGGGCGCGGGCGACGGTGAGGCCGCCCTCGGGATAGCGCGGCGCCAGGAGTTCCAGCGCAAGCCGCGCTTCCCGCCGTGCCCCCTCCACGTCGCCCAACATCAGCCGGGAGTGACTGAGCTCGATGCGCGTGATTGCATCGAGGTCGTAGGCATTCATGCCGCCCTCCTCGATCGCCACGGCACGCGCGAGCAGCGGCAAGGCCGCTTCGGCGTCGCCCGTCCCGGTCAGCGCCCGTGCAAGCAGGTTCAAGCTGTTGACGTATACGGCGTCACCGGTGCCATAGAGGCGCTCCCGACCATCGAGGACGCGGCGCAGGGTGCTGGCCGCGGTATCGAAGTTGCCGCGGCCAAGCTCCACCGCGCCCAGTGCCATCTCGGCCTGCAGCGTGTCGGCGTGCTCTGCGCCATAGAGGCGCAGGAACTGGTCGCGTGCCTTTCCGTACCATGCCGCGGCTGCCGCCATGTCGCCTTGGCTGTAGGCGTTCAGCGCCAGGTTGTTGAGGACATGGCCATGCATTTCCTCGCTGCCGGTGGCCGGGTCGCCGGTGATCTGCACGGCCTCGTCGAGATAAGGAGCCGCTTCGTCATGGCGCCCTTGGCGCACCAGGATCAGGCCCAGCGAATTAAGGGAGCCCGCGATCTCGTAATGCCTGGCCGGCAGGACGCGACGCATGGTGGCCAGCGCCTGCCGCTGCAGGGCCTCGCTCTCTTCCAGGTGGCCGGAGGCCTGCAGCCACTCGGCGAGGCTGGAGCGCGCCCGCGCGGTGTCCAGGTGTTCCTCGCCCAGGCGCTGGCTGCGGATCGACAGCGCCCGCCGCAGCAGCGCGATCGAATCATCGTTGCGTCCGGTGTGCTGGTACAGGAAGCCGAGCTGGATCGCAGCCTCGGCGGCCTCCAGTGAATCGCCGCCATGAACGCGTTCGGCGGCGGTCAGGAGGTCCTGCTGCAGTGGCATTGCCTCGCCGTAGCGGCCCAGGCGCCGCAGCAGGTTGGCCTTGGCTTCCAGCAGATCGTCCCGCTGCGCGGTGGCAGGCTCCGCGGCATCCAGCGCCAGCGCGCGATCGATCCAGGCCAGGCCTTCGGCCGGGCTGCCGCGCGACAGCCGCAGGTTGGCGCTGTCGCGGAGCGCCCCGATCAGGCGCGGGCGATCGGCCGGATGGTCTTCCGCGAAGCCGCGGGCGTGGGCGAAGTGGCGTTCGGCAGAATCGAATGCGCCCAGGCGCTGGTAGAGCCGGCCGAGGATCGCGTCGAGGTCCGCACCGAGCTCCGGCTGGTCGGCAAAGCGTTCGCCAATCCTCAATGCGCCCTGGTCAAGCAGTTCCCGCGCGGTGAGGCTGCGGCCTTCGTTGTTGCGCGGATCAGCGGCGGCAAAGAGATCCTCCAGGGCGCCCTGGGCGGCGCCAGCGCGGCGCGCCTGGTCCTCGGCAACCGCCTGGGCGTGCCGCGCGCGCATGGCCTGCGACCCGCTCACCACGGCTCCGAGCAGCAGGGACAGCGCCACAAGCAGCGCTGCCGATACGGCAACCCGGTTACGGCGCATGAACTTGGCCGCGCGATAGCCGAAGCTGTCCGGCACGGCGCGGATCGGCTGGCCCTGCAGGTGGCGCTCGATGTCGTCGGCGAGTTGCTGCGCGTCCGCATAGCGGCGCGAAGGTTCGTCGGCGAGGGCGCGCACCACGATCGCGTCGAGGTCGCCGCGCAGCCGGGCGCGCGTGATGACCCGACCGGTGCCTGCGTCGGCCGGCCGGGCGGTGACCGCGCTCGGGCGCAAGGTGGCGTCGCCGTCCCGGTGCAGGCTGCGGTAACGGCAGCCGGTGAGGAGCTCGAAGAGGATCAGGCCCAGCGCGTACACGTCTGCGGACGTGCCGGCGGCCTCGCCGCGGAGCTGTTCGGGGGCGGCGAAATCGCGGGTCAGGAAGCGCTGCTGGGTGGCGGTGCGCTCCGCATCGGTCGGATCGGCCAGGCGCGCGATGCCGAAATCGAGCAGGCGCGGCTCGCCGTTCTCCTGCACCAGCACATTGGAGGGCTTGAGGTCGCGGTGCACGACGAGCTGCCGATGCGCATGGGCGACCGCGTTGCAGAGTTTCGCGAACAGGCCCAGGCGTTCATCCAGCGTCGGCGCGGAGCGATCGATCCATTCGCCGAGCCCGACTCCCTCGATGTACTCCATCGCGAACCACGGCCGGCCACGATCGTCGAGGCCGCCATCGATGAGCTGGGCGATGTTGGGGTGCTGCAACCGGGCCAGCAAGGCACGTTCACGGCGGAACTGCCGCTGGATGTGCTCGCTGTCCATGCCGAGGCGGATCAGTTTCAGGGCGACCTGCTGGCTGAACTGCCCGTCGGCGCGCTCGGCCAGCCACACCGAGCCCATGCCGCCGCGACCGAGTTCACGCACCAGGCGATAGGCGCCGATGCGGGTGCCGGCGCGCAGGCGCGTGCCGGCGCCGGCGCCGTTGTCGCCGGCAACCAGATCGGCCGCGTGGATTTCGGCGGGGCGGTCGAGCGGCAGGCCGGTGGCGGCATCGAGCGCCAGCAGGTGGCGTAGTGATGTCAGCAGCGCGGCGTCGGCGGCGCAGGTCTTGACAAGGTACGCGTCGCGCGCGGTGGTGGGGAGGTCGAGCGCTTCGCGCAGCAGGCGGGCTCGCGGGTCAGGCGGAGGCATGGCCGGCGCCGGCGTGCTCCGTGAGCGCGAGGTGCAGCAGCGCACGCGCCGCGCGCCAGTCGCGGGCGACGGTGCGCTCGGACAGCTCCAGCATGGCGGCGATCTCGGCAAACTCGAGCCCGGCGTAGAAGTGCAGCTCCACCACCTGCGCCATGCGCGGCTCGGCAACGGCAAGATCCTGCAGCGCCTGGTCCAGCGCAAGCAGGTCGAAGTCCTGGCCGGGGACGGCCAATGCGGTATCGAGCGTGAGGCCGGTCGCGCCGTCGCCGCGCTTGCGCGCGTTGCGACGACGGCTGGCGTCGATCAGCACGCGGCGCATGGCCAGTGCGGCGAGGCGGAAGAAATGCGCGCGGTCGTTGAGCGCGAGGCGCGCTCCGGCGAGGCGGAGGAAGGTTTCGTGGACCAGGGCGGTGGTGGACAGCGTCGCCCCGGCATTGCCGCCGAGGCGCCGCGCGCGGCGGTGCAGGTCGGCGTAGATCAGCTCGAAGAGTTCCCCGTAGGCGCCTTCGTCACCGCCGGAGCAGCGTTGCAGCAGCGCCGCCGTGTTTTCCGCGTGGGTCGCCATGCTCGGAGCAGATCCCGTTCCGCCCCGATGTCGCCGGCGGCAGCCGACCCGAGCTTAGGCCGCGCGCCGGAGCGGCGCAATCCACTTACAGCCACTTGGCGCGCTTCAGCACGAAATAGAGAACCACGCACACACCGAGCGTGAGGCCGATCACGCTTGGGTAGGCGCCCTGGCGGGCGAGTTCGGGCATGTCCTGGAAGTTCATGCCGTACCAACTGGTGATGAGGGTCGGCGCGGCCAGCAGCGCGGCCCAGCCGGCGAGGCGCTTGACCACCTCGTTCTGCGCCACGCCGACCAGCGCGAGGTTGACGCTGATCGCCGAGGACAGCATCTCGCTCATGGTGTCGGTGGACTGGCTGATGCGCGCAGCATGGTCCTGCACGTCGCGGAAATACGGGCGCACCTCCTCGCGGATGAGGCCCGGATACTGGCGCACGAGCTGGTTGAGGATGTCCTGGATCGGCGCGATCGCCAGGCGCAGCGTGAGCAGTTCCTTCTTGAGGTCGTAGAGGCGGCGGATGGTCTCGCGCTTGAAGGTGTCCTCGAAGACGTCTTCTTCCAGTTCCTGCAGCTCCTCGCGGAACTCGCGCACCAGCGGGAAGAAGTTGTCGACGATGAAGTCGAGCACGCCATGGAGCGCATAGCTCGGGCCGAGCGCGAGCTGGTCCGGCTCCTGCTCGCTGGCGCGGCGCACCGCCGCATAGGACAGCGAGGCGCCGTGGCGGACCGTGACGATGTAGCGGCGGCCGAGGAAGATGTGCGTCTCACCGAACTCGATCCTGCCGGCGACCGTCTGCGCGGTGTGCACGACGATGAACAGTGAGTCGCCGTAGACCTCGATCTTGGCGCGCTGGTGGGCGCTGTGCGCGTCCTCGATGGCCAGTTCATGCAGGCCGAATTCTTCCTGCAGCGTTTCCAGCAGTTGCTCGGTCGGCTCACGCAGGCCGACCCAGACCCACTGGTCGGGTGTTTCGAGGACGTCGCTGATCGCCTCTACGGCCAGATCGCCGATGCGCTGGCCATCCGCGCCGTAGGCGACGCAGTTGACCAGCATCGGCTCGCAGCCGGCGGGGCTTCTGGGCAGGCTGGCAGTGGGCTGCTCCATGGCCGGATGATGCGGCTTCGCCGCGCCCGCGGCAATGCGCTCCGGGCGCGCCGCCCGTCAGGAGCCATCCCTCGCCAGCGCGACACTGGCGGAGCGGTCGGGGACGCCATGCGCTCCGCCGATGCGGGCGATTGCGTTCGCGGGCTCGCCCGCTTTCGCCGGCGCGATCCCCGGTGCGGCGCCGGGGTGCGCGCCAGGATCGCGGTCCGATCACGGCGTCAGCGCGGCGAAACACCACCAGGGCAGGCGGCACGTGAAGCGCCGCCTCTCGCGATCCGTGCTCGCGGCGTGGGTGGCCGGATGGCAGGCGTGCCGCGTCAGTCGGCCTTCGTGCCCCCGAACATGTCGGCGAAGATGGTGTCGTTGGCGAGCAGGCGCGTCAGGCGCACGTCGTAATCGCTGTTTGTCGGCTGGTAGCGTCGGCTGCCGACGATCATCGCCGCATCGGTGGTCACCAGCATCGCGGCCGGCACGGTGTATTCCAGTTCGCCGCCTGCAGCGCTGGAATGATGGGTGGCGGCATGGCGATACTGACCGTTGCGACCGAACTGGAACACCATCTGCCAGGTCTCGTCGTCCACGCCCGGGTTGTTGGGGTTCTCGGCGGCGATGATGATGTCCCGCGTGCCGGGGCGCTCGCCGATTGCCGCCGGCCAGAAGCTCCTGCCCGAGGAAAACGGCGCGCACTTTCCGGCGTTGCCGCAGAAGCCGCTGTTGACGTCCAGCACGCCATTGCCGCGCAGCCGTGACAGCATCATCCGGTTGAGGCCTGCCTGGTCAACCGACCAGCCGGCCAGCGCCAGCTTGCCGTTGGCGAGCACGCCCAGCGCGGTCACCGCATCGCTGGCGTTGATTTCCGGATTGCCGAGGTCGAGCCAGACCTGGGTCCACCCATGGCCGCCCGCCCCGAAGCCGGTGTCCAGCACGCCATTCCAGGCGTTCAGCGCAAGCACCACGCCATCGTAGTCCCTGCGCGCGACGTCACGCGAATAGTTGCCGGCGATGTAGAGGCGCGCACTGGCGTCGGGGTCGTTGGATAGCGCGATGTCGAACACATTCACATCGAGGTTGTCACGGATCGAATCCATGTCGTACGCGAAGCGGCCATTGGTGCCGAAGCGGGTGACCAGCCCGCCGCTCGCGCGCAGCAGCGAGGTGGCCGCGAACACGTAGCGGTCGGCGCCGTCCCTGGCCCAGCCGGCGACCAGCACGCCGAGGTTGGGCTTCGAGATCACCCGCCGTGCGACATCGTCCTTGTTGCCGCCGCGATCGAAGCCGATGAAGGCGGTGCCGTTCGTGCCGAAGCCGCTGCAGGCGCCGCCGTCCGGACCGTTGTCGATGTCCACGCAGGTGACGGCGAAATCCGAATCCGCGTGTCCCGCCTGCTTGGCGCCGCCCACGAAGTAGAAGCGGCCATTGGCGCTGTCCCAGGTGGCATCGTCGAGGCGGAACATCGGCGTGGGGACGTAAATGGTTCTCTCGGCCGCGCCATTGGGCGCTGCGACCACGACGACCGCATCCCATACGCCTGCGCCCGTGCCATGTTTGGCCAGTACGTACCAGCCGGCGTTGGCCGGGCGTGGAAATACGCGCAGGCCCCAGCCTTCCAGCGAATTTTCGTCATCCAGGAAGTAATACTGGACTCCCTGGTTGCCGAAGCCGGTGTCGTGATCGAGATCGCTCACCGGGGTGGCGAACGGCAGTCCGGCATCGGTGGCGGTCGGTACCGGGCCGATGGCGTCGGCGGCCTCCTTCTCCATCGGATCGAAGGCATGGGCGCTGGCGGCGCAGCCGACCAGGCTGGCCAGCAACAGGTATTTCGAGATCATGGGTCTTCTCCTCAGGGTGGCCGCGCGCGATGGCGGCGTGGGCAGGAGAAGCGTCGGCTGGCGCGCAAACCGGACATCGCTTTGAAATCCGGTTCGCGCGAGCCTGGGGGGCTCTGGTCAAGTCACGCGACGTCATGCCCGCGAACATCCATTGCATGGATGCGCCGGGCAAACCGGCGGTCCGGACCGCTCGCTGCGCCTGTCCTTCCGGCGTTTCGCGGCTCAGCCGCTGGCCGTTTCCGCACGAGTGGCGACCTCAGGCGCGACCCGGCGCCTGCGCGAAAGATCCAGCGCCAGGGCGAGGTGGATCGGCAGCAGCAGCAGGATCCAGGCGAGATTCGCCTGCACGAACCAGGGCAGGATCTTCGAGAACAGCGCGAAGGCCGCGAGCAGCAACACCAGCCAGGCCAGCGCGAACGCCCACCTTGGCGGACGGCGCGGCAGCCAGGCAGGCACCAGCAGCAGGCACAGCGGACTCAGCAGCAGCAGGTTCTCGTTGCGCCAGGCGGCGCGGTGCTCGGTGCCGAGCCAGAGGAACAGGAGCAGCAGCCCGCCGAGGCCGCAGACGAGTTCGAACACGGTACCGAAAACCGCTACCGCGCGACGCGGCGCGCGGCCGGGCTGCCGGCTGCACCACCACAGGCCCCCGCCGAGGGCGAGGCCGAACAGCAGGAAGGACACGCGCAGGTCGGGCGGCAGCAGTGGCGGTTCGGCGACATGGTTCGGCGCCAATGCGTCGGTCGCCGCCACCAGCGGCGCGCCGCCGCCGAGGCGGGCTTCGGCAACCGCCTGCTGCAGCGTCATCGGCACGAAGCTTTCCTGCCAGAAATCGATGCGCTGGTCGGCGAACGGCCCGAGGCCGAGGTCGATCAGCAGCATCAGCGCCGGTTGCGGGGCCATCAGGCGCAGCGCGTCAAGGCGATAGGTGTAGCCGCGCGAGCGGCCCTCGCTCTGCAGCTTGAGCCGCCCGCCGAGCGCCTCGTCCAGCGCATCGCGCACGCGCGTGGAGCAATTGGCGGTGAAGTAGTCGTAGCGGTAGAAGGCGTTTTCCGGCCGTGCGTTCCAGGCCAGGAACCCGGCCAGCGCCGCGGCCTGCTCCGCGGTGAAGTCGAGATGCTGCTCGACGATCGAGCGCCCCTCGGCCCGGTACATGGCGAGGTCGTCGGCCAGCCCGTTCGCGGCAATGCGGTAGCGCATGCGCCCGCGCACGAAGTTCCAGAGGAAATCCTCCTCCTCGAAATCGAACATGCCGTAGTTGTAGGCCAGCGCCGATCCCGTCGCTGGATCGCGCACCACGATCGCGTTATGGCCGAAGCGCTCGAAATAGATGTCGCCGGGGCCGATCGTCAGCAGGCTGATCAGGGGCGGTGATTGGTGATTGGTGATTGGTGATTGGGAAAGGCTTGCTTCGGGTGGCGACGGCAGTTCCTGCGCATGCGCGGCTCCGGCCAGCAGCAGGCAGCAAAGCACGAAAGTCCGGTGAAACCATGACCTTGCGCCGGCGTTCCGAAGCAGCAGGGCCGCTTTGCCGAATCCCGAATCACGAATCACCAATCACGGCTCCCGAATCCCCAATCCCCAATCCCGGCTCCTCAGGCCTCATGCACCCGCACGACCAGTTGCAGGATGCGGCGGGCGTCGGCCTTGGTGACCTGGAAGTGGAAGCCGCCGAAGGCGGTTTCCTCGCCGGCTTCCGGCAGATGGCCGATCTCGCTGGTGACCAGGCCGCCGACGGTGTCGAATTCCTCGTCGCTGAACGCGCAGCCGAAGCGTTCGTTGAACTCGGCCACCGGCGTCAGCGCGTTGACGACGAAGTCGCCGTGGGCGGTGCTCTGGATCATGCTGTGGTCGGCATCGTCGTCGTCGTGCTCGTCGTCGATGTCGCCGACGATCTGCTCCAGCACGTCCTCGATGGTGATGAGCCCGGCGACGCCGCCGTATTCGTCCACCACGATCGCCATGTGGTTGCGCGAGAGGCGGAACTCCTTGAGCAGGATGTTGAGGCGCTTGGACTCGGGAATCATCGTCGCCGGGCGGAGCAGGGTGCGCAGGTCGCAGTCCTTGCCCTCGGCGAAGCAGCGCAGCAGGTCCTTGGCGAGCAGGATGCCGAGGATCTCGTCCTTGTCGCCGGCGTGCACCGGGAAACGCGAGTGCCCGGATTCGATCACATCGTGCAGCACCTGCCCGGGGGTGGCGTCGATCGGCAGCGAGACCATCTGCGCGCGCGGCACCATGACGTCAGACACGGTGAGGTCGGCGACCTCGATCGCGCCCTCGACCATCGACAGGGTGTCGTTGGACATCAGGCCATTGGCCTGGGCGTGGCGCAGTTCTTCGAGCAGTTCTTCGCGGTTCTGCGGTTCGCCGGAGAGCGCCTGGGTGATGCGCTCGAACCACGATCGGGGAGGGGGGCTACTGGGGGGGTCCTCGCTCATTGGCGGCTTGGTCGTGCCCGTCGCGGGCGGATTGTGGAGTGTAGCAAACACGGGTCCGTAGTCAGGTTTCCTAGGGGTGCTGCCGTCGCCGGCAGGTCCCGCGGATATGCGAATGGGGGCGCCATATTGCAAGTCGATTCTTCGGTGAGATGCCGGTCGTGACCGAGATCGCTCCTGCAGGGCATCGTTTTGCCCCAGGAGCCTGCGTACAGGCGACCGGGTGCCACCGCCGCTCAGCCCTCGTCGCCATACGGATCGGCGATGCCGAGCGCGGCGAGCACCCGGCGCTCCAGGCCTTCCATCTCCGCGGCATCCGCCTCGTTTTCGTGGTCGTGGCCGAGGAGATGCAGCACGCCGTGGATGGCGAGGTGCGCGTAGTGGTCGCGCGTGGCCTTGCCCTGTTCCTGCGCCTCGCGCGCGACCACCGGCGCGCAGATGACAAGATCGCCGAGCAGGGCCGCGCGCTCGCCCGGCATGGGCTCGTACGGGAAGCTCAGCACGTTGGTGGCGTAGTCGCGGCCGCGGAAGCGCTGGTTGAACTCGCGTCCGGCCTCTTCGCCGACGATCAGGATGTTGACTTCCGTCCTGCCGCGCCGCCGTGCGACGTCCGGGATCGCGCCGATCCAGCGCTCGAACGAGGCCCGCACCGGCACGCCCGCCCGCCCGGCTTCGTTGCGGATCCAGAGCACCAGGCGCGTGGCCTTACGCACAGGATGCTTCAATCCGCGCCGCCCCGTTGTTGCGGATGATCCGCAGCTTCCCCGGCTTGCCCTTCGGGCCGGTTCCGCCGCTCGCTGCGGCTGCCTGCCTCCGCTGCCTGCTTCCCGTCTGCCGGTTCCCGGCTCTCGTACGCCCTCACGATCCGCTGCACCAACGGGTGGCGCACCACGTCATGGGCGGTGAAGAAGGTGAAGCTGACCCCGTCGACGTCGCGCAGCACCTCGATGGCGTCGCGCAGGCCGGACTTCACGTGCCGCGGCAGGTCGGTCTGGCTGATGTCGCCGGTGACCACCGCGCTGGAGCCAAAGCCGATGCGGGTCAGGAACATCTTCATCTGCTCGATGGTGGTGTTCTGCGCCTCATCGAGGATCACGAAGGCATCGTTGAGCGTGCGCCCGCGCATGTAGGCGAGCGGCGCGATCTCGATCACGTTGCGCTCGATCAGCTTCATCACCTTCTCGATGCCGAGCATCTCGTAGAGCGCGTCATAGAGCGGGCGGAGGTACGGATCGACCTTCTGCGTCAGGTCGCCGGGCAGGAAGCCGAGCTTCTCGCCCGCCTCGACCGCCGGGCGCACCAGCACCAGGCGCTGCACGCGGCTGTCGTTGAGCGCGTCCACCGCCATCGCCACGGCGAGATACGTCTTGCCGGTGCCGGCCGGGCCGATGCCGAAGTTGATGTCGTGGGTGGCGATCGCGTGGAGGTAGCGCTGCTGGTTGGCGCCGCGACCGCGAATGTTGCCGCGCTTGACGCGGATCACCACCTCCTGCGCGGTGGCGGCCGTATCCTCCGCCTCCTCGCTGCCGGCTTCGGACAGCAGCAGGCCGACCTGGGCGTGGCCGAGGGTCTCGGTTTCGGTGGCGGCGTAGAGTTCGCGCAGCGCGCGCTCGCCGCGGCGCACCGCTTCGGGGCTGCCGGTCAGGCGGAACACGTTGCCGCGGTTGGCGATCTCGACGCCGACGGCCAGTTCGATCTGGCGCAGGTGCTGGTCGAACGGACCGGAGAGATTGGCCAGGCGTTCGGCATCGTCGGGTTCCAGCGCGAAGTCGCGCGCGGCATCCAGCGGGGATCGTACGTTCATCGGCCTATGGTAGCAGCGGGCCGCCGCGGGCCTCGCGCCGCCGGATTGTGTACATTGCGGCAGTGCACGCGGACCACTACTCCACCTGGGTGCCGGCCGACTTCCATGCGTTCTCGGAGGGGCGCCCGCAGTCCTTCGTGTTCCAGCAGCTGTCGCTGGAGGTGCTGCCGGCGCGCGAGCGCTATGCGTTCTTCGGCAGCGAGGTCCTGCGCGGCGTGAGCCTGGCGCGGCCACGCGAGGGCCAGGATCGCGATTTCGGTGCCGAGCTGGTGTCGATGTCGAATGCGGGTTGCGCGCTGCACGCCGCGCGCACCGGTGTCTTCGAGTGTGCGCGGGGCCTGCGCGAGATCCGCCGCGAGGACGGCCAAGAGCATTCGCTGCTCTACGTCCGGTCCGGCTGCGTGCACGCGGACATCGCCGGCGATGGCGCCCGCGTGGCCGGCGCCGGCGAATTCCTGTTCCTGTCCGGCGATCGCCCGACCCGCCTGCGGTTCGATGGCACGGACCTGGTGCAGATGGATCTGGTCGGCCTGCCGCATGCGCCGGCTCCCGGCGCCCTCGCCGGGGCGCTGAACCGCTCGCCGCTGCGCCGGCTGCTCCGGGCGCAGCTGGAGCTGTTCCCCGACGCCGCGCTGGAAATGGACGAGGCCGAGCGCGTCGTGCAGCTCGCCAGCACCGAGCAGGTCGTGCTCGGCGTGCTGCAGGCGGTCAGCGGCAACCTGCTGCACCGGCAACCCGAGCGCGCGGATTCGGCCCTGTTCCATGCCGCCTTCCGCTACATCGGGCAGCACCTGCACCAGCCTTCGCTCGATCCTCAGCAGGTGGCGGCGGCCCTCGGCTGCTCGCGGGCCACCCTCTATCGCGCCTTCGCGGCGCATGGAAGGCAGGTCGCGGCGGTGATCCGCGCGCTGCGCCTGCAGCGTGCGCACGAGCTGCTGCGTCGCCACCAGGCGACCTCGATCGGCGACATCGCCGCGGGCTGCGGATTCTTCGACCTGCGCAGCTTCCACCGGGCCTTCCGGGCGTGCTTCGGCTGTACGCCGGGCAGCGTGCGCGAGCAATGCCCGAGCGTGCCGGTGACGCGCGCGGAACGGCACGGTGCCGTTTCGGGCGCGCCGCCGTCGTTTCCGAGCAGGCACCGGGCGGGTGTCGGCAGCGTCGCCCAGCGCCCCTGACGAGGACGTAAGGCGGTCGAGCCGGGCTCGACCGTTCCCGGGTGTGGGGCCGCCACGGTGCAGCGAAACCTCGCGTTGCCGCGCTTCCTCCGGTAAGGCGGCGGCCTTGCCCGGTGCCGGCACCACGGCCCGAGACGCCGTGCCCCTCGCGTCGAGACGCAAAGTCTCATGCCCCACGCGCCCGCTGCGTACCCTGTGCCGACGGGGGTGGTGCTCGCGCGCCGGCTGCGCCTGCGCGGGCGCGGCGCCAGGGCCGTCCCCCGCCACCGACGGGAGGGAGCATGCGCAGATCCGTTCTTCGAAACCACTTCTTCGAAACCACGATCCTGGTCGTGCTGGTCCTGGCGGCCGGCCCGGTCGGCGCCGCCATCTGCCGGGTCACGCCGGCAGGCGCCGCCGCCGCGGAGGGGGCCTCGTGGGCCACGCCGACGACGTTGCAGGCGGCACTCGGCCGCCTGGCCTGCACGGAGCTCTGGCTTGCCGCCGGCGTGTACGTGCCAAGCGCGGCCGGCGATCGCGCCGCCAGCTTCCGGGTGGAACGGAACCTGGCGCTCTACGGCGGGTTCGCGGGCATCGAAGGCGCCCGCGAGGAACGTGACCCGGCCATCCATCGCAGCGTCCTGTCCGGCGACATCGACGACAACGACATCCGCGACGGCGATGGCGTGACCCTCGACGCCGAGGACATCGTCGGCGCCAACAGCTACCACGTGCTGGTCGTGGACGGTACCACCGTCTCCGGGCCGATCGGGCCGGAGACGGTCCTCGACGGTCTCACCATCAGCGCCGGCGCTGCCGACAGCACCTACCCACACAACTCCGGAGCGGGCATGTACTGCAACGGCGCATGGCTGAACGCGCGCTGCGAGCCCACGCTGTCCGACCTGCGCTTCATGGGCAACCGCGCCGCGGCTTACGGCGGCGCGCTGTTCCTGCAGGCCGACACCAGCGGCAGCGGCGCCAGCCCGGCGCTGGGCGACGTGCTGTTCAGCGGCAACCTGGCCGGGCGCTGGGGCGGCGCCATCTACGTCAAGGCCAACGTCGGCAGTTCGGCGAGCCCGGTGATCGAGCGCGCCACCTTCACGGCCAACCGCGCCGACCAGGGCGGCGCGATCTACAACAGCGCCGGAGCGCAGGGCGGCATCGCCGCCATGAGCCTGGTCAACGTCACCTTCGATGGCAACGATGCCAGCATCGGCGACGCCTACAGCGGCAACGGCGGCGCGATCCACAACGAGGGCGTGGGTGGCGAGGCGCACATCTCGCTGCGCCACGTCACGGTCAGCGACAACACCGCGCTCGGCCTCAATCATTTCGGCGGCGCGCTGGTCAATCGCGGGGCGCGTGCGAAGATCACCATCGACGGTTCCATCCTGTGGGGCAACGTCGCCTCCGCGCGCGCACAGGTCTACAACACCGGCGGCAGCGTCGAGATCGGCGCAAGCCTCGTGGAGGGCGGCTGCCCGGTGGCCGTCGCCTGCACGGAACTGGTGGACGGCGATCCCCGGCTCGCACCGCTCGGCGACAACGGCGCCCACACGCCCACGCGCCTTCCCGCCCGCCATGGCGCGGCCGTCGACGCCGGGGTCGCGGCCGGGTGCCCGGCCACCGACCAGCGCGGCGTGCCCCGCCCGCAGGGCGCGGCCTGCGACCTTGGCGCGGTGGAACTGGTCAGCCGCCGCTGCCACGTGGACCACGCCGCGACCGGCGCCGGCGACGGCGCCGATTGGGCCGATGCCTACACCGACCTGCAGGCGGCGCTGGGCGATGAGACCTGCAGCGAGATCTGGGTCGCGCGCGGCGTCTACAAACCGGTCGTGCCGGCAGACGCGGAGCATGTCACCGCGGCCGAGCGCAGCGCGAGCTTCGACATCCGGCCGGGCACGCGCCTTTACGGGGGCTTCGCCGGCGGCGAGGCATCGCTCGACGAGAGCGACCCGCTGGCGAACCCGACCGTGCTTTCCGGCGACATCGACGGCAACGACATCACCGATGCCGATGGCGTGGTGGTGCATGCGGATGGCCTCGCGGGCGCCAACAGTTTCCACGTGGTGTGGCTGGACGGCACCACGGCGCGCGGCCCGATCACCGGCACGACGCGACTCGAAGGTTTCATCGTCACCGCGGGCCGGGCGGACGACGGGGCCGGTATGGACAACACGGGCGGCGGCCTGCTCTGTGACGGCACCGGCGAGGGCAATGCATGCAGCCCGGAGCTGCGCCGGTTGCGGTTCAGCGGCAACGGCGCGGGCCGCGGCGGAGCGCTCGCGATCCAGGCCCGCGATGCCGGCGTCGCCGAGCCTTCCTTCCGCGCGGTCGTGTTCCGCGGCAATGCAGCCGCCTATGGTGGCGCCATCCATTTCGATGCCTATGGCAGCGGGGGAAGGGTCGCTCCGTCGATCCGCGATGTCGGGTTCATCGGCAACCAGGCCACGCTCGAAGGCGGGGCACTGAACATCGTGGCCGGCCACGAGGGTGCGCAGGTCAACCTGCAGCTGGTCAACGCCAGCTTCGTCGGCAACGACGCAAGCCGTGGCGGCGCGATTGCCAGCCGTGCGACCTACTCGGCCACCGCGGCGATGGACCTGCGGCACGCCACCGTCGCCGGCAACAGCGCGGACGAGGGTGCCGCGGTCTGGAGTGATGCCAGGGATGAGGCCGTGGTTTCCGTGAATCTAGCCAATTCCATCGTATGGGGGAACGATGGCCCGCCCACCCGCAACAGCGCGGACGCGACGGTCACGCTGCGCGCCAGCGTGCTCGAAGGCGGCTGCCCCGCGAGCGAGGGCCATGATTGCAGCGGCGTGATCGACGCCGATCCGCTGCTCGGCCCGCTCGCCGGTGACGCCGGCTTCGCCCCCGCTTTGTTGCCCGGCGCCGGCAGCCCTGCCGTGGATGCCGGCGACGCGGCGTACTGCGTCGACGCCGACCAGCGCGGGGTCGCGCGGCCGCAAGGCACGGAATGCGACATGGGCGCTGTCGAAGTGCGCGGGCCGCGCCTGGACGTCAGCGTGGAGAGCGCGGTCGGCCGCGCCACGCTGACGTCGCCGCTCGCGCTGGCCGGCGCGATCGACTGCTCCGCGGCCGAACCCGACGCCTGTTCGGCGCGTTTCAGCAGCGAGGAAGGCGCGCCCGAGGTGCTGCTGGCGAGCGCTCCGGCGACCCATCACGTTGCCTCCGTCGATGCCGATTGCGCGGCGGTCAACGACGTCGCGGCGCAGACCGTGCGGGTGCCGGTCTTGGCGGAAGACTGCGAACTCCGCCTCGCCTGGGCGCCGAACCGGGTCGGCGGTGAGGTCCAGGGACTCGCCGGCAGCGGCCTCGTGCTGCATCTGGATGCGGGCGACGGCGGCAGCGGCGAACTGCTCGCCATCGATGCCGCGGGCGCGTTCAGCTTCGACACGGCCGTGGCGGTCGGCAGCGAGTGGGCGGTGACCATTGCCGCCGCCCCCGGTGGCCCGGCACAGACCTGCAGCGTCTCCGCGGGCAGTGGCACGATGGCGCCGGGCGGCGCCTCCGGCGTGATCGTCGCCTGCGAGACCGATCGCTTCCCGCTCGGCGGCAGCATCGCCGGCCTGGCGGGGCATGGTCTCCGCCTGTCGCTGCATTCGGGCGGCGCGCTGCTGGAGGAGCTTGCCGTGCCGTCCGGCAGCGGCAGCTTCCGCTTCGGGGCGGAACTGATCGAGGGGCAGGACTACGCGATCACCGTCGGCGCCCAGCCCGGCGGGCCGGCGCAGACCTGCGTGCTGGAGGGTTCCGCGGCCGGCACGATGCCGGTCGGCGGCATCGACGCGCTCGCGGTCGCCTGCACGACCAACACCTATGCCATCGGGGGTACCGTCACCGGCGTCGGCGGCCCGGGCCTGGTGCTGCAGCTCGACGGCGGCGAGTCGCTCGCCGTCGGCATCGACGGGCCGTTCCAGTTCGCGACGCGGGTGGCGAGCGGCGAGACCTACACGGTCGCCCTGCTGGCGACGCCGGCGTACCGCAGCTGCACGCTCGCTCACGCCACCGGCACCGTCGGCGATGCGGACGTCCACGTCGAGGTCGCCTGCAGCGAGGATCCGCCCGAGCTGGCGCTGACGATCGACGATGGCCGCGACCATGCGCGCTACGGGCAGGTGGTCGACTATATCGTCGAGCTCCGCAACGACGGCGGCACCGCGCGCGGGATCGAGCTGCGCTTTTCGCTCTCGGCAGGCTTCGACGGCGAGCATGCGCTGTGGACCTGCATCGGCGGCGGCTCGGGCGCAGCCTGCAAGCAGGACGCCGCCGATCCGCTGCGCTTCATCGTGACCCTGCCGCCGGAGCGTGTCCTGACCTGGCTCGCCAGCGTGCCGGTGCGCCCGGACGCCACCGCGGCGACGGTCGAGTTCGGCGTCGGCGCCAGCGGCGCGAAGCCGGTGCTGGACGTCAATACCCTGGTGGTCCTGAGGAGCGGTTTCGACCGCCCCTATTCCGACGGCACGGAAGGCGTGGCCGGAGGGCTGGAGGCGCAGGAGTTCCTCGCCGGCCAGCGCACGGAAACGGTCGTGGTGCCGGACGGACTGGGCCGGATTCCGGCGGTGCTGCGGGAACTCCGCGCCGTCGACGGCAGCGTGCGGGTGGAGGCATGGCGCCCCGGCGAGCGCGTTCTCGTGCGGCTCGCCAGGCATGGTGGGGACGGTCGCGAGCGCATCAGCCCGTGGGCGGAGGCGGACGCCGGCACGACCCTGCTGTTCGGCGCCGCCGCTGTCGGCGAAGCCATGCCGCCGCGTCTGATCCTGGAAGGCGCGCAGCCGGGGCTGGTACTCGATTGAGTGCGGCCGTCGAGAGCGGACGCGCGCCGGAAAGGGCGAGCGTCCGCATCATTCCCGACATGGCGAACGTAGCCTTCCCGATACAAACGAACGCTCTGTAAGACCTACTTGTGGGCGACTCCGCCGCGCCGGCGAACGCCGTGCAAGACGGAGATCCCCCGCGGTCGCGCATAGGGTGCGCTCCCATAAGCGCTAACCTAACGTGGCGAAGATCGGCGTTGCCTCATGCGACCATACCTGCCGCTTGCGCGGCGAGTTCGCGAGCTTGGGTCCGAGTTGGGGCGCGACGCGCAGGAACTTGGGAAGGAAGGAGCGGGCGTGACAGAACGGCACAGATGCTGTCGCGTGCTTCCAGGTACTCACGCCATCGACTGCGCCGGTGCGAGCGGATATCCCCATGGGGAAAAAATCGCCGCGTGGGCGAGGAGACTTTCGGCCATGAGGGTTACCAGTAGCTTGCCTTGTATCCAGCCGCGGGCTGATTCACCGCTGTATTTGGGGACGTGCCCCAGCTGGAACAGCGATTTGAGGCGTTTGAAGCACAACTCGATCTGCCACCGGGCGCGGTAGAGTCCCAGGACAGCGGCGGTGTCGAGCTGACTGGAGGGTACGGTGGTTAGCACGACGACGTAATCGGCATAGTCGAGGGTCTTCTGGCGTAGCGTGGTTTGCCGGCGGATGGAACGCTGGCGCGCCGCCTCGCGCGCCCGTTCGGCGGCAAGGCGGCTCTTTCGGATGGCGCACAGGCGGGCAGGAAAGAGGCGCCCACCCGCTCCCGCGAAGCAGACGGCCCATTCCCGCGGCGTTTGATGGTTGAGCTGCTTCAGCAAGGTGAGCGGCTGGATGGATTGGCCCGTCTTGGGATCAAGCAGCGGAAATCCCACGCTGCTCAGGCGCACCACCACGTCACCGCCGTGCGCCAGCACATGTTCCACACCCTTGCGATAACCGTAGCCTCGATCACCCAGCACGATATCACCGGACTGGACGGGAATGCGCTTGAAGTGCTCCCCGCCCCGTTCATCGGTGACTTCGTAGAAGTCACACTGCATCTGGGGCAGCGTGATCGTGTAGTGCACACGCCACGTCGTACCCGTGGCACCGGGCTCCTGTATCGTTGTCGCATCAACAACGCGCACTTGCCGCCCGGCGGGCACAGCCGGTTCGCCATCGACGAACCGGCTGCCCTGGTACATCCGCCGCGCCAACTCGCCCAGCCATCGCTCCGAGCTTCGCAGCCGCTTGAGGAGCCCCACGTCCGTGATCTGCGCCAACCCCTGCGCTTGCGCCCGCGCGGCCGCCTGCTTCAACGACAGGCCGGTGGCCACGTGAAGCAGCAGCAGCTTCAACAACGTGTCGGGATCGCCGATCGCACCCCGGGCCCGCCGCATCGCGCCCGTCTCGCGGGCCAGTTCGCGCCAATCCACCGGAAGCAGGCGGGTCAGCACATCCCATTCCTCGTCCAGCATGTCGGTCGCCATGGCCGGTACGGTACACGAGCGTCCGCCAAGTCACAACAATTAGGTTAGCTCTTATGGGGTGCGCTCCTACACGCCCCGACTTGCCGAAACGCCTGGTAGGAGCCCACCTGGGGGCGACTTACCGAACCGGCTGACGTCGCGCGGGCCGCAGGTGCCTGCGGGTCGCGCCCAGGTGCGCTCCTGCGCCGCTCCGGGATTGCGGACGCCGTTCCCGCTATCGGGTGTTCCTGTAGCAGCCCACGCGTGGCAATGCCACCCACCCGGCAAACGCCGCGGATCGCGTTCAGCCGGACCACAGGAGGCGCCCGCATAGTGGGGCTTCCTTACATCGGGAGAACATGCCATGCGAATTGCAGCCCTGCTGTTTCCCCTGTTCCTCGCCGCCTGCGCCAGCGCCCCGCCCGCAACGGCTCCGGTGCGGACGCCGGCCACGGCGGAACCGGAAGCCACGCTGACGCGCTATCACTGGCGCCTGCAGCAGGCGACCGATGCCTCCGGCGCGCCGATCGTGGACCTCTTCGCGCGCCCCGCCCAGCCGCTGCAGCTCGATTTCATGGATGGCCGCGTCAGCATTTCCAATGCCTGCAACCGCATTGGCGGTCCGTACACGCTGTCCGGTGGACGTCTGCGCACGGGGCAACTGGTCTCGACCAAGATGGCCTGCGCGGACCCGGCCGTTTCCGCCCTGGATGCGGCGATCGGCCGGCGCCTCGACGACACGATGGTGAGCATGGAACGGCAGACCGCGGCACCCGTGCTGACGCTGATGACGCGCAACGGCGACGTGCTCCGTTTCGTCGGCGACGCGACTGCGGCGGTGCGCTACGGCGGACCGGGCGACGAGATGTTCCTCGAGGTGGCCCCCGAGCCGGTGCCGTGCGCCGACGGCGTGCCGGCCTGCCTCAGCGTACGCGAGGTCCATTACGACCCGCAGGGCCTGCCCACCGGTGCACCGGGCGCCTGGCAATACCTGCCGCCTGCCGCGATCGAAGGCTACGTGCACCAGCGCGGCGTCCGCAACGTGCTGCGGGTGATCCGCTATCGGAACCCGGGACATCCGGACACCTACCTGCTGGATATGGTGGTCGAAGCGGCGATGAGGCCCTGACGGCCTGCCGTACCTCGCTTGCCACGGCGGCAGGGATGATCGGCTCGGTTCGCCTCAGCGCCGCGCCAGGAAGAACATCCGACCCGCCTGTTGCGAAAGCCCGAGGTCCGTGTCGGCGTCAAGATGGACGACCTCGCTGAAGCCGGCGCGTTCCAGCGCGCCGGCGATTTCTGCTCCGCTATGGCAGCGTTCGCGGATCAGCACGTCGGCGCGTGTCCAGGCGCCCGCCTGGATCCGGAACAGGGTGACGTCGCAGCGCGCGATGCGCGTTTCCGGCGCGTAGATCCCGCGCACGATGCAGGCGTGGTCGGCTTCCACGGTGGTGAAGCTGCGACCCTGCCAGTGGCGCCTGAAACTCGCCTCGTCGTTGACGTCGAAGACGAAGCGCGCGCCCGGTGCGAGGGCCGCGTGGACGTTGCGGAACACTGCTTCCAGCTCTTCGGGCACCAGGATATGGTTCAGGCTGTCGAACAGCGACAGCGCGGCCTGGACCGGCTCATCGAGGCGGAAGGCGCGCGCATCGGCAAGGACGAAGCGTGCAGCGGGCGCATTGCGCCGCGCCAGCGCAAGCATTTCCGGCGAGCCGTCGATGCCGGTGACGTCGAATCCGCGGTCGCCGAGGGCGGCGGCCACGCGCCCGGTGCCGCAGCACAGGTCCAGCACCCGCGCGCCGGCGGGGAGCGCCGCGAGCAGCCGGGGCTCGAGCGCGGCGAGGAGTTCCAGCGGAATGCCGCGGCTCCAGTAGCGGTCGTAGAACCAGGCGAAATCGTCGTACTCGTGGCCGGACGAGGTCGCGGCCGGGAGCGGCGCGTCCGCGTCCATCACCGCGCGGCCCCGGCCGCCGCGGGGTCGGCGTGATGTTGCAGCGGCCTACGCAACCTCACGGTGGGCGGGCGCCTGCACACGCCCGCGCAGCGAATTGGCCAGCGCGGCGGTGATGGTGACCTCGGCGAACTGGCCGATCAGGCTGGCCGGGCCGGGGAAGTTCACCTGGCGCATGTTCTCGGTCTTGCCGGTCAGCTCGTTGGCATCCTTGCGGCTCGGCCCTTCGACGAGTACGCGTTCGACGCCGCCGACCATCTTCGCGCTGATCGCCGCCGCGTTGGCGTTGAGGGCGGCCTGCAGCCGGCTCAGCCGTGCGTGCTTGACCGTGTCGGGCGTGTCGTCGGCGAGGTTCGCCGCCGGCGTGCCCGGGCGCCTGGAATAGATGAAGGAGAAGCTCTGGTCGAAGCCGACGTCGTCGATCAGCTGCATGGTCTTCCCGAAGTCGGCATCCGTCTCGCCGGGGAAGCCGACGATGAAGTCCGAGGAAATGGAGATGCCGGGGCGCACCGCGCGCAGCTTCCTGATCTTCTGCTTGAACTCGAGCGCGGTGTAGCCGCGCTTCATCGCCGCGAGGATGCGGTCCGAACCCGACTGCACCGGCAGGTGCAGGAAGTTGGCGAGCTTGGGCACGTTCGCATACGCCTCGACGAGGGAATCGGAGAACTCCAGCGGGTGCGAGGTGGTGAAGCGGA
This sequence comes from Lysobacterales bacterium, assembly GCA_017305135.1. GTDB lineage: Bacteria > Pseudomonadota > Gammaproteobacteria > Xanthomonadales > Rhodanobacteraceae > Dokdonella_A. The sequence goes on along the minus strand of JAFKNA010000009.1, from coordinate 139,554 downwards.
TGCGGTCGATGCCGTCGATCTCGGCCACGGCATGGATGAGCAGGCCGAGATCCGCGACGCCGCCGCCGAACATCGGGCCGCGGTAGGCGTTGACGTTCTGGCCGAGCAGGTTCACCTCGCGCACGCCCTGCTCGGCGAGGCTCGCGATTTCCGCCAGCACGTCGTCGAAGGGCCGGCTGATCTCCTCGCCGCGGGTGTAGGGCACCACGCAGAACGAGCAGTACTTGGAGCAGCCTTCCATGATCGAGATGAAGGCCGCCGGCCCTTCCGCGCGGGGCTCGGGCAGGCGGTCGAACTTCTCGATCTCGGGAAAGGAGATGTCCACCTGCGGCCGGCCGCTCTCGCGGCGCGCCTCGATGAGCTGCGGCAGGCGATGCAGGGTCTGCGGCCCGAACACGAGGTCGACGAAGGGCGCGCGCTTGACGATGGCCTCGCCTTCCTGGCTCGCCACGCAGCCGCCGACGCCGATCAGCACCGGCTTGCCGCCCTGCTTGTGCTCGCGCCAGCGGCCGAGCTGGCTGAACACCTTTTCCTGCGCCTTCTCGCGGATCGAGCAGGTGTTGACCAGGATGACGTCGGCCTCGGCTTCGTCACGGGTGAGTTCCAGCCCGTGCGATGCCCGCAGCACGTCGGCCATCCGCGCCGAATCGTACTCGTTCATCTGGCAACCGTAGGTCTTGATGTAAAGCTTGCCGGACATGCGGAACAGCTCGAACGGGTGCGGACCCGAGAGTTTATCAGGCGGGGAACAGTCGCCGCTCCGCTCGCACCGCGCCGGAACGGCGGGCGGATTCCGGCCGCGGCCCTGCTAGACCAGGAACAGGGTCGCGAGTCCGAGGAAGATGAAGAAGCCGCCACTGTCGGTGATGGCGGTGATCATCACGCTGGAGCCCATGGCGGGGTCGCGGTGGAACCGGAGCAGCGTCATCGGGATCGCCACGCCCATCAGCGCGGCGAGCATGAGGTTCAGCACCATGGCGGCGGTCATCACCGCGCCGAGCGCAGGGTTGTCGTAGAGCAGCCACGCCACGATGCCGATCACGCCGCCCCAGATGACGCCATTGGCGAGGGCCACGCCGAGCTCCTTGCGCAGGAGGCGCCTGGCGCCGGCCAGGCTCAGGCGGCCGAGGGCGAGTGCGCGCACGATCATGGTGATGGTCTGGTTGCCCGAGTTGCCGCCGATGCCGGCGACGATCGGCATCAGCGTGGCCAGCGCCACCAGCTGGTGGATCGAATCCTCGAATACCCCGATCACGCGCGAGGCGATGAAGGCGGTGACCAGGTTGATGGCCAGCCACGCCCAGCGGTTCCTGAGCGAACTCCACACCGAGGCGAAGATGTCCTCGTCCTCGCGAAGGCCGAAGCGCTCGCGTACTTCCGCGTCGCTCTCCTCGCGGATCACGTCCACCATGGCGTCGATGGTGAGGCGGCCGATCAGGCGGCCCTCGATGTCCACCACCGGCGCGGTGACGAGGTCGTAGCGCTCGAAGGCCTGTGCCACCTCGGCCACGTCGTCCTCGGGCCGGAAGGTGTTGGCGTCCGCGGCCATCACCTCGCGCACCTCCCGGGCCGGGTCGTTGACGAGCAGCCAGCGGATCGGCAGCACCCCGGTCAGCACGGTGTCCTTGTTGACGACGAACAGCTTGTCGGTCTGGTGCGGCAGTTCCTTGAGGCGGCGCAGGTAGCGCAGCACGGTTTCCAGCGTGACGTCCTCGCGCAGCGTCACCATGTCGAAATCCATGATCGCGCCGACCTGGTCGTCCTCCCACGACATCGCCGACTGCACGCGCCCGCGCTGCTCGGCGTTGAGGCGGTGCATCAGTTCCTCGAGGACGTCCTCGGGCAGGTCCTCGGCGAGCTCGGCCAGTTCGTCGGCATCGAGCTGCTCGGCGGCGGCGATGATTTCCGGCCGGTCCATGTCCGCGAGCAGCGACTCGCGGACCGGATCGGAGACTTCGAGCAGGATCTCGCCATCCTGGTCGGCCTTGACCAGGTTCCAGATTTCCAGGCGCTGCTCGGGTGGCAGGGCCTCGAGGATGTAGGCGACGTCGGCGGGGTGGAGCTCGCCGATTTCCCGCTGCAGGGCAGCCCTGCGCTCGGCCTCGGACGTGGAGAGGTCGAGTCCCGGCTCGCCGGGCGCGCGGACGAAGTCCTCCGCGGGGCGGCGGCGCTCGAAGATTTCAGTGATCCGCGCGAGCTGGCCCTGCAGGTTGCCGGGCAGCGTGCGGATTTCGGGTTCGATCATCGCGGGCACGAAGCAGGGCAGGGCGCCGCGGGTGCGCCCAGCGAGGGAAAAGGAGCGATTGTCGCCCTATTCGGCGGCGGCGGAAACGGCCTGCCGCGATTTTTCGCGCGCCAGGTCGCCCTGCTTCAGGGTCCAGTCAACGACCTCGGGCACCACCTCGTTGAGGGCGGCCTGGAAGCCGGCGAACGCATCGGCCGCTTCGCGCCCAGCGACGGGCGCCGAGGCGCTGAACGAGCGCGCGTCGAGGACGCGGTTGGAGGTGTAATCGAGCAGCCGCGCCTGGAACCCCACCCGCGCCTGCGGCGCCCCGCCGGCGTAATCCACCTGGAAGGCGCGCAGCTCGAGCGACAGCGCGAAATCACCCCGAAGCCCCGAGGCACTGCCGCCGACGCCGAGGATGCGGCCCGACTCCTCGAACGCCTGCACCAGGATGTCGCGCAGCATCGCCGGAGCAGGGTCGCGCCAGCGGGCGCCCGGGAACACCTCGATCACGCCGGGACTGGGCATCGCCAGCATGCGCGCGGTGTTGAGCGCATCGCTGGCCTGCGGGGTTTCGACCAGCAACTGCCAGTGGACCTTCGCGCCCTGGCGCGTGGCTTCCGCGCCGGAATAGCTCGGCGCGTAGAGGGTGAACGGCTGGTGCTTGCCGCTGATCAGCGAGGAGCAGCCGGCAAGGGCAAGGCCGGCGACGGCGACGGCGCGCAGGGCGAGGTTCATTGCGGCTGGAACTCCTTGGGCTGGTCGCGGCCGAGCAGCACGCTGTTGGAATCGCCGAGCCGGTCGGAAAGCTGCTTCAGCGAGCGCAGGGTCTGGCGCAGCTCGGCCACGGTCGGGCCGATCTGGCGCAGGCCCTGGTTGCTGAAGCTGTCGATGGCGGCGCGGTTCTCGTTGATGAGCGCGCCCGCCGAATCGGCGAGCCGGTTGACCGATTCCAGCGCCTCCTGCGTCGACTTCAGCACCGCCCGTGCATCATTGCGCATCAGCGCGCTGGTTTCCGTCGCCATCGTGTCGACCGTCGCCAGCGTCTCCTTGAGCTGCCCGGTGGCATCGGCGAGCTGCTTGAGGGCCAGGCTCATGTCGTCACGCTGGCCGGCCAGCGCGCCGGTGAGCAGTTCCACGTTCTGCAGCGTGGCCGAGATGCGGGCGACGTTCTCCGCCGACAGCACGTCGTTCATGCGCAGCAGCACTTCATTGACACTGGTGACCACGTCCGAGCCGGATTCCAGCAGCTTGGACAGAGCAGACTCCTCCGACTGGATCACCGGCACGTCCTGGCCGGGCTGGCGCTGCAGCGGCGGGCTGCCGGGCTTGCCGCCCGACAACTGGATGAAGGCGAGCCCGGTCACGCCCTGCAGGCCAAGCTTGGCGCGCGTGTCCTGGTTGACCGGCGTGCCGGCGTCGACGCGGATGCGCGCGATCACCTTGCGCGGGTCGTCGGTGGCCAGGTGCAGCCGGGTGACCTCGCCGACCTTGATGCCGTTGTACTGCACCAGCCCGCCGACCGACAGCCCCGTCACCGCCTCGGTGAAGACGATGTCGTAGGCGTCGAAGGTGCGCTCGGTGCCGGACTTGGACATCCACAGCACGAAGGCGAGCGCGACCATGAAGGCGCCGATGGCGAAGGCGCCGATGAGGACGTGGTGGGCGCGTGTTTCCATGTCAGGGGCCGGCAATGGGGAGTCGGGAATCGGAGGTTGGGAATGATCGTGGGAGCGGCTTCAGCCGCGATGCCCTGTGCATCATGCCTTCGCCTCCCGGCGCTCGGCCGCGCCCATGGCGGCGCGTCCGCGCGGACCCTGGAAATAGTCCTGCACCCAGGCGTCGTCATAGCGCTCCACGCGCTCCAGGGTGTCGGCCACCAGCACGCGCTTCTGCGACAGCACGGCCACACGGTCGCAGATCGTGTACAGCGTGTCGAGGTCGTGGGTGATCAGGAACACGGTGAGGCCAAGACTCTCGCGGAGGGTGAGGATCAGCTGGTCGAAGGCGGCCGCGCCGATCGGGTCGAGGCCGGCCGTGGGTTCGTCCAGGAACAGGATATCCGGATCGAGCGCGATGGCGCGGGCCAGCGCCGCGCGCTTGACCATGCCGCCGGAGAGCTCGGAGGGGAACTTGGCGCCAGTGCCGGCCGGCAGCCCCGCCAGCGCGATCTTGAGCGCGGCCAGGCGCTGCATCATCGCCGGCGGCAGGCTGTAGTGCTCGCGCATCGGCACCATCACGTTGTCGGCCACCGACAGCGAGGAAAACAGCGCGCCGTTCTGGAACAGCACGCCGCAGCGGCTTTCGAGCTCGGCGCGGCGCGCCTCGCCGATGTGCAGCATGTCCTCGCCGAGCAGTCTCACGCTGCCTCCGGCTGGCCGCAGCAGGCCGACGATGGAGCGCAGCAGCACCGACTTGCCGCTGCCCGAGCCGCCGACCACGCCGAGGATCTCGCCGCGGTAGACCTCGAGATCCAGGTTCTCGTGCACCACCTGGGCGCCGAACTGGTTGCGCAGGCCGCGTACCTCGATCACCGCCTCGCGCCCGTTCACACGCCGATCTCCATGTAGAAGATCGCCGCCAGCGCATCGACCAGGATGGTGACGAAGATCGCCTGCACCACGCTCGATGTCGTGTGCGTGCCGACCGACTGTGCGCTGCCCGACACCTTCATGCCTTCCAGGCAGCCGATCGCGGCGATCAGGAAGGCGAACAGCGGCGCCTTGCTCATGCCGACCCAGAAATGCTGGGTGGCGTTGAGGCCCTGCAGGCGGGTCACGAACATCGTCGGCGAGATGTCCAGGCTGAGCACGCACACCGCCGCGCCGCCGACGATCCCGGCCAGCATGGCGAGCACGGTGAGGATCGGCAGCGAGACCAGCAGGGCCAGCACGCGCGGGAGTACCAGCACCTCGACGGGATCGAGGCCCAGGGTGCGGATGGCGTCGATCTCCTCGCGCGACTTCATCGAGCCGATCTGCGCGGTGAAGGCGCTGCCCGAGCGGCCGGCGACCATGATGGCGGTCAGCAGCACGCCGAACTCGCGCAGGAAGGAATAGCCGATCAGCTCGATGGTGTAGATGCTGGCGCCGAAATCCTTCAGCACCGTGGCGCCGAGGAAGGCGACCACGGCGCCGACCAGGAAGTTGAGCAGCACCACGATCGGCACCGCGTCGAGGCCGGTCTGCTCGATATGGAACACCAGCGAGGTGAAGCGCCAGCGCCGCGGGTCGGGCAGGCTGCGCGCCAGCGTCGCCAGCACCAGGCCGATGAAGCCGAGCAGCTTCCAGGCGTCGTTGCCGATCTGCTCGACCGCATTGCCGGTGCGGGCGAAGAGATCCAGCACGCCCCCGTCGCGCCCGCGCCGGCCGCCGGTTTCCGTTCTCGCGGCCGCCGCGGCCACCGCGTCCAGCAACGCCCGGCGGTTGGCATCGAGGCCCTTGATGTCATCGGCCGGGGCAAGGTCCAGCAGCGCCTGGGCGCCCGCCGTGTCCAGTCGCAGGATGCCGCTGGCGTCCACGCGTCGCTCCTGCCCGCCGGTGCCGCTGCGACCCAGCGCCGCGGCGCGACCGGCCAGCGCGCGCGCATGAGCCAGGGTCCAGTCACCGGAGGCGACCAGTACGCCGGCATCGTCGCGGCTCAGGTGGGGGGCGCTGGCGGCCGGCGCGGGGGCGGAGGGCATCGCGCAAGGCTAGCAGGCCGCGCCGCGATCGGGAATCGGCGCCCCGCCGCCGGGCGCGGTGGGTGCCGCTCCGGCGCCGCCGCGCCACTCGCACCGCGTGCCGGATTCACGCAGAATGCTGCAATGCCGCATCGCCCTTCCGAAGCGCCCCTGGACGCCGCTCCAGCCGCCACCCGCATCGCCTTCCTGGTGGAACTGGCGCGGCGCCTGCACGAATACGGAACGGCGGCGCCGCGCCTGGAGGACGTGGTCAACCGCGTCAGCCAGCGGCTCGGCCTCGGCTGCAACGTGCTGTCCACGCCGACCTCGATCGTGATGTCCTTCACCGACCCGGCGCGCGAGGACGATGCCGCCGAGATCACCCAGGTGGTGCGCGCGCCGCCGGGCGAGGTGAACCTGAAGCGCCTCTGCCAGGTGGACGAGATCGGCGACCAGGTGGTCAGCGGCACGCTCGATCTCGCCGCCGGGCGCAGGCGCCTACGCGAGTTCGGCCAGAGCGGCCGCGGTCCCGCCTGGTACGCGCTGACGGTGGCGAGCTACGGCGTCTCGGCCGGGAGCATCGCGGCGATCTTCCACACCGGTTGGCCGGGCGTCTGGTCGGCCACGCTGATCGGACTGCTGATCGGCCTCATCAGCATCGCCGCGATCGGCCGGCCGAATATCGCCGCGGCGCTGGAAGCGCTGTCGGCGCTGGTCGCCACCTTCGTCGCCACCGCCATTGCGGTGCACGTGACGCCGCTGGCGGTGCGCTCGGTGGTCATCGCCAGCCTGATCGTGCTGATGCCGGGGATGACGCTGACCACCGCCGTGCGCGAGCTCTCCAGCCAGCACCTGGTGTCCGGCACCGCGCGCACGATGGGCGCGTTCGCCACCCTGCTGAAGCTTGCCTTCGGCACCGTGCTGGCGACCCAGCTCTGCGGCCTGCTGGGATGGGTGCCGAGTGCCAGCCCGGCGGACCTGGTCCCGGCCTGGATCGAGTGGATCGCGGTGCCGGCCGGCGCGCTCGCCTTTGCGGTGCTGTTCGGTAGTCCGCTGCGTTACGTGGGCGTGGTGGTGGCGGCCGTCACCACCGGCTTCCTGTGCGCCCAGCTCGGCGGCATCTACGTGTCCTCCAGCTTCGGGGTGTTCATCGGCGGACTCGTCATCGGCGCCGGCAGCAACGTGTTCGCGCGCGTGATGCGCCGCCCCGGCGCGCTGGTCCGCGAGCCCGGCATCATCCTGCTGGTGCCGGGGAGCGTCGGTTTCCGCTCGCTCAGCCTGGTGTTCGAACGCGACGTCATGCTCGGCCTCGACACCGCGATCGTCGTCGTGACCCTGCTGGTGGCGATCGTCGCGGGACTCCTGTTCGGCGACCTGCTGGTGCCGCCGCGGCGCTCGTTGTAGCCGCTTCCGCTCAGCGCAGCAGCGAGCGCAGCATCCAGGCGGTTTTCTCGTGCTCCTGCATGCGCTGTGTGGCGAGGTCGGCGGTGGGCTGGTCATCGGCGCCGTCGGACACGCGGAACACCTCGCGGGCGGTCCGCGCCGCGGTCTCGTGGCCGTCGACGAGCTGCTGCACCATGTCCTTCCACTCGGGCACGCCGGTTTCCTCGGCGATCGAGGTGAGCTTGCCGAACTGGGTGTAGGAGGCCGGCGTGCACGTCGAGCGCGCGCATGCGCTCGGCGACGACGTCCGCCGCGGCCCACAGTTCCTGGTATTGCGTCTCGAACATCAGGTGCAGGGTGTTGAACATCGGTCCGGTGACGTTCCAGTGGAAGCCGTGGGTCTTGAGGTAGAGCGAATAGGTGTCGGCGAGCAGCTTGCCCAGTTGCGCGGCGATGCTCTCGCGGTCTTCCTTGCTGATGCCGATGTCGATGGCCATGGCGATCTCCTGTCTTGATGGGTGGGGCCAGCTTGGCACGATTGCACGATGCTGTGAAATCGATCTTGCGGATCGCGGCCATCGACCGCACCTATGCCGGCCGCTTTGCCACCGTTACGCTCCAGGAATGTCTCTGCCAGCAATCCCGCGCCCCAGGCGTACCGAGGTGATGGCGCGCGATTTCGCGCGCCTCGACGCGCGCTGGCGCCGCCTGGCGCGGGCCGGCGACGCATCCGCGGACGATGCCCGGCGCCTCGCCGAAGCGATCGCCGCCTCGGTGGCGCGCCGCGACAGCCGCGCCGGGCGGGTGCCGGTGGTCGGCGTGGACGAAGCGCTGCCGATCGCGGCGCGGGCGGACGAGATCGTGGCGGCGATCCGCAGGCACCAGGTCATCGTCCTTGCGGGCGAAACGGGATCGGGCAAGACGACGCAGTTGCCCAGGCTGTGCCTGGCGGCCGGGCGCGGTGCGGCGGGAATGGTCGGCTGCACCCAGCCGCGCCGGCTGGCGGCGCGCAGTGTCGCGCGGCGCGTGGCGGCGGAGCTCGGCAGCGAGGTCGGCGACCTGGTCGGCTTCCAGGTGCGCTTCACCGACCAGGTATCGGACGCCTCGCTCGTCAAGTTCATGACCGACGGCATCCTGCTTGCCGAAACGCAGTCCGATCCCTGGCTGGACGCCTACGACACCATCATTCTCGACGAGGCCCACGAGCGCAGCCTCAACATCGATTTCCTGCTTGGCTACCTGAAGCGCCTGCTCGTGCGGCGACCCGATCTCAAGCTGATCGTCACCTCGGCGACCATCGACACCGCGCGCTTCGCCGCGCATTTCGGCGGCGCGCCGGTGATCGAGGTCGAGGGGCGTGCCTTCCCGGTCGAGGTGCGCTGGCGGCCGCCGCTGCAGGATCGCTCCGGTGGGGACGACACGCCGCCGGAGGCGCCGCGCGGGCGGGCGGGGATGCGCCGCCGCCGGTCCGGCCCGGATACGGCCGCCGACGTCGACCCCCTTTCGCTCGCCGAGCAGATCGCTGCCGTCGCCGACGAGATCACCGCGGATGATCCGCAGGGCGACATCCTGGTCTTCCTGCCCGGCGAGCGCGAGATACGCGACACGCACCTCGCGCTGTCGCGGCGCAAGTACCGCGCGACCGAGGTCATGGCGCTCTACGCGCGGCTTTCCGCCGCCGAGCAGGACCGCGTGTTCCATCCCGGGCCGGGGCGGCGCATCGTGCTGGCGACCAACGTCGCCGAGACCTCGCTCACCGTGCCGCGCATCCGCTACGTGATCGATTCGGGCACCGCGCGGGTCAAGCGCTACAGCCCGCGCAACCAGCTCGAGCGCCTGCACGTGGAGCCGATCTCGCAGGCCGCCGCCGACCAGCGCAAGGGCCGCTGCGGCCGCGTCGGGCCGGGCATCTGCTACCGCCTTTACGACGAGGAGGATCATTCCAGGCGGCCGCGTTTCACCGACCCGGAAATCCTGCGCTCGTCGCTGGCCGGGGTGATCCTGCGCATGCTGGCGCTGAAGCTCGGTGACCCGGCCGATTTCCCCTTCGTCGAGGCGCCCTCGGATCGCGCCATCGCCGACGGCCACCGACGCCTCGCCGAGCTGGGTGCGATCGAGGAAGCGCAGGATGGTGGGAAGGAGCGCGGCAGAGGTTCGGGATACCGCCTCACCGCCATCGGCCGCCGGCTTGCCGAGTTGCCGGTGGACGTGGCGCTTGGCCGCATGCTGGTCGAGGCGGGCGCGCAGGGGGTGAGCGCGGAGCTGCAGGTGCTGGCGGCCTTCCTCAGCATCCAGGATCCCCGCGAGCGCCCCGCCGACGCACGCGCCGAGGCGGACGCGGCGCATGCCGCCTTTGCCGATCCGAAGTCGGACTTCCTCGGCATCCTGAAGCTCTGGCAGGCCTATTCGGAAGCCCACCGCGAACTGACCCAGTCGAAACTCCGCGACTGGTGCCGCGCGCATTTCCTGTCCTTCCTGCGCATGCGCGAATGGCGCGAGCTGCATCGGCAGCTCGCGCTGCCGGGAATCGGGAATCGGGAATCGGGAATCGTAAAGGCGGCCGCTCCAGCCATTCCCGAATCCCCCATCCCCAATCCCGAAGCCTATGAAGCCATCCACCGCTGCCTCCTCTCGGGCTGGCCGACGCAGGTGGGGCGCAAGGACGAGCGCGGCCAGTACCGCGGTCCGCGCGAGCGCCGGTTCGCGATCTTCCCTGGCTCGGCGGTGGCGAAGGCGGTGCCGCAGTGGCTGCTGGCCGGGCAGATCCTCGATCTTGCGAAGGTGTATGGCATGCTCTGCGCTCGCGTCGAGCCACGCTGGATCGAGGAGCAGGCGGCGCACCTGGTCAAGCGCAACTGGCGCGACGCGCACTGGTCGCGCCAGCGCGGCGCGGTGGTCGCCTACGAGCAGGTCACGCTGTTCGGCATGACCTTGGTCGAGCGCCGCCGCGTGCAGTTCGGCGCCCAGGACCCGGCGCTCGCCCATGAGATATTCCTGCGCGAGGCGCTCGCGCGGGGCGAGATCGATGCCCGCGCCGACTTCATCCGCGCCAATCGCCGCGTGCTGGCGGAAGCGCGGGAGATAGAGGCCAAGCGCCGGCGCAGCGGCCTGGTCCGCGACGAGGACGAGCTTGCCGCCTTCTTCGCCGGCAAGCTGCCGGCCGACATCAGCACCGGTGCGGCGCTGGATGCCTGGTACCGGCGCGCCACGCCGCCCGAGCAGGCGGCCCTGCACTGGTCGCTGGCCGACGTGCTCGGCGAGTCGTCCGGCATCGGCGCCCGCGAATTTCCGCCAGCGATGGAGGTCGCCGGGCAGGCACTTCGCCTCTCGTACCGCTTCATCCCCGGCGATGCGGCCGATGGCGTCACCCTCGAGGTGCCGCTGGCGCTCCTCAACATGGTGCCCATGGCCCGCTGCGAATGGCTGGTGCCGGGCTTGCTGGCGGAAAAGGTGGCGGAGGCGATCCGCGGCCTGCCCAAGGCCCTGCGGCGCAACTTCGTGCCGGCGCCGGATTTCGCGCGTGCCTTCGTCGAGGCCGAGCCGCCACGCGATGTGCCGCTCTTCGCCGCGCTGGCCGCCTACCTGAAGCGGGTCACGGGCGTGGCGGTCGAGTCCGCCGACTTCGCCGAAGTGGCGCTGCCGCCGTACCTGTCGATGAATTTCCGCCTGCATGGCGAACGCGGCAGGCTGCTGGTGGAAAGCCGCGACCTCGCCGCCGTCCAGGCCACCTGGACGGATGCCGCACGCGTCGCCTTCTCCAGCCGCGCCGAGGTCGATCTCGCCCGCGAGGACGTCAGCGAAGCCGATTTCGAGGACATTCCAGAGCGCGTGGTCTCGCGCGGCGGGCTGGCAGCGTTCCCGGCGCTGGTCGACCTTGGCGAAAGCGTGGCCCTGCGCGTGTTCGAGAACGAGGACGAAGCATGCGCCGAACACCGGCGCGGCGTGGAGCGGCTGCTGCGGCGCGCGCTCGAGCCCAGGCTTCGCCAGGCCAGGCGCCAGCTCCCGGTCGACCACACACTGGCGCTCAAGAGCGTTGGCCTGGAGGCCGCGTTCGCGCCGGGCGAGCCGGCGCGCGGCATGGAGGGGCTGCGCGCCGACGCCACCGAGGCGGCCCTGCGCGACCTCCTCGCCGGCGAGAACCTGGAGGTGCGCACCCGCGACGGGTTCAATGCCTTGAAGGAGCGACTGGCGCGCGCGCTGTTCGCCGCCGCGATGGAGCGGCTGAAGCTCGCCGAAGCCATCCTCGCCGCGCACGCGGAACTGCGCCCGTTGCTGGAGCCGCCGCTGATGGGCTTCGCCACCGCCAACTACGAGGATCTTCGCCACCAGCTCGACGAGCTGCTCGCCCCCGGCTTCCTGCGCGACCTGCCACGCGCCCGCCTTGCCGAGTTCCCGCGTTACCTCAAGGCGATGGCGATCCGCGCCGAGCGCCTGCGCCACGACCCGGCCCGCGACCAGGCACGCATGCTGGGCCTGCAGGGCTACTGGCGCGAATACCTCAAGCTCCGCGCCACCCGCGGCGAGGATGAAGCGCTGGCGGACCTCCGCTGGGCGATCGAGGAACTGCGCGTATCGACCTTCGCGCAGGAACTGCGCACCGCCGAGCCGGTCTCGCCCAAGCGCATCGCGCGCCTGCTGGAGGCCGCGATGCGTTCCTGAGCCGCTCGAAGCCGTGCTTCACGCCTGCAGCCATGGATTGGCGCTGGTGGACTGCCCGAAAGCCATAGGCCGTCGAGCGTACGGACTGCGCGTATCGACCTTCGCGCAGGAGCTGCCCATCTCGCCCCGCGACGAGGCCCTGCAGCCGCCCGAAGCCATGCTTCACGTCTACAGTCCGGCCATGGATGGCCGGTGGGGGAGCACCCGAAGCCGCAGGTCAACCGACCCTTCGATCCCGGCAGATCATGGCGATCCCGGAGATGGATCCCGTGTCGCCGGCCATCCATGGCCTGCACGGGATGACCGCATCCTGCGGTCACTTGATGCGTTGCACGCGCAGGCTGCAGCCGCAGCCTTCGACCACCATGAGCCAGCTGCCGAGGATCATCGGCTTGATGGTCACCGAGGGGTTGTGGAACACGCCAACGTTGCGGTAGCCGGATTCGGTCTGCTGCCATTCCTGGCCGTTGTCGAGGCGGAAAATGGTCTTGCCACGCCAGCCGGTGAAGTCGCCGGCGATGTGGGCGTTCACCGTCGTACGCGCGTCGGGGTCCGGATAGAAGGCTTCGCGGCTGCCAGGACGACGTGGCGGCGCCGTGTGGCCGGCGAGCCAGGTGTTGAGGCGGGCCAGTTCCTCCGGCGACAGCTTGTCGAGGCCGGCGGCGCGGAACTCCGCCTGCGACATGCGTTCTTCAAGCGTGGGCTGGGGCTGTTCCTGGGCGCCGACGGGGCCCGCGACGGCGAACGTGGTGAGGGCGAGGCAGAGGAGGGTGCGCATTGGGCTCTTTGTAGGGGGCGGACTGTGACCTCTGCCGCAAAACCCTTGATCGACGGGGAAATCGGCAGGTGCGCATACGCCCGGCAAGGGATAGAATGCGCGCGGTCGAGTGTAGCATGCGGTACCGGGCTGGTTCCGGTGCCGAAAGGGCGCGCGAAACGCGGACCGCCCGAGCCTCGTCAGTGTCTTTTTTTGCAGGTTTCAAAGAAACCCGGGATTTGTCAGTGAAGAAGTTCGCAGGATTGGTACTCGCGGGGGCTGCGGCAGCCTCCATTCCGGCGCTCGCCGCCGCCCAGGCCACGCTCACCCTCGGCAACGGCTCGCCGCTGCCCATCTCCACCTTTTCATACGCGGCAAACGGAAGCCTGGCGGGTGAACTGAAGGTTACGAGCAGCAGCTACATCCTGTGCGCCAACGTGGGTCCGGACTATCCGACCTCGCTGAGGACGTTCTCCCCGACTCGAGATCGCTGGACGTTGCCGTCGGTCCAGGACATGCAGTCGATGCGCTACAGCGGCAGCACCTTGCGCATCAATCAGTCGGGAAGTCCGTCGACCATCGCCTGCACCGTCCGTTCCGAAAACGGAACGGTATCCAGCCCGTTTGGTCCCTTCGATGATCTTCTCCTGCTCGGCTCCTTCGATCTGCCGACTCGCGACCAATGGTATGCCAGCATGGTTAACTGGCAGCCCAACGGGAATTACGCGTCGGACGGCAACGGCCGCTTCGCGGGATGGTCGCCGGAGCACGACAGTGTGCTGCCGGGCGTGCCGACGGACGCCTGCACCTTCGACCAGCGAGTCGCACCGGGACTCCAGGGCGACGGGATCGGCGGTCCCGGCGAGCCCTCGCTGGTTCCGGACCTTCCGCTCTCCCGCGAGGTAGCGGTGTGCGCTGCCGCCACGGGCGTTCGCCCCGCCCCCGGTACCGGCCCCTCGTCGGCACCGGCGGTGAATTCCGACTTCGGCATGCGTGCGGCCACCATGTGGACCCGCAACTGGACGGATGGGAGCACCCCGAAGTTCGCCTACCTCGCCCGGGTGGACGCCCGCCTCGGCGCGCAGGGCGCCAATGAGTTGCCCAATTCCAGCTTCCCGCAGGCACCGAGTGGCGGCGGAGCCATGCCGACGGCGAACTCGGTCGAGATCGTGATTGCCGATGCCTATGATTCGGAGTACCTCGAACCGGTGGCCAGCTACTGCTTCCTCCGCGAGTTGCCGGCCACCCTCGATGCGGGCACCTGCGCCGGCAACAATCCGGGCCTGATCTTCGCCGATTCCGCCAACGGGAACCTGCGCGAGCGCATCGTGCTCGACCTCGGCACGGTGCGCTCCAATTCGCGCTATCTGGCGGTGATCCGCAACGTGAAGGTGGGCGGCAGTCCGCTGGCCGTCGACACGCCGGTCGCGGCCGTGAGCGTCTTTGCCTCGCCCGATGTCGTGCAGTACGAGTCCGGCAACAAGTTCACCGGGGATGACGTCGTGTTCGGCTTCCCCGGCGCCAACCTGTTCCCCTGGATGCGCTGAGGATCCGCGGAGAAGCGGATTCCCCGCCGGCCAGGGAAGGCCGGGTGCAGAGCGGGTGCATCGACGCCCCGCTCGCTGGCGCGGGGTGGCCGCCGGGCGCGGCCGGGACGGCCCGCAGGGTGCATGACCTGCCATCAGCGCCAGGCTGCGCGCCTGACCGGCGCCTCGGGCAGCCGGCGCCTTTCAGCATCGCCGGACCGGCTCCCGCGCCGGCAAGTCGACTTCCATGGTGAATACCGTCGCCCAGCATCCCGCTCCGTCTGCGCCATCGGCGTGCCTCGAGCAGGTTCCGGTCGGTGCGGCCGGCGCGCGTGCGCGCGCGCTGGTGCTGTCCCGGGCCGGTGCTCCTGACAGCAATCCGGGGTGGCCCGGCGTGCAGGCGGAGCTGTGCGCCACCCTTGACATCCTCTCGGAACTCGCCGTGGGCGACGAGGCGCAGGCCGCCGCCATCCTGCATGCGGGAATGCAATGCGGTGTTGCGCTGGATGCGGGGGATCTCGCTGGCTTCGCGGACGAAGTCGGCGCGCTCGTCGACGGGCAGCAGGCGGCCGAGCGCGTGTGGTCGCTCTACGCCGCGCATGGCGCGAGCGGCGGTGCCGAAGGCCTGCGACGGCTGCTGCTCGCCATCATCCGCGACCTGCGCGTGGTGTTCATCCTGCTCGCGCGGCAAGTGGTGCGGATGCGCGCGGCGACACAGTCCAGCGTGGACGAGCAGCGCGCGCTGGCGCGGCTGACGGCGGACATCCATGCCCCGCTCGCCAACCGGCTCGGCGTGTGGCAGCTCAAGTGGGAACTGGAGGACCTCACCTTCCGCTTCCTGCAGCCGGAGGTGTACCGGCGCATCGCGCGCCTGCTCGACGAGCGTCGCGGCGACCGCGAGGCCTGGATCGAGAATGCCAAGCGGGAACTCGGCGCGGCCCTCGCCCGGGCCGGCCTGCGCGCCGACATCGCCGGGCGTCCGAAGCACATCTATTCGATCTGGCGCAAGATGCAGAAGAAGCAGCTCGAGTTCACCGAGCTCTACGACGTGCGCGCCTTGCGGCTGCTCGTCGACGACGTGCCTTCCTGCTATGCCGCGCTCGGCGTGGTGCACTCGCTGTGGCCGTTCATCCCGGGCGAGTTCGACGACTACATCGCCAGTCCCAAGGGCAACAACTACCAGTCGCTGCACACCGCGGTGATCGGCCCGGAGGGCAGGACGCTCGAGGTGCAGATCCGCTCGCACGACATGCACCGGCATGCCGAGCTCGGCGTGGCGGCGCACTGGCGCTACAAGGAAGGCGGCGGCGGCGACAGCAGCTTCGAGCGCAAGATCGCCTGGATGCGCCAGCTGCTGGACACGCGCGATGCCCAGGACGACGACGCGGCGCTCCTCGCCGGCTTCCGCACCGAGGTGGTGGAGGACCGCGTCTACCTGCTGACCCCGAAGGGGCAGGTGATGGATCTGCCGCAGGGCGCCACGGTGCTCGATTTCGCCTACGCCATCCATACCGACGTCGGCCACCGCTGCCGCGGCGCCAAGGTCAACGGGCGCATCGTGCCGCTCACCTTCCAGCCCGGCAGCGGCGACCGCGTCGAGGTGCTGACCGGCAAGGTGATCGAGCCCAAGCGCGACTGGCTGTCGCCGCAGCGCGGCTACCTCAACACGCACCGCGGGCGGGAGAAGGTGCGCTCCTGGTTCAAGCGCGTCGATCGCGCCCAGAACCTCGCCGCCGGTCGCGCCATCCTCGAGCGCGAGCTGAAGCGCCTGGCCCTGCAGCCGCCCTCGCTCGACGGGCTGCCCGAACGTTTCCACCTCGGCGGGCACGACGACCTGCTCGAGGCGCTGGCGCTGGGCGACGTGACGCCTGGCCACCTCGCGCGCGCGCTCCACGACCTGGCGACCCCGAAGGAGGCCGCGCCGCCCGCGCCGCCGCCACCGGTCGCGCCGCGCAGCGCGCCCGCGGAAACCGGCGCGATCGTCATCGAGGGCGTCGGCAATCTGCTGACGCAACTGGCGCGCTGCTGCCAGCCGCTGCCCGGGGATGCCATTTCCGGCTACGTGACCCGCGGACGTGGCGTGTCGGTGCATCGCGAGGATTGCGCGCAGCTCGCGGCCCTGCGCGAACGCGCGCCCGATCGCGTGCTCCACGTCGAATGGGGGCGCCGCACTGAACGCGCCTACGACGTCGACGTCGTGGTGCGTGGCTACGACCGCAAGTGGCTGCACAAGGATGTCAGCAACACCATCGCGGCGGCGAACGCCCAGGTCACGGCGGTGAGCGCCCGGGTGGACCCGCGCAAGGGCATCGCGGAGATGAACTACGCCCTGCGCGTGGGCGATTTCGGCCAGTTGAGCGGGCTGCTCGCACAGCTCGCCGCGATCCCGAACGTCATCGAGGCACGGCGGACCGCATGAACGGGCGTCCTTCCGCTTCCGGGAACGGATGGGGCCCGCGGAGCGGCGGCCCATGATCGAGATCCCCGGCTACCGGCTGCTCCGCCAGCTCGGCCGCGGCGGCACGGCGACGGTGTACCTCGCGCTGCAGGAATCGGTCGCGCGCGAGGTCGCGCTCAAGCTGATGTCGCCGGCGCTGCTCGCCGACGCGGAGTTCGGTGCGCGCTTCCTGCGCGAGGCGCGCATCGCCGCGCAGCTCCACCACCGCCACGTGGTCGGCATCCATGACGTGGGCTGTGCCGACGACCACCACTACATCGCGATGGAATACCTCGGCGGCGGCCCCGTGGTGGCGCGGGGCGCCGCCGCGCGCGCGCTGCCGTTCGCGCTGCGGGTGACGCGCGAGATCGCCAGCGCCCTGCATTACGCGCACCAGAAGGGCTTCGTCCACCGCGACGTCAAGCCGGACAACATCCTGCTGCGCGACGACGGTTCGGCGGTGCTGACGGATTTCGGCATCGCCCGCGCGCTCGACATCGCCGCCCGCGTGACGCGCACCGGCGCGGTCATCGGCACGCCGCACTACATGAGTCCGGAGCAGGCCCGCGGCCGCGAGGTCGATGGCCGCTCGGACCTGTACGCGCTCGGCATCGTGCTGCACGAGATGCTGCTCGGCCGCGTGCCCTACCACGCCGACGATGCGCTGGCGATCGGCATCATGCACCTGACCGAGCCCCTGCCCACGCTGCCGGCGCGGCTCGCCCCCGTGCAGCCGCTGCTGGACCGCCTGCTGGCCAAGCAGCCCGAGGAGCGCTTCCAGACCGGGGAGGAGGTCGTCGCCGCCATCAGCCGCCTCGAGCGGGAGTCCGGTGACGGCACGGCGGGCGAGGTGGCATCGCCGCGCGGCATGCATGCGCTACCGCGTGCCGGCACCCCACGCCCCGCAGGCCATCGCACCGAGCCTGGCCTCGGCCGCATCGATGAGATCGCCGCCGAGCTGGACGCGCCACGCCTGCGCGCCGAAGGCCCGCGTCCGCCATCGAAACCGCGCCGCCGCAAGCACCATCGCCGCGTCGTGCTGGTGGCGCTGCTGGCCGTGCTGGCGATCGCCGCCCTGGGCTTCTGGTCGGGACAGGACGCTCTGCGCCAGCTCCTGCCGCGCACCGGCCTCAACGAGACACTGGCACAGGCGCAGCGCGCACTCGATGCCGGCCGGCTCGACGGCGGCGATGACAGCGCACGCGAACTCTTCCTCGCCGCGCGCGCCCAGGACCCCGACAACGACATCGCCCGCAGCGGCCTGCAGCAGGTCGGCCAGCGGCTGCTCTCGCGCGCCGCCGAGGCGCTGGCGGCGAACGACCTGGCCGGCGCCCGCAGCGCGCTCGACGGCGCGCGCGAACTCCTCGGCGGCGGCAGCGAGGTCGAACGGCTGCAGGACGAACTGCGCCGGCGGGAAACGCACGAGGCCGGAATCGCGGGCAGGCTCGAGGCCGCGAACGCGGCGCTCGCTGCCGGCAAGGTGCTCGGCACCGATGGCGCGGCGGCCTTGTTCCAGCAGGTCCTGGCGGCGGAACCGGGCAATGCGCTCGCCCAGGCCGGCCTGCACAAGGCGGCGGAACGCCTCGCCGGCGAGGCGCGCGCGGCGCTCGACCGCGGCGATGCGGATGCCGCGGCGGCGCGCGCCGACGACATTGCCCGCATCGTTCCCGCCTATCCGCGGCTCCCCGAACTGTTCGGGCGCATTGCGCAGTTGCGCGACCAGGAGCGGGTCGCAAGCGACAAGAAGCTCGACCGGGCCGAGGCGGCGCTCGCCGCCGGCAGGATCAGCGGCGCAGCGGATGCGGCGCTCGAGCTGTTCCGCGAGGTGTTGCAGGCCGATCCCGCCAGCGCGCGTGCCACCGCGGGCCTGCGCCAGGTAGCGCGCGCCGAACTCGGGCGCGCCGACGCCGCCATCGAGGCCGGCGATGCCGCCGCAGCCGCGCAGCGCCTCGCCGACGCAACCCGCCTCGCGCCGGACCTGCCCGGCATCGCCGCCACCCGCAAGCAGCTTCGCGAACTCGAGGAGCGCGACGCGATCGACGCCGAGCGCGCCCCGGTGACGGCCGAGCGGAGCGCGGAGGTACGCCGCCTGGTGGCGGCCGGCGACGCGGCCACGGCGGCCGGACACATCATCCTGCCACCGGGCGACAGCGCCTGGGACAGGTATCGCGCGGCGCTGGCGATCGACGGCAACGATGCCGCCGCCCTGGGCGGCCTGGCCCGCCTGTCGTCGCGCGCCAGGGAGCTCCTGGCCGATGCACTGGCCGAGGGCGCGCCGCTGCGCGCGCGCACCCTTCTCGACGCCATTGCCCAGGTGGACCCGGCCGATCCCGCGCTGCCGCGCCTTCGCGAGCGGGTCGCCAGCGCCTTCCTCGACCAGGCCGACGCGCGCTTGGTGGAAGGCCGGCACGAAGAAGCCGCGCGCGCCGCCGCCGCCGCGCGGGAACTCAGCCCGGGCAACCCGCGGCTGCCGGAACTGGAACGCCGCCTGCGCCAGCTCGGCTTGCGCGGATAGGTTCGGGCGGCCCACGGCTGCTGGCCTGGAGGTTCCACGACTGGCATGCTCGACGACCCGGGCGCGGGCCAGATCCATGTGCCTCATCCTTCTCGCCATCGACACGATTCCCGAGGTGCCGCTGCTCCTGCTCGGCAACCGCGACGAGTTCCACGACCGCCCCACCCGCGCGGCGGCGCCCTGGGACGAGGATGCCCGCGTGGTCGGCGGGCGCGACCTGGTGGCCGGTGGAACCTGGCTGGCGGCGCGCAGCGACGGCCGCTTCGCCGCCGCCACCAATCTCAGGACGGGCGTGCCGGCGACGGCGCCGCGCTCGCGGGGCTGGCTGGTGCGGGACTTCGTCCTCGCCGACGAACCGGTGGATCGATACCTGGCCACCGTGCAGACAGAAGAGGCGAGCTACGGGCCATTCAACCTGGTCGCCGGAGATGCACGCGGCTTCGGCGTCCTCGGCAGCAGCGACGGCGCGCCACGCGCGCTCGCCCGCGGCGTGCACCTGGTCAGCAACGGCCGTTTGGACACAACCTGGCCGAAGACGCGCCGGCTCGCCGCGACGTTCGCCGGGCTGCTGGCCGGCCCGCCGGACGAGGCGGCGCTGCTCGCGCTGCTGCAGGACGAATCCATGCCACCCGATTCCGAACTGCCCGATACCGGCGTCGGGCGGGAACTGGAGCGGCTCCTGGCGCCGGTCTTCATCCACGGCGAACGCTACGGCACGCGCGCCTCGAGCCTGCTCATGGTGCACGCCGATGGCCGCGTGGTGCTGCGCGAGCGCCGCTACGGCCCGCACGCCAGCGTCCTGGGCGAAGAATCCCGCTGGGAGGCGGCCGACGGCGGGCCGTTCCGCCAGGCGCCCGCGTAGGCCGGCGCGCCGTCAGCCCGGCCGGGCGGCCTCGTCGCCATCGAGCAACCTGGCGACCGCGCGGCGCGCCGCGGCGAAGGAGAAATGCTGCTCGACATTGGCGAGTCCGTGTTCGGACAGCGTGTTCCAGAGCGCCTCGTCGCCGTACAGACGCACCACCTCGGCGGCGAAGCGGGCGGCATCCGCGGCTACCAGCACCTCGCGGCCGGCCTCGACGTGCATGCCCTCCACCGCGATCGGCGTCGCCACCACCGGCAGCCCGCAGCTCATCGCCATGTTCACCTTGCCCTTGACGCCGGCCCCATAGCGGAGCGGCGCCACCGATACCCGGCAGCCGTCCATGTACGGCAGGATGTCAGGTACGAAGCCGTGCACGATGACGCCATCGCCGCCCAGCGCGCGGATGGATTCGGGCGCCTTGCTGCCGATGACGTGGAACTCGACGGCGGGGAGCTCGGCGCGCACCCGCGGGAACACCTCGGCGACGAACCATTCCACCGCGTCGATGTTGGGCGGGTGCTGGAAGCCACCGACGAATACCAGCCCGCGGCGTTCCGCGAAGCCGGCCTTGCGGCCGTGGACCTCGTGCACGTTGGACAGCACCTCCACCCGCGCGCCGGGCGCATCCGTCGCCAGCAGGGCCTGCTCGACCGGACTCACCACCAGCGTGACGTCGCAGTCGCGGATGACCTTGAGCTCCTGCGCGCGCGTGCTCGCCGCCACCCGCGCCAGTTCCGCGCTTCCCTCCAGTTCCGCCGCGCGCTGCTCGCGGAGATAGTGGAGATCGACGGTATCGAAGGCGAGCCGCGCCTGCGGCGCATGCAGGCGCACGAGCCCGACGAAGCTCGCCGCGACGTAGTGGCGGGACAGGATGACGAGGTCGAACTCGCGACCACGCTCGCGCAGGAGCCTGACCGGGTCCTGCGCATGGGGCGCATACAGCGCCTCGATGCCCAGCTCCTGCAGGGCCGGCGTATACCGCTCGATCCAGGCGCGGTTCTCGGGCAGGAAGCTCACCTGGCAGCCGAGATCGCCGAGCACGCGCATCAGGTTGACGATGCGCACCGAGCCCGAGTCTTGGTCCGGGGTCGGGGTGGTCGCGTCCACCACCAGCACGCGCTTGCTGGCCCGGTGCGTGGCGGCGACCGTGATCGGCGTGCCGGGCGCCGGCTGCCGGGCGAGCGCGTCCTTCCATTTCTCCAGGAACTTGTCGCGGTTCACCACCTGGTAGCGCTTGGTGCCGCTGCCGGTGTCGGTGCCGGAGGTGACGCCCTCGAAGTGGATCACCGTCGCCGCCGGTTCGTAGTAGACCTTGAGGCCGGCGGCGCGCACGGCGAAGGCGAGGTCGGTGTCCTCGTAATAGGCCGGGGAATAGCGCGAATCGAAGGCGCCCAGCCGCTCGAACAGTTCGCGCCGCAGCAGGATCGCCGCGCCCGAGCAGTAGTCGACCTCGCGGCGGAAGCCGTAGCGCGAGTCCGCCGGATCGCCGAAGCGCCCGTAATTCCAGCCCGAGCCATCGTTGAAGACGATGCCGCCGGCTTCCTGCAGGCGCCCGTCCGGATACACCAGGCGCGCGCCGACCAGTCCGGCGTCGGGCGCTTCCTCGGCACAGCGCAGCAGCGCTTCGAGCCAGCCGGCGGTGACTACCGTATCGTTGTTGAGGAACAGCAGGAACTCGCCGCGCGCCATCGCCGCGCCGGCGTTGCAGGAGCCGACGAAGCCGAGATTGCTGGCGTTGCGGGTGCTGCGGAGGCCGCCCACGTTGGCGAGGCGCTCGGGCGTCGCATCGCTGGAGCCGTCGTCGACGACGATGACCTCGAACGGCGTCGCGCCGGCGTGTTCGGCCAGCGAATGCAGGCAGGCGAGGGTGTAGGCGATCTTGTTGTAGACCGGGATGATGATCGACGCGCGCGGCGCGTCGCTGGTGGGCAGGAAAAAGGGCCTGGGATCATCGACCGGCTCGGGCAGCGGCGCGGTGCGCGGTGCCGCGCTGCCTCCACGAAGTTCCGCCGCAGCGCGCGCCAGGGTGCCCGCCACCCCGCGGCGGGCGAGGCTCCCGCGGGTCCGCGCAAGCGCGGCGGCCAGCCGGCGGCCGCGAAACGCCAGGCTGGCGCGCAGACGCTTGACGCGTGCCTTCGCGGAACGGAGCGGCGCCGTCAGCCGCCAGGACAGGCTCGCCAGCATCTGTTCGTAGCGCGGCCTGACCTCCTGCAGCTCGGCGTCGAGCTGCAGTGCCCAGCGGGTGCGTTCATCCAGCTCCTGGTGCGCGGAATCGAGTTGCGCCCCGGCACGCTCGATGCGGGCCGCGGCATCGCGGAGCTCGCGGTCCAGTGCATGGCCCCACTCGCCGCGCCTTTCGTTCTCCGCGCGCGCCGCCTGCAGCGCGCAAAGCAATTCCTGCTCGCGTTCCGCGGCGCGGCGGAGCGCGGTGCTGGTCGCCATCCGTTCCAGCGCCGCCGTGTCCAGCGATGCTATCGGATATCGGAGCGGCGCCCGTCGCGGCAGCGCCAGGAAGCGCGACCAGCGGTTTGCCATCGCCTCGGCAGGCGCTTCCACCGGCGCGGCGCGCAGGCGCTGGCGCACATGTTCGAGCGCGTCGGGCGCGGCGGCGAGCGCGGCGAGCTTCGCCACCACGGCGGCGGGATGCGGATCCACCAGGAAGCCGTCCTCGCCATCGGTGATGCGCTCGGCCAGTGCGCCCATCCGCGTCGCCACAACCGGCAGCCCAAGGTGGCGGAGTTCCGACAGCGTGTAGCTGAAGGTTTCGGCGACCGTCGGCAGCAGCACGGCGGCATCCGGCCGGAGCGTTGCCAGCAGTTCTGGCAGCTCGTCGCGGCAGTAGTCGAGCAGCACATGCACGCCGTCGATCCCGAACAGCGCCTGCGCATCCTCGCCGGCGCCGAGCAGGAACAGCTCGGCATGCCGGCCGAGTTCGGGAAGCACGGCGCGAAGGAGCTCGGCGCCCTTGCCACGCCGGATGCGCCCGATCGCGACCAGGCGCAGGCGGGCGCGCTGCGGTGGCGGCGGGACCGTCGCGTCGCCCGGCCACGCCGCCACGCCGTGCCCGATCACCTCGGTGCGGAGCACGCCGAGCTCGGGTGCGAGACGCAGATGGTTGGCAAGTGCCGAGCGGCTGGGCGCGACGATGCCGGCATCGGCCGCGACGAGTGCCGCGACCGTCGCCTCGCGCAACCGCTTCCAGTGTGCGTGATCGCGGTCGGCAAACTCGGCATCGGGGCCGAGTCCGCCGAGATCGGAAGCGAGCTGCGCGGCGTCAAAGGCCAGCGCAGAATCGCCGAAGTCCCGATGCAGCACCGGCCATAGTGGATAGTGGTCGTGCACGACGAGATACGTGGGCAGCCCACTGCGGAGCACGTCGAGGCTGTGCCCGATCAGCGACGAGACGACGATCGCGTCCACCGACCAGCCCCGGATGATCTCGTCCAGCAGCCTGCGGCAGGTCGGATCCCCAAGCGCGGTGTCGCTGATCGGCCGCGGCAGCGGCCAGCGCCGCAACGGGACCTTCGCTATCCGGCCGTCGTAGAGCTCCAGCCATTCGCCGTGGCGCCTGCGGCCGAAGCTGCCCCGGCTGGCCAGCACCAGGTGATGGGCCGATGCATCGGCGGCAGCGAAATCGCGCACCCAGCGCTCGGCGCCGCCGCCCCAGCCGTGCAGGATGTGCAGGATGATCGGCCGCTCGTCGAGTCCGCAACGCGCGGGCGCGCTGCCGGCGCCGAGTGCCGGCTCGAGGCGGGCACGCAGCGGTTCCAGGGTCGAAGGAGGGGGCGGGTCGCGCAACTCCACGGCGGTGGCGGCCTCCATCGCACCGCGAGCCGTTGGCAGGTAGAGGTGGTCCAGGATGACCAGGCGCATTCCAGCGGCGGCGATGCGGTCGCCGTCGACGCCACGCGCGGCCTCGACGACGGCAAGGGCGGCGCCACTCCAGGCGCTCAGCGCCGCGGCTGGGGGCGGGAACTCCGCCTCGGGGAGAAGCTGGTGTGCGGAGAATGCGAAGCAGAGCGCGTCCAGCAGCGCGGCAGCGGGAGCGGTGGCCCGCGGCGGCAGCGGGTTGCGGGTGCCGTCATCCAGCGGGAAAGCGCCGAGCACGCCCGGCTCCGCGATGGCCCGCAGCAGGCGCTCGCAGGCGAACTCCGGGAGCTCGGCAGCAGCCTCGCCGATCAGCAGGTCGGCGCCCGGAAACGCGCGCGCGGCCGCCGCGACCACCTCGAGCATCGAGCACTCCGGACCGAGGCCCGCGAGCGGTCCCGCCGCGGACGGGGTGCCGAATGCGAGCACGTGGGCCGCAGGCAGGAGCGCGTTCCAGTGCGCGAGCTCGCCTGGCGTGAAACCCTCGCCGACGCGAAGGCAGACGACCAGCGCGGGCGTGGCGGCCGCCGGCCGCGGGGCGGAATCGCCGGGGGCGCGACCGGCGACGGGCGAAGTGGCCTGCATGAAGCTCCAAGTGCGTGCAAAGCGCGGATTATCCTTGATTGCCGGCCATGGAGGCGAAGGCCGTCCGCCGCCGGCGACCGCGACCCGTCTCGCCACCTGCGACGACCCGCGGCTACACTGCGCGCGCTCCGCCTCCCGGAGCGTGCGATGGTTCCCGGCATGCGGTTGGTTCACTGATGCACAGCCTGTTCCGCGGCCTCCGCGCGTTGTGGCATGTTTCGCGCGTGCCGCGCTGGCTCGGTACCGGCGTCGCCATCGGCTTCCTGGTGCCGTACACGATCTGGCTGGACCATGCGGTACGCAGCCGCTTCGACGACCTGTCCTGGCAGGTTCCGAGCCGCGTCTATGCACGGCCGCTGGAGCTCTCGCCCGGGCTGCCGCTCAGCGCCGAGGCGCTACTGCTGGAGCTGGCCGCGGCGCGCTACGTGGAGGCCGCCGACGCAGCCCTGCCGGGCACGTTCCAGCGCCAAGGCGCAGGGTTCATCATTGCGCGACGTGCCTTCGTCTATCTCGATGGGCGGGAGCGCGAGCGGCGGGTCCGCTTCGAGATCTCCGGCAACCGGGTGACGCGCCTCGCCGACGCCGACAGCGGCGCTGCGCTGGATGCCGTGCGCCTGGAGCCGGCGCGCATCGCGACGCTGTATGGCGCCCTGCAGGAAGACCGGCGCGTGGTCTCGCTCGGTGCGGTGCCGCCGCTGCTGGTGGCCGGCCTGCAGGCGGTGGAGGACCGCGACTTCAAGCACCACCACGGCATCGACCTGTCCGCGGTCGCTCGCGCGGCGTGGGCGAACCTCGCCGCCGGACAGGTCGTGCAGGGCGGTTCGACGCTGACCCAGCAGCTGGTCAAGAACCTGTTCCTCGATCGTGGGCGCACCGCCACGCGCAAGTTCAACGAGGCCCTGCTGGCGCTGCTGATCGAGGCGCGCTACGACAAGCGGCGCATCCTCGAGGCCTATGTCAACGAGATCTTCCTCGGCCAGCAGGGCGGACAGGCGGTGCATGGCTTCGCCGCCGCCAGCGAGTTCTATTTCGGCCGCGACCTGGCGAGCCTCGGGCCGGCCGAAATCGCGCTGCTGGTCGGCATGGTGCGCGGGCCGAGCCTGTACGACCCGCGGCGCAATCCCGAGGCGGCGCTGAAGCGGCGCAACAGCGTGCTCGGGCAGTTCCGCGACACCGGGTTGCTCGATCCGGCGGCGCACGCGGCGGCGCTCCGCCAGCCGCTCGGCACCGCCGCGCGCGCGCGGGTGGCGCGCGACCGCTACCCGGCCTTCCTCGAACTCGTCAGGCGCCAGCTGCAGCAGGAGTATCCGGAGGCCGTGCTGGCGAGCGCGGGGCTGTCCGTCCACACCACGCTCGCGCCGGCGGCGCAAGCCTTCGGCGAGCGCGCCATCACCACCGCGCTGGCCGATCTCGGCAGGCAGGCCGGCGGCATCGAGGCGGCGCTGGTGGTGACCGGGGCGCAGGATGGCGAGGTGCGCGCGATGATCGGCAGTCGCGAGGTCGATGCGCCGGGTTTCAACCGCGCGCTGGATGCCGTGCGCCCGATCGGCTCGCTGGTGAAGCCCTTCGTCAACCTGGTGGCACTGGCGCAGCCGCAGCGCTACTCGCTGGCCACCCTGCTCGACGACGTGCCGGTGGACGTGCCGCAGCGCGACGGCTCGCGCTGGCAGCCGAAGAACGATGACGGCCAGGTGCACGGCCAGGTGCTGCTGGTCGACGCGCTGGTGCGCAGCTGGAACCTCGCCACCGTGAACCTTGGCCAGCGCATCGGGGTGGAGCGGGTGCGTGGCTTCCTGGAGTCGTTCCGGCTGGGGCGGCCGATCAACCCCAATCCCTCGATGCTGCTCGGTGCCGTGGAACTCGCGCCCTATGAGGTCGCGGGCCTCTACCAGTACCTGGCCGCGGACGGCCATGCCGTGCCGCTGCGCGCGGTGCGCGGCGTGCTGGACGACAAGGGGCGCCCGCTCGCGCGCTATGCGGTGAAGCCCGGGAGCGGCGACTACACCACGGCGGCGCGCCTGGTCACCTGGGCCATGCAGAAGGTCACGGTGGACGGCACCGCGCGGGCGATTTCCGCCGCCGGGCTGGGTTGGCTCAATGCCGCCGGCAAGACCGGCACCAGCGACACCCAGCGCGATTCCTGGTTCGCCGGCTTCACCGGCGACATGCTCGCGGTGGCCTGGCTCGGGCGCGACGACAACAAGCCGACCGGGCTGTTCGGATCCACCGGCGCCCTGCGGGTGTGGATCAACCTGGCGCGCAACCTCCCGACCGCGCCGCTGGTGGTTCCGCAGGACGGCATCGAGCGCGTCTGGATCGATCCCGGCTCGGGCAAGCGCAGCGATTCCGCCTGCGCCGGCGCGCGCGAGCTGCCGTTCGCGGCCGGGTACGGTCCCCGCGAAGAGGAACATTGCCCGCTCGATCATCTGCGCCAGTTCTTCGGCGTCGGCGATTGATTCCCCGCGGCGCGGGGAGGCGCCGCGGCGCGCGGCCATGCCACAATCGCGCTTCCCGATTCCCTTCGATGCACCTTCCATGAAGCATCTGCTGCTGCCCATCGCGCTCGTCCTCGGCCTCGCCGCCTGCTCGCATCCGGGCGGCTCCGGAAGCTCCCCGGTCAAGCCGGCCGTGGCCGTGGACCCGGCTGCCGCCGTGGCTGCGGTGCGCGCCGCGGGCGAGGGCGTCGATTCGGCGGTCCAGGTGCAGCCGCTCCGCGATCCGGCCATCGATGGCTTCCTCGACCGCGCCGAGGCGGCCGAACGCGCCCGCGACTACCCCGCCGCGGTGGCCGCGGCCGAGGAGGCGCTGAAGCTCGCCCCCGAGGCGCCGGACATCCTGCAGTATCTGGCCGAGCTCGAACTCGCCCGCGGCGACTGGACGCGGGCCGAGGAGCTGGCCATGAAGAGCTTCAACCTCGGCCCGAAGGTGGGCAGCCTGTGCGCGCGCAACTGGCAGACCGTGGTGGAGACGCGCACCGCGCTGTCCGACGAGGGCACCGTGGCCGATGCGCGCCAGCGCGTGAAGGCCTGCCGCGTGCCGCCGCCGCCGCGGATGTGATGGATCCGTGGATGCGGCAGCGCCGGCCGCTACGGAGCCGGTAAACCCCACGCATGCAGGCTGACGTGAGCGGCGCGAGCCCATTGCAGGGCGCGGAGTCCTCGGGCGGCGAGCTGCTCGGCTGGGACGGACCCTTCGCACGCGAGCTGCCGGGCTTCTCGCCACGCACGTACCAACAGGCGATGGCTGTGGCCGTGGAGCAGGCCATCGCGGCGGGTGACTCCTTGGTCGTCGAGGCCGGCACCGGCACCGGCAAGACCTTCGCCTACCTGGTCCCGGCGCTCCTTTCCGGACGCCGCGTGATCGTCTCGACCGGCACCAAGGCGCTGCAGGACCAGCTGTTCCACCGCGACCTGCCGCGCGTCATTTCCGTGCTGGGGACGCGGGTGGCGACGGCCCTGCTCAAGGGGCGCGCCAACTACCTGTGCCTGCACCGCTTCGAGCAGGCGCGCCGCGCCGGCGACGCCAATGGCGTGGCTGCCAGCGAGGAACTCGCGGCCGTGCACGCATGGGCCAGGCGCACGCGCAGCGGCGACAAGGCGGAGCTCGCCGACGTGCCCGAGGACTCGCCGCTCTGGCCACGCGTGACCTCGACGGTGGAGAACTGCGTCGGCGCCGAGTGCCCGTTCCACGCCGAGTGCTTCGTGGTCAGGGCGCGCCGCGCCGCGCAGGAAGCGGAGCTGCTCGTCGTCAACCATCACCTGCTGTTCGCCGACCTCGCCATCAAGCAGGAGGGCTTCGGCGAAATCCTGCCCGGCGCCGAGGCCTTCATCCTCGACGAGGCGCACCAGGTGCCGGAGCTCGCCGGCCAGTTCTTTTCCGTGTCGCTGTCGGCGCGCCAGCTCAGGGAACTCGGCCGCGACGCCCTCGCCGAGGCGGCGGCGCTGAGCGGGGCCGGCGCATTGCTGGTGGAACCGGTGGCGGCTCTCGATCAGGCGATCCGGTGCCTGCGCCTGGCCCTCGACGCCTACCCGGACAAGGGCCCGTTCGCGCTCATCGAGCGGGACGAAGCGGCCATACGCGGCTTGACTGCCCTCGATGACGCACTCGCCGGGCTGGTGGCCGTTCTGGAGCGGCAGGCCGGCCGCAGCCGCGGCCTGGCCAGCGTCGCCGAACGCGCAGAGCTGCAGCTGGAGCGCCTGCGCCGGCTGAGCGATGGCGCCGCCGCCGACGCCGTGCTCTGGTACGAGCTGTCGCCACAGGGATTCGCCTTCCATGCGACGCCGCTCGATCTCTCGCACTCACTCCGCACATTGCGCGAAGCCAGCGGGGCAGCGTGGGTGTTCACCTCGGCCACGCTGTCGGCGGCCGGGGATTTCACCCACTTCACCCGCCAGCTCGGGCTGGACGATCCCCGCACGCTCCATCTGGAGAGTCCGTTCGATTACGCCAGCCAGGGGCTGGCCTGGCTGCCGGGTGGGCTGCCGGCGCCTTCCAGTCCCGAATACACCGAGCGGATGGTCGACGCGGTCCTGCCGCTGCTCGAAGCCTCCGCCGGCGGTGCCTTCCTTCTTTTCACCTCGCATCGCGCGCTCCGGCGCGCCGCCGAACGGCTGGCCTCGTGCGCGGAATTCCCGCTGTTCGTGCAGGGCAGCGCTCCCCGCCACCAACTGCTGGAGGGCTTCCGCGCGGCCGGCAATGGCGTACTGCTCGGCGCGGCGAGCTTCTGGGAAGGGGTGGACGTGCCGGGTGATGCGCTCCGCGTGGTTGTGATCGACAAGCTGCCGTTCGCCGCGCCGGATGATCCGGTGCTCGCGGCGCGGCTGGAATCCATCCGCGCCGGCGGCGAACCGCCGTTCACCGCCTGGCAGCTCCCGGCGGCGATCATCGCCCTGAAGCAGGGTGCCGGCCGCCTGATCCGCGACGTGCACGACCGCGGCGTGCTGGTGCTGTGCGACCCCCGCCTCACCACCCGCGGCTACGGCAAGGCCTTCCTCTCCAGCCTGCCGCCATTTCGCCTGACCCGTGATGCGGCCGAAGCGCGAGCGTTCCTGGCCGCCCGGACACGTGGCCAGGCGCCGCCGCCGGAAGCGTGCGCGGCGGATGCCTGCAGCGCCTAGATGAACCGTCCTCGAGGCGCCCTCGGCGGCGGCTTCCTGGATCGGGAACCCCTGGCTCCGCGTCCCGACATACGCCTGCGTATTGCGGCACCCCGCCTTTATCGCCCACCTTAAGGGTGTTATAACGACCGACGCAGGTCGTGCCGGCTGGGCTTCGCCGTCCGATTGTTCTCGCCCTGTATCACCGACGGGTCGCCCGGGCGACCATATGTTCGTACCCGAGTTTGTGGAGATCATCTCAATGGGGAATCCCCTTCGCATCAAGACCCTCGCCTCCGCCGTCGGCCTCGCGCTGGTCGGTCTGACCTTCCAGCCGTCCGTCCAGGCGCGCGCGATGGTCAAGTCCGCAGCGCCCGCGCAGAGCGAGGCCCAGCAGAGCTATTTCATCAACTTTGCCGAAGCCGGCCTCGTGAGCTACCGCGGCGGCGTGGAAGGCCTTGCCGCCACTGCACCGCGCGCCACGCAGTCGCGCAGGCTGGATGCGAGATCGCCGGCGGCGGTCGCCTATTCGGAATACCTGCAGTCCGCGCGCCTCGGCCACATTGCCGCGATCCAGGGCGCGCTCGGCCATGACATCGCCGTCACGCATCATTATGGCGTGACGCACAACGGCATCGCAGCAGACCTGACCGCCAGCGAGGCGGCGGCGATCGCGACCATGCCGGGCGTGGTTTCGGTGAAGCTGGCCGGTTTCGAGCAGCTCACCACGTATCGCGGACCGCGCTTCATCGGCGCCGACACGATCTGGGACGGCAGCAACACCCCGACGCACGTGGGCACCAAGGGCGAAGGCATCGTGGCGGCCATCCTCGATGGCGGCACCAACAGCACGCATCCCTCGTTCGCCAACGACACCGCCTGCGGCTTCAGTGCCGCCAATCCCAAGCTGGCGATCAAGGTGGATTGCCATTCCACCAATGCCGCGGGCGAATGCACCGGCACCAATCCGGAAGCCAATCCGGGCTACGGCCATGGCGTGCACACCTCCAGCACGGTCGCCGGCAACACCATCGACAACACCGTCACGCCGGCGCCGGCGCTGCCGGACGGGGTCACGATGTCGGGCGTCGCGCCCTGCGCCACGATCCATCATTACAAGGTCTGCGCCACCAACACCTGCGCCAGCAGCGCCATCAAGGCCGGCATCGACAACGCGATCCTCGACGGCGCGGACGTGTTGAACTTCTCGATTTCCGGCGGCACCAGCCCCTGGACCGACAACGACCGCGGCTTCCTGGATGCGGTCGACAGCGACATCTTCGTCGCCGCCTCGGCGGGCAACAACACCCAGACCGATCCGACCGTGATCGGCAGGGTCAACCATCGGGGCCCGTGGGTGATGACGGTGGCGGCGTCCACGCAGGACCAGATCATCGGGCCCAGCCTGTCGATCACCGGCCCCGGCACGCCTCCGGACGAGATCTCCGGCATTCCCCTGAACCCGGGCAGCACCACGCCACCCTCATCGACGCCGAACTGGACCGGCAAGCCGGTCAAGTCCTATCCGGCGAACATCGAAGGCTGCACCGATTCCGGCGGCATCGCGTCAGGTGCCTTCACGGGCTCGGTCGCCGTGCTGCGTCGCGGCACCTGTGCCTTCACCGAGAAGATCAGCAATGCGTATGCCGCCGGCGCCGAGTTGGTGGTGATTGCCAACAATCAGCCCGGCTCCATCAGCATGGATACGACGGGAGCACCCGCCGTGCCGGCCTACAGCATCAGTTCGGTCGTGACCGGTGATGCGCTGCTCGCCTTCCTGGCGGCCAATCCGTCCAGTGCCACCGGCAACGTGGATGCGATCGCGGTGGGTTATACGCAGGGCGATGTGCTGGCGGACTTCAGCTACCGCGGGCCCACGCCGGGCAACCTGGCCGATCTCACCAAGCCGGACATCACCGGGCCGGGCGTGGACATCTACGCCGCAACGGACCCGACCAGTGGCCAGTACGAGTTCATGAGCGGCACCTCGATGTCGGGCCCGCACGTGGCCGGCGCCGCGGCGCTGGTGCGCGCCGTGCAGCCGGACTGGACGGTGACCGAAGTCAAGTCGGCGATGATGACGACCACCAAGACCGGCGGCTTCCAGGAAGACGGCACCACGCCGTGGAACATCGACGACGTGGGCAGCGGTCGCGTCGACCTTACCAAGGCGGCGCTGGCCGGCTTCACGATGGACGAGAGCGTCGCGAACTTCATCGCCGCCAATCCGAGCGGCGGTTCGATCAACGTGAAGGATCTCAACCTGCCGGCCCTGCGCAACCTGAATTGCACACCGGACTGCAGTTTCACGCGCAAGGTCACCAACCGCCTGTCGACGAGCGCCACCTGGAATACTTCGTTCGAGGCTACCGTGGGCGGCATCGGTGCGACGGTGTCGCCGGCCAGCTTCACGCTGGCGCCGGGCGCGACCCAGGAACTGACCATCACCGTGCATCCGCCCTACAAGACGGAAATGCCGGCGATCGGCTTCGGCTTCATCCACTTCAACGAGGCGAACGGACAGTCCCCGCAGCAGCACTTCAGCGTGGCCATCAAGGGCACCGGCGGTGCAGAGCCCGAACCCGATGACGTGATCTTCGCCGACGGCTTCGACGGCACCGACGTGGGCAGTACCCCGTTCACCTGGCAACTCGATGATGGCAGCTACGAGAGTGCGATCGGCTGGACCGACGAGGACGGCAACATCGAATACGCCTCGCTGTGGCTGAACCGCTTCTCTCCGGATGCCTCCGACTTCCCGCTGCTGCTGGAGAACGTCGAGGTCATGTGGCCGTCCAACAACACCGGTTCCATTACCGGCAAGCAGGTCACGATCCTGGTCTACTTCGACGCGGACGGCGACGGTGATCCCTCCAACGCGGAACTGCTGACCAGTGTCAGCGGCGTCGCCGGCGGCATCGATACGTTCCAGAGCTTCCCGGTCGAGGTCGAGGTGCCGAGCGCGGGCGATGTCTACATTGGCTTCGAGGACAGCTGGGCCGATGGCGGCTTCACCCCGCCGCTGTATCCGGGAGCCCTGGATACCGATTCGGGTACGTCCAACCGCGCCTACATCGTCGCCAACGACAGTGGTGATACGCCGGACAAGGAGAACCTCGGCGCCAACGACTACGTCGAGACGATCGAGGAGGCGAGCGGGAATGCCTTCTCCGGCAACTGGATGATCCGTGGCAACGGCCAGGCTTCCGGCGGCAAGCGCGTCGAACTGAAGAACTGATCGCGAGCGGCAATCGCGACGTGGCAACCGAGCCGGCGCGGGATTCCGCGCCGGCTTCTTTTTGCCTGGGGAAAATTCCGCATGCCCCCGCGGCTCCCTTGCCAGCGCAAGCCGGTCGTGGGTCCGCCGGCGTCGCGGGGCGTAGCCCGACCTGCATGATCCGGTGCCCCGGCGTTCGGAGCCTCGATGCGCGTTTCCGCAGGTCGGTCCTACCGGGCAGGCGGACCCGTCGACGGCTCGCTGGCGTCCGCGCGCGTCCCGGCCTGCCTGGCTGCGTCGTTGTCGCGTGGCGGGCCGCGCCCAAGGGCGCTCCTGCAGGGCGTGGCCCACCCTGCGTCGGTCTGTTCCGGCGTCGGCAGTTGAGGCGCGTTTTGCCAGTTCGGTCCTGCCGGGCCGACCCTCATCGATTGTTCGCGTCGGGGCGCGGCCCGACGTGCCTGGCGGCGTTTGTTTTGGCGTGTGGCGGGTCGCGACCCGACCGAGGGCGCTCCTACACGGCGGGCGAGCGGGTTGTTTGCTGGCGAGGCTCTCTTACATGCAGGGAGCCACTGGCGAGCGTCGCCGGCGGTTCGTGGACGTCACGCCGGCGGGCAGCGTCCGCGCGTCCCCGCTCAGCCGGCGACGGCGATCGCGGCTTCGTTGCTTGCGCCAAGGGCAGTCGCCACCCGCTGCTGCTCCTCGCGCAGCCGCTGCGGCAGTCGCTCGCCGTAGCCGTCGAGGTACTCGCCGATGGCCTCCAGCTCACCGCGCCAGCCGTCGGCGTCCACTTCGAACAGGGTGGCAAGAGCGGCGGCATCGAGATCGAGCCCTGCGAGGTCGAGATCCTCCATGCGCGGCAGCAGGCCGATCGGCGTTTCCTCGGCGCCGGCCTTTCCGGTGCAGCGATCGATGATCCACTCCAGCACGCGCAGGTTGTCGCCGAAGCCCGGCCACAGGAACTTGCCGTCCGCGCCCTTGCGGAACCAGTTGACGTGGAAGATCTTCGGCAACTGCATGCCTGCGCGGTCGAACGATAGCCAGTGCGCAAAGTAGTCGCCGTAGTTGTAGCCGCAGAAGGGCTTCATGGCCATCGGATCGCGGCGCATCACGCCGACCGCGCCAGCGGCGGCGGCGGTGGTTTCAGAACCCATCGCCGCGCCGACCAGCACGCCGTGCGCCCAGTCGCGCGCCTCGAACACCAGCGGCACCAGCGAGGGGCGCCGGCCGCCGAAGACGATCGCCGAGATCGGCACGCCGCGCGCCGCTTCCGCGTGCTCGGACCAGGTCGGGCACTGCCGCGCCGACACGGTGAAGCGGGCGTTGGGATGCGCCGCGGGGCCATTGGCCGGATCGTAGGGCCGACCCTGCCAATCGGTCACCGGCTCGCCGGGAAGTCCCTCCCACCACGGCTGGTTGTCGGCGGTGACCGCGACGTTGGTGAAGATGGTGTCGCGGCTGACCGTGGCCATCGCGTTGGGGTTGGTGTGCTCGCTGGTGCCCGGGGCCACGCCGAAGAAGCCGGCCTCCGGGTTGATCGCCCACAGGCGGCCGTCCTCGCCCGGCGTCATCCAGCAGATGTCGTCGCCGATCGTCCACACCTTCCAGCCGGCCTTGCGGTAGCCCTCCGGCGGGATGAGCATGGCGAGGTTGGTCTTGCCGCAGGCGGAAGGGAAGGCGGCGGCGATGTAATGCACCTCGCCCTGCGGGTTCTCGATGCCGACGATCAGCATGTGCTCGGCCAGCCAGCCTTCGCGCTTCGCCTGGAACGAGCCGATGCGCAGCGCATGGCATTTCTTGCCGAGCAGCGCGTTGCCGCCGTAGCCCGAGCCGATCGACTTGATCGTCAGTTCCTCGGGGAAATGCACGATCCAGCGCCGGTCCGGATCGAGGTCGCCGGTCGAATGCAGGCCCTTGACGAACGTTCCCTCGCGCTCGATGCGCGCCAGCGCCGGTGTGCCCATGCGCGTCATGATGCGCATGTTGGCGACCACGTACGGGGAATCGGTGATCTCGACGCCGCAGCGCGAGATCGGCGAATCGATCGGGCCCATGCAGTAGGGGATCACGTACATCGTGCGTCCCTTCATGCAGCCCTCGAACAGGGCGTCGAGGCGCGCATGGGCCGCGGCCGGATCTTCCCAGTGGTTGTTGGGGCCGGCGTCCTCGCGGTTGGGGGTGCAGACGAGGGTCAGCTTCTCTACGCGCGCCACGTCGCCGGGATTGGAGCGGTGCAGCCAGCAGTTCGGATGGGTCTCGGGATTGAGGCGGATCAGCGTGCCGTCGGCTTCCATCTGCGCGGTGAGCGCGCGGATCTCGGCTTCCGAGCCGTCGCACCAGTGGATCGCGTCGGGTTGGGTCAGGCGGGCGACCTCGTCGACCCAATCGTTCAATGCTGTGAGTTGGCTGGCCATGTCCTTGGGAGCGCGCACGCGCGCGACGGAAAAGGGGACCGGAGACGGTAGCCCGAGGCCCATGCGCATGCAAGGCGGGGCGCAGCATGGCCTCACGTTGGCTTCACGGAGGGGCTCGCGTGAACGCGCCGCTGGCGCGGGCGCCGGTCAGCCAGGGATCAGCACGTCGATGAAGTCGTGGATGTAGGCCTCGAACTCCTCGTGGCTCATGCGCGGCTGGCCGATCTGCGCGAGTTGCACGAAGCCCACGTACGCCGACCAGGCGAGGCGCGCGCGGTTGGCCGCCTGGGACTCGCCGAAGCCGGCCTGGCGGAAGGCCTCGGTGACGAAGTCGAGGCGGCGCTGCGAGACGCGTTCGACCACCGGCCGGATCGCCGGCTGGTCGATGGCTTTCAGGAGCGCGGCGAGCACGGCATGGCTCGGGCGCTTCTGGCTGACCTGGCGCACCAGCTCGCGCACGCGTTCGCGTGGGTCGGCGACGGCCTCCACTTGGGCGATGACCTTCTGCTCGTCGTCGCGCTCCCAGCGTTCGAGCGCCGCCTGCAGCAGCGCCTCGCGCGTCGGGAAGTGCCAGTAGAAGCTGCCCTTGGTAACGCCGAGGCGCCGCGCCAGCGCTTCCACCGCGACGGCGCCGAGGCCGTCCTCGGCGAGTGTGGCGAGGGCGGCTTCCTCCCAGTCGGCGGCGGCGAGGCGCGGGCGTTCGGACTTGCGTGCCGTGTTCATCGATCCAGTGTGCCTCAGGGCGGTGAACGGCGTGGGAGCGCACCCTGTGCGCGACCGAACTTCGCACGCGGAGCCGCCCGCTTATCCCGCCAAAAAGTGGGCCGCACATGGCGAGCTCGGTCTGGCGCTGTTGATTTCGCTCCACTGCCGCAACATACTCTACCGTATGGTAGCGCTGCTGACACCTCCCCGCGAGTCCTTCGAGGAGCGCCTCGATCGTCCCGACAGGCTTTCCCTCTCGCTGACGCGCTGGCCCTCTTCGCGCGGGCGTGGCGTGGTGTTCGCGCACGGCTTCGGCCAGACCCGCCATGCATGGCGTGCCAGCGCCGCGGCGGTCGCGGCGAACGGCTTCGGCTGCGTCGCCTTCGATGCGCGGGGCCACGGCGCCAGCGACTGGCGCGGCGCGGCGCCCTACGATTTCGAAGCGATGGCGGCGGATCTTGCCGCCGTCGCCGCCACGGCGGGTTTCCGGCCAGTGCTGGTCGGCGCCTCGATGGGCGGCCTGCTCGGCATCGCCGCGCAGGCCCGGCTCGATTCTCCCTTTGGCGCGATGGTGCTGGTGGACGTGACCCCGCGCTGGGAAACCCGCGGCGTGGAGCGCATCCTCGGCTTCATGCGCGCCCACCCGGACGGCTTCGCCTCGCGCGAGGAGGCGGTCGCGGTGATCGCCGCCTACCTGCCGCAGCGCGGCGGCCGCAGGTCGCCGCAGCGCCTGGACGCGCTGCTGGTCGACCGCGGCGACGGACGCCTGCGCTGGCACTGGGACCCGCGCCTGCTGGACGACCTGACCGTCGACGTCGAACGCCACCAGCCGATGCTGCTCGACGCGGTGCGCCGCATCGAGGTGCCGTTGCTGCTGGTCAGCGGCGGCAGGAGCGACATCGTTTCCGATGCCACCATCGCCGAGTTCCTGGCGCTGGCGCCGCACGCCCGCCACGTCGTCGTGCCCGATGCCACGCATATGGTCGCCGGCGACGACAACCATGCATTCACCCGGCACGTGCTGGAATTCCTGCACGCGCTGCCAACCGAGGACCCGCCGACATGAACCCCTTCGTGCCCCTGCTCGCCGGCATCGTCGCATCGCTGGCCTGCGCGTACTTCCGCGCCGGACTTCGAGTCTGGACGCTCGTCACCGCCGCGGCCATGGTCGTCGCCGGCCTGGTGGCGGGTTCCTGGTGGCTCGCCATCCTGCTGCCGCTGCTGGTGCTGGCGATCGTCGCGGTGCCGCTGAACCTCGTCGAGTTCCGCCGCCAGCGCATCACCGCGCCCCTGCTTGCCGCGTTCGAGAAGGCGTTGCCGAGGCTTTCCGATACCGAGCAGATCGCGCTGGATGCCGGCACGGTCGGCTTCGAGGGCGAGCTCTTCAGCGGCAAGCCCGACTGGGACCAGCTGCTGTCGCTGCCGCGGCCCGCGCTCACGGCGGAGGAGCAGGCCTTCCTCGACGGTCCGGTCGAGGAACTCTGTGCCATGGTCGACGACTGGCAGATCAGCCACGAGCTCGCCGACCTGCCGCCGGAGATGTGGCAGTTCCTGAAGGACAGGAAGTTCTTCGGCATGATCATCCCCAGGGAATACGGCGGCCTCGGCTTCTCCGCGCTGGCGCATTCGATGGTGCTGCAGAAGATCGCCGGCATGTCGACGACGCTGTGCTCCACGGTCGCGGTGCCGAACTCGCTCGGGCCGGGCGAGCTCCTGGTCCTCTACGGCACCCAGGAGCAGAAGGACCACTACCTGCCGCGCCTCGCCGACGGGCGCGAGGTGCCGTGCTTCGCGCTGACCGGTCCCTATGCCGGCTCGGACGCGACCTCGCTGCCCGACTACGGCATCGTCTGCAAGGGCGAGTGGCAGGGCGCCAACGTGCTCGGCGTGCGCCTCACCTTCGACAAGCGCTACATCACGCTGGCGCCTATCGCGACGCTGGTCGGCCTCGCTTTCCGCATGCATGACCCCGAGCACCTGCTGGGCGACAGGGAGGACCTTGGCATCACCCTCGCGCTGGTGCCGAGCGACACTCCGGGGATCGAACTCGGCCGGCGCCATTTCCCGCTCAACAACCCGTTCCAGAACGGTCCGGTGCGCGGCAGGGACGTGTTCGTGCCGCTGTCGCAGCTGATCGGCGGACCGGGCATGGCCGGCCACGGCTGGCGCATGCTGGTCGAGTGCCTGTCGGTCGGCCGCGCCATCTCGCTGCCTTCCAACACCACCGGCGGTGCGCGCAGCGCCTTCGCGGCCACCGGCGCCTACGCCCGCATCAGGAAGCAGTTCGGCCTGCCGATCGGGCGCTTCGAGGGCGTCGAGGAGGCCTTGGCGCGGATCGGCGGCCACACCTACGCGATCAGCGCGCTGTCGCTGGAGACCGCCGCCGCGGTCGACCGCGGCGAGAAGCCGGCGGTGCCCTCGGCCATCGCCAAGTACCACGCCACCGAACGCGCCCGCGAAGTGGCGAAGGACGCCATGGACGTGCACGGCGGCAAGGGCGTGCAGCTCGGGCCGTCCAACTATCTCGGTCGCGGCTGGGAAGGCGCGCCGATCGCCATCACGGTGGAAGGCGCCAACATCATGACGCGCAGCCTGATGATCTTCGGCCAGGGCGCGATCCGCTGTCATCCCTACGTGCTGCGCGAAATGGAGTCGCTGCGGATTGCCGATCCCGACGAGAAGCTCGCCACCTTCGACGAGGTCCTGTTCGGCCACATCGGCTTCGCCATCTCCAACGCCGTGCGCAGCTTCGTGCTGGGGCTGGCTTTCGGCCGCATCGGGCGCGTGCCGGGCGACGCCTACACGCGGCGTTACTTCCGCAAGCTCAACCGCTACGCGGCGGCGCTGGCGCTGGTCGCCGACACCTCGATGCTGGTGCTCGGCGGCTCGCTCAAGTTCAAGGAGAAGATCTCCGGGCGCCTCGGCGACGTGCTCTCGCACCTCTACATCGCCAGCACCATGCTGAAGCGCTTCCACGACCAGGGCTACCCGGCCGCGGATCGCCCCTTCCTTGCCTGGGCCTTCCATGAGTCGGTGTACCAGATGCAGATGGCGCTCGATGGCGTGCTGCGCAATTTCCCGGTGCGCCCGGTGGCCTGGCTGCTGCGCGTGCTGGTGTTCCCGTTCGGTCGCCGTGAGGTGCCGCCCTCCGACCGCCTCGGCCGGCGCGTGGCGCAGTTGATGACCCAGCCCAACGAGGCACGCGATCGCCTGATGTCCGGCATCTATCTCACCCCGACGCCGAACAATGCCATCGGCCGCATGAACCTGCTGCTGCCCGAGGTGATCGCGGCCGAGCCGGTGGAACGCAAGCTGCTGAAGGCGGTGAAGTCCGGCGAGCTGTCGGGCTACGACTACGAGGCGCAGCTTGCCGATGCGGTGGCGAAGGGCGTCCTGACGACGGCCGAGCGCGACCTCCTCGCCCGCGTGCGCGAGGAAACCTTCGAGTTCATCTCGGTCGATGATTTCGACGGCGAGGAACTCGCCGCGGGTCCGCGCCGGCGTGAGCCGGCGGCGTTGAAGCAGGTGGTGAACGGCTGACGTGGACAGTGTGGTGCCTCAGCCCCGAGGCTCCTGCGGGTAGCGCACCGGAAGCATCGCGGCTGAAGCCACTCTTACAGGAAGCGCCGGGCTGGAACTCGGCGCTCAAGGAGTGTGAGTCGGCCGACGGTTCAGCCCCGCAATGCGTCCGCGTGGTGGACCAGGTGCTCGTCCATGAAGGTGCTGATGAAGTAATAGCTATGGTCGTAGCCGGCGTGCATGCGAAGGGTCAGGGGCTGGCCGGCATCGCGGCAGGCGCGGTCGAGGCGTTCGGGCTGGAGCTGGGTTTCCAGGAATTTGTCGGCATAGCCTTGGTCGATCAGGATCGTGCCGGGAAAGCGCGCGCCATCCTCGATCAGCGCCGTGGCGTCGTGCCGCCGCCAGGCCGAGCGGTCCTCGCCGAGGTAGCGCGGCAGCGCCTTCTGTCCCCAAGGCACCTCTATCGGCCCGACGATGGGCGCGAAGGCCGATACCGAGCGGTAGCGATCCGGGTTCTTGAGGGCGAGAGTGAGCGCGCCGTGGCCGCCCATGGAGTGGCCGAAGATGCCCTCGCGATCCATGTCCGCGCCGTCGAGGTTCGCGCCGATCACCGCTGGCAATTCCTGCGTCACGTAGCTTTCCATGCGGAAGCGCTTCGCAAACGCCGGCGTGGTGGCGTCAAGATAAAAGCCGGCGCCTTCGCCGAACTCCCAATCGCCACTGGCGCCTTCGATGCCGGTGTCGCGCGGGCTGGTGTCGGGCGCGACCAGGATCAGCCCCAATTCCGACGCCACGCGCTGGGCGCCGGCCTTGATGGCGAAGGTCTCCTCGGTGCAGGTGAGCCCGGCGAGGAAGTACAACACCGGGGCCTGCTCGCCGGGCGCCAGCGGCGGCATGAACACCGAGAACCGCATCGGCCCGCCGGTCTCGCGGGACTCGTGGCGATAGAAGCCCTGCACGCCGCCGAAGCAGCGCTGTTCGGAGAGGGTTTCGATGCTCATGGCGTGCTCCTCGCGTGCCCGATGGTTGCCGATTGCCGCCTTCAGAGCGCCGCGGTCAGCTCCGGCACCAGCTTGAACAGGTCGCCCACCAGTCCGTAGTCGGCGATTTCGAAGATCGGCGCCTCGGCGTCCTTGTTGATGGCGACGATGGTGCCGGCATCCTTGATGCCGGTGAGGTGCTGGATGGCGCCGGAGATGCCGATGGCCATGTAGAGCTCCGGGGCGATGATCTTGCCAGTCTGGCCGACCTGCAGTTCGTTCGGCACGTAGCCGGCGTCGACGGCCGCGCGCGAAGCGCCGACCGCCGCGCCGAGCTTGTCGGCCAGGGCGTGGATGATGGCGAAATTGTCGGCCGAGCCGAGCGCGCGGCCACCGGACACCACCCGCGCCGCGCTCTGCAGGTCCGGGCGGTCGCTCCTGCCTTGGTGCAGGTCCACGAAGCGCGTGTGTGTCGGCAGGGCAACATCAAGCGCGAGCGCCTCGACCGGCGCCGCGTTCGCGCCGCTCGAGGCGGCCGCATAGGAGGCCGTGCGCACGGTGCCGACCAGCACCTGGTCGGCCGGCGCCTCGACGGAGATGATCGCGTTGCCGGCATAGATGGGGCGCTTGAAGGAATGCGCGCCGTCGACCGCGGAGATGTCCGACACCTGCGCCACGCCGAGCAATGCCGCCGCGCGCGGCAGCACGTCCTTGCCGAAGGTGGTGGAGGGCGCGAGCAGGTGGCTGTAGCCGCCGGCCTGCACGGCCGCGACGACCTGCGGCGCGTACACCGCCGCGAGCGCGTGCTGGTTCTCGGCGCGGGCGACGGTGAGGACCTTGCGCACGCCTTCGATGGCCGCGGCGTCCGTGGCCACGGCGGCCGGATCGGCCGCGAGCACGAGGATGTCGATGTCGCCGCCGATTTGGTGCGCCGCGGTCACGCAGCGGGCGGTGGCGGGATTGAGCGTGCCGCCGAGATGCTCGGCGAGGATGAGGATGCTGGCCATCAGATGAGCCCCTTCGATTTCAGCGCGGAGACGAGCTCGGCCACGTCCTTCACCATCACGCCGCGACTGCGCTTGGCGGGCGGCGCGTAATGGGTGGTCTTGAGGTGGTCGCCCGATTCGACGCCGAGTTCCGCGAACTGCAGCGTCTCGATCGGCTTGGACTTGGCCTTCATGATGTCCGGCAGCTTGATGAAGCGCGGTTCGTTGAGGCGCAGGTCGGTGGTGATGACGGCGGGAAGATCCACCTCGATGGTCTCCAGGCCCGCGTCCACCTCGCGCGTGACGCGCGCCTTGCCGGCCTCGACCTCCACCTTCGAGGCGAACGTCGCCTGCGGGCGATCCCACAGCGCCGCCAGCATCTGGCCGGTCTGGTTGCAGTCGTCGTCGATCGCCTGCTTGCCGAGGATGACGATATCCGGCTGCTCCTTCTCGACCAGCTTCAGGAGCGCGCGCGCGGCGGTCAGCGGCTGCACCGCCTCGGCGGTGACGACATGGATGGCGCGGTTGGCGCCCATGGCGAGGCCGTTCCTGATGTGCGCCTGGGCATCGGCCGGGCCGATGGTGGCGATCACCACCTCACTGGCGACGCCCTTCTCGCGCAGGCGCAGCGCTTCCTCCAGCGCGATGTCGTCGAAGGGGTTGGCCGAGAGCTTGACGCCCTCGGTGACGACGCCCGAGCCATCGGGCCTCACCTGGATGCGCACGTTGAAATCGACGACGCGCTTGTAGCCGACCAGGATTTTCATCGGGTGCTGATCCTCGTGACGGGAGCCGCCGCGCCGCACCGGGCGGGGCAAAGAGGCGGGATTTTAGCGGAAACGGATCGCGGCCGCCGGCAGGGTGGTCGTCGGGACGGGTTTTCCACAGCCGCTGTGGAGAGCGCTGTGGACAAGATCCGTGGAGGGTCCGGCGCGGCCATGCGGCACGTGGCTGTCAAGTAGCGTGGTCACTCCTTGACCAGTCGCCGCAGCAGCGCGGCGGCGCAGCGGTCCGCCGAGCCGGCGCCATGGGCGAAGAACAGCGAGGGTTCGGTGAGCTCGAGCTCCAGCAGCCGGGGCATGCCGTCGGCAGCCTGGATCAGGTCGACGCGCGCATAGAGCGGCGCGCCCTGTTCCAGCAGGTGCGCCGGCAGCGCCGCCAGCGCACGGCGGGCGAGCGCGTGTTCCATGGGCGTGGGCGGGCGCGGCGCGATGTCCTCGGCCGCGAACAGCGCTTCGGTCGAGGCTTCGCCCGGCCGCAGCAGCGCACCCTTGCGGATCGCGTGGCTGAACGCGCCGTCGAAGAACATCATGGCGGTTTCGCCCTGCGTGTCGACGCTGGCGAGGTAGGGCTGCAGCAGCACGCTGCGTCGTTCGCCGAGCAGCCGGCCGATGTGCGTGATGGCCTGCGCCACCTGCCCGCGTGCATGGCGTCGGGCGTCCCGGGAGCCCGCGCCGATTGCGGGCTTGACCACGAACTCGACAGCGTCGGCGCCTTCGCCTTCGAGGAATCCGGCCAGCGCGGCGGCGGCGTCCATGCCCGGTTCGACGAAGCGACCCGGTACGCAGGGCACGCCGGCGCCGGCCAGTTCGGCCAGGTAGTGCTTGTCGGTGTTCCAGCGCACCAGCGGCAAGGGGTTCAGGAGCCGCGTGGCGGCACTCGCGCGCTCCGCCCAGCCGAGGAATTCCGCCAGGCGTTCGGTGTAATCCCAGGTCGCGCGGAGCACCGCGGCATCGAACGCGTGCCAATCGGCGCCGGGATCGCCCCAGTCGACCGCACTGGCCTCGGCACCGGCCGCGGAAAGGGCGTCGGCGAGCGGGCCGAAGTCGTCGTCGAGCGCGCGTGCGGCGCGGGTGGTCACGAGGGCGATGCGTTTCATCGGGGTTCGCCGGCAAAACGTCGATCGTGCGGCCGCGCCGCATCCCGATCAAGGACCGGCGCTTGACAAACCCGGCGGCATCCAGATACATCGCCCGCGAGAGGGGCATTGCACGCGATTCGGCTGGCGGCGAACGGCTGGCCGACGGGGTTTCGTCTGCGCCGGCGGCGCACGCAAAGGGGAAGGCGATGAAGCGGATCCTCCTGTCGGTGGCGTGCTGCCTGCTGACGCTCGCCACCGCGCAGGCGCAGATGCCGGGCCAGCCGCAGCCGGGAGAAGGCGCCTCGGTCGCCCACGCGATCCCGCTCAGCTACGTCGGCGGCAGCGGCCGCGTCTCCATCGGCATCGACGACGAGGGCAACAGCACCGGCGAGGCGATGGGCGTGTTCGACAACACCGGCGAGCACGCGTACATCGGCCAGCTCTGGTGGGGCGACGGTGGCGCCGGCGGCGTGCAGATGGGCTACAACTGGCTGTGGGGCGGCATGACGCTGAGCCAGGCGAGCGAACACCCGGACAAGGTGACGGTAGCGCGCACCATGGTCGCCGTCGACCAGAACGCCTTCAAGGATCGCAAGGCGACGTTCGGTTTCGGCATCGAGCGGCCAGACTATTTCATCGACGCCTACCTGTCTGCCGCCGCCAGCGGCAGCCGCAATGGCGGCGCGCGCAGCATCGCCGCGGAAACCGTGCTGCACGGCAGCGACGAGGTCGGCAGCTATACCCAGGTCGAGACCGTCACCACCATCGAGGGTTTCGCCAGCCGCGCCTACGACCACGGCATCGGCGTGCGCGCCGGGCATTTCTCCGACCTGCTCGCCGCGCGCGTCCACGCCGGCATGGACTACCAGCGCGGCAGCGGCGGCGCCCACGTGCTGACGACCTCGGTGGGCGTGGACAAGTACCTCGGCACTCGCGGCTGGAGCCTCTCCGGCCTGGTCGAGCACGACGAATCTTCCACCGACCCGCTGCTCGGCACCTCGTCGGAC
The DNA here is from genome assembly GCA_017305135.1 of Lysobacterales bacterium. GTDB lineage: Bacteria > Pseudomonadota > Gammaproteobacteria > Xanthomonadales > Rhodanobacteraceae > Dokdonella_A. Next base: position 95,296 of record JAFKNA010000009.1, on the reverse strand, counting down.
ACACGCACCTCGCTGTTCCTGCGCTACGAATTCGGCGGGCGGGTGTTCGTGCCGACCTCGGAACTCGCCTCGCCGGCGTGGATCTCGCGGGCGATGGTGAACCCGCCGAGCGCGCACCCGCGCACCGTGCAGACCTACACGCGCCGCACCACGCGCACGAGCGAGACGGAAGTGGGCCCCAGGCACTACACCAACCTCAACCCCATCGCGGTCGACGACAGCGCCAGCGTGGCCGCCGGCGCCGGCACGCTCCTGATCGACGTGCTCGCCAACGACAGCGACGGCGACGGCGATCCGCTCAGCCTGACCGCGGTCGGCCCCGCCGCGCATGGAGCCACCACCCTGGCCGGCAACCACGTCGCCTACACGCCGGCCGCGGATTTCACCGGCAGCGACACCTTTCCCTACACCATCGGCGACGGCCGCGGCGGCACCGCCAGCGCCAGCGTGACGGTCACCGTCACCGCGCAGGCCAACCGCCCGCCGCTGGCGCGGGACGATACCGCCAGCACCCGGGCCGGCGTGCCGGTCGGCATCGACGTGCTCGCCAACGACGCCGATCCGGACGGCGATCCGATCACCGTCGCCAGCCTGGCCCAGCCGGCCAACGGCACCGCGACGCTCGGCGGCGATGGCCACATCACCTACACGCCGGCGGCCGGCTTTGACGGCAGCGACGGCTTCGGCTACACCATCGAGGATGGCCGCGGCGGCAGCGCCAGCGCACGTGTCAGCATCACCGTCACACCCGCGCCGAACCGCCCGCCGGTCGCCCGCGACGACAGCGCGATGACCCCGGCCGGGATACCCGTGGTCGTCGACGTACTCGCCAACGACTCCGACCCGGACGGTGATCCCATTGCCGTGTCCAGCCTCACCCAGCCGGCGCATGGCACCGCGGCACTCGGCGGCGATGGCCGCGTCAGCTACACGCCGGCGGCCGGCTTCGATGGCAGCGACACCTTCGGCTACACCATCGAGGATGGCCGCGGCGGCAGCGCCAGCGCGCGCGTCAGCATTACCGTCACGCCCGCGCCGAACCGCCCGCCGGTGGCGATGGACGACAGCGCCAGCGTCGCCGCCGTGGGCGGCAGCATTGACGTCGACGTGCTGGCCAACGACAGTGATCCGGACGGTGATCCGCTCAGCGTCGTCACGGTAAGCCAGGGCCAGTACGGCAGTGCCGCCATCCAGCCGGACGGGCGCGTGCGCTACATCTGGACCGATCCCGCCGCGAGCGGCAGCGATCAGTTCACCTACACCATCGAGGACGGCCGCGGCGGCAGCGCCAGTGCGACCGTGCAGGTGAGCCTGCTGCCGCCACCCAACCGCTCGCCGGTGGCTATGGACGACAGCGCCAGCGTTGCTGCCGGCAGCAGCGTCGACGTCGACGTGCTGGCCAACGACAGCGACCCGGACGGCGATCCGCTCAGCGTCGTCGCGGTAAGCCAGGGCCAGTACGGCAGCGCCGCCATCCAGCCGGACGGGCGCGTGCGCTACACCTGGACCGATCCCGCCGCGAGCGGCAGCGACCAGTTCACCTACACCATCGAGGACGGCCGCGGCGGCAGCGCCAGCGCCACCGTGCAGGTAAGCCTGCTGCCGCCACCCAACCGCCCACCGGTGGCGGTGGACGATATCGCGACCGTGCCGGCTGACGGCAGTCTCCTGATCATCCCGGTGCTGGCCAATGACAGCGATCCCGATGACGATCCGTTGGCGGTCATTTCGGTGACCACGCCCCTCTACGGCAACGTGGCGATCCTTGCCAACGGCACGCTGGCCTATTCCGGGGCCGCCGGCCTGCCGTCGATGGGCGACAGCTTCGCCTACACGATCAGCGACGGCCGCGGCGGGGAGGCCAGCGCCATGGTGACCGTGCTGCCGGCCAACCGGCCGCCCCTTGCGGCCGATGATGAATTCATGATTCCACTCAACCCGAACGGCGAACTGCTGGACGTGCTGGCCAACGACAACGACCCGGATGGCGATCCACTGCAGATCGTCGCGCTGACCCAGCCTGACGCCGGCAGCGTGCTGATCGAAGGCAACCAGGTGCGCTTCATTCCCGCCGACTACGGTGAATACATGTTCACCTACACGATCGACGATGGCCGCGGCGGCACTGCGACCGCATCAGTCAGCGTGGTCGTGTACCCGCCCTGATCCGGCATGCGGGCCCGCTGCAGCGCGGCCCGCCCCGCATGGAAGACTCCCGGGCGCAGGAACGCACCCCGTGCGCGACCAGCGATTGCGACGCGTTCAGGCCACGTCGCCGGTCCAGGCCCGGCTGGAGAACTTGGTCGCCGCCAGCGCCTCGGCGCGGGCGAGTTCGCCGTCGCGGAGCTCGTCGGGCTTGAGGCCGTGGCGCTGCCGGAAGGTGTCGATCATGCAGGCGATGATCGCCTCGCGCGTCAGGCCGGTCTGGCTGCGCAGCGGATCGACGCGCTTGGCCGCGCTCTGCGTGCCCTTGTCGGACAGCTTCTCGCGGCCGATGCGCAGCACGTCCAGCATCTTCGCCGCATCGATGTCGTAGGCCATGGTGACGTGGTGCAGCACTGCCCGGCCGCGCCGCGCCTGCGCCGCACCGGCGATCTTGCCTTCTGCCGAGACGATGTCGTTGAGCGGCTGGTACCAGGCCTCGATGCCGACCTCGCGCAGCGCCGCCAGCACCCACTCGTCCATGTAGGCGTAGGCCTCCTGGAAGGAGAGTCCTTCCACCATCGACAGCGGCGCACAGATCGAATAGGTGATGGTATTGCCGGGTTCGATGAACATCGCGCCGCCGCCGCTGATGCGGCGCACCACCTCGATGCCGTGCGCGATCGCGCGTTCGCTGTCCACCTCGTTGCGCAGCGATTGGAAGCGGCCGATCACCACCGCCGGTCCCGCCCATTCCCAGATGCGCAGCGTCGGCGCGCGCCGCCCCGCCGCGACTTCCTCGACCAGCACCTCGTCCAGCGCCATGTGCAGCGCCGGAGCCTGCGGCACGGTGCGGATGAGCTGCCAGGCATGATCGCGCCAACTGCTGCGGCTCATGCCGCGTCCCCCGCGTCCAGCGCCCGGCGCACCGCCACCGCGATCGCCTCGGGCGAGATGCCGTACATCGCCACCTCGGGATCGAGCGCGTCGCGCACCCGCCGCGCCACTTCGTCCTCGCCTGCGTCCGCCGCCAGCCCAACCAGCGCGCGATCGATCATCGCCAGAGCGGCATCGGGTTCGAGGAAGAAGTCGCCGCTGATCTGAGCGCCCGCGATGCGCCCCTCGCGCAGCGTGAGATCGGCCACGATCAGCTTGCCGCCGGGCATCTTGTATTCGCCGTGGTTCATGACACTGTCGCTCCCTCGTTGCCGGGCAGGAGTTCCACACGTCCACCTTCGATCAGGCGGCGAAACGCGTCATCGATGCTCGCCCAATCGACCACGTCGACCCGCCACGGCAAATCCGGTTCCTCGAACGCGTCCGCCAGCGCAGCGCCCTCGGCGAGTGTCAACGGGCGGCCGGCGTCGATGGCGAGGTCGAGGTCCGAGTACGCCTTGGCGCCGCCGCGGGCGCGCGAGCCGAACACCCACACGACCCATCCGGCCGCATGCCGCGCGAGGATATCGCGAACAATGGCAAGGTGGCGCGGTTCGATGTCGAGGGCGCGCTCAGCCATCGCGCGATTCCAGTGCGGCAAGCAGCGCGCGCGCATCGTGGGCGAACAAGGCTGCATCGGCGAGCACCTGCGCGGCCTTGGTCCGGTCGTAGGTGTGTGCCGTCAGGTTGCGCATGTGGCACCAGCGCTCGACGTCGGCGACCAGGCCTTTTTCTCCGGCGCTGCGCAAGAGGTCGCGAAAGCTTGCCTGGTCGACATCCGCAGGGCTCGATGCTTCGCGTTCGAGTTGCCGGCGCAACAGCTTGATGGCGAGTTCGTAGACGAATTCGACGTTCTGGATCGCACCGGCCTCAAGGGTCCGCCGCACCGCCTCGGACTGGCTGTCGAACCAGGCGCGATCGTCGAGGATCGCGAGGCTCTGGTCGAGCGAGACCAAGGCGTTCCGCAACGCGCTGAAATCGAGGGGCGTGGCCATGGCGCTGGCAATCACAGGTTCTGGTAATTCGGCCCGCTGCCGCCTTCGGGGGTGACCCAGGTGATGATCTCGTAGGGGTCCTTGATGTCGCAGGTCTTGCAGTGCACGCAGTTGGCGGCGTTGATCTGCAGGCGCCGGCCCGCCTCATCTTCGACCATCTCGTAGACGCCGGCCGGGCAGAAGCGCTGGCAGGGGTTGCCGTACTCGATGGTGCAGCGGTCGACGCAGATGCTGGTGTCGGCCACCTTGAGGTGCACCGGCTGGTCCTCGTCGTATTCGGTGGCGGAGAAGTACACGCCGGCGAGGCGGTCGCGCGGCGGCAGCGTGCGGGCGACGTACTCCGGCTGCTCGGCCGAGGGCGCGTCGGGGCCGGGCTTGCTATCGCGGATCGCGGCATCGAGCGTGTGCAGCGAGGCCCAGTCGGCGCGGTTCTTCAGCGTCCATGGCGAGAGGCCGGCGGTGAGGGTTTCCCAGCCGGCGTTGGCGAGGCCGAGCCACAGGCCCTTGTGGAAGCCGGGACGGATGTTGCGCACCTTGCGAAGTTCGGCCATCACCGTCGAATCGCGCAGCTTCGTGTCCCAGCCTGCGCTGCTGCCGCGTTCGGCGAGGTGCTCGGCGGCCAGCATTCCCGAGCGCATGGCCTGGTGGGTGCCCTTGATCTTGGGCACGTTCATGAGGCCGGCGGCGTCGCCGATCAGCATGGCGCCGGGCATCTCGACGTTTGGCAGCGACTGGTAGCCGCCCTCGATCAGCGCGCGCGCGCCGGCGGAGATGATGGAGCCGCCGTCGAGCAGTTCCTTCATCATCGCGTGGTGCTTGAACTGCTGGAACGCCTCCCACGGCCGGAACAGCGGATCCTCGTAGTCGAGCCCGGCGACGAAGCCGATGGCGAGCCGGTCCTGGTCCAGGTGGTAGACGAAGCTGCCGCCGTAGGTGCGGCTGTTGAGCGGCCAGCCGAGCGTGTGCATCACCTTGCCGGCCTCCGCGCGCCCGGGCGGCAACTGCCAGAATTCCTTGATGCCGATGCCATAGGTCTGCGGGTCGGAGTCGTCGTCGAGGTGGTATTTGCTGATCAGCACCTTGGACAGCGAGCCGCGGCAGCCCTCGGCGAGCACGGTGGTCCTGGCGTGGATGTCGATGCCTTGCGTGTAGCCCGCCTTGTGCGAACCGTCCTTGGCCACGCCCATGTCGCCGATGCGCACGCCGCGCACCGCGCCGACCTCGTCGAACAGCGGTTCGGTGGCGGCGAAGCCCGGGTAGATCTCGACTCCCAGCGCTTCGGCCTGCGGCGCCAGCCAGGCGCACAGCGCGCCGAGCGAGACGATGAAGTTGCCGCGGTTGTGCATCTGCGGCGGCGTCAGCGGGAATTTCGTCGCGCGTTCGGCGTCGCGTAGCAGCCAGAACTCGTCCTTCGTCGCCGGGATGCAGATCGGCGGCGGGTTCTTCCCCCACTCAGGCAGGAGTTCGTTGAGCGGCTCGGGCTCGATCACCGCGCCGGAAAGGATCTGCGCGCCGACCGTCGAGGACTTCTCGATCACGCACACGGAGAGCTCGGGCCTGACCTGCTTCAGGCGGATGGCGAAGGCGAGCCCGGCCGGCCCGGCGCCGACGGTGACGACGTCGTACTCCATGATGTCGCGTTCGCTCATTGCCGGCTCCGGTTGCGCAGGGAATGCACGATTGTCCGTTTTCGCCGCGCGGGCGGCAAACCCGCCGAGGCCCGCAGGAGCGCACCGGTGCACGACCGGCGTGACGGAGGTTTTGCAGGTGGGCCCTACCGGGCCGACGATGGCAGTGACTCGTCGGGGCGGTAGCCCCGACCTACGGGACCTGGCAGGTCGGCCCCACGGCGCCGACGGTGCAGGGTTCGTTGGCGTGATGGTCCTGACTCTCATTCCACTGCCAAGCCGGTTTTGACATTTTCCCTCCGAGCGTTCACCTTCTTCGGCCCGGAGACGACGAGGCAGCGATGATCGAACCGATCCAGGATACGGAACTCCGCGGGGCGGCCGCGTTCCAGCACCTGCACTGGCTGGCCGGCGGGCGCATCGACAGCGTCCGGCTCACCTCCGCCTGCCTCGCCGCAATCGAGCGCGATGCCGGGCTGAATGCCTGGCTGGCGCTGGATCCCACCGCGCTGGAGCAGGCCGCGGCCAGCGACGAGCGGCGCCGCAATGGCCATGCGATCGGGCGCCTCGACGGCCTGCCGGTGGCGATCAAGGACAACCTCGACGTGGCCGGCCTGCCGACCACCGCCGGCCTGCCGGGCCGGCGCGGGCGCCTCGCCAACGTCGACTCCGCCGCCGTGGCGCGCCTGCGTGCCGCCGGTGCGGTGATCCTCGGCAAGACCAACCTCGACGAGGGCTCGCTCGGCACCTTCGGCGCCAATCCCCATTTCGGCGCGGTGCGGAACCCGCTGCGCCCGGATTACACCGCGGGCGGATCGTCCGCGGGCTCCGCCGCCGCCGTGGCGGCGGGCCACTGCAGTTTCGCGCTGGGCAGCGACACCCTAGGGTCGGTGCGCATCCCGGCCAGCCACTGCGGCATCTACGGCCTGCGCCCCACCCACGGGCAGATCTCCACGCGCGGCATGGTGAGCGCGGCGCGGCGCCTGGATACGGTCGGCATCCTCGCCCGCGCGGTGGAGGACCTGGCCATCGTGATAAACGTGCTGAATGCCCACGATCCGTCCGATCCGCGCTCCCGTCGCCGGCGCGTGCCGCTGGCCCCGCCGGACTGGGAGCCGGGCCGGCTCACCAGCGGGCTGATCGTGGACCTCGCCAGCTTCGGCGTCGAGGCCGAGGTGCAGGCCCTCTTCAAGCAGACCATCGAGGCCTTGGGCAGCCACCTCGGCCAGCGCATCCTGGTCGATTTTCCGGCCCGCGACCTCGGCCGCACGCGCCGCTCGGCGCTGCTGGTGATGGAGGCCGAACTCGCCGTGGAGCTCGCCGGCGACCTCGCCGACGAGGCCCATCCGGTATCACCGCGCCTGCGCAGGATGCTCGAATTCGCCCGCGGCCGCTCGGCGCCGGACTACGTCGTCGCCGATCGCGTGCTGGATGCGGCGGTGCTGGAAGCGCGGCGCCTCTTCGAGGGCGTCGACGTGCTGGTGCTGCCGAGCGTGTCGCATTCGGCGTACCCGCTCGCCGAGGGCGAGCGCGCCACCGACGCCGACCTCAGCGGCCTCGCCAGCCTCGGCGGCTGCCCGGCGATCTCGGTGCCGATGGGGCGCCTCGCCAACGGCCTGCCGGTCGGCCTGCAACTGGTCGGGCGCCCGGGCGCGGACCTGCGCCTGCTCGAGCTGGCGGCGATCTGCGCCACCACGCTGGATGCGGCGCCGGGGTTTCCGATCGCCGCCTGAGCGGTTTCGCTAGGAAGCCCTCCCGAGGGAGCAGCCTTCTGTGGCGGCGGCTTTGTGCGGGAGCGGCTTCAGCCGCGACGCTTTTCCTGCCAGCGCGTCACAGAGTTCAGCGCGGGCAATTCTCCAGCTTCAGCACTTGGCCCGGCTTGATCGGGTAGTGCGGCGCGCGCAGGGCGTTGGTGCGGGCGATCTCCTGGAAACTGCCGCAGCCGGTGCGGCGGGCGATGGCAGCCACCGTATCGCCGCGCGCGACGGTGTAGGTGCGGTTGCGTGCGCGCGTCCGGCTGGCGCCGGCGCGTGCGGTCGCCGGCACGGTGGGCACGATCGCGGAATGGAGCTCTGCGGCGAGCTCGGGCCAGCGCCCGGCGGTGCAGTTGCGCGCGTAGGCGGCTTCGAGATGCGCCGGCACGGCGAGCTTCGCGCCGGCGGGCTGCCGCGCCTTGTGGTCGAGCTCGGGATTGAGGTTGCGGAGGGTGCGGAACCAGCCCTGCGGCGCGACATCGTCCTGGCCGAGGCACACGGCGAGCTCGGTGATCGACGCCGGTCGCGCCAGGGTGATGCTGCCCGGCCTGCCGGGCAGGCGCGGGAACTCCAGGTTGTAGCGTTCCGGGTGCAGGTAGAGCCAGGCTGCGGCGAGCACCATCGGCACGTACTCGCGGGTTTCCTGCGACATGTCGTAGTAGATCTTCGGATCCCAGAAGCTCGGCGAGCCCCCGGCGGCCGCGACGCGGCGGCGCATCGCTCCCTCGCCGCCGTTGTAGGCGCCGATCACCAGTTCCAGGTCGTTGTTGAAGATGGCGAGCTGTTCGTTGAGGTAGGCGGCGTTGGCACGCGCCGACAGCGCCGGGTCGAAGCGCTGGTCGAAGCCGTCCACGGTGCGCAGGCCGAAGCGCTGGCCGGTGGCCGACATGAACTGCAACGGCCCGGACGCGCCCGAGCGCGAAACCGCATGCACCTTGCCACCCGACTCCTGCGCCATCATGCCGAACAGGATCGCTTCGGGAAGGCCCGCGCGGTGGTATTCGGGCGCCATCAGGTAGCGCATGTGCTGGTAGTTCTCGTAGGCCGCCATCAGGTTCGGCCGGTACTGGGTGAGCCAGGCTTCCAGCGCCGCCTTGACCGGGCCATTGAGGGCGATCACCTCGGAAAGCTCGCGGCCCTTGAGGAGGCTCACGGAACGGCCGAGCTCCGGCACCGCGGCGATGACCGGCGAGCTTTCGCCCGCTTCCGCGGTCGCTTCGGGCGTGCTGCCTTCGGCGTGGTCGTCGTCGAGGGCACCGGCCGTGCCCCGCCGCAGCAGGGTATCGAAGGCGGTGATGAAGCGCTGCGAATCGCAGCCGGGCAACGTGCTGCAGCGGATCGCCGCCTCGCGCAACTCGTCCAGCGCCGCGGCGCTCTCGCGTTGCGCGCGCGCCGCCTGGCCCTTGCGCTCGAGCGCCTGCGCGGCGGTGTAACGCGCGCTCGCCGCGTCGAGGCGCTGGTACAAGCCGTCCACCACGGGGTTCGGCTTGACGGTCGTCGGTGCATGCGCCGGGGTGCCGGCGCAGGCGCCAAGGGCAAGGACGAGGGCGGAGGTCGTGAGGCGGGTGGCGAGTTGCATGGGTCGTTCGGAAGGCGCGAGTGGAAAGCGGTTGCACGTTAGCGGCCAGGCCGGTGGCGGGCAACCGGCATGGCGCCGATCGCGGCTACAATCCGGGCGCTACGCGGTTCATTCGGGGAGCGGACGTGGACGACATCCTGATCGGCAAGGGCAGCGGCGAGGTGCATCTGCTGCCGCGCTACGCCAATCGCCATGGCCTCATCGCCGGCGCCACCGGCACCGGCAAATCGGTGTCGCTGATGCTGCTGGCGGAGGGCTTCTCCAGGCTCGGCGTGCCGGTGTTCCTGGCCGACGTGAAGGGCGACCTGGCCGGCCTCTCGCAGCCCGGCACGGCCGGCGCCAAGCTGCAGTCGCGCATCGACAGCCTCGGCATCGACTGGTCGCCGGCGGCGAGCCCGGTGGTGTTCTGGGACATCTACGGCGATGCCGGCCATCCGATCCGGACCACGGTTTCCGAAATGGGCCCGACCCTGCTGGCGCGGCTGCTGGAGCTCACCGATATCCAGGCCGGCGTGCTGGAGGTCGTGTTCAAGGCCGCCGACGACAACGGCCTGCTTCTGCTGGACAGCAAGGACCTGCGCGCCCTGCTGGCCTGGGCCGGCGACAACGCGCGGGAGCTCTCGCAGCAGTATGGGCGGATCTCGACACCGTCGCTGACGGCGGTGCAGCGCGCGCTGCTGCAACTGGAGCAGGCCGGCGGCGACCGCTTCTTCGGCGAGCCGGCGCTCGACCTCGCCGACTTCATGCGCCAGGACCTGTCCGGCCGCGGCATCGTCAACATCCTTGCCGTCGACCAGCTGATCCTGAAGCCCAGGCTCTACACCACGTTCCTCTTGTGGATGCTCTCGGAACTGTTCGAGAAGCTGCCGGAAGTGGGTGACCTCGAGCGGCCGAAACTGGTGTTCTTCTTCGACGAGGCGCACCTGCTCTTCGATGACGCGCCGGCGGCGCTGCGCCAGCGGGTAGAGCAGGTGGTGCGCCTGATCCGCTCCAAGGGCGTGGGCGTCTACTTCTGCTCGCAGAACCCGGACGATCTGCCGGACGTGATTCTCGGCCAGATGGGCAACCGCATCCAGCATGCGCTGCGCGCGTTCACGCCGCGCGACCAGAAGGCGGTGAAGGCGGCGGCGGAGACCTTCGCGCCCAACCCTGCGATCAATGTGGCCGAGGCGATCAGCCAGCTCGGCGTCGGCGAAGCACTGGCATCGACGCTGCAGGACGGCGGCGTGCCGCAGCCCGTGCAGCGGGTGCTGGTGTGCCCGCCGCAGTGCCGGCTCGGCGCGATCAGCGACGAGGAGCGCGCCGCGGTGCGCGCGCGCTCGCCGGTCGGCGCACGCTACGACACCCCGGTCGATCGGGAATCGGCCTTCGAGATGCTGGCCGCGCGCGCGGCCGAGGTGGCCGCCGCGGCGCCTGCGACCAAGGCCGCCAGTGCCAAGGGCAAGGCCGCTGCACCCGCGGCCGAGGGTCCGGGCTGGCTCGGCACCGCGCGCGACATGCTGTTCGGCACCGGCCGCCGCCAGGGCATGCTGGAGGCGATGGGCAAATCGACCGCGCGCCGGATCGGCAACCAGATCGCCAATGCGGTGGTGCGCGGCGTGCTGGGCTCGATCAGCCGCGGTCGCTGAGGCGCGCGCTGGTGACGCGCTGGCGCCCGCCCGCGGCGACCTCCACCGCGGCGATCACGGCGGAGGGCTACCGCCGCCTGAAGGACGAGCTCGACGACCTCTGGCGCGTGCGGCGCCCCGAGGTGGTGCGCGCGCTGGCCGCCGCCGCCGCGGAAGGCGACCGCTCGGAGAACGCCGAATACACCTACCGGAAGAAGCAGCTCGCCGGCATCGACCGGCGCGTGCGCTATCTTGGCAAGCGCCTGCCCTCATTGCGCGTCGTCGACAGCGTGCCCGCCGACCAGGACGCGATCTTCTTCGGCGCCTGGTTCACCGTCGAGGACGAAGCCGGCGAGGAACACGAATACCGCATCGTGGGTCCGGACGAGACCAATGCCGGGCTTGGCTGGATCAGCATCGATTCGCCACTGGCGAAGGCCGCCATGCGCCGCCGCGTCGACGACGAGTTCGAGGCCGAGCTCCCGCAGGGGCTGGCGCGCTTCGTGGTGGTGGCGGTGCGCTACGGCGGCCCGTAACACTCGGCGTGCAGGCGACCGGCCCCACCGAGGGTGCAAGGATCGGGTCGCCCACAGGGTGTCTACAAAATCACGCGAAACCGTAGGAGCGCACCCTGTACGCGACCACCGTCGCCCCCCGGCGGCGGTGCGCAGGATTGCAGTTGCCTGTGTGCGGGCCGCGGCTTTTCCGAATCCCCAATCCCGAATCCCGGCTCCCCCTCAGGCCGCCGCCACCTCGCCGAAGGGTTCGCGGGCCGGGTCGCTGGCGGGGATCGATTCCTTGAGCATGCGCAGGGTGCGCATGCACTGGCGGTGCAGCTCCTGCTGCTCGCCAAAGGGCGAGTCGCGGGTTTCGTGGTAGGCGACGATCAGCCACAGCGCCCCGCCGCGCAGGCGCACCTGCAGGTTCTCCGAACGCAGCCGTTCCAGGCCGATATCCGTGCCGCTGCCCCAGGCGCGGTATTTCTCCTCGGGCGGCGTGCCGTAAAGATGCGGGAACTCGCTCCGGGACGCATTGGAGAACTCGCGCAGCGCCAGCGCAGCCAGCTGCCGCCGCGCCGGCGGCGAAAGCTCTTCCAGCATGCGGCTGACTTCGCGGAACTGGCGGCGCAACTGGACGGCGCGCGTGAGTGCGATCAAGCGGGTCACGAACTGCATGATGCCTCCACCCCAGACATTACCTGAACGACATGTCGGGGCAGTGTACCCGCTCCAGACCTGAAAAGGTCACGCAGCAGGTCACAACCTGTCAGGAGATGTCACATCATGACGCGACCGCGTGGCCGATCGCCTCGCCGACGCGCACCGCCTGCTCGGGCACGAGGCCGGCATCGAAGCGCCCGACGCCGGCGGGGAGCAGCACGATCGCGGTCGAACCCATGTTGAAGCGGCCCATTTCCGCGCCGCGTTCGAGGCGAATGCCCTGCCCGCGCCAGTCGCGGCGGCGGATGCCCCGCCCATAGGGCGGCACCTCGACGCCGCCCCAGACCGTCTCGATGCCGGACACCAGCATGGCGCCGACCAAGGCCACGGCGAAGGGTCCGCGCTCGCCGCGGAAATGGCAGACCAGCCGCTCGTTGCGGGCGAACAGGCGCGGCACGCCGGCCACCGCGAAGGCGGCCACGCTGAACAGCCGCCCCGGCACGTGCAGCGTTTCCACCAGTTCGCCGGCCAGCGGCATGTGCACGCGGTGGTAATCGCGCGGGGAGAGGTACACGGTGAGGAACTGCCCGTCGGCGTAGGGCCGGGCGGCCTCGGCGTCGGCGAAGAGTTCGGCCACGCTGAAGTCGTGGCCCTTGGCCTGCAGGATGCGCCCATCGCTGATCGCGCCGGCCTGGCTGATGCGCCCGTCGGCCGGGCAGGCGATGGCTGCCGGATCGGCCGGTAGGGGCCGCGCGCCGGGCTTGAGCGCGCGGGTGAAGAAGGCATTGAAGTGCGGCCAGGCGGCGGGATCGGGGTTTTCGGCCTCCTCGAGGTCGACCGCGTAGGTGCGCACGATGCGGTTGATCAGGAAATCCTTCCATGGCCGGTACGGCCAGCGCGTGCCCCACAGCACGAGCCGCGACAGCAGGCGATGGGGCAGCAGGTACTGGAACAGCAGGGCCGGGCGCATCAGCGGGTTGCCGCCAGCGTGCGCAGGTCCGCGCCGAGCTTGCCGGCATCGATCGGCGGCTGCACCAGGCCGGCCTGGCGGCCGCCCGGGTCGATGATCACCAGCGAGGCGCTGTGGTCGACGTTGTAATGACCGTCCTTCGCCGGCTCGCGGAAATAGACCAGGCCGAGGGAGCGGGTCAGGCGCGTGAGTTCCTCGTCGGAGCCGGTGGCGGCGACGAAGTCCTTGCTGAAGAATCCGACATAACGCGCCAGGTGCTCGGGCGTGTCGCGCTCGGGATCGACCGAGATGAAATCGAAGCGCACGCGATCGGCCAGGCCTTCTGCGGCCAACGTGTTCCAGACCTGCTTCATCTTCGCCATGGTGGTCGGGCATACGTCCGGGCAGTTGGTGAAACCGAAGAAGACCACCGTCCAGCGGCCCTTCCAGTCGGCAGGGGTCAACGTGCCGCCATCGCTCTTCTGCAGGCTGAAATCCGGCAGCGCGCGTGGCGCGGGATACAGCAGGGTGCCCTGCAGTTCGGGCTGTGGTGGCGTGCCGAACAGGCGCGTGCCGGCCCATAGGCCGAGGGCGGCGGCGAAAGCGGTAATCACGATCAGCCAGCTCGCGGAAACGCGACCGGCACTGCGGGAGACATTCATGCCCGGAGTATAGGCGGTCGTGCCGGCGGGAGGGCCGTACGGGCGCGGCGACCGTCGTGCGCACGCGCCGCTTCTTCATGAGCCCGCCCCGCGCCTGCCCCCTATACTGTGCGGCCCTTCCAGGCGGAGCGTCGCGTGACCCAGGAACTCGCCAGCATCGTCGATTTCATCCGTTACGGCGCGAGTCGCTTCGCCGCCGCCGGGCTCACCTTCGGCCACAGCTACGACAACGCGCTGGACGAGGCCACCCACCTGGTGCTGCACGCCCTGCACCTGCCGCACGATCTTTCGCCCGCGTACGGCCAGGCGCGGCTGGTGGCGGGTGAGCGCGAGGCCGTGCTGTCGCTGATCGAGCGCCGCATCGGCGAACAGCGGCCGGTCGCCTATCTCACCGGCGAGACCTGGTTCGCCGGACTCAAGTTCAAGTCCGACGCGCGCGCGCTGGTGCCGCGCTCGCCGATCGCCGAGCTGATCCAGGGCGGCTTCTCGCCCTGGCTGGACGAGCGCCCGGTGTCGCGGGCGCTGGACTTGTGCACCGGCTCGGGCTGCATCGGCATCGCCATGGCGGCGCACAACCCGGACTGGCAGGTGGACCTCGCCGACATCAGTGCGGACGCGCTGGCGCTGGCCCGCGAGAACGTCGAATTCCAGGACGTCGCCGATCGCGTGCGGGTGCTGGAGTCGGACCTCTTCGCCGGCCTCGCCGGCGAGCGCTACGACTTGATCGTCAGCAACCCGCCCTACGTCACCGACGCCGAATACGCCGCGCTGCCGCCGGAGTATCGCCACGAGCCGGCGCTGGGCCTCGCCGCCGGCCACGACGGGCTGGACCTCGCCCTGCGCATCCTGGCCGAGGCCGCCGACCACCTCGAGGAGGACGGCGTGCTGATCGTCGAAGTCGGCGAGAGCGAGCGCGCGCTGGTCGAGCTCCTGCCCCGCGTGCCCTTCAACTGGATCGAGTTCGACGTCGGCCAGATGGGCGTGTTCCTGCTCGACCGCCGCGACCTGCTCGATCACGCCAACGCGATCACGGCCGCGCTCGCCGCCAGGGACTAGGCACGCCCTCAGCCCTCCCGTGTCCAACACCTTCGGCCATCTGCTGCGCGTCACCACCTTCGGCGAAAGCCACGGTCCGGCGATCGGCTGCGTGATCGACGGTTGCCCACCGGGCATCGCCGTCGCGCCGGAGGATTTCCGCGCCGACCTTGCGCGGCGCGCGACCGGGCGCAGCCGCTGGACCTCGCAGCGGCACGAGCAGGACGCGGTCGAGGTCCTGTCCGGCGTGTACGAGGGGCGGACCACCGGCACGCCGCTCGCGCTGCTCATCCGCAACACCGACCAGCGCCCGAAGGACTACGGCGACATCGCCGGGACCTTCCGTCCCGGCCACGCCGACTATGCCTATTGGCAGAAGTACGGCATCCGCGATCCGCGCGGCGGCGGCCGCGCCTCGGCGCGCGAGACCACCATGCGCGTGGCCGCCGCGGTGATCGCCAGGAAGTGGTTGGCCGAACAGCACGGCATCCGCGTGCGCGGCCACTTGGCGCAGCTCGGTGCGCTGGTGCCGGGCGCCTTCGACTGGGATGCGGTCGAGGGCAATCCCTTCTCCTGGCCCGACGCCGGCATGGTCGGTGAAGTCGAGACCTACGTGAACGCGCTGCGCAAGGCCGGCGACTCGGTCGGTGCCCGCGTCGATGTCGTCGCCGAAGGCGTGCCGCCGGGCTGGGGCGAGCCGGTCTACGGCAAGCTCGATGGCGAACTCGCCGCGGCACTGATGTCGATCAATGCGGTCAAGGGCGTCGAGATCGGCGACGGTTTCGCCGCGGTCGCCCAGCGCGGCAGCGAACACCGCGACGAGATCACCCCCGAGGGCTTCCTCTCCAACCATGCCGGCGGCATCCTCGGCGGCATCTCCAGCGGGCAGGCGATCCGCGCCTCGATCGCGCTCAAGCCCGCGTCCAGCATCCTCGTGCCCGGTCGCAGCGTGGACCTGGCCGGCGCGCCGGTCGAGGTCGTCACCAAGGGACGGCACGACCCTTGCGTCGGCATCCGCGCCGTGCCCATCGCCGAGGCGATGGTCGCGCTGGTGCTGATGGACCACGCGCTCCGCCACCGCGCCCAGTGCGGCGACGTCGGCATGGTCGAGCCGCGCATCCCACCCGCCGCGCCTTGACGCATCAACCCCGCACCAACTCCCCAGGGTCACCCCTCACTCCTCGCCCCTCACTCCTCAGCCCTCAGCCATGCCTTCCAACATCCCCTACAACGTCGCCATCGTCGGCGCCACCGGCGCGGTCGGCGAAGCCCTGCTGTCGATCCTGGCCGAGCGCCGCTTCCCGGTCGGCGAACTGGTGGCGTTGGCCAGCGAGCGCTCGGCCGGCGGCACCGTCCATTTTGGCGAGCGCGAGATCGGCGTGCGCAAGCTCGCCGACTATGACTTCGATGGCATCGACATCGCGTTCTTCTCGGCCGGCGCCGGGGTCAGTCGCGAGCACGCGCCGCGGGCCGCTGCGGCCGGCGCGGTGGTGATCGACAACACCTCCGAATTCCGCTACCAGGACGACGTGCCGCTGGTGGTGGCCGAGGTCAACCCGCAGGCGATCGCCGGCTATGCAAGCCGCGGCATCATCGCCAATCCGAACTGCTCGACCATGCAGATGCTGGTCGCCCTCGCGCCGATCCATCGCGCCGTGGGCATCCGCCGCATCAACGTCGCCACCTACCAGGCGGTATCGGGCGCGGGGCGCTCGGGGGTGGAGGAACTCGGCGGGCAGACCGCGGCGCTGCTCAATTTCCAGGACGCGGAGACGGTCAGGTTCCCGGTCCGCATCGCCTTCAACCTGATCCCGCAGATCGACGAATTCGAGGACAACGGCTACACCCGCGAGGAAATGAAGATGGTGTGGGAGACGCGGAAGATCCTGGAGGACGACTCGATCCAGGTGAATCCCACCGCGGTACGCGTGCCGGTGTTCCACGGCCACTCCGAGGCGCTGCATGTCGAAACCCGCGACAGGATCACGGCAGGCGAGGCGCGGAAGCTGCTTGAATCCGCCCCAGGGGTGGTGGTGGTCGACGAACGAAAGCCTGGCGGCTACCCGACGCCGGCTTCCCACGCCGCCGGCAGCGACGGCGTCTACGTGGGGCGGATCCGCGATGACATTTCCCATCCGCAGGGGCTGAACCTCTGGGTGGTGTCCGACAACATCCGCAAGGGCGCTGCCCTGAATGCGGTGCAGATCGCCGAGCTCCTGGTGCGTGATTTCCTTTGAACAGCCCGCCCGAGCTGGTCCGATTAAAAGGGAAAACGTATCTGTGATATGTGGTTATGAATGTGTTATAAGCCCGTTTCGAGCTGTGCTCGATCGTACCGGATGCCTCTGGGGGACCTGACTAGATGAAACGACCGCTGCAACTGCCGCTCGCGATCGCGCTTGCATTGGGCGTAACCGACGTACTGGCGCTGGGGCTCGGCCCGGTCCGGGTGCATTCCCGCCTCAACCAGCCGCTCAACGCCGAAATCCCGGTCATCCAGGCCAGCCCCGGCGAGGCCGAGGGCCTGCTGGTCACCCTCGCCGGTGCCGAAGAGTTCGAGCGCATTGGCCTCAGCCGTGCGCGGGTGGGCGTGCCGCTGGAGTTCAAGCTGGACAAGGATCCGAGCGGCGCCACGGTGATCCGCGTCACCAGCCAGGAGCCGGTGCGCCAGGCCTATCTCGACTTCCTGGTCGAGGCGAACTGGCCCAAGGGCCGCCTGCTGCGCGAATACACGGTGTTGCTCGACCCGCCGGTGACGGCGCCGGCACGGGCGGTGGCCGCGACGCCGGCCCCGGCGGCCGCGCCGTCCCGCCCCGCACCGAGTGCCCGTCCCGCGCCCGTGCGCGAGCCGGCCCCGGTGTCGGCGCCCCGTCCGGCGCCTGCCGCCGCCGCGGCACAGACTGTTTCCGGCGACTTCGGCCCGGTAGCGGCCGGCCAGACGCTGTCGCAGGTCGCACGCGCGGTACGCCCCGGCGAAGACCTCAACCGCACCATGCTGGCCCTGTTCAAGGCCAATCCGGGTGCGTTCTACAAGGACAACATCAACGCGCTCAAGCGCGGTGCGATCCTGCGGGTCCCCGATGCCGATGAAATCCGCGCCACCGGCAACGCGGCCGAGGCGGCCGCCCAGGTCCAGGCGCAGGTCGAGGACTGGCGCGGCAACCGCGCCGCGCCCACGCGCGTCGCCGAGGTCGCGGCCTCGAGTCCCGCGACCGGCAGCGCTGCTTCGCGCCCGAGCGACAGCGAGCGCCTCGAGCTGGTGCCGCCGAAGGCCGGCCAGGACAGCGTCGCCATGGCGGACACGCCGGGCAGCGGCAGTGGCAGCGTGCGCGGCTCCGCCGAGCTGCGTTCCGAACTGGCGCGCACCCGCGAGGCGCTGAGCTCCAGCGAGCAGGAAAGCACCGAGCTCAAGTCGCGCGTCAAGGAACTCGAGGACCTCAAGGGCAAGAACGACCGGCTCCTGAGTCTCAAGGACTCGGAAATCGCCGAACTGCAGCAAAGGCTGCGCGAACTGCAGGCCACGGCGGGCGCTGCCGCCACGCCGGTTGCCGCGGTGGCCTCGCAGCCCGCGAGCACGCCGTCCGTGGATGAATCCACGAGCGCCACCACGGCGCTTGCGCCGCAGGACGGCGAAGCTGCTTCGACCGCGGTGGAGATCGGCAAGGACGACATCTGGGGCACCGGCGGTGAAGCCGTCGCGGAACCCGGCGCCGCGGAGGCGGGCGAGAGCGCGGCTGAAAGCAGCGACGCCGCCCCTGCGACTGCGGAGGCTATGGCAGGCGAATCCACCCCGGATGCGGCTGCGGACAACGCTCCGGAGCTCGCCACGGAAGCCCCGGCGCCGGTGGTGGCCGAGTCCGCGCCGACTTCACCGGAGTCCGCCGAGACGACGCCCCTGGCCGACGCGGACCCCGCCGCCGCTCCCGCCCCGGACGAGGCTGCGCCAGCCGCGGTCGCACCGGCGACCGTGTCCGCGGGACCGTGGTACATGGAACCTTGGGTGAGGCCGGCGGCGATCGCTGCCGGCGTGCTGATCCTGCTCGGTGCCCTGTTCGGCCTGCGCCGCCGCAAGGCCGCACCGGTCGAGCGCAAGTCCATCGCCGACGCGTTCGGCGACTCGCCCCTAGCGGGCAACGGTACGGCGGAAGCGCCGCTCGATGCCCTCGACGCCGAGGAGGCGGACCTGCGCCAGCGCATTGCCGCCAATCCGCACGACGCCGGGCTGTACCTGGAGCTCCTCAGCATCCACTACGCCAGTCGCAGGGTCGAGGCCTTCGAGCAGACGGCCGCCGAGATGCACGCGATCGTCGATGACCAGAGCCAGGCCGAGTGGCTCGAAGCGCAGGCCATGGGCCAGGAGCTGGCGCCGCATAACCCGCTGTTTGGCGGAGTGGCCGTTGATCCGGCCGCAGCCACGGGGCCGGTCGATGAGTTCGACATGACGGGCGTGGAGGAATCGGCGTTCGACGAGCCTGCCGAGGCGTTCCCCGCGCCGCATGAAGTCGATGCTCCCCTGCCGGAAGAACACGGCGTGGCCACGCCACCGGACATCGGCGGCTTCGAGGCGGAGGAAGTGGGCCAGGCCGAACCTGTCGGCGTGGAGGACGCCGATGACTACACGTTCGGTGAATTCGTCACGCCCGTGACCTCCGATCCGTCCGATTACGACAGCGAGAAGCCGTTCGGTGAACTGCCGCCGCTGGAGTTCGGCGAGGAGATCGACGAGGTTCCCACCGCGACCATGGCCGACCCGGAACTCGACCTCGGTGTTCCAGCGGTCGAGCCGGAGTTCGACAGCGACGATGCAGCCGATGACGACTTCTTCTCCACCACTGCCGATGCGGTCGGCACCAAGCTCGACCTCGCGCGCGCCTACATGGACATGGGCGACCCGGACGGTGCCCGCTCCATGCTGGAAGAGGTGGTCGCCGAAGGCGACACCGACCAGCAGGCCGAAGCCCGCCGGCTGATGGCGGAGATGGGCTGAACGAGCCGGGATTCGGGAGGGGCCGGGAATAGGGAATAGGGAATCGTTCAGAGCCTGCTCGCCGGGACGCCATCTCGCCGCTGTCGTGGAGTGGCGCTGGCTAGGCAATGGGCGAATCTTCTGCTCTCACCATTCCCGATTCCCGATTCCCGATTCCCGATTCCCGACCCCCGACTCCCGATTCCCGGCTCAATGCGCCTCGCCCTTGGCATCGAGTACGACGGCACGGGCTATTCCGGCTGGCAGCGGCTCTCGCATCGCCCCAGCGTGCAGGCGGCGGTCGAGGCGGCGCTGTCCTTCGTCGCCGACCATCCGGTCGAGGTGACCTGCGCCGGGCGCACCGATGCCGGCGTGCACGCCGAGTGCCAGGTCGTGCATTTCGACACCCCTGCCGAGCGCAGCCTGCGCGGCTGGGTGATGGGCGCGAATTCACGCCTGCCAGCGGACATCGCCGTGCTTTGGGCGCGCGCGGTGCCGGAGGATTTCCACGCCCGCTTCGGCGCGCGCGCGCGGCGCTACCGCTACACGATCCTCAATCGCCCGGTCCGGGCGGCACTGGGGGCGCGCTACGTCACCTGGGAGCGGGTGCCGCTCAACGCGCCGCGCATGCACGCCGCCGCGCAGGCGCTCCTCGGCGAGAACGACTTCAGCGCCTTCCGCGCAGTGCAATGCCAGGCCGCCACGCCCATGCGCAACGTGCACGAGATCGGCGTCGCCAGGCGTGGCGACGAGGTCGTCATCGAGATCCAGGCCAACGCCTTCCTGCACCACATGGTGCGCAACATCGTCGGTTCCCTGCTGCCGGTCGGGCGGGGCGAGCGGCCGCTCGAATGGATCGCCGAACTGCTCGCCGGCCACGACCGCAACATGGCCGGGCCGACCGCGCTGGCCTCCGGCCTGAGCCTGCTCGCGCCGCGCTACCCGGCCGAATGGAAGCTGCCGCCAGAAGTGACGCTGTGAGGCGCACGCGCATCAAGTTCTGCGGCCTGACCCGCGCCGAGGACGTGCGCCTCGCCGTCGATCTCGGTGTCGACGCCATCGGCTTCGTGCTGACGCGACGCAGCCGGCGCTTCGTCGAGCCCGCCGCCGCGCGCCTGCTCCGCGACCTGCTGCCGCCGTTCGTCGCCGCGGTGGCGCTGCTGATGGACGACGAGCCGGCCTGGATCGAGGACGCCATACGCACGGTCCGGCCCGATTTCCTGCAATTCCACGGCGAAGAGGAGGCCGCCTTCTGCACGCGTTTCGGCCGGCGCTATCTCAAGGCCGTGCCGATGGCCTCCACCGGTGATCTCGCGGCATTCGCCGCCCGCCACCCCCGCGCCTGCGGCTTCCTCCTCGACAGCCACGCCGCGGGCCAGCCCGGCGGCACCGGCCAGGCCTTCGACTGGAGCCGCGTGCCGGTCGGTTTCGGTCGCCCGCTCATCCTCGCCGGCGGCCTCCACGCTGGCAATGTCGCCGAAGCGGTGCGGACGCTGCAGCCGTGGGCGGTCGATGTGTCCAGCGGCATCGAATCGGCGCCGGGCGTGAAGGATGCCGGGCGCATGCGCAGCTTCGTCGCCGCGATCCGCGCCTGAAGGTCGGGCCGTCGCCCTGCCTGGAATCTGATCGGCACAGGCGCATCATTCGTGGGCCCCACCCGACAGCATGGCGCCGGCAGCCCGATTATGCGACGGTGCACGCGCGTATGCCGCGTCAATGGGCGATCTGATGTCGAAGGCTACACCCCTGGAAATCCTGCGTCCCCTGGCGCGTCACCTGCCTGAAATCCTGAAGCGCCCGCTGCGCACGTGGCTGCCTGGATCGTCCGCCACCGTGCTGGAGAGCGCCGGATACGCCGAGCGCATGGCCGCCGAGCAGGCGATCTTCGCCGACCAGCTGGAGGTGCATGACCTGCCGGCGATCTTCCATTACTGGTCCAACACCTGGCTGCGGCCGGAGCTCGAGAAGCACGGCTTCTCGAATCCGGACGAGTTCTTCGTCCATTACCTCGAGCGCACCGCGGGCGAGATCGGTCGCCCGCTGCGCGCGGCCAGCCTTGGCTGTGGCAACTGCGACACCGAGATCCGCATCGCAAGGGGGCTGGTCGAGCGGGGCGTGCGCGACTTCACCATCGAATGCATCGACATCAACGAGGCGATGCTCGAGCGCGGCCGCCAGCTTGCGGCCGCGGAGGGCGTGGCCGCGCACATCGCCCCGCTGCGCGGCGACTTCAACCGCTGGCAGCCGGTGTCCCGCTACGAGGCAATCCTCGCCAACCAGAGCCTCCATCATGTGGTGAACCTCGAGGGGCTGTTCTCCGCGATCGAGCAGGCGCTGCTGCCGGAGGGACGTTTCATCACCGCCGACATGATCGGCCGCAACGGCCACATGCGCTGGCCGGAAGCGCTGGCCATCGTGCAGGAGTACTGGCAGGAGCTTCCCGAGGATTACCGCTGGAACAGACAGCTCAAGCGCCAGGAGCACGTCTTCATGGACTGGGACTGCTCCACGGAGGGGTTCGAAGGCATCCGCGCACAGGACATCCTGCCGCTGCTGGTCGAGCGCTTCGGCTTCGAGTTCTTCTTCGCCTTCGGGAATCTGGTCGACCCCTTTATCGATCGTGGGTTCGGCCCGCATTTCGATGCCGAGGCCGGCTGGGACCGCGGCTTCATCGACCGCGTGCACCGGCGCGACGAGGCGGAAATGCGCAAGGGCACCATCACGCCGACGCACATGCTGGCGGTGCTGCGGAGGCGCCCGTACCATGGCCCGTTGCGCTGCCGCCCGGGCCTGGAACCATCCCGTTGCGTCAGGCGCGTTGTTTCCTGACGCAGGCCGATGATGGAAAGGATCGAAGACTATTCCGCGTTCCCCGACGCGCACGGCCACTTCGGCGATTACGGCGGCTCCTACGTCGCCGAGACCCTGGTGGCTCCGCTGGCCGAACTCGCGGCGGCCTATGAGCGGCTGAGTTCCGATCCCGCGTTCATTGCCGAGTTCGAGCGCGACCTCAAGGATTACGTCGGCCGGCCCTCGCCGATCTACCACGCCGAGCACCTGTCGCGCGAGATTGGCGGCGCGCAGATCCTCCTGAAGCGCGAGGACCTCAACCACACCGGCGCGCACAAGATCAACAACACCATCGGCCAGGCGCTGGTGGCGCGCGCGATGGGCAAGCGGCGCATCATCGCCGAGACCGGCGCCGGCCAGCATGGCGTCGCCACCGCCACCGTGTGCGCGCGCCTTGGCCTGGACTGCGTGGTCTACATGGGCGCGACCGACATCGAGCGCCAGAAGATCAACGTCTACCGCATGAAGCTGCTCGGCGCCGAAGTGGTGCCGGTGACCTCGGGCTCGAAGACCCTCAAGGACGCGCTCAACGAGGCCATGCGCGACTGGGTCACCAATGTCGCCGATACCTTCTACATCATCGGCACGGTGGCCGGACCGCATCCCTACCCGAAGATGGTGCGCGACTTCAACGCCGTGGTCGGGCGCGAAGCGCGCGCGCAGATGCTGGCGCAGTACGGCCGCCTGCCGGACGTCATCACCGCCTGCGTCGGTGGCGGCTCCAACGCGATCGGCCTGTTCCACGCGTTCCTCAACGACCCACAGGTGCGCATCGTCGGCGCCGAGGCGGCGGGCCTGGGGCTCGCCAGCGGGCGCCACGCCGCCTCGCTCGCCGCCGGCCGGCCCGGCGTGCTCCACGGCAACCGCACCTACGTGCTCTGCGACGAGGATGGCCAGATCACCGAAACGCATTCGGTGTCGGCGGGCCTGGACTATCCCGGCGTCGGCCCCGAGCACGCCTTCCTCAAGGATGCCGGCCGCGCGAGCTACGTCGGCGTGGCCGACGCGGAAGCCCTGGCCGCCTTCCACCGCCTGGCGCGTACCGAAGGCATCCTCGCCGCGCTCGAGTCCAGCCATGCCGTCGCCCAGGCGATCCGGCTCGCCGGGGAACTGTCGCGCGACGCGCTGGTGCTGTGCAATCTCTCCGGCCGCGGCGACAAGGACGTGCACACCATCGCCGCGCGCGAGGGTTTGTCCTTATGAAGGCCAGTGCAGGGCATTGCGTCGGGGCGGTAGCCCCGAGCTACGGGGCGGTCGTCGACCGGCAGCGGTCCGTGAACCGTGCCACGCCCATGCCCGTCGTCCCGGCGGATGCCGGGACCCAGCGTCTTTTTGGGTCGACT
The DNA here is from genome assembly GCA_017305135.1 of Lysobacterales bacterium. Classification (GTDB taxonomy): domain Bacteria; phylum Pseudomonadota; class Gammaproteobacteria; order Xanthomonadales; family Rhodanobacteraceae; genus Dokdonella_A. The sequence continues at coordinate 71,690 of JAFKNA010000009.1, read as the reverse complement.
GGACGTCACTGGACCCCGGCCTGCGCCGGGGCGACGGGGTGGGGAAATGCGTACGGAGCGGAGGCGCCATGAGTCGTCCCGAGCTGACGATCACGAGTCCCGGCCAGCGCCGCATCGAGGCGCGCTTCGCCGCGCTGAAGGCCGCGCGCCGCACCGGCCTCGTCCCGTTCATCACCGCCGGCGATCCGCTGCCGCAGGCGCAGGTGGCGCTGATGCACGCGCTGGTCGCGGCCGGCGCGGACCTGATCGAGCTTGGCGTGCCGTTCTCCGACCCGATGGCGGACGGGCCGGTGATCCAGCACGCGAGCGAGCGCGCCATCGCCCGCGGCACGGGGCTGGACGAGGTGTTCGGCTGGGTACGTGAGTTCCGCCGGAAGGACGCGACCACGCCCGTCGTGTTGATGGGCTACATGAACCCGGTGGCGATCCGCGGCACGGCGCGCTTCGCCGCCGATGCGGCGGACGCGGGCGTCGACGGCGTGCTGCTGGTGGACTGCCCGATCGAGGAAACCGCGGCCGCGGCGCCGCTCGGTGAGGCGGGCCTCGCCCGCATCCTGCTCGCCGCGCCCACCACCCCGCCCGAGCGGCTGGCGCGCATCGTCAGGGCCGCCGAGGGCTTCCTGTATCATGTCGCGTTCGCCGGAATCACCGGCGCCGATCGCGTCCGCATCGACGACGTGCGCGAGCATGTGGAGGCGATCCGCCGCCACGGCGACATTCCGGTGGCGGTCGGCTTCGGCGTCCGCGACGCGGCCTCGGCGGCCAGGATCGGCGCCTTCGCCGACGCGGTGGTGATCGGCAGCGCCCTGGTCGAGCGCCTCGTGGGCGCCACCGACGAGATGGACCTCTGTCAGCGCGCGCGGGATTTCCTCGCCCCGGTGCGCGCGGCCCTGGAGTCCGCGGAGGGGGTCGGCCGCAGCGGATCTGGCTCCTGAGATCCCCTTCAGCGGCGGTGGGCGCCGGACGAAAAGGCGCGCAGGATGCGCGCGCGTTCGCCGCAGGCACAGGATGTGCCGTCGGCGAACCCCGGCCGGCGACCACGAACCCGAAGGGCGCCGCTGTCGGGGTGCCCTTCTCTTTGGTTACTTCTCTTGGGCAAGCAAGAGAAAGTGACCCGCTCGCAGGGAGGCGAGCGGAACCCGCAGGATGCGCCCCGATGACCCTGGGGTACAGTCCCCGTAGAAATCCTGGAACCGAGCAACCCATGAACTGGCTGCAACGACTCGTCAATCCACGCATCCGAACCACCTCCACCGCCAAGGGCAAGGTGCCTGAAGGCCTGTGGGAAAAGTGCGACGGCTGCGGCGCGGTGCTCTACCAGCCGGAACTGGAAGCGGCGCTGATGGTGTGTCCAAAGTGTGGCCATCACCACGCCATCCGCGCGCGCAGGCGTCTGGCAGCCTTCCTTGACGAGGGCAGCGCGCAGGAGCTGTTCGCGAAGCTGGAGCCGACCGATCCGCTGAAGTTCCGCGACTCCCGGAAATACCGCGACCGCATCGTCGCCGCGCAGAAGCAGAGCGGCGAGAAGGACGCGCTGATCGCCATGCGCGGCACGCTGAAGGGCATGCCGCTGGCGGCCTGCGCCTTCGAGTTCGCCTACATGGGCGGCTCGATGGGTTCGGTGGTCGGCGAGAAGTTCACCCGCAGCGCGGAACTGGCGCTCGCCGAGCGCATGCCGCTGGTGTGCTTCGCCGCAACCGGCGGCGCGCGCATGCAGGAGGGCCTGTTCTCGCTGATGCAGATGGCCAAGACCGCGGCGGCGCTGCGGCGCATGCGCGACGCCGGGGTGCCCTTCATCAGCGTGCTGACCCATCCCACCACCGGCGGGGTGTCGGCGAGCCTCGGCATGCTGGGCGACCTCAACGTCGCCGAACCCAAGGCGCTGATCGGCTTCGCCGGGCCGCGCGTGATCGAGCAGACGGTGCGCGAAACGCTGCCGGAAGGCTTCCAGCGCTCGGAGTTCCTGCTCCAGCACGGCGCCGTCGACCTGATCGTCGACCGCCGCGAGATGCGCGAGCGCCTGGCCGCCATCCTGGCCCTGCTGATGAAGCTGCCTAAGGCCGCATAGCGATCCGCACGCGGGCGCGTGGCAGCGACCGATGGACGCACTGGGCTTCGCCGATCTCGGACCACAGGCCTGGCTGACGATCCTTGTGATCGCCGGCACATTCGTGTGCCTGGTGCGCGAATGGTTCGCGCCGGATGTCGTGCTGCTGGTGGCGGTCACCGTACTGCTGGCAGGCGGCGTGCTGACGCCGGCCGAAGCCCTGGCGGGATTCTCCAACCCGGCCGTGCTCACGGTGGCCGTGCTCTTCGTCGTTGCCGGCGCCCTGCGCAGCACCGGCGCGGTGCACTGGGTCGGCTCGTGGGTGCTCGGCCGACCCCGCCGCGCCTGGCTGGGGCGAGCCCGGCTGGTAGGCATCTCCGCATCCTTCAGCGCCTTCATCAACAACACGCCGCTGGTGGCGATGCTGATCGTCGCCGTCGAGGACTGGTGCCGGCGCGCGCGCGTGCCGGCCTCGCGGCTGCTGATCCCGCTCAGCTACGCGACCATCCTCGGCGGGATGTGCACGCTGATCGGCACCAGCACCAACCTGGTGGTGCTCGGCCTCATGCAGGAGCATCCGGACCTGCCGCCACTGCGCATGTTCGACCCGGCCTGGGTCGGGGTGCCGGCGACGCTGGTCGGGCTCGCCTACCTGATGTTCGCCAGCCGCTGGCTGCTGCCCGATCGTGGCACGCCGGCGGAGCAGGAGCCGCCCTCCACGGAATACCTTCTCGACATGCGCGTCGTGGACCCGTCCGCCGCCGGCAGCGGCATGGCGGCAGCGGGCGGCGGTCACCTGCCTTCCGCGCGGCTGGTCAAGGTGCAGCGGGAAGGTGAGGACTTCACCGGCCGGTCGCGGGACGAACTCCTCGGCGGTGACCGGCTGCTGTTCGCCGGCAGCGCGGCGGGGCTTCACGACGTGCGGCGGCTGCCGGGGCTGGCCGTCGCCGACAGCACGCTGCCGGTCTCGGCCAGCGCGGTCCACATGGTCGAGGTGGTGCTGTCGCGCCTTTCGCCGCTGGCCGGCTACAGCGTGCGCGAGGGCCACTTCAGGCAGCGCCACGGCGCCACCGTGCTGGCCGTCAACCGCCACGGCGAGGCGCTGCACGGTCCGCCGGGCGACATCGTGCTGCGCGCGGGCGACACCCTGCTGCTGGAGGCCGCGCCGGCCTGCGTGGAGACGCTCGGGCAGTCGCGCGAATTCACCGCCATCAGCCTGCTCGATGACACGCCCCGCGTAGAGCCGCGCAAGGCGGCCGTCGCGCTCGGCATCCTCGGTGCGATGATCCTGGCCAACGCCGTGCTGCAGGTGGACATCTTCGTGTCCGCGCTGCTCGCCACCATCGCGCTGCTTGCCACCGGCTGCATCCGCTGGCGCGATGCGCGCCGTACGGTGGACTTCCCGCTGATTCTGGTCATCGCCTGTGCCTTCGCGATCGGCGCGGCGCTGGCCAAGACCGGCGTGGCAGGGGCGATTGCCGCCGGGCTGCTGCAACTGAGCGCCGGCGATCCGTTCTGGACGTTGGTGCTGATCTATGCCCTCACGGTGGTGTTCACCGAGCTCCTCACCAACAACGCCACCGCGGTGCTGATGTTCCCGATCGGCCTTGCCGCCGCCGAGCAGCTTGGCGTCAGCCCCATGCCCTTCATCATCGCGGTGATGAACGCCGCCTCGGCGAGCTTCATCACCCCGATCGGCTACCAGACCAACATGATGGTGTACGGCCCGGGCGGCTACCGCTTCACCGATTTCTTCCGCGTCGGTACGCCGCTGACGCTGCTGGTCGGCCTGGTGGTACTGACGGTGATCCCACTGGTGTGGCCGTTCTGACCGCGCCGCTGGGACTTCGCGCCGGGTCGGCTGAGACATCCCGCGCACGCATTCCGGCGCCGGAATGATGATGTCGGCACTACCGCGATGGCGGATTCGCTTCTCCACGACGTCATGCCCGCGAAAGCGGGCATCCATTGGCCTGCATCGGCAGTTTCCCCTGCGCCCGTGATGGGAACTCCTCAGTCCGGCGTTGGCTGGGATGGCTGCCGTTCTCCTACGTCCGGGCGGCGATATCGGGGCTGCACACGAAGCGCACCGCGTCGAGCCGCGGCGCGGCGGTGGCGAGTGCCGCGCGCACGGCCTCCAGTTCCGCCGCCACCGCCTCGATTTCCTCCTCGCGCACCGCCGGGTTGACGCGGGCCAGCGCCACCAGGCGCGTGCAGGCGGCGCCGAGCTCCTGTTCGGCGGCGGCCAGGGCACGGCCGACCTCGGTGGATGCGAGTCGCCGCGCCTCGGTCTCGCAGGCGGCGAGCATCGGCGGCACCAGCTTGGCCAGCAGCGGCCGGAAGCGCAGCGTGTCGGGCGGCTGCTCGCGTGCGTGCTGCAGGCTGGCCGCGCTGGCGCGGTAGTCGGGGCGGAGCGTCAGCCGCGTATCGACCACGGCGCGGAGCGGCGAGGGCGGCAGGAAGCGGCCGACGTGGAGCCGGCGATCAGCCACGCAGTCGAGCACGAACACGCATTCCAGCAGCGCGCTGCGCGGCGGCAGGGCGCCATCGACCAGCACCGCGGCGTTGCCCTGCTCGCTTTCCACCAATAGGTCGAGCGCGCCGGCGACCATCGGATGGTCGAGGCGGAGCAGCGGCAGGTCCTCCCGCGCCAGCGCCGTGGCCCGCGCGAAGGTGACCTGTTGCGGTCCGTCCTTGAGGCCGGGGAAGCCGTCCGTGCTGAGGTATTCGGGATCGAGCACGACGCTGCGCGCGGCGGTCTCCTCCGCGTCGATGCCGAACTGCTCGAAGAGCTGCAGGATGAATCCGTCGGCGTCGGTGTCCTCGTCCTGCTCGCGGAGCGCCATCGCCAGGTGCTGCTCGCGCGCGCCGCGCTCGCTCGCCAGTTCCAGCAGGCGATCGCGTCCGGCGTTGACCAGCTCGGCCAGTTCCTGCCTTGTTGCGGCGGTTTCGGCGATCAGCGAGTCGAGTTCGGCGTCGGCGGGCTCGGCGCCTTGCGCGTGGCGCTCGGCGCAGGCGACCAGGCGCGTGCCGAAGCGGCGCAGGATCTCGCGGGCATCGGCCGGGCTGCTGTGCAGGGCGTCCAGGCCGTCGTCGTACCAGCGCAGCAGCGCGTGCTGCGCGGTGCCGCTGAAGGCGGCGGCATGGATGACGATGTCGTGGCGCTGGCCGATGCGGTCCAGGCGCCCGATGCGCTGCTCCAGGAGGTCCGGATCGCGCGGCAGGTCCCACAGCACCAGGCGGTGGGCGAACTGGAAGTTGCGGCCTTCCGAGCCGATCTCCGAGCAAAGCAGCACGCGCGCGCCATCGGCCTCGGCGAAGAAGGCCGCGTTGCGGTCGCGCTGCAGGATGGTCATGCCCTCGTGGAAGCGCGCCACGCGCGCCGTGCTGCGCGCGCGGAGTGCCGCCTCGAGGGCCAGCACCTTGGCCTGGCTGCGGCAGATAAGCAGCAGCTTCTCGCCGGCGAGCCGTTCCAGCAGGCCGAGCAGCCAGGGCAGGCGCGGGTCGGCGCCGTAATCGAGTTCGACGGCGGCCGGATGCTCCTGCATGTCGGCATGGAATTCGGCCAGCAGCATCTGCCGCGAGACCTCGTCGAGCTCGCCGCCATCGAGCACCTCCGGTTCCGGCAGCCGCCTGGGGAAGCCGCCGATCTGCGCCCGCCGGTTGCGGAACATGACCCGCCCGGTGCCGTGGCGGTCGATCAGCGCGTCGAGCAGCTCCGGCGCATGCGCGGCGCGATCCCCGTCGTAGCGGGCGAGCACCGCCAGCAGCTCGCCGTCGCCGGCGAAGCGCGCTTCCAGCGTCGCGTGGGCGGCCGGTGCCAGCGCCTGCGCATCGAGGATCTGCGCGGCGATGGCGGAGAGCTCGACGTAGCCCTCGCCTTCCGCGAGGAAGGCGTCGAGCTCGGCATAGCGGTCGGGATCGAGCAGGCGCAGGCGTGCGAAATGCCCGCTGCGGCCGAGCTGTTGCGGCGTCGCCGTGACCAGGATCAGGCCCGGCGAAACCCGCGCCAGCCCTTCCACAAGCAGGTAGCCGGCGCTGGCCGCTCCGGGCGCCCATTCCAGGTGATGCGCCTCGTCGACCACCACCAGGTCCCATCCCGCGGCGATGACCTGTGCGGCGCGCTCCGCATCGTCGGCGAGCCAGCCGGTTTCCGCCAGGATGCACTGCTCGTCCTCGAAGGGATTGGCGGCGGGATCGGCGATCTCGATCGCCTCGCAGCGCTCCTCGTCGAACAGCGCGAAGGCGAGATTGAAGCGGCGCAGCAGTTCCACCAGCCACTGGCTGGTGAGGCTGCCGGGCGCCAGCACCAGCACCCGGCTGGCGCGTCCGCTGGCGAGCAGGCGCGCGATGATCAGCCCCGCCTCGATGGTCTTGCCAAGGCCGACCTCGTCGGCGAGCAGCGCCCGCGGCGGCTGGCGCGCGGCGACGATCTCGGCCACCCGCAACTGGTGCGGGATCAGGTCGACCCGCGCCGAGGCCACGCCGAAGGCCGGCGAGCGCAGCGCGGCGGCGCGCCGACGCAGCGCCTCGTGGCGGAAATCGAAGCGGTCGGCGGCGTCGATGCGCGCCGACAGCAGCCGCTCGTCGGCGCGCGAGACCGGTTGCGTGTCGTCCAGTTCCGCTTCCGACAGCGCGCAGCCACCGCCGTGGTAGCTGATCAGGCCGTCCGCGGCGCGGACTTCCTCGATGACGAAGTTGCGCTTCTGGCCGGAAATCTTCTGGCCGACGCGGAACTCGGCGCGCACCAGCGGCGCGGCATGCATGGCGTAGTGGCGCAGCACGCCGGCGGTCGCGAACAGCACCTGCACGGTGCGCGCATCGCGCCGCACCACGGTGCCGAGGCCGAGTTCGGGTTCGGCATTGGAGATCCAGCGCTGGCCGGGAATGAAGGGCATGGGCAAGGGGAAATTCGGGGCAACCGCGGATTATCCCCCTGCGGGCCACAGGCGTGAACCGGAACGAACGTCGCACGTCGCGCCAGCTTCACGACAAGGCGCCGAATCCGCCGTGTCGGGTCCGGTCGGCCGGCCCCGGCCGGATGTGCCGGAGCCGCCCGGACGGGACGCCGCAGCCCACACGCGCCGCGCTGCGGCGGCGATCAGCATGGACGCCGCAACCAGCTCACTCGTCGAACTCGATCTCGACCTTGTAGCGTCCGTGCTTGGGCTTGGCGTCGAGCTCGATGGTGTTCTCCGGCCCGCCCGCACCGCGCACCAGGCGCGCCTTGTGGCCGCGCCTCGTCTGCTTGCTGTCCTTCACCGCAAACCCCTGCCGCTCCAGGGCCGCGCGATAGAAGTCGAACACCGCTTGCACGGCGTCCTCGGAGTGGAAATAGATCTCGTACTCGTCAGCGTCCGACTCGACATGGATGTTGCTTGCCTGCGGATAGTCCGGGATGTCCAGCCCGCGCCACGACTCGGCGGCCGGTGCGACACGCGGCGACAGGAGTGCCGCGGCGGCGACCAGCAGCGCGGCGTGGACGGCCGGCCGGAGCTTCAGAGCGCGCGAGGCGCGCGCGATAGACGGATGACGGGATGGGGATTGCATGATCGGATCTCCTCGCAATGGGTCGGCGGTTCCCGACAGGAATCTCAGGCTTGCCCACCGGGCGTGGACGTGGACTGAACCGGCTTGCGCTGGCGAGGGCGCCGCCCGTCGACCCGGCGCCCGCAAAGGTGGCCCGCAGTGGGCTGCTACCATCCGGAGTCGATTCCACGCGGAAGAACCGATGGCCCTCGCCTTGCTCGAACGTGCCCACGCCGCGCATCGTGCCGGGCGGCTGGATGAAGCCGAAGCCGCCTATCGCGACTGCATCGACGCGGGTTTCGCAGGAGCGGCCCTTCAGCTGGCCGCACTGCTGCTGCAGCAGGGCCGCCATGCCGAAGCGGCGACGCTGCTCGAACCCTTGGCTGCGGAGTCGTCGGGAAACGCGCACCTGGAAGTGAACCTCTCGATCGCCCTGCGCGGCGTCGGCCGCCACGAGGAGGCGCGTGCCGCGGCCGAGCGCGCCACCGCGGCGGCGCCGTCGCAGGTGGCCGCCTGGAATGCGCTCGGGCTCGCGGCGCTTGAACTTGGCCGGGGCGACGAGGCGCTGCGGGCGTTCGAGCGCGGGCTTGGATTGGCGCCGGCGCACCCGGCACTCGAACTCCACCGTGCCCACGCGCTGGCCCGTATCGGCCGGAATGCCGAGGCGCGGGACGTGTATGCGCGGCTGGTCGAGGCCGAGCCGCGCCTCCTCGATGCCTGGCGCGGTCTTGCGCGCATGCAGGCGCTGTTCGGCGACGCACCCGCGGCGCTCGCCAGCCGCCGGCGCGCGCTCGAGCTGGCGCCGCGACGGCGTGACGTGGCCATCGAGCATGCCGTGGCCTGGCTCGCGGTCGACGCCGATGAAGCCGCCCGCCTGCTGCGTGTGCTGGCCGCTGCCGACGAGGCGGACGCGCTGGGCTGGTCATGGCTCGGACGCGCCGAGCTTCGTCGCGGCAAGCTCGACGAGGCGCGCGATGCCTATGCGCGCGCGTTCGCGCTGGATCCCGACGACGCCGTGGTCGCGCACTACCACGCGGCACTCGCCGGGGACCTTCCGCCCGACGTCGAATCGGGTTTCATCCGCGAGCTCTTCAACGACTTCGCCGAACGCTTCGAGTCCACCCTGTTGCAGCGGCTGGACTACGCCACGCCGGCGCAGCTCGCCGACCTGCTGCGCGCCCACGGCGGCGACGCCGGCGAGGTGCTGGACCTTGGCTGCGGCACCGGCCTCATGGCGCATGAACTTTCCAGCGCGGGGCGACAGATCGATGGCGTGGATCTTTCACCGCGCATGCTGGACCAGGCGCGCGCCAAGGGCCTCTATCGCGAGCTCCACGAGGCCGAGCTGGTCGCCTTCCTGCGCGCGGCCGGCCGGCGCTGGGACTGGATCGTGGCGGCGGACGTGTTCGTCTACGTCGCCGAGCTCGGCGAGGTGTTCGAGGCGGTGCATGCGCGACTCGCGGAGGACGGCAGCTTCGCATTTTCGGTTGAACGCAGCGACGGTGCGCCGGTCGAACTCGTGCCGGAAACCGGACGCTATCGGCACGGCGTGGACGCGGTGCGCGCCAGCCTCGACGCGGCCGGATTCACGGATGTCGCGCAGCGGACGGCGGTGCTGCGACTGGAACGCGGAGTGCCAGTGCAGGGCGAGCTGTTCCTCGCCCGGCGAACGTCCGCTTCGCCGCCGTAGGCGGAAGCGCCGGGCCGGAGCCCGGCACTTCCAGGGCACCTCCTGAGTGCCGGGAGGGCCGGGATCCCGCCCGACCGCCTTCATCTTGCCACAGGCTGCGTGGCGGCTCCGGCCGCCACGCCCGGCTGACGTTTCCCCGCTACTCCGCGGGAATGGCGCTCGCCCGTACCATGAACGCCGCCGGCAGCGGCGCGTTCGGCGCGGTGTTGGTGCCGCAGAACGGCGCACTGGCGAGGTCGTCGATCACGCTGGCGATGTCCGGCGCGTAGCAGAACCACGACGCCGTGCCCGGGTCGTCCCGGTCGGCCCGCGCCGGCTTGTCCTGGCCGCCCATCAGCTTGGCACTGGCACCGACGAAGAACGCGCCGTGCACCAGGGTCGGCGGAATCTCGACGCTGAAGAAGGTGTCGCCGGACACATCCGGCGTCGCCTGCGTGCTTGCGACCGCAAGCGCGTTGCGCGGATCGCCATCACCGTCGATATCTTCGAGCAGCCAGAACGTCACCGGGCCGTGCTCGCGCGAGGGAAAGGTCGGGCCGAAGGCGACCGAGATGCGCGTGACGACTTCTCCACCCGGTTGCACGGTGAAGTAGTTGCCCCACAGCATGTCCGGATCAAAGCTCGAGGGCGGACCCTGGTTGGTGTTGCCGTCGCCGTCGTCGTGCGCGTACTCGACCACGGCGGGAACCTGCTCGAAGCCGTTGGCGAAGACGGTGTCGTCGCCCACCGGCGGTTCCGGGCGTTCCGCGTAGGCCACGAACACGCCCGTGCCCCATTCCACCTGGTTGTCGCCCTCCGGATGAAGGCCCGCCACGAAAGCAATGTCGCCGTGGTTGTTGACGGCCGGTGCGCCGCTGAACACCGGACTGGTATTGTGCTGGCCGAGCTGCCCCGGGCCGAGGTCGGTGTCGACCAGGTCGCCCTTGCCGACCACGCGCACCAGGCTCTCGCCGTCGCCGGCGAAGACCGCCTGGCCATCGGCATCGCTGCCGCGGAACACCACCAGGCCATCCTCATTGATGGCGGGAGCGAAGGAGTCGATGGCGCGAACGGGGCCGGAGGCATCGACGCGGGCGATCTCGGTGGCCGCATAGCCGCCCTCCGTCGGGTCGAAGCGATACACCGCGCGCACGTTGTCCTCGACCAGGTTCACGGCGACCGCCACGGCATCCTTGTTGTTGAGGGCGAGGCCGTTGTCGAACTTGTTGAATGGCGATGCGGCGTCGCTGACGCGGTCAGCGACCACGAGGTCGCTGTCGCCCATGCCGCGGAAGATGCGGATTTCGTTGTGGCTGTAATCGCTGGTGCTCACCTTGACCGCGATCCGGTGCGCGTCGTTGGAGGCCGGCGAATAGATGTAGGCATAGGGGCTGGCCGCGTCGACGTCCCGGTCCACGGCGTACAGCACGCCGGCGTCCGGGCTCACGCCCGCCAGCGCGATGCCGTAGCCGAGACCGAAGCGACCCTTGAAGCCGATGCTGCGATCCGAGCCGATGTTCGGGTTGGCGATGGAGCTGGGCGTCAGCGGCAGCAGGCTGACCGGGTTCGATTCATTAGCGACGGGGTTGTAGCGGCGCAGCGTGTACGGCCCGCCGTCCTCGCTGGTGTAGTAGCCGAGCCAGCCGTGCAGGTTGATGTCCGGCCGGTCGGAAATGATCATGGTCGCTTCCGGATCGCCGCTGGCCGCCTCGTGGATGGCGACGAAGTGGCCCTTGCCGTGTCCGCCGAGCCAGATGCCCGCGCCGGTGCGCGAGAGGTCGCCGTCGATCGGCACCACGCCCGCGGTGAAGGTCACCTGCGCGCTGTCGTTGAGGTTGGCCGAGATGGAGTTGAACGAGGTGCCGGGTGGCACGTTCCAGCCCTCGTCGTTGACCAGCAGGTTGGACCGCGCCTGCAGTTCGGTTTCCACGTAGGGCGCGATTTCCGCCTGCGCGGCGCAGGCGAAGCCGGCGAGCAGGCAGCCGGCAAGCAGGGACAAGCGTTTGTTCATCGATTCACCTTCAGGGTTCGGCGGGCGAGCGCTCCGTGGACGCGGAGCTCCTGCATGATAGGCAACGCGGCCGGGCATGCAACAAAGTGGACGTAGCGCCTGGCGAGCGGCACGAAGGACATCGCGGCTGAAGCCGCTCCCACAGGATTGGCGATGCCGGAATGCTGCTCCAGGCAGCCGACGAGCCGCGAGGTGGCCATGCGGCGCTCCACTGGACGGGCGGAGTGCCCGCGAACTGGGATCAGGCAGCCAGGCGCTCGATGTGCTTGATCGACTACCCAGGGCGAGCTGGGCTTCTTCGAGGTCGAAGCCCGCTTGCAGGTCGAGTCAGAAGCGTTCGCTGGTCCTGAGCGCGGCTGCAAGCCGCGCCGCGGCGTCGGCCGTGACAGCGCGCACTTGCCAAGCACGATCTCCGCCGATTGCAACCGGCAACGCGACGGGCTTGGGTACGTGGGGCAGCACTATCAACGGCCCTCCCTCTGGTGCGAATTTTCGCTACTCCGGCAAGATCACGTCAATCGACGTCGACAGCGACGGCAGGTAGGAGCTCCTGGTGCCGGCCCGGATCGGGGCGATGTATTGCACCGCTTTCATGGCGCCGCCACCGCAAGGGCAAGTCTGCCCCCGGCCGGGTCCGGACTCGGACCCCAACGGCAATTTACCGCCGTGCGAACCGATCCGGCTTTGCCCGGTGGATCCAGCGACAGGTGCCGAAATCGTACTGAACCGCCCCGAATTTCCCGGAGGCTGTTTGGTTTGAGTCACGCTGCTTCAGGCAGCGCGACCTGTTGCCGATAGTAAGCCGCTTCGGCTTCCGCTGGCGGGATGTTCCCGATCGGCTCCAGCAGCCGGTGATGGTTTAACCAATGCACCCAGTCGAGCGTGGCCATCTCCACGGCCTCACGATTGCGCCAGGACTGTCGATGGATCACCTCGGCTTTGTACAACCCGTTGACGGTCTCGGCCAGCGCGTTGTCGTAGCTGTCGCCGACGCTGCCCACGGACGGCCCGATACCGGCCTCGGCCAACCGCTCGGTGTAGCGGATCGAGATGTATTGAACCCCGCGGTCGCTGTGGTGGATGAGCGCGTCGTCGCCTGCTTTTCGGCGGGCGTGCAGGGCCTGCTCCAAGGCATCGAGCACGAAGTCGGTACGCGCCGAGGAAGACACCTTCCAGCCCACGATCCGGCGCGCGAACACGTCGATCACGAAGGCGACGTAGACAAAGCCCTGCCAGGTGGAGACATAGGTGAAGTCACTGACCCATAGGGCGTTCGGGCGTGTGGTGCGGAACTGCCGGTTCACCTTGTCCAGCGGGCACGCTACGATCTTGTCGCTGATCGTCGTCTTCACGCTCCTGCCGCGGATCACCCCGCGCAAGCCGAGCCGCCGCATCAGTCGCGCCACCGTACAACGGGCCACGCTGACCGACTCGCGCCGCAGCTGCCGCCAGACCTTGCGCACGCCATAGACCTGTCGGTTCTCGTCCCACACGCGCTGGATATCGACGCATAGCCGTTCGTCGCGCCGGGCGCCCGGCGGCGCCGTAGCGGGATCGGCTCGCCGGGCAGCACGCACGTAGTAGGTCGACGGGGCGATCGGCAGCACCTTCCAGATCGGCTCGACCCGTATGCTCCCTTGTTCTCGTCGATGAACGCCATCATGGCTTGAACCGGCGGTCGAGCTCCGCCTGGGCAAAAATATGCGCTTGCCTTGCGCAAGATTTCATTGACCTGGCGCAGCTCGCGCACCTCGCGCTCCAGGGCCTTGATCCGGGCCTGCTCCTCGCTCGTCGCACCAGGCCGCAGCCCGCGGTCACGCTCGGCTTGGCGTACCCAGTTGCACAGCGTTTGCGCAGTGCATCCGATCTTGCCGGCGATCGATTGGATCGCAGCCCACTGCGAGGCGTGCTCGCCGCGATGCTCGAACACCATGCGAACGGCGCGCTCGCGCACTTCCGCCGAGTAGGTCGGGGACTTCTTCTTTGGGGTTTCCATTGCTCCATCCTCTCAAGAGTTGGAGCCTCCGGGAAACCCGGGGCGGTTCAGTCAGCCGCAGTGGTGCTGGGCTGGCGCAGTTCGCCTACGACAGCAACGGGCAGCGCTTCAAGGAGCTGGCCAGCAGCCACAATACCTGGTTTGGTCCGCGCGGGTTCGAGCGCAGCATGACAGGTGGGCAGACCACGGATCGCCACGAACTTGGCCCGGTGACGGTGGAGCGCAAGAGTGGTGTCGACACCGTGCACGCCAACCTGCGCGACCGCCTGGGCTCGAGCGTGGCGCTGACCAACGGCGGCGCCACGCTCGCGGCGACCCGCAGCTATGACGCGTTCGGCAAAGTGCGCGGAGATTTCTTTATCGAGCGCGTCGGCGGCATCCTGGATCTGCAACCGGCCACCTTGCGCGGCTTCACCGGCCACGAGCACGTCGACGACGTACGCCTGATCCACATGAACGGGCGCATGTACGACTACCAGCTCGGCCGCTTCCTCAGCGTCGATCCGGTCATCCAGTTCCCGAACAACAGCCAGAGCCTCAATCCGTACAGCTACCTGCAGAACAACCCCTTCACGGGCACGGATCCGAGCGGGTTCTGCGAGGCGGGTGTGGGTTCGCACGTCAAGACGTGCGCCGACGTCACTGCGAACTTTGCCGATGGGTCGAGCCGGAGCCTGGGGTCATTCAATACGCGAAGCAGTGGCGACAGGGGCAAGGCGGCATCCATCGCGTTGCCGGGCACCAACGGCGCCGACTCGATGAGTTCCAAGGGTTCGACGTCAACGCCAACGAATCGACAAGCGGACGACATCGGGGCGGGTGGCCAGACCGTCGGTGGGCAGTCGGGAGTTCAGCAGTTGGAAACCGTGACGGTGGAGGCATCGTACCGAACCGGTTTGTCGACGGTGCCTGGTGACTGGTCGACCTCGATGAACGGCCGCATCCTCGGCGCAGAGTGGGCGTGGTACAACGAAGCCTACGCAAACGAAGTCGCCAAGCGGTCGGGTTATGACATGATTGCCGGGTTCTATGGCTTTCAGTGGCAGATGGTGCTATCGCAGTTTAGTGGGGATGTGCTTGGGGCTGGATTGGCTGGTGCTGGGGGGCGCTCAAAGCAGTGGGTGTGTCGGAAGATGCGTTGCAAGGATTCCGATCATTTTCTGCATTCAAAAGAGCTGAAGGACCCGCAGGAGCAGGCATGCACTGGCACCATATCGTAGAGCAGACGAGAAATAATGTCGCGCAGTTCGGTCCCACAACCATTCACAACACGGGCAACCTAGTTCGGATCGATGCTGCGACGCATCGACAGATCAGCGGCTTTTATTCGTCCAAGCCCATCGGAACCAATATAACAGTTCGGCAGTGGCTTCGAGGGCAATCCTTTGAGGATCAGCAGGCGTTTGGAAAACAAGTTCTTCGGGACTTCGGAGGAAACCAGTGAACACGCACAACGGAGCAATTGACGCGGTTGTTCATAACTACGTCAGTGCTGCCAAAGACTATGGCAAGGCCCTCGAGAACGGCAATCATCTGAAGGCGAATGAGGCGCACGAACTCATTGGCATTGCATTCAACGAACTACGGGCTCTTCGATATGAAGAGGCACTTCTCCTATTGCTCGTGGACAAAAATCGGGCCGTACGATATAGCGCGGCGGTCAACTTGCTAGATGCATTCCCATATGAGGCAGAATCTGCTTTGGAGGAAGTTGTGAACGGACCACCGAGCCCGATTCGTCTTATGGCCCAGATAAGTCTGGGAGAATGGAGGAAACAGAAGTAGTTCAGGAAATCCTCATATGAGCAAGGAGATTCGTCGATCTGATTAGAGGTGTCTTGAGGGCCAAGTGGGTAGTATCGTTGTATTAATTTGCGGAATTACGCAAAACAAGGCTGAGGTCTATTCGCGCCGACAATCAAGAGCCTGAATGGAGGGTGAGGTGAGTGTTCCGTTGAGTGACCAAATCTTGGAGGAGATCGAAGCCCGATGTTCAGCATGTGTGCCTGGACCGTGGATTTCGTATGTAGAGGGTCGTGATCACACTAGTGGTTCCAGTTTCATAAAAACCGGGACTGTAGATGGCCGACGTGGAGAAGACATTGAATTATTTGGCGTAACGGAGAAGGAGCAAGATTTCATTGCTCATGCCCGCCAAGACATACCTCTGCTCGTTGCAGAAGTGAGGCGCCTAAAGGGACTTTTAGGCCGGGTCTAGTTTTGTAGCATTGGCCCAGAAGCAACGGGGTCAGGTTCAATTATCGTGTTGTCGAGACGGCTCGGGAGGGATCATTCGGGCCGGGTGGTAACCGCCAGCGATCAGTCCTGGCCTCGACGAACATTGCCAAGCGCACGCGAGCGGCAACGCCGCCCGCGTGATGCAACAATCACCAGATCCGCACCTGCTCATCCTTGCCGCGCACCATGGCATCGCCCGCCTTGCAGCCGAAGGCCTCGGCAAACGCCGGCATGTTGGACGGCGCGCCGATGGCGCGGAACATGGCCGGGGCGTGGGGGTCGGTGTTGAGGCGGAGCTTCAGCTCCTCGGGACGGAAGTTGCGGCGCCACACCGTCGCCCAGTTGAGGAAGAAGCGCTGGTCCTGGGTGAAGCCGTCGATCTTCTCCTTCGCTTCCTTGGGATGCTGCTTGAGGGCGATCTGCAGGGCGTCGTAGGCGGTGGCGAGGCCGCCGAGGTCGGCGATGTTCTCGCCCAGCGTCAGCTTGCCCTTGACGTGCAGGTCGTCGATCGCGACGTAGTCGTCGAACTGCTTCACCAGCTTGTCGGTGCGGGCATCGAAGGCCTTGCGATCCGCTTCCGTCCACCAGTTGTTGTAGTTGCCCTTGGCGTCGAACTGGCTGCCCTGGTCGTCGTAGCCGTGGCTCATCTCGTGGCCGATCACGGCGCCGATGCCGCCGTAGTTGAGCGCGTCGTCGGCCTTGGCGTCGAAGAACGGCGGCTGCAGGATCGCGGCGGGGAACACGATCTCGTTCATGGTCGGGCTGTAGTAGGCGTTGACCGTCTGCGGGGTCATGCCCCAGTCGTTGCGGTCCACCGGCTTGCCGATCTTGGCCATGCGCCAGTCGTAGTTGAACTTCTGCGCCGCGGTGACGTTGCCGAACCAGTCGCCCGGCTTGACGGCGAGGCCGGACCAGTCGCGCCACTTGTCCGGGTAGCCGATCTTGGGCGTGAACGCGGCCCACTTCTCCAGCGCCTTCTCCTTGGTTTCCGCGCTCATCCAGTCCAGGTGCTCGATGCGTGACTTCAGCGCCTCGCGCACGTTGTGGACGAGCTCGAGCGCGCGCTGCTTGGCTTCGGGCGGGAACTCCTTGGCCACGTAGAGCTCGCCGAGCGCCATGCCCATCTCGTCGTTGGTGGCCTCGAGCACCTGCTTCCAGCGCGGCTTCTGTTCCTTCTGCCCGCGCAGGGCCTGGCCGTAGAAGGCGAAGTGCTCGGCGACGAACGGCGCGGAGAGATAGGGCGCGGCGTCGTCGATGGTGTGGAAGCGCAGGTACGCCTGCCAGTGCGCCATCGGCACGCCGGCGATCATCGCGTCCAGCTCCTCGAAGAACTTCGGCTGCGACAGCGAGAAGCCCTTGCCGACATCGGCGCCCTGCTCGCGGAAGAACGCCGTCCAGTCGAAGTGCGGCGTTGCCTTGGCGGCTTCTTCGAGGCTGACGAAGTGGTACTGGTTCTGCGGATTGCGCAGGTCGATGCGCCCGAGCGAGGCCTTGGCGAGGCGGGTCTCGAAGTCCATCACCCACTGCGCCTGCTCCTTCGCAGCCGCGGCCGGCGTGCCGGCCAGTTGCAGCGTGCGCGCGACGTGCTCCTGGTAGGCGGCGCGCTTGGCCTTGAAGTCGGCCGTGTCCTTGAGGTAGTAATCCCGCTCGGGAAGGCCCAGGCCGCCCTGGAAGGCGTAGGCGATGGTCATTTCCGAGTTCTTGTAGTCGGCGCGCCCGCCGAAGCGGAACGGAATGCCGCGACCGGCGGCGAAGTCGGCGCGCAGCCACGCGACCAGTTCCTGCGGCGTCTTCAGCGCGGCGATCCGGTCCAGCAGCGGCTGGACCGGCGCGTGGCCGGCCTTGTCGATGGCCGCGGTGTCCATGCCGGCGCCGAAGAACCAGCCGATCTTCTGCTCGATCGAGCCCGCCTTCGCCTTGTCCGCGTCCCTGGCGGCGGCCTCGACGAGCTGGTGCTGCACGGCGAGGCTCGCTTCATCCAGTTGCTCGAAGGTGCCCCAGGTGCTGCGGTCGGCGGGCACCGGATTGGCGGCCAGCCACTTCGCGTTGACGAACTGGTTGAGGTCGGTGCACGCCGAGGCGTCGCGGTCGATGTCGCCGGCGTTGAAGGAAAAGGCCGTCGCGGCGCCGGAGACGGCAAGGCCGATGGCGAGCGCCAGCGGCCGGGAGAGGATTGCATGCATGGGATCACCTGCTGTTCCGCGGGCGCACGGCCCGGAATGAAGCGGGGCGCCGGGCGCCCCGCGTTGGCATGGCCGGCCGCCGGGGTCGGCCGTCACGTCACCAGATCTTCACCTGGGTGTAGGCGCTGCGCACCATGGCATCGCCGCTCTTGCAGGAGAACGCCTCGGCGAACGCCGGCATGTTCGAAGGCGCGGCGATGGCGCGGTACTGCGCCGGCGCGTGCGGATCGGAGTTCAGCAGCACTTCCTGGCGCTGCGGCAGGATGCTGCCGCGCCAGATGCGGGCGAAGTTGAGGAAGAAACGCTGGTTCTCGGTGTAGCCATCGATCTTTTCTTTCGATTCGGCCGGATCCTTCTGCAGCGCGAGCTGCAGCGCGTCGAAGGCCACGTTGGCGCCGCCGAGGTCGGCGATGTTCTCGCCGAGCGTCAGTTCGCCGTTGACGTGCTTGCCGGGCAGCGGCTCGTAGGCGTTGAACTGCGCGACCAGCCTGGCGGTGCGCGCCTCGAACTTCTGGCGGTCGTCCTTCGTCCACCAGTTGCTGTTGTTGCCCTCGGCATCGAACTGGCTGCCCTCGTCGTCGAAGCCGTGGATGGCCTCGTGGCCGATCACCGCGCCGATGCCGCCGTAGTTGAGGGCGTCGTCCGCCTTGGCGTCGAAGAAGGGCGGCTGCAGGATCGCGGCCGGGAAGTTGATGGTGTTGTCCAGCGGGTTGTAGTAGGCGTTGACCGTCTGCGGCGTCATGCCCCATTCCATGCGGTCGCTGGGCTTGCCGACCTTGGCGATCTCGTAGTCGTAGTCGTAGCGGGTCGCCGCCTCGACGTTGGCGAAGTAGTCGTCGGGCTGGATCTCGAGGCCCGACCAGTCGCGCCATTTCTCCGGATAGCCGATCTTGGGCAGGAAGGTGGCCCACTTCTCCAGCGCCTTCTGCTTGGTGGCATCGCTCATCCAGTCGAGGTGCTCGATGCGGGTCTTGAGCGCCGCCTTGACGTTGTCGACCAGCACCATCGCGCGCGCCTTGGATTCGGGCGGAAAGGCCTCGGCGACGTAGAGTTCGCCGAGCCCCATGCCCATGCCGTCATTGACCGCCGCCAGCACACGCTTCCAGCGCGGCTCCTGCTCCTTCTGGCCGTTGAGCGTCTTGTTGTGGAACTCGAAATGCTGCGTCGCGAACGCCTTCGAGAGGTAGGGCGCGGCATTGTCGACGGCATGGAAGCGCAGGTACGCCTGCCACTCCGCGGCCGGCACCTCCGCCAGCATCGTGTCGACTTCCTTGAAGAACTTCGGCTGCGACAGCGAGAAGCCGTCCTTGATGTCGGCCTTCTGCGCGGCGAAGAACTTCGTCCACGAGAGATTCGGCGTCAGCTTGTCCGCGTCCGCGAGCGTCACGAAGTGGTACTGGTTCTCCGGCGTGCGCAGCTCGACCGGCGCCAGCGAGGCCTTGGCGAGGCGCGTCTCGAAGGCGAGCACCTGGTCGGCGGCCTTGCCGGCGTCCGCCGCCTTGGCGCCGGCGAGTTCGAGCATCTTCGCGATGTGCGCCTTGTAGGCGTCGCGGATTGCCGCGTGCTCGGGCTTGTCGTAGTAGTCGCGCGTGGGCAGGCCGAGTCCGCCCTGGAAGGCGTAGGCGATCTGCATCCTGGAGTTCTTGAAATCGGCCGCCGGGCCGACGAAGAACAGCGTGCCCTGGCCGCGCGCGAAGCTGTCATTGAGGTAGGCGGCGATTTCCGCTGGCGTCTTAAGCGTGGCGATCCGGTCCAGCTCGGGCTTCAGCGGCGTGATCCCGGCCTTCTCGATCGCCGCCTCGTCCATGCCCGAGCGGTAGAAGCCGCCGACCTTCTGTGCGATCGTCGTCGGCTTGGCCGTGGCGGCATCGCGCGAGGCCTTCTCGACGATCGCGTGCTGGGTTTCCAGGCTGTGCTCGCGCAGTTCGTCGAAGGCGCCCCAGCGCGTGCGGTCGGCGGGGATCGGATTGGCGGCGACCCACTTCGCGTTCACGAAGCCGTTGAAATCGGTGCAGGGGCTGATGTCCTTGTCCAGGTCCGTGATGTTGAAGGACGGCGCCTGGGTGGCGCCGATGGCGCTGGCGGAAAGGGCCGCGCCGATGGCGAGGGCGAGCGAGCGGGTCAGGTGTTTGCGCATCGGTGAATGCTCCGGATGTGGACGGCGGGGTGCCTGGGAAGACTGCGCGCGCAGCCTGGCGGCGAACGCAGGCGCGGCTGCGCGCCATGGCCGCGCAAGGCTAGCGGCGGCAGCCGGCGCGTACAGTGTCGAAGGTCATTGCGCCAGTAACCGGTTCAAGGTGGAGATGGC
This sequence comes from Lysobacterales bacterium, assembly GCA_017305135.1. Classification (GTDB taxonomy): domain Bacteria; phylum Pseudomonadota; class Gammaproteobacteria; order Xanthomonadales; family Rhodanobacteraceae; genus Dokdonella_A. Next base: position 51,709 of record JAFKNA010000009.1, on the reverse strand, counting down.
AACGGCCTTTCGCAACCGCCGGCGGGCGGGGGGAATCCTCGCCGGGCGGCGGTGCAAGGTTTCGTGCGGGGTCTGGTCGCGAGCACGCTCGCTCCTACAGGGGCCGTTCCGAAGGAGCCTGCGTGCAGGCGACCCGGCTTGTCAGGTCAGCGCGTGCTTGCCGGTGGCGAAGCGGTCGATGCCGCCGTGGGCACGACGGGAAATGCCAGCGTGTCCGGCACCACCGCGCCGGCGGAGAGGATGAAGGCCATGGCCTGGTCCACGCTCCAGTCGGTCGCCACCAGGCTGTCCAGCGGCACGATCTCCAGGTAGCCGCCGGTCGGGTTGGGCGTGGTCGGCACGTACACCGCGGCGAGTTCCGCTCCATTAGCGTCGCGGAAGGTGCGCGTGACGAAGCCGACCGCCTTGAGGCCGCGCGAGGGGAACTCGATCAGCACCACGCGCTGGGTGCCTTCGGGCTTCTGCTGCAGCATGCCCATCAGCTTCTTGCTGCCGCTGTAGATCGTGTGCGCCAGCGGGATGCGCCCGATCAGGCGCTCGAAGCCGGCGAGCAGGCGCCGCCCGAAGACACGGTTGGCGGCGAAGCCCATCAGGTAGAGCGTCGCCAGCGTGGCGACGAAGGCCAGCAGTGAGGTCAGCCAGCCCTGGTTGATGGAGCCCAGCGCGTCGGGAAAGCGCAGCGCGAGCGCTTCGAACAGCGCCGCCACCCAGGGCAGGTTGATCTCCGACAGCAGCGAGAAGATCGCCTTGAAGACGATCCAGGTCAGCCAGATCGGGATGAAGGTCAACAGCCCGGTCAGGAGATAGCGCTGGACGTGCAGGGGTCGCATGGACGGCGCCTTCCGCTCAGGAATCCCCATCATCGCCCGCGTGGCAGCTCGCGCACCAGCCGGAAGCCGACCGTGGCATAGCCGATGTCGCCGTCCGCGCGGCCGGCGTGATCCAGCGCAGTGCGCTTGCCGTCGTGCCAGGAGCGGCCGCGGTATTCGCGCTCGGCACAGCTCCCGTCGCGTCCCTTGCCGGCGCAGCCGCCAATCCACTGGCTGACGTTGCCGAACAGGCCGCGCACGCCCTGGCGCGTGGCGGCGAGGCTCGCCGCCGGCGCGGTGCCCTCGCGGCCGCAGGCACTGCCGCAGGAATCCCCCGCGCCAGCAGTGATCGCAAGCCATTCCTGGCGGCTCGGCAACCGGTAGCGCGCACCGCTTTGGCGGCCCTGCCATTCGGCGTAGGCCGCGGCATCGTCCCAGCTCACGCAGGTCACGGCGTCGGCGTCGCCCTGGGAAAAGCCGGGGCGACGCCAGTCCAGGCCCTTGGAGCGTGCGAACAATCCCGGCGAGCTGCGGCAGCGCGCCGGGACGCGCCCGGTGGCAGCGGCGAACCGCGCATAGTCGGCGCGACCGACCGGATCCACCGACACCGCCATTGCCGCCCGGGTCGTCGTGGCCGGCAGCAGCACCATCGCCGGGCCGCGCGGGTCGCGGAAGCGTCCGCCTTCGGCGAGCAGCCGGGCGGGCGCGCCGATGTCGGTGCGCACGCCTTCGGCGAGGCCCGGGTCGAGTCGCCCCAGGGTAGGGAGCAGCGCTTCGAGGTCGGCCAGCGCGGCGGCATCGAGGGCACCACGCGGCTGCTTGCGCCGCTTCTCGACGGCGGCGCGGATCGGCGCGATGAACGCGGCGAAGGCGGAACTCGCCAGCAGCTTCGCCTCGCCGCCGAGCTCGATGCCCTGCTTCATCGGCGGCACCGCATCGGCGCCCTTGCCCGCCTCGATCGCACGCGCCGCGGTGGCACCCAGGCGCTCCAGGATGCGGCGGACGCCGGCGACGGCCTCCTCCTGGCCGGGTTCGGCGGCGAGCACGTCAAGGTAGACGGCGGCCGCGTTTTCTCCCTTCGGCGCGAGGAGATGGCCATCGGCGAGCAGCTCCGCGGCCAGCGCGAGCTGGTCGGCGTGGTCCGCGGCGGGCGCGTCGGCCGCGGTGTCCGCCCCAGCGCCGCCTGCGGGCGCCGGCTCGGCACCGGTGCCGGCTGCAGCCGGGCGTATCATGGCCGGCGCGGCGGCGCGCTCCGGTTCGCGTGGCAGCAGCGCCACCAGTCCGGCGAGCGCGGCGAGGAGCAGGGCCGCGAGCACCGCCGTGCGGGCGCCGCGCGGAACCGCGACGATGCGCTCGACGATCCTGCGCCACCAGCGCGACAGGCCCTCGGCGGCGGGTTCCTGCAACTGGCGCTCGACGATGTCGAGCGCAGCGATGACCTCGTCGGCGCTCTGGAAGCGCGCATCGGCCTGCTTGGCCATCGCCTTGTCGATGAAGGGCTGCCAGGCGCGCCGCGTCAGCGGCAGGCGCGGCACCGGCCGCTCGACGTGGGCGAGGGCGATCGAGAGCGCGTCCGGCCCGCGGAACGGGAGCTCGCCGGTCAGCAGCTCGTAGCAGACCACGCCGAGGCTGTAGAAATCGGAGCGGCCGTCGATCGGCTGCCCGCGCGCCTGCTCCGGGCTCATGTAGCCCGAGGAGCCGATCGTCGCGCCGTCGCGCGTGATGCGCGGATGGCCGTTGCCGCTGGTGGCGATGCCGAAATCGGCGAGCAGCGGGCGATCGAGCTGGTCGAAGAGGACGTTCTCGGGCTTCACGTCCCGATGCACGATGCCGTGCTCGTGCGCGTGCCCGAGCGCCACCGCCAGCGCGCGCACGACGGCGAGCAGTTCCAGCGGATGCTCGCGCAGGTCGCGGCTGGCGAGATCGCCGTTCGGCAGGTAGGGCATCGAGTAGTAGATCTCGCCGCGCGAGGTCTGGCCGACGTCGTAGATGCCGACGATGTGCGGATGGTCGAGCTGCGCGATGGTGTGCGCTTCGTTGCGGAAGCGGCCGACCAGCTCCGCATCCGGCTCGCGACCGCCGGTGAGGATCTTGATCGCGACGAGGCGATTGAGCGATTCCTGCGCGGCAAGATAGACGGTGGCCATGCCGCCGCGACCGAGCCGCCGCAGGATGCGATAGCCGGGAATCGAGAACCCTGTCGTTTCGGCCATGGCGTTCCGTGTCAGAACCATGGCCGATTCTAGACCAGGCCGGGGGCGCCTGATCGGCTCATGCCGGACCTGTCCTGCATGCGACGGTGCCATGATTCCGCAGGAGCCCACCCCGCCGGCGACCCGCGACGACATCCGAGTGTAGGAGCGACCGTGGTCGCGACCTGGGCGTCGCACGCGCGCAACCCCGAGCCGCCTGCACGCAGGCTCCTCTCCGTACGACTGGCGGCGCGACCTCAGCCCGCGCCGGCCGCCGGGGCGCGCGCCTTGAGGCGGGCACCCTTGAAGTACATCACCCTGAGGTCGAGCCCGCGCGGGCTCTGGCCGATGTAGACGAAGGGCGGGTTGTACCAGGCCGCGGCGCGGCCGCGCACGCTGAAGCGCGCATTCTCCAGTTCCAGCAGGATGCCGATGCAGGGGTAGCCGTTGCTCCGCGCATGCTCCTCCAGCAGCGCGGCCGAGCGCTTCAGGAGGCGCATCACCAGGCTGCTGGAGCGCCAGGCGGCGCCGACGAAGGTGCGCCAGTAGTAGACCGGCTGGCCGAGGCGTGGCGGGACGATGGCGACGGCGGTGCAGACGCCAGCCACGCGCCCCTCGGGATCGAGCGCGTGCATCACCACCTGCGGCAGGCGCTGCTCCATGCCCGCCTCGTCCGCCAGCGCGCCTTCGCCGAGCCAGAAGGCGCGGATCGCCTCGGCGGCGGCCGGCTGCAGGGCCTGCCAGTCCTCGACGAAGCGGAACAGGTCACGCTCGCCGCCATCGCTCATGGCGCCGTCTCCGCGGTCGCCGGCGGAGGCGTGAACGCGACTTCGCGCAGTGCCTCGTCCGGGAGCGCATAGGAGGTGCGCAGGAACTCGCCCTCGTGGATCACCTCCGGGAACAGCGTGCCGGCCAGCGCCTGCACGGCGAAGATCTCCTGCACGCCGCCGGTGAACTTGAGCAGGCCGATGGTGTTGCCGGTGCCGATGTGCACCGCCCACACGCCGCTCTGGCGGTCGGCATTGGCCTCGGTGATCTCGATGTCGGTGAAGGCATTGCTCTCGCGCAGTTGCGAGAGGCCGATGAAGGCCACCGGGCCGATGAAGTCCAGCCCGCGCGCGAACCCCGGCACGCGCGCCACGTCGGTCTTCGCGCCGCTCTTGGGATCGACGGTGACCAGCGCGCCGCGGCCGGACTCCAGCACCCACAGGCGGCCGTCGTACCAGCGCGGCGAATGCGGCATCGACAGGCCGCGCGCGATCACCCGGTCGGCCGCCATGTCGATCAGCAGGCCGCCGTCGCGCTTGTTGGCGCGCCAGCCCTGCGGCGTATCGGTTTCCCCGAGCGCGGTGAGATAGCGCGGCCGCCCGTCGCGCAGGCCGAGGCCGTTGAGATGGCAGCGATCCTCCGGCGCGTAGCTGGTCACGAAGGACGGGCGCCAGCGCGGCACGAAGCTCGACTTCCCGTCCAGCGTGCACAGGCAGGAGAACAGCGTGTTGACGAACCACAGTTCGCCGCCTTTGTCCCAGGCCATCTCGTGGATGTCGATGGCGCCGGTGATGTGCCCGCGCCGCGCCAGGAACACCGCGTCGTGGCGCGGCGGATCCTGCAGGCGGCGCGCGACCGCCGGCATGTTGCGGAATTCGATGATCTCGATGTGCGCGCCGAGCGCCAGGCGCTCGCCGTCGGCGGCCATGCCCATCGGCCGGTTGAAGGTGCGGAAGTGCGTGTTGATGCTGGCGCCGTCCGGGCGCAGGATCACCAGCTTGCCGGCCTGGTAGGTGCTGACCAGCAGGCAGCCGCCGAGCTGGCGCAGGAGGTCGGGGAAGTTGGTGGTGTGCACGCTCCCCAGCACTTCGCTGACCGGTTTCTGCTGGTTGGCCGGATCGGCGGTCGCGGCGCCGGTCATCTGCCCGTCGTCGGTTTCGCTGCTGGCGCTGGCCATGGTCGCCCCTCCATCGATGTACCCCCGGCAGAGGGTACATGCATTTTCGCCACGCGATCAGGCGCCGCCGCGTTCCTGCTTGCGCCGCACGTACAGCTGCTTGCGAACGATCGCGATCGTTTCGCCGGCGGCGGTCGTCACGGGCGTCTCGTACCAGCGCAGCACCTTGTCCCCGCCGGCGGTGGCGGCGCGAAGCTCCTCCAGCATCGCATCGTCGATGTGGAACTCGGCGTGCACATCCTCGCGGCCGGGCGCCACGAATTCGATCTCCGCCGCCTTGTCCCAGACGATGTAGTCCGGGCCGAGGCCGTGCATCACCAGCACCATCCAGAACGGATCGGTCATCGAGAACAGGCTCCCGCCGTACTGGGTGCCGACGTAGTTGCGGTTGTACCAGCGCTTCTTCAGCACCACGCGGGCATGGCGCCAGTCCGCGCCGATCTCCAGCACGCGGATGCCGGCGAAGAGGAACGGCGGCCACAGGTTCATGCCGATGCGCATGAGGCGCGGGGTGACGGGGCGCTTCATCGAAGGCGGGTCGGCGCGGCCGGATCGATGCGCCAAGCTCTGAGTCAGAACAGGAGCGAGGACATGCGGCGGCGGTAGGTGCCGACCAGATCCTCATCGCCGATCACCTGGAAGGCGGCCACCAGGCGCTTCCTCGCCTGGTCATCGTTCCAGTGTCGGTTCGCGCGCAGGATTTCGATGAACTGGTCCAGCGCCGCGGCAGCCTGGCCATTGATCAGGAGCCGTACGCCGAGGAGATCGCGCGCCTCGAAGTCGGCCGGATCGCGCGCCACCCGCGCCTCGAGTTCCTCCAGCGGCGGCGCATCCTTGAGCGCGCTGGCGAACTCCAGCTCGCCGCGCAGCCGGCGCGCGCGGTCGTCGCTGGCAAGATTGGCGGGAAGCGCGTCGAGCAGGGCCTCGGCGCCTTCCGCGTTGCCGGCCTGCATCTGCGCCACCGCGAGGTCGAGCTTGAGCTCCGCGCGATCCGGCGCGGCGGCGATTTCCTGCTGCAGGCGCGCGATCGCCTGCTCGGGCTCCTCCGGCGGCGCGGCGGGCGCGGCGTCCGCCTCCGGAGCGGCCTCGGCGGGCTGCACGTGGCGCAGCAGGAACTCGCGGATCTGCCCTTCCGGCAGCGCGCCGGTGAAGGCGTCGACCAGTTGCCCCTCGCGGATCAGCACCACGGTCGGGATGCTGCGCACGCCGAACGAGGCGGCCAGCGCCTGCTCCTTGTCGACATCCACCTTGGCCAGCCGCAGCGACCCGTTGAAGCTGTCGACCACCTTCTCCAGCAGCGGCCCGAGCGTCTTGCACGGTCCGCACCAGGTGGCCCAGAGGTCCACCAGCACCGCCTGCTGGAACGAGGCATCGAGCACCTCGGTCTGGAAATTCGCTTCGGTGGCGTCGAATACGTGCGGCGAGGGCAGGGGAGTGGACATCGTGCGGCTCCAGGAATCGGCGAATGCGCCATTGTGCCAGCGCCCGCCCGGCGTCGCTGCCGGCGCTACACTCGGCATTGCCCTTGCGTTGAGGTTTTCGCGATGACGCGGATCGTCGGCCTGCTTGCCGTCCTGGTGCTCGGTTGTACCTGTGCCCATGCCGCGGGACTGGTGCTGGAGCTCGGCGGCGCGCCACGCACGATCGATGCCGCGGCGCTGCTGGCGCGTCCGGACGTGCGGGAGGTGGCGATCGCCGCCGATGTCGCCTATGGACGCGCGATGCGCTACCGCGCGCTGCCGCTGCGCGACCTCCTGGTCGGCATCGGCGCCGGCGATCACCTGCAGTTCGTGGCGCTGGACGGCTTCGCCGCCGAGATCCCGGCCGCCGTGCTGCTCGACGCGCGCGGCAGCGCGCCGTGGCTCGCGATCGAGGACCCGGCGCGGCCGTGGCCGAAGCTGCCTGGCAAGGAGGCCAGCGCCGGCCCCTTCTACCTGGTCTGGATCGAGCCCGCGGCGGCCGGCATCGGCCCGGAACAGTGGCCCTACCAGATCGCCGCCATCCGCCGGCTCGCGCCGGTGGCCGAGCGCTTCCCCGCGCTCCTGCCCGATCCGTCGCTGGACGCAGGCAGCCCCGTACGCCGCGGCTTCGCCGTGTTCCAGACCACCTGCCTCGCCTGCCATACCCTGAACGGCGCCGGCGCCGCGCGCATGGGGCCGGACCTCAATATTCCCCACAGCCCGACCGAGTACATGCAAGCGGCCTTCCTGCGCCGCTACATCCGTGATCCGCAGTCGCTGCGGCACTGGCCGGAAGCGCGCATGCCCGGTTTCGCCGCATCGGTGTTGCCGGATGCGGACCTGGATGCGCTGCTGGATTATCTGCGCCACATGGCGAAGCGCAAGGCGGCTGTGGAGCCGCGCTGAGGGGCCGGGATCGGGGATCGGGAGGCATCGCGGCTGAAGCCGCTCCCACGGCGGCCTTCGGGCGTGATGCGGAGAGCATCGGGCTGAAGCCCACGTGAGGCCACCCAGAGTTCGTCATCCCGGCGCAGGCCGGGATCCATCCTGATCCTTCCATTGCGCGGGAGCATTCCGGGCTGCGCGGGAATGGCATGGAAAGTCGCACGGCTCGGCTCGGACGGGGCCGCTCCGATGCGACGCACGCCGGGGTATTTGGCGCCGATGCTGCACTGCGATAGGCTGGCCTTCTTCCAACCTCAAGGGGTCGCGCGGCTCCCGCGCGGCCAAACGCATGCACGAGACCTACGAGCCGCAGGCGGTCGAAGCCGCTGCACGGAAATTCTGGGACGAGACGCGCGCCTTCGTCGTCGACGAGGCGTCGGCCAAGCCCAAGTTCTACTGCCTGGCGATGCTGCCGTACCCGTCCGGCGCGCTGCACATGGGGCACGTGCGCAACTACACCATCGGCGACGTGATCAGCCGCTACCAGCGCATGCAGGGGAAGAACGTGCTGCAGCCGATGGGCTGGGACGCCTTCGGCCTGCCGGCGGAGAATGCCGCGATCAGGCACCACACGGCGCCGGCGAAGTGGACCTACGCCAACATCGAGCACATGCGCGCACAGCTGAAGGCGATGGGCTACGCGATCGACTGGTCGCGCGAGTTCGCCACCTGCCGCCCGGACTACTACGTCCACGAGCAGCGCATGTTCGTGCGCCTGTTCCGCAAGGGCCTCGCCTATCGCAAGCAGTCGGTGGTGAACTGGGATCCGGTCGACCAGACCGTGCTCGCCAACGAGCAGGTGATCGACGGCCGCGGCTGGCGCACCGGTGCGGTGGTCGAGAAGCGCGAGATCCCGCAGTGGTTCCTGAAGATCACCGATTATGCCGACGAGCTGCTGGAAGGGCTGGATTCGCTGCCTGGCTGGCCGGAGGCGGTCAAGACCATGCAGCGCAACTGGATCGGCCGTTCCGAGGGGCTGGAGATCCAGTTCCGAGTCGAAGGCGACGCCGAGCCGCTCACCGTCTTCACCACGCGCCCTGACACGCTGATGGGCGTGACCTACCTCGCCATCGCCGCCGAGCACCCGCTGGCGCGCAAGGCCGCACAGGACAAGCCGCTGGTGGCCGCCTTCATCGAGGAATGCCGCCACGGCGGCACCGCGCTGGCGGACGTCGAGACCGCCGAGAAGAAGGGCATCGACACCGGCCTCACCGCGATCCATCCGGTGACCGGCGAGGAACTGCCGGTCTGGATCGCCAATTTCGTGCTGATGGGCTACGGCACCGGCGCGGTGATGGCGGTGCCGGCGCACGACCAGCGTGACTGGGAGTTCGCCAGCAAGTACGACCTGCTGATCCGCATGGTGATCGTCTCCGATCCGGTGCGCGACGCGATCCGTGAACTTGGCCGCGACGCCGCCGCCAACACCGACGCCATGACGGCGGCGCTCGGCGAAGGCCGCGCCATCGACCCCTTCGAACCCGGTCCCGCGCTCAGCATCGTCGAGGAATTCGAGCGGGACATCATCGAGAAGGGCGCCTGGACCGAGTACGGAACCCTCGTCAACTCGGGCGAGTACGACGGCCTGGACTACCGCGGCGCCTTCGAGGCGCTGGCCGCCCGCTTCGAACGCGAAGGCAGCGGCCGGCGCCGCGTCAACTACCGCCTGCGCGACTGGGGCGTGTCCCGCCAGCGCTACTGGGGCTGCCCGATTCCGATCATCCATTGCACCGCCTGCGGCGCGGTGCCGGTGCCCGAGGACCAGCTTCCGGTGGTGCTGCCCGAGGACGTCGAGTTTACGGGGGTGAAGTCGCCCATCAAGGCGGACCCGGAATGGCGCCGCACCAGCTGCCCGGAGTGCGGCGGGCCGGCCGAGCGCGAGACCGACACCTTCGACACCTTCATGGAGTCGAGCTGGTACTACGCGCGCTACACCAGCCCCGGCGCCACCGACATGGTCGACGACCGCGCCAACTACTGGCTCCCGGTCGACCAGTACATCGGCGGCATCGAGCACGCCATCCTGCATCTCCTGTATTTCCGCTTCTACCACAAGCTCCTGCGCGACGCGGGCCTGGTGCACTCCGACGAGCCGGCCAGCAACCTGCTCTGCCAGGGCATGGTGATCGCCGACACCTATTACCGCGAATCGCCGACCGGCAACCGCGACTGGTTCAACCCGGCCGAGGTGGAGGTCCGCCGCGACGACAAGGGCCGCGTGACCGGCGCGGCGCTCCAGGCGGACGGCCAGCCGGTGGAGATCGGCGGCGTCGAGAAGATGTCCAAGTCGCGCAACAACGGCGTCGATCCCGAATCGATGGTCGCCCGCTACGGCGCGGATACCGTGCGCCTGTTCTCCATGTTCGCGGCGCCGCCCGACCAGTCGCTGGAATGGAACGAGGCGGGCGTCGAGGGCATGGCGCGCTTCCTGCGCCGGTTGTGGCGCGAAGTGGCTTTGGCGCAGTCTGACGGTGACATCGCGCCCAGCCCTCAGCCCTCAGCCCTCAGCCCTGCGCAGCGCACGCTGCGCCGCCAGGTGCACGAAACCATCCGCAAGGTTTCCGACGACATCGGCCGCCGCTACGCCTTCAATACCGCCATCGCCGCGCTGATGGAGCTGCTGAACGCCATCGGCCGCTTCGATGATGCGAGCGAGGCCGGCCGCGCGGTGAAGCACGAGGCGCTGGAAGCCATGGTGCTGCTGCTGAATCCCGTCACCCCGCACATCGCGCACGCGCTGTGGCAGCTGCTCGGCAACGCCGAAACGCTGATCGAGGACCAGCCCTGGCCGCAGGTGGACAAGGCGGCGCTGGAGAAGGACGCGGTGACGCTGGCGGTGCAGGTCAACGGCAAGCTCCGCGGCACCATCGAGGCGCCGGTGGCGGCCTCGCGCGAGGAGGTCGAGCGCCAGGCACTGGCCGACCCGAAGGTGGCCGCCTTTCTCGCCGGCGCCCCGCCGAGGAAGGTGATCGTGGTGCCGGGCAAGATCGTCAACATCGTGGTCTGAGCCGAGCGGCAGAATGCCGGTCGCGACCACGGTCGCTCCTACAACGCGGTTGCAGGAGCCTGCGTGCAGGCGACCGCGCGACGCGGCGGCTTCCGTGCAGGGCCACACGCCCTTGAAGCGCCACCCCCGCGCCACGACCTGACCTGGGTCAGCCCGCCGGCGCCGATGCGCGCGATAATGGCGGGTGCAGTCCGCATTTCCATCATTTCTCCAGGCGCCTCCATGAGTTTCAGCCGCACCTCCGAACCCATCCGCCTCGAGCGCGAATGCGCCGCCGTGATGGTGCCGCACGGCACCGAGGTGGTGCTGCCGGCGGGGCAGGTGGGCTACATCACGCAGGCGCTGGGCGGCAGCTTCACGGTTTACGTGGACGGCAATCTCTTCCGCATCAGCGGCGAGGATGCCGATGCCCTCGGCAAGGAGCCGCCGCCGCCGCTGGAGCTGGCCGAGAATGCCGGCGATGCGGACGTGGAGAAGCTCATCTGGCAGCAGCTGCGCACCTGCTTTGATCCGGAGATCCCGATCAACATTGTCGATCTCGGTCTCGTCTACGACTGCGTGCTGGAGCACCTGCCCGACGGCAACCGCAAGGTCGAGATCCGCATGACGCTGACCGCGCCGGGCTGCGGCATGGGTGACATCCTGGTCGCCGACGTGCAGGAAAAGCTCGCGATGATTCCGACCGTCACCGAGACCGACGTCGAGCTGGTGTTCGATCCGCCATGGAACCAGACGATGATGTCCGACGAGGCGCGCCTGGAAACCGGCATGATGTACTGAGCGCGGCGTCGCGGATTTTTCGTTTAGGATGCGGGCCTTGAAGCGGTTCCGCGGCACTCGTGGAACCGCATTCCCGGAGCGCAGGCGATGAGACGCAGGCTGCACCTGATTGCGCTGGTCCTGTTCGTGCTGACCCTCGGCTACGATCTGGTCGTGTGGGGCGCGCTGCCGCGGCTGCCCGGCATCGGCGCGCAGATCGCGGTTTCCGCGCGCCACGAGGCGCCGCTCGCGACCACCTACATCGTCCTCGGCGCCCCGCTCGACGCGGCGCTGCCGGCGCTGCAGGCGTTCGGGGAACGGCGCCTCGCCGCCGCCTTCGCGGAAGGCTTCGCCGAACTCGATGAAGAGGCCACCGCGGCCATGGACGTCATCTTCAACAGCACCTGGAACGCGCAGCATCGCTGGCTGAAGCTGATGTACTGGGCGCCGCCGCTGTTGCTGGTGCTGACCCTGCTGCTGTGGTCACGCAAGCCGAAGCAGGTGCGGATGTTCAGCGGCCGGCGCTGAGGCCGGGCGGCTCGACCGCCTCGAAGCGGTTGGCGTCGCGGTTCTTGCGCACCGCGCCCGGATCCCACACCCGCCCGTTCATGGCGATGTAGACGCCGTCCGGCAGGCTCTGCACCGCGCCCACCGCGCAGCCGACGTTGAACACCGCGTCCGAACCCTTGAACAGGGCCGGATTGAGCGCGCCGGTCAGCACGATCACCTTGCCGCGGATGTCGGCCAGTGCGCGCGCCGTTTCCACCATGGTGTCGGTGCCGTGCGTGACCAGCACGTGGCGGTGTTCCCGGGCCGCGATCGCGGCATGGATGGCGGCGCGGTCATGGGCGTCCATGTGCAGGCTGTCCTTGCGCAACACCGGCACCACCTCGAAGCTGAAGGCGACGCCAAGCGCCGACAGGATCTCGCCGATCTGCGGCTCGCCGATCTGGTAGGTCGACTTGTCGTCGAAGTAGATCTTGTCGATGGTGCCGCCGGTGGTGACGATGACGAGGTGCTGCATGGTCGGGTCCGTGGTCGGCGCTGGGCCGCATCAGCCGCGATTGTCGGCGAGCAGGCCGATCGCGTCCATGTCCGGCGCGCCGAGGCGGGACAGGCCATCGGCCGCGAACAGCTGCAGCGCCGCCGCGGGACGCCGGTCGCCTTGGCCGTGTGCCCAGGCGGCGTGACGGGCGAGCAGGGCGGCGGCGAAGGTCCGTGCCAGCGTGAAGGCCAGTGGGCGCGCGCTCGCCTGCAGCAGGTCGCGGTCGCTGGCGTGGCGCCCCAGCCAGTGCTCGGCTTCGACCAGGGTGGCGAGCACGCCGTGCGGATCCGCGCCGGCCTCGCCGAGCAGCGCCTCGGCGCCGCGCCGGAGCGGCGCGAAGCCGACCGCGCCCAGCGCGCGCAGCGTGTCCAGCGCCAGCACGTTGGTGGTGCCCTCCCAGATCGGATACACCTGCGCATCGCGCAGGAGTTGCGGGATGCCCGTGTTCTCGATGTAGCCGGCGCCACCGAAGGCCTCGCAGGTTTCCGAGGCGATGGCGACCGCCAGCTTGCCGGTCCAGAGCTTGGCCAGCGGCGTCAGCACGCGCAGCAGGTCGCGATCCGCATCGTCGCCGTGCTCGACGCGGCCGAGCAGGGCGACGACGTGGAACACGAGGTGGAAGGCGGCCTCGAACGAAGCCGCCAGCCCGGCGAGCGTTGCACGGTGCAGCGGCTGCTCGGCGAGCGCCGCGCCGAAGACCTGCCGCTTCGCCGCGTAATCGACGGCCAGCGCCAGGCAACGGCGCATCGTCGCCAGCGCGCAGACCGCGTTCCAGGTGCGCGTCACGTTGAGCACCGGCGCGATCAGGCGCACGCCGTGGGCGGCATCGCCGACCAGTTCGGCGCGCGTGCCCTCGAGGTGGATTTCCGCGGTCGGCAGTTCGCGCGTGCCCAGCTTGTCCTTGAGGCGGTCGATGCGGATGCCATTCCAGCACCCCGCGGCGTCGCGCGATTCCACGTAGAAGAGCGCCAGCGCGTCCGGCGCGCCTTCCGGACGCGCCAGCGCCAGCGCCAGCGCCATGTCGCCGACGACGGCGGAGCTGAACCACTTGCGCCCGTGCAGCCGCCACGCACCGTCGCCATCGCGCCGCGCCACCGTGCCGGTGCGCGCCACGTCCGAGCCGCCGGCGGTCTCCGTCATCCACTGGCCGGACAGCCAGAGCGTGGCCGGATCGCGGGACAGGAGGCGCGGCAGCGCGCGCTCGACCAGCGCCTGCGCGCCTGCGGCCTTGAGCGCGGTGGCGGCGCCGTCACTCATCGCCAGCGGACAGGTGTAGAACTCGCTGGCGACGTGCCAGAGGTAGACGCGCAGGAACTGGTCGCTGCGCGCATGCACGCCGTGCGTGGGCTCGTGGCCGGCGGCGACGAAGCCGTAGCGCGCGGCCATGGCGGCGCCCTCCTGCCACACTGGCGTGAGCTCGATGCGGTCGATGCGCCGGCCCCAGGCATCCCATTGCGTCAGCACCGGCGCCCTGGGCGAGCGCTCGCGGGCGTGCCGCCAGGCGCGTACCGCCTCGGCGCCGAGGGCGTCCAGGTCCGCCGCGATGGCGCGGTGCACCGCGTCCGGCAGCGCGCGGGCGAGCCAGGAGCGCAGCACGCGATCGTCGCGATACGGATTGGCGAGTTCCGGTGCCGGCTGGATGAAATCCATGAGCGTGGACCCTAGCAGCGCTGGCCCACCTTACGGCGCGGCTCCGGCAGCGGCAACCGTCGGCCGGCGCCCCGTTCAGGCCGCGCGTCGCGCGTCGCAGTCGATCGAGGCATGGGCGGCGGCGAGCGCCTCCGTCTTCTGCGCGGGACTGATGTTGAGCCCTTCCGCGCGCACGAATTCGATGGCGTCGATGCCGAAGAAGCCGAACACCTGGCGCAGGTAGGCTTCCTGGAAGTCAGCAGCCGCGCCCGGCGTCCCGGCCGCGTAGAAGCCGCCGCGGGTGGAGGCGATGATCACCTGCTTGCCGCCGGCCAGGCCCTCGGCGCCGTTCGGGCCGTAGCGGAAGGTCCTGCCGGCCACCGCGACGCGGTCGATCCAGGCTTTGAGCGTGCTCGGAATGCTGAAGTTGTACATCGGCGCGCCGATCACCACGAAGTCGGCGACCAGGAACTCCTCCAGTACCGCCGAGCCCTCGCGCACGGCCGGATCGCCGGCATCGCCGAGCGGCGTCCAGTGCGGCAACGGTCGCGCGGCGAGGTCCCGATAGGTGACGCGGACGTCCGGATGGCTGCGGCGCAGCTCGGCGGTGACGGCGGCGCTGAGCTCGCGCGACACCGAGTGGCTGCCGAGCGCGCTGGAGTCGATGTGCAGGATGTTCATGAGGCTGCTCCGAAGCGTTGGGAAGCCCACCATAGTTCGTGGACGACGGCCCGATAAGTCGGTAAAAATGCATAGCTTCGTTCACTATGGGAAACGATCATGACGGGTGCCGATGCGGTGCTGCAGGATCTCAACGATCTCCGCTTCTTCGCCGCGGTGGTCGAGCATGGTGGCTTCTCGGCGGCGGGGCGGGCGCTGTCGCTGCCCAAGTCGCGGCTCAGCAAGCGCGTGGCGCAGCTCGAGGAGCGCCTTGGCGTGCGGCTGCTGCAGAGGACCACGCGCCGTTTCGCGGTCACCGAGATCGGCGAGCGCTTCCATGTCCATGCGCGTGCCGCGCTGGAGGAAGCGCGCGCCGCGCAGGAAGTGGTCGATGCGCTCCGCGCCGAGCCGCGCGGCACCGTGCGCCTGAGCTGCCCGGTATCGCTCGCGCAGACCATCGTGGCGCAGGTCCTGCCCGATTTCCTCGCCGCCCATCCCAAGGTGCAGGTGCGCCTGCTGGCCAGCAACCGCCGCGTGGACGTGATCACCGAGGGCTTCGATCTTGCCATCCGCGTGCGCAATCGGCTGGATACCGACCAGGACCTGGTGGTGCGCACCTTCGGCCAGGCGCGGGTGATGCTGGTCGCCAGTCCCGCGTTCCTCGACGCCCACGGGCGCCCGCGCGAGCCCGCGCAACTTGCCGCGCTGCCGCTCCTGTCGATGCAGGAACACGAGGGCGCGCAGGTGCTGGAACTGGTCGACCGCGCTGGCGCCGGCGCGACGGTGGAAATGCAGGCCCGCCTGGTCTGTGGCGAGTTCGCCGTCCTGCTGCAGGCGGCGATTGGCGGCATGGGTGTCGCGGCGTTGCCGGAATCCGCCTGCGCGCGCGCCGTGGTCGACAGGAGCCTGGAGATCGTGCTGCCCGACTGGGATATGCCGCAGGGCACCATGCACATGGTGTATCCGAGCCGGCGCGGCCAGCTGCCGGGGGTGCGCGCGCTGGTCGAATTCCTCGCCGAACGCCTGCCGGTCGCGGCGGCCGAGCAGCACGAGGAATGCACGCGCCGGCCCGAGCGGGCGCTTCCTTCGTCCTGAGTGGCGCCGGCGAGGCGGAGGAGAACAGCGGTTGAGCCATGCGCGCTTGCGGTCGGTTCGGGCGCCCGACGATGCAGGAGCGCCACGCGACGGCAGCGGCCGGATCGCCCAGCCCTTGCGGGTCGGGGCGCGAAGCCTCAGGCGGGGCGCGGGCCGCGCCTGGCTCCGAATCCCAGGCTCATTACCAGGATGGCGGATAACAGCGCCTCGGCAACCGCAGGTACGCGTGTCGCCGGCACCACCCAAGCGGCGACGATGCCGTGGCAGAAGTAGAACAGCGCGAGCATGCCCGCCCACAGCAGAGCCCGGCCGAGGCCCTTGCGCAGCGCCAGGGCCGGCAGCAGCAGTGGCGGCAGGGTGAGCGCGAGCGCCAGCGCCGCGGGCGCTCCGGCGGGCGGCGCCAACCAGAGATACCAGGCTGGTTGCAGCAGCACCAGCAGGACCCAGGCGAGCAGCCCGGCGCGGCGGGCGTTCATCGGGCGAGCCCGCGTCCGTGGCTGCCGCCGGCCGGCAGAACGCCTGCCTTGGAAGCGGATGCTCGCGCCGTGGGGGCGGCGCGCGCTACCCGTCGCAATGGATCTGGCTGGATCATGTGCACGCCTGCCGGTGCTTGCTGGGGCAGCGACCATAGAGCCCGACGCCGTGGGCTGCAACGGATGTTGTGGGAGGGAGTACGGCAGGCTTCCTGCCTGCCGCCCTTCGGGCCGCCTGCGGCGTTCGCGCGCGCTCCGGCGCGCGCAGTCAGTCCGATGCGTGTGGCCGGGCAGGAGGGAGAGAGCATCGCGGCTGAAGCGCGCCCACATTGACTCGCGTGCTGCGGCCCGCGTACACGGCGCTGCAGGTCGACCCTGGGCGGCTGACGGCGGCGGCGTTTCCAAGCCATCTGCTAGGCTGCCGGAATGCCAGCCAGACTGCGCCAGCGGCTCCATGCCATCCTCAGCGACCGCGAGCGCACGGTCGCGTTCTTCAGCTTCACCTGGGAGCGCTTCCTGGAAGATCGCTGCCTGCAGACCGCGGGCGCGCTGGCCTACACGACATTGTTCGCGCTGGTGCCGTTGACCGCCGCGGTGCTGGGCGTGCTGGCGGCGTTTCCGGTGTTCGCCGACTGGCGCGGCGACCTGACGAACTGGGTGTTCCAGAACTTCGTGCCGGCGGCCGGGAGCGCGGTGCAGGGCTACATCACCGAGTTCGCCGACAGCGCCAGCAAGGCCACCGCCATCGGCGTGCTGGTGCTGCTGTTCAGCGCGGTGTCGCTGATGATGAGCATCGAGGACGCCTTCAACCGCATCTGGCGCGTGCAGGTGACGCGCAGCGCGACCTCGCGCTTCGTCATCTACTGGACCGCGCTGACGCTCGGGCCGCTGCTGCTGGTGGCGGCGCTGGCCATCAGTTCCTACGCCTTCGCGCTGCCCTTCATCGACGCCGCCGAGGCGCAGTTCTCGATCAAGGCGCGCATGCTGGCGATCGCTCCGTTCCTCATCACCTGGGCGGCGCTGGTCGCGGCCTACGTGGTGATCCCGAACCGCGCCGTGCGCATCGCCCACGCGCTGGCCGGCGCGCTGATCGCGGCGGTGCTGTTCGAGGCCGCCAAGCGCGGCTTCGCCTTCTACGCCACCAGTTTCGCAAGCTACCAGCGCATCTACGGCGCGCTGGCGCTGGTGCCGATCTTCATCCTGTGGATCTACCTGTCCTGGATCATCGTGCTGCTTGGCGCCTCGATCACCGCCTCGCTCAGCGCCTTCGACTACCGCCCGCCCTCGGCGCGGCTCGCGCGCGGCCACGAGTTCTCCGGCCTGCTCTGCGTCATCGGCCAGCTGGTCACGGCGCAGCGTGCCGGACGCGGACGCAGCAGCGACGACCTCCTCGCCGCCTTGCCCTTCCTCACCGACGACCTGCTGCAGCGCTACCTCGGCGACCTGCACCGGGTCGGCGTGGTGCAGCGGAGCGAACTCGGCGAATGGCTGGTGGTGCGCGACCTCGCGCGGGTGTCCCTGCGCGAGATCTACGACGAGGGCCGCTACCGGCTGGCGCTCGATGCGCCGCCGCCGCGGCTCGGCCTGCGCCCGGGGGTGCAGGATCTGGTCGGGCGTCTCGGGCAGGAGGTGTGCGAGGCGCTGGACGTGTCCTTGGCGGAGCTCTTCCCGGCCGATGTACCATCGCCTGCCGACCCCGGCGTCGAGCCCGCGCTGCCCACATGAAAGCCCTTGCCGCCCTGCTCATTCTGGTGTCCTTCGCCGCCGCCCCGCTGGCCGCCGCTGACGCGGAACGGCCGGCGCTCAAGGTCGCCACGCTGGACGGGCAGGGCTTCGACCTCGCCGCCGAGCGCGGCCGCTGGGTGATCGTCAACTTCTGGGCCACCTGGTGCTCGCCCTGCATCAAGGAGATGCCGGACATTTCCGACTACGTGAAGGCGCATGCGAACGTCCGCGCCATCGGCCTCGCCTACGAGGACACGGACAAGGCGGAACTCGAGGCGTTCGCGAAGGCGCATCCGGTCAGCTATCCGCTGGCGCAGGTCGACGTGTTCGAGCCGCCGCCGGATTTCGACACGCCGCGCGGGTTGCCGACCACGTACCTGATCGCGCCGGACGGACGCGTGGCGCAGAAGTTCACCGGGCCGATCACCGCCGCCGATCTCGACAGGGCCATCGCTGCCGCCGCACCCGCGAAGGAGCCATGAAGGCGACGCGCTTTCTCGTATCCGGCCGCGTGCAGGGCGTCTTCTTCCGCGCCGCCACCCACGAGCGGGCGCTGACACTCGGCATCACCGGATATGCGAAGAACCTGCCCGACGGCCGCGTCGAGGTGCTCGCGCATGGCAGCGCGGAAGCGGTCGGCGCGCTCGAGGCCTGGTTGCACCAGGGGCCACCCGCGGCGCGGGTGGAGCGGGTCGAGCGCGAGGAGATCGCGAGCGAGGACTGCGCCGGTTTCACCACGCATTGATCGCGCCGGCACGGATTGGAAGCTGAACGATCCGGCCTCGTGGCTTACGCGTTCAGAGAGCGGCCAGCCGCTCTCCCTATCCTCGGAACCGAATCCACGATGGGAGAAAACGCGATGAAAGCACTGCACGTTTCCTTGATCGCCGCCGCATTTGCCCTCGGTTCCACGGTGGTCGCGGCACAGACGGCCGAGAAGACCAAGCAGGATCCCTACCCGCGTCCGGCCGCGCCGGAGTGGAGCGACAGCGACACCAACCGCGACGGCTACCTGACCAAGGAAGAGCTGATTCCGTACCCGGCCGTGCTCAAGGTGTTCGAGGAAATCGACACCGACCACGACGGACGGATCTCCGAAGCGGAGTACCGCTACTGGTTCGAGAACCAGCGCAACCGCTGATCCGACTAACCCCGGAAGACGGGCCGGTCCACGCGACCGGCCCGCTTTCGTTTACACGCTTCAAAGCCGCGCCAGCGCTGCAAAAGCCTGCGTGCAGGCGACCGGCGTTTCGCTTTTGCATCGTGCACAGGTCGCGAGCACGCTCGCTCCTACCCGTGCAGGGCCGCACCGCGTTGCAGGCCGCGTGCAGGCGACCCGATTGCGGCGCTTCAGGCCGGAATGACGCCGAGCTTCTTCCCCACCGTGACGAACGCCTCGACCGCCTGCTCGATCTGCGCCGGCGTGTGCGCCGCGCTCATCTGCGTGCGGATGCGGGCCTCGCCCTGGGGCACCACCGGGAAGAAGAAGCCGATCACGTAGATGCCCTCGGCGAGGAGTTCCTTCGCGAATTCCTGCGCCAGGCGGGCGTCGTGCAGCATCACCGGGACGATGGGATGGTTGCCGGGTTTCAGCTCGAAGCCCGCGGCCGTCATGCGCTCGCGGAAATGCCTGGCGTTGGCCTGCAGGCGCTCGCGCAGATCCTGGCCCGCCGACAGCATCTCGAACACCTTGATCGAGGCCGCCACCAGCGGCGGCGGCAGGGTGTTGGAGAAGAGGTAGGGCCGTGAGCACTGGCGCAGCATGTCGACGATCTCCTGCCGGCCGGTGGTGAAGCCGCCCGAACCGCCGCCGAGCGCCTTGCCGAGCGTGGAGGTGAAGATGTCCACTTCGTGCATCAGCCCGAACAGTTCCGGCGAGCCGCGCCCGGTCGGGCCGACGAAGCCGGTGGCATGCGAATCGTCCACCATCAGCAGCGCGTTGTACTTCTTCTTGAGCGCGACGATCTCGTCGATCCTGGCCACATGGCCGTCCATCGAGAACACGCCGTCGGTGGCGATGAGGCGCGTGCGCCTGTCCTGCGTCTCCGCCAGGTGCTGCTCGAGCGCCGCCATGTCGCTGTTGGGATAACGGCGCCGCTCGGCCTTGCTGAGGCGGATGCCGTCGATGATCGAGGCGTGGTTGAGCGCATCGGAAATCACCACGTCCTGGTCCGAGAGGATGGTCTCGAACAGCCCGCCGTTGGCGTCGAAGCAGCTCGTGTAGAGGATCGCGTCGTCGGTGCCGAAGAAGCGCGCGATGGTGTGCTCCAGCTCCTTGTGCAGATCCTGCGTGCCGCAGATGAAACGCACCGAGGCCATGCCGAAGCCATGCGTGTCCAGCGCATCCTTGGCGGCCTGGATGATGTCCGGATGGTCGGCGAGGCCAAGATAGTTGTTGGCGCAGAAATTCAGCACCTCGCGGCCGTCGTCGGTGCGGATCGCCGCCGACTGCGGCGTGGTGATGATGCGCTCGGTCTTGTAGAGCCCCTGCTCGCGGATCGAGTCGAGCTCGCTCTCGAGGCGGCCCCTGGCGGCGTAGGTCATGACGCGGCTCCTGATGGCAAGAGCGCTATTGTCGCCGATCGGCCGCCGACGCGTGGAGCAGGGGCGCCAGTTGCCGCAGCAGCCAGGCCGCGTGTCGGTCGACGTTGGAGCATGCGGCACGTAGCGGTTCCGCCGCGGGCCATCGGGTTGACGGGCGGCGGGGCGAGCAACTGGAATCGGGGCGCCCGAATCGCGGCGGCATGAGCGATCATTGGCACGCCCGCAATACCGGAGCCGGCGATGCCCTACCTGCTGCTCGCGCTGGCCGCGCTGATGTTCGGCCTCTACAACATCTTCATCAAGCTGTCGGCGGACCACGTGCAGGCGGTGCTGGGCGCGGTGATCCTGCAGTTCGTGGCGGCCTTCCTCGGCCTTGGCCTGCTCGCCTGGATGAAGCTCGCTGGCGGGGTGGCGATCCACGCCAATCCGCGCGGCGTGCTGCTGGCGGTGCTGGCAGGCGTCGCCATCGGCCTCGTCGAGGTGCTGACCTTCGTGATCTATGGCCGCGGAGTCGAAGTGGCGGTGGGCAATCCGCTCATCATCGGCGGTTCGCTCGTGGTGACCACCGGGGTCGGCGTGCTGCTGCTCCGCGAGTCGCTCAACCCGGTGCAGATGCTGGCGATCGCGCTGGTGGCCGCCGGCCTCGGACTGCTGGCCTGGCAGGCGGCGCGCGCCTGATCCGCCGCGGGGTTTCCACGCACGCTGGAGGCCCGGGCGCCGGTCGGTCGCTTTCGTCGTGGCGCACCGCGGGTACAGCAAGCGCGCCGAGCTGGCTCGGCATTCTCAGGCGCCGGGACTTCGGATCCTGCGCACTTGGGGGGCCGGGCTCCCGCCCGGCCGCTTTGAGGCTGAAACGGGGTGGGGGATGTGCCATCGTGCGCGCCTTGGTGGGAATGAGGGATCCGCATGCGCTTCCTGAAACTCCTCGTCCTGGTCGCGGCGCTGGGAGCGCTGGCCTGGTTCTGGCAGCAGCCGCCGGGTTGGACGGGCGTGCACGAGCGCGCGGGCCAGAGCGCGCCGGCCGCGCGCGGCCTTCCCGCCTTCCTGCCGCCGGAAGCCGCGAACACGCTGGAACTCATCGCCCGCGGTGGCCCGTTTCCGTATCGGCAGGATGGCGCGGTGTTCCAGAACCGTGAGCGCCGGTTGCCGCAGGCGCCGCGCGGCACCTACCGCGAGTACACGGTGCCGACGCCCGGCGCGCGCGACCGCGGCGCGCGGCGCATCGTCGCCGCCGGCACGCCGCCTTCGGCGTAGTGGTACACGGATGATCATTACCGGAGCTTCCGCCGCTTCGAGGTGCAGCCGTGAGCCGCAACGCGCCACCCACGCTGCTGCAGGACACGCTCTCTGGCGTCCATTTCGTCGAGGCGGCGATGCTGCCACGCATCCTCGCGCCGGCTGCGGGGAGGGGTCTTCACGTGGCCCGTGTGGATCTTGGCGGCTGTACAGGCAAGCAGGACCTCCTCACGCGCATCGCGCTCGCGCTCCATTTCCCGGAGTCGTTCGGCCACAACTGGGATGCGCTCGCCGATTCCCTCGGTGACCTGTCCTGGCTGCCGGGGCAGGGCGTGGTGCTGGTTCTGGAGCGCGCGGCCGGGTTGATGGACTCGGGTGGTGACATCTTCCCGATCCTGCTTGAAATCCTCGGTGGCGTCGCCGCCGATGCGGCCGCGCAGGGCTGGCGCTGGCACGCGGTGATCGCGATCGGTGCGTGAAAAGCGCGTTGTGGGACAGCGGCCGGTCGGGAGACCCGCCGTCCCAGGGAGGTGCGGCGCCCCGCTTTTCCCGTGTCCTCGGGAGAGAAGGCCGGGATGAGGGGCCGCGGCGCAGCCGCGCGGACGTGATCGAAGGCAACAGCGGCCGGTCGGGAGACCGGCCCTCCCAGGGAGGCGCGCTTCGCGCCTGCCATGCCTTTCGTCACGGGTCGCCGGGCGGCGGGTTTGCTAGGCTCGGCCGGTTCCTGTGTCCACAAGGGTATGAAACCGATGAAGCATCCTCTCGCGCTGGCCATGGCCGCGGCGCTCTCCACGCTCGCTCTCGGCGCCTGCAGCGCGCCTGATGGAAACGACACCGCGACGGCCACCGCGCCGGCGCCGGCGGAAAACGCGGCCGCTCCGGCCCCGACCGAGGCGGCACCTGCGGAAGCCAATCCGCTGTTCGCCGCGAGCCCGCTTCCGTTCCAGTACCCGCAGTTCGACAAGATCAGCGACGAGCACTTCGGCCCGGCCTTCGACCAGGGCATGGCCGAGCAGCTCAAGGAAATCAGCGTCATCGCCGACAGCGGCGAGCCGCCGACCTTCGACAACACCATCGTCGCGATGGAGAAGACCGGCCAGACCCTGGACCGCTCGACCACGCTCTTCTTCAGCCTGGTCGGCGCCGACACCAATGATGCGCGCAAGGCGATCCAGGCCGATTATTCGCCGAAGCTGGCCGCGCACCGTGATGCCATCTATCTCAATCCCGGGCTGTTCAAGCGCGTCAAGACGCTGTACGACAAGCGCGCGGAGCTGGGCCTCAATCCGGAGGACCTGCGCCTCCTCGAGCGCTACCACGAAGACTTCGTGCGCGCCGGCGCCGAACTCTCCCAGGCCGACCAGGCGCGCCTCAAGGAGATCAACTCCGAACTGGCCAAGCTCGGCACCAGCTTCAGCCAGAACGTGCTGGCCGAGGTGAACGACTCGGCGGTCGTCGTCGACACCCGGGAGGAACTCGACGGCCTGCCGGAGGAGGCGATCGCCGCGGCGGCGGAGGCCGCCAAGGCGCGCAAGCTCGACGGCAAGTACGTGATCGCGCTGCAGAACACCACCGGCCAGCCGCCGGAAGCCTTCCTCACCAACCGCGCGCTCCGCCAGCGCCTCCACGAGGCTTCGGTGGCGCGCGGCAGCCGTGGCAACCCGTACGACAACACCGGCATCGTGTCGCAGATCATGAAGCTGCGCGTCGAGCGCGCCAAGATGCTGGGCTATCCGGACTACGCCTCCTACAGCCTGGCCAACCAGACCGCCAAGACCACCCAGGCCGTCAACGACATGCTCGGCAAGCTGGCCCCGCCGGCGGTTGCCAATGCCAAGCGCGAGGCGGCGGACCTGCAGGCCCTGATCGACAAGGAGCAGAAGGCGAAGGGTGAGGCCACCTTCAAGCTCGAGCCCTGGGACTGGGCCTTCTACGCCGAGAAGGTGCGCAAGGAGAAGTACGACTTCGACGAGTCGCAGATCAAACCCTACCTCGAAGCGAAGAACGTGCTGGAGAACGGCGTGTTCTTCGCCGCCGGCAAGCTCTATGGCCTCACGTTCAAGCAGCGCACCGACCTTCCCGTGTACCAGCCGGACGTGCTGGTCTATGACGTCTTCGACGAGGACGGCAGCCAGCTCGCGATCTTCATCGAGGACCTCTACGCGCGCCCGTCCAAGCGCGGTGGCGCGTGGATGAATGCCTACGTGCAGCAGAACAAGCTGTTCGGCACGCACCCGGTGGTCGCCAACCACCTCAACATCCCCAAGCCCCCCGAGGGGCAGCCCACGCTGATGACGTGGGACGAGACCACCACCATGTTCCACGAGTTCGGACATGCGTTGCACGGCATGTTCTCGAACGTGAAATATCCGTATTTCGCCGGCACCAGCGTGCCGCGCGACTTCGTCGAGTTCCCCTCGCAGGTGAACGAGATGTGGGCGGACTGGCCGGAGGTGCTGGCCAACTACGCCAAGCACCACGAGACCGGCGAGGCGATGCCGAAGGAACTGCTCGACAAGGTGATGGCGGCGGCGCAGTTCAACGAGGGCTTCCGCACCACCGAGTATCTCGGCGCGGCCATGCTCGACCAGAACTGGCACCAGATCGGCAGCGTGGACGCGGTGCCCGCGGCCGACGGCGTGATGGCGTTCGAGGCCGCGGCGCTGAAGAAGGACGGCATCGACTACCCGCCGGTGCCGCCGCGCTATCGCACGCCGTATTTCAGCCACATCATGAGCGGCTACGCGGCCGGCTACTACTCCTACATCTGGTCGGAGGTGCTGGACGCCAACACGGTCGAGTGGATCAAGCAGCACGGCGGGCTGACCCGCGCCAACGGCGATCGCTTCCGCGAGACGCTGCTGTCGCGCGGCGGCTCGAAGGACGCCTCGGAGCTGTTCCGCGACTTCACCGGCCATGCCCCGGAGATCGGACCGCTGCTGAAGCGCCGCGGCCTCGAGCCGAAGTAGCCGCGGACGCCCCGTCGGGCCACGGCGCGGCCTGTCTTTACCTGGAATGGCCGAGCCCCGGCTCGGCCATCGGGCCTGCGTCGACTGACAGCGGGCGGAGCTGGTGCTCCGCCACTCCCAGGCGGGTGGCGGCGCGCGTGCTTCGCCGTGGGAGCGGCCTTGGCCGTTTGCGCGGGGGGTGCGCTTCCCCCGAACCCTCAGCCGCAGCGTGCCACTGCGTCCGCGATCTGGTCGGCGCCCTGCACGCCGAGCACGCGCGGATGGCCGGCCGGGACGCCGTGCTCCAGCTCGTGTTCCCAGGTGACGTGGTAGGGCATGTGGATCGCCCAGCCGCCGAGCGCGACCACCGGCTCCGCGTCCGAGCGCATCGAGTTGCCCACCATCACGAAGGCGGCGGGCTGGATGGCGAACTCGCCGAGCACGCGCGCATAGCTCGCCTCGTCCTTCTCCGACACGATCTCGATGCGCTGGAAGAGGTGTGCGAGGCCGCAGGCGGCGACCTTGCGCTCCTGGTGCAGCAGATCGCCCTTGGTGATGAGCACGATGCGGTGCCGCGCCGCCACCGCCTCGACGGCGGCGCGGATGCCCGGCAGGAGTTCGACCGGGTGCTGCAGCACCGCCTTGCCGAGTTCCATCAGGCGCTGGATGTCGCGCCCGCCGATGCGGCCGTCGCTGAGTTCGACGGCGGTTTCGATCATCGACAGCGTCATGCTCATCGCGCCGTAGCCGAACAGGGCCAGGTTGGCCCGCTGCACGGCATTGAGGCGCGTGCGCACGGCGGCGTCGCGCACGTCGACGTAGCGGCCGAGGATCTGCTCGAACCCGGCCGCGGCACGGCGGAAGTGGCCTTCGCTGTGCCAGAGCGTGTCGTCGCCGTCGAAGCCGACCAGGTCGATCATCATCTTCGTCCCAGCCGACGCCGGCAAGCGGCTCAGCCGGCGCGCTTCGCCCACGAATCGCGCAGCGTCACCGTGCGGTTCAGCACGGGCTTCGCGCGGCTGTGGTCATGGCGGTCGGCGACGAAGTAGCCGAGGCGCTCGAACTGCACCTGCTGCTCCGGTTCGAGCTCGCCGAGCGCGGGTTCCAGCCAGGCTTCGAGCACCCGCTTGGAGTCCGGGTTCAGATGGTCGGCGTAGGTCCTGCCGTCGCTGTCGTCGTCCGGATCGGGCACGTCGAACAGGCGATCGTAGAGCCGGACCTCGGCGGCGAGCGCATGGCGCGCGCTGACCCAGTGGATGGTGCCCTTGACCTTGCGGTCGGCGCCGGGCATGCCGGCGCGGGTGTCGGGATCGAGCGTGCAGCGGAGTTCGGCGATCCCGCCCGCGCCATCCTTGACCACCTCCTCGCAGCGCACGATGCCGATGCCGCGCAGGCGCACCTCGCCGCCGGGCACCAGCCGGTGGAAGCCCTTCGGCGGCACCTCGGCGAAGTCGTCGCGCTCGATCCAGAGCTCGCGCGAGAACGGCACCCGGCGTGTGCCGAGGTCCGGGTTCTTCGGATGGTTCGGGAACTCCAGCGACTCCTCGTGATCGGCATCGAGGTTCACCAGCACCAGCTTCAGCGGATCCAGCACCGCCATGCGCCGCGGCGCGCCGGCGTCGAGCTCTTCGCGCACGCAGGCCTCGAGCACGCCGTAGGCAATCACCGAGTTCTGCTTGGTGATGCCGGCGCGCTCCCAGAAGCTGCGGATCGCCGCCGGCGGGAAGCCGCGGCGGCGCGCTCCGACCAGGGTCGGCATGCGCGGGTCGTCCCAGCCATCGACCAGGCCCTCTCCGACCAGCGCCATCAGCTTGCGCTTGCTCATCACCGTGTAGTCGAGGTTGCCGCGCGCGAACTCGATCTGCTGCGGGCGGGTGGGCTGCAGCCACAGCCCGCTGCGGCGCAGCGGCTCGGTCAGCGCGGGGTCGCCGGGCAGGTCGAGCTGGTCGAGGAACCAGTCGTAGAGCGGGCGGTGGTCCTCGAACTCCAGCGTGCAGAAGGAATGGGTGATGCCCTCGACCGCGTCCGACACCGGGTGCGCGTAGTCGTACATCGGGTAGATGCACCAGGAATCGCCGGTGTTCTGGTGGGTCATGCGGCGGATGCGGTAGATGGCCGGGTCGCGCATGTTGATGTTGCCGGCAGCCATGTCGATCTTCGCGCGCAGGGTGCGCGAGCCGTCGGCGAACTCGCCGGCGCGCATGCGGCGGAAGAGGTCGAGGTTCTCCTCCGGGCTGCGCTCGCGGTACGGCGAATTGCGGCCGGGCTCGGTGAGGGTGCCGCGGTACTCGCGCACCTCCTCGGCCGAGAGGTCGCAGACGAAGGCCCTGCCGTCGCGCACCATCTTTTCCGCGCCGAGGTAGAGCACCTCGAAGTAATCCGAGGAATGGCGCAGCGCCGACCACTCGAAGCCGAGCCAGCGCACGTCATCCTTGATCGCCTGCACGAACTCGGGGTCTTCCCTGGCCGGGTTGGTATCGTCGAAGCGGAGCGCGGTAGTGCCGCCGAACTCGCGTGCGATGCCGAAGTCGAGGCAGATCGCCTTGGCGTGGCCGAGGTGCAGGTAGCCGTTCGGCTCCGGCGGGAAGCGCGTCGCCACCTGGCCGCCATGCTTGCCGGCGGCGCGGTCGGCGACCACGATCTGGCGGATGAAGTTGTTCGGGGCGGGCGTGGCGGGGACGTCGCTCATGGAGGGCGGGCGCGGCATCAGGGAATGAAACCGGCGAGTTTAGGCGGTTTTCCGGGCCACGGCACGCACTCCGCGAGCGCGGCCTTGAAGCTTGCGCGTCGCGGGCGCATGGTGGCATACAGGTGCCGCAGGGCAGAAGCAGGAAATCCCGTGAGAATCATCTACCGCGCGGAAAACATCATCGACGCCAACCTGGTCAAGGGCGCGCTGGAAACCGAGGGCATCAACGCCTTCGTCAGCGGCGCCTACCTGACCGGCGCGATGGGCGAGCTGCCGGTCTCGAACCTGGTCTCGGTGATGGTCTCCGACAGCGATGTCGAACGCGCCAGCACGATCGCCCATTCCATCGACGCCGCACTCCGCCAGGCACCCGAGGACGACCCTGATCCGTTCGCGGCCACCCTGCCGGCGTGAGTGGGCCTCTCGCCAACTGATACAATCTACGCAATCGTGTAGTCGTGTAGTCGCGTGGATCGAAGGATGGCACTCAATATCCGCAATGATGAAGCGCAACGGCTCGCCGCCGAAGTGGCCCGGATGACCGGGGAGACCAAGACCCAGGCCGTGATCACGGCGCTGCACGAGCGGCTGCAGCGGGTCCGCCGTGCCCGCGCACGCTCCAGCCGCGCGGGAGCACTGCTCGCGATCGCGGAGGAATGCGCGCGCTTGCCGGTCCTCGACCCGCGCGGCAACGATGAGATCCTCGGTTACGATGATGATGATGGCGTGCCACGCTGATGGTCGTCGACACATCGGCGCTGGTGGCGATCATGACCGGTGAGCCCGAGCAGGCCGCATTCATCGCGGCCATCGATCGCGCCGAGACATGTTTGCTGTCGACAGTGACCCTGGTGGAAGCTTCCATCGTCATGGAGGCGCGGCACGGGCCAGGCGGACTGCATCTGCTCGAACTCCTGATCGAGCGCTCCGGCATGGAGCTGGTCGACGTCGATGCCGCCCAGGCGCGGCTGGCGCAAACGGCATGGCGTCGTTTTGGCAAGGGCCGCCATCCGGCCGGACTCAACTTCGGCGACTGTTTTCCGTACGCGTTGGCCTTGGCTCGCGGCGAACCTCTGCTGTTCAAGGGCGCGGACTTTTCGCAAACGGATATTCTTCCCGCGGTCCCGTGATGCCCTTCAGGAGCCTCTGATCAAACCGCGTGGCGTCATGCCCGCGAAAGCGGGCGTCGATTGAACGGATCGCCAAGGCGATCCATCGCGCCAGCCCGAAGGCGCTCGGCGCACAGATGCGGCGGGCAAAACAGCACCTGGGCCATTCGCTGTGCTTGCCGCTTCGGGCGTTCTGCGGACTCCCTTGTCCCGCTTTCAGGGGAGTCACGGATTCTCCAGATCGTCCAGGCTCGCGGCCTTGCCGAACCTGACCATCACCAGCTCGCCGGCGCCTTCGAGCAGCACGCGGCTGCCGGCCCGTTCCAGGTGCAGTGAATCGCCACTGGCAAGCTCGAGTTCCTGATCGCCTTGTTTCGCCGCGGCGCGGCCGGAGAGCACGTGGATCAGCCATTCGGCTTGCGTCGCCGGCGGAATCAGCATGGTGGCGGCGAGCGGCCGCACCAGCACTTCGGCGTGAACCGCGTCGCGATGCACCATCACGTTGAAGTCGCGGGTCGGCCCGTCGAGCAGTCGGCAGGACACGGGCAGCGCGCCGTCGAAGTGGATGCGGTCGAAGCGCCGGGCGAGCCGCACGGGATTCTCCGTGCCGACCGCCAGTTCCATGCCGGCGCCTTCCAGCAGGATGAGGTCGCGGGCGATGCCCGGAAAGGTCGAGAACGGCCCGTCCTGCTCGATTTCGGCGATGCTGACGCGCCAGCGGAAATCGCCGGGTGCGGCGGCCGGGTCGGCGTCGCGGGCGATCTCGGTGGTCCAGCCGCCATCGTTCTTCCAGCGCTGGCGCTGGCAGGCGTGGGCCGGGATCAGGCGCATGCGACGGCGTTCCGGAAGCGCACGGGCGGCATGGCACGGCGCATCAGGCGTTCAGCAGCCGGGCCAGCGCCGTGGTCGAGATGCGCAGGCTCTCCGCCCAGGAGAAGCCGACGATCTCACCGCCGGTTTCCGCGTCGAGGAAATCCTCACGCTGCCCCGGGGCCAGGAGGTGGCGGTAGTCGACGGTGATCTCGGTGTTGGCGGCGAGGTCGGCCGCGGCGATCACGAAGCCGAGGTGCCAGAGCGCGGTCGGCCGGAAGGCGTGGTTGATGTAGCACTCGTCGGGCCACTCCGGCGTGACCGTATAGCGGTCCTCGAACCAGCGCGCGGTGGCGGAGAGGAGGTGCGCGGCGTCCGGCTGGCCGAGGACCTCATCGAAGGTGTGGACGCGCGCAATCGCATCCGGCGCGGTCAGCACCCGGCCGGCCGCGACCTCCTCGTCGATGAACACGCCAAGCCCGGCGCCGCTGATGCGGGAGGGGCCGATGCGGTAGGCGGGAAGGATCATGCGCGGGCGGCGGTGGACGGCGCGCGAGTGTAGCGCCGCCGCCGCCCGGCCGCGCGCCAGCGCAGGGCGCGCGTCAGGCGCCGAGGCTCACGAGGGCGTGACGGCCCGTTCGCCGCCGCCCCGGGCCGAGGCGTTCCGCGGCGGCACCACCACAATCGCAGCGCGGTTGGCATCGAGGGTCTTGTGGCCGATGCCCTTGACCTTCAGCAGGTCCTCGGGCTGTACGAAGGGCCCGTTGGAATCGCGGTAGGCGACGATCGCCTCCGCCTTGACCAGGCCGACCCCGGCCAGCGCCGAGGCGAGCGTGCGCGCGTCGGCGCTGTTGATGTCGACCTGTGCGGATGCGCGCCCGGCAAGGCCGAAGGCGAGCAGCAGCGCGAACAGGCAGGGGAGGAAGCGGAGCGGGGAACGAAGGAGGTTCATGCCACGCATTCTGGAACGGACCGATCCCGGCCGGCAGCGGCGAAGTGCGTGCCGCCCTGCGCGAATTCCTCCTGCCAGCGTGTAGGAAACTTCCTACACGGGTCCCGTCCGCCGCCCCGCGCTAGAATCGACCCTCTTTGCCACAGCAGGATCATCCATGGACTCCAGCGCGCTCAGCGGTTTTGTCGGCGACCTGTGGGACGGCGAGATCGTTCCCCAACTGACCGAGTACATCAGGATCCCGAACAAGTCGCCGATGTTCGATGCCGACTGGGAGAAGCACGGCTACATGGACCAGGCGGTGGCGCTGATGGAGGCCTGGGCCAGGCAGCAGCCGATCCGCGGCATGCAGGTCGAGGTGGTGCGCCTCCCGGGCCGTACGCCGCTGATCTTCATCGACATCCCCGCCACCGGCGGTGGCGATGACGCGGTGCTGCTCTACGGACACCTGGACAAGCAGCCGGAGATGACCGGCTGGGCCGAGCACCTCGGCCCGTGGAAGCCGGTGCTGGAAGGCGACAAGCTGTACGGTCGCGGCGGCGCCGACGACGGCTATGCGATCTTCGGCTCGCTGGCGGCGATCGCCGCGCTGCAGGCGCAGGGCGTGCCGCACTCGCGCTGCGTGGTGATCATCGAGGCCTGCGAGGAATCGGGCAGCTACGACCTGCCGCATTACGTCGACCATCTCGCCGACCGCATCGGCAGGCCCTCGCTGATCGTGTGCCTGGACTCGGGCTGCGGCAACTACGACCAGCTCTGGCTGACCACCTCGCTGCGCGGCATGACCGGCGGCAACCTGGTCGTCAACGTGCTGGAGGAGGGCGTGCACTCCGGTGACGCCTCGGGCATCGTGGCATCGAGCTTCCGCATCCTGCGCCGGATCCTGTCGCGGCTCGAGGACGAGGCCACCGGCCGCATCCTGCCGCAGGAACTCCACGTGGAAGTCCCCGCCGAGCGCGTCGAGCAGGCGCGCCGCGCGGCCGAAATCCTCGGCGAGGACGTCTATGCCAAGTTCCCGCTGGTCGAGGGCATGCGCCCGATGGACGAGGACCTGGCCGAGCTGGTGCTCAACCGCACCTGGCGCCCGGCGCTGTCGGTCACCGGCATGGGTGGCCTGCCGTCGCTGGATTCGGCCGGCAACGTGCTGCGCCCATTCACGGCGGTGAAGCTCAGCCTGCGCCTGCCGCCGACGCTGGATGCGGTGAAGGGCGGCGAGTTCCTGAAGCAACTGCTGGAAAAGGATCCGCCCTACGGCGCGAAGGTGAGCTTCGAGCTGGAGAAGGCCGGCAGCGGCTGGGAGGCCCCGGCGCTGGCGCCCTGGCTGGAGCAGTCGGTCGATGCGGCTTCGCGGGAATTCTTCGGCGCAGCGGTGGCCTACAACGGCGAGGGCGGCTCGATTCCGTTTATGGGCATGCTCGGCGAGAAGTTCCCCGGCGCGCAGTTCCTCATCACCGGCGTGCTCGGCCCGCATTCCAACGCGCACGGCCCGAACGAGTTCCTGCACATCCCCACCGGCAAGCGCATGTCGATGTGCGTGGCACGGGTGGTTGCCGACCACCACGTCGCCAGCGGCAAGGGCCTGACGCAGGGCGTCGCCGCCAGCGCCGCGCACACGGTGACCGGCGGCGAGGGCTGTTGCGAATAGAGGCCCGCGTGGCGCGGCGGCGCGCTGCCGCCGCGTCGCCGGAACTGCCCTTCATCGCCGATCTTTGACATGCCCAGACGCATCGCCGCGCGCCGCTCGCCGATCCACGGCACCGGCGTCTTTGCCCTCGTCGACATTCCCGCCGGCACCGAGCTGATCCAGTACCGCGGCCGGCTCCTCACCCATGCCGAGGCCGACCGCCGCTATGGCGGCAGCGTCGACAGCGGCCATACCTTCCTTTTCACCCTCAACGAGCAGTACGTGCTCGATGCGAACGAGGGCGGCAACGTGGCGCGCTGGATCAATCACAGCTGCGCGCCGAACTGCCGCGCGGTGGTGGAGGAGGCGGCCGACGGCGACCCGCGCCACGATCGCATCGTGATCGAGACGCTGCGCGAGCTCCGCGCCGGCGAGGAACTCACCTACGATTACGGCATCGTGCTCGCCGAGCGGCAGACGCCGCGCCTGAAGGCGATCTGGGCCTGCCATTGCGGCGCGCCCGAATGCACGGGCACCCTGCTCAAACCCAAGCGCAGGCGCCCCGTGCCTGCGCCGCGTGCCGCGCCGGTTGAAGGCTCCGCCGCCGGGTCGACCCGCCGTCATCCCGGCGCAGGCCGGGCTCCATCCTGATCTTCAGTCGACAGGCCGGCTGGTCCCGGCGTGAAGACTGAGTTCTTCAGAATCCCCATGGATCTTTCCCAGGAGTTGCCATGAACAAGATCGTCGTTTCCCTCCTGCTGGCGCTCGGCGCCGTCGGCGTCGGCCATGCCGACGAGGGCATGTGGACGCCGGACAACCTGCCGGTGAGCGAGATCCAGGCGCGCTTCGGCTTCACGCCGGATGCGAAGTGGGCCACGCGCGTGCAGAAGGCGGCGCTGCGCCTCGCCGGCGGCTGCTCGGGCTCGTTCGTCTCGCCCGATGGCCTGGTGTTGACCAACCACCACTGTATCAACGCCTGCGTGCAGCAGCTTTCGACGAAGGAGCACGACTACATCAAGAACGGCTTCTTCGCGAAAGACCGGACGGACGAGCTGCGCTGCCCGACCATCGAGCTCAACCGCCTCGACCGCATCACCGATGTCACCGGACGCGTCGCCAAGGCCACCGAGGGCAAGAGCGGCGAGGCCTACAGTCGCGCCGAGCAGGCGGTGAAATCGGAAATCGAGAAGGAGTGCGTCGGCAAGGACAGCGCCGGCACGCGTTGTGACGTGGTCGATCTCTACCACGGCGGCGTGCGTGCCCTGTACCGCTACCACCGCTTCCAGGACGTGCGCCTGGCCTTCGCGCCGGAACTGGAAGCGGCGTTCTTCGGCGGCGATCCGGACAACTTCAATTTCCCGCGCTACGCCTTCGACATGGGCCTGCTGCGCGCCTATGAGAACGGCAAGCCGGCGAAGGTCGCCGACTGGTTCCCGTTCTCCGCCGATGGCGCGCAGAAGGGCGAGATGACCGTCATCGTCGGCAACCCCGGCGGCACCGATCGCCAGCTCACCATCGCCCAGCTCGAATCGGCGCGCGACCTCGACCTCATCCCGCGCCTGTTCCTGCTGGCGGAAATGCGCGGCCTGCTGGAGCGCTACCGCGCCGAAAGCGCGGAGAACTGGCGCGTGGCGCAGAACGACCTCTTCGGCGTGGAGAATTCCTACAAGGCGCTGCGCGGCCGGCTGCTGGCGCTGCAGGATCCGGAGGTGTTCGCGCTCAAACGCAGCCAGGAGAAGGAGCTGCGCGATTTCGTCGCCGCCGATCCCGCGCGCCAGGCGAAGTACGGCGCCGCCTGGGACGGCATCGCCGGCGCCCTGAAGACGTACCGCGACATCGAGACCCGCTACAAGCTGGTCGAGCAGCGCCGCGGCTTCATGTCCGAGTACTACGATTTCGCGCGCACCCTGGTGCGCGGTGGCGCCGAGCGCGGCAAGCCCAACGCCGAGCGCCTGCGCGAGTTCACCGATTCGAAGCTGCCAAGCGTGGAGCAGGGCCTGTTCTCCACCGCGCCGGTGTACCCCGATTACGAGAAGGTCACGCTCGCCTTCTCGCTCACCAAGCTGCGCGAGGCGCTCGGCAGCGGCGATCCCTTCGTGCGCGAGGTACTCGGCCGGAAGTCGCCGGAAGAGGTGGCGAAGGAACTCGTCGAGGGCACGCGCCTCGGCGATCCCGCGGTGCGCAAGGCGCTGTGGCAGGGCGGCGCCGAGGCGGTGGCGAAATCCGACGATCCCTTCATCGTGCTGGCGCGGAAGATCGA
This sequence comes from Lysobacterales bacterium, assembly GCA_017305135.1. Classification (GTDB taxonomy): domain Bacteria; phylum Pseudomonadota; class Gammaproteobacteria; order Xanthomonadales; family Rhodanobacteraceae; genus Dokdonella_A. Next base: position 17,793 of record JAFKNA010000009.1, on the reverse strand, counting down.
CCCCGAAGCCCGCCGCCTGCGCGGCAGCTACGAGGACCAGGTGTCCTCGGTGATCGACAAGAACGCCGAGCTGATCGCCGCCGCACGCTTCGAGAAGTACGGCACCAGCGTGTACCCGGACGCGACCTTCACCCAGCGCTTCTCCTTCGGCAAGGTCGAGGGCTGGAACGAGAAGGGCACCGAGGTCGCGCCCTTCACCGACATCGGCGGCATGTTCCCCTACGCGACCGGCAGCTATCCCTACGCGTTGCCGCAGTCGTGGCTGGATGCGAAGGATCGGCTCGACCCCGCCACGCACATGAACTTCGTCTCCAGCAACGACATCATCGGCGGCAACTCCGGGAGTCCGGTGATCAACGGCAAGGCGGAAGTGGTGGGTCTGGTGTTCGACGGCAACATCCATTCGCTCGGCGGCAACTACTGGTACGACGCCCGCCTCAACCGCGCGGTGTCGGTCGACAGCGCGGCGATCATGGAAGCGCTGCGCAAGGTCTACCGCGCCGACCGGCTGGTCGAGGAGATCGAGGCCGCACGCAAGCAGTAAAGGTCGGATGGCGGCTCCGGTCTTCGGCCTTGAGCCGTCTTGCAGGAGCTGTTGTGGGAGGGAGTTACGGCAGGCTTCCTGCCTGCCGCCCTTCGGGCCGCCTGCGGCGTTCGCGCGCGCTCCGGCGCGCGCAGTCAGTCCCGATGCTCTTCATCCGCTTGCCGACAAAGGCATCGCGGCTGAAGCCGCTCCCATATGGAACTCCGCCTCGCCCGCCCGTGCGTCGGCCGCGCAGGGCCGACCTGCGGAATGTACGCGTTTGCAGGTCGGGGCTACTGCCCCGACACCCGTGCTACGGAGCCGGGGCGTCGAGGCGGCCGGCGGCGAGCTCGCGCAGGAACTCCTCGAACACCTCCGGCGGTTGCCCGCCGGGGATCATGTGGCGACCGTCGAAGATGGTCGCCGGTACCGAGCGGATGCCGCGGCTGGTGTAGAACTCCTCCTGCGCGCGCACCTCGGCGGCGTATTCGTCGCCGGCGAGGATCGCCGCGGCGCGCTCGCCGTCGAGATCCGCTTCCACGGCCAGGCGCTGCAGCACGGACGGGTCGCTGACGTTCTCGCCGTCGGTGAAATATGCACGCAGCAGGATTTCCTTGAGCGCGAGCTGATGGCCTTCCAGCTTCGCCCAGTGCAGCAGGCGATGGGCGTCGAAGGTGTTCCAGGCGCGACTGCCCGGGCCGACGTTGTAGGCGAAGCCGAGCGCGGCGGCACGCTCGCGGATGGTGGCGCGGTTGGCCGCGACCTGCGCGGCGTCGATGCGGTACTTCAGCATCAGGATCTGCGTGGCGTCGGCACCTGCCGCGGGCAACTCGGCATTGAGTTCGAAGGGCTGGAAATGCCAGTCGGGTTCGATCGCGCCCTCCAGGCGCCGCACTGCTTCCTGCACGGACTTGAGGCCGACCGCGCACCAGGGACAGGCCACGTCGGAAACGAAATCGATGCGTACGCGCCGCGCCTGGGTTGCCATGGGGTTGAACTCCGGTTTGTCGGTGGAAACAGGATGGCCGCCGCGGCGGCGCATCAGTCGTGGGTGGCGGTCGGGCCGGCCGCTGCGGACCCGGCCGGCTCCGCGTCGAGCAGCCCGGCGCGGCGCATCTGGTGGTCGACCACCACCGCGGTGGCGACGTCGCTGCCGACGTTCACCGTCGTGCGCATCATGTCGAGGATGCGGTCGACGCCGATGATGATGCCGATGCCCTCCGGCGGCACGCCGAAGGTGGTCAGGAGACCGGCGATCAGCGGCAGCGAGCCGCCCGGAATGCCGGCGACGGCGACCGCGCTCAGCACCGCCAGCAGCATCAGGATGACCTGCTGGGTGAGCGACAGGTCCACGCCGAAGACCTGCGCGACGAACAGCACGACGCAGCCTTCGAAGAGCGCGGTCCCACTCATGTTCATGGTGGTGCCGAGCGAAAGCACGAAACTGGAGGTGCTTTCCGAGAGCTTGAGGTCGTCGCGCGCCGCGGCCAGGGCCGTCGGCAGGGTCGCGTTGCTGGAGCTGGTCGAGAACGCCGTCACGAGTACCGGACGGATGCGGCGGAAGAAATCCAGCGGCGAGCGCTTCGCCAGGAAGCGCATCCAGATCGACATGGTGCCGAACAGGTGCAACACGAAGGCCAGCGTGCAGCCGATCACGAACCAGGACAGCGCCGCCAGCACGCCGAGGCCGACCTTGACGATCACGCTGTAGATCATCGCCGGCACCGCGTAGGGCGCCAGGCGCAGGGCGAAATCGACGATCCGCGTCATGATCTCGGCCAGCGTTTCCAGTCCCGCGAGCACCTGCTCGCGGCGCGTTTCCGAAAGTTGCGTTGCCGCCATGCCGAACAGGATCGCGAACAGGATCAGCGGCAGCACCTCGCCGATCGAGCCTCGCTCGTGGCCGGCGATGGCACCGAGCAGGTTGCGCGGCATGAACATGTCGACGATCAGCGCCAGGCTCATCGAAGGTTGCGCCGCGCCGCGTTCGGTGATGCTCTGCGCGGCGCCGCCGAACTCGGCCAGCAACTGCTGGGTGGCTTCCGGCGGCAGGTGCCGGCCGGGCGCCATCACGTTCATCATGATCAGGCCGATCGTGACGCCGATCGCCATGTTGGCGAAGAACACCACGAAGGTGCGCAGCGCCAGCGGACCCAGGCGTTGTGGATTGCCCAGTTGCACTACACCGGCCGTCAGCGAGGCGAACACCAGCGGCATCACCACGAAGAACAGCATGCGCAGGAACACCTGCCCGAACGGGTCGAATACTGCCGTCGACACCGTCTGCATGAAGGCCAGCGTCGGGGGGTGCAGCGCGCCGATGCCGAGGGTGAGGACGGCGGCAACGATGCCGACCGCCAGCCCGATGAGGATGCGGGTGGCGAGGGGAAAGGGTCGCTTCATCGACTGGAATGTAGCCTGCGCGGGGCCGCCGCGTCACCCTGCCGGCGTCGGGGGCGCAGCCGACCTGCACAGCCCGCCGTTCCGCAGGCCGGCCCTGATCGGCTGAGGGGCCGCACCCGCCGGGCGGCGTCCATCGGCTAAAATGCCGGCTTTTTCCGGAGGTGCCATGAGCCAGCCCGCATCCGCCGGCGCGCGCTTTCGCGCGGCCGTCGCCGAGGAACATCCGCTGCAGGTCATGGGCGCCATCACCGCCTACGCCGGCCTCATGGCGAAGCGCGTCGGCTACAGGGCGCTGTACCTTTCCGGCGGCGGCGTGGCCGCCAATTCGCTCGGCGTGCCGGATCTCGGCATCTCCACCATGGAGGACGTCCTCACCGACGCGCGGCGCATCGTCGATGCCACGCAGATGCCGCTGCTGGTCGACATCGACACCGGCTGGGGCGGCGCCTTCAATATCGCCCGCACCGTGCGTTCCTTCATCAACATCGGCGTGGCCGCCGTGCACATGGAGGACCAGGTCGGACAGAAGCGCTGCGGCCATCGCCCCGGCAAGGAAGTGGTGCCGACCGCGGAGATGGTCGACCGCGTGAAGACGGCGGTCGACGCGCGCACCGATGCCGGCTTCGTCATCATGGCGCGCACCGACGCGGCGGCGGCGGAAGGCATCGACAGCGCGATCGAACGCGCGGTCGCCTACGTGGAAGCCGGCGCCGACATGATCTTCCCCGAAGCGATGAAGACGCTGGACGATTACCGCCGCTTCAAGGCCGCGGTGAAGGTGCCGATCCTCGCCAACCTGACCGAGTTCGGCTCGACGCCGTTCTTCACCACCGACGAGCTTCGTTCGGCCGGCGTCGACATCGCGCTTTACTGCTGCGGCGCCTACCGCGCGATGAACAGGGCCGCGCTCCATTTCTACGAGACGGTGCGCCGCGAAGGCACGCAGAAGCACATCATCGACACGCTGCAGACGCGCGAGGAGCTCTACGACTTCCTTGGCTACCATTCCTACGAGCAGAAGCTCGACGAACTGTTCGCGGCGCAGAAGTAGCGGCGTGGCCGACGAGACGCCGAATGCTCCGCCGCCCGGCAACCCGGCCACCGCGCCACGTGCGCGCAACTGGGACGCGTTCGCCGCCATCGTCGCCTCGCTGGTCGGCCTGCTGGCCCTGCTGGTCGCCGGCTACACCGCGCACATCCAGCGCGAGCAGGTGCGCGCCGAGGTCTGGCCGTACCTGATCGGCGGCTTCACCAGCGTCGACAGCGAGCTGATGTGGATCAACAAGGGCGTCGGTCCGGCCATCGTGAAAAGCGTGCAACTGCGCGTCGATGGCCAGCCGCGCCGCGAGTGGCGCGAGGTCTTCGACGCACTCGGCTTCGAGGCCAGCGGATGGCGCCAGAGCTTCCTCAACGGCAACGTGGTGTCGCCGGGCGAGACCGTCGCCTGGCTGCGCTTCGCCGATCGTGGGGATTTCGACCGTTTCATGGCGCTCGGGCAGGCGCACGGGCTCGGCGTCGAGCTCTGCTACTGCTCGACGCTGGGTGATTGCTGGCAGACGCGCTGGAACCAGAGCAGCCGCGAGGCCATCGCGGAGTGCCGCGCCGTGCCCGCCGGGCACCAGTTCGGCGACTGAATGCCAGCGCCGACCACATGCATCCAATGAGGGAGAACGAGATGAGCGAACCCACCCCGCAGCCCGGCTTCAAGCCGAAGAAGTCCGTCGCCCTCTCCGGCGTCGCCGCCGGCAACACGGCGCTGTGCACCGTCGGCCGCAGCGGCAACGACCTGCATTACCGCGGCTATGACATCCTCGACATCGCCACCAGCAGCGAGTTCGAGGAGATCGCCCACCTGCTGGTGCACGGCACGCTGCCCGACCGCAGCGAGCTGGCCGCGTACAAGGCCAAGCTGAAATCGCTGCGCGGGATTCCCGCGTCGGTCAAGGCCGCGCTGGAGAGCCTGCCCGCGTCGGCGCATCCGATGGACGTGATGCGCACCGGCGTCTCCGCGCTCGGCTGTGCGCTGCCGGAAAAGGACGACCACAACCATGCCGGCGCGCGCGACATCGCCGACCGCCTGATGGCCTCGCTCGGTTCCATGCTGCTGTACTGGTACCACTTCGCGGTCAATGGCCGGCGCATCGAGGTGGAGACCGACGACGACTCCATCGGCGGACATTTCCTGCACCTCCTGCACGGCGAGAAGCCGAGCGGGTCCTGGGTGCGCGCCATGCACACCTCGCTGATCCTCTACGCCGAGCACGAGTTCAACGCCAGCACCTTCACCGCGCGCGTGATCGCCGGCACCGGCAGCGACATGTACTCGGCCATCGCCGGCGCTATCGGCGCGCTGCGCGGACCCAAGCACGGCGGCGCCAACGAGGTCGCCTTCGAGATCCAGCAGCGCTACGAAACCCCGGACGAAGCCGAGGCCGACATCCGCGAGCGCGTCGGCCGCAAGGAAGTGGTGATCGGCTTCGGCCACCCGGTCTACACCGTGTCCGATCCGCGCAACCAGGTGATCAGGGAAGTCGCGCGCGAGCTCTCGGCGGAGCAGGGCAACACGAAGATGTTCGACATCGCCGCGCGCCTCGAATCGGTGATGTGGGACGCCAAGAAGATGTTCCCCAACCTCGACTGGTTCAGCGCCGTCAGCTACCACATGATGGGCGTGCCGACGGCGATGTTCACGCCGCTGTTCGTGATCTCGCGCACCTCCGGCTGGAGCGCGCACGTGATCGAGCAGCGCATCGACGGCAAGATCATCCGCCCCAGCGCCAACTACACCGGGCCGGAGGATCTGGAGTTCGTGCCGATCGACCGGCGCTGAGCGTGACGGGTGCTTCGGACGCGGCGGCGGTCGAACCCGCATCCCTGTGAGCGGCCTGTACGGGTGGTGTGTCTGCGCGGGTCGCGCACAGGGTGCGCTCCTACAAACGCGGCGCGGGCGTCGCGCTGATCGTCATCCCGGCGCAGGCCGGGATCCATGTTGATTGCTAAGCAAGCGGCAAAGGCGCCGGCGGCAGGCCGGCGCGGTGGCGGACCGCGATCTCCTGCAGCAGCGCGGCGAAGTCGCGCGCGAAGGCTCGCATGTCGAAGAGGCCGCTCGACTGTCGGCACTCGTCGAGGCGCTGGCGCAGTGCCGCCCGCGCGTCGGCATCGCGGCCGAGCAGCGTCGCCTTCTCGATGAAGGCGGCTTCGTCGGCGACGTTCATGTCACCGAGGCCGAGGTGGTGGTTGAGGCTTGCCGCCACGCGCGAAGCGAATGTTTCGCCGGGAATCGTCAGCACCGGGCAGCCGGCGAACAGGGCGTCCGAGGCGGTGGTGTGCGCGCCGTACGGCGCGGTGTCGAGGAACAGGTCGGCGTGCCGGTACAGCGCGAGGTACTCCGGGTGCGGGCGCTTGGCGGCGAACACCAGTCGCGCGGCATCGACGCCGCGCCGCGCCGCTTCGTCGCGCAGGCGCTGGTCGGCGCCATCCGGCCCCGCCAGCAGCCACAGCACCGATCCCGGCACCACACGCAGCACCGCCAGCATGCGTTCGAAGCTGGGCGGATTGACCTTGTAGCTGTTGTTGAAGCAGGCGTACACGACGCCGGCCTGCGGCAGACCGAGCTCGCCGCGTGGCGGCGGCTGGCCGACCGCGCGGGTCGGGTCGGAAGGCTGGAAGCAGCGCGGCAGCCAGGCGACCTGTTCGGAAAACGCGCCCCGCAGCGACTCCGGCAGCACCACGCGGTCGGCGATGTAGTAGTCGAGCCAGGGCGCACCCGAGGTGCCGGGATAGGCGAGCCAGCCGACCTGGAGCGGCGCCGGGCGCAGGGCCAGCGCCTCGGCGATGCCGCCGCCGCCCCAGCCGCGAAGGTCGACCAGGATCTCCACCCCGCTGGCATGGATGCGTTCGGCCATCTCCAGCGGAGCAAGGCCGGCCAGGTCGTGCCAGCCGTCCGCAGTGCCGCGCAGGCGCTGCTGGATGGTGCCGTCGCCAGCGGGCGCGGTGGCGAAGAGGTGGATCTCCAGCGGGCCGGCGGCGAGGGCTTCGAACAGCGCCACCGTCAGCAGGCCGGTTGGATGATCGCCAAAGCCATTGGAGGCGAAGCCCACCCGCAGCCGCGCGTCGCCGCCCGGGCGCTCATGATCGAAGGCGCGGGTTTGCCGGAGCGGGGTCGCCGCCGCCTCGATTCCCTGGGCGAAGTTGCGCGCGCAGTGCAACTGCTCGGTGGCATCGGCCGGCTCGGAGAGGAAGCCGAAGGGTGAGATGCCGGCCGCGCCGGCGGCGACGCGGGCACGCAGGCGCATCGAAAGGCCCTCGATATCCCGCCAGTCGCACAGCTGCCGGCGCAGGAACACGAGTTGCCCGAGCGCCGGGTCGAGGCCGGGATCGAGCGCCAGCGCGCGCGCGTGGCAGTCGGCGGCCAGCGCCGGCCGGCGCTGCTCCTCGGCCATGAGGCCGATCTGGTAGGGAAAACGCGCATCCGCCGGGGCGGCGCGTGCTCCGGCCGCAAAGGCGGCTTGCGCATCGGCGAAGCGGCGCTGCGCGGCCAGCACGTGGCCGAGCAGGAGCAGTCCCTCGGGATGCCCCCCGGCCAGCGCCAGTGCGTTGCGCACGGTATGTTCGGCGCGCATGGCGTCACCCGACGCGAGCTGGACCGCGGCCAGGTTGAACCAGGCCCCGGCATGCCCGGGCGTAGTCCGGGTGGCGGCTGTGTACGCCTCCGCCGCGCCATGAAGATCTCCCTGCGCACGACGGGCGTTGCCGAGCGCGTTGAGCACGGCTGGGTGGTCCGGCGCCAGCCGGCGCGCCTGCTCGAGGACGCTCGTGGCTTCGGCGGCCTCGCCGAGCGCCAGCAGCGCCGTGCCGAGATTGGCCAGCACGGCGACCGATTCCGGCGCCTGCTCGCGAGCGGCCACGAACGCGTCGCGTGCCTCGCCTGGGCGCCCGAGCTGCAGCAGCGCAAGGCCGTGCAGGCGCGCCAGTTCGGCATCGCGCGGCTGCTGCGCGCGGTGGGTGGTGGCCTCCACGGCAGCGGCTTCGAAATCGCCCCGCTCGAGCAGGGCGACGATCCGCGTGGTGGCGCCGGCGGCTGCTTGATCCATGCGCGCACGCTACCCGCAGCGGCCGGCATTTGGCCAGAGCGTCCACCCAGCGGCCGCCGCGCCCGGCCCGATCGTGCAGCGCAGCGTGGACGCTCGGGCGCCCTGCCCATACACTCCCGGCAGGGAAGGGAGGAATGCCGTCCCTCTGCGCTGCTCGCGCGCGACTTCGTGAAAGGAACCCCGGCCGCCCGACCGGACTTGCGTTGCGCCACGGCGAACCCCCGGCTGTCCGCTGTCGGTCGGCCACCCATCCCCTGATTGCCGGTGATCCTTTCCATGCGCCGTAGCCTCGTGTCCGTTTCCCGCCTCGTCCTTGCCGTTGTCGCCGGCGCCGCCCTGTTGGTGCTGCAGGCGCAGGCCGCCGAGCCGGATGACTGGGTGCATGTCTCGCGCGCACTCGGCGGCGCCGGCAGCATCGACTTCACCCCGCACGGCACGCAGCCCGGGTTGACCTTCGAGCTGTGGAACTCGGACAACTGCGTCGGTTGCCACAATGGCTCCGGCAGCTCCCTCGCCTACCGTCCGCATTCGACCTGGGCCGGCTCGATGATGGCCAACGCCATGCGCGATCCCCTGTTCCTGGCGGCGCTGGATGTCGCCAACAAGGACGTGCCCGGTGTTGGCGACTACTGCCTGCGCTGCCATACCTCCGATGGCTGGTATGGCGGCCGCGTGGTCAAGGCCGGCGCCGGCCAGCCCGACAATGACGTGACGCTCGGCGCCAATGCCTGCCTGCTCAAGGGGAGCTACGAGGCGCCGGATGGCGACAGCGACTACGGTGGCCTCAGTTGCCATTTCTGCCATCGCAACATGGCCGAAGGCCCAGGCGGCGAACCGCGGCCGGGCAACGGCGCGGTGTGGCTCAACGACACCGATTGCGATGGCACCGGCGGTCCGTGCCGCTATGGGCCCTATGCATACAGTGACAGCGGCCCGCAGCCGCCCCATCCGTGGAAGAAGGCGGACTTCATGTCCGACAGCGCCATGTGCGGGCAGTGCCATGACGTGACCACGCCCGACACCAGCGCCGGCCCGCTGAAGACGCTGAAGCTCGCCGACGGCACCGATACCGGGGTGCCGTTCCCGATCGAGCGCACCTACAGTGAATGGCAGCGCAGTACGTTTTCGGCCCCGATCGGCGGAACCAGTTGCCAGGCCTGCCACATGCCGATCAGCGAAGCGCCCGGCACCACCGCGTGCAGCCTCGGCGGCTATCCCAACCGCAGCGGCGACCTGCGCGTGCACGCCTTCGTCGGCGGCAACACCTGGATTCCCCAGGTGCTCAAGGGCGAGTACAGCGACACGCGATCGATTCCCGGTGCCTGGGAAGGCATCGGCCGCGAGGCCTCCTTCGACCAGACCGTGCAGTGGGCGCGTGAACTGCTGCAGTCGGCGGCGACGGTGGAAACCGCGGTGACCGGCTTCGCCACGCCGGGCGCGGCCGCGGCGGGCTCGCTGTCGGTGCAGGTCAAGGTCACCAACCAGAGCGGCCACAAACTGCCGAGCGGCTACAGCGAAGGCCGGCGCATGTGGCTCAACGTGCAGGTCCACGATCGCAACGGCAGCCTGGTGGCCGAGAGCGCGCCCTACGATCCGGCCACCGCCGTGCTCCACAAGGATCCGCAGGCGCGGGTGTATGAAATCCTGCAGGGCATCTGGAACCACAACGGCACCGGTGCCTGCGATACCACCGATGGCAGCGGCCTGCCGATGTTCCACTTCGCGCTCGGCGACTGCATCGCCAAGGACAACCGCATCCCGCCGCTTGGCTTCCAGCCCGCCACCGCGGATGATCCCAACGGTTACGAGGTACGTCCTGTGGGTGCCGCCTATCCGGAAACGGAGCCCGGTTCCGGCACCCTGGTCAACTACGACACGGTGCCCTACCGCTTCGTGCTGCCCGCTGGTGCGGTCGGACCCTTCACCGCCAAGGCGCAGCTCTACTACCAGACCAGCAGCCGGGACTACATCGAGTTCCTGCGCCGCGAGGCGGAGGCGAATGGCACCCAGGGCGAGAACCTGATGTGCGCCGCGAGCCCGGATCGGCCGTTCGTGGTCGGGCCGAAGAGCCGCACGCGCGCCGAATACCTCTACCAGCTCTGGAACAACCCCTCGGACGATCCGGTACAGCCGGGTTATGGCAAGTCGCCGCCGGAGCTGATGGCGCTCGGCAGCGCCGGCAGTGGCGAGGACTGGATCTTCATCGATGGCTTCGAGGGCGTGGCGGCGGCCCACCAGGGGAGTCGCTGAATACGTCCCCGTGCCGGCGAAAGCCGGACCGATCCGGGTTGCATGCGGTTGATCCAGAAGCAGAATGGATCCCGGCTTGCGCCGGCATGAGGGCAAAGGCCGGCTTGTTCAGGGTTTCCTGGGCGTGAACTTTTGTGCAGTGTGTCAATACGCGACCGCCGCCGGGTGTTAAGTTCCTGAACTTGCCCGTGCTCCAGCCGCGCCAAGGCCGCACGCGCCGCGCCGCGGCGCTCCAACGAGCGCCGCGCGTGCTCCAAGGCCAGCGCAATCCGGCTGCAGAGGAATTCCCGGTCGGTTCGGGCCGGCTGGAGCGTGCGCGAGGCGTCATCGCGCGACAGGAGTGGTACGCGGCAGATCCCAGGGATGGAGCTTGGCTCGTTCATTGTTCTGACTTGGGGTATCAAATACATGAAAACTCGCATCCTGGCCGTCGCCCTGATGGCCGCCATCGTTCCCGCCGCAGCCGTCGCCGCAGGCATGGGCAAGGCACCGGCCGCGCCGGCGACGCAGCAGCACCAGCTCTGGGCGGCCTGGGGCGGTACCGTGGAGGTGCGCTGGAACCGCGATCTCGCGGGCGACCTCGGCATCCGGATTTCCGCCCCCAGCGACGCGCTGGCCGGGCTCACCGTGCGCGGACGTGATGAGTTCACGATCCGCCGCGCCGGCAGCATCGAGTTCCACGTCGTCGACGGCTACTTCCGCGGCTTCGATGGCGGGTCGCTGCAGGCGACCGGCGGCTACACGATGACCCTGCCGAACGGCGACACCCTCGACTTCAACGATTTCCAGCTGGTGCCGAGCGCGAAGGATCCGCTGATCCTCGACTTCGTCGGGCGCGACGGCAAGACCTGGTTCTACATCGACCGCCTGATGTACGAACTGATGGACAACGATTCGACGCTCGCCGTCGGCGCCATGGACATGCGCATCACCGCGGCCCTGGCCCGGCGCATCGGCCATCCGGAAACGGCCGACTGGCCGATCGCGGACCTGGCCATGACCACCGTGGTGCAGACCCAGGGCAGCGGCGCGATGCCGCTGGCCACCAACCCGCACTGGGCCGGCGATGCGGCGCCGAACGGCGGCCGCTACGAGGCCGACCTGTTCATGCAGATGTTCTCGATGTCCTACAGCCGTTGCCAGGGCTGCGCCGGCGACGAGGGCACCGGCAAGGTCGTGTTCACGCCCAGTTCCACGCTGAAGAACAACGTCAACGCCGGCACGCTCGCCACCACCATTCCCAACCAGGGCGACGCCGGCACCAGCTCCGCGCTGTGGGCGGCCAGCATCCCGTGGAACCAGAAGTTCACCGGCAATTACGCGCCCTACGGCAACGACCAGCACCCGTACCTGATCTGGAACATGTATCGCCTGAACCCCGACGGCAGCATCGATCAGATCGGCCGTTCCGGCGTCAAGCACGCCTGGCTCACCACCAACGGCAGTTGCCTGGATCCGGCCGACCACGATTCTCATGTCCTCGGGCGTGGCTGTACCGACACCTACGGCGTCGGCAACAACGACACCAGCTCCGACCTCGGCCCCCGCTCGGAAATCGTGCCGGCCACCGGCATCTGGGGCCGCTGTGGCTCGATCTACGATCCCAACTGCGTGGGCTCGATGACGAGCAACCCGAACGGCAGCTACGACCAGCGCATGATCGTGCGCGAGAACCAGATCAGCGCGACGCGCAATCCCGGTGCCACCTACCTGTACGAGTCCTGGTACATCGCGCGCGAGGACATCAATCCGTACAACTCGATGGCGACGCTGACCGGCGCGCCGAGCTGGACCGGCAGCTCCTGGTCGCCGCGCGACGGCGGCAACAGCAGCTACAAGCTCGGCCCGGCGATCGACCGCTGGGTGGATCCGCAGAACCCGGGAAGCAACGCGCTGAACACCGGCCTCACCACGCCGGAGGGCCACGCCAAGGTCGCCGTCAAGGTGAGCCCCGCCCCCAATGGCATGTGGCGCTACGACTATGCGGTGATGAACGTCGACTTCGCCCGCGCCGTGACTTCGGGCAACAACCCGAACATCCGCGTCGAGAGCAACAAGGGCTTCAATGCGTTCAGCGTACCGGTGCCGGTCGGCGCCATGGTGAGCGCGCTGCCCGGACGTGTAGGCGAGATCGATCCCGGCTACAACTGGCGCGCAAAGCTCGCCAATGCGCGCGCGGAATGGAGCACCGATACCAACGTGCCGGGCTTCACCCGTCCGAGCTTCAGCACCTCGGCCACGCCACGGACGCTGGACTGGGGCGTGATGTATTCCTTCACGCTGATCGCCGACAAGCCGCCGGTTGCCGGCAGCGCGCGCCTCGGCGTCGCCACGGCGGGGAACCCCGCCCACTACGAGGTCGACACGCTGGTGCCGGGTACCTGATCGGGCGGCATCGCCGAGGCATCACCGAACGCGGGGAGGATCTGCACGTCTGCGTGCAGATCCTCCGTGGCGAGCCCGCTGCGTGGCCGAGTGATCCGGATTGCAGTTTGTCCCGACGCATCAACGGCGCCGGCCCGCTCGGGGCTGGCGCGACGTGTCGCGCCAGGCGATCGTTCATGGATGTCCGCTTTCGTGGGCATGACATCGGGAAGCTGGCTCAGGCTTCCCAATGCGGCATCGTTCCTCCATCGCAGGCGCCCCTGGAAAGCATCGGGCGCAAATGCGTGACTGAGCTTCCATTGCACGTTTCGCAATCGTTCAGGAAACCCTGAACGCCGCACAACGGCGGCTTCAGCGGGGCGTCCGACATGCGACACATCGCCGCTCCAGAGGGCAATCGGGGTTCGGAACTTCCCGGAATCCGAGTTGTCGGGGCTGGCCGCGCGGCCTATAGTCCCCGATGCCTCAAGCAGGACGGGGTAAGACAAGCCATTTGTACCGACCAGTGCGCGGCCATTCCCGCTTGGGTTCGGCCGCCCGGGTCCGGTTTTCTTCGCAATGATCGGAGCACGCGATGAAACGACTGAGCAGACTGTTATTGGCGGCCATTGCCGCGTCCGGGCTGGGGATCGCATCCGCAGCCAATACTGCGGACTTGCGAACCGAACTGGCAGCAGGGATCGCCCTGCCCGTGGCACCAAGCGGCGCAGTCGTACCCCTGGCGGCGTGCGATGTCGGCGAACCGGGCCTCATCGTCCATGACGATGGCCAGCTTGAGAACGGCTACGGCTACAACTCCCTGGCCGCCAACGGCTACATCGTCGACCGCTTCACGCCGGCGGACTATCCGGCGACCGTCTCGACGGTCTGCATCATGCTGATCACCAACGCGGGCCTGACCACCGCGCCGATCGAGATCCAGGTCTATGCCGACGATGGCACCGGTGGCGCGCCGGGCAGCCTGCTCGGCACCAAGGCCGTCACCGGCCACCCGGTCGGCATCGCCGGCCTGCCGGCGAACGCACAGTTCGAGGCGTTCGACCTTTCCGACCTCGGCATCTCGATCAACTCGGGCTCGGCCTACATCGGCGTGAAGACGGCCGGCACCGACGGCCTGTTCCTCGCCGCCGACCAGTCGCCAGCCACCCCCTCGGCAGGTGGCCAGACCCACGCCGATACCGACCCGTGGGGGCCGATCACGGCCGTGTGGCCGGATTACCGCGCCATGATGATCCGCGCCGCCATGCCCGCGGCCGGCCCGGGCGCCCCTTCCCTCACTAAGGCGTTCGCGCCCGCGCAGGTGCTGGCCGGTGAGGTCAGCACGCTCACCATCACCCTGCGCAACACCACCCAGCCCACTGCCGCGGTGCTGAGTGCCGCGCTGGTGGACAACCTTCCGGCAGGCGTCGTCATCGCCGATACGCCGGACGCCAGCACCACCTGCGGCGGCAGCGTGAGCGCCACCGCGGGCGGCAGCTCGGTCAGCCTCGCGGCGGGAGCATCCATCCCGGCCGGCGGCACCTGCACCATCTCGGTGGACGTTACCGCCGCCGCCGATGGCAACTACCAGAACGTGATTCCGGCCGGCGCGCTGCAGACCAACCACGGCAACAACGCGAGTGACGCCACTGCGGATCTCCGCATCGGCTTCGTGTTCCCCGAGCCGTACTGCGCGGTCACCTTCCCGAGCGGCATCGAGCCGATCACCCGCGTCGTCTTCTCCAACATCGACAACCCGAGTCCCACCACCGGCGGCCCGCCGCTGGAGGACTTCACCAACATCGTCGGCAACGTGGGCCCCGGCCAGACCGTGCAGATGGCGGTCGAGGGCAACACCGCCGGCAACTTCACGACCAAGGTCAACGCCTACATCGACTGGAACCAGAACGGCGTGTTCGATTCCAATGAGGGCTACTTCATTGGCGACATCATCAATTCGACGGGCGCGGATGGCCAGCAGGCGGTCGCCGAAATCGATGTCCCGACGGATGCCTTGCCGGGCACCACGCGCATGCGCGTGATCAAGAAGTTCAACGCCGAGGCGCCCGCGTGCAACAGTGCAGGTTACGGCCAGGCCGAGGACTACACCCTCACTGTCGGTCCGACCAGCACGGCACCCACCGTGAGCAAGGCCTTTGCGCCGGCCCAGGTGCTCGTGGACGAGCCAAGCACCCTGACCATCACGCTGACGAATTCCGAGAACGCCACCGACGCGGAGCTGCTGGGCGCCCTGGTCGACACCTTCCCGTCCGGGCTGGTGGTGGCCGACGTGCCCAACGCCTCCACGACCTGTGCCGACGGCACGGTCACGGCGGCCGCCGGAGCCGGTTCGGTGAGCCTTGCCGCGGGAGCATTGATCCCGGGCAGCGGTTCGTGCGTGGTCACCGTCGACGTGCAGTCGTCCGCCGACGGCAGCTACGTCAACACCATCGCCGCCGGTGCGCTCGATACCAACGAGGGCGAGAACCCATTCCCGGCCAGCGCCACGCTCAAGGTCGGCTTCACCTTCCCGGAGCCCTACTGCAACGTCACCTTCCCGAGCGGGATCGAGCCGATCACCCGCGTGGTGTTCGACGGCATCGACAACGCCAGCGCCTTGACGGGTGGTCCGCCGCTGGAGGACTTCACGGCGGTCGTCGGCAACGTGCAGGCCGGCACCAGCGTACAGATCGCGGTGGAAGGCAATACGGCAGGCAACTTCACCACCGTAGTGAACGCCTTCATCGACTGGAACCACAACGGCGTGTTCGACACCGACGAGGGTTATCCCATCGGCAACATCGTCAACTCGACCGGTGCCGACGGCCAGCAGGCGGTGAACACCATCGCGGTGCCGGCGAGCGCGGTCAATGGCCCCACGCGCATGCGCGTGCTCAAGCGCTACAACGTCGCCGCCACACCCTGCAACGCCGAGGGTTTTGGCCAGGCCGAGGACTACACGCTCCTGGTGGGTCCGGCGATGCCGTCCGTCAGCAAGGCCTTCTCGCCCGTTCAAGTGGAAGAAGCCGAGGACAGCACGCTCACGATCACGGTCAGCAATCCGACCGCTGCCGACGCGACGCTTACCGCACCGCTGGTCGACAACCTGCCGGCGGGCATGACCGTCAGCGCCGCGTCCACCTCCTGCGGCCTGATCATCGGCACCACCGGGCCGGCCATCGCCGCCAGCACCATCACCCTGCCGGCGGGCGTGGTACTTCCGGCGGGCAGCACCTGCGACATCACCGCGACCGTGCAGGCGGCCGATGCCGGAACCTACGAAAACGTGATCCCGGCCGGCGGCCTGCAGACCGACCAGGGCGACAGCCCGATGGCGGCCTCGGCCACCCTCACGGTGGTCGAGCCGGCGGTCGGTGGCGGCATCGAAGTCACGCCGGGCAGCCTCAGCGCCACCCAGGGTGCCGGGCAGACCACCACGCAGACGCTGACCATCGCCAATGTCGGCGCCGGTGACCTCATCTGGAACATCACCGAAGCCGCGGCCCGTGGCCCGTACACGCCGAGCGGCGTGGCCGAGCGCCAGTCGCCGCGCGTGACTGCCCCGCGTGCGCCGTTCGTGCGTGACTGGGCGGCGGCACCGCTGGCCGAGGCGATCCAGGATGGCGGCTTCGAACAGGGCGATCCGAACCCGTTCTGGGATACGGATTCGCTGAACTTCGGCACCGTCCTGTGTGACTCGTCCTGCTCCAACAGCCCCGAGAACGCGCCGCACAGCGGTTCGTGGTGGGCATGGTTCGGCGGCATCGACTCGTTCGAGACCGGCATGGTCAGCCAGCAGGTCACCATTCCGTCGGGCGGCGCCACCCTGAAGTTCTGGGTGCGCGTGCCGTTCTCCAGCGGGCTGGCGGCCGACTTCCTGAAGGCGTCCGTCGACGGCACCGAAGTGTGGCGTGTCACCGCCGACGCAGCGGGTGCGTACCAGGCGGCCTACCAGCAGGTCACGGTCGACGTGAGCGCGTTTGCCGACGGCGGTACCCATACCATCCGCTTCGACTCCACGGTGGTTGGTGGCGGTGCGGAGACCTCCAACTTCATGCTCGATGACGTCTCGCTGGAGACGGGCACCGGCGGCGGTGGCTGCACTGCGCAGGACATCCCCTGGCTGAGCGTCGGCCCGGCAAGCGGCACCACCGCACCAGGCTCCAGCACGCCGGTCACGGTGACCTTCGACTCCACGGGCCTCGCCGCCGGCAGCTATGACGGCAAGCTGTGCGTCAACAGCAACGATCCGGCCAACCCGACCGTTGAGGTTCCGGTCTCGCTGACGGTCAGCGACGGCACCGGCGATCCGATCGCAGAAGTCACTCCGGCCAGCCTCGACTTCACGGTCGATGAGGGCGATATGGGCAGCGACGTCATGGTCATCGCCAACATCGGTGGCGGCACGCTGACCTACGCGATCACGGAGGCCGAGTTCGACCGCAACCCGCCGAGCTACAAGACGGCGGCGGCGCGCCTCGCCTCCAAGGCTGGTGCCCTCAAGGCCGGTGCATTCGAGGCCGGCACGCTGTCCTCGGCGCGCAGCCTCGGGGTCAACGCCTTCGGTCGTCCGTTCGTGCTGCAGGCCACCGACATCTCGCAGATGGACGACAACTCGCCGGGCGACGAGGGCGTGGCATGCAACCTCAACGATGGCACCGGCGTCAGCGACAACAGCTGGTGGCGGCGCTTCTACTTCAACGAGCACGCCAACGTGGGTGCCTCGGCGAACGTGGTGAGCGTGACCATCTCCACCGGCAGCACCACGCTCCCGGGTGGCGTGCCCTCGACGATCAACCTCTACACGATCCCGCACTCGGTGACGGTCAACACCATCCCGACCGGGCAGTTGACGCTGATCGGCACGGCCAACTTCACAGCCACCGGCTCGCTGCAGGCGATCACCGTGCCGGTGACCGGCGCGATCACCGACACGGTGGGCAAGGACCTGGTGGTGGAGTGGCACACCGACGGCGCCACCGGCGGTCCGTTCTACCCCGGCGCGAACGCGTCGGCGGAAACGCACCCGACCTTCCTGTCCTCGTCGGGCTGTGGTCTCAACCAGCCGGAAACGGCCACGGCCATCGGCTTCCCGGACTTCCACCTGACCATGGTGGTGACCCTGGATGACGGTGGCAGCGAGCCCGAGGCCTGCGACAG
>JAFKNA010000008.1 GCA_017305135.1 Lysobacterales bacterium | reverse complement strand
TCAGCTCGCCAAATCGACTTATCCTGAACATGGGCTGCAGGGCCTCCGGTTTTTGAGTTCGCACTCCGGGATGTACATCCCAAACTGGGGCCCTGCAACCCTCTTCGACCCTGCGACGAAATTTATTCCGGACAGCAGTGCGCGAAAGCCGGCATCCATTGCGCTACTGACGGATGCACCGAGGAGCAACAGCGGCCGGGCGGGAGCCCGGCCCTCCCAGGGAGCAGTCCAGCCCGGGGCAAGGCGTTGATACAAGCTTTTCAGCCTCAGCCTCAGCCCGACCCCTCAGAACCGCCCGGCGCGGAAATCCTCCATGGCTTGGATGATCTCTGCCTGCGTGTTCATCACGAACGGGCCGTAGCGGGCCACCGGCTCGCGGAGTGGTCGGCCGGCGACCAAAATCAGGTGCGCGCGCGCCTCGCCGGCGCGGATCGACACCGCAGCGCCGTCCTCCAGCACCGCGAGTTCGCCGCGCGCGACGCCCCGGCCCTCGCCATCGCCGAACCGAGCATCGCCGGCGAACACGTAGGCGAATGCGTTGTGGCCCTCCGGCACGGGAAGCGACAGCGTCGCGCCCGCGTCCAGTTCCAGGTCGAGGTACAGCGGATCGACCGCGATGCCGGAGACCGGGCCGGTGGCACCAGCAAAGCGGCCGGCGATCACCCGCACCAGAGCGCCGTCGCCGGTTTCCACCAGCGGAATGCGCTCAGGCGCGATGTCCTTGTAGCGCGGCGCGGTCATCTTGTCGGCGGCGGGCAGGTTCACCCACAGCTGGAAGCCCCACATCAAACCATCTTCCTGCTCGGGCATCTCCGAATGCACGATGCCGCGGCCGGCGGTCATCCACTGCACGCTGCCGGCGGTGAGCAGGCCCGAGTTGCCGTGGTTGTCGCCGTGGCGCATGCGCCCGGCCAGCATGTAGGTGACGGTTTCGAAGCCGCGATGCGGATGATCGGGGAAACCGGCGATGTAGTCGGCGGCGCTGTCGGAGCGGAACTCGTCCAGCAGCAGGAAGGGATCGAGCATGTCGAGCGCGCGCTGGCCGATCACGCGGTTGAGCTTCACGCCCGCGCCGTCGGAGGTCGGCTGGCCACGCACGACCTGGGCGACGCGACGCTGGCGGGTGTTGCTGGCCATTGCATTCATGGCGGAGCCTCCATTCACGATGCCCCGCAACATGTGCGCGCCGGGTTCGCTCCGCAAGGCCATCGCCGCGAACGCAGCGTTCATGCCAGGACTCAAGCTCTGACACGGCAACCGGCGAGAAGCTCCGTATGCCCGCCGCGCGCCGCCACGGCGCGCGCCCGCCTTCCCAATCCCGAATTCCCAATCCCCAATCCCGGCCCTCAATGCACCCAATGTCCGCCACGCCGCCGCGGCGGTGCGGACGCCTCGCTGGATGTGGAAGCAGAGCGCTCCTCGTGGCTCAGCGGGTTCTCGTGCCAGTAGTCGGCCACCGCCGCCACCGCCTGCGGGATCTGCGCCAGGCACTCCTCGTAGTCGTCGTCGTCCAGTGGCGCGAAATCGCCCTGGCTGTCGAACACGCCATCGTCGATGGCGAGCGCGATGATCGGCCCCAGCAGCTGCATCAGGTCCGAATCCTCGCCCAGGCGCGCTTCCCAGGACGGGGCATGGAGGTCGATGCCGCGCGAGAATCCCTCGCACCAGCCGCGCGCGGTGAACACGGGTGCGCCATCCTCGGTGTCCAGCTCGCCGAGGATCGGCTCGTAGGTTCCGGTCTCCAGTTCGGGCGTGATCGCATCGTTGAGGCGCGCCAGCAGGGTCAGCACGCGCTCGCCCTGGGCGGGATCGGCGAACGGCGTATGCAGGATCTCGGGCAGCCATTCCTCGGGCGTGGCCGGCACCGGCCCGATTGCCAGTGCGGTCAGCAGGCCGTGCACGCCGTCCAGCAGCAGGTCCTCGTCGCGCGCTCGCTCGCGCAGGAAATGGTCGAGTTCTTCCAGTTCCGAATCGCTGGGCGACACCGGCCAGTCAGTCAGCATCATCGAGTTCCAGTATCACGGGGGTGTGGTCGGAGGCGCGCTCCCAGGTGCGCGGTTCGCGGTCGATCGCGGCCGCGCGGCAGCGCGGGCGGAGCGCCTCGCTGGCGAGCACCAGGTCGATGCGGAGCCCCATGTCGCGCCGGAACGCCGCCTGCCGGTAATCCCACCAGCTGTAGTGTCCGTCGCCCTCGTTGAACAGGCGGAAACTGTCCACGAAGCCGAGATCCAGGATGCGCGCCAGCGCCGCGCGCTCGGGCGTCGAACAGAGGATCTTCTCGCGCCAGGCCTCCGGGTCGTGCACGTCCCGATCCTCCGGCGCGATGTTGAAGTCGCCGAGCACCACCATGCGCGGATGGCGCGCGAGTTCGGTCGCGAGGTGGTCGGTCACGCGCGCCAGCCACTCCAGCTTGTAGGCGAATTTCTCCGACCCCACCGCCTGCCCGTTGACGACGTAGAGGTTGACCACGCGCACGCCGCCGACCGTGGCCGACAGGATGCGCCGCTGCGGATCCTCGTAGCCGTCGACCCCGTGCACCACGTCGGTGAGCGGCTGGCGGGCGAGGATGGCGACGCCGTTGTAGGTCTTCTGTCCGGAGAAGGCGGCGTGATAACCGGCGGCGGCCAGGGCGTCGACCGGGAACTTCGCGTCCTCCAGCTTGGTTTCCTGCAGCGCCAGCACGTCCGGCGCCGCGGTTTCGCACCAGCGCTCGACGTGCGGAAGGCGCACGTTGAGGGAATTGACGTTCCAGCTCGCGATCTTCATGCGCCGATTGTAGCCGAGGCCCCGCTTCGCCCCTTCGGCCTTCCGGCACGGGAAGGCGCCCGGTGCCGATGGCATACTCGGTGGCTGCCGCCGTTTGGAGAACCCCGATGCAGCTCCTTCCCGTCCTCGCCATCGCCATGGCCGCGCTGCCGCTCGCGGCGCGCGCCGCCGATCCGCTGTCCTATGCCGAGCCCGCCGAGGTGCGGGTGACGCATGTCGACCTCGAGCTCGCCATCGAGTTCGCGAAGAAGGAGCTCCGCGGCGACGCCACGCTCAGTCTCGACTGGAAGAACCCGAAGGCCGGCAACCTCGTGCTCGACACGCGCGACCTCAGCATCGGCAGCGTGAGCGCGCTCGACGGCGAGGGCAAGGCGAGCAGGCTCGAATACACCCTGGCCCCGCGCGACAAGGAGCTCGGCAGCAAGCTCACCATTGCCGCGCCCACGCAGCCGGCACGGGTGCGCATCAGCTACGCGACCTCGCCGGAGGCGTCCGGCCTGCAATGGCTGACGCCGGCGCAGACCGCCGACCGCAAGCACCCCTTCATGTTCTCGCAGTCCGAGTCGATCCACGCGCGCTCCTGGGTGCCGCTGCAGGACAGCCCGGCGATCCGCTTCACCTTCAAGGCGCACGTCACCGCGCCCAAGGGCCTGCGCGTGGTGATGGGCGCCCTCAACGATGCCAGGCACCCGCTGGACGGCGATTTCCGCTTCGAGCAGCCGCACCCGATTCCCTCCTACCTGCTGGCGATCGCCGCCGGCGACCTCGCGGTGAAGGAGACCGGTCCGCGCAGCGCCGTCTATGCCGAGCCCAGCGTGGTGGCCAGGGCCGCGCATGAGTTCGAAGACACCGAGAAGATGATCGATGCCGCGGAAAAGCTCTACGGGCCATACCGCTGGGGCCGCTACGACATCCTCGTGCTGCCGCCCTCGTTCCCCTACGGCGGCATGGAAAACCCCAACATGACCTTCGCCACGCCGACCGTGCTGGTCGGCGACAAGAGCCTGGTGTCGCTGATCGCGCATGAGCTGGCGCATTCCTGGTCGGGGAACCTCGTGACCTCGGCGAGCTGGCGCGACATCTGGCTCAACGAGGGCTTCACCACCTACGTGCAAGGCCGCATCACCGAGGCGCTCTACGGCAAGGCGCTGGCCGACGAGGAGGCGCTTCTTTCGGCGCGCGAACTGCAGAAGTCGATCGGCGCCATGCCCGAGAACGCGCAGCGCCTGGCCCCGGAGCCGCGCTCGGTCGGCGCCGACGACAACCTCTCCGACGTCGCCTACGACAAGGGCTCGTGGTTCCTGCGCTTCCTCGAAGGGCGCTACGGGCGCGCGGTGTTCGACCCTTACATCCGCGGCTACTTCGACCACTTCGCCTTCCAGAGCATCAGCACCGAAGAGATGCTGGCCTACCTCAAGGCGAACCTCGTCGACAAGCACCCCGGCAAGGTGAGCTGGGAGGAAATCAACGACTGGGTCTACGGCACCGGCATCCCGAAGGATGCGCCGCTCCCCGATTCGCCGAGCTTCGATGCGATCGACCGGCAGCGCGCGGAGTTCATGGACGGCAAGCTCCCCGCCGACAAGCTCGGCGCGAAGGACTGGAGCACGCAGGAGTGGATGTACTTCCTTGACGGCCTGCCCGAGAAGCCGGCGCTGGACCGCATGCGGGCGCTCGACAAGGCATGGAAACTGACCGGCACGCCCAACGCCGAGATCGGCATGCGCTGGTACAGCCACGCCATCGCCGCCGGCGACAAGGACGTCTGGAAGGCCGCCGACCAGCACGTCACCCGCATCGGTCGCATGTATCTCATCCGCCCCGTCTACCAGGCCTTCGTCAAGGTGCCTGGCGGGCTGGCCTATGCCGAGGAGGTCTACGCCAAGGCCAAGCCCGGCTACCACCCGCTGACGCAGAAGATGGTCGAGCGCATCCTGGACGAGGCGAAGAAGAAGGACGAAAAGGGCCCGGACAAGCCCGCTGCCCCGGCGGCTTGAGCAGTCCTTCCGAGCGGCGGTAGCGCTCCGACGCCCGCAGGGCGGGCCCCGGAGGGCCGAGCGCAGCGAGCAATCCAAGTTGCTGTTTTGCTCGGCGCATCCGTGCGCCGAGCCCCTTCGGGGCTGGCGTGATGGATCGCTCCTGGCGCTCCGTTCAATGGATGCCCGCTTTCGCGGGCATGAGGTCAGGAGGCCTGATCAGGGCTTCCTTCACGCCATCGAGACACTGTGCCCCGGCCTGCGCCGGGGCGACGGGGGAAACGGAACCCTGCGCGCCCGCGCCGCCGTCATCCCGGCGAAAGCCGGGATCCATTTTGGCTTTCACCGGAATGACGCCAAAGCAGCTCTCCGCTGGATGTCAGAACGACGATCCCGGCTGCTTCAGGAACTCGATCTCCTCCGCCGTCGAAGCCCGTCCCAGCACCGCGTTGCGGTGCGGGAAGCGGCCGAAGCGGGCGATGATGTCGTGGTGGCGAATGGCGTAATCGAGGAAACCGTCAAAGCGCTCGCGCGCTGCAGCGGGAACCTCACGGGTCAGCGCGGTGAAGAGGGCCACTGCCTGCTCCTGGTCGGCGATGTCCTCGGAGTGCTCCAGCGGGAGATAGAGGAAGGTGCGCTCGATCGGGCGCAGTTGTCGATCCTCGCCGCTCGCCAGCGCCTCCTTGCACCAGCCGAGCGCCAGTGCGTCGTGGGCATAGGCGCGCGCGTCGTCGCGGAACAGGTTGCGCGAGAACTGGTCGATCACCAGCACCAGCGCCAGGCGTCCCAGCGGAACGGCCGTCCAGCCGTCCAGGCGTCCAGCCGCCACTTCCTCGTGCAGTCCCGCGAAACGCGTGCGAATTTCGCGGTCCACCTCGTCGCCGCCACGGAACCACAACGCGCCCTTTTCCGCGATCACCGCGGCATCGTCTTCCGCGCCGCCGAACCAGAATTCCAGCACCTCGCGGCAGCGCGGATCCTCGGGCAATGGCCGCGCATCGAAGGCGCCCATCAGCGCGCCATCGCCCGGCCGCCCAGCACCCGCGCCGGCAGCAGGATCAGGCCGCGCAGCAGCCCGAACACGCCCTCGAAGGCGAGGCCGAGCAGGCGGAACGGCAGCAGCACCAGCCATACCAGCGGATAAAGCAGCAGCGCGAGCAGCGCCAGCGGCCAGCACACCACCAGCAGCAACAACCAGAGCAGGAAGGTCAGCATCGCGTTCTCCGTTTGGCCGGCGCCCACCCGGGCGCCATGGTGCAGAAGTGGGGGCGGCTCGGCCCGGCAAAAGCCTTCTGCATCAGGCCGGCCGGTAGTGATCCTGCATCGGGTAGCGCCGCGCGTAGGCGCCGAAAGCCGCCGCCGCCACGAACGCGAAGCCGGCGAAGAAGAACATCAGGAAGGCATTCTCGCTGATGCCGGTGGCGGCGATCTGGCGCGTCACCGCCTCGTTGCGCACCGCCGCGTTGGTGAGCAGCACCCACAGGTTGCCGAAGGTGACCGAGAGGTACCAGAACGCCATGATCACGCCCTTCATGGCCTGCGTCGCCTGGCTGTAGGCGAACTCCAGCGCGGTCGCCGAGACCAGCACTTCGCCGAAGGTCAGAAGAAGGTAGGGCAGCGCCTGCCAGGCCAGCGAGGTCGAGGCGCCGCCGTCGATGTGGAGCTGGATCATCCCCGCCGCGATCCACGACACGCCGGAAATGGCGATGCCCCAGCCCATGCGGCGCAGCGCCGTCGGCTCCCACCCGAGGCGGCGCAGGAACGGGTACAGCACGAGATTGTTGAACGGGATCAGCAGCATCACCAGCAGGGGATTGAGCGCCTGCATCTGTGCCGGCGACTTGACCAGCCAACTCGGCCACCACCAGGCCTCGTGCGGCACGCGCATCTCGTTGCCCTGCAGGATCCAGGTCGAGGCCTTCTGGTCGAACAGCGACCAGAACGGCGTCACCAGCGCGAACACGATCAGCACCCGCAGCACCGCGCGCACGTCATTGACGGCTGCCGGCGGATGCACGTCGTGGGCGCGCTCGAGCTGCATCCAGGTGCCGACGCCACCCCCAACGAGCAGCGCGCCGAGCGCGAGGCACGCGCTGATCACGAAGTCGAAGCTGGCCGACCAGAACGGCAGGCCGAGCGCCCAGGCGAGCAAAAACAGCACGCCAAGCGTGGCGCCTGCGATCGCCACTGCAAGGCCGGGACGGGCCTGCCCCGGCGCGCGCGTCAGCAGCGCCGTCCGCACCACCTTGAGGAAGCCATGCGGATTGTCGCCGCGCGTCGGCGGTACGCGCACGTAATCCTTGCGGCCGAGCCAGAACACCAGCGTCGCCACGCCCATCAGGATTCCCGGGATGCCGAAGGCCACCGCCGGCCCGAACTCGCGCAGGAAGATCGGCATCAGCAAGGATGCGAAGAAGCTGCCGAAGTTGATCGTCCAATAGAAGAAGTCGAAGACGATCTTCGCCAGGTGCTTGTTGGCCTGGCTGAACTGGTCGCCGACGAAGGACACCACCAGCGGCTTGATGCCGCCCGAGCCCAGCGCGATCAGGAACAGCCCGGTGTAGAAGCCGGTGCGCTGGCCCTCGAACAGCGCCAGCATGGCGTGGCCGGCGCAGTAGATCAGCGAGAACCACAGCACCGTGTGGTACTTGCCGAAGAAGCGGTCCGACAGCCAGCCACCGAGCAGCGGGAAGAAATAGACGCCGATGACGAAGCTGTGGAAGACGTCCTTGGCGATGCCGGCGCGTTCGGCCTCCGGCGCGTAGAGCAGCAAGGTCGACACCAGGAACGGCGTCAGGATGTTGCGCATGCCGTAGAAGCTGAAGCGCTCGCAGGCTTCGTTGCCGATGATGTACGAAACCTGCCGGGGCAGGCGCGCGGCCGGGGCGGCGGTGCTGGCGTCGCTCATGCGGTCGGGGCGTCCGGAGGAAAGGTGGGCAAGCCTAGCAGCCCGCAACCGCCATGCGGCCAGCCGCGGTTGCGGTCGGGATGGCACCATGGGCGCGCCGATTCCAGGGAGAGCCGCCCGCCATGATCCAGACCGATCTCGCCACCCGTGCCTACAACCGCACCTGGCGGCTCGATCCCATCGTGCGCAGCCTGCTCGACACCGACTTCTACAAGCTGCTGATGCTGCAGATGATCTGGCAGCGCTACCCGGACGTGGACGCCACCTTCGAGCTGGTCAACCGCAGCCGCCAGGTGCGCTTGGCCGGGGTGATCCCGGAAGCGGAGCTGCGCGCCCAGCTCGACCACGCGCGCACGTTGCGCTTCAGCCGCAACGAGCTCATCTGGCTCGCCGGCAACACCTTCTACGGCAGGAAGCAGATGTTCCGGCCGGACTTCCTCGCCTGGCTGGCGACGGTCCGCCTCCCCGAATACGAGCTCTCGCGCGCCGACGGGCAGTTCGTGCTGCGCTTTCCCGGCCCGTGGACGCACACCACGCTGTGGGAAATCCCCGCGCTCGCGATCATCAATGAGCTGCGCTCGCGGGTCGCCTTCGAGGGGCGCGGCCGCTTCGCGCTTGACGTCCTCTACGCGCGCGCCAAGGCCAAGCTGTGGCAGAAGCTGGAGCGGCTGCAGGAACTTCCCGACCCCGTGCTGTCGGACTTCGGCACGCGCCGCCGCCACGGCTTCCTCTGGCAGCGCTGGTGCGTGGAGGCGCTGAAAGAGGGCCTCGGGCCGCGCTTCATCGGCACTTCCAACGTGCTGATCGCGATGGAGGCGGACCTCGAAGCGATCGGCACCAACGCGCACGAGCTGCCGATGGTGATGGCCGCGCTCGCTGACGACGATGCCGGCGTGCTCGCCGCGCCCTATCGCGTGCTGGAGGACTGGCGCGAGCTCTACGCCGGCAATCTCCTGATCGTGCTGCCCGACGCCTACGGCACCGCGCACTTCCTTGCGCATGCGCCGGACTGGGTCGCCGGCTGGACCGGTTTCCGCCCCGACAGCCTGCCGCCGATCGAGGCCGGCGAACAGATCATCGCGTGGTGGAAGGCGCACGGCGTCGACCCGCGCGAGAAGCTCCTGATCTTCTCCGACGGCATGGATGTCGATTCGATCGAAACCGTATACCGGCACTTCCACGGTCGCGTGCGCATGAGCTTCGGCTGGGGCACCCACCTCACCAACGACTTCCGCGGCACGGCGCCCTTCCCCGGCGACGGCCTCGACCCGATCTCGCTGGTCTGCAAGGTGGTCGAGGCCAACGGCCGGCCGGTGGTGAAGCTCTCCGACAACCCCGCCAAGGCAACCGGCGAGCCGACCGAGGTCGCGCGTTATCTCCGCCTCTTCGGCGACGCCGGGCGCCGCGCGCAGCCGGTGGTGGTTTAGGATTTGTTGCCGGCCGCTGCGGCAGGCTGGATCGCATGAAGACGATCTGGACCATCGGCCATTCCACGCATCCGGTGGCGGAATTCATCGCGCTGCTCGGGGAAAACGCCATCGCGCTGCTCGTCGACGTGCGCCGCTTCCCCGGCTCGCGGCGCAATCCGCAGTACCACACCGAGGCGCTGGCGGACTCGCTCGTCGACGCCGGCATCGGCTACCGGCACTTCCCCGAGCTTGGCGGGCGCCGCCGCGCGCTGCCCGAGTCGCGCAACGCGGTGTGGCGGAACCCTGCCTTCCGCGGCTACGCCGATCATATGGCCAGCGACGAATTCCGCCAGGCCTTCGACGCCCTGCAGGCGCTGGCGGGAGCGGAGCGCACCGCCATCATGTGCGCCGAACTCCTGTGGTGGCGCTGCCACCGCTCCATGGTCGCCGACGACCTCACCCTCCACGGCTGGGAGGTCCGCCACATCCTCGGCCCCGGCCAGGTCGTCGCGCACGCCTTCCGAGAGCCCGCGCACCTGGTCGACGATGTCCCCGTCTACGACAGTGGCCAAGCCACGCTCCTGTAGGTCGGGGCCACGCCCCCGACGTGCGCCGCCCCAATCACATCCGTTAAGCATCGCCCGCCTAGCATCGATCCTCCGTCCCCGCGGAGCGCAAGGCGATGCCGAGAGCCATCTGGAGCGGAACCCTGTCCTTCGGTCTGCTCAACGTGCCGATCCAGCTGATGTCGGGCGAGCGCCGCACCGACCTCAGCTTCCGCATGCTCGACAGCCGCAACAAGAAGCCGATCCGCTACGAGCGCGTCAACGCCGACACCGGCGAGGAAGTGCCGTGGAAGGACATCGTCAAGGCCTACGAATACGACAAGGGCAGCTACGTCGTGCTGGACGAGAAGGACATCAAGGCGGCCGCGCCGGAAAGCCACGAGGCGGTCGAGATCGAGGCCTTCGTCGATGCCGAATCGATCAGTCCGGTGTACTACGAGAAGCCCTACATCCTGGTGCCGGGCAAGAAGGCGGAGAAGGGCTACGTGCTGCTCCGCGAGGTCCTCTCCCGCACCGGCAAGGTCGGCATCGCGCGGGTGGTGATCCGCACCCGCGAGTACCTGGCCGCGGTGATGCCGCAGGAGAGCGCGCTGGTGATGATGCTGCTGCGCTACCAGCAGGAGGTGGTCGATCCGGCCGATTTCAAGCTGCCGGGCGAGGACCTCGAGGCCTACCGCATCGCCCCGCGCGAGCTCGAAATGGCCGAGCAGCTCATCGACTCGATGGCGGGCGAATGGAAGCCAGACGAATACCGCGACGAGTTCCGCGAGCGCCTGCACAAGGTGATCGAGCAGCGCCTGCAGCAGCAGGGCCTGGTATCGGCACCCATCGAGGAGGCGCACCTGCCCGAGAACGCGACCACCAACGTGGTCGACTTCATGGCCCTGCTCAAGGAAAGCATCGACAAGCGCCAGCGCACGCCGGCCAAGGCAGCGACCAAGGACGTGCCCGTCAAGCCCACCGGATCCGCGTCCAAACCCGCCGCCAAATCCGCTGCCAGGAAGGCGCCCGCCAAGAAGGCCGCGGCCAAGAAGGCGGCGACCAAATCCGCCCCCAGGAAGTCGCCGGCGAAGAAGCGCGCCTGAGGCGCATCGGCGGCGCGCCGGAGCAGGCCGGAGCTTCCCGCCAGGTGCGTTTCGGTGCTGCGAAGCGGCCGTTCACTGCTCGCCAGCGTGCTTCGAGAACCTGCATGAGGACAACCACCCGGAGGATCCTGGATGCGCAACGCTTCCACCACCCGCCGCCAGCGCAGCGAAGCCGACGCCATCCGCGCCGCTATGCCGAATAGCGGCCGACACGGCAAACGCGGAACCGTGGCCATCAGCCACCCCGAACGCATCGTCTTCCCCGGCACCGGCATCACCAAGCAGGACGTCGCCGACTACTACCGCGCGGTCGCGCCATGGCTGCTGCCCGAGATCGCGCGCCGGCCGCTGTCGGTGATCCGCTGCCCGGGCGGCGCCGGCGGGGCGTGCTTCTTCCAGAAGCACCACGCCGACACGCTGGGGTCCAACGTGGAGTCGGTGCCGCTCGAGGAGGCCGACGGCGACAAGGCCGATTACCTCTACATCGAGGACGAACGCGGCCTCATCGAACTGGTGCAGATGAACACCCTCGAGTTCCATCCCTGGGGCGCGCGGATCGATCAACCCGACCAGCCCGATCGCCTGGTCTTCGATCTCGACCCCGACCCCGGCATCG
Organism: Lysobacterales bacterium; assembly: GCA_017305135.1. Classification (GTDB taxonomy): domain Bacteria; phylum Pseudomonadota; class Gammaproteobacteria; order Xanthomonadales; family Rhodanobacteraceae; genus Dokdonella_A. Next base: position 165,941 of record JAFKNA010000008.1, on the reverse strand, counting down.
ACTGGAAGACGCTCACCGCCGCCGCGCGCGAGGTGCGCCAGCGCCTCGCCGGCGCCGGTCTCGACAGCTTCGTGCGACTCTCCGGCGGCAAGGGCGTGCATGTCGTCGCCCCGATCCGCCGTGGCCCGGACTGGGACCACGCCAAGGCCTTCTGCGCGGCCGTGGCCGAGGCGATGGCGCAGGAGCAACCGCTCCGCTACGTCGCCACCGCCAGCAAGGCCAAGCGTAAAGGCCGCATCTTCATCGACTGGCTGCGCAACGCCCGCGGCGCCACCAGCGTCGCCAGCTGGTCGCTCCGCGCCCGCGAAGGCGCCCCCGTGGCAGTGCCGCTGCGCTGGGAGGAACTCGGCCGCACGAAAGGCTCGGCCGACTACGACATCGCCAGAGCGCTGCGTCGCGCGCGGAGTCTCAAGGCACATCCTTGGGGAGACTTCGCCGCGCTGGACCAGGCGCTGCCTTCGCTCAACGCGCTTTCCGGAAAAGCGCGGAAGGCCTGACGGCACGAAGGCCACGAAGAAAGGGCACCGATTCGACGTCGTGCCCGCGAAAGCGGGCATCCATTGAAGATGCGTTTCCGACGACGCGCAGGCATCCCGCTGCATCGCTGCCTGCCGTCGGGCTCAATCCTTTGCCGTTGCGCCGCGCTCCCCCAGCACCGGCACCGCCACCTCGCCGACCAGCGCCGTCTCCGGGCTGAGTGCCGGCACTTCCGGTGCCTGGGCACTCACCGACATGCCCGCCGTCACCCGCCACGCCAGCCAGGCGCCGAAAGCGAGCAGCACGGCGGCGACGAGGAAGGCGATGCCGGGCAGCGGCGCCGGCGCGTGGTCGCTGATGAACAGCGCGAACAGGTTCGCGAACAGCGCCGGGCCGAAGATGCCGGCGAGGCTCGCCAGGCTGCTGAGCGCGCCCTGCAGGCGGCCCTGCTCGCGTGGGTCGACCTGCTGGGACATGAGCGATTGCGCGGGCGGGCTGGCGAGGCCGCCGAGGCAGAGCAGCGGAATGCCGGCGAGGAACAGCATCGCCGTCGGCGCCAGCCCGAACAGGAGGTAGCCGGCGGTGCAGAACAGCATGCCGGCGATGATCACGCGGCGTTCGCCGAAGGCGGGCACCATCTTTCGCACCAGCACCGCCTGCACCAGGCCGCCGCAGAGGCCGACAAGCGCCAGCGTGTAGCCGACCGCCTGCGGACCCCAGCCGTAGCGGTAGTCGGTGTAGAGCACGTAGGTGGAATTGAGCGAATACTGGGCGAGGCCGACGATGAAATACACTGCCGCCAGCCCGAACACCTGCGGGTAGCGGCGCAGCAGCATCAGCGCGCCGAGCGGATTGGCCTCGCGCCAGACGATGCGCGCGGTGCGCCGTTCCTTGGGCAGCGATTCGGGCAGCACGAACCAGCCGTAGCAGAAGTTGGCCAGCGACAGCGCCGCCGCGACCCAGAACGGCAGGCGGATGTCGTGGTGGCCGAGCGCGCCGCCCAGCGCCGGGCCGATGATGAAGCCGATCCCAAAGGCCGCGCCGAGCATGCCGTAGGCGGCGGCGCGCTTGTCCTTGGGCGTCACGTCGGCGATGTAGGCGTTGGCGGTGGAGAAGCTCGCCGCGCAGATGCCCGAGGCGATGCGCCCGACGAACAGCAGCCACAGCGCCGGCGCCAGCGCCATGACCAGGAAATCGACGCCAAGCCCGAAGCTCGAGATCAGGATCACCGTGCGCCGCCCGAAGCGGTCCGACAGCGCGCCCTGCACCGGCGAGAACACGAACTGCATCAGCATGAACACGGTGCCGAACGCGCTCACCCACACCGCGGCGGCGGCGATGCTGCCGCCGACCAGTTCCACGATCAGGTGCGGCAGCACCGGGATGATGATGCCGAACGAGAGCATGTCCAGCATCACGGTGATGAAGATGAAGGCCAGCGCGGCGCGGCGCGGCGGATGCGGTGCGTGCACGGGCGTTCCGGTTGGGCGGGCGGCGCGCACGATAACGCATCATGCGCAGGGCGCGGCGCGGGACCGGCGCGCCGTCAGGAGTCGCCGGTCAGTGGTTGTTGTCGATGTCGATGAAGCGCAGGAACTCGGCGCGGGTGCGCGCATCGCGGCGGAACGAGCCCAGCATCTGGCTGGTCACCATCGACACGCCGCGCTTGTGCACGCCGCGCGTGGTCATGCACTGGTGGGTGGCATCGACGACCACGCCGACGCCGCGCGGCTTGAGCACGTCGTCGATGCAGTGGGCGATCTGCGCGGTGAGCTTTTCCTGCACCTGGAAGCGGCGCGCGAAGCTGTCCACCACCCGCGCCAGCTTGGAGATGCCGACGACCTTGTCGTTGGGCAGGTAACCGACATGGGCGCGGCCGATGATCGGCGCCATGTGGTGCTCGCAGAACGACTCGAACGGGATCTCGCGCAGCACGATCATCTCGTCGTAGCCGGCGACCTCCTCGAAGGTGCGCGCGAGGTATTCGGCGGGATCGGTGGCGTAGCCGGAGAACCAGTCGCGGTAGGCACGCGCGACCCGCGCCGGGGTGTCGAGCAGGCCCTCGCGCGCGGGATCGTCGCCGGCCCAGCGCAGCAGCGTGCGCACCGCTTCCTCGGCCTCGGCCTGGCTCACGGGAGTTTCGGTCTTGCTGGTCATGGGGCCCTCCAGGGAAGGCCGCCAGTGTAGCGGCTGCCTTGCAGGGGCGCCCCGCGGGACGCGAACGGCGGCCTTGCAGGCCACGGTTCCGAGGCGGCTCCCGACGTGGAGGCGGTGCGCTCCCAGGCGCCCGAAGCGGTCAGGAGCGAGACCGCGGCGCCCGCCCACCCGGCGCAGGCCGGGGCGGCGGGGATGGCGTCCCGGCGGCACGTCGGCCCAGCGCCACCAACTCGTCCGGGGATGCCATGGCCGCGTCCGGGCGGGAGGCGGCGGCCACGCGTGCCGCCGCCAGCGAGAGCACGAAGCCGATGAGCCCGACCAGGGCGAGCAGGAGGCCGATCGCCACCATGCCACCCGTCTTGCCGGTGAACACCAGCACCAGCCCGAGCAGGGCCATCACGAGAAGGATCCAGCGGGTCATGTCGCCCGGCCTCGTTGCGGAACGGATGGGGCAACGCTAGCAGAAACGGCCCATCGCGGAAGCGCCCGGATGCACGCTGCAGGCGTGCCGGTTCAGCCGCCGCGCACCGGGCCGATGCACGGCGCGCTCAGAACCCCTGCACGCGATGCATGCGAAGCCGCTCGACGAGCACCCGCACCTCGGCAGCATGGGCGAAGGCCTGCGCCTGCGCGCTGCCCGCGGCGTAGGCGCGCCAGTCATCACCCGCCGTCGCGGGCGCGCCGAGGGCGCGCAGCCAGGTGCGGAATGCGCGATTGCGCGCTGCCGCGAACGTGTCCGCCAGTGCCTCGGCACGCGCTGGCGGGAGGCCGGCCCGCTCACGCAGGTCGCGGGCGTCCAGCTCCATCCAGTCGAGGAGGTCTCCCACCACGCCGGCATCGAGCAGGGCTTGCCAGGTGCCCTTGCCGACGCCCTGGAGATCGAGGCCGTGCGGCCCGGACAGCCAGGCCAGGCGCGCCAGGAATTGCGCCTCGCAGCCCTCGCCGGCCCGCAGGCAAGTGAGTGGACCGTACCGGCGGGGATCCGGCACGGCGAGTTCTACGCGGCGCGGTGCGCGCAGCACCACGCCTTCGAAGCGCGGCACGGTGAGCCCGGCCAGCGCCAGTTCGATCTGGTCGCCCGGGCGCACGTCCTGCGCCTGCCAGCGCGCCAGCGAACCCAGGCTCACGCGGCGCACGCGGCGGTCGCCGAGCGGCACGGGCTCCAACTCCAGCACCGGCGTGATGCGGCCGGTGCGGCCGATTGCGAATTCGACCCCGCGCACCGCCGCCAGCGCGCGATCGGGCGGATACTTCCAGGCCGCCGCCCATTCCGGCGGGCGGGCCTGCCAGGACGCCGCGGGCGGACGCCGGCCCTGGCGCACCACCACCCCGTCGGTGGCGAACGGGAGCGGCATGCGGTGCCAGTGTTCGCGCCACTCGGCCACCTCGTTCACGGAGTCGACCGCCACCGTGAACGCCGCCGCGTCGCCGAAGCCGAACGCGGCGAGTCCCGCCAGGCGCGCCGCCATCTTCGGCGGACCGTCGGGCCAGTCCCAGACGAAGAGGCGGATGCGTGCGGCGGCTTCCGGGTCGAGCCGCTTGCGCGCCAGCGCGCCGGCGACCTTCGCGCGCAGGCCGCTGCCGCCGGCGCTGGCCTGTACGTGGCCGTCAGCACCCCACACCAGCTCGCCTTGCAGCACCACCCGTGGCGGCGCTCGCGGCAGGCGCCGCGGCACCGCCGGGACCTGCATCAGCTTTTCGCTCCAGTCCTCGCCGCGCTGGCCGTCGCCACGGCTGACCGCCTGCCGCAGCACGCCATCGACGTACAGCAGGGTGACGGCGACGCCGTCGGCCTTGGGCTGCAGCCAGAGGTCGGCATGGCCGCGCGCCTTGATCCACGCGCCGACGGCGGCCTCGTCCGGCAACTTGGCGAGGCCGGTCTGTGGCACCGGCGATGCAGTGCGCCCGCCGGCACCGGCCAGCGGATCGGACGCGCGGCCGGCCTGCTCCGGGAAACAGTAGCGCAGGCGTGCCTCGCGCGCCCGCACCTGGTCGTAGACGGCGTCCTCGACCAGCGCGGTGCCGTCGCGGTGGTAGGCCAGGTCCCAGGCGCGCAGTCGCTCGGCCATGCCCGCCAGCTCGGCACGCGCCTCCGCGTCGCTCAAGGGAGGACAGGCCGTGCCGGCGAGGAGCGCCACCACCAGCCATTCCGCGGCAATCGGCATCGCAGCGCTCCAGGTCGAGGGCGGGCCAGCATCGCCGGAACCGCAACGCGGCGCAGCCGGCATCCGGCGGCGCGTAGCGTAGGAAAACGCCGCGCCAGCCCCGGTGCTCGATCGCTTCAGCCGAAGAACCAGTAACACACGCCGATCGAGGCCAGCACGCCGACAAGATCCGCCAGCAGCGCGCAGCCGACGGCATGGCGCGCGCGGCGGATGCCGACCGCGCCGAAGTACACCGCCAGCACGTAGAAGGTGGTCTCGGTGCTGCCCTGCATGGTCGCGGCGAGCAGCGCCGGGAAGCTGTCCACCCCGTGGACCTGCATCGTCTCGATCAGCATCGCGCGCGCCGCGCTGCCGGAGAAGGGCTTGACCAGCGCCGTCGGCAGCGCATCGACGAAGCGGGTATCGAGCCCCAGCGCCGACACGCTCCAGCGGATGCCGTCGAGGGCGAGGTCGAGCACGCCCGAGGCACGCAGCACGCCGACGGCGCAGAGCATGGCGACGAGGTAGGGCAGGAGATCGCGTGCGACCTCGAAGCCCTGCCGCGCGCCCTCGACGAAGGCCTCGTAGACCGGCACCCGCCGCCACGCGCCGGCGAGGAGGAAGGCGATGATGATGGCGAACAGCACCAGGTTGCCGAGCAGCGAGGACACCGCCGCCAGCGCCGCCGCCGAGAGGCCCGCCAGCAGCGCGATGAAGCCGCCGAGGACGACCGCCGCCGCGCCCAGCCAGGCCAGCACCACCGGGTCGCCGAGCCGGAGCCGCTGCACCAGCGCCACGCTGACGAGCCCGGCCAGCGTCGAGGCGCTGGTGGCGAGCAGGATCGGCACGAACACCAGCGTTGGGTCGCTGGCGCCCTGCTGCAGGCGGTACATGAAGATCGACACCGGCAGCAGGGTCAGCGAGGAGGCGTTGAGCACCAGGAACAGGATCTGCGCGTTGCTCGCGGTGCTGTCGCTCGGGTTGAGCGTCTGCAACTCGCGCATCGCGCGCAGGCCGATCGGCGTCGCCGCGTTGTCGAGGCCCAGCGCGTTGGCGGCGAAGTTGAGCGTGATCAGGCCGATCGCCGGATGCCCGCGCGGCACCTCCGGCATCAGCCGCGCGAACAGCGGCCCGAGCGCCCGCGCCAGCGCCTCCACCAGCCCGGCGCGTTCGGCGATGCGCAGGAAGCCGAGCCAGAGGGCCAGCGTGCCGAACAGCAGGATCATCACCTCGACCGACAGCTTCGCCATGTCGAACAGCGCCTGCACCATGGCGGCGAAGACGCCGGCGTTGCCGCCGACCAGCCACTGCGCCAACGCGGCAACGGCGGCCACCAGGAAGAAGCCGAGCCAGAGCCGGTTCAGCACGCGCGGGTCATCCGAGGCATGCGCCCAAGCATCGCACACGGGCGAGCGCTGCGGCACACTGGCGGGATGATGGACAAGCCCTTCTCCGCCGCCTGCGAGCGCAACCGCGCGCCGATCCTCGCCATCCTGCGCGGCTTCTTCGCCGACCGCCGCCGCGTGCTCGAGTTCGGCAGCGGCACCGGCCAGCACGCGGTGCATTTCGCCGCGGCCATGCCGCACCTCGCCTGGCAGGCTTCCGATCGCGCGGCAGCCCTGCCCGGCATCCGCGCCTGGCTGGACGACGCCGCGCTCGCCAACACGCCGCCGCCGCTTGAACTCGACGTCGCCGACGGACCCTGGCCGTCCAGCCCCTTCGATGCGGTGTTCAGCGCCAATACCCTGCACATCATGGCCTGGCCGGAAGTGGAGGCGCTGTTCGCGCGGCTGCCGGACCTCACCGGCGCCGGGGCAAAGCTCGCCATCTACGGCCCCTTCAATTACGAGGGCCGCTTCACCAGCCCGAGCAATGCCGACTTCGACGCCGCCCTCAAGAGGCGCGCGCCGCACATGGGCATCCGCGACGCGGCCGAGGTGGACCGCCTCGCCGCCGCCGCGGGCTTCGCGCTGGTCGAGGACGTCGAGGTGCCGGCCAACAATCGCCTCCGCCTCTGGCAGCGGGCGTGAGCCGGCCGCTGCTGGTGGCCTGGAGCGGCGGCAAGGATGCCGCCTTCGCGCTGGCGCGGCTGCGCGCCGACCCGGAATGGCGGGTCGCGGGGCTCCTCACCACCTTCGTCGACGAGGGCGCCGGCGGATGGCGCGTCGCCAGCCATGGCCTGCGCCGCGACATCATCGCCGCGCAGGCGCGGGCGCTCGGCCTGCCGCTGTTCGAGATGCGGCAGCCACCGAAGGCCGCCAACGATGTCTACCTCGCCGCGCTGGCCGAGGCACTGGCGACGGCCCGCGCCGCCGTGCCCGGCCTGGCCCACCTCGCCCATGGCGATCTCGCCCTCGCCGACCTCCGCGCCTGGCGCGAGGCGACGCTCGCGGAGCTTGGCTGGCAGGCACTGTTTCCGCTGTGGGGCGAGGACACCGCCGTGCTGGCACGGCGGATGATCGCCGACGGCTGGCGCGCGATCCTCTGCTGCGTCGACACCGCGCAGCTCGATCCGGCGTTCTGCGGCCGCGACTTCGATCCCGCGCTGCTCGCCAACCTTCCCGCCGGCTGCGATCCCTGCGGCGAGAACGGCGAGTTCCACACCTGCGCCTACGCCGGCCCGCTCTGGTCGCAGCCGCTGGCCCTGCTGCGCGGCGCGCGCGTGCGGCGCGAGGGGCGCTTCGAGTGCATCGAGCTGCTGCCCTGAGCGCGGCCAGCGGGCGCACCTGACCGGAGCCGAAACGGCGGAACCGCGCGAGCGCGGCAGCTGGCGCCGAGCGCTTCCTGCCGATCGCGACGGGCGTAAGATGGCGCCGGTCCCGAGCCTGCCCCGCCGTCGCGGATTGCGCCCCGCCCGTTGTGCAGCCGGTTCAGCAGCGTCGCCGACCCGGCGCCCCGCATGCCAACCTGGCGGAGGAATGCCCATGTCCAGCGCCGTGACCGAGGCCAAGGCAGCCATCCGCGTGCTGCTCTACCGCTCCGGGATCAGCACCGCCGTCGCCCGCCTGCGCGGTCGATCGCGCATCTTCATGCTGCACGGCATCGGCGGCAGCGATTTCGAGCCAGCGGCATTCGAACGCGCGGTCGCCTACCTCAAGCGGCACTTCCGCGTGGTTCCGCTGGCCCGGGTGATCCACGAGCTGGCCGAGCCGGCGCGGGACGGCGCGCCGGCCGTCGCCCTGACCTTCGACGATGGCCTGGAGAACCATGTGTCGGTCGCCTATCCTGTCCTCGCCAGGCTCGGGGTGCCGGCGACGTTCTTCGTCTGTCCCGGCCTGATCGACGCCGGCCAGTGGCTGTGGCCGCACGAGGTTCGCGCGCGGCTCTCGACGCTGGAATCCGCCGAGCGGCAGGAACTGGCCACGCGCTGCGGCGCGGACATGCCGTCCGGCGCCGAAGCCATGGTCGGGGCGCTGAAACGCATGGCCTGCGCGGAGCGCGCGGCGGCCATCGACGCGATCCGCGAAGCGACGCCCGGTTTCGCCAGGTCCCCGGAACAGGCCCGCGCCTACGACCTCGCGACCTGGTCGCAGCTCGCCAGCCTCGATCCGGCGCTGGTCACGATCGGCTCGCATTCCTGGAGCCACGACATCATGGTCGGCATGGATCCGCCGCGCCTGCATCGCGAGGTGGCCTGCAGCAAGGCCCGCATCGAGGCGATGCTGGGTCGGCCGATCGACTATTTCTGCTATCCCAACGGCGATTTCGATGCCGCCGCCGTCGCCGCGGTGCGCGGCGAGCACCGCGCCGCGGTGTCCACCCGGGAAGGCGTGCTCGACGGCACCGGCTCGCTGTTCGAGCTGCCGCGGCTGTCGATGCAGACCACCCTGCCGACGGTGGCGATGCAGATGGCGCGCGCCTGAGTGCCTGCTGGCGCGCGCCTCCCGTCCATGCCGCCGATGCCGAACCCGAGTCTCCGCCCGAAGGCCCTGCTCCTCGACGGGCACAGCCGCGCCGCGCCGGAAGTGGCGCTGTCGCTCGGCCGCGCTGGGCTCGACGTCCACGTCGCCTCGGCCGACCCGGATCCGCTCGCCCGCCATGCCGCGCGCGTCACGCGCCACATCCCGCAGCCGCCGCGCGGGCAGCCAGGGAATTTCGCCGCATGGCTGCGCGAACTCGATGCGCGCGAGGGCTACCGGCTGGTCGTGCCGACATCCGACGATTCCCTGCTCGGCGTCGCCGAACTGGACGAAGACGACGATCTTCGCCGCCGCGCCGTGATCGCCGGCGATTCCCCGCTGCACGCGGCGATGGACAAGCAGGCGACCTGGGAACTCGCGCGCGCGGTCGGCGTCGCGGTGCCGACCAACGTGCTGCACCGGCGCGGCGAGGATCCGGCGCCGCCGCGGGCGCTGCCCGCGGTGCTGAAGCCGCAGAGTTCGATGAACCGCACCGCGGGCGGCGACCGCAAGCTGTTCGTCGAGATCGCGCGCAGCGGGCGCGAGCGCGCCGACATGCTGGCGCGCATGCTGCGCCTGTCCAGCGTGCAGGAGCAGGAGTACGTCGCCGGCACCGGCGTCGGCGTCGAATGCCTCTATGCGCACGGCGCGCTGGCCTGGGCCTTCGTCCACGAGCGCCTGCACGAACTGCCGCTGACCGGCGGTGGCAGCAGCTACCGCCGCTCGCTGGCGCTGGACGAGCGGCTCCTTGCCCCGGCGGTCGCGCTGCTGGACCGGCTGGCCTGGCACGGGGTGGCGATGGTCGAATTCAAGCGCACGCCCGATGGACGGCTGGTGCTGATGGAGATCAACCCGCGGCTGTGGGGCTCGCTGGCGCTGCCGATCGATTGCGGGGTCGATTTCCCGCGCGGCCTGCTGGCGCTGGCGGAGGGACGCCCGCTGCCGTCGCAGCCGACCTACCGCGTCGGCCATCGCAGTCGCCACGTGGAGGCCGACCTTGCCTGGATGAAGGCGAACCTGCGCGCCGACCACGACGATCCGCTGCTCCTGACGCGGCCGGTCGGGCGTTCGGCCATGGAGTGGTTGCGTCCGCTCGGCGGCGGCGAGAGCTGGGATTATGTCGACCGCAGCGACCTGCGCCTCGGCCTGCGCATGCTGGGGCGCGTCCTGCGCGCGGAATGGCACGCTTGGAAGAGCCGCGCTGCCCGCGCGCGGCTGCGCCGGACGGCGCTGCGCCGCCATGCCGGCGTAGCGGCGCGGGCGGCCGGCGCCGCGCGGGTGACGTTCCTCTGCCACGGCAACATCTGCCGCAGCCCGTTCGCCGAAGCGCTCTGCGCGCAGATGCTCGGGGCGGCGCGGGTAGGCTCGTCCGGCACCCACCCGCAGCCGGGACGATCCACCCCGGAGCGCATCATCGAGGCGGCGCGCGTGCACGGCGTGGACCTCGCCGCCCACCGTTCGCGCGTGTTCGATCCGGCCGCGCTGCGCCCCGGCGAACTGCTGCTGGTCATGGACCTCGACAACTACGCCTGGGTCGCGCGCCACGCGCCGGCGCTCCTGCCGGCGACCACCCTGCTCGGCCTGTTCGGCGACCCCGCCGAGGTCGAGGTGCCCGATCCCTATGCCCTGGAGGGCGAGCGCGTGGAACGCGTGATGCGGCAGATCGCCCTCGCCACGCGGCGCCTCGCGGGGGTGCTGGCTTCACGCGACGCCGACGCCGAGCGCGCCGGCGCGGCCGCCGGAGAAGCACGGTGAGCAGCCCCCGCGTGTCGGTGGTGATGGCCGCCCACAACGCCGCCGCCACCCTGCCCGAAACGCTGGCCAGCATCGAGGCGCAGACCCGTGCCGACTTCGAGATCGTGGTCGTCGACGATGGCTCGAGCGATGCCACCCCCGCCATCCTCGAAGCGCATGCCGCCAGCTCGCCGCGCTGTCGCTGGGTGCGCCAGGCCAACGCCGGCGTGGCCGCGGCGCGCAGCCATGCGATCGGGCTGGCGAGGGGCGAGCTGGTCGCCTTCATCGATGCCGACGACCCGTGGCTGCCGCGCAAGCTGGAGAAGCAGCTGCCGCTGTTCGACGATCCGGCTGTCGGGCTGGTCTATTGCGACGTGCGCGACGTGTATCCCGCCGGCGATGCTCCGGCCTCGTGGTTCCACGCCAAGGCGCCGGCGCGTGGTGCGGTGCTGGCCAGGCTGTTCGCCGCCAACTTCGTCTGCACCTCGTCGGTGGTGGTGCGCAAGGCCGCGCTGCTCGCGGCCGGGGGTTTCGACCCGCGCATGCACTTCAACGAGGATTACGACCTCTGGCTGCGGCTCGCCAACGAGGTCGGCTTCGACTACGTCGACGAGGTGCTGGTCAGGAAGCGGGCGCTGGCGTCCAGCCTCACCCACATCAATCCGCTGGAATGTCATCTGCAGGACCTGCGCAGCATCGACCACTGGGTGGAGTGGCGCCCCGACCTGTTCCCGCGCGGCTCCGCGCTGGTGCGCCGGCGCCGCGCGCGGGCGCTGGCCCGCATCGGCTACCACCGCCTGCAGGGGCGCGACTTCCGCGGCGCGCGCGAGGCCTACTGGCAGGCGCTCACGCTGGGCCAGGTCGACGCCGCCACCGCGTTGCGCTTCCTTGCCGCGCTGTCGCCGCCGCTGGCGCGCACCGCGTGGTGGGCGAAGGCGCTGCGCCGGCGCATGGTCCGGCCGACCTGATCGCACGCGCTACAGCGGCGCGAACAGCTCTGCGAGATCCGCCTCCTCGAAGCGCGCGACCTGCGTGCTGCCACCGTCAAGCACCGCTTCGGCGAGTTCCGCCTTGCGCTGCTGCAAGGCCTGGATCTTCTCCTCCACGGTGCCGGCGCAGATCAGCTTGTAGACGAACACCGGCTTGTCCTGACCGATGCGATGGGCACGGTCGGTGGCCTGCCGCTCGACGGCGGGGTTCCACCACGGATCGTAGTGGACCACGGTATCGGCGGCGGTGAGGTTGAGGCCAACCCCGCCGGCCTTGAGGCTGATCAGGAATACCGGCACCTCGCCGGCCTGGAAACGGCCGATGAGTTCGCTGCGCCGGGTGCCGGGGGTGTCGCCGGTGAGGCTCTGCCAGGCCAACCCGCGCGCATCGAGCGTGCTGCCGATCAGCTTCAGCATCTCGGCGAACTGGCTGAACACCAGCACGCGGCGGCCCTCGTCGACGAGGCCCTCGAGCAGTTGCAGGAGGGCGTCGAGCTTGGCCGACTGCTTCACGCGGCGGGCGCCTTCGAGCTTGACCAGGCGTGGATCGCAGCAGGCCTGGCGCAGCTTCAGCAGCGCATCCAGCACCACGATGCCGCTCTGCGCGAGGCCGCGCTTCTTCACTTCCTCGCGCACGCGTTCATGCTGGGCCAGGCGCAGCGTCTCGTAGAGCGCGCGCTGCTCGCCTTCCAGTTCCACCGGCCGCGTGATCTCTGTCTTGGGCGGGAGTTCGGCCAGCACGTCCTCCTTGCGCCGGCGCAACAGCAGCGGCGCGATGCGGCGCTTGAGGCGCTCGCGACGTTCCGCATCGCCATGCTTCTCGATCGGCGTGCGGAAGAAGCGCGTGAAGTGCTTCTCGCTGCCGAGCAGGCCCGGTTCCACCGCGTCGAATTCGGCCCACAGCTCGCCGAGGTGGTTTTCCAGCGGCGTGCCGGTCATGGCGATGCGCTGGCGCGCCCTGAACTCCCGCACGATCTTCGCCGCCTGGCTCTTGGCGTTCTTGATCGCCTGCGCCTCGTCCAGCACCAGCACCGAGTAGTCGTGCGCGAGCAGCGCCTCGCGGTCGCGCAGCAGCAGGGGATAGGTGCTGATGACCAGGTCGTGGGCCGGCACTTCCGCATGCAGGCTGGCGCGCTCGGGCCCGTGGACGACCAGCACCGACAGCTCCGGCGCGAAGCGCGCGGCCTCGTCCCGCCAGTTGCCGACCAGGCTGGTCGGCGCGATCACCAGCGCCGGCTGCCGGAGCCGTCCGCGCTGCTTCTCGGCGAGCAGGTGGGCGAGCACCTGCACGGTCTTGCCGAGCCCCATGTCGTCGGCGAGGATGCCGCCGAGGCCGGCTTCGGCGAGGAAGCCGAGCCAGGCGAGGCCTTCGCGCTGGTAAGGGCGCAGGGTGGCGCCAAAGCCCTCCGGCTCGCGCGCGGGCTCGCGCGGCGCACGCAGGCGTTCGAGGGTGGCGCGCAGGCGCTCGCCCCCGTGCCAGGCGAGGTGGGTGTCTGCATCCAGGCGCTCGATGACATCGGCCTGCGCCCGGCGCAGGCGCAACGCGCCATCGCGCGCCACGGGCGGACCCTGCAGCCATTCCAGCAGCGGCGCGACCAGCTCGCGCAGCCGCGCCAGCGGCAGCGGCATGCGCCGGCGCTGGTCGACCGGTACCAGCCAGGCGGCGTCGTCCGGCTCGCCCTTGCGCGGCTGCAGCGGGAATGCGGGGTCGGCCAGCAGGCGCTGCAGTACCGGCAGCAGGTCGATGCGCTCGCCGCCGAGGTCGACGCCGAGGCGCAGGTCGAACCAGGGGCTGCCGGCTTCCTCCTCGATCTCGGCGAACCAGGCCTCGTCCCGCGGTTCGTCGAGCAGGTCGAAGGGAAACCCGTCCGCCGATTCCAGGCTGAAACCGAGGTCACGCAGGCGCGGCGCCAGCGCGAACACCTGGTCGACGCCGCCGATCTGGCCGCGGCCATGGCGGAGCACCAGGTCGCCGGCGTCGAATGCGTCCCAGGCCAGGCCGCGCAGGTCCTGGTGGAGTTCCGCCGGTTCCAGCCCGACCTCGTCCAGGCGCTCCCAGGCGGCGATCTCGGTGGCGCGATCGCGCACCACCTCGATGATGCGCTCGTCCTGACGGCGTCGCTCGACGGCTGCACCGGCGCGACCGGCGAGGCGGATGCCGCCGTAGTCGAAGCCGAGCTGCACCACGCCTGCCTGGTAGGGCTGCCCGCCCGCGGCGAGCGCCGGCAGTGCGCGCAGGGTCAGCACCGCGGTCGGCTTGACCTCGCGGCGCTCGATCTCCCGCGCCGCCTGCGGTGTCGGCAGCGCGGCCAGCAGCGGCGTGTCCTTCCAGCGCTGCAGCAGCAGCGGCACCTGCTCGGGCTGCAGCGCCGGCGCCCGCAGCACGGCCTCGGCGAGGCGCACCTCGCCGTCGACACGGCCGATCTCGCGCGCCTCCGGGTCGAGGTACCAGAGTCCCTCGACACGGAACAGCGAGGCTTCCGCCGAAGCGCCGTCGACGGCCAGCGCGAGCTTCTGCGTGCCATCCTCGCGCGCCTCCCAGCCGATGCGCAGCGCACGCAGCGGGCCGACCCGGAGTTGGCCGTTGGCCGGCTTGCGGAAGAAGCAGGGCAGGGTCTGCACGAGTTCCACGAGCAGCGCTTCGCCTTCGCCGCCACGCAGCTCGTAACCCTCGCCGGGGCCGTCGTAGCTCGGCGTGCCCATGCGCAGCGCCGCGATCAGGCGGAACTCGTCGCCCGCCAGCGCGCCCCACGGGCTGGCGCCGAAGCTGCGCTGCATCGGCTGCGGGGCGACGAAGCCGCCGCGCTTGCCGGGCCTGACCCAGACCGCCTGCGCGCGCAGGCGCGGCGGCGTGCCGTGTGCGCCCTGCAGGAGGATGGCGGCACGCCGCTCGGGCGCCGCGGTGGGCAGCGGGCGGATGGGCGGCGCGTCCGCCAGCGCGTCGAGCCAGGGCTGCCAGGGCCCGAGCTGCGGCGGCGCATCGGTGCCCGCCGCGGCGGCCGGCGCGCGCAGTTCGGCCAGCACCATTGCCGCCACGTGCTTGCAGGCGAAGCCGAGCGGGCAGGTGCAGAAGCTGTCCAGCGAGGCGCCGCCGGCGTCGATCCCGCCCTCCAGCGTCACCCCGCACAGGTACGGATCGCGGGCGCTGCCCTGCACCACGCCGACCACGCCCGGGCCGTCGGCGGCGAACTCCACACGGCTCTCCACCACCCGTCCGCGGCGCAGGTAGTCGGCACCCTTGTCGAGCGTGCGCCGGTCCAGCAGCGAACCGAGGTGGCGCTGCAGGAATTGGCGGAATTGCGTTTCGTCCATGGCCGGTCGGTGCGGAGCGAACCCCGCATGGTGCATGCCCGCGCCGGTGGCCGTCCAGCGGCCGCCGCGGCCGTGCCGGGCTAGAGGCCGAAGAAGGCGCGTGCGTTGGCGGCGGTGCGCGCCGCCAGTTCCGGCACGCTTTCGCCGCGTGCCGCGGCCACTGCCGCGCACACGTGCGCCAGGTACATCGGCTCGTTGCGCCGGTGCGACGGTTTGGGCACGAGGTCGCGTGGCAGGAGGTAGGGCGCGTCGGTCTCGATCAGCAGGCGTTCGGCGGGGATGCGCGGCACCAGCTCGCGCAGGTGCAGCCCGCGGCGCTCGTCGCAGATCCAGCCGGTGATGCCGACGTACCAGCCGCGGGCCAGATAATCGTCGAGTTCCGGGCCGCTGCCGGTGAAGCAGTGCACCACCGCCGGCCCGATGCGCCCGGCCATGTTGTTCATGCAGGCAAGGAAGTCGGCGTGCGCATCACGCTGGTGCAGGAACAGCGGCTTGCCGGTGTCGGCGGCGATGGCGAGCTGGCGCTCGAAGGCGGCGAGCTGCGCCGCGCGCGGCGAATAGTTGCGGTGGTAGTCGAGGCCGGTCTCGCCCACCGCCTTCACCTCCGCGGTGGCCAGGAGCTGGCGCAGCAGGGCGTCGGTGGCCTCGTCGTACTCGTGGGCATGGTGCGGGTGCACGCCCGCGGTGGCGTGCAGGAATCCCGGATGCGAGCGCGCCAGCTCACGCGCGGCGCGGCTGCCGGCGGCGCTGGCGCCGGTCACGACCATGGCCGCCACGCCGTGCTGGCGGGCGCGCTCCAATACCGCGTCGAAGTCGGGTCGGAACGAGTCATGGGTCAGGTTGACGCCGATGTCGATCAGTTCCACGTTGCTCCTCGTGACCTGCAGCGCAAAAGCGGCCATTATGCAAGGGAACCTCTCCACCTCGGCGGCCGTGGTGTTCACGGCGAATTCACTCCCGGGTGGCGATGCTCGCGAAGCTCCTGAACCGAAGATGGGGACATCATGAGAACACCCGCATTCCTGGCGGCGGCGATGCTCGCCGCGGCCGTTTCCCTGCCCGCCCTGGCGGCCAACACGCCGCTTTCGCCCGAAGACGGTGCCTGGCACGCCACCGCTTCCGCCAACCGCCCCCAGCTGGTACCGCTGCGCGCCGCCGCGCCGGGCGTGATGAAACCGAAGGTGATGGGCAACGACGCCTATCCCGGCACGCCGATGGCGAACGGCTTCCGCGCCTACCCGCCGAGCTGCGCCGCCGATCCGCTGCCGGACAAGGCCAGCGGCCCGACCTGGTCGGGGACGGTGTCGCTGTATGCGTCCACCCTGTCGGGCGCCGCCTACATGGAGCCGGTCATCGTCACCGTCTGGCGTCTGGCCTGCAGCAGCAGCGGCTCCGCCGTGCCGTACAACCCGGACGGCTTCGACAATGCGATGACGCTCATGCGCATCGACCGCACCAGCGACAACGAAGGCAAGCGCGACCACTGGCCCTACCTGCCGCTGATCCAGGCGGCACAGGGCAGCATCAGCGATTTCGCCAATGACCCGAAGACCCTGATCCGCGTTGCCGCCGAACCCAATACGGTCATCTCCGAGTTGCCCTACGGCGCGCCGCTCTACGACAGCACCACCTTCGTGCTGGAGAACTATCCCTACGAGGGCTCCGGCTACTTCACCTTCAGCGATGCCTTCACGTTGCGCATCAATCCACTGCTGCGCAACGTGAATCCGCTGGACCTGCAGATCCCCGCCTACGCGCCGACGGAAGCCACCTACCCCGACGCCTTCGCCTACCTGCCGATCGACGGCTACGCCGCCGCGCAGTGGCAGAACCAGGAGTTCAACGAGGGCCTGCTGCTGCAGGTCGCCGAAGCCTACGACCCGCAGCACCCGTACCGCCGCATGCTGATCTTCGATCTCCTGACGGTGGACACCGACGGGCAGCCGATCTGGCTGATCGGCGCGTCGTCCTTCGATCCCTCACCGAGCGGCGTCACCAGCCTCGACGTGGATCTCAGCTACCTCGGCGAAGCACAGACCAACGGCTTCCAGCAGTTCCCCTGGGGCAAGGCGACGATCAATCTCGCCTCCTGCAACGAGCTCCTGGTCACCTACAGCCCAAACGCCAACGTGCCGGAGCCGGTGCCGGTGTTCGACGGCACCACCACCTACGCGCGTATCTTCAGCGCCAACGGGATGCTCTGCGAGTAACGTGAACCCGCGGGCGCGGCCATCCGGCCGCGCCCGTCGCGTGCGTCCGTGCGGTGCCAGCCGCGTGGAACGCCCGCCTGCACCGCACGTCGGTGGCCGGAGCACCTGCCGCCCGGCGGCCGCTACGATGGCGCGATGAGCCCGCCCATCCCGCTCCCCATCGACCGCGTATTGCCCGAGCTGCTGGATGCCCTCGTGCAGCATCCCCGCGCGCTGCTGGAAGCGCCGCCCGGAGCCGGCAAGACGACCCGCGTGCCCCTGGCCCTGCTCTGCGCACCGTGGCTGTGCGGTCGCAAGGTGCTAATGCTGGAACCCCGCCGCATCGCCACCCGCGCGGCGGCCGCCTTCATGGCCGCGCAGTGCGGCGAAGAAGTGGGACAGCGCGTCGGCTACCGCATCCGCTTCGAGTCGAAGGTCTCGCCCGCGACCCGCATCGAGGTGGTCACCGAGGGCATCCTGACGCGCATGATCCAGGACGACCCCGAACTTTCCGGCATCGGCGCGATCATCTTCGACGAATTCCACGAGCGCCACCTGCAGGGCGATCTCGGCGCGGCGCTGGCGCTGGACGTGCAGGCGAACCTGCGCCCCGACCTGCGCCTGCTGGTGATGTCGGCGACGCTCGAGGGTGAGCGCATCGCGCGCTGGTTCGATGCGCCGCGCATCGTCAGCGAGGGCCGCAGCTTCCCGGTGCGCGTGACGCATCCGCCGGCCCGTGCCGGCGAGGCGTTTCCCGAATCCGGCTGGCCGTTCCACCTGCGCCGGGCGGTGGAGATGGCGCTCGCCGAGAACCCAGGCGACGTGCTGGCGTTCCTGCCCGGCAAGCGTGAGATCCAGCGTGCCGCCGGCGCGCTCGCCGGGCTCGGCGGCGGCAGCATCGAAATCGTCCCGCTGCATGGCGAGCTGGGACTTGCCGCGCAGCAGGCGGCGCTGGCCGCGGCGCCGGAGGGCATCCGCCGCGTGGTGCTGGCCACCAACGTGGCCGAATCCAGCGTCACCCTGCCGGGCGTGCGCGCGGTGGTCGATCTCGGCCAGGCGCGGGAACCCCGCTTCGATCCCAACTCCGGCTTCACGCGACTGGCGACGGTGGCCATCTCGCGCGCTTCCGCCGAGCAGCGCGCCGGCCGGGCGGGACGGCTCGGTCCCGGCACCTGCTACCGCCTGTGGCCGGAAAGCCGCCGCCTGGAACCGGGCCGGCGGCCGGAAATCGCCCAGGTCGAACTGTCCCGCCTGGCGCTGGAGCTGGCGGCCTGGGGCTCGGACGAACTGCCCTGGCCCGATCCGCCGCCGGCCGGGGCGCTGGCACAGGCCCGTGGCTTGCTGCAGCGCCTCGGCGCGCTGGACAGCGATGGCCGCCTCGCCGCCTTCGGCCGCGACATGCTGGCCTTCGGCGCCGAGCCGCGCCTGGCCGCGGCCGTGCTGCGCGCTCCGGCAGCGCAGCGGGGCCGCGCCTGCGACCTGGTGGCGCTGGTCGAGGCGAGGAATCCGCTGCGCGGCGCGGAGGCGCGCGGCGATGACTTCCGCCGCCGCCTGCAGGCGCTGGAAGCGTGGCGTGAGCGGCGCCCGCAGCCGCAGGCCGATGCTGCGGCGTTGGCCGCCATCCAGCAGGCCGCCATCGCCTGGCGTCGTCGCGCCAGGCTTGCGGAACGCGCAGCGATCGACGATGGCGCCACGAGCGCTGGTGACCTGTTGCTGCACGCCTATCCGGACCGCATTGCGCGCCAGGACGCCGGCGATCCGCGTCGCTATACCCTGGCCAACGGGCGCGGCGTGCGCCTGGCCGAGGACAGCGCGCTCCTCGGTGAACCCTGGCTGGTGGTCATCGATCTGCGCCAGGAGCCGCGTGACAGTCTGGTGCTGGCGGCGGCGCCGCTCGATCCCGCGCGGCTGGAGCAGGAATTTCCGTCGCGTTTCACGCGCGGGCGGCGCCTGGCCTGGAATGCGGCGACCAATGCGGTGGAAGCCTTCGAGGAACAGCGCTTCGATGCCATCGTGCTGGAACGGCGCGCGGTGCCGGTGCGGAGCGAGGAGGCGCTGCCCGCGCTGCTGCTCGCGCTGCGCGGGTCGGGCCTCGCCGCCCTACCCTGGACCGAGCACGCGCGGGAGCTCCGCGCCCGCGTGGAAACGCTGCGCCGAGCCTGCCCGGAAGCCGGCCTGCCGGACTTCTCCGACGCCGCGCTGCTGGCGACGCTGGAGGACTGGTTGGCGCCGCATCTCGCCGGCAAGCGCCGCCTCGACCAGGTCAGTGCGGCCGAGCTTTCCGGCGCCCTCGCCGCGCGCCTCGACTTCGCCCAGCGCCGCCGGCTGGACGCCGAGGCGCCCGCAGCCGTGCCGGTGCCGAGCGGACTGGAGCGCCGCATCGCCTATGCCTTCGACGCGCCGCCGGTGCTGGCGGTGAAGCTGCAGGAGCTGTTCGGCCTCGCCGACACGCCGCGGATCGCCGGCGGTCGCTTGCCGCTCACCCTGCACCTGCTGTCGCCGGGCGGCAAGCCGGTGCAGGTGACCCAGGATCTCAGGAGTTTCTGGGAGCGCACCTATCCGGAAGTGAAGAAGGAACTCAAGGGCCGCTATCCCAAGCACCCCTGGCCGGACGACCCCTGGACAGCCACGCCGACCCACCGTGCCAAGCCGCGGCGGTGATGTCCCTGCACGGCGCGGAAGCGGAGGTGATCGGGGCGTCCCAAGAGCAAATGGATCCCGCTTTCGCGGGAATGGCGTCAGGGAGGCCGTTCGAGCGTGGCGCGCCAACGCAACAGCGGGCGGGCAGGAGCCCGGCCCTCCCGGGGACGAGTTGATTCCGCCACGGTTCCCGCCTTCAGCGCTTCGGGGTTCGCGGAACCCACGCCGGCCCTCACGGTCACACCTCGGACGCATGCCAACTTTGCCCAATCCCGAATCCCCAACCCCCAATACCGGACCCGAAATGAGCAATCCCCGTCGCGTCCTGCCCTGGATGGCCCTCTTCCTGCTTGCCGTGGCGGTCCTCGCCGCGCTGCTCGGGCCGCGGCTCGCCGCGGTGTTCGCCGCCAACCCCTTCTTCAACGGCGTGATCCTCGCCGTGCTTGCCGCCGGCATCCTCGTCAACCTGCGCCAGGTGCTGCTGCTGGCGCAAGACGCGGACTGGATCCAATCGTTCCGGCGTTCGGATCCTTCGCGCAAGATGGAAGGGCGTGCGCGCCTGCTGGCGCCGATGGCGCGCATGCTGGAGGGGCGCGAGCGCGGCCGCACGGCGCTGTCCGCGCAGTCGATGCGGACCATCCTCGACAGCGTGCAGCTGCGCATCGAGGAATCGCGCGACCTCTCGCGCTACCTCGCGGGACTCGCCATCTTCCTGGGACTCCTCGGCACCTTCTGGGGGCTGCTGGTCGCCATCCGCTCGGTGTCGGAGATCATCGGCACGCTCAACGTCGGCAGCGACGCGGTGGCGATGTTCGGCGCGCTCAAGGACAACCTGAAGGAACCGCTCGGCGGCATGTCGACCAGCTTCTCGACCTCGCTGTTCGGCCTCGCCAGTTCCCTGGTCATCGGCTTCCTCGACCTCCAGGCCGGGCACGCGCAGAACCGCTTCCACAACGAGCTGGAGGACTGGTTGTCAGGCATGACGCGGCTCTCCTCGGGCGCGGCGCTGGAGGCGGATGCCTCGGTTCCGGCCTACGTGCAGGCGCTGCTGGAGCAGACCGCCGACGGCCTCGACCGCATGCAGCGCGCACTGGTCGAGGCCGAGCGCGAGCGCCACGGCACCAACCGCCAGCTCGACGAACTCGGCACCCAGCTCGGCCGCCTCGCCGACTTCCTCGGCCGAGACGCACGCGAGCGCCAGGCCGCGACGGACGTGCAGGAGGAACTGCGCGCGGTGCTGCGCACGATCGCCAGCCAGGAGCCGGGGACGCGGCTCTCCGACGAGCTCCGCGCGGAGCTGCGCCTGCTCTCGCGCACCATCGCCGCCGCGATGGATGGGCAGCGCACGCACCCGGTCGCACCAGCGCCCATGGTGGCCGAGCGTGAGCCGCGCCGATGAGCAGCCTGCGCCGCCGGCGCAGCGCCTTCGACATCTGGCCGGGCTTCGTCGATGCGCTGACCTCGCTGATCATGGTGATGATCTTCGTGCTGCTGATCTTCGCCATCGGCCAGTTCGTGCTCTCGGACACCCTCTCCGGCAAGAACCGCGCGCTGGACGCGCTGAACGCCCGCGTCGCCGAGCTGGCGCAGACGCTCTCGCTGAGCGAGGACCAGAAGCGCGCGCTCGATGCCCGCGTCGCGGAACTCGCCGCCTCGCTCGGTGCGACCGGCAGCGAGCGCGATGCGCTGCGTACGCAGCTGGACGAATCCAGCACCGAGGCGGCGCGCCTCGGCGCTGATGTCGCGGCGCTGGCGGCCCTCAAGCAGCAGCTCGAGGCTGAGGTCGCGCGCATGGCGGCCGAGCTCGACACCTCGCAGGCGGACCTCGTGAAGCAGACCGACCTCACCGCCTCGGCCAGCGCGCAGGTGGAGCTCCTGAACCGCCAGCTCGCCGCCCTCAACGAGCAGCTCGCGACCATCCAGCACGCGCTCGACATCGCCAGCGAGGAAGCCGGGATCAAGGACGCGAAGATCACCGACCTCGGCCGCCAGCTCAACCTGGCGCTGGCCAACAAGGTCGGCGAGCTGCAGCGCTACCGCTCCGAGTTCTTCGGCAAGCTGCGCGCCGCGCTCGGCGAGCGCAGCGACGTGCGCATCGTTGGCGACCGCTTCGTGCTGCCGACCGACATCCTGTTCGAGTCCGGCTCCGCGGAGCTCGGCCCCGAGGCGCAGCAGCGGCTCGCCGCACTGGCTGGATCGGTGCGCGAGATCGTCGCGGAGATCCCTTCGAGCCTGGACTGGGTCCTGCGCATCGATGGCCACACCGACCGCCGCCCGATCCACACGCCCGAGTTCCCCTCCAACTGGGAGCTCTCCACCGCCCGCGCGCTCGCCATCGTCAAGTACCTGGTGGTACAGGGAATTCCCGCCCACCGCCTGTCCGCCAACGGCTTCGGCGAGTTCCAGCCGCTGGATCCCGCCGGCACGCCGGAAGCCTGGGCGAAGAACCGGCGCATCGAGATGCAGCTTACGAATCGGTGATTCGGGATTGGGGATTGGTGATTCGGAAGAGCGACAGGGCCGTGGCCTTTCCCAATCCCGACTCTCCAATCACGAATCCCGGCTCCGCTGCGCCACCACCACGCTGGCGAGGATCAGCGCCGCCGCGCCCAGCATGCTGGCGCTTGGCGCCTCGCCGAGCAGCAGCCAGCCCCAGAACACGCCGAACACCGGGATGAGGTAGGTGGACGTCGACGCGCGCGCGGCGCCGACGCGCTGGATCAGGCGGAAGTAGAACGCGTAGGCGACGCCGGTGCAGATCACGCCGAGGGCGATCGCGCTGCCCCAGGAAGCGGCCGGGATCGCCGCTCCGGGCCAGTTGAGGGCGGCCAGCGGCAAGGTCATCAGCGCGGCGCAGCCGAGCGTGCCGGCGACGGCGGCGAGCGGCGGCACGGCGGCGAACCAGCGCCGGGTGAAATTGGCCGCAAAGCCGTAGCAGAACGAGGCCGCGACGCCAGCCAGCGCCGCCCCGGCGACGTCGCCACCCGCCGTCTTGCCGCTCATCAGCACGATCACGCCGGCGAAGCCCATCAGCATGGCGAGGCCGCGTGACCAGCCGATGCGCTCGCGCCACAGCACGAAGGCCACCAGTACGGTGAACAGGACCGTCATGCTGTTGGCGATCGCGCCAATGCCGGCCGGCGCGCGCTCGGCGCCCCAGGCGAACAGCGTGAACGGGATCGCCGAGCCGAGCGCGCCGACCGCGGCGAAGCGCCACGCCAGCGCCGCGGTGACCAGCCGGCGCGCACGCCACAGGAACGGCAGCAGGATCAGCGTGCCGAGCGCGAGGCGCAGTTCCACCAGCGCCAGCGGACCGAAATCGCCGGCCGCCACGCGCATGAACAGGAACGAGCTGCCCCAGATGGCGCCAAGCGCGACGAGCTCGATCGGCGTGGTCCAGTCGTGTTGCCTGTGCGATCCGTCAGGGACCCTGGCAGCCTTCATCAGCCCTCAACCCTCCACTCGCCCGGCCGGAGCCCGTCCAGCGCATGCGGGCCGATGCGCTCGCGCACCAGGCGCAGCGTCGGCAGGCCCACGGCGGCGGTCATGCGGCGCACCTGGCGGTTGCGGCCCTCGCGAAGGGTGAGGCGCAGCCAGGCGTCAGGAACGGTCTTGCGGAAGCGCACCGGCGGATCGCGCGGCCACAGCCAGTCGGGGGCCTCGGGGAGCGGAACCACGTCGGCCGGCAGCGTGGGACCGTCCTTCAGCGGGATCCCGCGGCGCAGCGCATCCAGCGCCGACGCGGTCGGAATGCCTTCCACCTGCACCAGGTAGGCCTTCGGCTGCTTGTGGCGGGGATCGGTGAGGCGGTGGGCAAGCGCGCCGTCGTCGGTCAGGAGCAGCAGGCCTTCCGAATCGTGGTCGAGGCGACCGGCCGGGTAGACGTCCGGGTGCGGGATGAAGCCGGCCAGGGTCGGCCGCGACGGCGTGCTGCGGTCGGTGAACTGGCACAGCACGCCGAACGGCTTGTTGAAGGCGAGCAGCATGTGACACGGCGCCGCCCATGGCCGGGCGGCGCTGGCGGCAAGGCGGTCAGTCGCCCTGCGGCTGGTCGTCGGCCGGCGCGTTGTCGGCGCCCTGCTTGAAGATGCGGTCGCCGGGCGGCTTCTGGAACTTCAGCGTCATGCGGTCCGATTCGCCGATGGCGAGGTACCTGTCGCGGTCCTGTTCGCCCAGTGCAAGCGAGGGCGGCAGCGTCCACACGCCCTTCTCGTGGTCCTTCGTGTCGTTCGGGTTGGCGTTGACTTCGCTTTCCGCCACGAAGGTGAAGCCCGCGTCGGTGGCCAGTCCCTTCACATAATCGACCGGCATGTAGCCGCTGCCCTTGAGATCGTCGAGCGTCTTGCCGGGGGCGGCGCGGTGGTCGACCACGCCCAGCGTGCCGCCGGGCTTCAGCACGTCGAAGAAGGCCTTGAACATGGCCGGGGCGTTGTCGCCCCAGTTGTGCACGTTGCGGAAGGTCAGCACCACGTCGGCGGAATCGGCGGGGCCGAGCACCGGCGCCTTGGGGTCGTATTCGACGAACTGCACCTCACCGAACTCGGCGGCATCCTTCTTCAGCAGTTCGCGGTAGGCCTCGTTGGTCCGGCGCGCGTAATCGGAGCTGGCGTCGGCGGCGTTGGCGGCGATGAAACGGCCTGAGTCCTTCAGCATCGGCGCGAGGATCTCGGTGTACCAGCCGCCGCCGGGGGCGATCTCGATCACCGTATCGCCCGGCTTCACGCCGAAGAATTCCAGCGTCTGGCGCGGATGGCGGTACTGGTCACGGGCGCGGTTGGCTTCCGAACGCCAGGACCCCGCCAGCGCCTCGTCGAGGCGTGCCGTGGCGAACTCGCCCGCGCTCTGCGGTGGCGTGGGATCGGCCGGCTGGTCGGCGGGCGCCACGACGGGCGGGCCGGGTGGCGCCTCGGTGGTCGCCGCGGGCGGCGAATCGGGCGCGCCGCAGGCGGCCAGCGCAAGGGCAAGCGGAACGAGACAGGCGAGCTTCTTCATGGTCGGCAGACTTCCCGTTTGATGCGCAGAAAACGCGGTCCGTTGGACCGTTCAGCTTAGCACAGGGCATGCATTCCAAGTGCCTGGTTGGGACGGGTTCATCGATGAACATGCAGCGTTAAAGGGCGCCAGGCGCAGACCTTGCGCGGATCATTCCCCGGATAGGAGATTGCCATGCTGTATTACGCCATCGTTTTCCTGGTCGTCGCGTTGATTGCCGCCGTATTGGGTTTTGGCGGCATTGCCGGTGCGGCGGCCGGGATCGCGAAGATCCTGTTCGTCGTATTCATCATCCTGTTCATTGCCTCGCTGATCCTCGGGCGTCGCGGGCCGCGCGTGTAGGCGGCGGGACCGAGCGCCCGCGTCCGCCCGGATTCCGGTGCGGGCGCGCGCTCGAAGGCGGCGCGCGCCTCAGCACGGGAGGCGCGCGGACGCCGGGTACGGGGCCACATCGCCATGGTCGCCGCGCCTGAACCGGTCGGCGAGTGCGCGCCACCAGCCGGCATCGAAGATGCCGGGATGCGCCGCCACCAGCGCGTCGCGCAACTCGGGCGAGAGGCCGAGGAAGCGCGGGAAGAGTTCGGGGAAGACGTCATGGGCCCCCACGCCGAGCCATTCATCGAGCGGCCGCGTTTCGTCCTCTGCCGCCGCCTTCGGCACGCGCCGGAAGCGGCATTCCTCGACCAGTGACAACTCGTCGTAGTCGTAGAACACCGCGCGCCCGATGCGCGAGGCGCCGAAGTTCTTGAGCAGCAGGTCGCCGGGGAAGATGCCGCTCATGGCGAGATCCTCGATGGCCTGGCCGTAATCGATCACCGCCCGCCGTGCCGCTTCGAAGGGCATCTCGCGCGTGTAGAGATCAAGTGGGCGCAGGCGCCGCTGCACGTAACAGTGGCGCACCAAGAGTTCGTCCGTGCCGATCTCGATGCTCGCCGCGCAGTCGCGCTCGAGCTCCGCCAGCAGGGCTGGATCGACCTGCCGCAGGGGAAAGCGCAGGTCGCGGAACTCCTGGGTGTCAACCAGCCGGCCGACACGGTCGTAGCGGAGCACGAGCCGGTATTTCTCCTCGACATCGCCGCGCGAACTGTCCTTGGGCCAGGCGAAGCGGTCGCGGATCACCTTGAACACCACCGCATCATCGAGCGGCGTGAACACCAGCATCACCATGCCACGCTGCCCGGGCGCCCGCACCAGGCGTTCCTGCGGGTTCTCCGCGAGGTGCCGGAAGCTGCGCCGGTAGCGTTCGGTCTTGCCCTGCTTGATGCGGCCGAGCACGGTGAAGAGCTCGCCCACCGGCTTGTGCGGCATCAGCCGGTGCAGGAAGGCGACCACCCCGGTGACTCCGGCAAGGTCCGCATGGAAGGCATTGCGCGCGTAGCCGAACAGCAGCGACACCTGGTTGAGGTTGGTCAGCACCGCATCGGCGCGGATGCCGCGCTCCTCGCTGGTGAAGGCGATCACCAGCGGAATCGCGCGGCCATCGGCGGCAATCAGCCGGCCCACCCGGTAGGCGCGCCGCTCGCGGTAGAACAGCGGATCGAGGAACTCGAACGCGGCGGCGGCGAGGCTTTCCTCGAAGGCCTGTTCGGCCAGCTCCGTGGCAATCGCGTGGGCGGTTTCCGACCCGCCGAGCAGCGGGCGTGAGAACGGCAGCGCCGCCAGCATGCGCGCGCAGGCCGCCTGCAACCCCTCGTCGGGTGTGTGGCGGGTCAGATGGATCGGATCGCGATGGCCGGCAAGCGGGTCGGCATCCAGCGCCACGAACTCGATGTCCGCATCGACGCCGCGCGTGTGGAAGAAGCGACGCGACAGGGTGTTGAACCAGGTCTTGGTGAGTTCGCGGTCGGGCAGCGGCGCGACGAGCTCCTCGTAGGCCCGGCGCATCGCGATCCACAACGGCCGCGAGCGCACGCGCTCGTCGAGCAGGCCCTCCAGGCGCGCCAGCGTCTCGTGGATGCAGGCATCGTAGAGATCGATGCGCGCGCCCGCGTCGATCTGCGCCTGGCGCCAGTCGCGGCGCTCGAAGTGGCGCTGCGCACGCCGGGTGATGTCGGAGAAGCGTCCGTCGTAATCGAGGAACGCGTCGAGGATCAGCGCCGCGGCACGCGCGGCGGCCTCGCCGAGGCTGGCAGCGGAAGCGGCGGGCGATGCGCTCATGGGGCGAGTGTCCCACACGAGCGCATGGCTGGGCGGCGCCACCCGGCGGGTGCCCAAGCGGGATGTGGCGAGTGCGCGGTTGCTTTTGCCTCGAAATCCCCTTCAGCGGCGGTGGGCGTCGGACGGAATCGCCCGCAGGGGCGCGCGCAGGATGCGCGCGCGTTCGCCGCAGGCACACGGATGTGCCGTCGGCGAACCCCGGCCGGCGACCACGAACCCGAAGGGCGCCGCTGTCGGGGTGCCCTTTTTCTTGGTTACTTCTCTTTGGGCAAGCACTGCGCCGCAGGAGCGGCGCGAACGGCGAAGCCGGCCCGAAGGGCGAAGGGCAGGATGCCCGAAGTCAAGAGAAGTGACCCGCTCGCATGGATGCGAGCGGAACGCGCAGGGATGCGGCCCCATTCTCCGGAAAGCCGCAATCCGCAAAGCGAGAGAGATCAAAGCGCCGCGATGAGGGCATCCCCGAACTCGGACGTCTTGACTTCGGTCGCCCCCTCCATTAGGCGTGCGAAATCGTAGGTCACGCGCTTCGCCGCGATCGCCCTGTCCATGGCGTTGATGAGCGCGTCGGCGGCTTCGGTCCAGCCCATGTAGCGCAGCATCATCTCGCCGGAGAGGATCAGGGAACCCGGGTTCACCTTGTCCTGGTTGGCGTACTTCGGCGCGGTGCCGTGGGTGGCCTCGAACACCGCGTGGCCGGTGACGTAGTTGATGTTGCCGCCCGGGGCGATGCCGATGCCGCCGACCTGCGCGGCCAGCGCGTCGGAGAGGTAATCGCCGTTGAGGTTCAGCGTCGCCACCACGTCGTAGTCGGCGGGCCTGAGCAGGATCTGTTGCAGGAAGGCGTCGGCGATGGCGTCCTTGACCGTGATCGGGTTTCCGGTCTTCGGATTGGTCAGCTGCATCCAAGGGCCGCCGTCCAGTTCCGTCGCGCCGAACTCGCGCTCGGCGAGGGCATAGCCCCAGTCGCGGAACGCGCCTTCGGTGAACTTCATGATGTTGCCCTTGTGCACCAGCGTCACCGAGCTGCGGTCGTTGTCGATCGCGTACCTGATCGCCGCGCGCACCAGCCGCTCGGTGCCTTCCTGCGACACCGGCTTGATGCCGAAGCCCGAGCTGGTCGGGAAGCGCACCTTGGCGAAGCGCTCGGGGAAGTTCTGCTCGAGCAGCGCGGCGAAGCGCTTCGCGTCATCGGTGCCCTGCTGGAATTCAATGCCGGCGTAGATGTCCTCGGTGTTCTCGCGGAAGATCGTCATGTCGACCTTCGACGGATCCTTCACCGGCGAGGGCACGCCCTTGAACCAGCGCACCGGACGCAGGCAGGTGTAGAGATCCAGCATCTGCCGCAGCGCCACGTTCAGCGAGCGGATGCCGCCGCCAACCGGCGTGGTCAGCGGGCCCTTGATCGACACCAGGTACTCGCGGCAGGCCTCGACCGTCTCGTCGGGCAGCCAGCTTCCGGTCTGGTTGAAGGCCTTTTCGCCGGCAAGCACTTCCATCCAGTGGATCCGGCGCTTGCCGCCATAGGACTTCTCCACCGAGGCGTCGAGCACGCGCACCGTCGCGCGCCAGATGTCGGGGCCGGTGCCATCGCCTTCGATGAAGGGCACGATCGGGTTCTCGGGAACGTTCAGCGCGCCGTCGGCGATGCTGATCTTGGCGCCGCCGGACGGCGGCACGAGGGTCGACTGCGTCATGGGACTTCTCCGGATGGGACGGATCACGGCCGCGCGCCGGGCGCGCGGCGACCGCGCATTGTCGCATGGCGCCCGTTTGCGCTGCAGTGCAAGAACACTCCGCGCGGAGACAATGGTACGGTTGGCCGACGCGGCGGACGCCGAAGCGTGCGCTGCCATGCACTGGCGAGGGGCGTCATGCGCATAGGCATCGTGGTCGACTCGGCCTGCGATCTCGCGGCCGACTACCTCCGGCAGCACGCGGTCACGGTGTTGCCGATCCGCATTCACCTCGGCGATGACACGCTGGTGGACGACCGCGACCCGCTGGCCTGGCAGCGCTTCTTCGCGGAGGGTTTCGGCACCCGCTCGCAGGCCGCCGAGACCGAGCCCTACTCGATCGAGCAGGTGCGCAACCTGTTCCTCGGCCGGCTGGTGAAGGATTACGACTGCGTGTTCTGCCTGACCATCACGGCGACGCGCAGCCCGATCTACCACAACGCCAGCCAGGCCTCGTTCTCGATCCTCAAGGACTACCGGCCGATCCGCCAGGCTGCCGGCGTGCCCGGCCCCTTCCTGATGCGGGTGATCGATACGGAAAACCTCTTCGCCGCGCAGGGCGTCACCGCGGTGGAAGCGGTGCGACTGCGCGTTGCCGGGCTCAACCCGGGGCAGATGCGCGAGCGCCTGGAGACGATCGCGCGCAGCACCTACGGC
Source organism: Lysobacterales bacterium (assembly GCA_017305135.1). GTDB lineage: Bacteria > Pseudomonadota > Gammaproteobacteria > Xanthomonadales > Rhodanobacteraceae > Dokdonella_A. The sequence continues at coordinate 136,861 of JAFKNA010000008.1, read as the reverse complement.
TACGTCGTGCCGCGCGATCTCTTCTACCTGCGTGCGCGCACGCAGAAGCGCGGCGACCGCAGCGTCGGCTGGCTCAGCGCGACGCTCGGCAGCGCGCTTGACATCAAGCCGATCCTGCGCGCCCGGCGTGGCGAGACCGGGCCGGTAGGCAAGGCCCGCGGCTTCGAGGCCGCGGCGCAGATGCTGTTCGACCACGCCGCCGCACGCGTGCGGGCCGGGCTGCTGACGCCGACCCTGTGCGTCAGCTATGGCGGGGAGCTTTCGGAACTGGCGGCCCTGCCCGGCTACGCGGCGCTGCGCGAAACCTGCGCCGGGCACGGCGTGGAATACTTCGAGAGCCCGATGAGCGTGACCGGCATGGTCAATATCGGCACCGGTGCGGTGGCGCTCGGCTATGCGGCCGAGGAGCACGCGTTCGGAGGCTGAAGCGGGTCGGTACGTCGGCCGCGTAGGGGCGACCTGCTGGCTCAAAGCGCATCGGAGGCTTGGCGCAGACGGCACAAGGGCGGCCCGGGGCCGCCCTTGCTTCGTGGGTCGGGGCTACGCGCCCGACGCCTTTGCCGGACCCCGGATCACCGCACATCCGTGTGCTGTCCGGGGTGACGCCCATGTTGGACTGGGCCCCGTGTCACCGGCCATCCCTGGCCTGCACGGGGTGAGTCCGTATCGTACTGGACCCCGGATCACCGCACATCCTTGTGCTGTCCGGGGTGACGCCATCCTGGCGTCACTTGACGGTGAAGTCCTTGGTGGCGACGACCTGGCCGTCGAGGGAAATCTCGACCTTGTAGTTGCCGGCCGGCCAGCCATCGGGCTTGCTGATGTGGAAGCTGGTCACGGCCGAGCCGTTCGGCGCGATGGTCTGCGAGGACTCGTTGACGGTCTGGCCGTCCTGGAAGCTCCACTTGGCGTGCAGCACCGCGTTGTCCGAGGTGCCGCTGGTGGTGACCGCGGCGTAGATGGTGTCGTTCGGCGCGAAATCGGTCTTCGGCGACGTCACCCGCTGATCGGAACCGACGTCGGTGCCGAGGTCGACCGAGGTCACCGTCACCGCTTGACCGGCAGGTGGCTGCTCGGCAGGCGGCGGAGGGGTCTGCGCCGGCGGGGGCGTGGTCTGCGCCGGAGGCGGCGTGGTCGCGGGCGGCGCGGGTTCTTCCTTCTTGCCGCAGGCGGCGAGGGCGAGCGCGCCGGCCATGGCAAGCATCAGGGTGAGCGAACTGCGTGGCAATTGCATGATCTGGACCTCCGATTGTCAGGCGTTGGAAGGGGCGGCATCCGCGGGAATCTTCAGGACCTGGCCCGGCTGGATCAGGTCGGGATTGTCGAGCTGGTCGCGGTTGGCGTCGAAGATCTCGCGCCAGCGGTTGGCGTCGCCGTAGAGCTTCCTGGCGATCTTCGAGAGGCTGTCGCCGGTCAGCACCGTGTAGGTGCGGCTTTCCGGCGCTTCGGCGGCCGCGGTCGATGCGGAACCGGACTGCACATTGCCGAAGTCGGCCTTCGGCGGTGTAGTGGCCGTGCTGGAACTGCCGGATTCGACGTTGGAGAAATCCGGCTTGTTGGGATCGTTCACCATGGCACTCCCTCGTCTCGACAAGGGATGCACAATACACTCGCACGCCCTTAACCGTGAATGAGCACCGCCGGAGCGGCATGTTACGAATTGCGTCTTCGTTGTGTTTTCCGCCGCCGTATCACTGGCGGGGGAGTCGGACATTCGGGGCCGGCGCCAATGCGTCGCTGCTGCGCCAGGGATTGATGTCGAGGCCGCCGCGGCGGGTATAGCGCGCGTAAACCGTCAGTTGCCGCGGTGCGCAGCGCTGCATGAGGTCGATGAAGATGCGCTCGACGCAGTCCTCGTGGAAACCCGAGTGTTCGCGGAAGGAGACGACGTAGCGCAGCAGGCCCGCCGGATCGATGCGCCGGCCTCGATAGCGGATCCACAGGCTGGCCCAGTCCGGCTGCCCGGTCACCGGGCAATTGGATTTCAGGAGGTCGGAAACCAGGGCTTCCTCGACCTCGGCGCCGGGGAGCACACCGAGGAAGCCGGCCTGCGGCGGACCGTAGTGGTCGACATCGATCCCGGCATCATCGATCGAGCGCCCTTCCAGCGCTCCGGGGCTTGCGGCTGGGCCGGAGGCGGAGGCCTCCCGCAGGGCGACGACGACCGCTGCGCCCGCCGCGCGCGAAAGGTCGGCGGCGATGCGCGGCTGCAGCTCGCCGATTCCAGTGATCCGCTCCTGGCTGAAGCCGTTGAGGTAGAGCTTCAGCGACTTGGATTCGACCAGGTTGGTCGAATCGGCCGGCACGCGGAACTCGCCGAGCGCCACCTTCGGCACGCCGCGTGGATCGAGCCAGGAAAGCTCGTAGGCATTCCAGATGTCCACGCCGCCGAATGGCGGCGCGCCATGGATGCCGAGCGCGGCCCGATTGGGCGCGCGCGGGATCGGGAACAGCAGGCCCGGATCGTAGCGGCTGGAATAGGCCGTTTCACGGCCGAGCGGGCTTTGCGTGGCGTCGTTCATTGCAATCTGGATGGGCTCGGCGGGCGCGCGGAGCATCGCCCGCGCGCCTCCGTCATGCACCCGCGGTGGCCGGTTCCAGCCCGGCTTCGACATCGTGCGCCTTCTCACCGTGGTGGTCCTCGGCCAGCAGCATGTAGAAGGCCGGCACCACGAACAAGGTGAACAGCGTGCCGATGGTGAGGCCGGTGGTGATCACCAGGCCCATGTTGAAGCGCCCGGCAGCGCCCGCGCCCTTGGCCAGCACCAGCGGCAGCACGCCGAGCACCATCGCCGCGGTGGTCATCAGGATGGGCCTGAGGCGCACCGCCGCCGCGTGCAGGATCGCCTCGCGCTTGCCCATGCCGCTGCGCTGCATCTCGTTGGCGAACTCGACGATCAGGATGCCGTGCTTGGAGATCAGGCCCATCAGCGTCACCAGGCCGACCTGGGTGTAGATGTTGAGCGAGGTGTTCCAGCCGAAGCCGATCGTGCCCATGCCGACCAGGCCCGGCAGGATGTTGATGAACACCAGCGCGCCGAACAGCGCCATCGGCACCGACACCAGGATCACGATCGGGTCGCGCAGGCTGTTGAACTGCGCGGCCAGCGCCAGGAACACGATGATGACGGCGAACAACAGGGTCATTGCGAAGCCGCCGCTTTCCTGCATGAACTGGCGCGCCTGGCCGGAATAATCCACGCCATAGCCCGCCGGCGCGGTGTCGGCGATGGTCTGGCGCAGGAACTCGATCGCCTCGCCCTGCGACACCATCGGCACGCCCTGGAAGGTGACCGAGTTGAGCTGCTGGAAGCGCAGCAGTCCCTGCGGCACCACCTCGCGCTCGATCGAGGCCACCGTCGAGGCCGGCAGCATGGCACCGTTGGGCGTCCTGATCTGGTAGTCGAGCACCTGGTCCGGATTGAGGCGGTCGGCCTGCAGCACCTGCGGGATCACCTTGTAGGAACGCCCGGCGATCGAGAAGTAGTTGACGTAGCCGCCGCCGAGCGCGGCGCCGAGCGAGGTGCCGACGTCGCGCTGGCTGAGGCCCAGCGACGTGGTGAGGTCGCGATCCACCACCACCGTGCTTTGCGGCTTGTCGATCTTGAGGTTCATGTCGACGAACCAGAACATGCCGCTCTTCTGCGCCTTCTCCAGCACCGCCTGGGCCACCCCGTAGAGGTTGTCGAAGGGCTCGGTGGTGGTCATCACCACCTCCACCGGCATGCCCGAGGCGCCCGGCAGCGAAGGGAACTGGAAGGCGACGGACTGCGTGCCGGCCATCGTGCTCCACTTCTCCTGCAGTTCCTGCTGCACCTGGTGGGCGTTGCGCTCGCGCTTGCCCCAGTCGGTCAGCATCACGCCGGTGAAGAGTGAATTGGGTCCCGAGAAGCCGGTGAACTGGAAGGTCTGCTGGGTCTCGGGAATCGACTTGGCGAGCTCGTGCGCCAGCGGCAGGTAACCGGCGACCTGCTGCGGCGAGGCGTTCGGCGCCGCCATCGACATGCCGGCGACGATGCCCTGGTCCTCTTCCGGCGCCAGCTCGCTCTTGGAGCTCGCGAACAGGAACACCGTGCCGCCGAGCAGCAGCAGGCCCATCACCACCGGCACGCTCCAGGTCGCCAGCGTCGAGGCCAGGCGCCGCTCGTAGGCGCCATGCAGGCGCTCGAAGCGGCGGTCGATGAAGCGCACGAAGCGGTTGCCTTCCTGCTCGCTCCTGAAGAAGCGCGAGCACATCATCGGCGACAGCGTCAGGGCGACGATCGCCGACACCGTCACCGCGCCGGCGAGGGTGAACGCGAATTCGGTGAACAGCGCCCCGGTGAGCCCGCCCTGGAAGCCGATCGGCACGTACACCGCGATCAGCACCACGGTCATGGCCAGGATCGGCCCGCCGAGTTCGCGCGCGGCGAGGAAGGCGGCCTCGAGCGGCGACTTGCCTTCCTTCATGTGGCGGTCGACGTTCTCGACCACGATGATCGCATCGTCCACCACCAGGCCAATCGCCAGCACCAGCGCCAGCAGGGTGATGAGGTTGATCGAATAGCCCATCGCCAGCATCACGAAGAAGGTGCCGATCAGCGACAGCGGCATCGCGATCACCGGTACCGCCACCGCGCGGAAGCTTCCGAGGAAGAGGAAGATCACCAGGGTGACGATGGCCAGCGCCTCGAGCAGGGTCTTGATCACCTCGTCGATCGAGGCGTTGACGAAGTCGGTGGCGTCGTAGGCGATCTTCGCCGTGAGGCCGGTCGGGAGCTGCGACTGGATGTCCGGGAAGGTGTTGCGCACGCGCTCGGCGACGTCGAGGATGTTCGCGTCCGGCGCCACCTTGATGCCGAGGAACACCGACTGCTGGCCATCGAAGGCCACCGCCGAATCGTAGTCCTCGGCGCCGAGCACGACGGTGGCGACGTCTTCCAGGCGCACGATCGCGCCGTCCTTCTGCTTGACCGCGAGCTGCTTGAATTCGTCGACGGAGTGCAGGTCCGTCGAGGCGGTCAGGGTGGTGGTGACCGCCGGTCCCTTGCTGGCGCCGACCGCGGCGAGGTAGTTGTTGGCGGCCAGCGCGGCGGACACGTCGGCGGCGGTCACGCCATGCGCGGCCATGCGGTTGGGGTCGAGCCAGGCGCGCAGCGCGAACTGGCGCCCGCCGAGGATCTCGGCCGTCTGCACGCCCTCGATCGAATCGAGCCGCGGCTTGACCACGCGCACGAGGTAGTCGGTGATGTTGTTGGTTGGCAGGCTCTGGCTGTAGAAGCCCATGTACATCGCCGCCGTGGTCTCGCCGACCTGCACGCTCAGCACCGGCTGCTGCGCCTCGGGCGGCAGCTGGTTCAGCACCGAGCTCACCTGGGTCTGGATCTGCGTGAGCGCCTTGTTGGCGTCGTAGTTGAGACGCAGCGTGGCGATGATCGTCGACACCCCGCTGACGCTGGTCGAGGACAGGTAGTCGATGCCCTGCGCCTGCGCGATGGCCGCTTCCATCGGCTGGGTGATGAAGCCCGCCACGGTCTCGGCATCGGCGCCGAAATAGGCGGTGGTCACCGTGACCACCGCGTTCTCGGTCTCCGGGAACTGGCGCACCGAGAGATCGCTGGCCGAGCGCAGCCCGAGCACCAGGATGAGCAGGCTGACGACGATGGCCAGCACGGGCTTCTTGATGAAGATGTCGGTGAAGTTCATGGGAGTTCCTGGATGCCTGGGCTGCAAGTCGGGCTCGCGCTACGCGGCTGCTGGCTTGACGTTCGCGCTGTCTATGGAAATACCTTGAAGAGCTTCCGCTCGCTCCGCGAGCGGGTCACTTTCTGTGACTTCGGGCATCCTGCCCTTCGCCCCTCCGGGGCCGGCTTCGCCGTTCGCGCCGCTCCTGCGGCGCAGTGCTGGCCCAAGAGAAAGTAACCAAAGAGAAGGGCACCCCTGCGGCGGCGCCCGCAGGACATCCTGTCCTGCGGGTTCGTGGGTGCCAGCCGGGGTTCGCCGACGGCACATCCATGTGCCTGCGGCGACCGCGCGCGCATCGTGCGCGCGCCCCTTCGGGCTGGTCCGGCTGCCACCCACCGCCGCCGATGGGGACCGGAAAGCAGGCGCGCTCCTGCGCGCCAGAAGCAAAAGCGAAAGCAAAGCCTGCGCCTGGCGAGGCGATCAGCGGGTCAGTGTTCCTGCGGCTTCGGGTCCGGGTCGCTGGCGGGCTGGACGTCGTTGTTGATCGCCAGCGGCGTGCCATTCTTGAGCTTGAGCTGGCCGCTGGTGACCACCTCGGTGCCTTCCTCGAGGCCGGTTTCGATGGCGATCTGGTCGCCGCGGGTGCCGCCGGTGGTCACGAACACCTGCTGCGCGACCGGCGGCAGTTCCTTGCCCTGATCGTTGCTGCCGCCGGGCTTCACCACGAACACGGTCTCGCCGTAGGGATTGAAGGCGACCGCCGACTGCGGCACGGTCAGGCGGCGTTTCGGTTCGCCCACCTCGACGTCGACGTTGGCGAACATGCCGGGGCTGAGGCGTCCGTCGGCGTTGTCCACCTTCGCTTCCACGCGTGCGTTGCGGGTGTCGCCGTCGACCTTGGGCTCGATTGCGGTCAGCTCGCCGCTGAAGGACTCGCCGGGAAAGGCGTCCAGCGTGAGGTTCACCCGCTGGCCCACGGACAGCTTGCCGAGGTGCCGCTGCGGCACCGCGAAATCCACGTACAGCCAGTCGAGCTGCTGCAGCGTCACCAGCGGATTGCCCGGGCTCACGTAGGCGCCGGGGCTGACGGTGACGATGCCGGTGCGGCCGGCGAACGGCGCACGCAGCTGCTTCCTGGCGATGACCGCCTTCTGCTGCTGCACGGCGGCGCGGCGTGCGTCCAGGTCGGCCTTGACGGTGTCGTAGTCCGCCTGGCTGATGGTCTGCCTGTCGATCTGCTTCGCCGCGCGCGAGAAGGACAGCTCCGACAGCGCCGCGGCCGCCTCGAGCTGGCGCAGCATGGCCAGGTCCTCGGTGTCGCGAAGCTGGACCAGGAGCTCGCCTTCCTTGACCTCGCCGCCGGAAGCGAGATTGACCCGGGTGACGAGCCCGCCGACCTCAAAGGCCAGATCGGCGCCGCGCACTGCGCGCAGCGTGCCGACGGCGCCCTGCAGCGGCTGCCAGAACTGGTACTCGACGGTGGTGGTGGAAACCGTCTGCGGCGGCTGGCTCATGTTGGCCATCGCCTGCTTCATGGCCATCTTGCCGCCCACGTTCCAGCCGACCAGCGCCAGCAGCAGGAGGCCGACCAAGACCAGCATGATGATCATGCGCTTGACGGTGCTTGGAGTCTTTTCGACACGCGTTTGCATGGAATGGGTATCCATCGGGAAGCGGAACGGGAAACATTCCCGCCGGAAATACCGGCGGCCGTGCACCCGGGCGCCGCAATCCGGCGACCGGCACATGATCGAACGGGCTGGCGCGGCGCGCCGCCGATTCCAGACAGAGCCTCGCCGCACTAAAGTGAACTAGCGGGTTCAATAATAGAGGGATTGCCGCACGTGATCAATGGCGCGCGCGGCCTTTTTCGGGCTTGGACGGCTTCAGGTCATGCGCGGTGTTCGCGCGCCAGGTATTCCTCGCTCTGCATCTCGATCAGCCGCGATTCGGTGCGCGCGAATTCCGCGCGCAGGCGATCGCCGTCGTAGAGCTCGACGATGGGCACCGCCGCCGACAGCACCAGCTTGACGCCGCGATCATAGGCCTCGTCGACCAGTTCGATGAAGCGGCGCGCCGCATCGTCGGTGAGCGGCGTGAATTGCGGCACGCTGGAAATGATCAGCGTGCGGAAGCTGCGCGCCAGCTCGATGTAGTCGGCCACGCCGCGCGGCCCTTCGCAAAGATCCGCGAAGGCGAACCAGATCACGCCCTCGGCCGAGCGCCGGACGCGGACCTCGCGCCCGTTGAGCGCCAGCGCATGGTCCTCCTGCACGGCGCCGTGGGCCATGCGCCGGAACACCTCGCCGAGGCGGCGTTCGGCATCGGCGCCCACCGGGGTGAAGTAGACCGGCGCCTGGCGCAGCGCGCGCAGCCGCCAGTCGTGCTCCGAAGCCAGTTCGACCACCTCGCAATGCGCCTCGAGCAGCGCGATGGCGGGCAGGAAGCGCTCGCGCTGCAGGCCGTCCCGGTAGAGCTCGGGCGGTGGCGTGTTGGAGGTGGTGGCCAGCACCACGCCGCGCGCGAACAGCGCCTTCAGCAGGTTGCCGAGGATCATCGCATCGCCGATGTCGCCGACGAAGAATTCGTCCAGCACCAGCAGGCGCACCTCGCGCGCGAGCCGCGCCGCGACTTCCTCCAGCGGATCGCGTCGGCCTTCCAGCGCGCGCAGCTCCGCCTGCACCGCCTGCATGAAGCGGTGGAAGTGCACGCGCTGCCGGCGTGGTTCGGCGACCGACTGGAAGAAGAGGTCGCACAGGAACGTCTTGCCGCGCCCGACCCGTCCCCACAGGTACACGCCGCGCGGCGCCGGCGTGCGCTGCCAGGGCCAACGCGGCGGCGGCGCGGCGAGCTCCGTCCACACCCGCTGCAGCGCGGCCAGTGCGCCGTACTGGGCGGGATCGTCCTGCCAGACCCCGGCTGCGACGCCGGCGCGGTAGCGTTCGAGCGGTCCGCCGGCCGCTGCCGGTTCAGTCATGCGCCGCCTGGCGCACCGGCGGCAGGTTCGCCGCCAGCGCGTTCTTGAGCGCACCGCGCAGGTCCATCAGCCGGCGATGGAAGAAGTGCCCGGTCTCCGGCATGCGGATCAGGTGCGGCGGCGGCTGCAGTGTCTCCGCCCAGGCGAACACGGCGGCCGGATCGACCACCTCGTCGTCCTCGCCCTGCACGATCAGCCAGGGACAGGCCGGCTTGTCGAGGCCGCTGAAATCCCAGCGCCCGGCGGGCGGCGCGACCAGGATCAGCTGCGCCGGCTCGAGGCGCGGCGCCGCGCGCAGCGCCACGTAGCTGCCGAATGAGAAGCCGGCCAGCCACAGCGCGTCGCCCGGGCCTTCGCGGCGCAGCCACTCGGCGATGGTGGCGACGTCGTCGGTCTCGCCGCGCCCCTCGTCGTGCGCGCCCTCGCTCCTGCCGACGCCGCGGAAGTTGAAGCGCACGGTGGCAAGGCCAAGCTCGAGCAGCGAGCGCTCGATGATCGTCACCACCTTGTTGTGCATGGTGCCGCCCTGCAGCGGATGCGGGTGGCAGATGATCGCCACGCCGGCACGGCCACCGCCGCCCTCGGGTACGGCGCAGGCCAGCTCGATCGCGCCGGCGGCGCCCTGCAGCAGCACGGCGCCGCCTTCCGCCGGAAAGGCCGGCATGTCGCTGTTCGATTCACGGACGGTCATGTCGCGCATGATAGCGTGAGCCGTCGCCGCCGATGCGCCCGCCGCGCGGTCGGCATCCGTTGGAGGAATCTCCCCATGTCGCACGTCCTGGTCACCGGTGCCAATCGCGGCCTCGGCCTTGAGTTCGCCCGCCAGTTCCTGGCTCGCGGCGACCACGTGGTGGCGACCTGCCGCGACGTGGCCGCGGCATCGGAGCTGCGGCAACTGGCTGCCGGGCACGAGGGTCGCCTGGTGGTGCTGCCACTCGAACTGCCGGGCGCGGAATCGATCCGCGCCTTCGCCGCGGAGTTCGCCCTGCTCGAGCTGCGCATCGACCTCCTGGTCAACAATGCCGGCGTGCTGAACCCGGGCGAGCGCTTCGGCAGCATCACGCTCGACGAGCTCGACGCCGCCTTCGCCGCCAATGCCGCCGGTCCCTTCCTGCTCACCCAGGCGCTGGCCCCGCACCTGGTCGACGGCGCCCGGGTGGTGAACCTCTCCAGCCGGCTGGGCTCGATCGCCGGCAGCGATGGCTTCCATACGCCAAGCTATGCGATCAGCAAGGCCGCGCTCAACATGGCGGGACGGCTGCTGTCGCATGCGTTGGCCGAGCGCGGCATTCCAGTCGTCGCGATCAGCCCCGGCTGGGTGCGCACCGCAATGGGCGGCACCAACGCCACGCTGGCGCCGGAGGAATCGGTCGCCGCCATGCTGCGCGTGATCGACCGCCTCGACATGCAGGCCAGCGGCCGTTTCCTCGGCACCGATGGCCAGCCGATCCCCTGGTGAACCGCGCGCGGGCGGCGCTGCCGTCCGCCCGGATGACGCGGCCGTGGTGCGCGTCGGGCCGCTGCGGCAGGAAGAGATCGCCCCTGCCGCCGAACTCCTTGCCGCCAGCATGCGCGACAACCCGCTGCACCGGCGGGTATTCGGCGCCGACGAGTCCCGCCTGCAGGGGCTCCTGGCCGCCGCCTTCATCGCCTTGCTGCGCCTGCGGATGCGCGATGGCCGGGTGCTCGCCGCGCATCGCCGCGAGTGCCTGGTCGGCGTGCTGGCCATGGCGCCACCCGGCCGTTGCCGGCCCGAGGCCGGCTTCCACCTGCACATGCTGGCGCTGCTGGCGCGCCATCGGGCGCTGGCCCGTCTGCCGCGGATCCTGCGCTGGCTCGCCGCATGGCGGCGGATGGAGCCGGCGATCCGCCACTGGCATCTGGGGCCGGCGGCGGTCGAACGCGCCTGCCAAGGGCAGGGCATCGGCACCGCGCTGATGGCGGCGGCCTGCGCCGAACTCGACCGTATGGGCGACGCCGGTTACCTCGAAACCGACAAGGACGCCAACGTGCGCCTGTATCGCCGCGGCGGCTTCGAGGTGATCGCCGCACAGGAGGTCCTTGGCGTGCGCAACTGGTTCATGCTGCGCCCGCCGCGCCCCGCCGATTGACGTGCCGCCGCGCCTGCGTCCGGGCTGGCCGCGGAGATCGCGGTCGGGCGGATCGGTGCCGTGACCTTCCGCCCTTTGCATGCAGCGCGGCGGCCGATTAACGTCGCCGCTTCCACCGATGCGTCGAGGCGTCCCATGTCAACGCTGTCCCGCAGGATCCTGATCGTTTTCGCCGCCAGCGCCTTCCTGTCCGCCTGCGGGAGCAATGCGCCGCCGACGCCCCAGGCTGGCGGGGGCACGCCCGCGAAGGAGGCGGCCACCGCTCCGGCGGCGGCGAAACCGGTGTTCGGCAGCTTCGGCTTCGATGTCGGCGGCATGGACCGGGACGTCGCGCCCGGCGATGGGTTCTTCGAATACGCCAATGGCGCCTGGGTCGAGCACACCGAGATCCCGCCCGACCGCTCCAGCTACAACAGCTTCACGCTGCTCGCCATCGAGGCGCAGAAGGACACCCGCGCGATCGCCGAGGCGGCCGCCGCCAAGGCGGATGCGAGTGGCGACGAGGCGCAGATCGGCGCCTACTACGCAGCCTTCATGGATGAGGCGGCGATCGAGGCGGCCGGCATCGGTCCGCTGCAGCCGGCGCTCGACACGATCGACGTGATCGGCGACAAGGTGGGCCTCGCCCGCGCGCTGGGCGAAACCCTGCGCGCCGACGTCGACCTCCTCAACGCCACCGATTTCTACACGCCGAACCTGTTTGGCCTCTGGATCTCGGCCAACCTGCTGCAACCGGACGAGGTCATCCCCTACCTGGTGCAGGGTGGCCTCGGCATGCCGGACCGCGACTTCTATCTCGAAGGCGGGCGCATGGCCGAATTGCGCGGGCAGTACGAGCGCTACATCGCCGAGCTGTTCCACCTGGCCGGCATCGATGGCGAGGGCAAGGCCGGGCACGTGCTGGCGCTGGAAACCGCCATCGCGCGCGTGCATGCCAGCCAGGTCGACACCAACGACGTGCAGAAGGGCGCCAACCGCTGGTCGCGCGACGACTTCGAGCATCGCGCGCCCGGCCTGGACTGGAGCATGTTCTTCAATGCGGCGGGGCTGGAGCGGCAGGAAGGCTTCATCGTCTGGCAGCCGGCGGCGGTCAGCGGCATCGCCGCGCTGGTGGCCAGCGAACCGCTGGACACCTGGAAGGACTGGCTCGCCTTCCACGCCCTCGACGGCGCCGCGCCCTACCTGCCGCAGGCCTTTGCCGACGCGCATTTCGCCTTCCACGGCACCGCCCTTTCCGGCACCCCCGAGCAGCCCGAGCGCTGGAAGCGCGCCGTCACCGAGCTCAACCACGCGCTCGGTTTCGGGGTCGGCAGGCTCTACGTCGAGCGCCACTTCTCCGCCGCCACCAAGGAGCGTGCCGAGGCGATGGTGCAGAACCTCCTCACCGCCTTCGGCCGCCGCATCGACGCGCTCGAGTGGATGAGCGAGGCCACCCGCGCCCGCGCCCGCGCCAAGCTGGAGGGGCTCACCGTCGGCATCGGCTATCCGGAGCGGTGGCCGGACTATTCCGCCCTCCAGGTGCGGCGCGACGACGCGCTCGGCAATGCCCGTCGCGCCGGCCTCGCCGATTACCGCCGCAACCTCGCCAAGCTCGGCCAGCCGGTCGACCACGGCGAATGGTTCTTGCTGCCACAGGAGGTCAACGCGCTCAATGTGCCGCTGGAAAACCGCCTGATCTTCCCGGCCGCCATCCTGCATGCGCCGTTCTTCGACCCGGCGGCGGACGATGCGGTCAACTACGGCGCCATCGGCGCCGTCATCGGCCATGAGATCAGCCACAGCTTCGACGACACCGGCGCGCTGTTCGATGAGACCGGCAAGCTCGACAACTGGTGGACGCCGGCGGACTTCGCCCATTTCGAAGCCGCCGGCAAGGCGCTGGCGGCACAGTTCGACGGCTACAAGCCGTTCCCCGACCTCGCCGTCAATGGCACCCTCACCCTCGGCGAGAACATCGCCGATGTCGCCGGCCTCGCAACCGCGCTGGACGCCTACCGTCTGGCGCATCCGGACGCGGGCGATGCGCTGGACGGCTTCAGTCCCGAGCAGCGCCTGTTCCTCGGCTGGGCCCAGGCCTGGCGCAGCAAGATGCGCGAGCCGGCGCTGCGCAACCTGCTCTTGACCAACGTGCATGCGCCCGGCCAGTACCGCGCGCTCACCGTGCGCAACATCGATGCCTGGTATCCCGCCTTCCAGGTCGAGCCTGGCCAGAAGCTCTACCTCGCCCCCGCGCAGCGCGTGAAGGTGTGGTGAGCGGCCCCGCGCTGGCGCCACGCAGCGGCATGGCGGCGCGGCGCCGCGCACTGGTCACCGGCGGCAGCGGCGACATCGGCGGCGCCATCGCCCGTGCGCTGGCGGCGCAGGGCTGCAGCGTGCTGGTGCATGCCAACGCCAATGCCGCGCGCGCGGAAGCAGTCGCCGCCGACATCCGGCAGGGTGGCGGCGAGGCACGCGCGATCGTGTTCGATCTGGTCGATGCCACGGCGACCGGGGCGGCGCTGGAAGCGGAACTCGCGCAGGGCTCCATCGAGGTGCTGGTGCACAACGCCGGAATCCATGATGACGCGCCGCTCGCCGGCATGACGGATCTGCAATGGCGGCGCGTGATCGATGTCTCGCTGCACGGTTTCTTCCACGCCACCCGGCCCCTGCTGCTGCCGATGGCGCGTGGTCGCTTCGGCCGCATCGTCAGCCTGTCCTCGGTGGCCGCGGTGCTCGGCAACCGCGGCCAGGCCAACTACGCCGCGGCGAAATCCGCGCTGCACGGCGCCACCCGCTCGCTGGCGCGCGAGATGGCTTCGCGCGGCATCACCGCCAACGTGGTCGCGCCCGGCGTGATCGCCGGCCGCATGGCCGAATCGGCCTTTGAACCGGCGCAGATCAAGGCCATGGTCCCGGCCGGCCGCGCCGGTACTGCGGAGGAGGTCGCCGCGCTGGTCGCCTTCCTCTGCTCCGATGCCGCCGGCTACATCAACGGCCAGGTGATCGGCATCAACGGCGGCATGGGTTGATTCGCCACGCAGCCACGAGGGAAGACCTGGGCAAGTCACCGCGCACCAGGAGCTCGCCATTCCGGGGCAAGCCGCTGCCGACATTCGCGATCGGTCTGGTCAACTTGGCCAGGTTGACCCGTGCGTGCTAGCCTGCTGGGTCAGACGCAGCACGCCATGCAGGCCAACACCATGCGAGTCAACATCCTGGAAGCCAAGAACCAGTTGTCGCGTCTCGTCAAGCGCGTGCAATCCGGGGAAGAAGTGATCATCGCCAATCGCGGCGTGCCGGCGGCGCGCCTGGTTCCCGTCGACGATCCGATTGCAACAGCTCGCGCCGACGGTGACAGGGCCGGGTTCGTCGACTGGCTCGCCCGCCACCCCCTGCCCGCGCACGTCGCGCGCGACCGGCAGGAAATCGAGCAGGCCCTGCGCGACGAGGCTGCCGGGTGGGATTGATCTACCTCGACACCTGCCTGCTCGTCTATGCGATCGAAGGGCATCCCGAGTTCGGCGCGCGCGTGCTGGAGGCGCTGTCGGCCGAGCCGCCCGGCCGCTACGCGATCACGCCGCTGGTAAAGCTGGAATGCCTGGCGGCACCCATGCGAACCGGCAACCTGGTGTTGCAGCAGTATTACGAGCAAGCACTGGAGCAGCTTGTCCTGCTGCCGATGACCGATGAGGTATTCGTGCAGGGCGCCCGCTTGCGGGCGCGTTTCGGCATCAAGACGCCCGACGCGCTGCACCTCGCCGCTGCCCAGCACCACGGCTGCAGTGCATTGTGGACCCACGACGAGCGCCTCGTCGCCGCCGCGCACGGGCTGGCGGTCAACGTGCTTGCCGCGCCGGCCGGGAGTGCGCGGCCGCGTTGACGGTGGGTCGCCCGCTGTTGCAGACGACCGGGCGTGTCAATCCGCCGCCACGCGCACGCGGCGGCGGCGCCCGGCATGCAGGAAAAGGTCCACCAGCGGCGCCGTCACCAGCGTGGTGGCGATCGCCATCACCATCAGCATGGTGAAGAGCTCGCTGCCGATCACGCCGGCGTCGAGGCCGACCTGCATCACGATCAGCTCCATCAGGGCGCGCGCGTTCATCAGCGCGCCGACGGCGAAGGCCTCGCGCCAGCCGAGCCCGGCGATGCGCGCACCGGCGCCGGCGCCGAGCACCTTGCCGGCCACGGCGACGAGCAGGATCAGGCCGAGCGCCGGCAGGCCCGCGCCGCCGAACGCGTCGGCGCTGGTGCGCAGGCCGGCGAGGGCGAAGAACATCGGCATCAGCACGACGATGGCGATGTGTTGCAGGCGCTCGATGAGGCTCGCCAGCAGGCGGTCGTCGCGCGGCAGGCAGGCGCCGAACAGGAAGGCGCCGAACACCGCGTGCAAGCCCAGCCACTCCGTCGCGCCAGCCATCGCGAAGGTGCCGATCAGGAGCACCCCGAGCAGGCCGGTCTGCGGCCGCCCGTCCGGCGCCGCGCGGGCGATGCGGCGCGCCAGCCACGGCCGCAGCACGCCAAAGCCCAGCGCGGCGAGCACGCCGAGCCCGGCCAGCATGCGGCCGAGCGCGCTCCAGCCCTGGCCGGCTCCCATCAGCCCGACCACCGCTGCCAGCGCGATCCACGCCAGCACGTCGGCCAGCGCCGCCGAGGACAGCGAGAGCTGGCCAAGCGGGGTGTGCGTCATGCCGCGCTCCTTGAGGATGCGGGCGAGGATCGGGAACGCGGTGATGGCCATTGCCGCGGCCAGGAACAGGGCGAACGGGAACAGCCCGACGCCGGCACCCGCCAGGGTCGGGTGCAGCAGAGGCGCGATCGCGAAGCCGAGCAGCATCGGCACCAGCACGCCCGGCACGCCGACCCAGGCGGCGGCACGAAGCTGCGCACCGGCGCTGGCCGGAGCGCGCAGCTCCGCACCGACGATGAACATGAACAGCACCAGGCCGATCTGGCTGAGCCCGCCAAGCGCCGCAAGGCCGTCCGGCGGGAACAAGGCCGCGTGCCAGCCCGGCGCCAGTGCGCCGAACACCACCGGGCCGAGCACGATGCCGGCGATCATCTCGCCGATCACCGGCGGCTGGCCGAGGCGGCCGAGCAACCAGGCCAGCGCCCGCGCGGTGGCGAGGATCACGCAGACCTGCCACAGGAGGTGGGCGCCGCTCATGCGTCGGGGTCGAACACCAGCGGCGGGGTGGCGTGCGAGCGGCGGTAGCTCTGCACCACGCGGCCGTAATGCACCACGCGCCGGATCGTGTACCAGGTGATGCGGGTGACGTCGCGCACCGGGCGGAAATGGCTGCCGCGGAACTCGCCGCGGTAGCGCGATTCGATCGGCACCGAGACCACGCCGAGGCCCTTGTCGCGGGTGGCGGCGATGAGCAGCGCCGCCTCGAACACGAAGTCGTCGGCGTCGAGGTCGGCGAGCTCGAGTGCCGCCAGCGGGTAGTAGCGCTGGCCGCTCTGGGTATCGGCGACCGGGAGGCCGCAGCCCCAGGAGATGCCCCAGTCGGCGACTGCGTTGGCGCGGCGGCGCGAGGCGGGCTGGTTTTCCTTGTTGCGGATGCGCGCGCCAATCACCAGGTGCTCGGGGTGGCGGCGCGCCGCGGCGAGGAGGCGCGGGATGTCGCTGGCCAGGTGCTGGCCGTCACCATCCATGGTCACCACCGCGTCGAAGCCGAGCTCGCGCGCCTTGCGGAAGCCGTCGCGCAGGCCCTGGCCCTTGCCGAGCGGGCGTTCGTGGCGGATCAGGGTGACCGGGAGTCCGTCCAGGCATTCGACGGTGCGGTCGCTGGAGCCGTCGTCGATGATGATCACGTGCGGGCAGATGGCGAGCACCGATTCCACCACGCCACGGATCGCCAGTTCCTCGTTGAGCGCCGGTATCACCACGGCGATGCGATCGGCTTCGGTGGCGCTCATGCGGCGAGTTCCAGTTCCAGCGCGGTTCCCGGGCCGGCGGGAAGGCGCAGGCATGCCGGCGTGCGCGTGGCCAGGGCGCGCAGCAGCGGTTGCAGCGAGGTCGCTGCAGGTGCCTTCGGAGCGGGCGCAGGCGCGGTGACGTGGCGCGCGCGCAGGCGGCCGGACGCGCGCCGGCCACCGGAGGGAGCCACCACCAGGGCGAATGCATACGCGCGACTTTCCGGCAGCGCCGCGCCGAGTGCGCCGACGTTGGCGATGTCGTAGCTCACCAGCAGGGTGGCGCGCGCTTCGGCCCGGCATTGCACCAGCGTCTCCAGCAGGCCCGCGGCGAAGCTGCCCTGCCAGGCGCTGACCGACGTGGAGGCCTCGCGGCAGCCGGTGGCCATGGTCCAGTAGCCGGCGGGTGCGTTGTGTACCGAGTTGTGGAACTTCGTCGGCGACAGCGTGGCGGGATCCATCGCCAGCGCGGCGCACATCGCGTCGGTGATGCCGAGGTCGCCATGGATCGAGGTGAACACGCTCGGCAGTTCACCGGGAGCGCAGCCGGCCGCCTCACAGGCCTGCGCGGCCGCCTCGCAGGCGATGCGCACCGGCTCCGGCGCGCGGCGCCGCTCGTTGGGAGACAGCACGTGGGCGGCTGGCCTCGCGGCGCCCTCGCCGGGCCAGGCGGCGCCTTCCTGCAGCAGCGCCGCCGCCGACGGCCAGTCCGGCGCCGCCGGCGACCACCAGCCGATGCCACGCAGGTCCACTTCCAGCCAGTTCCCGCTCATCGCGCTCCCTCGCTCCCGAATACCAGGATGCAGTTGTTGCCGCCGAAGCCAAACGAATGGCTGAACGCGGTACGGATGGTTCGCGCCTCGTTATGCAGCGCAAGCTGTGGTCCGCAGGCGGGATCCGGCCGCGTCGTATTGAGCGTACCTGGAACCAGGCCCTGTTCCATCGCCAGCAAGGTGAGCACCGCCTCGAGGATGCCCGCCGCACCGAGGGTATGGCCGGTCCAGCCCTTGGTGGAACTCGCGCGCGTGCGTGCCGGGAACACCTCGGCCACCACCGCCGCCTCGACCTCGTCGTTCTTCGCCGTCGCCGTGCCGTGCAGGTTGATGTAGTCGACATCGCCGGGCTCGCGGCCGCTCCGCGCGAAGGCATCGGCCAGCGCGCGGCGGGCGCCGAGTCCCTCCGGATGCGGCGTGGACATGTGCCAGGCATCGCAGGATTCGCCGTAGCCGAGCAGCCGCGGGGCGTCCGCGTCCGCGTCCCGTTCGAGCAGCGCGAATCCGGCCGCCTCGCCGATCGAAATGCCGCGCCGCGCCGCGTCGAACGGGCGGCAGGGTTCGGGCGCCACCAGTTCCAGCGCGTTGAAGCCGAACAGCACCGAGCCGCACAGCGTGTCGACGCCGGCGACAATCGCCGCATCGGCCACGCCGGTGCGGATCAGCCGCTCGGCCTTGGCGAACACCTTGGCGCTCGAGGAACAGGCGGTGGCGACCGTCAGGCAGGGCCCGCGCGTACCGAACACCTGCTGCAGGAACAGGCCCGGCGAATGCGGCGTATGCAGCTGCGGATTGGCGAGCCTGGAAGGAAAGCGCCCGTCTTCCAGGCGAGCGTAGGCGTCCTCGGTGGCGCCGATGCTGGCGGTCGAGGTGCCGACGACCAGCGCCACGCGTTCCGCGACATGGCGCTCGATCGCGCTTCGCGCCGCGTGCAGGAAGCCGTCGGCCTGCAGGCCGAGCCAGGCGAGGCGGTTGTTGCGGCAGTCCTGCGTCGACCACCCGGCCGGAAGCGGCGCCTGTTCCAGGCTGTCGACGCGGCCGATCGCGCAGGGCAGCGGCGTTGACGTGAAATCGTTGTCGCGCAACCCGCTGCGTTCCAGGCGAAGCGCCTCGAGGTGCGCGGCGCGGCCGCGGCCGAGCGCGGACGTGGCGGTGAAGGCGGTGATGGCGAGCGCGGGGATCCGGCTGGGCACGGGTCGGGGGCGGGAAAGGGCGTGCCGGATTATGGCATGGCCGCGGCAAGCTGCCGCACTCCACCCGGCCCGTCGGCGCGATGCGGGCGGCCCGCTGCTAGGATGGATCGCCCCTCCGGTTCATTCCCGCCATGCCCCACGACGATCATTCCGAAGCCGAGCGCATCGGCGCGGCCGAAGCCTTTTTCATGGATCTGCAGGATCGCATCTGCAGCGCGCTGGCGGCCGCCGACGGGGCTGCCGGGTTCGTGGAGGATGCGTGGCAGCGCGAGGGTGGCGACGCGCGGCTGCTGGCCGCCGGTTCCTTGACGGGAGGCGGGCGCACGCGGGTGCTGAAGGACGGCGCGGTGTTCGAGCAGGCTGGGGTCAACTACTCCTTCGTCTCCGGCGAACGCCTGCCGGCCTCGGCGACTGCACACCGGCCGGAACTCGCCAACCGCCGCTGGACCGCCGCCGGCGTGTCGCTGGTGGTGCACCCGAACAATCCCTACCTGCCGACGACGCATGCCAACGTGCGCTATTTCGAGGCCGACGCCGAGGGCCAGCCGCCGGTGTGGTGGTTCGGCGGCGGCTTCGACCTGACGCCCTTCTACCCGTTCGACGAGGACGCGCGGCACTGGCACCAGATCGCGCACGACCTCTGCGCGCCCTTCGGCGCGGACGTCTATCCGCGCTACAAGCGCTGGTGCGACGAGTACTTCTACCTGAAGCACCGCGGCGAGACGCGCGGCATCGGCGGGCTCTTCTACGACGACCTCAACGAGGGCGGCTTCGACCGCTGCCTGGCCTTCACGCAGGCGGTGGGCAACGGCTTCCTCGATGCGTACCTGCCGATTGTCGCGCGCCGCCGCGACATGCCTTGGGGCGAGCGCGAGCGCGAGTTCCAGCTCTACCGGCGCGGGCGCTACGTGGAGTTCAACCTGGTCTACGACCGCGGCACGCTGTTCGGCCTGCAGTCGGGCGGACGCACCGAATCGATCCTGATGAGCCTGCCGCCGCGCGTGCGCTTCGAATACGGCCATGTGCCCGAGCCCGGCAGTGCGGAGGCCAAACTGGCCGACTACCTGAAGCCGCGCGACTGGGTCTAGCGCCTTTTGCTGGGCAGGCTGCATGCGCCCGGCAGCCAGGCTGAGGACTGGATGCAGGACACGGGAATCGGGCAAGTCGCTGCTGCGCTCCGTTTCACCCGAGGGAGCCGGACCACCCTCAGGCGAGGGGATCGCGACTTTTGCAGTCCCATCCGGATCGCCGCCGCCGCCATCCTCGAATCGTGGGTCACGACGACCGCATCCGGGCCGAGACGTGTGGCTCGATGGCGGCCGCAAGCTGCAGGACGGCATCGTCGAGGCTGACCAGCTGCAGGCGATCGAGCACCGGGCGGGCCCGTTCGACGG
This sequence comes from Lysobacterales bacterium, assembly GCA_017305135.1. GTDB lineage: Bacteria > Pseudomonadota > Gammaproteobacteria > Xanthomonadales > Rhodanobacteraceae > Dokdonella_A. The sequence continues at coordinate 116,851 of JAFKNA010000008.1, read as the reverse complement.
GCAGCCCTTCCCACCGCAATGCCCGGACCATTTCGAGCTTCAGCAGGGCCGACGAAAACAGGTTTTCCGCTCCCTGTTCCGATACGGTCGATCAGCTTCTTGCAAGGATCAATATCCGCATCGCACCACCGCTGCGCAGCAGCGCCCGGCATCTGCCTGCGCAGCCTTGATCCCGGCTTCTATTTCCACTCGTACAGCGTGTAATACACCGGCGCCACCGGTCCCATGTTGGGGTCGCGCACCAGCCGGCCGCTCGGGTCGGTGGCGTAGAAGGTCTGCTCGGGGCCGCTGGCCGGGCGGATCCTGACCATCCACAGGCGCCCGTTCTGGCGGTATTCCTCGACCGTGTCGGTGCCCTGCTGGCGGCTGGTGACCTCGCTTGCAGCGATGCGTTCGCGGTCGCTCGCCGCCTCGCGCGAGGCCTTGTCGCGTACCAGGCGGGAATCGGGCCGGGGCAGCGGCGCCAGCGCATCCTCGCCGGCGGCACGCGTGGCCGGGGCAGCTTCATCCTGCGCGGGAGCCGCGGCAGTGCCGACGCCCGGATCGTCGAGGCCGGGTGGCGGCGGGATGTCCGCCGGCGGTTGCCGGGGTGTTGCGGACTGTGCATGGGCGAGGCCGAACACGCCGGCCACGGAAAGGGCGATCGCGAGGTGCAGGCTGCGGTTCATGGCGGTTCTCCTTGCAGGCTTCGAGCCTATCAGACTGCGCGCCGCGCTGGTGAACGGCACCGATCCCGCGGTCGGAGGTCGGCGTGGTCGCGCCCTCGCAGGGTTGGACCAGCGCCTCGGCAGGCCGGGCGCGCGGCGTTGCATTGAGGGTGCGTGCGCGCCAAGCTGGCGCTTCGTTGCCGTAGCCCGAAGCCATGCCCTCTCCGCGTCCGCGCCTCGTCCTGATCGACGGCTCCTCGTACCTGTTCCGCGCCTTCCACGCGCTGCCGCCGCTGACCAACGCCGCCGGCGAGCCGACCGGCGCGCTGTTCGGTGTGGTCAACATGCTGCGCTCGATCCTGAAGCAGAAGCCCGAACACATCGCCTTCGTGCAGGACGCGCCGGGGCCGACCTTCCGCGACGCGCTCTATCCCGCCTACAAGGCGACCCGCCAGGCCACGCCCGACGACCTGCTGGTGCAGATCGAGCCGATGCTCGCCATCGTCGAGGCGCTCGGCATTCCAATCCTGCGCGTGGAGGGCGTCGAAGCGGATGACGTGATCGGCACCCTCGCCCTGCAGGCCGCCGCCGCCGGCATGGAGGTGACGGTCTCGACCAGCGACAAGGATTTCGCGCAACTGGTGCGCCCCGGCGTCTCGCTGGTCAACACCATGACCAACACCACCCTGGACGAGGCGGCGGTGCTGGAGAAGTTCGGCGTGCGCCCGGACCAGATCATCGACTACCTGGCCTTGGTCGGCGACAGCGTGGACAACATCCCCGGCGTCGAGAAATGCGGACCAAAGACGGCCGCCAAGTGGCTGGCCGCGCACGGCAACCTGGATGGGGTGATCGCCAACGCGCACGCGGTCGGCGGCAAGGTCGGCGAGAACCTGCGCCGCGCGCTCGAGCACCTGCCGCTGTCGCGCCAGCTCGCCACCATCAAGACCGACGTGGACCTCGAGGTGGGGCCGCACGACCTCGCCCTGCGCGAGCGCGACGCCGGGCGGCTGCGCCCGCTCTACCAGCGCTACGAGTTCAATGCCGCGCTGAAGGAGCTGGACGCCGCCATCGAACCGGAAGTGGTAGTCGAGGCCGCACCCGCGCCTGCCGCCATCGCCATGGCCACCGGCATCGATCCGGACCTCGCCGGCCCCGGCGACTACGAGCTGGTCACCAGCGAGGCGCAGCTCGACGCTTGGGTGGAGAAGCTCGCCGGCGCCAGCCTGGTCGCCTTCGATACCGAGACCAGCTCGCTCGATCCGATGCGCGCGGAACTGGTCGGGCTCTCCTTCGCGGTGGAGCCGAAACGCGCCTGCTACATCCCGCTCGGCCACGATTACCCCGGCGCGCCGGTGCAGTTGCCGCGCGAGCGGGTGCTGGCCGCGCTGCGGCCGATCCTGGAGGATCCGGCCCCGCCCAAGCTCGCGCAGAACGCCAAGTACGACGTCAACGTGCTGGCCTGCGCCGGCATCGCCGTCGCCGGCCTGCGCCACGACACCCTGCTCGAATCCTATGTGCTGCACTCCACCTGGCGGCACGACATGGACACGCAGGCCAAACGCCTGCTCGGCTACGAGACGCTCCGCTATGACGACGTGACCGGCAAGGGCGCGAAACGGATTCCGTTCAGCCAGGTCGGCCTCGACACCGCCTGTCGCTACGCCGCCGAGGACGCCGACATCACGCTGCGCCTGCACCTCGCGCAGTGGCCCGGCTTCGCCGCCGAGGACGGCCTGCGCTCGGTGTACGAGCACATCGAGATGCCGCTGGTGCCGGTGCTGGCGCGCATGGAACAGCACGGCGTGCTGGTCGACGTGGCGGCGCTGAAGCGCCAGAGCGGTGAGCTGGCGCGGCGCATGCACGAACTCACCGAAGAAGCGCACCGCGTCGCCGGGCACGCCTTCAGCCTGGATTCCACGCGCCAGCTCTGTGCGATCCTGTTCGAGGAACTCGGCCTGCCGGTGCGGGTGAAGACGCCGGGCGGGCAGCCCTCCACCAACGAGGAGGCGCTGGAGGCGATCGCCGACCAGCACGAGCTGCCGCGGGTGATCCTCGACTACCGCGCGCTGGCCAAGCTGCGCAGCACCTACACCGAGAAGCTGGCGGACATCGTCAACCCGCGCAGCGGCCGAGTGCATACCTGCTACGGCCAGGCCACCGCGGCCACCGGCCGCCTTGCCTCCTCCGATCCGAACCTCCAGAACATCCCGATCCGCACCGAGGAAGGGCGGCGGATCCGCCAAGCCTTCATCGCGCCGCCGGGCTGGAAGATCGTCGCCGCCGACTATTCGCAGATCGAGCTGCGCATCATGGCCCACCTGTCCGGCGACGCGGGCCTGCTGGCGGCGTTCCACGGCGGCCACGACGTGCACCGCGCCACCGCCGCCGAGGTCTTCGACCTGCCGCAGGAGCAGGTCGAGGCCAACCAGCGCCGTGCCGCCAAGGCCATCAACTTCGGCCTCATGTACGGCATGAGCGCATTCGGCCTGGCGCGCCAGCTCGGTGTCGGCCGTACGGAGGCGCAGGATTACATGGCGCGCTACTTCGCCCGCTACCCGGGCGTGCGCGACTTCATGCAGGCGATCCGCGAACAGGCGCACCGCGACGGCAACGTCGAGACCCTGTTCGGGCGGCGGCTGTACCTGGACTACATCAATTCACGCAACGCCGCCCAGCGCGCCGGCGCCGAGCGCGCCGCCATCAACGCACCCATGCAGGGCACCGCCGCCGACATCATCAAGCGCGCCATGATCGCCGTGGACGACTGGCTGCACGGACAGGAGGACTCCGCCCGCATGCTGCTGCAGGTCCACGACGAGTTGGTGTTCGAGGTGCGCGCCGACCAGGTCGACGCCATCAGCGCCGGCATCCGCGAGCGCATGCAGGCCGCCGCCGACCTCCGCGTGCCGCTGCTGGTCGAGGTCGGCGCCGGCGATAACTGGGACGAGGCGCATTAGGGCCGGGATTGGGGGATTGGGGCGGACGCTGGGAACGTGGCCCCGACCTGCGCAAGCCGGCCGCCGCCGGCTACTGGTCCAAAAATGAACAGCTGATAAATGAAGCCGGGGCTACACTGGAAACTTTCCGGGCCAGACTCGATCTATCACACCGGGCGCACGCAACGGCGCCCTGGTTGACTCACCTCCCTGAGTGCAACCTGGAAAGGCCGGTCCCTCCCCAGACCGGTTTTCCCCGCCCCGAGGGCTCCCCCTGGCCCTCGGGGCATTTTTTTTGCGATCCGTCCGGGATCGCGGCGGTCTGGCGGCTTGTAGCGCGCGTGGCGGAAACTGCTTCTGTTCGGTTCCACCACCGGCCATCCATGGCCGGACTTTCAAGGTGAAGCACGGCTTCGGGTGGCGATAACGGCGCGGCTGGAGAGCGGCAAATGATACGCACCGTGACCTGACGGGGTCCTTCTCGGTGCGATCCACACCGCCCGTCCATGGCCGGGCTTTCAAGGTGAAGCACGGCTTCGGGTGGCGGTAACGGCGCGGCTGGAGCGGCAAATGACACGCACCGTGACCTGACGGGGTCCTTCTCGGTGCGATCCACACCGCCCGTCCATGGCCGGGCTTTCAAGGTGAAGCACGCCTTCGGGTGGCGGTAACGGCGCGGCTGGAGAGCGGCAAATGATACGCACCGTGACCTGACGGGGTCCTTCTCGGTGCGATCCACACCGCCCGTCCATGGCCGGACTTTCAAGGTGAAGCACGGCTTCGGGTGGCGGTAACGGCGCGGCTGGAGCGGCAAATGACACGCACCGTGACCTGATGGGTCCTTCTCGGTGCGATCCACCGCCGGCCATCCATGGCCGGGCTTTCAGGGTGAAGCACGGCTTCGGGTGGGTTGGTGAAGCGGGGGCTCAGGGCCGCAGGGCGCGCATCAGGTGCAATCGCCAACTCTACGGAAGAGTCTCTCTGCAATGATGTCCGCTTCCGCGGGCATGACGTCGGGGGTGAACGAATGCTGCGCTCGAACCGAGGCTTGGTGCTCCGGGCCGGGCGGCGAACTCCATGGGCGCGTCGAGCCCGCTTTGACGATTCCCGATTCCCGATTCCCCATTCCCGGCTTTTGAAGCCCATTCCCGGCTCTTCAGGCACTCCGCTCCAGCTCGGCCAGCAGTGCCGCACGGGGCAGCTTGCCGGTCTCGTTGCGGGGCAGCGCGGCGACCTTGCGCAGCGGGCGGGGCAGGAAAGCGGCATCGATGGCCTGGCGCAGCTCGCCGATGAGCTGGGCCTCGCTGCGGCCGGGGGCGACCACCAGCGCGGCGATGCGGCGCACGCCGAAGGCGTCGGCGGTGCCGGACTGGAACACCACCGCATCCTCCACGCCGGCCAGCGCCTGCACGCGACGCGTGAGGTCGGCCAGCGAGGCGCGCTTTCCGGCGATCTCGACCAGATCCGCCTGGCGGCCGCGCAGGGCGAAGGTGCCGCCGGGCCCAAGCTCGACCACGTCCGGCAGCACCACCTCGCGCTCGAACCAGGCCGTGTCCACCGCGGTGCCATCGGGCTGCGGGCGCAGCGTGACGCCGGGATAAAGCGTCCAGTCGCCACCCAGCGCCGCCCGCCGCTGCGCGATCACGCAGGTTTCCGTGGAGCCGAAGAGTTCCAGCACGCGCGCGCCGTGGCGCGCTTCGGCGGCGGCGGCGAGGTCCGCGGCGAGCGGGGCGGTCGCCGAGACGATGGCGCCGAGCGGCGGCAGGGCGATCCCGGCCGCCATCAGCGCCTTGAGGTGCACCGGCGTGGTGACCAGTACGCGCGGCGCGGGCAGTTCCGCCAGCGCCGCGGCGATGTCGGCCGGGAACAGCGGCTTGCGGTCGGAGACGGCGAACGGGCCGAGCAGCGGCAGCAGCACCGAAAGCTCGATGCCGTACATGTGCTGCGGCGGCACCGTGGCGACCACGTGTGCATGTTGCCCGCCGGCGAGCTCCAGGGTGGCGGCGAGCGCGCCCGCATTGAGCGCCGTGCTGGCGCTGAAGGCCCGCCAGGTCTTGGGGTTGCCCCTGGGCTGACCGGTGCTGCCGGAGGTGAAGCCAATCGCCGCCACCTGTCCGGCGGCGATCCCGGGGACTGCCGCGGCAAGCCCGCCCGTGGCCACCTCCCCGTCCAGTGGCGGCAGCGTGAAATGGCGCGGTCCGGGCGCTTCCTCCCCGCCATCGGACAGCGCATAGCTGCCGGGATTCGCTGCCAGGGCCTCATCCACCGCATGCGCCGCGCGCGAGGGCGGCAGCAGGTTGGCCTGGCCGCGCGCCAGCACCGCGGCGAACGCGACCAGGAACGCATAGCGGTTCCGGCACAGGTTGACGGCGGAAGTGGCGCACGGCAGGGCACCGGCCACGCGGGCGACGTCGGCGAGGAAGCATCGCGCGCTCACCGCCCGCCCCTGGCGCCACGCCACCGGCCGCGCCGGATCGGCGGCCGCCAGCAACGGCAGGGCGCCAGGCGCCGGACTCTCGACTACCGCCGACATCGAACCTCCCCTAGCTGCGCAGCAATTCCCCGCTGATAGCGTCGCGGATCGGCGTCGGCCGCTCAAGCCCCCCCACCGCGCCATCGACCACCGCGCCGATCATTTTGCCAAACAGCTCACGCACGGCGGCCGCGCTGCTCGCCGGGGCCTCGCCATGGCGGTTGGCGCTGGTCGACACCAGGGCGCCGCCGAAGGCGCGGCAGAGCGCCGCCGCGACCGGATGCGCGGTGACGCGGAGCGCGATGCCGGCGTGCCCGCCGGCGATCCACGGCGGCACATCCGCGGCGCGCGGAAAGATCCACGTGTGCGGTCCCGGCCAGGTGCCGCAAGCGCGCTCCAGCGCATCGACAGGAACCGCGGCGAGATCGACGTAGGGCGCGACCTGGCCGAAATCCGCGCCGATCAGCAGCACGCCCTGCGTCGGCGGGCGCTGCTTGAGGGCAAAAAGCTTTTCGAAGGCGACCCGGTCCTGGGGATCGCAGCCGAGGCCGAACACGGCCTCGGTCGGGTAGGCGATCACGCCGCCGGCGTGGAGCACGGCCGCGGCGGTGGCCAGGGCTTCGTCGGTCGCACCCGCAATCGTCACGCGCGCCGGCCCGAAGCGACGCAGGGCCGCGCCTTGCTGGCGGACCTTGCGCTCACGAGCCCGGATCAGCGGCGCCCGGCGCCCGCGCGGCAGCCTTCTTCGCGGGCGCCTTCTTCGCCGCCGCCTTCTTCGCGGGCGCCTTGCGTGGGGCGGCCTTCTTCGCGGTTGTCTTCTTCGTCGCCGTCTTCTTCGCGGCAGCCTTCTTCGGTGCCTTGGCGGCCGCTTCCCTGGCGGGCGTCTTCTTCGCGAAACGGCCGCGCTTGGGCCGCACGGGCGCTGCGGCGAGCAGTTCCATGCATTCGGCCTCGGTCAGCTCGCGCGGCTCCCTGTCCTTGGGGATGCGCGCATTCTTCTCGCCATCGGTGATGTACGGGCCATAGCGGCCATTCAGCACCTGAACGCCAGTGCCGAAGTCCTGGATGATGCGATTGGCCGCCGCTTCCGCCTTGGCCTTCAGGAGTTCCAGCGCGCGCGGCAGCTCGACGGTATAGGGATCGTCGCCGGCCGCCAGGGAGGCGTACATGGAGCCGTGCTTCACGAAGGGGCCGAAACGGCCGATGCCGACGGTGACGTCCTCGCCGTCCTCGGCCTGGCCAAGGTTGCGCGGCAGCTTGAAGAGCTCCAGCGCCTCCTCCAGCGTGAGCGTGTGCATGCTCTGGCCGGGGCGCAAGGAGGCGAACTTGGGCTTTTCCTCGTCGTCCTTGGTGCCGATGGCGGCGTAGGGCCCGAAGCGGCCGAGGCGCACCGAGACCGGCTTGCCGGACTTGGGGTCGGTGCCGAGCTCGCGCGCGCCGGTGGCCTCGGAGCGGTCCACCGTCTCGCTCTTCTCGTCGACTCGCGCCTTGAACGGCTGCCAGAACTTCTCCAGCAGCGGCACCCAGTCGTCCTCGCCGCGGCTGACCGCGTCGAGCTCGTCCTCGAGCTTCGCCGTGAAGTCGTAATCGACGTACTGGGCGAAATGGGCCGAGAGGAACTTCGCCACCGCGCGGCCGACGTCGGTCGGCTTGAAGCGGCGGCTGTCGAGGATCACGTACTCGCGGTTCAGCAGCACCTGGATGATGCTGGCGTAGGTGGAGGGCCGGCCGATGCCGTATTCCTCCAGCGCCTTGACCAGCGAGGCTTCCGAGTAGCGCGGCGGCGGCTCGGTGAAGTGCTGGTCGGCGTTGATGGCGAGGAGCGGCACCGGCTCGCCGATCTCCATCCGCGGCAGTTTGCGGCCTTCATCCTCGTCCTCGGCCTTCCTGGCGTCGCGTCCTTCCTCGTAGACGGCGAGGAAGCCCGGATCAATGACGGTGGTGCCGCTGGCGCGGAACATGGAGTCGCCGCCCGCATCGAGGTCGACCGATACCGTGTTGAGCGTCGCATGCTGCATCTGGCTGGCGACGGCGCGCTTCCAGATGAGGTCGTAGAGCTTGCGCTGCTCGTCGTTGAGGAACGCTGCAACCTGCTTCGGGCGGTGCGCGGCCGAGGTCGGGCGGATCGCCTCGTGGGCTTCCTGGGCGTTCTTGGACTTGTTGCGGTAGAAGTGCGGCTGCTCGGGAAGCGCGCGCGGCCCGAAATCGCGCCCGATGACCTCGCGCAGCTCATGGATGGCATCCATCGACAGCGACACCGCGTCGGTACGCATGTAGGTGATGAGGCCGACCACGCCCTCATCGCCCAGCGCCACGCCCTCGTAGAGTCCCTGCGCGATCTTCATCGTGCGGCTGGTGGAGAAGCCGAGCTTGCGCGCCGCTTCCTGCTGCAGGGTGGAGGTGGTGAAGGGCGGCGCCGGGCGGCGCTTGCGCTCCTTGGATTCGACGTTGGCGACGACCAGCCGCCCTTGCGCGGAGCGCTCCAGCGCCGCCCTCGCGGCGCTCGCGTCGGCCTCGTTGGTGAGGTCGAACTGCTCGAATTTCTTGCCCCGCAGGCGCGACAGGCGCGCCTTGAAGGCCTGCTCCGGATGCGCGCAATCGGCCTCGATGGTCCAGTACTCGCGCGCCTTGAAGGCCTCGATCTCCTCCTCGCGCTCGGCGATCATGCGCAGCGCCGGCGACTGCACGCGGCCGGCGGACAGCCCGCGCTGCACCTTGCGCCACAGCACCGGCGAAAGATTGAAACCGACCAGGTAGTCGAGCGCGCGCCGCGCCTGCTGCGCGTTGACGAGGTCCATCGACAGCGGCCGCGGATTGGCGACCGCGTCCTTGATCGCGCGCGGCGTGATCTCGGAAAACACCACCCGGTACAGCGCCTTGCCGTCGAGCAGTTTCCGCGATTTCAGGATCTCGGCGATGTGCCAGGAAATCGCCTCGCCTTCGCGATCAAGGTCGGTGGCGAGGAACAGCGCGTCGGCCGCCTTGGCCGCCTTGGCAATGGCGTCGACGTGGCGCTCGTTGCGCTCGATCACCTCGTAGTTCATGGCGAAGTCACGCGCGGGATCGACCGCGCCTTCCTTGGGCACGAGGTCGCGCACGTGGCCGTAGGACGCCAGCACCTGGAAGTCCTTGCCGAGGTATTTGTTGATCGTCTTCGCCTTGGCGGGCGATTCGACGATCAGGAGGTTCTTGGCCATTGCGTTCCTTGCCCGCGGCAGCGCGGCGGATGCGGGATGTCGGAGGTGGCGGCGCGCCACGTCCTTTTCTAGTGGAAACATGCCCGGCCGTGGACTGTCAAGCCGGGGCGGGGGCGCGGATTGTGGGTGCGCGTGCCGGCGCCGGCAAGCGCGGACGTCAATCGCCGGCGTCGACGCGCCGCGCGTAGCCGCCCGCCGACGCCACCACCGCACCTTCCAGCTCCAGCATCAGCAGCATCGGAGACAGCGCCTCGACGCCGAGGCCGCTGCGCGCGGCGAGCTGGTCGATGCCGAGCGTTTCCTGGCCGAGCGCCGCCAGCAGGCGGGCGTAGCCGGGCTCGGATTCGTGGGCCGAGCGGGCCGGCCCCGCGGCGCTCGCCAGGCTGGCCGCGGGGATGGCCTGCAGGCGCGCACGCAGGGCGTCGCCGAGTTCATTGGCGAGGGGCGCCAGCTCCTCGACCACCTCGGCGGCGGTTTCCACCAGCTTGGCGCCCTGGCGGATCAGGCGATGGCAGCCGCGGGCGAGCGGGTTGTGGATGGAACCAGGGATGGCGAATACCTCGCGCCCGGCTTCGCCGGCGTTGCGCGCGGTGATCAGCGAACCCGAGCGCAGGCCGGCTTCCACCACCAGGGTGCCGAGCGAAAGCCCGGCGATGATGCGGTTGCGGCGCGGGAAGTGGCTGGGGTGAGGGCCGGTTCCCGGCGGGAACTCGCTGACCAGTGCGCCATGCTGCGCGATCCGCGCCGCCAACTCGCGATGGCGCGGTGGATAGATGACATCCGGCCCGGTACCGAGCACCGCGATGGTGGTCGCGGCGGCATCGAGCGCGGCCGCGTGTGTTGCGCCGTCGATGCCGTCGGCGAGGCCGCTGGTGATGGCGAACCCCGCCGACGCCAGCGTGCGCGCGAAGTCGCGTGCAGTGGCCAGGCCCGCCTGGCTGGCGTTGCGGCTGCCGACGATGGCGACCTGCGGCCACCACAGGTACGCCGGATCGCCGGCGACGAACAGCGCTGCCGGCGCGCCGGGGCTTTCCACCAGCAGCGCCGGGAAATCCGCGTCGTCGCAGCCGAGCAGGCGATGCCCCGGTTCGGCCAGCCAGTCGAGATCGCGCTGGATGATCGCTTCATCGGGCGCGCGCAGCCATGCGCGCGCCGCGGTCACATCCCCCACTCCCCGGCCGAACTCGCCACGCCGCGCCGCCGCCAATGCGGCTGCGGCGCTTCCGTGCCGCTCCAGCAGGCCGCGGATCGTCGCCGCGCCGAAGCCCGGCGTGCGGATCAGGACCAGCCAATCGTTGGGCGCGGCGTATGTGCTGTCCATGCGCTTGGAGTCCTGTATCCGCCGCGCGGGAACCGGGAATGGAGAACCGGCAATCGCAGGAGCCTGCTTTTGCGATTCCCGATTCCCGTCAACGATTCCCGGCTTTCAGGGCGTCGTATCCGGATCGTGCAGGAAGTCGCCGATGTGAATGGGCTTGATCGCGTCCATGACCAAGCCGTAGCTCACGTTGTCGAAGGTGCGGAACACCATCACGTGGCCGACGAATTCCGGCGGCAGGGTGACCTTGGACTTGCCCGGGTGGAAGAACTTGCGCGCACTGCCGTCCGGGTAGTCGGTGTCGTCGGTGACCTGCTCGCCCGGCTGGTAGATGCTGAAGGTCTGGCCGTTGGCGATGCCGTCGGCAGCACCGCGCGAAAGCGCCACCACTTGGCGCGGCCCGACCGCGTTGAGCGCGTCGGAGAAGGCGATCACGCGCATCTCCGGCGGCATCACGGCGGCGCGATGCGGGACGTACTCGGCGTCGTAGGGGCGCTCCTCGATCGGCAGCAGGAAATCGCCCTCGCGCACTTCCATGTCCGAGGACATGACAAGCACCGAGGACACCTCGGCGCTGCGCGTCACCTCCACGCGGCCATAGTCGATCAGCTCGTAGCCGAGGAAGCGCACGCGCCCCTTGAGCGTGTAGTCGATCGGGCCGCTGTGCCAGATCATTGCCGGACGGCCGTCACGCGCATCCGGCCAATCGCGCGGGCGGTCGTAGTTCTCGCCCTGGCGGCGCACCTCGCGCGGCTCGCCGCGGGCCACCGGCGGCAGGTCGTAGTAGCGGCCGGTGAAGCGCACCAGCGCCAGCCGCGCGCCGGGCTCGGCGGCAAGGCCGCGTACGTAGACGAGCTGGCCGCTGGCGCCGCGCAGGCGGTCGCTTTCGATGCCGACGACGTGGGGGGCGTTCTTGAATGCGTCCTCGCCGACGATGCGGGTGTTCTTGAGCCACTGCTCGAGGTCGCTGAGATCGATCGGCGGCACCGTCTCGTCCAGCGACGTGGCGCGCGCGTGCGGTCCGATCGAGCCCGGGCCATGCGCCAGGCGGTCGCCCGTTAGCACCAGTTCGTCACCCGGGTAGATCAGGTGCGGATTCCTCACCTGCGGGTTGTTCTGCCAGATGCGCGGCCAGTACCAGGGCTTGGTCAGGAAACGCGCCGAGATGCTCCACAGCGTGTCGCCCTTCTGCACCACGTAGCGGTCCGGATGCCGCTCGGTCCATTCCACGCCCGCCGCGTACACCGCGAGCGCCAGCAGCAGCCCGGCAGAAATCGCAAGGAACCTTTTAAGCATGGCGGCCAATCCCCTCATCCCCAATGGGTTTTTCCGAGTGTAGTGCAAACTCGGCACGCGGAAAACGAACTGTGTCGCAGGCCGCAGGGGCGCGGTGCGACCCGCTGCGGCCCGCCCCACGTGGCGATGCACCCTCCGTCGCGCGCCGCCGCGCCGGCAGGTACCATGTGCCGACGCTTGCAAAAAGGGCATTCCGCCCGCATTTACGCGCGCATGGCCATTCTTTCCATTCTCGAATTCCCCGATCCCCGCCTGCGCACGAAAGCGCGTCCGGTGGCCGTCTTCGACGCGGCATTGAAGAAGCTCGCTGCCGACATGTTCGAGACCATGTACGCCGCGCCCGGCGTGGGCCTCGCCGCGACGCAGGTCGACGTGCACCAGCAGGTGCTGGTCGCCGACATGTCCGAGGAGCGTGACCAGCCGCTGGTGCTGGTCAACGCGCGCATCCTGGAGCGCTCGGGCGAGCAGGTGTACCAGGAGGGCTGCCTGTCCTTCCCCGGCATCTTCGCCGACGTCACCCGCGCCCTGCGCGTCCGGATCGCCGCCCAGGACGTCGAGGGCCACGCCTTCGAGCGCGAGTTCGAAGGTCCGCTCGCCGTCTGCGTGCAGCACGAGATGGACCACCTCGCCGGCAAGGTGTTCGTCGACCACCTGTCCCCGCTGAAGCGCTCCCTGCTGCTCAAGCGCCTGGAGAAGCGGCGCAAGCAGAGCGCCTGAGGCGCCTGTCGGCCGCTGGCCGGCAAGTCGCGGCACGCTGGGAACGCACCCCAGGGAAACCCTGAAAGGTCGTCACTCCCGCGAAAGCGGGAGTCCAGATTGCTGTTTCAATGGAGGCCCGCTTTCGCGGGCATGACATCGAGAGAGCTTGCTGATGCGCGATCCGATGTTCGAGCTCAGAACCAGCCGCGCAGGCCGATGCTGAGGTTGCGGCCCGGCAGCGGCACCGTGTCTTTGATCAGCGAAGTGGACAGGCGTGCGGTCTGGTTGGTGAGGTTGTCGCCGGCCAGGAAGGCCTCCCAGCCGGTACGCTCGCCGTTGGCGAAATTCCAGGCCAGGCGTGCGTTCAGCAGGGTGAAACCGGGGGTGGTGGTCTCGTGCGCGGCGGCCTCGTCCTGCGCGAAGTAGCGCGTAGCGCCGAGGCTCGCGCGCCAGGCATCGGTGCGCCAGGAGAGCTCCGCGCCGACGCGCGCGGCCGGGATGCGCGGCAGGTTGCCGCCACCGGCGAAGGTGGCGCGCACGCGATCGCCCCAGACCTTCAGGTCGTAGTGGCCGCTGTCGTTGCTGGCGAGGTGGAAGGTGGCCTCGGCCTCGGCGCCGCGGAACTTCGCATCGTGCTGCGACCACAGCCGCACCGGCAGCTCGTCCTCGACCTCGCCGGTGTCGGCGAGATAGATGAAGTCGTCGTAGCGATTGGCGTAGACCGACACCTTCGCATCCACCCATTCGCCGTGGTGGTGCAGGCCGATTTCGAGCTGGTTGGCGGTTTCCTTGCGCAGGTCCGGATCGCCGATCTCGAAAGTCGCGGACGCCTCGTGCGGGCCGTGGGCGTAGAGCTCCTCCTCGGCCGGCGCGCGCTGCGCGCGGTCGAGGTTGGCGGTGAGGTGCCAGGCCTCGTCGAAGCGCCAGGCGAGGCCCGCGGACAGGCTGTAGGGGCGGAAATCGCGCCGCTCGCCGTCCTCGGGGGTGCTGCTCTCGCGGTCACCGCGGGCGCCGAGTTCGAGCTTCAGCCGGCCCCATTCGCGTTGTTCGGTGGCGAACAGCCCGAACGTGCGCGTGCGCGTCGGCGGCACGAAGCTCTCCTCGCCGAGCGCGGCGAAATCGCGGTTCGAGGCCTGCACACCGATCGCACCGCGCCAGCCGCCGAGCGGGGCGTGGGTGAGCAGCAGGCGACCCTCGTTGGAATTGTTGGTGAAGGTGGTGGCGGCCTCCTCGCCCTCGAACTCGGTGTGCCGGTAGTCGGTATGGGTGGCGCTGAATTCCAGCTTCTCCACGCCTGCGAATGGCGCCACCAGCGCGCCCTTGAGGTCATGGCGGGTCTGTGCCATGCCGATATGCACCGGGTCCTCGCCTTCTTCCGCGTCGCCCGGCTCGGCCGGGTTGCCGTAGGTGTCGAGGAAGCGCGACACCGAGAAGCCGAGATAGCCCCAATCGCCGAGCAGCGAGCCGCCGAGCGCGCCCGAGTCGCCGCGCACGTAGCTGTTGGGCAGCGTGCGGCCGGGGATTTCGTAGTCGCCGAGATCGCGCTTGAGGCCGTCGGCATGCAGGGCGAAGCGGTCGTTGCCCGCGTCGACGCGGAACATGCCGGTGCCGCCGTCGGAGACGCTGTCGTACTGGAGCTGCGCGCGACCGGCGAGGCCCTGCGCGGGAGCGGACTGCGGGATGCGTCCGTCCACCACGTTGACCACGCCGCCGATCGCGCCCGGTCCGTAGAGCAAGGTCGCCGGGCCCTTCAGGATCTCGATCTGGTCGGCAAGGAAGGGTTCCACCGTGACCGCGTGGTCCTGGCTGACCGCCGACACGTCGGCGGAACCGACACCATCGGCGAGGACGGCGACGCGCGGCCCGTCCAGGCCGCGGATGACCGGTCGGCCGACGCCCTGGCCGAAGGCGCTGGTGCTGACGCCGGGCAGGTTGGCGATGGTCTGGCCAAGCGACGCGGCGCGTGCATCATCAAGCGCGGCACCCTCCAGCACGCTCACCGGCGTGACGAGCTGGTCGGCGCTCTGGCCGAGCGGCACCGCCGTCACCACCACCTGGTTCAGGCGTGCCGCGGCTTCGTCGGAAGGCGGCTTCTTCTCGGCGGGCGGCTGGGGCTGGGGTGTGTCCGCGGGAACATCCTGCGCCCAGGCGGGAAGGGACAGGGCGGCAGCGATGCAGCTGCAGAGAAGGGCATGCTTCATGGGGCGCTCCACGGAAAAGCCGACGTTCGGGTTTGCAATGGCGCGAACGTTATAACATAACGAAACACATCGTCAATCGTCGCCGTGCGCCGTGTCACGCCGCGCCGGCGAAGCGAGCCGCGGCCACGCCGGTCGATGTGCCCGTCGTGGATGGCGTGGCGTGGCGGCATGCCCGGCTCCGGCCACGGCGCGGGTACTACACTCGATGCATGCGCCACGACGTGCCCCCCGGCCTGCTCGGCAACCTGGCCACGCTGCGCTGGTTCGCGCTCGCGGGCCAGGCGGTCACGGTCGTGCTGGTGGTGCACCTCCTGCGACTGCCGCTGGCTTCCGCGCCGCTGTGGGCGGGCATCGGCGCGCTGGCGGCGTTCAATCTCTGGGCCAGCCATCGCGCGCGCCGCGTCCGCCAGGCGCAGCCGGCGGAGGTGCTGCTGCACGTTGTCGCCGACATGCTGGTGCTGGCCTGGCTGATCGCCTGGAGCGGCGGGGCGATGAATCCCTTCGCGCCGCTGTTCCTGATCCCGGTGGCGCTGGTGGCGCCGGCCCTGCCGGCGCGCTGGGTGCTGGCCACCGCGCTCCTCGCCTGCGCCTGCTACGCGGCATCGGCCTGGTACGGACGGCCGCTGCCGCACGTGGAGGGCCTGTTCGGCAGCGCCTTCGACCTGCACCTGGCCGGCATGGCGGTGATGTTCGTCATTTCGGCGGCCGTGGTCACCTTCTTCCTGATGCGCATCGGCCGCGCGCTGCGCGGGCGCGAGCGTGAACTGGCGACGCTGCGCGAGCAGTCCGCTCGCAACGAGGGCATCCTCGCGCTGGCCACGCACGCGGCGGCGGTCGCGCACGAGCTCAATACGCCGCTGGCCACCCTCACCCTGATGCTGGAAGACCAGCTCGCACGCTTGCCGGCGGGCGAGGAGCGCGACGAAGCCGCGGCCATGGCCGGCTTGGTGGATGCCTGCCGCGACCGCGTGCGCGAGCTGGCGGCACCCGCCGACGCGGCGGCCAGCGGCGGGGAAGGCGTTGCGCGCGCGCTCGATGCGGCCGTCGCACGCTGGCGCCTGGTGCGTCCGGCGGTCGAGCTGGAACGCAGCGGCGAGGTCGACGAGCTGCCCGGCATCACGCTCGACCCCGGCATCGGCCATCTGCTGCAGGTGCTGCTCAACAATGCCGCCGACGCCGGCGAACGCAGCGGCGATGCGCGCGTCGCCCTGCACGTGGAAAGCGCCGGCGATGCGCTGGTCGGCTTCGTGCGCGACCGCGGGCCGGGCTTCGTCCGCGCAGGCGGCGGCCTGTTCCGCAGCGGCAAGCCGGGCGGACTCGGCGTGGGCTTGGCGCTGTCGCACGCCACCGTCGAGCGCCTCGGCGGCGAGCTGCGCATGGAGACAGCGCCCGGCGGCGGCACGCGGGTCTGCTTCCGCCTGCCGCTGGGCCACGCCACAATGGGCGGATGCAGGGCCTGCTGATCGAAGACGATGCGCTGTTCGCGCGCACCCTCCAGCGCTCGCTGGAGCGCCGCGGCCTGCGCCTGCGCCTCGCCAGCGACGGGCAGGAGGCGCTGCAGGAAGCGCGCGCCGAGCGGCCCGATTTCGTCCTGCTCGATCTCAACCTCGGCGCCGAATCGGGCCTGGCGCTGGTCGCGCCGCTGCGCGCGCTCGGCGCCGACATCCGCATCGTGCTGGTCACCGGCTACGCGAGCGTCGCCACCGCCGTCGAGGCGATCAAGCGCGGCGCGGACGACTACCTGCCCAAGCCGGTCACCGCCGAGGCCCTGCTGCGCGTGCTGAAAGGGGAGTGCACGGGCGCCGCCGACGCGCCAGCGCCGACCATGACCCCGCTCAGCCGGCTGGAATGGGAGCACATCCAGCAGGCGCTGCACGAGACCGGCGGCAACGTCACCGCCGCGGCGCGCCTGCTCGGCATGCACCGCCGCTCGCTGCAGCGCAAGCTCGCCAAGCGCCCGGGCCCCGAGCGCCGGCCGGCCTACGAGCTCGATTCCTGAGCCGCCCGCGCGTGGCGCGCACCCGTGCGCGTCCTCCGGCACGGCCGACGCGACAATCGGTCGCTGCACACGCCCCCGCCGCCTGCACACACTTCAGCGGTCCAAGCAACCGGGAGTGCGTGCGTGTCCCCTGTCATCCGGAGCTGGCTGCTGCCGGCCGTCCTCGCCTTGGCGCTGCTGGCGCAGGCGCCGCAGGCGCGTGCTGCCGAGGCAGCCGAAGCCGCCGCCGCGGAGCAGGCGACCACCCTGCCGACCGTCACCGTGCAGGACAACGAGCCGCCGCTGACGCAGCCCGACGCCGCGGCCGCCGCCGCCGCGCTGCGGCGGGTGCCCGGCGGCACCAACCTGATCGACGCGCGCCAGTACGAGCAGGGCCGCAGCGCCAACCTGCTCGACATCCTGCACGACCAGCCCGGCGTCTACATCGGTTCGCGCGGCGGTACCGACGACGTCAAGCTGTCGATCCGCGGCGCGGGCCTGGACCGGCCCTACCACTTGCGCGGCGTGCTGCTGCTGCAGGACGGCATTCCGATCAGCACCGCCGACGGCAACGGCGATTTCCAGTGGCTGGAGCCGCTGGCGCAGCAGGCGGTGGAGGTCTACCGCGGCGCCAACGCGCTGCAGTACGGATCGACCACGCTCGGCGGCGCGATCAACTTCCTGTCGCCGACCGGCTACACGGCGCCGGGCCTGGCGCTGCGCCTGGAGGGCGGCAGCTACGGCTACGGCAAGGCGCAGCTCCAGACCGGCGGCGTGCAGGGCGCCGGCGACTGGTACGTCTCGGCCAGCGGCTATTCCCGCGACGGCTACCAGGCGCACAGCGCCACCCGCGCAGGACGCCTTTCCGGCAACCTCGGCTACCGCTTCTCGCCGGAGCTGGAGACGCGGCTGTATTTCGGCTACACCCACAGCGACCTCGAGCTGGCCGGCTCGCTGACGGCCGACGAGCTCCGCCACGACCCGCGTGCCGCCGATCCGGACGCGATCGCCTTCGACCAGCGCCACGACGGCGACTACGCGCGCCTGGCCAGCCGCACCACCGCGCGCCTGGGTGAGGACGCCAGCGTCGATTTCGATCTCTACGCGGTGTACCAGCACCTCTATCATCCGCTGTTCTGGAACCCGGACTACCTGAACGGCCTCGGCGTGCTGGTGCTGGATTCCACCACGGTCGGCGCCGGCCTGCGCTACGTCAGCGAGGCGTCGCTGTGGGGGCGCGACAACCGCCTGGTGGTGGGCCTGCGCCCGAACACCGCCTCGGCCAGCGATCGCCGTTACCAGAACCTCGCGGGGCGGCAGGGCGCGCCGACCACGGATTTCGACGAGACCTGGCGCAACCTCGAGCTCTATGCCGAGGACCAGCACCACCTCGGCGCCGGCCTGGTGCTGACGGCGGGCTTCCAGCTCGCCTGGGCCGCGCGCGACTACCGCGACCGCCTCGCCGCCGATCCCGATGGCGACCAGTCGCTCGAGCAGCACTACCGCGGCTTCAGCCCCAAGCTCGGCCTGCTCTACGAGGCCTCGCCGGCGCTCCAGTGGTACGCCAACGCGAGCCGCGCGTTCGGGCCGCCGACCTCGCTGGAGAGCCTGCAGCTCGGCGGAGTGCATGGCGGCGTGACCACCGTGCCGCTCGAGGCCGAGCGCGCCACGACCTTCGAGATCGGCAGCCGCGGCGCGCTGGCGCGGGCCGCCTGGGACCTCGGCTGGTATCGCTCGCGGGTGCGCCATGAATTGCTGACCCTGAACGATGCCCAAGGCAATCCGCTCGGCACCCTGAACGGCACGCCGACGCGCCACGAAGGCATCGAGGCTGCGGCCGCGCTGGTGCTGGCCGAGGGGCTGTTCCTGCAGGGTGGCGCCGATGCCGCGCCGGCACCGGCGCCGATTCCCGGCGCCAATCTCGCGCCCCTCCGCGCCGGCGGCGGCGACCGCCTGGTGCTGCGCGTCGCCTGGGACTGGAGCCGCTTCCACTTCAGCGGCGATCCCGTGTATGGCCGCAACGCCCTGCCCGGCATTCCGGAGCACCGCATTCGCGCCGAGCTCTCCTACCAGCGCCCGTCGGGCTTCTACGCCTCGGCCAGCGGCGAGTGGGTGCCGGATCGCTACCCGGTCGACTACGCCAATTCCCTCTACGCCGATCCCTGGTTCGCGCTGGCGGCTCGGCTCGGCTACCGCGCCGAGCGCTGGTCGGCCTTCCTCGAAGGGCGCAACCTCACCGGCCGGCGCTATGCCAGCGCGGTCGAGGTGATCGCCGACGCGCGCAGCGGCTTCGGCCCGCCGCGGGTGTTCGATCCGGCGGAGGGGCGCGCCATCTACGCAGGCCTCGAGGTCACGTGGTGATGCGTGCCGCGCTTGCACGGCGGGCAGGCAGGCCCATTTCCCCTGCAGGGCACGCGCTTCACGCCCGCCCCATGAACCGGAGTCCCGCCATGCTGCGCCTCATCGCCTTGCTGCTGATCCTGCTGCCGGCCGCCCTCGCCGCCCACGACGCGGACCGGCACGCCGCGCCGGCAGCGGCGCTCGGCGCCAGCGCCGCCTTCGACCGCGGCGGCCAGCTGTGGCTCGCCGACGTCGTCGGCGGTCACGTTCGGCTGCGCCGGTCGAGTGATCTCGGCCGGAATTTCGGGCCGCCGATGCGGGTCAACGCGACGGCGGAAGACGTCGATCATGCCGGCGAGAACCGGCCCAAGCTGGCATTCGGCCCCCGGGGCGAGATCTACGTGAGCTGGACGCAGCGCCGGCCGGGCAAGTGGGCGAGTTTCGTCCGCTTTGCGCGCTCGCTGGACGGCGGCCGGCATTTCTCCGCGCCGGTCACCGTGCACCGCGACCGCGGCGAGGCCACCCACAGCTTCGACGCGCTGGCGGTCGATGGCGGCGGCCGGCCCGTCATCGCCTGGATCGACGCACGCGACCACCTGGCGGCGATGCGCGACAAGGGTTCCTACACCGGCCTCGCCGTCTACTACGCCTGGTCGGACGACCGCGGCGCGAGCTTCCGGCCCGAGCGCAAGGCCGCGGACCACAGCTGCGAATGCTGCCGCCTCGCCCTGGCGCGCGCCCCGGACGGAGGCGTCGCCGCCCTGTTCCGCGCCATCAGCGGCAGCGACGTGCGCGACCACGCCTATGCGTTGTTGCCGACCGACGGCAGCGCCCCGCGGCCGGCACGGGCGACCTTCAGCGGCTGGCAGGTCGCGGCCTGCCCCGAGCAGGGGCCGGGCCTGGCCTTCGGCGTCGGCGGCGTGCGCCACGCGGTGTGGTACGAGGCCAGCCAAGGGCCGGCCCTCTGGTACGGCCAGCTCGATCCCGGCAACAAGCCGAAGCACACGCTGAAGCTCGGTGCCGGCGGCGCCCGCCATCCGGACGTGGCCAGCAGCGGCCAGGCGGTGTGGGTCGCCTGGAACCAGGTCGGCGCCGACGGTTACGCATTGATGCTGCGCAGCTCCGCCAATGGCGGCGTCACCTTCGCCGCGCCACGCACCCTCGCCACCTCGGCGGAGGCGGTGTCCACGCCCGAGCTGCTGGTGCACGATGGACGCGCCTGGGTGGCCTGGAACACCACGCAGGGCTTCCGGCTGCTGCCGGCGGAGCGCGCGCCATGAGGGAAGGTCTGAACAGGTCCACCCTTGACGTCATCCCGGCGAAAGCTGGGATCCATTTTGCCGTTCCGTCAATCCCTTACGATCAAGACGGGTCCCGGCCTTCGCCGGGACGACGACTTGATCAGAGTTTCCTGAGGCGGCTGTCCGTTTTGCTGCTGATGCTCGCCGCGGCATCGGCGGCGGTCGCCAGCGCGCCGCGTGTCCAGCCGCTGGCCGCGGGCGACGTGCCGGCGCTGTTGCAGCCGCCGGCGCACGGCGAACGCATCATCGCCTTGTGGGCGCTGGACTGTGTCTACTGCGAGCCCAACCTGCGTGCGCTCGCAGCTCTCCAGGCCGCGCATCCGGAGACGGTGGAACTGGTGACGGTCGCCACCGACGGCATGTCCGAACAGGCGCGCATCCAGGCACGCCTGCAGGCGATCGGGATGCAGGCCTACGCAGCCTGGGCCTACATCGAGGTCACTCCGGATCGCCTCAACTTCCTGGTCGACCCGGACTGGGGCGGTGAGACCCCGCGCACGCTGGTGATCCGCGCCGACGGCACGCGCATGGCGCTCAGCGGACGCCTGACGCCGGAACAGCTGCGGCGCATCGCGCCGGGCGGGCGGTAAGGCGCGCGGCCGGGAATGGCTGCGCCGTGGGTATAACAGGCCCGTCGCATGCGGGCGCGGCGGGCCAGATCCGGCCGCGCGACGCCAGGCCCGGAGCAAAGGTCAACCCCTTGGAGCGGGTGCGCGTGGAGCCGGAACCCGCGACCCTGCGTTCGCCGTATCCCCTCAGGCGAGCACCCGGATCCCGCGCACGCCGGCGAAGTCCCGGTCGTGGGTGACCAGCGCATGCGCATTGATGGCGAGCGCACTGGCGAGCTGCACCGCGTCCGGGAGCTTGAGCGAATAGCGGGCGCGCAGGCGCGCGGCGGTGCGGGCGATCCCGGCGTCCAGCTCCACCACCCGCCATGACTCCAGCACCGCTGCGCAGCGCTGCGCCAAAGCTCCTTCCCCGGCCTTGAGCGGTCCGGTCAGCACCTCGGCAAGGGTGACGGTGGTGATCGCCAGCACGATTTCGCCGCCGGCATGGCGGGCGAACAGCGGCTCGAAACGCGCCGCATGGCGCGGATGCGCCTCCAACTGGTAGATGATCGGCGCGGTGTCCACCAGCAGCAGCGCGCCGCCGGGGATCTCTGCCGCGTTCAGCCGCTCCATTCGTCGCGCAAGGCGTCGATGGTGGCCGCGCTGTCGCGTCCCCACAGGTTGCGTCCGCTGCCGGCCAGCGACAGCAATGACAATGGGGCGCCGTCGCGCAGTTCGTCGATGGGCACGACGGCAGCGATGCGGCGCCCGTGCCGGGTGATCACCGTGGTGCGCCCCGCGGCGGCGGCGTTAAGGATCGCCGGCAACTGCTGGCGGGCCGCTTCGGCGCCGATGGTCGCAGCGCCCGCTGCGGAAGATTCATCGCGGACGTATTCCATGCCTGAACCGTACGGAACGTACGGAATGGTGTCAAGCTCCAGACTCGCATGGCCACGGCATGGTGCCCGGTCAGGCGCAGGCGAAGGCGAAGGCGCGCAGCCTCGCGAATGCATGTCGTCCTGCTCGCCTCTTGCGCGTACCGTCCACTTACCGGGCGCCTGCCCGCGTCGATGCCGGGGAGAAGCTGATGAGCGGACGTGCGGAAAAGCAGGAGATGGCCGCCCGACGCGGCTCGACCGTTCCACGCGTGCTGGCCGCGCTTGGCGTGCTGGTGTGTGCCCTCATGCTGGCTGCGCTTCCGGCGGCGGCGCAATCGATCGAGGACGGCTACGCGCCGGCGGCCTCCGGCGTGGTGCGCGCCGTGCTGGTGCTGCCCGATGGCAAGGCCCTCGTGGCCGGCGATTTCATCGCGGTCGACGGGATTGCCTGCCACCGGCTGTGCCGGCTGCGGGTGGATGGGCGCGTGGATCCCGGCTTCACCGACCCACTGCTGGACGGGGCGGTGCATGCGCTGGCTCGCCAGGCCGACGGCAGGATCATCGTCGCCGGCGAGTTCGGGCTGGCCGCGGGTTCGATCCGGTCGCGGCTGGCGCGGCTGCAGCCCGATGGACAGCTCGATGCCGGCTTCGCGGAGGGCCTGGTGGTGGATGGCGCCATCCATGCTCTGGCCGTGGCCGCGGACGGGCGGGTGCTGGCCGGTGGCGCGTTCACCCAGGTCGACGGGCTGGCCCGCGGACGCCTGGCGCGCCTGACCGCTGCCGGCCGCGTCGATGCGGAGTTCCTCGACCCGGCGCTGGACGGCCCGGTCACGGCGCTGGCGATGCAGGACGATGGCCGCGTCCTCGCCGGCGGCGCCTTCCTGCAGGCACAGGGCCAGGCGCGGTCGCGGGCGGCACGCTTCAGCGGCAATGGCCGGCTCGACCCGGGCTTCGCCGACCCAGGCATCGGCGGCGACGTGCACGCCCTGCTGGTTGAGCAGGATGGCCGGATCTGGATCGGCGGCGATTTCGCATCGGTCGGGGCCGCGGTGCGCAGCGGCCTGGCACGGCTGCTTGCCGATGGCCGGCTCGACGCATCCTTCACGCTGCCGGCCGGCGGTGCGGTGCGCGCACTGGTGCGGCAGCGGGATGGCCGGCTGCTCGCGGCGGGCAGCTTCGCCAACTTCGGCGGCGCTCCCCGCCAGGGTGTCGCGCGCATCGGGCTGGACGGAACGCTCGATGGCAACTGGCTCGATCCCGCCATCGCCGGGGACGTGCTGGCCGTGGCCATCCAGGACGACGGCAAGCTGCTGGCGGGAGGCAGCTTCGGCGCGGTACGTGGCGCGCCGCGCGGCAACCTGGCGCGCCTGCAGCGGGACGGCCGACTGGATGCCAGCCTCCCCGACCTGTATGCCAACAATGTCATGGCGCTGGCACACCAGCCCGACGACCGGTCCGTGGTCGGGGGATCATTTTCCGACATCGGACCGTACACACGCAGGGGCGCGGCGCGCCTGCATGGCTCCGGTGAAGTCGATGCCTCGTTCCTGGACCCGGGGCTCGACAGCGCGGTACTCGCGCTCGCGGTGCAGCCCGATGGCAGGGTCCTCGCCGGTGGCTCATTCCCCGGATCGACGGAATACCTCGTGCGGCTGCGCGCGGACGGGCTGCCGGACGGTTCCTTCCCCAACCTTCACCTCGACGGCAATGTGAACGCGGTGGCGGTACAGGCGAACGGCAAGATCCACATCGCCGGGTGCTTCTCCACGGTGGCCGGCCAGTCCCGCCACGCGATTGCCCGGCTCAATGCCGATGGCCAGCCCGATCCCGGGTTCGCGGATGCCGGCTTCGACGGCTGCATCTACTCCCTTGTCGTGCAGCCGGATGGCCGGGTGGTGGTCGGAGGCGATTTCGACGTGGTCGCCGGCATCGTGCGCCGCCGCCTGGTACGGCTTGAGGCCGACGGAACCCTGGACACCTCCTTCGCCGACAGCGGAGCGGACGGCGACGTGTACGCCCTGGCCACGCAGCAGGACGGCAGGCTGCTGGTCGGGGGCGGATTCCATGCCATCGGGGGTGACTCGCGCGAAGGTCTGGCGAGGCTGCATGCCGACGGCCTGCTGGACCCGACCTTCGTCGATCCCCGGATCAACGGGTCGGTGTCGAGCATCGTTCCGCAGGTGAACGGAAAGATCCTCGTGGCAGGCGGCTTTGCCGAAGTCGACGGGCAGTTGCGGGTCGGATTCGCGCGCCTGGAAACCGACGGCCATCTGGACCTTGCATTCGAAACGCCGGGGCTCTCCGGTGGCCCGATCCTGCTGCAGCCCGATGGCAAGGTGCTGCTGGCGGGCAGCTATTGGACCCCCTCCGAAGAGCGCTCCGGCCTCGTGCGCCTGACGCAGCCGGAAGCGGTCGTGCAGGAACTGGTCGCCTCCGGTGACGAAGTCACCTGGCATCGCGGCGGCGCCTGCGCCGAATTGTCCGCGCCGCCGGTGCTCCAGTACTCCTCCAACGGCAGCAGCTTCGTTCCGCTCGGCCCGATGACATGGACCGGCGAACACTGGCAGCGCAGCGGGGTGCCCGCACCTTTTCGCCAGTGGTACTCGCTGCGCGTGCAGGCCACCATGGCGTCGGGCTTTGCGAATGGCTCGCAGGGCCTGCTCGAAACGACCCGCCGCTTCTGGCGCGACGACACCGTGTTCAGCGACGGATTCGAGTAGGAAGGCGACCGGGCGGGGCTCCGCCCCGTGCCGGCCGTCGCGGCGGCGGCCCACGTTGGCCTGGAATCCGGGCCTACAATGGCGCGCTCGCAGCTACCGCGCCCGCCATCCCGTGTCCTTCCGCCTCGTCTTCGCCGGCACGCCCGAGTTCGCAGTGCCTTCCCTCCAGGCCTGCCTTGGCAGCGGCGCCGAGGTCGTCGCCGCCTACACCCAGCCGGACCGGCCGGCCGGGCGCGGCAGGAAGCTCGCCGCCAGCCCGGTGAAGCAGGCTGCGCTGGCCGCTGGAATCGCGGTCGAGCAGCCGGAAAGCCTGCGCCGGCGGAGCGCGCGGGAGCGCCTCGCCGCGTACCGGCCGGACCTGATGGTGGTGGTCGCCTATGGCCTGATCCTGCCGGGGGCCGTGCTCGCCATCCCGCGCCTTGGCTGCTGGAACGTGCATGCCTCGCTGCTGCCGCGCTGGCGCGGGGCGGCGCCGATCCAGCGCGCGATCCTTGCCGGCGATGCGCAGACCGGCGTGGGGCTGATGCAGATGGAGGCGGGCCTCGACACCGGTCCGGTGCTGCTGGAGGCGCGCACGTCGATCGATCCTGCGGACACCGGTGGAAGCTTGCACGACCGGCTCGCCGGGCTCGGGGCGCGGCTGCTGGCCGAAGGCCTTGCACGGGCCATCGCCAGTAACGTGCTCGCAGCGGCCCCGCAGGCGGCCGATGGCGTGGCATACGCGCACAAGCTCGACAAGGCCGAGGCGCGGCTGGACTGGGCGCGGCCGGCGGTGGAACTCGCGCGCGCGGTACGCGCCTTCGATCCCTGGCCGGTCGCCGAAGCCGTGGTCGATGGCGAGCGGCTGCGCATCTGGGCCGCCGAGGCGCTGCCAGCGGAGGGCACCTGTCCGCCCGGCGAGATCGTCGCTGTCCATCGGGACGCCTTCGACGTGGCCACCGGCGATGGCCTCCTGCGCATCCGCGAGGTGCAGCGCGAGGGCGGCCGGCGGATCGCCGCGCGCGACTGGCTCAACGCGCGCCCGGCCGGGCGGCAGGCATGAATCCGGGACGGCAACCCGCGCGGGGCGGCAGCCGTAGCCGGCCGGCGACGGCCGACGTCGCCGGCGCGTCGCTGCGCGCCGAAGCGGCGCGTGCCCTGGTCCGCATCGCCCTGGATGGCGTGTCGCTGCGCATCGCGTTGGCGGAAGCCCTGCCGCGCATCGATGACGCCCGCGACCGCGCGCTGCTCGCCGCGCTGCTGTTCGAATCCTCGCGCTGGTGGTTGCGTTTCGACGCGGCGCTGCCGCTGCTGATGGAGAAGCCCTTGGCGCCGCGGGCGCGCCAAGTCCGTGCGCTGCTGGTACTGGGCCTGGTGCAGCTCGCGGTACTCGGCCTTCCCGGATACGCCGTGGCGGCGGCGTCGGTGGCCGCCGCCCGTGCACTCGGATTCCCGCAGTTCGCCGGGCTGGTGAATGCCGTGCTGCGCCGCTTCCTGCGCGAACGGGAAGCGATCGAAGCGCGCCTCGATGCCGATCCGCTGACGCGCACCGCGCATCCGCACTGGCTGCTCGGCGCCCTGCGCCGCGACTGGCCGGACGAGGCCGACGCCATCGTCGCCGCCAACAACCGCGAGGCGCCGCTGGTGCTGCGCGCCAATCGGCGGCAGGGTTCCCGCGTCGAACTGCAGGAGCGGCTGCGCGCGGCCGGCATCGAGGCGGACGCACCGGACGGCCTCGATGATGCGCTGGTGCTGGGCGCCAGCCTCGACGTCACCCGGCTGCCCGGCTACGCCGAAGGCGCGTTCTCGGTGCAGGACGGCGCCGCGCAGCGGGTGGTGGAACTCCTCGATCTCGCCGCGGGCCAGCGCGTGCTCGATGCCTGCGCCGCGCCCGGTGGCAAGGCGGCGCACATACTCGAGCGCGTCGAGGTGGAACTGCTCGCGCTCGACCGCGATCCGGCCCGGCTGCGCCGCGTCGAGGAGAACTTCAGCCGCCTCGGCCTTCGTGCCGAACTGCGCGCCGGCGACGCCGCCGATCCCGGCACCTGGTGGGATGGCCGCCCGTTCGAACGCATCCTGCTCGATGCGCCGTGCTCGGCCAGCGGCATCATCCGCCGCCAGCCCGATATCAAGCTGCATCGGCGCGCCGCCGACCTCGCGCCGCTGGCGGCGCTGCAGGCGGGCCTCCTGTCCGCGTTGTGGCCGCTGCTCGCCCCGGCGGGCCGACTGGTGTATGCGACCTGTTCGGTGCTGCGCGAGGAAAACGAGGCGGTGCTCGCCGGATTCCTCGCCGCTTGCGATGATGCCTGCGCGCTGGAGCTGCCGGCGCGCTACGGCCACGCCGCCGGCGTCGGCCGCCAGAACCTGCCGGGCGAGGGCGGCATGGATGGGTTTTTTGTCGCGGTGCTGGAAAAACTTGCCTGAGTGGCGGCTCTGCGCCGTCCTGCTGCTGGCCGTGCTGACCGGCGGCTGCGGCGCGCTGGTGGGGCAGGAGCCGGGCACGCTGGCGATCCGTGCCGCGCGTGTCGAGCCGGCCGCCGCGGGCGCGGTGCTCGACCTCGAACTCGATTGCGAGCTCAGC
This sequence comes from Lysobacterales bacterium, assembly GCA_017305135.1. Classification (GTDB taxonomy): domain Bacteria; phylum Pseudomonadota; class Gammaproteobacteria; order Xanthomonadales; family Rhodanobacteraceae; genus Dokdonella_A. The sequence continues at coordinate 89,756 of JAFKNA010000008.1, read as the reverse complement.
GGGCCGATGCAGGACGCGCTGGAACACGGCATCCCGCTGACGCTGCGCATCGACCTCGCCGCCGGGCGCTGGCCCGCGGAGCGCGTGGAGCGGCGGGTGGAATTGCGCTATTACCCGCTGTCGCAGCGCTATCAGCTCCGCGAATCCGGCCACGAGGACGTGCGCAGCTTCACCACGCGCGCCTATCTCCTCGCCTCGCTGGGCTCGCTGCGCCTCGACGTGCCGGCCGGCCTGGCGCGCCAGCCGGCCGGCACGCGACTCGCCGTGGCGGCGAGCCTCGACGGCGCCGCCCTGCCGGGCGCGCTGCGCCTGCCCGCCCTGTTCGAACCCGCCTGGCGCCTCGCCGCCACGGAGTACGCGTGGCGCGCACCGTGACCTTCCTGCTGCGGCGCGTGCTGCCGGCGTTGGCGGTCGCGGTGCTGCTGCTGGCCTCGTTCCGCCTCGCCGAGGACGCCGCCGGCGAGGGCGGCCGTTTCGCCGCGCATTACCGCTGGATCCTCGGCGCGGCGGCGGTGGCGCTGGTACTGCTCGCCATCGCCATCGGCCAGCGCCTGTGGCGGCTGCGCGTGGATCTGGCGCGCAATGCCCCGGGGGCGCGGCTCAACCGGCGCCTGCTGCGGCTGCTGATCGTGCTGGCGCTGCCCTCGGCGGTGGTGGTGTACGCCTTCGCCCTGCGCTTCCTCGACGCCACCATCGACAACTGGTTCAACGTGCGCCTGGAGCAGGCGCTGGACGATGCGCTGGAGATCGGCCGCATCGCGGTGGACGAGCACCTGCGCACGGCCGAGGCGGCCGCCGCCGATCTTGCCGCGCGCCTCGACGCGGCGCCGGCCGAGGCCAGCCAGGAAGGCCTCGACGAGGCGATCGAGGCGCTCGGCGCGATCCAGCTTGCGGTGCTCGGCATCGACGGCCGCGTCGAGGCGCTGGCCAGCTCGGATCCGCGCTATCTCGATCCGCCGCTGCCGGACGGGGCGCTGCTGCTGCGCCTGGAGACCGACGGCCATTACGCCGCCGCCGAGCCCCTCGGCGATCGCCTGCTGCTGCGCGTGGTGCTGCCGCTCGGGCGCGCCGGCGCCGGCCTCGTGCCGACGCGCATGCTGCAGGGCCTGTTTCCGCTGCCCGCGCGGCTGGAACCCTTGACCCGTGGCATCGAGCGCGCCAGCGTCGACTTCCAGCGCCTCAAGTTCCTGCGCGGCTCGCTCAAGCTCACCTTCGCGCTGATCCTGTCCTTCGTGCTGCTGCTGTCGTTGCTGGTGGTGGTGCTGGCCGCGTTCGGCATCGCGCGCCGGCTGGTGGCGCCGGTCGGGCGCCTCGCCGCCGCCACCCGCGCCATCGGTGCCGGCCGCTACGACACCCCGCTGCCGGCGCCGAGTGATGACGAGCTGGGCTTCCTCGTCACCTCCTTCGCGCAGATGACGCGCGAGCTGGCGTCGGCGAGCGCGCGCGCGCAGAAGAGCGCCCGCGAGAACGAGCAGCAGCGTGCATGGCTCGGCGCGGTGCTGGAGCGGCTTTCGGCCGGCGTGCTCGGCTTCGACCGCGAGGGCCAGCTGCGCGTCGCCAACCGCGCCGCCGAGGCCATCCTCGGCGTCGACCTGTCGCGCCAGGCCGGGCGCTCGCTGGCCGAGCTCAAGTCCGCGCACGGCGAACTGGCCGCCTTCATCGATCCCCTCGCCCGCCACCTGCGCGAGGGCCTGCGCGAATGGCGCGAGGAGGTCGTGCTGGCCACCGCCTCCGGTCCGCGCATGCTGATGCTGCGCGGCACGGGGCTCCCCGGCCAGGCCGGCCACGTCGCCGTGTTCGACGACCTCACCGTGCTCAACCGCGCCCAGCGCGACGCTGCCTGGGGCGAGGTGGCGCGGCGCCTCGCGCACGAGGTCAAGAACCCGCTGACGCCGATCCAGCTCGCCGCCGAGCGGCTGCGCCGGCGCTTCCTCGGCCGCCTGCCGGCCGACGAGGGCGAGCTGGTCGATCGCGCCACGCGCACCATCGTCAGCCAGGTCGAGGCGCTCAAGACCATGGTCAACGCCTTCGCCGACTACGCCCGCCCGCCGCAGCTTTCCGCCCAGCCGATTTCCCTGCACGCCCTCCTCGGCGAGGTGCTGGACCTCTACGAGAACGACCAGCGCATCCTGCTCGACCGCCGCCTCGCCGCCGGCGAGCCGCGCGTGCGCGCTGACGCGGTGCGCCTGCGCCAGGCGCTGCACAACCTGATGAAGAACGCGCTGGAGGCGATCGGCGAAACGCGCAAGCCGCAGCTGCGCATCGCCACCCGCTTCCTCCACGAGGCCGAGCAGGACCAGGTGGAACTGGCCATCGCCGACAACGGCCCCGGCCTGCCGGAGGATTTCGGCGAGCGCTGGTTCGAGCCCTACACCAGCAGCAAGGCGCGCGGCACCGGGCTGGGTCTGGCGGTGGTGAAGAAGATCGTCGAGGAGCACGGCGGCAGCATCGGCGCCGGCCCCGGGCCACTTGGTGGCGCCGAGTTCACGCTGCGGTTGCCGTTGGCGTGACGAGCGGGGAATGGGGAATCGGCAGCGGGAAATTGTCGGGGCAGCGCGCCCCGGATTCCCAAGCCCGGCCCTCAGCATCGTGCGTCAGCCGCGCAGGGCTGACGCAAGGAAACTCTGGACACGCCTGCCTTTGACGTCATTCCGGCGAAAGCCGATCCATTTTGCTTTCAGCACCGCAGGCGGGGCCATGTCCCCCATGTCGATGTCTGCAGTCCGCCGGATCGCAGCCCCATTCCCCATTCCCGGCTCTTCAATGGATGCCCGCTTTCGCGGGCATGACGTCGCGAGGAAGTGGGGGCGATCCATGCAACCGCCGCTCCGTCCGGTAACAAGGCGCTTCTCCGATTCCCAATTTCTGATTCCGGCCTTTCAGAACCAGCGCCGCGGCAGCAGGAGCTTCAAGGCGCGTTCGGCGCTCTTGCGGCGCAAGCCGCGCTGCGTGAGGCCGCGCCAGAGCGGTGCGATCCAGTGCCGCCGCGGGCGATCGAGGATCGCCTCGCGCATGTCCGCTTCCAGGCGGTAGAGGCGCGCCAGTTCCGCGCCAAGCGCGCGGCGTTCCGGAGAGAGTTCCCGCACCGCGGCGAGGCAGCGCTCCTGGTCGGCGGCGATCTCGCGGTACATGGCAAGCACGCGGCGCTGGCGCTGCTCGAAGCCGGCGTAGCCGGCGGTGCGGCGGTCGAACACCCAGTCGCCGAGATTGTTGTCGTGGCGGCGGTAGGCGAGCAGCGCCTCCGGCACGCAGGCGCAGGAGCCCAAGAGGGCCGCGCGCAGGGTCAGCATGTTGTCCTCGACCCGGCCGACCAGCGGCGGCAGCCCGGTGACCAGGCTGCGCCGGAAGGCAAGCGAGGCGCCGAGCACGCTCGCCAGCTTGCCGCGGTGGAGCAGCCAGCGCTGGTCGATGCGTGCCGGCAGCCCGCGCACGTTGGCGGCGATCAGGTTGCCGGCGGCATCGACATCGTCCACCGCGGAACCGACGAGCTGCACCGCGGGATCGGACGCCAGCACCGCCGCCAGCTTCTCGACCCGCTGCGGATAGGCCACGTCGTCGCCCGATGCACACACCAGGATCTCGCCCGTGGCCTCGTCGGCGAGCTGGTTGAGGTGCTCGCACAGGCCGACGTTCTGCGCCGTGCTGCGCAGCCGCACTCGGTGCGGTCCCGAGTAGCCGTCGAGCACTTCGCGCACGACGTCGAGCGAACCGTCGCCCGAGGAATCGTCGGAGATGATGATCTCGCAGGGCAGGGTCTGCGCCAGCGCTCCGCGCACCGCCTCGGCGATGGTCGCGCGCATGCGCCAGGCGATGACGAGCAGGGTGACGGACGGCGGGGGCGGCATCGGACAAGGGTAGCCGAGCGCGCGCGGCCTGCGTTGAAGGGCTGGGCGAGAGCGGCCGCGATCGTCGCGCGCCTCCTACGAGCCAGGTCGCCCGCATCATCCTGTAGGAGCGCACCTGGGCGCGACCGATGCCTCCGTTGCCGGCCGGCGCCGGGACGACGGGACGGGCGGAGTTGCCTAGAATGCGGCGCTTTCAGCCGTGCCGTCCGCCATGCCCGCCGCCACCGTCATGTTCGCCACCTACAACGAGCCGCAATGGCTGGAGTGGGTGCTGTGGGGCTACACCACGCAGACCTTCCGCGATTTCGAGGTACTGGTGGTCGACGACGGCTCGCGCGAGGACACGCGCGCCGTGATCGACCGCCTGCGCCCGCAGGTGAACTATCGCCTGCGCCACTTCTGGCAACCGGACGAGGGCTACCAGAAGTGCAAGGGCATGAACCGCGGCATCCTGCTGGCGGACAGCGACTACCTGGTCTTCACCGATGGTGACTGCATCCCGCATCCGGAGTTCGTCGCCCGGCACATGGCCTTGCGTGAACGGGGGCGCTATCTCACCGGCGGCTACTGCAAGCTGCCGCTGGCGCTGTCCCGGCGCATCACCCGCGAGGACATCCTCGCCGGCCGCGCTACCGACTACGCCTGGCTCGCCGCGAACGGCCTCGAGCGCCACACGCTGAAGTTGCGCGTGAAGAACGAGTTCCTGCGCAGCCTGCTCAACACCATCACGCCGGTGAAGCCGCGCCTGCACGGACACAACGCCTCGGTGTGGCGCGATGATGCGATCCGCGTCAACGGCTGGGACGAGCGCATGCAGTACGGCGGCCAGGACCTGGAGCTCGGCGAGCGCCTCAACAACGCCGGCGTGCACGGCAAGACCATCCGCTACTCGGCAATCTGCGTGCACCTGGAGCATCCGCGCGGCTACATGAAGCCCGGCATGCGTGAGAAGAACGACGCCATCCGCGCCCGCACCCGCGCCGAACGCCTCACCTGGACGCCGTATGGCATCGACCTCCACGAGGACGAGGCGAACGTCGCCACGGACGCGGCCTGACGCCGAGGGGCGCCCTGCAGTTGTGGAGCTCGCCCGCAGGCGACGGGCGTTGCGGACGTGCGAGGCGCCGGTCGCGACCACGGTCGCTCCTGCAATGTGCCGCTTCTGTTGCAGGAGCCTGCGTGCAGGCGAAGGGGCCGGCCGGGCGCTGAGCCAAGGCCCCGGCCCTCACTCCTCGCGCGGGCCATGGCGCAGCACAGGCTTGCCGCGGCGGCGACGCAGTTGTGCTTCCAGCGCATCCGCCGCATCGCCGAGTTCGCCGCGCAGCTTCTGGTAGTTGCGCCAGCGCGCCGGATCGAGTTCGCCCTCGGCAAGGGCTGCCTGCACCGCGCAGCCCGGTTCGCTGCCGTGCGCGCAATCACCGAAGCGGCAGGACTGCGCCAGCGCGTCGATGTCGGCGAACTGGGCCGCGTCGAGCACCTCGTCACCGGTCAACTTGAGCTCGCGCATGCCCGGGGTATCGATCAGGCAGCCGCCACCGGGCAGCTCCAGCAGGGCGCGATGGGTGGTGGTGTGGCGGCCGCGGCTGTCATGCGAGCGCACGGCGGCGGTGGCCTGGCGCGTCTCGCCGAGCAGGGTGTTGGTGAGGGTGGACTTGCCGGCGCCGGACGAGCCGACCAGCACGCCGGTGCGCCCCGCGCCCAACCAGTCGAGAAGCGGAGCGATGGCCTCGGCGGATTTGGCGTTGACCGCCAGCACCGGCACGCCGGCGGGCAGCCGCGCCCGCAGCTCGACCACTGCCGACTGCGGGTCGGCCGCGAGGTCGGCCTTGGTCAGCACCACCACCGCCTGCGCGCCGCTGCCCTCGATGAGCACCAGGTAGCGCTCGATGCGTGCCGGGTTGAAGTCGCCATCCAGGCCGCAGAGCACCAATACCACGTCGATGTTGGTGGCGATGAGCTGGCGCTGCGGCGCATCGCCGGCAGCGCCGCGCTTGAGTTCGCCGTGCCGGGGCAGGATCCACTCGATGGTCGGCGGTGCGCCTGGCCGGAACACCACGAAATCGCCGACCGCCGGTCGCGCGGTCGGCTCCAGCCCGCGGCGCAGGAAGCGGGCCGCCGGCTGCGCGTTGAAGGCGTGCGCGCCGTCGTGCAGTTCGTAGCCGGCGCGATGCTGCGCCACCACCCGTGCGATTTCGCCGCGTTCGGGAAGCTCGTCGGGCCAGGCGCCGGCGCGCCAGCCGATCCGCGCGAGGCGCCGTTCCGTTTCGGGGCTGGGCTGCATGGGCGGATTCTATCCGCGAATGGACGCCTGTTAGCATCGCCGCATCGTCGTGATCGAGGATGCCGATGCGCCCTGCAGCCGTACGTTTCCTCGCCTTGGGGGACTCCTACACGATTGGCGAGGGCGTGCCGCGCGAAGGCGGCTGGCCTGCGCAGCTCCGCGCGCTGCTGGGCGGTGCCGGCGTGGCGATCGCGGCCCCGGAAATCCTCGCCACCACCGGATGGACCACCGACGAGTTGTCGGCAGCGATGGACGCGAATCCCCCTGAGCCTCCATATGACCTGGTGACGCTGCTGATCGGCGTCAACGACCAGTACCGCGGTCGTGGCGTGGACGCCTATCGCGACGGGTTCCGCGCCCTGCTCGGTCGCGCCGTCGCGCTTGCCGGTGACATCGCGAGGCGGGTCATCGTGGTGTCCATTCCCGACTGGGGCGTGACGCCGTTCGCGCAGGCGAGTGGACGCGATACCGCCCGGATCGCGCGCGAGATCGACGGGTTCAACGAACTGGCGCGCGAGGCGGCGCTTGGCGCGGGAGCCTCCTTCGCCGACGTGACCGGCATCTCGCGCCAGGCGGAGTCGGCTGCCCTGCTCGTCGACGACGGCCTGCATCCCTCGGCCGCCCAGTACGCGCACTGGGCCGCGGCGATCCTGCCGCTGGCGATGCAGGCGCTCGAAGCGGAAACGTGAGCGCCGGCACGAAATCGGAGTCCCGCCTGCGGCCAGGCGCCGCATCGGGCGCTTTCTTAACAAAAGCAGAACAACTCGCCTCGAACCCTTTGGTAGTTTCGCGCCTTCGCCTGGAACGGGCCGCGGGGAGCGGCCCTCCACATCCGAAGCTGGAGAGAGGAACCGCGCATGCGATCGAAGCGGACGAGGGGTGTGTTCGTGCTGGTTTTGGCGCTTTCGTGCAGCAGCCTGGCCGTGGCTGCACCGCGCGGCGACGCCTTGCAGGAGCTGCGCACGCTGCCGCCGCCGATCGATATTGCACTGGCGAGTCACCGCGGACCGGCTGCCGCCACGACGCTGACACAGGCGCCCGCCGTCGCCGTGTCCCAGGCACCGGTCGTCGCCGCGTCGGCAGGCACCGGCACGAACATGCGCCGGCTACTCGCCGATTTCGCGCTCGACCTCCTCGACATCCGCTATCGGCGCGGCGGCCGCTCGCCGGCGACCGGCTTCGACTGCAGCGGCTTCGTCCACTACGTGTTCCGCCACAGCGTCGGCGAGGAGCTGGCGGCGAGTTCGGCGGCGCAGTTCCGCAACGGCAGCAGCATTTCCCGCAGCGAGATGAAGACCGGCGACCTGGTGTTCTTCCGCACCCACGGCAAGCGCATCTCGCACGTCGGTATCTATCTCGACCACGGCCGTTTCATCCATTCGCCTTCCAGTGGCAAGCGCATCAGCATCAGCCGCCTCGACGAGGCCTACTGGGCCAAGCGCTTCGCCGGCGCCAGGCGCCCCGACGTGCTGTCCTGAGCCGCCGCCCGCGCGGGCTTTCAATACCTTCGCGGCACCCCGATATCCGATCTCTCCGATCGCCAGGGTGCCTGCCATGAACCATCGTCCGCTCGGCCGTTCCGGCCTTTCCATCGCCCCGCTCGTGCTGGGCGGCAACGTGTTCGGCTGGAACGTCGACGAAGCGACCGCATTCGGCCTGCTGGACGCCTTCGTCGACGCCGGCCTCAACCTGGTCGACACCGCCGACACCTATGCGAGCTGGGCACCCGGCAACCAGGGCGGCGAATCGGAGACCATCATCGGCCGCTGGCTGGCGCAGGGCGGCGGCCGTCGCGAGCGCGTCCTGATCGCGACCAAGGTTGGCAAGTGGGCGCGCCACAAAGGGCTGGCGCCGGAGAATATCCGCGCCGCCTGTGAAGATTCGCTGCGCCGCCTCAAGGTGGACGAGATCGACCTCTACTTCGCGCACGAGGACGACAGCCGCGTGCCGCTGGCCGAGACGCTCGGCGCGTTTTCGCGGCTCATGGAGGAGGGCAAGGTACGCGCCATCGGCGCCTCCAACTACAGCGCCGGGCGCCTCGCCGATGCGCTGTCGGAGAGTGCCGGCGACGGCCTCCCCCGCTACGAGGTGCTGCAGCCCGAATACAACCTGCTGGAGCGCCAGGATTACGAGGCGGAACTGGAGCCGATGGCGCGCGACCGCGAGCTGGGCGTGATCGGCTACTACGGTCTCGCCAGCGGCTTCCTGACCGGCAAGTACCGGAGCGAAGCCGACCTCGGCAAGAGCCGCATCCGTGCTTCCGCCGCGCAGAAATATCTCGATCCGCGCGGCCTCGACGTGCTCGCCGCGCTGGACGAGGTGGCGGCCGCGTACCGCGCGACGCCGGCGCAGGTCGCCCTCGCCTGGCTGATCGCGCGCCCGGGCTTTACCGCGCCGATCGCCAGCGCGACCTCGCGGGAGCAGCTCGAGGAGCTGGTCGGCGCCGTGCACCTCGAACTCGGCACCGGCGACATCGAACGCCTCGACGCGGCCAGCGCCGCGGCGGCCTGAGCGGTCACCAGCACCCCGCCGCCCGCTTGGGCGGCGGCGTATCATTTCCGTCTTTCACCTGCCCGGATTCGCCATGTCACTCGATCCTTCCGTGCGCGCCCGCATCGAGGCGCTGCTCTCCGACAACCGCGTGGTCCTGTTCATGAAGGGACGCCGCGGAGCGCCGATGTGCGGCTTCTCCGCCGCGGCCAGCCAGCATCTGGACGATCTTCTCGACCAGTACGCCACCGTCGACGTGCTGGCCGACGAGGAAATCCGCCAGGGCATCAAGGAGTTCGGCAACTGGCCGACCATCCCGCAGCTCTACGTGGACGGCGAACTGGTCGGCGGCGCCGACATCGTGCAGTCGATGGCCGCTTCCGGCGAGCTGCAGCAGCTTCTCGGCCTGCCCGCGCCGGACCGCACGCCGCCCACGATCACCGTCTCCGATGCCGCCGTCGCCGCCATCCGCCCGGCGCTGGCCGATGCGGGCGAGGCGCGCCTGTTCCTCGCCGTCGACGGCAGTTTCCATCCGCAGTTCCAGCTCCGCGAACCCGGCCCGCACGACATCGTGGTGGATGCCAACGGCCTCGAGATCCGCTTCGACCCGGCCAGCGCGCGCCGCGCCCAGGGCGCCACCATCGACTGGACCGACACCCCGCGCGGCATGGGCCTGGCGATCTACCTGCCGGCGGCGCCCAAGGCGGTGCAGTCGCTGGACGTGCACCAGCTCAAGGCACGCATCGCCGCCGGCGACATCACCGTGATCGACGTGCGCCCCGAAGGCGAACGCCAGCGCGCGCCCTTCCCAGGCGCCGAGATCTTCGAGCCCACTTCGCACGACCGCCTCACCGGCCTGCCCAGGGACACCGCGCTCGCCTTCATCTGCCACCACGGCAATGCCAGCCGCAACGCCGCCGAACACTTCTACGAGCACGGCTTCACCAATCTCTGGAACGTGGAAGGCGGCATCGACGCCTGGTCGCTGGAGATCGACCCGTCCGTGCCGCGCTACTGAGCGGGCGCGCGTGGCCCTGGGAGGGGCCGGTCGCCCCCGACCGGCCGCTTTTCACTTCCTGACCCAATGACGTGCGTCGGCCCGGGCCCGGCACTCGAGCCGCCGCGGCAGGCGTGCGCGATCGACAATGGCTTGCGTTCCGGCGGCCGGCGTGGTTGAAGTTCGAGTGAACCTCGTGTCCCTGACGGAGCCCCCATGCCTGACCTCCACGCGCTGATCCGTGCGGTACCCGATTTCCCCACTGCGGGCGTGGTGTTCCGCGACATCACCCCGCTGCTGGCCGACCCACCGGGGTTCGCGCGTTGCCTCGATCGGCTCGCCGAACCCTGGCAGGGCTACGCGGTGCATGCGGTGTGCGCGGTAGAGGCGCGCGGCTTCATCTTCGGCGCGGCGCTGGCCGAACGCCTCGGCGCCGGTTTCGTTCCGCTGCGCAAGCCCGGCAAGCTGCCGCCGCCGGTGGTGACGCTGGCATACGAACTGGAATATGCGCGCGATCACCTGGAGATCCGCGCCGATGCGCTGAGCGCGGGACAACGCGTGATCCTCGTCGACGACGTGCTCGCCACCGGCGGCACCCTGGTGGCGACACGAGCGCTGGTCGGGCAGCTCGGCGCGCGTGTCCTCGGCGCCAGCGTGGTGATCGAACTCGCTGACCTGGGCGGACGCGAACGCTGGGGTGCGGAGCAGCCGCTGCACGCCCTGGTGAACTGCTAGGACACCTCCGGGCTGCCGCCATTCCACGCACGCGGACGAGGGACGAGGTGAAGCTCTCCCCGGCGCGCCGAACCGGACTCGGCGTTCCCGGACACGCGTGCCGCGCTGCCCGGGTATGTGAAGCGCGCCTGTCCAGGGGACGACAGAAAGACGGCCTGCCGCGGCATGGCCGGCATAATCGGGGCGAACCCGCCGGACGCTGCCATGTGGATCGTCGTCGTACTCGCCCTGATCGTGTTCCTGCTGCTCGCCTTTCGCGGGCTGGGCTTCCTCGCCTGGGTCGCTGCCGCCGGCGTGTGGCTGATCGGCTGGCGGGTGCTCGGTGTCGCACACCCCTGGGCGTTCGTCACTTCGGTGGCGGTGCTGGCGGCGCTCGCCCTCGTCACCGGCTGGCCGGTGCTGCGACGCCAGCTGCTGTCGCGCTGGATCATGCCGCGCTTCGCGAAGGTGCTGCCGCGGCTCGGCGACACCGAGCGGGTGGCGCTGGAGGCCGGCACGGTGTGGTGGGACGGCGAGCTGTTCGCCGGCATGCCCGACTGGCCGAAGCTGCTGGACTTCGTGCCGCGCCCGCTGAGCGCGGAGGAACAGGCCTTCCTCGATGGCCCGACCGAGGAGCTGTGCCGGCGCCTGGATGATTGGGACATCCACCAGCGGCGCGACTTGCCGCCGGAGATCTGGGACTTCATAAAGGAGCAGCGCTTCCTCGGCATCATCCTGCCGCAGGAATACGGCGGGCTGGGCTTCTCCGCCCTGGCGCATTCCCGGATCGTCACCCGCATCGCCACGCGCTCGGTGAGCGCGGCGGTCACGGTGATGGTGCCGAACTCGCTCGGCCCCGGCGAGCTGCTGCTGGACTACGGCACCGAGGCGCAGAAGCAGCGCTGGCTCGGGCCGCTGGCGCGCGGCGAGGAGATTCCCTGCTTCGCCCTCACCGGCCCGGAGGCGGGTTCCGATGCGGCGGCCACGCAGTCCGAAGGCATCGTCGAGAAGCGCGTGGTGGACGGCCGCGAGGTGCTCGGGCTGCGCCTGAACTGGAAGAAACGCTACATCACCCTGGCCCCGGTGGCGAGCCTGATCGGCCTCGCCTTCCGCCTCAAGGACCCGCAGCGGCTGATCGGCGACCGCGTCGACCGCGGCATCACCTGCGCGCTGGTGCCGCGCGACGCCCCCGGGGTGGAGATCGGCCTGCGCCACGATCCGATGGGGGTGCCGTTCCAGAACGGGCCGACCAGCGGCCGCGACGTGTTCGTGCCGCTCGACGAGGCGGTGATCGGCGGCCGCGAGTGCATCGGGCAGGGCTGGCGCATGCTGATGGAATCACTGGCCGCCGGCCGCTCGATCTCGCTGCCGGCGCTGTCGATCGGCGCAGCCCAGCTCGCCACGCGCATCTGCGGCGCCTACGCCACGGTGCGCGAGCAGTTCGACACGCCGATCGGCCGTTTCGAGGGCATCGAGGAGCCGCTGGCGCGGATCGCCGGCTACACCTACCTGATGGGCGCGGCGCGCGACCTCACCTGCGGCGCGCTCGATGCCGGCGAGCGGCCGGCGGTGATCGGCAACATCTGCAAGGCCTACCTCACCGAGGCCATGCGCCAGGTGGTCAGCGACGCGATGGACATCCGCGCCGGCTCGGCCATCCAGCGCGGTCCGCGCAACGCGCTGGCGCGCGCCTGGGACGCGGTGCCGATCGGCATCACCGTCGAGGGCGCCAACATCCTGACGCGCTCGATGATCATCTACGGCCAGGGCGCCATCCGCTGCCATCCCTTCGTCCATGACGAGATCCAGGCGGTCGCCGCCGACGACCTGGCCGCATTCGATCGCGCCGTGTTCGGCCACCTCAACCTGTTCGTGACCCGCGCCGTGCGCGCCAAGCTGCTGGCGCTGTCGGGCTCGCGCCTCGCCGCGGCCCCCGAGGCCGAGGACACGCGCCGCTACTACCAGCACCTGTCGCGCTTCTCGGCCGCCTTCGCCATCGTCTCCGACACCGCCATGGGCACGCTCGGCGGCGCCCTGAAGCGGCGCGAGAAGCTGTCCGGGCGCCTCGCCGATGCGCTGGCCTGGATGTACCTCGCCAGCGCCGCGCTGAAGCGCTACCACGACGGCCCCAAGACCCGCTCCAACTACGCGCTGGCGCGCTGGTCGGCGGAACTCGCGCTGCAGCGCATCCAGGAGGCGCTGCTCGGCGTGCTCGACAACCTGCCGCAGCGCGGCGTCGCGCGCCTGCTGAAACTCGCCCTGTTCCCATTCGGCGCGCGCTTCCGGCCGCCATCGGACCGCCTCGGCCAGGAGGTCGCGCGCGACATCCTCGAAGATCGCGAGGCACGGCGCAGCCTGACCCCCGACGTGTTCCTGCCGCCCGCCGACGAGCCCGGCCTCGGCGCGCTGGAGGACGCCCTCGACAAGGCGGTGCGCGCGCTGCCGGTCGAGACCAAGCTGCGCGACGCGGTGCGCGCCGGCCGCCTCGACCACGCGCCCGGCTACATGCTGGACGAGCTTGGCGTCGCCGCCGGAGTCATCAGCGGCGACGAATACGACCTCCTGCACGAGGCACGCGACGCACGCGAGGAAGTCATCGCCGTCGATGCCTTCGACCCGGAGGTCTACAGGACGCTGCATTGAGAGTTTGTGAAAAAGACAAACTCTCAGCCGGCCAGGGATGGCCGGTCGCGAAGCGGGCGCGCAAGTGCCTGATTCGCGGGAGCGGGTTTGGGCGTGTACCGGACCCGCGACTGGGAAAATTGCACAGGATGTGCAATTTTCTACAAGCTCTGAGATCGCGTCAGGGCGCGGATTCCGGTACCGGCTCCAGCGGTTCCTCGGGATGCGTGCGGACGCAGTTGCGTCCGGACGACTTGGCCCGGTAGAGCGCCATGTCGGCGCGCTCGATCAGCTCGCGCGGCGTGACCAGGTCCGCATCCAAGCCGGCGATGCCGATGCTGAGGGTCAGGCCGATGCGGATGCCGGAAACGAGCACCGGCAGCGCCTCGATGCGCGCGCGGATGCGCTCGGCCACCACTTCGGCGTTGGCGGCGGTGGCGCCGGGCAGCACGATCAGGAATTCCTCGCCACCGTAGCGCCCCAGCGCGTCGCCCTGGCGCAGCTCGCTCATGACCGGCGCGATCAGCGCGCCCAGGCAGCGATCGCCGGCGGCATGGCCGTGGCGGTCGTTGATCTGCTTGAAGTGGTCGAGGTCGAGGAACAGCAGCGACAACGGCCGGCCGCCTTCGCGCGCGCGCTGGAAGGCGCCGTTGAGGTTGGCGAGGATGGCCCGCCGGTTGAGCGCGCCGGTGAGCGCGTCGCGCTCGGCGAGTCGGTTGGCGACATCGCGTTCGTGGCGGATCGACAGCGTGGAGTCCGCCAGCCCGAAGGCGAGCACCAGGCTGGCGAAGGCGAAGGTGGCCGGCAGGGTGAATACCAGCCATTCCGGCAACGGCCAGTGCATCAGCAGCTGCAGCAGGCGCACGAACACCAGCAGCAGGCCGGGCGTCCAGGCACAGAGGTAGAAGCCGCCGCGGCGGCCGCCCCGCTGCCAGGCGACCAGGCCGGCCAGGATCAGCAGCGGCGCCAGCACGGCGAAGGTGACCGCGAGCGCCTTCTCCAGCCACCAGCCGGCGGAGAGTGGCGGAATCGCCGCGCAGGCGGCCACCGCCGCCAGCGGCCAGTACGCGAGCACCAGCAGGCGGTCCAGCCGCGGTGCCACTGACCCCAGTTCCAGGAAGCGACGCGTGAACTGGCACAGGAAGGCCGCCGACAGCGCGGCACAGAACCAGAGCGGCCGCGCCTCCAGGGGCGCCAGCCAATGGAACGGCGGCAGGCCGTAGCCGACGCCGAAGGCGTAGAGCTCGTAGAGGACGATGAACAGCACGTGCCCGGCGAACCAGATGTACATGCGTTCGCGCAGCGCGAAGAAGAAGGACAGCATCACCAGCACCGTGGCCAGCTGCACCGCCGGAAACACGATGTCGAGCTGGGCGCGGGCGAGATCCTGCGCCCGCGCCTCGGTCACCGGCACCAGGTCGATGGCACGCGGGATCGCCCGCTCGGGAGCGATCCTCAGGTAGACCGGCGTCCCCGCGGCGAGGTCCTGCGGCAGCCGGAACACCAGTGCGTGGCGGGTGAAGCCGGGATCGGCCAGGGGCTGGTAGATGCTGGTAGTCGAGCCTGCGTACCCGGGCGGCAGCCAGGCCTCGATCCTGAGCCCCTGCGGATCGAACACGCGCAGGACCGGGCTGAAGGGCGAGCTCCAGGCCGCGACCGGGCGGATGCGGTACCAGACCGCGCCGTCGGGCGAGGGCACCAGCGCCGCGTAGGTCTGCGGCTCGAACAGGGCGTCGTGGGCACCGGCGCGCAGCTCGTCGATGGCGCTCGCCGGGAGGTCCGCGCGCAGGCGATCCACCTCGATCGGCACCCCGGCGGCCGCGACGCCTCCAGGCCAGGCAAGCACCAGCAGCAGGAGTGCGATCCATGCGGCAGGGCGCGTCCGCGCGTCGGCGCGGCGGGGTGGACGCTTCACGGACACGTGCGGCCCTCCGCGAAACGGCGGGGCGAGGCAGCACACGATACGCGGGCGAACCTGCCGCGACTGCGCAACCGGTAGCAGAACGCGCGCCTGCACCACCCTCCCGCATGTCGCCACCGGTGCCCCGGGCGCGGGCTGGCCACGGATCGACCAGGCCGAGGCCGGGCCAGGCGGGACGCGCGCTTGCGCGATTCATCCACAACCTTCTCCCGCCGCTTGTGCACAGCCGCTGTGGAAAACCTTGCCCGCGTGGCGGCGCTCGTGGGCCAGCAGCCAGCGTTTCGCCTCGAGGCCACCGGCGAAGCCGGTCAGGCTGCCGTCGGCACCGATGACGCGGTGGCAGGGCACGACGATCGGCAGCGGATTGGCGCCGTTGGCGGCGCCGGCGGCGCGCACCGCCCGCGGTCGTCCGATGCGCCGGGCCAGTTCCGCGTAGCTGATGGTCTGGCCGTACGGGATGGCGAGGAGGCCCGCCCAGGTCAGGCGCTGGAACGAGGTTCCGCCCGCAGCGGCAAGCGGCAGGTCGAAAGCGCTGCGGCGGCCCGCGAACCAGGCGCCGAGCTGCGCGCGCACGTCGGCCAGCGCGGGCGCGGACCGACGCCAGCCGGGCTGGATGAAGGCGGCCTGCACGGGGCCCGGGAAGGCGATCCGGCGCAGGCCCGCCCCATCCGCTACCAGCAGCAGGCGTCCGAGCGGCGATTCCATCCAGTCGTAGTCCATGATTCCGGCTCCCTCAGGCGGCCCTCCACAGCAGCATCACCGCATGGGCGCGCCAGGGCCGCCACGCCTCGGCCATCCGCTCCAGTTCCGCCGCGGGCAGCGCGCGGCCCTGGCCTGCGACCCGCCGCAGCACAAGGTCCGCGGCCGGGAACGCATCGCGGTGGCCGAGCGCACGCATGGCCAGGTACTGCGCCGTCCAGGGACCGATGCCCGGCAGCGCCAGCAGGCTGCGCTCGAAGTCCTCCAGCGACTGGCCGGGCGCGAAACCGACCCGCCCCTCCAGCACCGCCGCCGACAGCGTGCGGATCGTCTGCGCACGCGCGCGCATCACGCCCTCGCGCTCGAGCGCAGCATCGACCAGCGCCGCCGGCGGCGGGAACAGCATACCGACAGCCGGTGCGCAGGCAAGCGCTACGCTGGTGCCGTGGCGGGCCACGATGCGCGAAGCCAGGGTGCGCGCCGCGGCGACGCTGACCTGCTGGCCGAGCACCGCGCGCACCGCCATCTCGAAGCCATCGAACGCACCCGGCACGCGCTGCCCGGGCCAGCGTGCCTGCAGCGGGCCGAGCAGTGGATCGGCTAAGAAGCTGCGCGCGATTGCGGCGGCATCGGCGTCGAGGTCGAACATGCGCGAGACCCGCGCCGCCACGGCGGCCTTCGCGCCCGCCGCGGGATGATGGACGGCGAGCTCGACGCCGGCGGATGTGTCGGGGTAGAGCTCGAACCAGCCGGCCACGCCCTCATGCACGAAGGCGCGTCGATAGGTGTCGCCAGCGAAGGCCTCGATGCCGGCTACCGCACGGCGGCCGAAGAACTCCAGCAGGGGGCCGAGGTCGCAGGGTTCCCGCACCGGCAGGCGAAGCGTGGTGGACGGGACGCCTGGAAACGTCCCCGGTGCGGGCGAGTCGCGCATGCAGGCATCTTAGCCTGCACGCGCCATTCCTTCCGCCGGTGCGGGCGCGGGCATCCCGATCAGGCTGCGCAGCGCCTCCAGGTGGACGTCGAGCGCACGATGCCCGGTCGCGGTCAGGCGGTACCAGGTGGGCGGCCAGGTGGAACGGTTCGCGGACTCAGAAGCCGCGGCGCAGGAAGCCGCCGTCCACCGCGATGCACTCGCCGGTGATGTAGCTTGCCGCCGGCAGGCACAGGAAGGCGACCGCGGCGGCGACCTCCTCGGGTTCGCCGATGCGTCCGGCCGGGGTGTGCGCGAGCACCTCGTCGAGGTAATCCGGATCGGCCAGCGGCCCTTCGGTGCGCCGGGTTCGGATGTACCAGGGTGCCACCACATTGACGCGGATGCCGTCCTCCGCCCACTCGCAGGCGAGGTTGCGGGTCAACTGGTGCAATCCGGCCTTGGCCATTCCATACGGCGCGCCGGTGCGGACGTGGGTGAGGCCGGACACCGAGCCCACGTTGACGATCGCGGCGTGGCCGTGTTCGACCAGCCGCGGATGGGCGAGGCGGCACATCTCGAAGGCGGAGACGAGGTTGGTCTCCAGCAGCGCGCGCACCTCGCCGGCCTCGTACTCCAGCGCCGCCCGGCTGGTGTTGCCGCCGACATTGTTGACGAGCAGCGACAGCCCGGTGCCGAGGTCGGTGATCCAGTCGAACACCTCCAGGCGCTGCTCCGCCTCGGCGAGGTCGGCGGCGAAGGCGAGCAGCTCGCGCTGCGGGAATTCCTCGGCCAGTTCCTGGCGTGCCTGCTCGAGGGCGTCTTCCTCACGCGCGACCAGCAGCACGTCAGCGCCGAGGCCGGCCAGTTCGCGCGCGCAGGCGAGGCCGATGCCCCGGCTGGCGCCGCCGACCAACGCCACCTGCCCGTCCAGCCGCCAGCGTGAGGGATCGTTCATGCGAAACTCCGGCGGCTTGTCCGCGCTGCCGCTCCGGCGCAGACTCTAGCAATCCCGCGCCCACGGAGCATGCCATGCGCACCGCACTGATCCTCGCCGGCCTCACGATGCTGGCCGCCTGCTCCGGCCGCGGGGGCGGCGACGAGGCCCCGGCACCGCAGGCACAGGCCGCGCCGGTACGCGGCAAGACCGTCGTCGATGAGCAGCTCAAGGCGCTGGAGAAGGCCCGCGCCGTCGAGAAGCAGCTCCAGGACGAGAAGGCGAAGCGTGACCGCGAGCTGGAAGACGCCGGCGGTTGATCGCGTGGGAGTGGCTCCCGCTGCGCTGGTCACCCCGATCCGCGCTTCAAAAGCATCGGGACTGACTGCGCGCCGGAGCGCGTGCGAACGCCGCAGGTGGCCCGACGGGCGGCAGGCAGGAAGCCTGCCGTAATTCCCTCCCACGACCAGCAGTGAGCTTCGATCCGTTGTGGGAGCGGCTTCAGCCGCGATGCTCTTCCGATTCCCGATTCCCGATTCCCGATTCCCGATTCCCGATTCCCGATCCCCGATCCCCGATTCCGATCCCCGCCATGCGCCTCAGCGCAGCTCGCACAGGCAATGCGCGAACGTGCCATAGCGCCGGCCGCGAAGTGACGTGACCAGGCCGGAGAGTTCGCGCACCTCGGCCGGCGCAACGAGCAGCGCCGGCAGGCTGAGCCCGGCCTTGCTGGCCAGCGCACGCGCCGCCTCGCTGTTGCCGAGGTTGACCGCGAGCCGCTCCCAGGGGCTCAGCTCACGCTCGATGTAGTGCACCTGGTAATCGTCGCCGAGGTCGGCCCGCTCGGCGGCGGCGGCAATCGCCTCGTCGAGGCCGCCGAGCGCATCCACCAGTCCGCGCTCCAGCGCCTGGCTGCCGTCCCACACCCGGCCCTGCGCGATCCGGTTGATCTCCTCGGATGTCTTGCCGCGCGCCGCCGCCACCTTGCCGATGAACTCGGCATAACCGCGCTGGATCACGCTGGTCAGGATGGTCTCCATCTGCGGCGACAGCGGACGGCGCGGGTCGAGCGATCCCGCCAGCGGGGTGGTGCCGACGCCGTCGGTGTTGATGCCGAGCCTGGCCAGCATATCGGGGACGGTGACGAACAGGCCGAAGATGCCGATCGAACCGGTGATGGTGTTGGGCTGCGCCCAGATCTCGTCGGCATCCATGGAGATCCAGTAGCCGCCGCTGGCGGCGACGTCGCCCATGGAGACGATCACCGGCTTGCCGGCGGCACGGGTCTGTTCGACCTCGCGCCGGATCAGTTCGGAGGCATGGGCATCGCCGCCGGGCGAGTTGACGCGCAGCACCAGTGCCTTGACGTTGCCGTCCTCGCGCGCGGCGCGGACCAGCTGCGCGGTCGAGCGCCCGCCGATGGTGCCCGGGCCCTGCTCGCCGGGGACGATCTCGCCTTCGGCGACCACCACCGCCACCGTGGCTCCGGCCAGCGGCGTCGCGCCGGCGCCGAGCGCCGCGAGATAGCGGGCGTAGTCGACTTGGCGGAAGCCATCGCTGCCTTCGGCCACGCCGCGCTTGCGCAGGAACTCGCGTGCCTCGCCGCGGGTGGCGAGCTCGTCGACGAGCTTCTGGCCGAGCGCCACCTGGGCGAGGTCGCCGTTGGCGGCGAGCACCCGCTGGTCGTAGTGGGCGATGTCATCGGCGAGCGCGGTGGCGTCGAGCTTGCGCGCCGCCGCCACCTCCGCCAGGTATTCCTGCCACACGCCACCCATCCAGTAGGCGTCGGCTTCCTTGGCCGCGTCGGAAGCGTGGTCGAGCACGAAGGGCTCGGCCGCCGACTTGAAGGTGCCGACCTTGATCAGGTGCACCGCCACGCCGAGCTTGTCCAGCGCGTCCTTGTAGTAGTTGCGGTAGCTCGACAGGCCTTCCAGCACCACCGCGCCCTCCGGATCCAGCAGGACGTGGTCGGCGTGGGCGGCGAGCAGGTACTGGCGCTGGTCCATGCCGCCGGACACCGCGACCACCTCCTTGCCGGCGGCGCGGAAGCGCTCCAGCGCCGCGCCGATCTCGCGCAGGCTGGCGAAGCCGGCGCCGGAGATGTCGTCGGGCACCAGCACGATGCGCTCGATGCGCGCGTCGGTGGCGGCCGCGTCGATCACCGCGAGCACGTCGCGCAGCTGGATCTCGCGCGCCTCGTTGCCGCTCAGGTTGGCCATCGCGCGCTGCGCGGGATCCGCACTGTACTGCTCGACGATGCTGCCCTTGAGATCCAGCACCAGCGCGCTGCGCGGCGCGATCGCCGGCCGGCTGCTGGAGAAGGCGACGATGAGCGCCACCAGCACCGCCACGAACAGGATGTTGAACACCAGCATGCGGGTGAAGTTGAGCGCGTCCCAGAGGCCACGGAAAAAGCGCCGGACCACGCCGGGTGACTTGCTGGCCATCGATGGATTCCTGAGTGCCGCCGGGTCCGGTAGCCTACTGGAAATCGGCGCGGCTGCGGCGCGTCAGCCGCCAGAAGCGCCACGGCAGCAGCACCGCCGCGACGCTGAGGCCGGCGATCAGGCCCATCCACATGCCGCGCGCGCCCAGCCCCTGGTGGAACGCCAGCCAGCCGCCGACCGGCATGCCGACCACCCAGTAGGCGAACAGGGTGATGAGCATCGGGATGCGCGTGTCCTTGAGCCCGCGCAGCGCGCCGTTGGCCGCCACCTGCAGCCCGTCGGAGAACTGGAACAGGCCGGCCAGCACCAGAAGCTGCGCGGCGAGCGCGGCAACGGCGACGTCGCCGGTGTAGAGGCCGGCGATCCGCGTCGGCAGGAACAGCATCAGC
Source organism: Lysobacterales bacterium (assembly GCA_017305135.1). GTDB lineage: Bacteria > Pseudomonadota > Gammaproteobacteria > Xanthomonadales > Rhodanobacteraceae > Dokdonella_A. The sequence continues at coordinate 69,501 of JAFKNA010000008.1, read as the reverse complement.
GAGGCGGAAACCGCCTGCGTCGCCAGCGTCAGCAGCATGCCGACCCAGCCGGCGCGGCGCACCGCCATCATGTCGCCGCGGCCGACCGCGTGGCCGACGCGCACCGTGCTCGCCATGGCCAGGCCCAGCGGCACCATGAAGGCGATCGAGGCCACGTTGAGCGCAATCTGGTGGCTGGCGACGATGTCGGTGCCGAGTGTGCCGAGCGCCAGCGCGACGGCGACGAACAGGCTCGCCTCCATCAGCAGGGTCACGCCCATCGGCAGGCCGATGTGGAGGAGCTCGCGCAGGGCGCGCGGGTCCGGCCGCTCCATGCGCGCGAACGGTGCGAGTTCGCGATACTGCGGACGCAGCCGCACATAGATCGCGAAGGCCGCCAGCTGCAGCCACAGCACCAGCGCGGTGGCGATGCCGCTGCCGAACGCGCCGAGCCGCGGCAGGCCGAGCCGGCCGTACATGAGGACGTAGCCGAGCGGCCCCAGCAGGGCGAGGCCAAGCAGGCCGAAATAGAGCGTGGGCCGGGTCATGCCGAGCCCTTCGCTGAGCCCGCGCAGTCCGAAGTAGAGCGTCAGCGCCGGCGCGCCGAAGGCGATCGCGTGCAGGAACAGCGTGGTGTCCGCGATCAGTGCCGGATCCACGCCGATCAGCACCACCAGACGCGGCCCGAGCAGCGCCGTCACCGCCGTCAGCAGCACGCCCAGCGCCAGCGCCAGCCAGATGGCCTGGCGGAACAGCGGCCCGATCGCCTCGTGGCGGCCAGCACCGTTGAGCTGCGCGACGGAGGGCGGCAGCGCCATCATCACGCCGAGCGCGGTGACGATGGCGAGCGACCAGATGCTGGTGCCGACCGCCACGGCGGCCAGGGTGTGCGCGTCCAGGTGCCCGGCCAGCACCGCATCGACCACGTTCATGCCGACCGCCGACAGCTGGCCGAAAACCAGCGGCAGCGCGAGGCGCAACATCGGCTTCAGTTCCCCGGAAAGCCGGCCCGCACGCGCGTGTAAACTGTCCTGCATCGAGATGATCTTGTGGCGGCTACCGCATCACGTGGTGCCGGAGCCGGCATTTTCCCATGAGCGACGAAACCGCTGACCTGCGCACCCTGCCGGCACCGCTGCCACGCGGCCGCTGCGCCAATTGCGGCGCGCCCATGTACGGCGCCTATTGCGCGATCTGCGGTCAGCCGGAAAAAGGCCTGATCCGCCACCTCATCAGCGTGCTGGCGGATGCCGGCGAGGCGCTGTTCAACGTCGACTCGCGCGTGTTCCGCTCGATCGCGCCGCTCTACCTCCGTCCCGGCTATCTCACCATCGAGTATTTCGCCGGCCGGCGCGCCCGCTACGTGACGCCGTTCCGGCTGTTCTTCTTCCTTTGCATCCTGTGCTTCTTCGCCATCCAGTTCACGATCAACGTGACCGGCAGCGGCATCGACCTGCGCCCTGATGTCTCGGACGTGGACGAGCTCTCGAGCGTGAAGTCGGCGCCGACCCTCGCCGAGCTCGACCGCCGCAGCGAGGCGGCGTTCGCGGCGATTGCCGCTGGCACGCCCGACGCCGCCGCACGGCAGAAGCGCATCGACACCTTGACCGAACGCGTCGGCAAGCGCGGCGAATGGCTGCGGCAACGCGATGCCGCGATCGCCGACGGGGCGCCGCTGCCGGACGATCCCAACGAGCGCGCGATCGAGTTCAATGGCAGGCCTTGGGATCCGGTCAAGCACCCGCTCGAGATCGGCTGGGCGCCGGATTGGGCCAATCGCGGCCTGAATGCGTCGCTGGCGCGCGTACGCGAGAACGTGCTGATCGCCGAGCACGATCCCGCGCACCTGTTCGCCGGCGTATTCTCGGTGCTGCCGCAGACGATGTTCGTGCTGCTGCCGCTGTTCGCGCTGCTGCTGAAGCTGATGTACGTGTTCAAGCGCCGGCTCTACATGGAGCATCTGATGGTGGCGCTGCACAGCCACGCCTTCATCTTCCTCTCGCTGCTGCTGCTGGCCCTGCTGCAGCTCGTGCTCGGCTGGGCGGAGGCCTCCGCCGCCCTGCTGGTGGCGCCGCTCCGGTGGCTGCGCGCGGCGATGTGGGCCTGGCTGCCGCTGTATCTGCTGCTGATGCAGAAACGCGTCTACGCGCAGGGGTGGACGATGACGCTCCTGAAGTACTCGATCACCGGCTGGTGCTACGTGGTCCTGCTGTCGTTTGCGGTGGCTGCGGCGATGCTCATCAGCCTCGCCTTGAACTGAGTGGCCGCAGGGCCGCGCTGTCCTGCCGGCGGGCTTGCGGGTGAGGTGAAAGCGGGTTGTACACAATCGCGAAAATGCAAGCGTCCGCCGCGGCCATCTCGCGGTGCAGCATGAACCCGTCCTGACGGCATTCGCAAGTCGTTGTTGCTTATGCTGTTTTTCTGCTGGTTAGAATGTGACCAAAACGTTGCGGGGGGCCATGCCACGCGCCCCAAGAGCCACCCCGTCGGCTTGATCCACAGAGTTATCCACAGTTGGTGTGGATAAGCGAAAAACCTCCATGCACATCGGCATTTAAGCCATCTTCATGAATGTTTCCTGAGAAGAACCCTGCAAGCCCGGCTGCGACATCGGGCGGCGAGCCGGGGGACGAGGGGCGAGGTGGCGTGGTGGAGGTGGCACTGCCGGTGCCGCTCGACCGCTCTTTCGATTACCTCGCGCCCGAGCCGCTGCCGGCCGTGGGCTGCCGCGTGCTGGTTCCGTTCGGCCCGCGCCCCGTAGTGGGCATCGTCACGGCCCACGCCGCCCGGAGTGGCCGCGACGGGTCGGCGCTGAAGGCGATCGGGGCCGTGCTCGATCCCGCGCCGCTGCTTGCCGGCGAACTGCTGGCCAGCCTGCGCTGGGCCGCCCGTTATTACCAGCATCCGCTCGGCGAGGTGCTGCACGCGGCGCTGCCGGTCGCCCTGCGGTCGCCGCGAGCGCTGCCCGCACCCGCGCGGGCAGCGCTCGCCCTGACCGCCGCCGGACAACATGCCCTCTACGATCCCGCGCGCCGCCGCGGCACGCGCATCGACCGCCTGCTGGCGGCGCTGGAAAGCGGGCCAATCGGAACGGCTGGCGGCGACTGGGGAGCAAGCGCGGTCCGCACCGCCCTGGCGCGGGGCTGGGTGGAGCGGGTGGAGGACCCGCCATGCCGATCCCTCCCGGCCTCGCATGGTCCGGAACCCAACGATGCGCAGCAGGCTGCCGCGGAGGCAGTGATCGGCTCGCTCGGCCGCTTCGCGCCCTTCCTGCTCGACGGCGTCACCGGCAGCGGCAAGACCGAGGTGTACCTTCGCATCATCGATGCCTGCCTCGCCGCCGGCCGCCAGGCACTGGTGCTGGTGCCGGAAATCGCGCTGACGCCGCAGACGCTGCGCCGTTTCCGCGCGCGGCTGGGCGTGGAAGTCGCGATGCTCCACTCCGGATTGGGCGACGTGGAGCGCGCGCGGACCTGGCTCGACGCCGCCCGCGGCCGGGCCATGGTGCTGCTCGGCACGCGCTCGGCGATCCTGACGCCGCTGGCGCGCCCCGGCGCGATCATCGTCGACGAGGAGCATGACGCCTCCTACAAGCAGCAGGACGGCTGGCGCTACCACGCGCGCGACCTCGCCGTGGTGCGCGCGCGGGCGCTGTCGGTGCCGGTGGTGCTGGGCTCGGCCACGCCCTCGCTGGAAAGCCTCGCCAACATCGCCGAAGGCCGCTACCGGCACCTGCGCCTGCCGCAGCGCGCCGGCGATGCGCGCCCGCCGACGGTGGAGGTGATCGACCTGCGCCGGCAGCGCGTGGAGCACGGCTTTTCCGTGCCCGCGCTGGATGCGATCGGCGCCTGCCTGGAGCGTGGCGAGCAGGTGCTGGTGTTCCGCAACCGCCGCGGCTATGCGCCGGTGCTGCTGTGCCGGGACTGCGGCTGGCGCGGGCAGTGCGCCGCCTGCGAGCGCCCCTTCACGCTGCACCGGCGCGAGGGCCGGCTGCGCTGCCACCATTGCGGCCGCGAACAGCGCGCCCCACGCGCCTGCCCGGGCTGCGGAAGCCTGGCACTGGCGCCGCTCGGCACCGGCACCGAGCGCATCGAGGAAACGCTGGCGGCACGCTTCCCCGGCGTGCCGCTGCTGCGCGTGGATCGCGACACCACGCGCGGTCGGCGCCAGCGCGATGCCTTGTTCGAGTCGCTGCCCGAGGATGGCGCGCGCATCCTGGTCGGCACGCAGATGCTGGCCAAGGGCCACGACCTGCCGCGGCTCACCCTGGTGGTGGTGGTGGGCGCGGACGAGGGGCTCTACAGCGTGGATTTCCGCGCCCTCGAGCGCTTCGGCCAGCTCGTCGTGCAGGTGGCCGGGCGCGCCGGGCGCGCCGACCGTGCCGGCACGGTGATCCTGCAGACGCACGATCCGGCCCATCCGCAGCTGCGCCTGCTGCTGGAGCGCGGCTACGCGGCCTTCGCCGCCCGGCTGCTCGAGGAGCGCCGCGCCACCGGATTGCCGCCCTGCACGCGCCTCGCCCTGCTGCGCGCGGAAGCGCGGCGCAAGGAAGATCTGGACGCGTTCCTCACCGCTGCGGCCGCGCATGGCGGCCGCCCCGGCGTCGAGCTGCACGGGCCGCTGGATGCGCCGATGCCCCTGCGCGCCGGCGTGTTCCGGGGCCAGGTGCTGGCCGAGTCGGCGCACCACGCCAGCCTGCAGGCCTTCCTGCCGGGCTGGCTGGCGCACCTGCGCGCCCTGCGCGGCCAGCGCCGGGTGCGCTGGTCGGTGGACGTGGATCCCGCCGAGATGTACTGACCGCGCCGGCCGGGCGGCTGGAACCTCAGAACGGGCCGAAGCCCTCGAAGCCGTCCGTGAAGATGAAGTCCTCGACCGGCTCCCCCGGCACGATGCGCACCACCGCGCGCTGGCGCATGTAGTCCGCGTCGGTGCCGTTGATCAGCAGCAGGTCGCCGTCGGGCGTGATCGCGTTCACCACCAGGTCGGAGAAGCCCTCGCCGTAGTCGATGCCGTGCTGGGCCAGCCAGGCCGTCATGTCCTGCATGCCCTCGTCCCGCGTCCACAGGAAACCGCGGTTGAGGGCGCCGAGCATCGGATCGATGGTGAAGTAGCTGCCGACCACCATCGAACCATCGCCGGTGGATTCGAAGGCGTAGTACGTGGCCGAGGGGTCGCCGCCCGGCACGGTGCCGAGGTACTGCAGGCCCTCGTCCGCGGTCCAGCGCCAGGCCTGGTGGGCCACGCCCGCCGGCGCGTTGTCGATGCCCGCACCGACGATGACCGAGCAGTCGGCGTTGCACGCCAGTGCCTGGCCGACGCGCTCGCCGTCGAGGTCGGTGATCCAGGCCGGCCCGCCCGCATCCCAGCGCGCGCCATGGCGGACGCCTCCGCCGTCGATGAAGCCGGCGGCGACGCTGGCGTCGTCGGCCACCGCCCAGGCCTGGCCGCTGCTGGTGCCGGGCAGGAGGTCGAGCAGCTGCTGGCCGGACGGCAGGGTCCAGATCCACGGCACGATGGGCGCGAACTGCCCCGGCGGCGGGTCGTTGTAGCCGCCGCCGACCAGGACCGTACCGTCCCAGGACATGCCGTACGGCGTCGACCAGGTGAGGATCATCCCGGAGGCGCGCTCCCAGTCGGTGCCACCGAGCCAGAATCCCGGCGCGGCGAGGCTGTAATCGTCGAAATAGTTCGAAGCCACGGTCACGGCACCATCCCTGGAGATGAATGGCATCACGTTGTCCAGCGTGTAGGTGTCGCCGCCGAGCACCTCCGGAGCCTCGCCGGGCACCCAGCGCACGACCTCCCCGGACGGGTAGACGGTGCCCACGACGGTGCCGTCGCTGGCGATATTGGCGACGCCGGCGACCCCGTAGCCTGCCGGCGTCGGCAGTTCGGTGAGGGTCACGGTCTGGGCGGATGCCGATGCGGCGAAGGCGAGGCACGCCGCCGCCAGGCAGCGGGGAAGCGGAACGGAAAACGCGGTCATGGATCACTCCGGTCAGTCATCAGGCGGCCCGGCGCGGCATCCCGCTGCCGGTCCCGGCGATCCTTCGCCGGGCGGCCCCGGGCTGTCGCTCCAAACACGCTCCAACCGTGTGACAAGCCTGCTGGAGCGCGGTCCGGCGCCGTCCGGAAGGAAAACGCGACGGGCTGCGCGGACCGTCTCAGGGTCGGCCCCGCGGCGCGTCCGCGGCAAAGCCGCGGCGCACCAGCAGCCCAGCCGGAATCTCGCGCTCGCCGGCCAGCCGCTGCGCCTCGCGCAGCGCATTGAACCAGGCCTCGTGCTGGTCCAGGGCATGGAACAGGCGCACCTGCAGCAAGGCGGCGTCGAAATCGCGGGAAGCCCAGGGCGCGACGAGGCCGATCATGGCGGCGGCTTCTGCGTCGCGGCCGGCGGCGAGCAGGGCCGGCGCACGCGCGGCCGCGACCGCGACGATCTCGGCCGGCACGCCACGACGGTCGGCGGCCGCCACCGCGGCGTTGAACCAGGCGGCCGCGCGCGCGGCATCGCCGCGGTGCTGCCACCACTCGGCCATGGCCAAGGCCTCGGCCACCGCGCCCGGCGCCTCGGCGGCCGCGTCCGGCACCGCGCGGGAACGGTCGAACAGGCCGGCCGCCTCCTCGTCCCGGCCGAGCGCCAGCAGCGCGCGCTGGGCGATCCGCACGAGCGCGGCGCGGTCGCCATCGGCGCCGGCCACGGGCCAGTCCGCAAGCGCCGCCGCGGCCGCCGTGGCGGCCGCCTCCCAGCGCGCCTCCTGCGCGGCGAGGGCGGCTTGCAGCGAGCGCTGGCGCGCGCGCAACACGCGGTTGCCCGACATCTCGATGGCGTTGGCCTGCGCCAGCGCCGCCTGCGCCTCGCGGTGGCGGCCGGCGCCGGTCAGCACCTGCGCCCGATTCAGCAGGAGGTCGACGCGCTGGTCCGGATCGGTGATGCGCGCGCTGAGCGCGGCGGCGCGCTCGAGTGTCGCGGCGGCCTCGTCGCGCTGCAGCATGGCGAGTTCCGCATCGATGAGGCCGGTGAGGGTCAACAGCAGTTCGTGCAGCGCGCCATAGGACTGGAAGCGCTCGGCCGCGCCGGGCAGGTAACCGAGCGCGGCCGCCGGGCGGCCGCGGTACAGCTCGAGCATGCCGAGGTTGGCGTCCACCCGCGCCACGCCGAGCAGGTCGCCGGCGCTTTCCAGGTCGACGCGCGCCGCGCCGAAATCGGCCAGCGCGTCGCCATAGCGGTGTGCGGCGACCAGGCTGTTGGCGCGGCCCAGGCGCGCTTCGCCCCGCGCCGGCACGTCGCCGCTGCCGGCAAGCGCCGCCAGCGCGGCGTCGAAATCGCGGCCGCCGTCGGCGAAGGCGCCGCGGCGGATGCGCGTGGATCCGCGGGCGATCAGCACCCGCGCGCGGAAATGCGGCTCCGCCTGCGCCGCCGCGCCGCCCAGCAGGCGATCGAGTGCCGCCTCGGCGCGGTCGAGGCGGCCGGCGCGGAAATCGACTTGGGCGAGGCGGTAGGCGAGCTGTTCGGGCTGCGCAGCGAGCGCCGGGGAGTCGCCGAGGATGGCGCGGGCGGTATCGAGTTCGTTGGCCAGCATCGCCGCGCGTGCCCGTTGCAGGGTTTCATCCAGCGCGGCATCGCGTTCGCCGCCGGACGGTGGGGCGTGGCCGAGCGCGGCGAGCAGCAGGTCGGCCGCGCCACGCGCGGCCTGCACCGGGTCGGCGGCGGCGAATTCGACCGGCGTCGCCATGCCCTGCGGCGGCGTGGCGATCAGTCCCACCTTCCAGCCGCGTGCTGCGCGCGTCGCGCTGCCCTGCACCAGCAGGCGGGCACCGGTGGCCTCGCGGAGCTGGGCCGGGGCGGTTGTGCCGGGTGCGCCCTGCAGGAGCCCGAGCACGCTTTCGCTCGGTGGCACGCCGAAGCCGGCCTCGCGCAGGCGTCCGGCGACGAGATCCATCGCGCCCAGGCGCACCCAGGCATCCTCGCCGAGGCCATCGACCTGCAGCGGCAGCACGACCAGGCGCTCGGCCGAGACTCCGGAGGCCGGCTTGGGAAAGTGGCCCGGTCGGCGCGGAGCCATCATCGACCAGGCGGCGAAGACGCCGACGCCGAGCAGTGCGACAGCGAAGGCCATGGCGAGCGCTGCGCGCGAAAGCCGGCGGCGGGATGTGGCGCGGTAGGCCGGCAGCACCCTCTGCGCTTCACCGGCCGCCGCTTTGACCTCCGTCGTCGTCCCGGCTCCCTGGATGGTCGCCGCCGTGGCATCGGCCCCAGGCGTGGCGACGTCCGCCACCCAGCGATAGCCATACCCGGCGACGGTGCGGATCATGCGCTGCGCGTTGCCGTCGTCATCGAGCACGCGGCGCGTGCGCAGCACCACCTGGCCGAGCTGCGCATCGGACACGTTGGGGCGCCCGAACACCGCCTGCACGAGCTCGTCGCGGTGCACGGCGCGGTCGCGGTGCGCGATCAGGTAATCAAGGCACTCGAAGGTGCGCCGCGGCAACGTCACGCGCTCGCCGCCGCGCCACAACTCGCGCGCCTGCGGCACGAAGCGGAACCGGCCGAACTCGTGAACGCCTTCGATCATGGGCCGGAGGGTAGCGCGCTGCAGGCCGGGATTGGGGATCGGGCAACGGCCGCGGCGAACCGTCAACCCGCAGCCCGCCTGCCGGCGGCGGACGCATCCAACGAGGCTGGCCACGGCCTTCGCCCCGGATCCCGATACGCGAACGGCCCCTTGCGGGGCCGTCTGAACGCATCGATGTGAGGCGCGGGGCTTTGCTTCCTTCGATCCCGAATCCCGATCTCCGGTCCCGGCCCTCAGGCCACGAACAGCGCGCGCATCTTCTTCATCGCATTGGCCTCGATCTGGCGGATGCGCTCGGCGGAGACGCCGTACTCGTCGGCGAGCGTCTGCAGGGTGGCCTTCTCGCCATCGTCGAGCCAGCGGCGCTGGATGATGTCGCGCGAGCGGGCATCGAGCGTCACCAGGCCCTGGTGCAGGGTGTCCAGGCTGGATTCCTCCTCCGACTCGGCTTCCGCGGCCTGGTAGGGATCGGCGCCGTGGTCGATCAGGAACGCCGCGGGCGACGGGCGCTCGTCGTCGTCGGCATCGACCGGGGCGTCGAAGGCGACGTCGCGGCCATTGAGGCGGGCTTCCATCTCCATCACCGTGGCGGCGGGCACGCCGAGCTCGCGGGCGACGGTGTTGACCTCCTCGGCATTCATCCAGCCCAGGCGCTTCTTGGACTTGCGCAGGTTGAAGAAGAGCTTGCGCTGCGCCTTGGTGGTGGCGACCTTGACGATGCGCCAGTTGCGCAGGATGAACTCGTGCATCTCGGCACGAATCCAGTGCACGGCGAAGGACACCAGGCGCACGCCGTGATCGGGGTCGAAGCGCTTCACCGCCTTCATCAGGCCGATGTTGCCTTCCTGGATCAGGTCGCCCACCGGCAGGCCGTAGCCCGAGTAGCCACGCGCGACGTGCACCACGAAGCGCAGGTGCGACATCACCATCCTGCGTGCGGCCTCGACGTCGTCGTCGTTGGTGTAGCGGCGGGCGAGATCCTGCTCCTCGTCCTGGCTCAACATTGGAATCTGGTGGACCGCGCCTATGTAGGCATCAAGGCTGCCCAGCGCGCTGGGTATCGGGAAGTTGCTGGCGACGAGGGTGTTGCTCATAGGTCTGGACTCCTCAAGAAGCGACACAGGTCTGGCACTCACCTGCTTCGAGTGCCAAAAGCGTCTCGAGTTCCCCGCCGGATGCGGGCGTTGTCGTATGGGCCATTATTGTACTCGCAAGTTCGATAAATAGCGAGTACACCGCTCGCGCCGCGAACGGGTCCGCGGGACCCTGCTGCAAGGGCATGCTGGCGACGCACGGCTTAACCCCGTCCCAACTGCTCCTTCGGCGGCAGCCGCCAGTCAACCGGTGTCTGGCCGCGACCGGCCAGCCAGGCGTTGGCGCGTGAGAAATGCCCGCAGCCGAGGAAGCCGCGATGCGCCGACAACGGCGAGGGATGCGGCGCCTTCAGCACGCAGTGGCGCCGGCCATCGATGAGCCGGCCCTTGCGCTGCGCATGGCTGCCCCAGAGCATGAACACCAGCCCCTCGCGTTCACGGCCGAGGACCTCGATGCAGGCGTCGGTGAATTCCTCCCAGCCTTTTCCCTGGTGCGATCCGGCGCGGCCGCCCTCCACCGTGAGCACGGCGTTGAGCAGTAGCACGCCCTGCCGCGCCCACGGCAGCAGGCAGCCATGATCGGCGGGCGCAATGCCGAGATCGCGTTCGATCTCCCGGAAGATGTTGGCCAGCGAGGGCGGCACCGGCACGCCCGGCAGCACCGAGAAGCACAGGCCATGCGCCTGGCCGGGGCCATGGTAGGGATCCTGGCCGAGGATCACCACCTTCACCTCCTCGAAGGGCGTGCTGTCGAGGGCGGCGAAGATGCGCGGGCCGGGCGGATGGATGGTCCTGCCGCGCTGCTTTTCGGCGCGCAGGAAATCGGCCAGGGCGCGCATGCGCGGGCGCTCGAATTCGGCACCCAGCCGCGCCAGCCAGGACGGCTCCAGGCGCACCGCCGCGCTCACCCCGCGACGCGCCCGCTCGTCGCCACGCGGAGCTGGAACTTGAGCTTGGTGACCAGCAGCCGCTCCTCGACCGGCTTGTGCACGAGGTCGTTGGCGCCGGCACGCAGCAGCGCGCCCTGCCGCGCCGGATTGTCGTCGCCGGTCATCACCAGCACCGGCAGTTCGCCCTTGGCATAGGCGAAATCGCCGCGGATGCGTTCGACGAGGTCGCCGCCGCTCAGCTCGCCCTTGAGGCTGACGTCGGTCAGCACCAGGTCCGCGCCGCGTCCGTCGCCGCTGGCGAGGGCGTTCTCGAGGTGTTCCAGTGCCGCTTCGGCGCTGACCACGTGAATCACCGTGAAGCCGCTGTTCTCCAGCATGCGCCGCGTCGCCAGCGCGACCACCCGGCTGTCCTCGACGTAGAGGATGTCGCCGCTGGTGCGGCCCTCCGGATGCACGTAGCCGCGGATGAAGGCGGCCAGCGCCTCGAAGCCGAGCGACTTGTCGAAGTAGTCGGTCACGTCGGCGGACAGCGCGCGCGCGATGAGGCGCTCCTGCACGTCGCCGGAGACGACCACGATCGGGATATAGGCCTGGTTGGATGCGGCGCGGATGCGCCGCGCGAGTTCCAGCCCGTCCATGTCGGGCAGGCGCAGCGCGATCGTGACGAGATCGACGACGCGGGTTTCCAGCGACGCCAGCGCTTCGCTGCCGCTGCCACAGCCGATCACCTCGCTGGCCGGCAGTTCCGCCTTCAGCACCCGCTCGATGAGCTGGCGCACCACCCGCGAGCCATCCACCACCAGTACCTGCGGTGCGTCGCTGCTGATGTGGCGCGTCAGCGAGATGCCGGCATTCATCGCGCCGGCCTGCCGCTGGCGAGGTGGCGCGCCACCACGATGAAGGCGCCGATCCAGCCGAGCGCGGCACCGGCGCCGAGCACGACCAGCGCCAGCGGTGGTCCCAACCCGCGCACGCCGGCACCCTGGGCATATTCGCCCAGCAGCCGCCCGAGCGGCGCGGCCAGCGCGAGTTCGACCGCGACCACGACCAGCAGCGCGCACAGGGCGCCGAGCAGGCCGTACCACAGGCCCGAATACAGGAACGGGCGCCGCACGAAACGGTCGCTCGCCCCGATCAGCTGCATGACCGCCACTTCTTCGGTACGGGTCTGGATATCCATTCGCACGGTATTGCCGATCACCAGCAGGGTCGCCGCCGCCAGCAGCGCCGCGACCACCGCCACCAGGCGCTCGCCCAGCTGGAGGATCCCCGACAGCTTGCGCCGCCACGCGGCATCGTACTGCACCAGGTCGATGCGCGGGTCGGCCCGCAACTCTGCCACCAATGGAGGATCGTACGCGGGATCGGCCGCGCGCGGCGTGACCACCAGCACGCTCGGCAACGGATTGCCGTCGAGCACGTCGAGCGCCGCCCCGAACCCCGCCAGCTGGCGCAGCTCGGCCAGGCCCTGTTCGGGGCTGCGCACCAGCACGGCGGCGACGTCGTCGCGGCGGCGCAGTTCGTCCGCGAGCGCGACGGCGGCGCCGGCATCGCCGGCCGGGTCGAGGAAGGCGGTGACGTCGCGCGCCTCGCGCAGCCCGCCCGACCATGCGCGGGCATTGTCGTAGGCGAGCCAGAAGAACAGCGGCAGCGACAGGGCAAGTCCGAGCACCAGCACCGTCAGTGCACTGGTGAAGGGTCGTGCAGCCAGCCGCCCGAGGCTCGAGAAGAAACTGTAGAAATGCTGGTCCCGCCACGCCTCCAGCAGCTCGCGCCAGGGGCGGCGCGGGCGACGTGTCGCGGCCGCTTCCCCGCCGCTGCGGTGGCGTGCGCTCATGCCGCCTCGCCCGGGCGGAAGTCGTCGATCAGCCGGCCGTGGTCGAGCACCAGCACGCGCTTTCGCATGCGCTTGAGCAGGAACAGGTCGTGGCTCGCCACCAGCACCGTGGTGCCGACCTCGCCGAACTCGGCGAACAGATTCATGATCTCCACCGAGAGCTGCGGGTCGAGGTTGCCGGTCGGCTCGTCGGCGATGATCAGCGGCGGCTTGCCGACGATGGCGCGGGCGATGCCGACCCGCTGCTGCTCGCCGGTCGAGAGCATCTGCGGCGCGGCGCGCTCGCGCGCCAGCAGTCCCACCTTGTCGAGCGCGGCGCGCACCCGGCGGGCGATCTCGCCGCGCGGGGTGCCGGTGATCAGCAGCGGCAGCGCCACGTTGTCGAACACGCTGCGGTCGAGCAGCAGGCGGTGGTCCTGGAACACCATGCCGATGCGCCGGCGGAGGTAGGGAATGCCCCGGCTGCGCACGCGCGCGAGATCCGCCCCGTCCACGTGCACTTGGCCGCGCGTGGGCCGTTCCAGCAGCCCGACCAGCTTCAGCAGCGTGCTCTTGCCCGCCCCCGAATGCCCGGTCACGAACACCATCTCGCCCGCCGCCACCTCGAAGCTCAGGCCCGCCAGCACGTCGAGCCCGGTCACGTAACGCTTGCTGACGTTGTCGAAACGGAGCATTGGGGGCCGGGATTGGGGATTCGGGATTCGGGATTCGGAACAGCAGGTCGCGCGAGTGCAGAGGCTGCCTCACCTGCTACAGGCAAAGCAAGGGAGACCGGGACGCCAGGCGGCGCGACGCCAAATCCCGAATCCCCAATCCCGAATCCCGGCTACTTGACCATTTGATTCAGGTTGAAGATCGGCAGCAGGATGGCGAGCACGATGAAGAGGACCATGGCGCCGACGGCGAGGATCACCGCCGGGCCGAGCACGCTGGTCAGCGCGGTCAGCCAGCGGTCGAGTTCGCGCTGCTGCTCGGCGGCGGCCTCGGCCAGCATGCGCGGCAGCTGGCCGGAGCGCTCGCCGCTGGCGATCAGGCGCAGCGCGACCGGCGGGAACTGGCCGCTGTCGCCGAGCGCACGCGAGAACGACGCCCCTTCGCGCACCTTGAGCGCCGACTGCAGCAGCGCTTCGCGCATCGGCCGGTTCGCCACCACACCGGCGGCGATGGCCAGCGCGTCGAGCAGCGGCACCGCGCTGCCGGCGAGGAGGGCCAGCGTGCGGGTGGCGCGCACCGTATTGGCCGCGCGCACCAGACGCCCGGCCAACGGCAGGCGCAGCAGCAGCGCATCGCGGCGGCGGCGCACGGCTTCGCGGCGCAAGGCCAAGCGCCAGCCCACGGCGCCCGCCACCAGGGCCAGCACCAGCAGCCAGCCCCAGCCACGGACGAAGGCCGAGAACGCGATCAGTGCGCGCGTGGCCAGCGGCAGGGTCTGGCCGAGGTTCTGGAACACGCCAACGATCTGCGGCACCACCCAGGCGAGGAGACCCGCCACCACGGCGACGGCGACGATGCCGAGCAGCAGCGGATAGGCCAGCGCGGCGAGCACCTTCTGCGCCAGCGCGTCGCGCGCCTCGGCGTGGTCGGCGAGTTTTTCCAGCACCGTTTCCAGCTTGCCGGACTGCTCGCCGGCGGCCACCGAGGCCGAGTAGACATCCGGGAAGCTGTCCGGGAACCCGGCCATCGCGCGGGCCAGCGTCGAGCCCTCCATCACCCGTGCGCGCAGCGCTACCGTCAGCGCGCGCTGACGCTCGCTGGCGGCCTGCTCGGAGAGCGCCGCCAGCGCCTCCTCCACCGGCAGGCCGGCGCCGATCAACGTCGCCAGCTGGCGGGTCAGCAGGGCCAGCGCCGCCCCGCCGAGACCACGCTGCAGCCCGCGGCGTGGTTGCGAACCCTCGCCGACCTCATCGACCCGCAGCGGGCTGAGGCCGCGCTCGCGCAGGATGCCGCGCACCGCGCGCGCGGTATCGCCCTGCAGCACGCCGCGACAGGTCTTGCCGGTGGCATCGAGGGCCTGGTAGGCGAAGGCGGGCATCGGTTCGGTGGCGTCGGCGGAGGCCGCATTGTTCCAGCGATCGGCGCGCCTGTCGCGCTTGCGGCCGTCACCGCTCCTGGCGCGACGCGCTGCGCGCTCGTGTGGGAGGGCCGGCCACCGGGCCGCACGCTTCCGCGTTCGCCACCTGCCCGGAGGGCCGGAACCGCTGGCGCGGATGTCGGCTCAGCCAGCGCCCGCGCGCAGGCGCTTCAGGAACACCGCCATTTCCTTGCGCGCCTGCTCGTCACCGCGGGCCTGCGCGGTGTCGATGCCGCGCTCGTAGGCGTCGATCGCACCGACACGGTCGCCGGCGTGCTGCAGCGCCCGGCCGAGCATCTTCCACGCCGCCGAATAGGCCGGATCGAAGTCGAGCGCCTGGCGAAACGCTTCCGCCGCCGCGGCCGCATCGCCCGCGCCAAGGAGCGCGTTGCCGAGCGAGAAGCGCAGCAGCGCGCCATCGCGCGGGCCACCCAGCTGCGCGCGCAGGCGCTCGAGCAGGGGCGAGGCCGCGGTCATGCCTTCAGCCCGGCGCCTGCGTGGGTGCTCATTCCATGCACCAGCCGTGGCTGACCACGATGCTCTGCCCGGTCAGGGCATTGGTCTGGAAGCCGGCCAGGAAGAGGGCACAGGCGGCGACGTCGTCGAGCGTGGTGAATTCGCCGTCCACGGTGTTCTTCAGCATGATGTCCTTCACCACCGCCTCCTCGGAGATGCCGAACTCCCGGGCCTGCTCGGGAATCTGCCTCTCGACCAGCGGCGTGCGCACGAAGCCCGGGCAGATCACGTTGGCGCGCACGCCGTGTTCGGCGCCTTCCCTGGCCACCACGCGGGCGAGGCCGAGCAGGCCGTGCTTGGCGGTGACGTAGGGCGCCTTGAGCGGCGAGGCGAGCTTGGAATGCACCGAGCCCATGTAGATGATCGCGCCGCCGCGGCCGCGCGCGTACATCCGGCGGAGGCAGGCGCGGGTGGTGAGGAAGGCGCCATCGACGTGGATCGCCATCAGCTTCTTCCAGTCGGCGTAGGCAAGCTGGTCGACCGGCGCGACGATCTGGATGCCGGCATTGGAGACCAGGATGTCGACGGCTCCGAACTGCCCCGCCACCCCTTCCACGCCCGCATCGACCGCCGCCTCGTCGGTCACGTCCATGGCGACAGCGATGGCACGGCCGCCGCCGGTGTTGATCGCTTCAGCCGCCCGTTCGGCACCGGCGAGGTCGAGATCGGCGATCGCCACTGCCGCGCCATGGGCGGCATAGACCTCGGCGATGCGCCTGCCGATGCCACTGGCCGCGCCGGTCACGATCGCCACCTTGCCGTCGAGTTTCATGCGCATTCCCTGTTCAGGGGCGGCGCGGCGCGCCGCGGACAAAAAAAAGGCGCCGCAGGCGGAGCCGGCGACGCCGAATCGGAGTGTGAATGAAACTGCTTCTTCGACCCGTCGCGCGCGGAAAGGTTCCGCAGTGCAGCAAGGGACGGCTGGAACGGCCGGATCGCGGGCATCAGCGTGCGTTGCCGAGTTCGGCCTGGCGGAGGCGGTAGAGGCCGGCCAGGCAGCCGGTGAAGGCCGCGCCCGATTGATCGCTGCTGCAAAGGGAATCCCGTCGCACCAGCCAGCGCCGCTGCTGGCTGCGGAGTTCCCGCTGGCCGGCCTCGTCCAGCGCCGCGAGCCGTTGCCGATAGGCGGCCGCGACGTCGCGGTCGCGCCCGGCCAAGGCGGCATCGGCGCATACCGCGCGCTCGACGGCGCTCGCCGCCCTCGTGCAGTCGAACGAGGCGGCCGCCGCGTTGAAACCGGCGCGCAGCACTCCGGACAGTTCGACAAGCGGAATCGTGACCTGCTGCGGGCCGCTGGCCCACGAGGCCACCTGGTAGGGATCGATGAGGATCTTCAGGGCCTCCGGCAGCAGCAGGAAATGCTGGAAATTGTCCCAGTCCGTTCCCGCGCCGCGGGCGATCCATTCCGCATCGCTCAGTCCGTCGGGCAGGAGCTGCCGCTCGAGGTCCCTGATCGTCAATTCACTGAGGCGGGCGAGCCCCTTCTGGCCGTCCAGCACCTCGGCAAGTTCCAGTCGCCGGCCCTCCGGCAGCAGGTAGTTGCGCGTCACGTGGTTGAAGCTGCCGTGCGCGCCGCCGGTGTAGCCGGTCTGCTCGTAGGCGATGGCGAGCAGCGTGGCGTCGTTGCGCGCGGCCCGCCACGCGATCGCCAGCGAGCAGGGCGCCGAACTGCCTTCGGCCGGTTCGTAGCCGTCCTTGAACGCGGCGACCTCCTGGCTGATCCAGGCATCGGTGTCGCGGTCGATTTCGGCGATGCCGGTGTGTGGGTACTTGACCTCTATTTCGTACCCGGTCGTGGTCGCCTCGATGCGCTTCGGCGCCAGTTCCAGGCCGGCTGCCGCCGCGGTTCCGGCGAGCGCCAGTGCCAGTCCGCCCAACAGGGAGATGATCGTGCGTCGCATGGCTGCTCCGTAGTCGTGATGGCCGCGGTCTTTCTCACGCCTCCCGCGCGGCGGCGCGGGGATCGATGTCCAGGTCCTTGAGCTTGCGGTAGAGGTGCGTGCGTTCCATGCCGACCGCCTTGGCCAGCTTGCCGACGCTGCCGCCGGCGGCGCCGAGCTGGTGCAGGAGATAGGCGCGCTCGAACTGCTCGCGTGCCTCGCGCAGCGGCAGGCTGTAGTCGATCGCCGCGCCGGCGGGTGCGCTGGCCGGGGCGGGCGCGGCGTGGCCGAGCGCGTTCTCCACTTCCGCGAGGCCGACCTCGCCGCCGCCGCCGAGCACCAGCAGGCGCTGCACGAGGTTGCGCAGCTCGCGCACGTTGCCCGGCCAGGGATGGTGGCGCAGGCGGTTCTGCACCGCCACGCCGAAGCTGCGGTAGGGCAGCGCGTCGCGGTTGGCGAACCAGTCGGCGTGGTAGCGCAGGAGCTCGGGGATGTCCTCGGCGCGCTCGCGCAGCGCCGGCATCGCCAGCGGCACCACCTTGAGCTGGTAATAGAGTTCCTCGCGGAAGCGGCCGGCGGCGACCAGCGCCTCGAGCTCCTGCGCGCTGGCGGCGATGACGCGTGCGTCGACCGGCACCGGCTCGCGTCCGCCGGCGCGGATCAGCGCGCGTCGTTCGATCACGCTGGAGAGGCGCAGCTGCAGTTCCGGGTCCAGCACGGCCACTTCGTCGAGGAACAGTGTGCCGCCGTTGGCCTGCTCCAGCAGGCCCTGCTGCGCGGTACCGTTGTCCTCGCTGCCGAGCAGCGCCGCCGCGGCATGGTCGCGGGCGATCGCGCCGGCCGCGACGACCACGAACGGCCCGCCGCGGCGCGCGCTGCGCTCGTGGATGGCGCGCGCCAGGGTTTCCTTGCCGGTGCCCGGCTCGCCCTGGATCAGCACCCCGGTGTCGTGCGCGGCAATGCGGTCGATCTGCGCCTTCAGCGCCTGCATTGCATTGCCGGAGCCGACC
Organism: Lysobacterales bacterium; assembly: GCA_017305135.1. Taxonomy (GTDB): domain Bacteria; phylum Pseudomonadota; class Gammaproteobacteria; order Xanthomonadales; family Rhodanobacteraceae; genus Dokdonella_A. The sequence continues at coordinate 51,651 of JAFKNA010000008.1, read as the reverse complement.
AGGTCGGTCGGTGCCGGCAGCTGCCGCTTCAGGCCCTCGTTCTCGCGCTTGAGGCGGCTGGCTTCCAGCGCGTGCTCGACGACCAGCAGCAGCTTGGCCAGCGAGATCGGCTTCTCGATGAAGTCCCAGGCGCCGAGCCGGGTCGCCTCGACCGCGGTTTCCACCGTGCCGTGGCCCGAAATCATGATCACCGGGCAGGGCAGGCCGCCGCGCTCGCTCCACTCGCGCAGCAGGCTGATGCCATCGCCGTTGGGCATCCAGATGTCCAGCAGCACCACGTCCGGACGCCGCAGGCGCCGCGCCTCGCGCGCCGCCGCCGCCGAGTCGGCCACGTCGACCGTGTAGCCCTCGTCCTCGAGGATGTCCCCGATCGTCGCGCGGATGTCCGGCTCATCGTCGACCACCAGCACGCGTGCGCCGTTCGCCATGCCGCCGTCCTGCGTTGCAAAAAGGAGACAGCGAGGATAGCGCAGGCGGCGCCGCCAGGCACCGGGCCCGGCAAGCGCCTGCGACTTCGCTGCTCCGTGGCGGGCTCGGCTACGCTAGGGCGATGGATCCCTCATCCCGGCAGCCGCTTTCGGCCTGCATCATCACCCTGAACGAGGCCGACCGGATCGAGGCCTGCCTGGACTCGCTGGCCTTCTGCGACGAGGTCGTGGTGGTCGACTCGGGGTCGAGCGACGGCACTCGCGAGCTTGCCGCGGCCAAAGGCGCGCGCGTGCTGGAACGGGCGTTCGACGGCTACCGCACGCAGAAGGACTTCGCGGTGCAGGCGGCGCGGCACGACTGGGTGCTCGCCATCGATGCCGACGAGCGCGTGACGCCGGCCCTGGGCGCCTCCATCGAGGCGGCGCGCGATGGCGGCTTCGCGGGCGCGGCGGGCTACCGCTTCGCGCGCTGCACGCACTACTTCGGCGCCCCGCTCCGGCACGGCAACGCGTATCCCGATCGCGTGCTGCGCCTGTTCGACCGGCGCCGCGGCGGCTGGCGCGGCGAGCGCGAGATCCACGAGCAGCTTCGCGTGGACGGGCCGGTGCAACGCCTCGCCGGCGATCTCGACCACCAGGCCTACCGCTCGCTGGCCGACCACATGCGCCGCATGGACCGTTATTCGACGATGATGGCCGCCTACCAGCATGGCCGCGGCAAGCCGGCCTCGCTCGCCGCAATGATCCTGTCCCCGGCCTGGCGCTTCCTGCGCGGCTACGTGCTGCGCCTCGGCTTCCTCGACGGCTGGCGCGGCCTGGTGTTCGCGCTCATCGAGGCCAACTACGTGCGCCAGAAGGCGATCAAGCACTGGCTGCTCGCGCGCGACGAGCAGCCCTGATCCTGCGCGCCCCAGCAACCCACCTGCAGGAGCGACCGTGGTCGCGACAAGGCCTTGCACGACCGCGGCGAAAGCCGTCGGGGCGCCATGGATGGCCCCGGCCTGCAGCTGGCGCCCGTGCAGATCGGCCTGCGCGACCGACGCGCCGTGGATGCGGCAACGGCACCGGCCCGTGGTGATCCCGCCATCAATCCACCGGTGGCGGCGAACCCTCGAAGCCGTCGCGGAAGATGGTGTCGTCTTCCGGCGGCGATTGCTGCTCGAAGGCGCCGATATCGGCCGCGCTGCCGACCACGCGCGGGAATCCCTCGCCGCGCTGGTCGAACTCGAGCGCGGCGGCGTTGTTGCCGGCGTCGAGAGCCGGGCTGCCGGTTTCGAGGGAATGGGTGGGCGTCAGGCCGCCGTTGTCCGCCAGCGGCGACAGGAGTGGGTCGTCCTGCAGCGTGTCCGCGGGCAGTTCCAGCAGTCCGTCCGCAGCCATGACCAGGCTGTTGGCGCCGCTGATCGCCACCACCGCGTCGGCGGCGAGGTCGCTGGCGCCGAGGGCGTCGGTGTTGTTGGCAAAGGATCGTGCTTTGCAGCTCCAGCGCGCCCGCCGCGCCATCCGCGCCGGTGGTGTCGAGCAGTACGCCGCCGCCGCTGCCGCTGGCCTGGTTGAAGGCGATGGTGCTGTTCCAGAGCTGCGCCGGCCGCCGCGTGAGGAGGCCGGCGCCGGTGGTCGCGGAGTTGCCCGACACGGTGCTGTTGAAGAGCTCGATGCGCGTGTCCTGCGGCGGCGGCGGGTCGCCCCAGATGCTGAACACGGCCTTGAAGATGTCGCCACCGCTGCCGTCGGCGCTGTTGCCGGAGATCGTCGAACCATTAATCGAGGCCACGCCGCGCACGTAGATGCCGCCGCCGCCGGCGTCCTCGCCATCGTTGCTGACGGAGATGGCGTTGCCCGACACGGTGCTGTCCACCATGTCGAGGTTGCCGTTGACGTAGAGGCCGCCGCCGCGCGTGATGTAGCCCTCGCGGTCGGCCCACGGCGCCACCACCGTATTGCCGCTGACGGTGCTGCGCACCAGCGTGGCATCCTCGGTCGAGTAGGCGCCGCCGCCGATACCGGTGCCGTTCACACCGGTGGCGGTCAGGCTGGAACCGGTGATCGCGCTGTCGGTCATGCGCAGCGTCGTCACGTCCACCGCGCCGCCGAACACCAGCTTCTGGGTGCCGCTGGAATGGCAGTTGGTGACGGTGACGCGATTGAGCTCCACCGCGCCGCCGAAGCCGAGGATGCAGGCGGCCAGGCTCCCCGCGTAGCTGCCGTTGGCCACGGTCACGTCGTTGAGCGTGAAGGTGCCGGTGTTGCTGGAGAAGCCGCCGACCATGAACACCTGCGAGAGACCATTGGCGTCGATGGTCAGTGCGTCGCGGCCAGGGCCCTGGACGGTGATGTCGTAGAGGTGGTGCTCGCCGAGCACGCTGGTGTCGAGCTCGCCCTGGGTCAGCGTGATCGTGCTGCAGGTGAGCGCGGAGAGGTCGACGATGTCGCCCTCCTCGGCGCTGGCGAGCACGTTGCGCAGCGTGCCCGGATCGCCGTCGTCCGCGCAGCTCGTGACCGGCCGCGTGGTGCCGACGGGAGCCGGCGGTGCTTGCGCCGCGGAATGGCCGCCGCCGGCCTGGTGCCACTGCCGCAGCGCGAGCCGCGTCGCGTAGGCATCGCCCGGAGCGGCGGTCGCCGTGCTGGCGGCAAGCGCCGGAGCAAGGGCCAAGGCGAGGGCGAGGGCAAGCGGCGCGCGCGCCGGCGAAGCGCTGCGCTTGTATCGCCGCACTCGATCGGCTGTGATGGGCCCTTTCCCGCCGGAGCCGTGCCATGACCAGGATCCTCCCAGCCGGTTGCCTGCTGCTCGCGATCGCAACGGCCCTGCCTGCCGGGGCGGCCGAACCGGCCGCGACGCAACTCGCGCCCCTGCTGCCGCAGATGAGCGCCTGGCGGCGCGATTTCCACCAGCACCCGGAGCTCTCCAACCGCGAGACCCGCACGGCGAAGATCGTCGCCGAGGAGCTGCGCCGGATGGGCTACGAGGTGCGCACGGGCATCGCCCATACCGGTGTCACCGGAGTCATCAAGGGCGGCCGGCCGGGTCCGAAGCTCGCCATCCGTGCCGACATGGACGCGTTGCCGGTGAGCGAGGAAGTGGAGCTTCCCTTCGCTTCGAAGGCGAAGGGCGAATACCTCGGCAAGCAGGTCGCCGTGATGCACGCCTGCGGCCACGACGCGCACATGGCGATGACGCTTGGCGTCGCCGCCGCGCTCGCGAAGCAGCGTCGGGATCTGCCGGGCGAGGTCATGTTCATCTTCCAGCCCGCCGAGGAGGGCGCCCCGCCCGGCGAGGAAGGCGGCGCCCCGCTGATGGTGAAGGAGGGCGTGTTCGAGGCCTTGCGGCCCGATGCCATCTTCGGCATGCACGTGGTCAGCACGCTGCCGGTCGGCACCGTCGCCGTCCGCGAAGGCGGCGCGATGGCGAGCTCGGATACCTTTCGCATCGTGGTGAAGGGCCGCCAAAGCCACGGCGCAACGCCCTGGGCCGGTGTCGATCCGATCGTCACCGCGGCCGAGATCGTCACCGCCGCGCAGACCATCGTCAGCCGCAAGCTCGACATCAACAAGGAACCGGCGGTGGTCACCTTCGGCATCTTCGATGGCGGCTCGCGCTTCAACATCGTGCCCGAACGGGCGGAACTGCAGGGCACCGTGCGCGCCTTCGACGAGGACATGCGCCAGCAGGCGCTGGCCAGCCTGCGCGATATCACCACCCACGTGGCCGCCGCGCATGGCGCCACGGTCGAGCTGCAGGTCCCGTTGTCCGTCGACAGCAGCAACCCGGTCAACTACAACGATCCGGCACTGACCCGCCGCCTGCGCGCCAGCCTCCAAGCGGCGCTAGGCGCGGAGCACGTCGAGGAAGCCCGCCGCTGGACCGCCTCGGAGGACTTCCCGCATTTCGGCCGCGCCATCGAAGTGCCAAGCGTGTATTTCTTCGTCGGCGCGACGCCGCCAGACAGCGATCCCGCCACCGCGCCCGGCAATCACTCGCCGAAGTTCTTCCTCGATGAAGGCGCGCTCGCCACCGGCAGCACCGCCATGCTGCAGGCGGCGCTGGATTACCTCGAGGCTGGGAAGAACTGATGGCTGCGCCGGCGTGCGCGGGGCGACGCGCCGACCGCATGCATGCCCTTCCGCGGCCGTGTGGGAGCGGCTTCAGCCGCGATGCTTCGATCGACGCCGTGGCCACTTCCATCGGGTTCGGGGAAATGACCGACCGGCCTGTGACGTGGACGGATCGGCTTCTCCAGCGCTCGGGTGCGGGCTAGACTCGCCGCAGCGACGGGAGCCGACATGGGTGGATGCCGGGAAGCCGCACTGCCGGACAGCGAGGGCGCGGGTGATGCGCCGGGGCCGCTCTTTGCCGCCACCTACGAGCGCCTGAAGGCCGTCGCGCGTCGGCACCTGGCCGCGCAGGCGGGAACGACCTTCGAGCCGACGGTGCTGGTGCACGATCTCTACCTGCGCTTCGGTTCCGATCCGGAGCTCCGCTTCGAGCACCCGGCGCAGTTCTTCAGCTACGCCGCGCAGGCGATGCGCCACCTCCTGTGCGACCGCGCGCGGGCGCGGCGCAGCCTGCGTGCCGGCGGCGACTGGCTGCGGGTGACGCTGACCGCAAGCGATGAGAACCTGGTGCTGGACAGCGCCGCCGATGCACTTGCGCTGGACGCGGCACTCACGCGCCTGGCGGCCGAGGACGCGCGCGCCGCATGCGTGGTCGAACTGGTCTATTTCGCCGGCCTTACCCTTGAAGAGGCGGCCGGCGTGCTCGGATTCACCCGGCGCACCATCGACCGCGACTGGCGCTTTGCCCGCGCGTTCCTGCGCACCGACCTGGAATCCTGACCCGCTGTCGCAGCCCGGCCCTTTCCCGCGTTCCCTGTCGCATGGACCTTCCGAGCACACTCCGCGCCCTCTACGAAGGTGCCTTGGCCCAGCCGGAGCGGGACCGCCCGGACTGGCTGGCCCGGCATTGCCCGGATCCGCGGCTGCGCGAGCGGGTGCTCGCCATGCTGTGCGATCCGACCCGGTCCGATCCGCTGGCGCTGTCGCTCGGAGAGCGCATGGAGGCTCTGGCAACCGGTCCGGTGGCGATCGCGCTGCCCTCCGGCGGTCGCATCGGCCCCTTCGAGCTCGTCGACATCCTTGGCCAGGGCGGTTTCGCCACCGTCTACCGCGGCGTCCGCGAGGTCGAGGGCGTGCGCCAGGAGGTGGCCATCAAGCTGCTCCACTGCGGCCTGCACAGCGCCGATTCGCAGCGTCAGTTCCGCCGCGAGCAGCGCGCGTTGGCGCAGCTTCGCCATCCCCACATCGCGCGCCTGGTGGAGGGCGGCATCACCGGGGCGGGACTGCCCTACATCGCGCTGGAGCTGGTCGAGGGCGAGCGCATCACCGACCACGTCAGGCGCGCGCGCTGCGGGCTGGAGGCGCGGCTCGAGCTGTTCCTGAACGTGTGCGAGGCGGTCGAGGCCGCGCATCGCGCGCTGATCGTGCATCGGGATCTCAAGCCCGCCAATGTGCTGGTGACCACCGACGGGCACGTCAAGCTGCTGGATTTCGGCATTGCCAAGCTGCTCGACGAGGTGGAGGAGGACGCCACCCGCACCGGCCATCAGCCGTTCACGCCGGCCTACGCCGCGCCGGAGCAGCGGCTCGGCACGCAGGTGACCACGGCCACCGACGTGTACGCGCTCGGCGTGCTGCTCGGCGAACTGGTCAGCGGCCAGCGCCTCAACGACGGCAGGGCGGCGACGCCGGCATCCTACATATCCGGCAACGAGGAACCCGGCGTGCTGCCGGAGGCCGCCGCGATCATGCGCCGGCGCCTGCGCGGCGATCTCGGCGCGATCGTGCAGAAGGCCCTGGCCGAGGAGCCCGAACGCCGCTATGCCTCCGCCGCCGGCCTCGCCGCCGATGTCCGCCACCTGCTCGCCGCGCGTCCGGTGACGGCGCGCCGCCAGACCCGCTGGTACCACGCGCGCCGTTTCGTGCAGCGCAACCGCGGTGTGGTGGTGTTGGCGCTGGCCTTCATGCTGGCCCTCGCCGGCGCCTTCGCGGCGGTGCTGTGGCAGGCCCGGGTGGCGCGATTCGAAGCCGCGCGCGCCAACGGCACACGCGAGTTCCTGCTGCAGGTGTTCGCCGCGGCGAGGCCCGCCGGGCCGCGCCTAGCGCCCCCGACGGTGGCGGACGTCGTGTCCGCCGGCATCGTGGAGGCGCAGCAGTCCACCCTGCTGCAGCCGCGTGTGCGGATCAGCTTGGTCAGCGCGCTCGGCGAGGTGCTCGCCGGTCAGGGCGAGCACGCACGGAGCGTCGAGCTGCTGGGATCGAACGTGGCGGCGGCCGAAACCCTGCTGCCGGTCGCCGATCCGGTGCGGATCGAGGCCGGCCTGGCGCTGGCGCGGGCCGAACAGGCCGCCGGCCGCCGCGGCGCGGCGCGTGCGAGGACCGACGCGCTGCTGGCCGACGCCGCTGCGGGCGATGACCTGCGTGCCGGACTGCTGGCGTTCTCGGCCCAGCTCGGCGCGGAGCTCTTCGAGCGCGAACGGGCACTGCGGGAATCGGCCGCAGCGGTCCGGCTCTGCACGGCCTGCGCTCCGCCCACGCGCGTACGCGTGCTGCTGGCCCGCGGCGATGTGCTGGCGGCCTTCCAGGAGGACCCGGCGGCACGCCAGCCGTTGGAGGAAGCGCTTGCGCTGCAGCGTGCGATCCACGGCGATCGCCACCTCGCGGTGGCCGAGACGCTGCAGCGGCTGTCGCGCCACGCGCGCCGGCGTGGCGACCTCACGGCCGCCGACGCGCTGGCCCGCGAGGCTGTGGCGGTGGCAGAGGCCAGCGTTCCCGCACCGCATCGGGCCCGCGCGGAAGCGCTCGACACCCTGTGGCAGGTCCTCATCGACGCCAACCGCAACGAGGAGGCACGGGTACTGGGCGAACAGGTGGTGGCGATGGACGAAGCGACGCTCGGCAGCGCGCACCCGGCCCTTGCCACCTCGAAGAACACCCTCGCCTTCGTGCAGCAACGGCTCGGCAACCGCGACGCCGCGATCGCCGGATACCGGGAGGCGCTCGCGATCTCCATGCAATGGCCCGAGAACGTCCGCCGGACCGCCACCTACAAGTCCAATCTGGGCGGCGAACTTGCGGCGGGCGGAGCAGTCCAGGAAGGCCTGCAGCTCCTGCACGAGGCGCTGGCCGACCTGCGCGGCATGGCCGATCCCGACCATGGGGAGATCTGCGCCGCGCTGGAAAAGCTCGGCGGCCTGCAACTGCAGCACGGGGATGCCGCCGGTGCGCTGGCCTCCTTTTCCGCCAGCGATGCGCTCTACCGCACCCGGATTCCGGATGCGCCGCCGGCCTGGCGCGTCCACAGCCTGGTCGGGCTCGGCCTTGCCATGGCCGCGACCGGGGACGCCGCGGGCGCTACCCTGCAGCTCCGCGAGGCGGTGCGACGCATCGATGCGGTCGACGGCATTCCCTTCCACACCCGCGCGCAGGCACGTGCGGGCCTGGCCCTCCAGCTTGCCGCCGCCGGGGAGCTCGACGAGGCACGCGTGCTGGCCCGCCAGGCCGCCCACGACCGCCGCGCCGCGCCCGCGATCGGCGCCACCACCGCCGCGCTCATGCAGCGCATCGAGCCACTGCTGGTCGATTGAGCTTCGGCGACCCGCACGTGTCGCAACCGTGCCCCGCCCGCCGTTACCCGCATCGACGGCACTGCGCCGGACGGAACGGAGAATCGACATGGCGATGTGGAAGCGGCTGCTCGGCAGCCTCGTGGTCTCAGGGTGCCTCGGCGTATTCGCTGCCGGCGGCGCCGCCGCGGCAACCTTCACGGTGGGCAATGATACCGGCTGCACGCACGGCACCGTGCAGGGCGCGATCAATGCCCTGCCGGCGGGTGGCACGCATGAGATCCGCATCCAGACCGGCGGCTATGCGGCGCAGGCCATCAAGGTCAGCGCCCGGGTGCTGACCCTGCGCGGCGGCTACCCGGATTGCGGGGCGGCCACGGCCACCGGCAGCTCGACATTGAGTGGCCAGGGTGGCACGCGCGACAGCGTGATCACCATCAGCGGCAGCGGCAACGACATCACGCTGGAACGCCTGCTCATCACCCGCGGCGACGAGACTGCGGGCGCACACGGGGGCGGCATCGATTTCAGTGGTGCCGGCAAGCTCGCGACGCGCGATGTCGCCATCACCGACAACTACGCGGGTTACGGCGGTGGCATCAACTTCAATGGCAGCAGTGGTCCTTCGGAGCTGATCATCGGCGAAGACACCAGCATCATGTTCAACACCGCGCAATATTCCGGTGGCGGCATCCGCGTCGAGGGTGACGCCGTGCTCCAGATGACGGCGGACCGGGCCTGGATCAGCGGCAACGAGGCTCTGGGAATCAATCCGGCCAACAGTGCGGTCGAGGGCGGCTACGGCGGCGGCGTCCAGGTGGTGAACCGCGCGAGAGCCCGCATCGCCTCGCCGGGCCTCGGGGCGGCCGCCGCCATCACCGACAACCATGCGCGCCATGGAGGCGGCGTGGCCGTCCTCGGAGAGGACCGCCACACGATGCTCGACCTGTACAGCATCGATCCGCACCGGCCGGTACGCATCGTGGGAAACACCGCTAGCGGCACGGGAGGCGGCATCTACCTGAGATCTTCCGAGGCAACCCTGGACAACGGCCTGGCGCGGGGCTGGCTGTGCGGCTGGGATTTCGGAATCAATGAAAACGTCGCACAGAACGGGAGTGCCATCTACGCCGAACCGTGGCGTGGCCTCGTGTTCGCGACGGGAGCAGTGGTTCAACTGAACGTTGCCGATGGCCCGTGCGGTGGGCGGCCGGACGGTGCGGTCTCCTGCGCGACGGGGCAGGGGTGCAACACGATGTCGGGCAACCGCGCCGAAACCAGCGGCGGAACGCCGACGGACGGAGCCACGCTGCTGCTGCAGGATCAGACCATATTCGAGGGCAACCGCGTGACGCTGCAGGGCAACAAGGGCGGCAACGTGTTGCGCAGCTTCCCGAGGAGCGGGGATGCCAACGCACTCTACAACGCGCTCTTCGCCGACAACCAGACCAGCGCCAGCCTGGTCCGCAACAGTGGCCCCGGCACGCTCAAGATCGAGAACAGCACCTTCGCGGGCAATGCGATCGGCGGTTCGCACGTGCTCGAAAGCGCGGCGGCCTTCGTGCTGCACCGCTCGATCGTCTGGCAGCCGGGAAAGCCCGTGCTGTCGCAGAGCGGCGGTTCGCTCAGCGTCGGCGACCTGCTGGTGCACGACGCCTCCGGCATTGGCGGGGTGGCGCCGACCGTCATCGCGGGCGATCCGCTGTTCCTCGATCCGGCGAAGGGCGACTACCGCCCGCATGCCGCCTCGCCGGCGGTGGACTTCTCCTCCAGCGGTGGCGGCCTCGACCTTGCCGGCAATACCCGCGGCTTCGACCTGCCGCTGGTGCCGGACCGCTTCGGCACGGGCGACCTCGGTGCCTACGAGCGCGTGGACGTCACCCCGCTGGTGCGCAACGGCGACTTCAACGGGAGCTTGCGCTTCTGGTCCGGTGGCAGCGCGATCAGCTACGACGCCAGCCAGAACCCGTCCGGGCCGAGTGGCTCGGGCGTGCTGAAGATTTCCGGCCCGGTGGCCTCCGGCGGTCGCATCAGTTCCACGCAGTGCGTGCGGATTCCCGGCCCCGGCAGCTACCAGCTCGACGCGCTCGGCCGGACCGCTGGGGCGATCGTCGCCGGAGTCGATCGCGCCCTGGTCGGCTGGAGCCTGATCCGCAGTGACCCGGCCGGAGATTGCAGCGGGGCGGTGCTGCGCTTCGGCGAGCATTTCGCCGGCTGGGGCAATGCCTGGAGCGCCATGGTGCCGGTCGTGATCGACGTGGCCGAAGCGGAATGGACGCGCAGCACCAGCCTTGCCGTCCATCTCATCGCCCAGGACGGGGCGGCTCCGGGCGTTGGCAATCCGACCGCCAACGCCTGGTTCGACGGCATCCGCCTTGCCCCGCTGGGCGATGACGTCATCTTCGCGGACGGCTTCGACGACTGAGTTGCCGCGCTGGTGAGCGGCGCGGCCGGATTCCAGCCGCGCCGGTCCCTGCATAGTCCAGACCTCATCGCTCGGGGAACGCCGAGCCCGGCTGGGCCGCCTTGTTCCCAGCAGCCGCTTGTGGAATGCCGGCGACGGCCGGCATTCCGGTGGCCAACCCATCACGGACAGGGCGAGGCCTCGAAGAAGTCGCGGAACACCAGGTCCTCATCCGGCTGCACCTCGAAGGAGCCGATGTCCATGCCCGCGCCGTACACCCCTACATAAGGTGCCAGGCGCTGGTCGCTGTCAGGACCGCCGGCCAGGTCGCGGCGTTCCATCGGGATGGCGTCAATGGCCGGGCTGCACGCGGCCAGGGCGTGGGTTGCGGTGGGTCCGCCGTAGTTGGCGAGCGGCAGCAGCATCGGGTCCGCCATCGATGTGTCGGGCGGCAGGGCCACGACCGGATCCGCGTTCATGACCAGGTTGTACCCGCCCGTGATGGTGGTGGGCGCCGGTGCACCAAGATCGTCGCCCAGCACGGCCTGGTTGCCGGCAATGATCGTGCCGTCCAGGCGGGCCACCACGAGCGTATCGGGCACGTACAGGCCGCCGCCTGCCAGGCTGGCGAAATTGCCCGCGATGGTGGATAGCTGGATCTGCATGCCGTAGTTTCCCGCCGCCATGCCGCCGCCCAGCCCGCGGCCCGCCACCGAAGCGGCCCGGTTTCCGGACAGGGTGGAGCGGAACAGCATCAGGCCCACGGTCGGCGCAGCGAGCTCGGGTGCGCTGGCGAGCCCACCGCCACGGGCCGCGCCCGAGGAGGACGCGGTCAGTTCGGCGACGTTGTCGCGCACGGTGGAAAAGCCGACCTGGGCAAGTCCAACCACATTGACGCCGCCGCCGGCGACATCACAGCTGGTGCACGCCGAGGTGGCGCGGTTGCCGTTGATCGTGCTGCCCAGGATCCTCACTCCCGCCAGCGCCAGATCCGCGCCGGTCGCGCTGCCGGCCTGGAGTGCACCGCCGTATGCGCCCGCGGCGCCTTCTGCGCGATTATCGGCGAGGGTGCTGAAGATGAGGTAGGACGCGGGAGGCGAGGAGGTGGTATCGGTATTCCCGAACATCGCGATTCCGCCGCCCATGGCCACGCCGTCGCTGGCGATCACGGCGTTGCCGTGGATGCGGCTGCCGTAGGCGTAGACGGCGGAAGCCGCTATCGCGCCGCCATCGGCCGAGCCGGTGGAACTGCTGACCGTGTTGTGGCCGAGCGAGCTCTCGTAGGCGACGGCGTACTTGCTGGTCCAGACGGCGCCGCCGCTGGTGCCTCCCGCCCCGCTTGCGGTGTTGCCGCTCACGATGCTGCTGGCCATCTGGACGTTGCCCCACGCAAAGATGGCGCCCCCGGTGGCCGCTCCGCTCGGACTGTGGACATGGCAGTCGTGGAGACGCACGTCTTCCAGTGCGAGGTTGCCGCCTGCACTGATGCAGCCGCCGGAGACCTCGCTCCGGCCATTGGCGATGGTGAGGCTGGAAATCGTTATGCCGCCCGGCTCGGCGGATTCGTACTTGTGCTGCAGGTTGAACGCGCGTCCGGCGCCGCCGGCGTCGATGGTGAGCGCGTCGCGCCCCGGGCCCACGATGTAGAGGTTCTTCTGTGGCACCGCGATCTCGCCCGTGCTCAGCGAGATGCTGGAGCAGGCCAGCGTGGAAAGATCCACCACCGCGAACTCCGGTGCCGTGGCAATGACGTCGCGCAGGCTCCCAGGGCCGCTGTCATCGCAGTTGGTCACTGGCGCCGAAGGCCCGCCACGGGTGCCGCCCTTGAGGGCGCGCACGCGCTCGAGCCACGACGGGGTGTTGGCGGGAAACCCGAGCTCGAACGCGCGACCGTCCGCGAATGCGCCCTGCGCGGCTGGCAAGGACCTCGCCATCGAGGGCGCGGCGCTCATCGCGAGCGCCGTGCCGAGGGCAAGCACGAGGGATTTGCGGCGCAGGCGCGCCGTAGCATGCAGGGTGTCCATCAATCCGTATCCTCCTCAAGTATCGCGCGGCCGGGTGGCAGGCGACGGAACGCCGCCGCGCAGGCGTCCCCAGCATGCCATTAACGCAGAAAGGAGCCGCTGCATGCCACCGCCATACCTTGGCTGCATCCGCGGTGTCGTCGCCCTGGTCCCGGGAGGGACGCGCAGCCCGGCCACGGCTGCCGCACACGCGCGCTACCATGGTGACGGGACCCTCCGTCAGCCGAGCCCTCCATGCCGTCACTCGAAGAACTCAAGCAGGCCGCCCTCGAATACCACCGCAAGGAGCCGGCCGGGAAGATCAGGGTCGTGCCCACCAAGCCGGTGGTCACCCAGCGCGAGCTGTCGCTGGCCTACTCGCCGGGCGTCGCCGCCGCCTGCGAGGAGATCGTGCGCGACCCGGCCGAGGTGGCCTCGCTGACCGCCCGCGGCAACCTGGTGGCGGTGATCACCAACGGCACCGCGGTGCTCGGCCTCGGCAACATCGGGCCGCTCGCGGCCAAGCCGGTAATGGAGGGCAAGGGCCTGCTGTTCCAGAAGTTCGCCGGCATCGACGTGTTCGACCTGGAAATCGACGAAAACGATCCGGACAAGCTGTGCGAGATCATCGCCAGCCTCGAGCCGAGCTTCGGCGGCATCAACCTGGAAGACATCAAGGCGCCGGAATGCTTCGAGGTGGAGGCAAAGCTCCGCCAGCGCATGAAGATCCCGGTGTTCCACGACGACCAGCACGGCACAGCCATCATCGTCGGCGCGGCGCTGGTGAACGCCCTGCGCGTGGCGGGCAAGGACATCGGCGAGGTCAAGCTGGTCTCGACCGGCGCCGGCGCGGCCGGCATCGCCTGCCTCGACATGTGCGTCAGCCTCGGCGTGAAGCCTGGGAACATCTGGGTGGCCGACCGCCTCGGCGTGGTCTGGAAGGGCCGCGCCGAGGAGATGGATTCCAACAAGTGCCGCTACGCCCGCGAGACGGATGCGCGCACGCTGGGCGAGATCATCGATGGCGCGGACGTTTTCCTCGGCCTCTCCGCGCCGGGCATCCTGAAGCCGGACATGGTCGCGCGCATGGGCCAGCGGCCGATCATCCTCGCGCTGGCCAACCCGACGCCGGAAATCCTCCCCGAGGAGGCGCGCGCGGTGCGCGAGGACGCCATCATCGCCACCGGCCGCTCGGACTATCCGAACCAGGTCAACAACGCGCTCTGCTTTCCCTACATCTTCCGCGGCGCGCTGGATGTCGGCGCGACGCAGATCAACGAGGCGATGAAGGTCGCCTGCGTGCATGCGATCGCCGAGCTGGCGCGGCGCGAGGCCAGCGATGTCGCCGCCCGCGCCTATGGCGGGCGCACGATGTCGTTCGGCCCGGACTACATCATCCCGCAGCCCTTCGATCCGCGCCTGATCGTGCAGCTCGCACCGGCGGTGGCGAAGGCGGCGATGGATTCGGGCGTGGCCACGCGGCCGATCGAGGACCTGCGCGCCTACCGCGAGAAGCTCAACGCCTTCGTGTTCCGCACCACCTTGCTGATGAAGCCGCTGTTCGCGCGCGCCAAGGCCGACGTGAAGCGCATCGTGTATTCCGAGGGCGAGGAGGAAACCGTCCTGCGCGCCGTGCAGCACGTGGTCGACGAAGGCACCGCGCGGCCGATCCTGATCGGGCGGCCATCGGTCATCGACGCGCGCATCCAGCGGCTCGGCCTGCGCCTCCAGGCGGGCCGGGACTTCGAGCTCGTGGACATCGGCGATGATCCGCGCTTCCGCGATTACTGGACGCTGTACCACGAACTCCTGCAGCGCCGCGGAGTCACGCCGGACTCGGCCAAGCAGATCGTGCGCTCGCGCGCGACGGTGATCGGCGCGCTGATGCTGCGCCGTGGCGAGGCCGACGGGCTCATCTGCGGCATCGTCGGCCGCTTCCACAAGAAGCTCGCGTATCTGCGCGGCATCATCCCGCTGGATCCGGGCATGGATGCCCCCTCGGCGATGTGTGCGGTGTTCAACAGCCGCGGCGTGTACTTCTTCCTCGACACCCACGTGGCGACCGATCCCGACGCCGAGCACCTCGCCGCGGCGGCCGCGCAGGCGGCGCTGCGCCTCAAGCTGTTCGGCATCACGCCGAAGCTCGCGATCCTCTCGCACTCCAATTTCGGCAGCCACGACGACGCCAGCGCGCAGAAGATGCGCCGCGTGGTGGAAATCCTCCGCGAGCGCCTGCCACGGCTGGAAGTCGAAGGCGAGATGCACGCCGACACCGCCCTCAATCCCGAGGTCCGCGAGCGCATCTTCCCCAACTCGCGCCTCTCCGGGGCGGCCAATGTCTTCGTGTGCCCGAACATGGACGCGGCCAATATCGCCTTCAACATGACCCGCGCCATGACCGACGGCGTGGTGCTGGGGCCGATCCTGATGGGACCGTCGAAGCCCGTGCATATCCTCACCCCGGCGGCGACGGTGCGGCGCGTCTTCAACATGACCGCGCTGGCGGCGGTCGAGGCGCAGATCCGCGCCCAGGCCGCCACGCGCGGCGCCGATCCGCTGGAAGTGGCCTGAGCCTCACCGACGGAATGGAGCGCGTCATGAGCCCGCCTGCCCCGCGCGCACGACGTGATCTCGATATCCTCGGCATCGAGGAGGACGAGGAGCGCGCCTACCGGTGGCTGCTGGTCAATCCCGGCGCCACCGCGCACGCGTTGGGCGAGGTGCTGGCCGTCACGCCGCGCCGGTCGCAGCGCCTGCTCGATGCGCTCGAGGCGAAGGGCCTGGTGACCTGGTCACCGCAACAGCCGCGCCGCTACGTGGCCGCTTCGCCGGCGCTGGCCATGGAGGCACTGGTGCTGGGGCGGATGGACGAGCTGCAGCGCGCCCGCATGGCGATCCAGGAATTGCAGGAGCAGGCAGCCCAGCGCGAAGACGAGGAGCAGCTGGTCGAGCTCATTACCACCCGCGAGGCCGAGCGGCAGGCCTTCGAGCACCTGCAGCGCACGGCGCGCGAGGAAGTGCTTGGGCTGATCCGCCTGCCGGTGCTGGTCACCCGTGTCGACGTCCCGGTCGAGCAGAGCCAGGGTACCCAGCGCGAGGCCGAGCAGCGCGGCGTACGCTATCGGAGCATCGTGGACCATGGCTTCCTGGCTACCCCCGGCATCGCCGAACGCGTCATGGCGGACGTGGAGGCGGGCGAGGAAATCCGCGTGGTGCCTCGCCTGCCGTTCAAGATGGTACTGGCCGATCACCGTCTCGCGTTCGTGCCGCTCAACCTGGATCGCAGCGACACGGCCTCGCTGCTGGTGCGCTCGCCGGCGCTGGTGGCGGCGCTGCGGGCCCTGTTCGAACTGCTCTGGGAACGTGCCACCCCGATCGCCAACGGCGGCGCGGCGCCGACCGGATCGGATGCCGCCGCGCCGGCACTCGCCGAACCGCTGCGCGCGATGCTGTCGCTGCTCGCCGCCGGCCTCCCCGACAAGGTCATCGCGCGCGAGCTCGACATCTCGGGGAGCACGCTCAACCGCCGCATTGTCGAACTCATGGCGCTGCTCGGCGCACAGACACGCTTCCAGCTCGGCTGGCTGGCGGCGCTGCGGCTCGATCCCGAGCGTCCGACGCACGACGCACCGCCTTATCCGGCCGTGCGCAATACGACCGGTTGAGCCAAGGGCTGATGGTTTTCACCCTCGCTGCTGGCGAAGTTTGCTCTTGAATGAAATTGGTCGACAAAAGGCATTGACCGCCTGCGGCATGCCGGGAAAGCATGGGATTCCCTTCCCGGAGAACCGCTTTCATGAAGTCATTGCTCATTCGCACTTGGGCGTGCGCGCTGGCCGGCCTGCTGCTGGCCTCGCCGTGCCTTGCCCAGGTTAAACCCACCTCGCCTGGATCGGCACACGTGCCGGCGGCACTCAAGCCGGCACTCACCGCCGCACTCGCCTCCGACGCATCGTCGCCCTCATCGCACGCGATGCCGCTGGCCGACTGGTCCGAGCAGCAGGTCACGGCCGCCGATGGCGCTGGCGCAGACGAATTCGGTTTTTCGGTGGCGCTCGGCAAGGATATCGCGGTCATTGGCGCCGACAAGGCGAATGGCCCGGGTGGCGCGCAGGGCGCTGCCTACGTGTTCACGCGCAGCGGAGCCACCTGGAGCCGGGCGGCCAAGCTGGTGGCCGCGGACGGCGCAGCGGGCGACGGCTTCGGTTGGTCGGTGGCACTGGCTGGCAATCGCGTGCTGGTCGGCGCGCGCGGCAGCCAGTCCCAGCGCGGCGCGGCGTATGTGTTCGAAGGCTCCGGCGCCAGCTGGACGCAAACTGCTCGCCTGGTCGCCGCCGACGGCGCGGCCGAGGACCGCTTCGGCACAGTGGTGGCGCTCTCCGGCGACACGGCGCTGATCGCCGCGGCCACGGCCACCGTTGGCGGCAATGCCATGCAGGGCGCGGGCTACATCTTCCGCCTGCAGGGCGGCACCTGGAGCGAGGTCGCCAAGCTGGTCGCCGATGATGGCATCGCCAACCAGCAGCTCGGCATCGGTGCCGCGCTCGACGGTTCGACAGCGGTGCTGGGGACGCCAAGTCCGTTTCCGTTCACCGGCAGCGCCTACATCTTCAAGGAGGCGGGCGGCGCCTGGAGCCAGGCGCAAAAGCTCAACGGGCCGGGTCCGTTCAGCGGCTACGGCGCGGCCATCGCGCTCCAGGGTTCGCACCTGCTGGTTGGCGCCAACCTGGCCATGCAGAGCGGCGCCGCCTACCTCTACACCGAAACCGGCGGTACCTGGGGTGCGCCGGTTGAACTGCTCCCGGCGGGCGGCGAGGGCGGCGACAACTTCGGCTACGCGGTGGCGCTCGACGGCGATACCGCAATCATCGGCGCGGATCACTCCGGTGGCACCGGCGCAGCATTCCTGTTCCAGCAAACCGGCGGCCAATGGACTCAGGTGGACCGGGTGACCGCCTCGTCCGGCCTCATCGGCGATGCCGGCTACGGCATGGCAGTGGCGGGCCATGGCGATACTCTGCTGGTGGGCGCCCACAAGATGATTCCTGGCGCGGCCTGGTTCCACCAGCGCCTTGCCGAAGGTGGCGAGCCAGTGGCCAGCGTGACCCCGGCCGGCCTTGGCTTCAGCGCCGCGGAGGGCAGCAGCGACGCTGGCACGCTGCACATCGGCAACACCGGTACGGCACTGCTGAACTACGCGATCGACACCGCGCCTGCCGCCCGCGCCGCGATGCCTTCGAGCCAGCGCAGCGCCAATGTGCGCCGCGCCACGCTGGCCGAAACGCGTCGCTCCGGCCATTGGAACAGCGCCCTCCGCGCTGGCGCCGGCCGTTTCGGCGTGCCGGTGCCGCTTGCCGAGCAAGACATCTCGCAGATGGCCGACAATTCACCGGGCGACCAGGGCGTGGCCTGCACCGCCGACGACAAGCCCGCCACCCTCGACAACAGCTGGTGGCGCCGCTTCTACTTCAACGAATATCCCGCAGTCGGCGCGGCTGCCGGCGTCACCAGCGTCACGCTTTCGACCAGCAGCCAACCGCTTGCGGGCGGGCTGGCGAGCACGATCAACCTCTACACCGTCCCGCACTCGACTCCGGTGGATACGATTCCGATCGGCGCGCTCACCCTGATCGGCACCACCACCACCACGTTGGAAGGCACCCTCGCGTCCGTAACCATCCCGGTGACGGGAACGATCCCGGACACCGCCGGGCTCGACCTGGTAGTCGAGTGGCATACCGAAGGCAGCGGCGCGGGCGAGTTCTATCCTGGTGCCAACGCGACGGCGGAATCGCATCCGACATTCCTTTCGTCCAGCGCCTGCGAGCTGGACGCTCCGCTACGCGCCGCCGACATCGGTTTCCCGGATTTCCACCTGACTATGGTGGTCACGCTGGACGAGGCGCCGGCCGGCGAGGCCTGCAGCAGCCAGGCAGCGGTGCCGTGGCTGTCGATCAACCCGGCCAGCGGCAGCGTATCGCCGCAGCAGTCGCGTGAGATCGAGGTCATCGCCAGCGCCGCAAGCCTCGCGGCCGGCGAGTACCGGGCCGACCTTTGCGTGCACACCGATGATCCGCTGCAGCCGCTGATCGCGGTGCCGGTGAGCTTCACGGTGGCGGCGGACGAAGCGATCTTCTGCAGCGACTTTGAGGCGGGCGAAAGCGGTTCCTGCGGGGGTGGCGACCTTGCCGGCGGCATCATCGACGAGCTCGTGGCCGCCGACGATAACGGCAGCACGCTGGATCTGGTGAGGGGCCTCTGGTCGAGCTATGACTTCAGCCGTATCGACGACATCAATTTCTACGACTCGGGCGATGGCAGCCTCACCGCCTATTTCTACGGCGATGTGGTTTCCGCACCCGTCGGCGCGGTGGTCGACGCTGAAGGCCGGATTGCCGTGCTCGCACCGGGCGCGCTGGTCGGCCCGGCATCGCCCATTTCTGCGGGCTCCGGCGTGATGCCCAACTGGTTCGGCGACGTGGACGGCTACATCGGCCTGGCGTTCTGGAACGAGGCGGAGGGACGCATCAACTACGGCTACATCCATCTCGTCACCTCCGGCGCGCTGGGCTTCCCGGCCCGCGTGCTGGAGTACGCCTATGACAGGAGTGGTGCGGCGCTCGTCATTCCGCAACCTTGATTCCGGCCGGGCGCGGCAATCGCCGCGCCCGTTTCCGGCCGAAAGCTGCTGCCACAAACCGCCGGGGCGCTGCAGACCGCCCGTGGCGCGGCCCGCTGCCGACCAGCCCGTGCATCAATGTCTGCTTTTCAGAGCCGTACTGCGTCACCGGCCCATCGCAGTGTGCAGCTATCACCCACGTGAGTCGGAACCGCGTGGCGTGCGTTAGCGAGGGCCTCGTTCAAGGCGCTACTTCGATCCGATTGGCAACGCCGGCGAGGCTGCGGTCGAGCGTAATCCACAGCTCCGATGAGTCCGCACGGACGGACGGGAAGTAATCGACGTCCCGCACCAGCATCGCGCCGCCAAGCTTCACCGTGGCGGGGAGTCCCGCCGACCAGCCGCGCACGATGAGCAGCGGCTGGCGCAGCACCGCGCCGGGGGCGAGCGCGATGTCGGCATCCAGCCGGTTGGCGGCGGCAACGAAGGTGAGCGCGCCGTACACCGGGTCGTAGCCGACGGGCTGGTAGCCCATGGCCGTCGCGTCGCCGACACCGCTGCGTCCGCTGGTCGCGATCTGGCCGATGGCGGCGGTGAGCGTCATCGCCTCGATCGCCTCCATATCGGCGACCTGGCGGCCGACCGGGTCGCCGGTGTGCGTGCCGAGCACGATCCAGGTGGAATAGCTCTTCTTCGGCCAGCCCGGCGCGGTCGGATTTCCGGGCAGCGCGAGCGCGCCGCCGCCATAGGCGCTGTTGCCGCGCACCGGGTACGAGGCCTGGCCGAGGAAGCCGAAGTTGGTGCCCCAGGCGAGCCGGGCGTTCTGCGTCGGGCCGCCATAGAGCTCGTAATTGATGGACTGGAACGGCCAGTTGTAGTCGCAGGGCATGCGCAGCGGCGGGCAGGCCGCGCCGTTGGCGCTGGTCTTGCCCCAACTGTCCTGGCCCCAGTAGCCGCCGGCGTCCTGGCGCGTGATGGGGCGCGACTGCACGATGCCCATCGTGGCATCGACGCCCTGCGTCCAGAGCTTCACGAAGGGAATGGTGTTGGGCTGGGTCCAGGTCCACTGGCTGTCGAAGGTGACCAGAGCCGAGGTGGTGGTGAAGCGGTACCAGTCGCCCCAGGCGACGCCGGCGATCTGGGCGCGCGCCGCGTCGCTGGCCGCGCCGTCGATGCGCAGCTCGCCGTAGGGTGCGCGCGAGTCGTCGGCCAGCCGGTCGACGGTCGCGCCAGAACCCGCGACGTCCCAGGTGACCGACCACAACGGATGGTCGCGGCCGCTGGCGAACACCCAGTCGATGGTGACCGGCAGGTCGAATTGCTGCGCGGCGCCGGCGACGGTGCAATAGCGGGGATAGGCCTGCGTGAAACGGAAGATGGCGTGGTGGCGCCCCTCGAACACGCGCTGGAAATGGCCGCCGAAGGAGTGGCCGAGGCTGGAACCGGCGCCGCCAGGCGTCACGCCTGGCAGGCAGGTCGCGTCGTCCGGCGGATGGGACACCACGTAGCCGAAGCCGCCGGTGGCGCCGGACACCGCGCGCACCACGCGCGTGGCGCCGGCCGCCTGGTAGCGGAACTCGCGCAGCTCCCCGCCGCGTGTGCCGCCCGGGCCGGTGCCGCCATCGTTGTGGGCGAGCACCGCCACGCGCGGCTGGCCGGCGCTGTCGCGCCAGCTGAAGCGGTCGCCGGCGAGCCCGTCAATGGCCACGTCGCGCTCGATCGTGAGGCCGTTCGGCGCCGGTGGGCCGCCGCCCTCGAAGCCGCTGGCGAAGATCGGATCGGGGCCGCCGGCCTCGGTGATCGCGAGGTCGTCGATGTACAGCGGCGCCTGCGCGCCGGCAACGTTGCTCTGGACGCTGAAGCGGTTCCACTCCGCGAAGCCGGCCAGCGCTGCGATCGAGGCGAAGCCGAGCTTGACCTCCTTCCACTGCCCGGCAGAGGGCGCCACACCGAGCGGATTCAGCGGCACCACGCTGCTCGCGGCGCCATCCTTTTCCAGCACCAGCGCCAGCTGCTGGCCGCCTCCGCCTCCGCCGTGGATCCAGAAGCGCAAGCCCGTCTGCGCGGTCGGGAATGTCGTCGCCGCATGGATCGACAGCGCATTCCAGTCGTTGCCGGTGAAGCGGATCGAGCGGCTGCCGGCATGCACCGGCGTGGTGTTGGCGAGGTCCACCCCGCCGCCCCAGGACCAGTCCTCGAAGCCGCCCGCGAGAGCGTCGTCGTAGACGGGCACCTCGGCCATTGCCGGGACGGTCGCCGCGCCGATCGCGACGGAAAACACGAATGATCCGATCACGCGCATTGCAGCGACTCCCCTGGGTTTGATGCCGCACGCGGCGGCGCATGCGGAATGGCCATCCATACGCGCTTTGGCGGGCGCGGCGGACATCGTCCCGGTCATTGCAGATAGCCCGTGCGCAGCGCATCCAGCAGCGGATCGCGCTCGCCGGCCGGGGCCGTGGGAACATGGCCCTGGCCGAGCGTCCAGAGGATGACCGCGCCGAGCCCCTGCGCGCGCGCATAGGAGGCCTTCTCGGCCACCGAATCGGCATCGTCGTAGCTGACGAAGTTGCATCCGGCAGGGCCGATGGGCGCGGCGGAAGAGAGATAGGGCACGCGCGCGAGTGCGTCCCATTGCCGCGTCGCGGCGATCGGGTACTGCGTGACGAGGTTGCGATAACCCATGGCGCCGTCGCCGGCGACCACCAGTCCGCCGTCCTGGCGCGGGCCGGTTACGCCCTGCCAGCAGTAGCCGTAGAAGGCGAGGCCGATGCCGAGCTTCGCGGCCGGCACGCCGCTCGGCAGGTAGCCCAGTCGCACGCTGACGTCCACCGCCGAGGGTGTCGACGCCAGCGGCGGGTCCGTGTTGTAGAGCGCGGAATTGTGCCAGCTCTGCCAGCCGTCCCAGCCCTGCGCGGCGGCGCCGGCCATATCGTAGGTCATGATGTTGATGCGATCGAACAGCGGCGCCACTTCGCCCCAGAACGGGTCGGGCTGCATGTAGTTGGGATTGAACCAGCCGACCGGCACGGTCAGCAGCAAGCCCGGCCGGCTCGCGCGGAGCGCCTCTGCAACGGCCTTGAAGTCCGCCTGGTCGCCGTCTTCCAGCGGTTCCCAGTCGAGATCCAGCCCATCTGCCCCGTGCTCGTCCATGCGCGCGAGGAGATTGGCCACGAGGGCCGCCCGGTGCGGCGCGCTGGCCGCATCGCGCCAGCCATCCACCTCACCGGCGCCGCCGACCATCAGGATGGCGCGGCGCCCGGCCGCGTGCGCCGCCGCCACCGCGGCCTGCGCGAAAGCCGGCCCCGCCACCGGGTCGATGTCGAAATCGTTGGACACGCCGCCGCCCGCCAGTGGGCGCACACGGCCAACCATGAGATGCGTCACGGCGCGGAAATCGATGTCCGCCGGAGCGAGCAGGTCGCGCTCGTAGCCGACGTAATAGCCGAGCACCCAGCGCCCCGGCTCGAAGCCATCGGCGAAGATCGGGTCGCCGGCCGTGGCGGTTCCCGCGAAGAGGGCAAGGGCAGCACACCAGCCGGATCGGAAGCTATGCATGGCGATTCTCCGCAGGGTGGTCGATGTCGATACGCCAATCCGGGCCATATCCTGACACGGGCGGCAAGGGACTGGCGGCACGTCGGCGGCGCCGTTGGCGGACCGGCCCGGCGGCGCCTTCCGACCGGCGTCGTGCGCATGCGGGATCGGCACGGGCCGGCTAAACTGGAGCGCATCGGTGCCGCGCAACCGCGCAGGTCGCACCCCATCATGAAGGGCGGCTACGGGCGCGCCCCGGAGGCGTTCTGATGAACCAGTTGACCGACATCCTCGACCAGGATCTCGACCCCACCGAAACCCGCGAATGGATCGACTCGCTGACCGGCGTCATCGACGCCGACGGCACCGAGCGCGCGCATTTCCTGCTCGAGCGCATGGTCGACGAGACGCGCCGTGCCGGCGGCCACCTGCCGTTCGCGCCGACCACCGAATACGTCAACACCATCCCGCCGCACCTTGAAGCGCGCAGCCCGGGCGATGCGGCGATGGAGTGGAAGATCCGCTCGCTGATCCGCTGGAACGCGATGGCGATGGTGGTGCGCGCCAACCGCAAGCCCGGCGCGCTCGGCGGCCACATTGCCAGCTTCGCCTCCAGCGCCACGCTTTACGACGTCGGCTTCAACCATTTCTGGCGCGCGCCGAGCGACGAGCACCCCGGCGATCTCGTGTTCCACCAGGGCCATTCGAGCCCCGGCGTCTACGCGCGTTCGTACCTGGAAGGACGCCTGGAGGAGGACCAGCTCGACCTGCTGCGCATGGAGGTGGCCGGCAAGGGCCGCGGCCTGTCCTCGTATCCCCATCCCTGGCTGATGCCCGACTACTGGCAGGTGCCGACGGTATCGATGGGGCTGGGACCCCTGCAGGCGATCTACCAGGCGCAGTTCATGCGTTACCTCGAGAACCGTGGCCTGGTGCCGAAGAGCGACCGCAAGGTGTGGTGCTTCCTCGGCGACGGCGAGACCGACGAGCCCGAATCGCTCGGCGCCATTTCGCTGGCCGGGCGCGAGGGCCTGGACAACCTGATCTTCGTCATCAACTGCAACCTGCAGCGCCTCGACGGCCCGGTGCGTGGCAACGGCAAGATCATCCAGGAACTGGAGGGCGTGTTCCGCGGCGCCGGCTGGAACGCGATCAAGGTGATCTGGGGCAGCTACTGGGATCCGCTGCTGGCAAAGGACCGCAGCGGCAAGCTGCGCCGGATCATGATGGATACGGTCGACGGCGAGTACCAGAACTGCAAGGCCTTCGGCGGCGCCTACACGCGCGAGCACTTCTTCGGCAAGACGCCGGAGACGCTGGAGATGGTGGCGAGCCTCTCGGACGATGACATCTGGCGCCTCAACCGCGGCGGCCACGACCCGCACAAGATCTACGCCGCCTACCATGCCGCCACGCACACGAAGGGCATGCCGACGGTGATCCTCGCCAAGACGGTGAAGGGCTACGGCATGGGCATCGGCAGCGGCGAGGCGCAGAACCCGACCCACCAGCAGAAGAAGCTGGAAGGCGATGCCGTGCGCGCCTTCCGCGACCGCTTCCAGGTGCCGATTCCGGACGACAGGCTGGCCGACGTGCCCTACTACCGGCCGGCCAAGGATTCGCCGGAAATGGAGTACATGCTCGAGCGCCGCCGCGCGCTCGGCGGCTTCCTGCCACAACGACGCCGCAAGAGCACCTCGATCGCGGTGCCGGACCTGTCCGCCTTCGAAAGCATCACCAAGGACAGCGGCGAGCGCGAGTTCTCCACCACCATGTCGCTGGTGCGCGGCATGAACCTGCTGCTGCGCGACAAGGGCCTCGCGCCGCACGTGGTGCCGATCGTCGCCGACGAGGCGCGCACCTTCGGCATGGAAGGCATGTTCCGCCAGATCGGCATCTACGCGCCGTTCGGCCAGAAGTACAAGCCGGTCGACGCGGCCGAGCTCATGTACTACCGCGAGGACCAGAAGGGCCAGGTGCTGCAGCAGGGCATCAGCGAAGCCGGAGCGATGAGTTCGTGGATGGCAGCCGGGTCGAGCTATTCGATCAGTAACATGCCGATGCTGCCGTTCTACATCTACTACTCGATGTTCGGCTTCCAGCGCGTGGGCGACCTCGCCTGGGCGGCCGGCGACCTGCACGCGCGCGGCTTTCTGATCGGCGGCACCTCCGGACGCACCACGCTGAATGGCGAGGGCCTGCAGCACCAGGACGGCCAGTCGCACCTGATGGCCGGCGTGATCCCCAACTGCCGCGCCTACGATCCGACCTTCTCCTACGAGGTCGCGGTGATCCTCCAGGACGGCACGCGCCGCATGATCCAGGAGCAGGAAGACGTCTTCTACTACATCACCACCCTCAACGAGAACTACACCCATCCGGCCATGCCCGAAGGCGTTGAGGCGGACATCATCAAGGGGATGTATCTGTTCCGTGATTCGGGATTGGTGATTCGTGATTCGGAAAAGCCGAAGGGCAAAAGCAAGGGCAAAAGCGGGCCGCGGGTGCAGTTGCTCGGCTGCGGGGCGATCCTGCGCATGGTGATCGAGGCGGCCGACCTGCTCGAAAAGGAGTTCGGGGTCGCGGCCGACATCTGGTCCTGCCCGAGCTTCCCGGAACTGCGTCGCGACGGCTTCGACGTCGAGCGCTGGAACCGCCTGCATCCGCTGGAGAAGAACCCGCGCAAGGCGCACGTCACCGCCTGCCTGGAAAACCGCCCCGGACCGGTGGTCGCCGCCACCGACTACGTGCGCGAGTACGCCGACCAGATCCGCGCCTTCATGCCGGACGGCAAGCGCTACGTCGTGCTCGGCACCGACGGCTATGGGCGCAGCGACACCCGCGAGCACCTGCGCGACTTCTTCGAGGTGGATGCGCGCTGGGTCGCCCACGCGGCGATCGCGGCGCTCGCCGCGGATGGCGAGATGAACCCCGAGGACGTCGCGCGCGCGATGAAGGTGTGGGAGCTCGATCCGGAGAAGCCGAACCCGACCACCGTGTAGGGGTCGAGGCTCGCAGCTCGCTGCCGCCCGCTCCTTGGGAAGCCCCGTGGGAGCGGCTTGAGCCGCGATGCCTCTCTTCCGGTGCCGGAAAAAGCATCGGGACTGAAGTCCCTCCCACATTTGGAAGGGCCGGGCTCCTGCGCGGCCGCTTCCCGAGCCGGGGTCACGCCGCGTAGAAGACGCGGAGCCGGAGCTCGGCATCCCCGGGCGAAGCGCACTTCCGCGGCACCCATATTCATGGTGCGGGGCGTTGCGATGCCGCGGCCCGGGTAGTCATGTCATCCACAATGCGGCATTCTTGCGTGACGCGTTCGGCATTCCGGGGTGAAGCGTGCCGAAGCGGGCGGGAATCCGATCCGGAACACACACACGACGAGGGCCTCGCGGTCGTCGCGCTGTCGCAGCAACGGAGAAGAACATGAACAAGTCGAGATGGGGCATCGCGGCACTGGCATGCCTGCTGGCCGCCCATGTGCAGGCCGAAGCACCCGCGCAGGCGGTGGCCGAGACGCCGGTGGTGGCGAGCGCTGCAGGCGCCGAAACGATCTTCGCCGGCGGCTTCGAGCGCGCACCCAACATCCTCTTCGTCATCATGGACGACGTCGGCATCGACCAGATGGCGTCCTTCGGCTACGGCGGCATCGATCCGCCGCCGATGCCGAGCATCGATGCCATCGCCGACGGTGGCCTGCGCTTCCGCAACACCTGGGCGATGCCGGAATGCTCGCCGAGCCGCGTGGTGGCCCTCACCGGGCGCTATCCGCTGCGCCACAACGTCAACCAGGCGATCGGCGAGAACGATCTCGCCAACTCGCACATGAGTCCCTACGAGGTCAGCGCACCGAAGCTCCTGCGGGAAGCGGGCTACGAGAGCGCGATGTTCGGCAAGTTCCACCTCGGCGGCCCGGAGAACAACCCCCATGGCAACGGCCTGGCCGGAGCGCTCGGCTTCGACCGGTTCGAAGGCTGGACCGGGGGCCTGCCCGAGTCGATCGACTCCACCGCGGGCGGCATCATCGACGACGGCGAGGGCAAGGGTCCCTACAGCTGCGGCTTCATCCCGGATACCGCGCGCGACCCGGTGAACGGGGCGGACCAGGGCGCCTGCTACACGCAGACCGGCGCCGGCGGCGTCACCTGCTCCAGCATTTCCGGCAACAACGCGTTCGGCGATTCGCCCGGCCTGCAGTGCCTGACTCAGGGCGGCATCCTGGTGCCCGATGCCTCCTGCCAGGCGAGCGCGCCGGCGAACCTCGCCTGGAACCGCGAGAACGCCCACTACGTGTCGCCGATGACGCGCAACCATGACGGCGTGGTCGACGAGCCCGACCTGCTCGACCCCGCCGGGCGTGGCTATCGCGCCACCATCGAGGTCGACACCGCGATCAGCTGGATCAACGCGCGCGCGGGGTCCGCGCAGCCGTGGATGGCGACCGTCAGCTTCAGCAACGGCCACACCCCGTTCCAGACCCCGCCGGGCGCGCTGCTGCCCTCGGGCGCGGCCGCGCAGCTCGGCGCGGACTGCCTCAACCCCATCAACCAGCGCCGCCTGTTCGATGCGATGGTCGAAGCCATGGACACCGAGTTCGGCCGGCTGCTGGTGGAAACGGGCCTGGCCAGCGCGAAACCCGGCGGCGGCGTCAGCTACGACCCGGCCGCCAGCAACACCCTGATCGTCATCCTTGGCGACAACGGCTCGTTCTCGCCGACCGTCAAGGTGCCGTTCGACCTCGAGCGCGCCAAGGGCTCGGCCTACCAGACCGGCGTGTGGGTGCCGCTGACCGTGTCGGGCGCGCGTGTCGCCGCGCCGGGACGCAACGTCGAGCACATGGTGAACGTGGCCGACCTTTATCGGCTGTTCGGCGAGGCGGCGGGCATCAACGTCGATGCCGCGGTGCCGCGCATCGTCGATGGCGCCTCGATGCTGCCCTACCTGTCGAGCCCCGCGCAGCCGGCGATCCGCATGACCAACTTCACCGAAGGCGCCCTCAACCTGCAGGCGAATGGCGCGCGCAATGGGCCCTGCGTCATCGGCGGCCAGTGCACGCACACGCCGATGAGCAAGAGCATCTGCGAGGACAACGGCGGCAAGTGGTGGGGCGTCGGCGCCAACACCGATGATCCGGAGATCATCGCCGGCGATCTCGAGCACTGCTGGCAGGTCAACCAGGCGATCTACCACGCCGATCCGCCGAACTACGAGACCAACAAGCTGGCCATGGGCGCCTACACCTACCGCGCGGTCCGCAACGAGCATTTCAAGCTGGTGCGCAACGACTGGATGGAGTACGACATCACCAGCGACGACGGCGTGGAGAAGGAATCCGAGGAGCTCTACCACGTCAACCAGTTGCTGCCGCCGCTGCTCAGCCTGGATCGCGAGGGCACCGACCTGCTCGAGGACGGCAAGCTGACCACGATCGAGGCGATCAACTACGTGCGCCTGTACGACACCTTCGAGGCGATGCTGGCCTCGCGGGCCAACTGCCAGGGCGATGGCAACGACGACGGCCGCATCGACCAGGCCGACATCGACAACTACCACGCGACCACCGCGGGCGGCTACGCGGGATCGAGCTGGTACGACGCCAACCTCGACGGCGTCACCGATGCCGACGACCTCGCCATCATCGAGGCCAGGCTCGGTACCACGTGCTGGACCGTGTCACCCTGAGTCGCGTTCGCGGGCTCACGCTGCCGGCAGTGCTCGCACTGCTGGCCGCGTGCTCGGGGCCGGCCGAGCCGCCGCCGCAGCCCCCCGCCGCGGTTGCAGTGGTCGCCGCCGTGCAGCCTCTGCCGGACAGCGCCGACCACGTCGGACGCGAGGTCTGCACCCAATGCCACGCACGCGAGGCGGCCGACTGGCAGGGTTCGCACCACGACCTCGCCATGCAGGAGGCCGACGCCGGCTCGGTGCTCGGCGATTTCGACGGCGCCCGCTTCGAGTACGCCGGCACCACCAGCACCTTCCAGCGCCGCGACGGTCGCTATTTCGTCACCACCGACGGCCCGGATGGTGAGCTGGCCGAGTTCGAGATCCGCTACACCTTCGGCCATCATCCGCTGCAGCAATACCTGATCGAGCTGCCCGGCGGGCGCCTGCAGGCCTTCGGCATCGCCTGGGACAGCCGGCCGCAGGCCGAAGGCGGCCAGCGCTGGTTCCACCTCTACCCCGATGACGCGCTCAAGGCCGGCGAGCGCCTGCACTGGACCGGCCGCGACCAGAACTGGAACTTCATGTGCGCCGAGTGCCATTCGACGGCCCTCGACAGGAACTACGACGACGCGAGTGACACCTACGCCACGCGCTGGACCGAGATCGACGTGTCCTGCGAGGCCTGCCACGGGCCGGGCCTCGCCCACGCGCGCTGGGCCAGCGAACCGGATCCGCGCAAGCGCGCGGAGGATACCGCCAAGGGACTGGCCGTCGCGTTCCACGAGCGCCGCGGCATCGCCTGGGTGCCCGATGCGGAAACCGGGATCGCGCGCCGCAGCGCGCCGCGCGAAGGACGCGTCGAGATCGATGCCTGCGGGCGCTGCCACGGCCGCGCCACGCCCCTGGTCGGCGGAGTGGCGCATGGCGGATCGCTGCTCGACAGCCACCGCCCGGCGCTGCTCGACCCGGACCAGTACTGGCCGGACGGACAGATGCGCGGCGAGGTGTTCAACTGGGGTCCGTTCCTGCAGAGCCGCATGCAGGCGGCCGGGGTCACCTGCTCGGACTGCCACCAGCCGCACAGCCTGGCGCTGCGCGCCGAGGGCAACGCGTTGTGCGCGCAATGCCATGCGCCGGAACGCTTCGACCAGGCCGCGCACACGCACCACGCCGACGGCAGCGCGGGTGCCCGCTGCGTCGCCTGCCACATGCCGACCACCACCTTCATGCAGGTGGATGCGCGCCACGACCATGGCTTCCGCATCCCGCGCCCGGATCCTTCCGGCGAGCTCGATGCCCCGGACGCCTGCACCGCCTGCCATGCGGATCGCACTGCGGCGTGGGCCGCGGCCGCGCTCGAACGCTGGTTCCCGCGCGGCAGGGAGGGCCCGAGCAGCTTCGCCGGCGTCCTGCACGATGCCGTGGAGGGCGGCCCGTCGATCGGCCGGCGCCTGGCGGAACTGGCCGCCGCCCCGGCGCAGCCCGCCATCGTGCGCGCCAGCGCGCTGCGCGCGCTGCTGCCCTGGCAGAACCCGGCCGGCATCGCCGGCGCCTCGCAGGCGCTGTCCGATCCCGATCCGCTGGTGCGCATGGCCGCCGTCGAAGCGCTGTCCGGGCTCGACCCGGCGCAGCGCGCGGCGCGGCTCGCCCCGCTGCTGGATGATCCAATGCTCGCCGTCCGCCTGGAAGCGGCGGCACGGCTGGCCGGCGATGCCGAAGGCCAGCTCGAACCCGCCCGGCGCGGCGCGTTCGACCGCGCCATCGGGGAGTACACCGCCTCGCTGCGGTTCAACGCCGAGCGGCCGGATACCGTCGTCAGTCTCGGCGACCTCCAGCGCGCACGCGGCGACGCCACCGCTGCCGAGGCTTCGTACCGGCGCGCAATCGACCTCGATCCTGCCTTCAGCCTCGCCGCCGTGCACCTGGCCGACCTCCAGCGCGGCACGGGCGATGAGGCCGGCGCGCGGGCGACGCTCGAGAACGCGTTGCAGCGTTCCCCCCGCGCGGCGGAACTGCACCACGCGCTGGGATTGGCCAGGGTTCGCGAAGGGAGCCGCGCCGATGCCCTGCGCGACCTGCGGAGCGCGGCGGAACTGGCGCCGGAAATGCCCCACTACGCCTATGTCCTGGCGGTGGCACTGGCCGAGGCGGGCGAGCCCGGCGAGGCGCGCGGCGTGCTCGCCGGCGCACTCGAGCGCCATCCCAACGATCGGGAGGTCCTGAACGCGCTGGCCCTCTACGAATTCCAGGCCGGCCAGACCGCGAAGGCGCGCGAACTCGCCGCGCGCCTGCTCGCCATCGACCCCGACGATGTCGGCGTCCGGCAGCTCGCCGCCTGGCTGGATCGTCCAACCGGGCCGTCTCGTTAGCCGATGGCGGGCGCGACGATCCGGAGAATGCTGCCGCGCCACGCGACGGCGGGGTATCGCCAGGCAGAGTGAGGATCGTCGAACCCGGTAAGGCGGGGTTCCGGGAAGGACGCTGGGGACGCGGTAGGATGCGCCGATGCCCGTCCTGCTGAGTCGCATCCTGATCCTCCTCGTCGCCGTCTGCATGGCGGCGCCCTGCGCCGGGCAGACGACCCCGCCGTCGCCCCCCGCCGCCGCGCCGGTGACGCTGGACAGCTCGCCGAAGAGCTTCGACGCGGCCCGTCAACGCCTCGCCGAGATCCGCAAGCAGCTTGCCGCCGCCGCGACCCGCGACGATGCCGAACTGCTCGGGTTCCGCGACACCACCCTCGCCGTCGGCGCGCAGGCGGAGGCACTGGTGGCCGATCGAACGCCCCGCCTCGCCGCCGTGGAAGCGCGGCTCGCCGAACTCGGGCCGGCGCCCACGGAAGGCGGCGAGGCGCGCGACATTGCCGTGCAGCGCGCCGATCTCGACAAGCAGCGCGGGGCGCTCGATGCCGAGATCAAGCGTGCCAGGCTGCTGTCGGTGGACAGCCAGCAACTGGCCGCGGAAATCTCCGAGGCGCGCCGCGCCAGCTTCCAGGCCACGCTGTCCGAGCGCACCGCTTCGCCGCTGTTGCCGGCGTTCTGGAGGAACCTCGCCGACGGACTGGCTCGCGATCGCGAACGGCTGGCCGGCCTCGGCCGGGGTGTCGGCGCGGCCTTGAAGGATGCGGTGGAGCCCGACAACCGCGCCTACGCCATCTGCGGCCTCCTGCTCGGCCTGCTGTTGCTCGGCGGCGGACGCTGGTGGGTGGAGCGCATGCTGCTGCGCGTGGGCGCCAGCCGCGTGCCGCCGGGTCCCTTGCGCCGCTCCGCCCTCGCGCTGGCGATCGTCGCCACCACGACGCTGTTCACCGGCCTCGGCGCACGGGCGATCGTCGCCGGTCTCGGCTGGCACGGCGCCTTCACCGACGCGGAGCTGAAGCTCGCCCAGTCGATCGTGGCGGCGGTGTTCTACGGCGCCTTCGTCACCGGCCTCGGCCGCGCGCTCCTGTCCGCCTCGCGGCCATCGTGGCGGCTGCTGCCGATGACGAATGCGGTGGCACGCCGCCTGCGCCCGCTGCCGACGCTGTTCGGCTGCGTGGTCGCCTTCGGCATCCTGCAGCAGCGGGTCGCCACGCTGGTCGGCGCCAGCCTCGCCGCCACCATCGCCGGCAGCCTGCTGGTCGCACTCCTCTACGCGGGCCTGGTCGCCTTCGGCCTGGTGCGTGCGGCGCGCACCGCGGCGAAGGCCGATCAAGACACCACGGAACGCAGCATCGCGGCGCGCCCGGGCTGGATCGGCGCGCTGCTCGCCCTGCTCTGGATTGCCGTGATCGCGACCTTCATTGCGGCGCTGTTCGGCTACGTCGCGCTGGCACAGCAGATCGCGCGTCAGATGATGGGACTCGGCGTCATCGCGGCCAGCTTCTACCTGCTGGTGCACGTCATCGAGGATGCGCTCGCGGCGGCGGCCTGCTCGCGGGCCCCGTGGCTGCGCCAGACGCTGGGCCTGGAGCAGCGCGCCATCGACCAGGCGGTGGTGATGGGTTCCGGGCTGCTGCGCGTGCTCGCCTTCGCGCTGGCGCTGATGGCGGCGCTGGCGCCATTCGGCACGGAACCGGCCGCGCTGTTCGCGCAGCTCGGCCATGCGGGCGCCGCGCTCCGGATCGGCGAACTCAAGCTGACGCCGGGCATGGTGCTCGGCGCCGTGCTGGTGTTCGTCGCTGGCATCATCGCCATCCGCCTGCTGCAGCGCTGGCTGCTGCGCCGCTTCCTGCCGACGACGCGCCTGGAGCCGGCGATGGCGAGTTCGGTCACCACCCTGCTCGGCTATGCCGGTGGCGTGGTGGTGTTCGCGCTGGCGCTGTCGGCGCTCGGCATCGGCCTCGAGCGCATCGCCTGGGTGGCCAGCGCGCTGTCGGTCGGCATCGGCTTCGGCCTGCAGGCGATCGTGCAGAACTTCGTCTCCGGGCTGATCCTGCTGGTCGAGCGCCCGGTCAAGGTCGGCGACTGGGTGGTGCTCGGCGACACCGAGGGCGACATTCGCCGCATCAGCGTGCGCGCCACCGAGATCCAGGTCGCCGACCGCTCGACGGTGATCGTGCCCAATTCCGAACTCATCACCAAGAGCGTGCGCAACGTGACGCTCGCCAACGCGCAGGGCCGCGTGCGCCTGCGCCTGCCGCTGCCGCTCGATGCCGACGTCGAACTGGTGCGCGGTGTCGTCACCGACGCCATTGCCTCGCATCGCAACCTGCTGCAGACACCCGCGCCGAGCGTGCTGCTGGAGGGCGTGGAAGGCGCCTCGCTGATCCTGGCCGCGGTGGCCTACGTGCCGAGCCCGCGCCAGGCGGCGGCGGCGCGCAGCGAACTCCTGTTCGACATTCTCGCGCGCCTGCGCCAATGCGGCATGTCGCTGGTGTCGCCCTACCACGTGCACATGGCCGCGCCGCCCGCGGCGCCGGCCGCGGCGGTGCCTTGACCCCGGCCTAGCGCAGCTTGCTGGCGCGCCGCGCGGCGATCTTCGGCGGGGGTGCGAAGCTGTCGGGCCGCGCGTCGTTCCAGAAGCGCTGGAACACCGCGTGCTCGGGCACGCCCTGCAGCAGCTCGCCGGGTTCCAGGAAGCGGTACAGCGTTGCCAGCGAGCGCACCTCGTTGGAGGACACGCGGCGGATCACGTGCTCGGGGCCGAGCTCGGAAGGGTGCTTGAGCCCGGAGGCCTGGATCAGGTCCTTCAGCGCCAGCAGCGTATTGCGATGGAAGGCGGCCACCCGCGCCGACTTGTCCGGCACGTCCAGGCGCTTCCAGCGGCGCGCGTCCTGGGTGGCGATGCCGGTCGGGCAGCGGTCGGTGTGGCAGCTCAGCGACTGGATGCAGCCGAGCGCGAACATGAAGCCGCGCGCCGCGTTGCACCAGTCGGCGCCGAGCGCCAGCGTGCGGGCCAGGTCCATGGCGGTGATCACCTTGCCACTGGCGCCGATGCGGATCTCCCCGCGCAGGTCCAGGCCGACCAGGGTGTTGTGCACCAGCATCAGCGCCTCACGCAGCGGCGCGCCAACGTGATCGGAGAACTCCAGCGGCGCCGCGCCGGTGCCGCCTTCGCCGCCGTCGACGACGATGAAGTCGGGCCGGATGCCGGTCGCCTGCATGGCCTTGGCGATGCCGAACCACTCCCAGGGATGGCCGATGGCGAGCTTGAAGCCGGTCGGCTTGCCGCCGGAGAGCTTGCGCAGCCGCGCCACGAATTCGAGCAGGCCCACCGGCGTGTCGAAGGCGGAATGGCGGGCGGGCGAGATGCAGTCCTCGCCCATCGGCACGCCGCGGGTGGCGGCGATCTCGGCGTTCACCTTGGCCGCCGGCAGCACGCCGCCATGGCCGGGCTTGGCGCCCTGCGAGAGCTTGATCTCGATCATCTTCACCTGCTCGAGGCGCGCCCTTTCGACGAACTTCTCCTCGCTGAAGGTGCCGGCGCGTTCGCAGGCGCCGAAGTAGCCCGAGCCCAGTTCCCAGCAGATGTCACCGCCGTTCTCGCGGTGGTATGAGGACAGCGAACCCTCGCCGGTGTCGTGGTAGAAGCCGCCGCGGCGCGCGCCCTCGTTGAGCGCACGGATGGCGTTGGGCGACAGCGAGCCGAAGCTCATCGCCGAGATGTTGAAGACGCTGGCGCGGTACGGCCGGGTGCAGTCGCGGCCGCCGACATCGACGCGGAAGTCATGGGTTTCGACGATGCTCGGCGCGATCGAATGGTTCACCCATTCGTAGCGCTCGGCATACACGTCCAGTTCGCTGCCGAAGGCGCGCACGTCGGTCACCGACTTGGCGCGCTGGTAGACAACGGCGCGCTGCACCTGCGAGAAGGGCACCTCCTCGTTGTCCGATTCCACCACGTACTGGCGCAGCATCGGCCGCACGAACTCGAAGAAGAAGCGGATGTGGGCGAGGATCGGGTAGTTGCGGCGCAGCGTCGAGCGCCGCTGCAGGAGATCGGCGATGCCAACCGCGACCAGGAATCCGGCGACGAGGGCGAGGCTGCGCACGGCGAGGCCGTGCTCCCACGCCGCGAGCGCGGCGATCAGCACCGCCAGGCTCAGCAGCAGGGGCAGGTAGCGGGCCGGCAGCAATGTTCCCATTCGGCGGTTTCCTGGCGTGCTCGGCCCTGCAGGATACCCGAGGGTCGCCGCGGCGTCGGCACGCTAGACTTGCCGCCATGGACGAAACCGAGCAGCCGAAACCGCGCCGGCGCCGTACCGTTGCTTCTCCGTCGGCGCCTGTGCCCGGGGCGCCAGCGGTCGAGGGCGGCACCGCGCCGCGGACGCGCACGCGCAAGCCCGCGCCGGTCGAATCGCCGGGCGTGCCCGCGCCTGCCAGGGCGCGGCGTACGAAACCGGCGTCGACCGCCGGCTCCGGCACCGCCGGCGCGCCGGCTCCGGCGCGACGCCCCCCCGCGCGCAATCCGGCGCCGGCAGGGAGCCCGGCAGCCGCGAGGCCGGCCGCGAAGCCGGCAGCGAGAAAAGGGGCGACGGCCAAGACGGCAGCCACCAGAGCGCCGAGCGTCGAGGCGTCCAAGGCACGAAGCGCCGGGATGGCGTCGGTACCTGCACGCCCAGCGCCCGATCCGGTGCCGCACCGCAGTGCCGCATCCACCGCCGCGGCCGCGTCCGCGGCGGAGGCGGATCACGCCCCGGCCCCTTCGTTCGCGCGTCCGCGATCCATGCCGCGAACACAGGGCTCCGCCGCCAGCCGGCCGGCCGACGCCTCGCTGCGTTCGGCACGGGCCATCGATGCCCTGATCGCGCGGCTGCCGCCGGCCTGGCAGGACCGCACCCGCGAATACCTGGTGCTGACGCGGATGGATCGGCCGATCGGCGCGCTGCTGCTGCTCTGGCCGACATGGTGGGCGCTCTGGTTCGCCGCCGGCGGATTCCCGCCACCGGGCCTGCTGGTCATCTTCACGCTCGGCGTGTTCGTGATGCGCAGCGCCGGCTGCGTCATCAACGACTACGCCGACCACGGCTGGCTCGACGCGCACGTCGAGCGCACCCGCGGGCGACCAATGGCGGCCGGCCGGGTGTCGAAGCGGGAGGCGCTGACGCTGTTCGCGAGCCTGCTAGGCGTGGCCTTCGTGCTGGTCCTGTTCACCAACCCGCTGACCATCGGCCTCGCCTTCGTCGGCGCCGCGCTGGCGCTGGTCTATCCCTTCACCAAGCGCGTCACGCACCTCGCGCAGGTGGTGCTCGGCGCGGCTTTCGGCTGGTCGATCCCGATGGCCTTCGCCGCCGTCACCGGCGCGCTGCCGCCGCTGTGCTGGCTGCTGTTCGTCGCCAACATCCTGTTCTCGGTGATCTACGACACCGAATACGCGATGGTGGATCGCGACGAGGACCTGCGCGTCGGCGCGAAATCCACCGCGATCCTGTTCGGCGACGCCGACCGCGCCATTCTCGGCGTGCTGATGGCGACCTTCCTGTTCGCCATGCTGCTGGCCGGCCACCGCGCCGTGCTCGGCTGGCCCTACGGCCTCGGCCTTGCCGCCGCCGCGGGTCTCTTCGGCTGGCAGCAGTGGCTGATCCGTGGCCGCGAGCGCATCGCCTGCCTGGTCGCCTTCCGCAACAACAACTGGGTGGGCTTTGTGCTGTGGGGCGGGTTGGTGCTCGCGCTGGCGCTGCGTTGATCGAATCGGCTGGTCGTACGGGACTGGCCGACGGTGCTGGGCTTGCTCTTCTGCTCTTCAATCCCCTTCAGCGGCGGTGGGCGCCGGACGGAACAGCCCACAGGGGCACGCGCAGGATGCGCGCGCGTTCGCCGCAGGCACACGGATGTGCCGTCGGCGAACCCCGGCCGGCGACCACGCACCCGAAGGGCGCCGCTGTCGGGGTGCCCTTCTCTTGACTCCGGGCATCCTGCCCTCCGCCCTTCGGGCCGGCTGCGCCGTTCGCGCCGCTCCTGCCAACGACTGCCTGATCGCGGCGAGCTGCATCGAACTCGACCAGCCGTTGCTGCAGTGGGACCGGGATTTCGCACGCA
Source organism: Lysobacterales bacterium (assembly GCA_017305135.1). Taxonomy (GTDB): domain Bacteria; phylum Pseudomonadota; class Gammaproteobacteria; order Xanthomonadales; family Rhodanobacteraceae; genus Dokdonella_A. Next base: position 14,927 of record JAFKNA010000008.1, on the reverse strand, counting down.
TCGCCGACGTCGAGCCGCGCCTGCGCCTGATCGCCGCCTGACCCGCAGCCGCTTCGGGACCGGCGCTAGCGGCGCGGCGCCCGGGCCAACGCCCAGACGTCGACGCGCGCCACCCCGGCGTGGCGCAGCACGCGTGCGCATTCGCGCAGCGTCGCGCCGGTGGTCATGACATCGTCCAGCAGTGCGAGGTGATCCGGCAGGTCGCCGGCACCAGCGACGAAGGCGCCGCGCAGGTTGCGTCGGCGCGCGGCGGCGTCGAGGCCGGTCTGCGCCGGCGTGTCGCGGATGCGCGCCAGCACGTCGTGGCGGAGCGGAATGCCGAGCGACGCCGCCAAGGGTCGCGCGAGCTCCAGCGCCTGGTTGTAGCCGCGCTCGCGCAGGCGCCGCGGGTGGAGCGGCACCGGCACCAGCAGCGCCGGACGGGCGGGCGCGACCCCGCGCACGCGCATCGCCATGGCGTTGGCCAACACGCGGCCGGCGGCGAGATCGTGGTGGAACTTGAAGCGGGATTCGAGAAGGTCCAGCGGGTGCTGGTAGCGGAAGGCGGCCCACGCCGCGGTGAAGGGCGGTGGCCGGCGCAGGCACTCGCCACACGCGGGCGCGGGCGTTGCCAGTGGAAGGGCGCACGAGGGACAGGCCGGCTGGTTGGCGGCGAGGTCGCCGAGGCAGCCGGCGCACAGATCCTGGCCATCTGCGCCGCCCGCGCCGCACAGGAGACAGCGCGGCGGCAGCAGGACGGCGAGGAGCCTGCTCGCGCCGTTTCGATGCATCCGATCGCTTCCGCGGGGCTGGTGCCCCAGCATGGCCGAAGCGGGCGCGGGCGCAAGCCCCGATCCGCCCCGGCCTGCGTCCGCCGACGCCGATCGTCCACGTCAGAAAACCGCCCGCTGGCCGGCATAATGCGGTGTCCCCTCCGCGACCGCGGAGCGGGCGCATGGAGATGCCGATGCAGTTGAATCCAGCCAGGCGCGACCACCTGCGGATGCGGGCGGGGCCTGCCGCGGCCCCCGCCGCATCCTGCGTGAGGTGCCAGCCGTGAGCGCGGGTCTTGATCGTCTCCAGGTGCGCCGCGCGTTCTCTCGCGCCGCGCCCGGTTACGAAAGCCATGCGGTCCTGCAGCGGGAGATCGGCGAACGCCTCGCCGAACGCCTCGACCAGTTTCCGGAATTCGCACCGGCCCGCATCCTCGATGCCGGCAGCGGGCCCGGGTGCACAAGCGCCGCGCTGCGTGCGCGCTATCCGCAGGCGGACTTCGTCGCGCTCGACATCGCCCTGCCGATGCTGGCCGCCGCCCGCGGCCCCTTGGGCGCCGATGCGGGGCTGGTCGCCGCGGACGTCGAGGCCCTGCCCTTCGCCGAGGGCAGCTTCGATCTGGTGCATTCCAACCTTTGCCTGCACTGGTGCGAGGATCCGGGCCTGGCGCTGGCCGAGTTCCGTCGCGTCCTCGCCGCCGGCGGGCTGCTGCTCTTCTCGACCTTCGGCCCCGATACGCTGAAGGAGTTGCGCGAGGCATTTGCCGCGGTGGACGATGCGCCGCACGTGAGCCGCTTCGTCGACATGCACGACATCGGCGATGCGCTCCTCGCCAGCGGCTTCAAGCAGCCGGTGATGTCGCGCGAGGATTTCACCCTGACCTATCCCGATGCGGCCGCGCTGATGCGCGACCTGCGCGGGCTGGGCGCGACCCATGCGGACGCCGGTCGGCGCCGCAGCCTGACCGGCCGGCGGCGCTTCGCGGCGGCCATCGCCAGCTACGAATCGTGGCGCCGCGAGGGCGCGCTGCCGGCCAGCTTCGAAGCCATCTACGCCCAGGCGGAAGCGCCCGCCTGGCGCCTGCGCAAGCGCTGACACGCATGCGCCAGAAGCCGCTCGTCGCGATCGGACTTGCCCTGGGTTCGGCGCTCTTCTTCACCAGCACCTACGTGCTCAACCGGGCCATGGCCGACGGCGGCGGCCACTGGGCGTGGTCGGCGACGCTGCGCTACCTCCTGACGCTGCCGATGCTGGCGCTGGCGCTGCCGTTCTCGGGCGGCTTCGCGCCGGTGTGGCGCGCGCTGCGCTCGCATCCCTGGGTGTGGCTCGGCTGGAGCGGCATCGGTTTCACGCTGTTCTGCGTCTGCCTGACCTGGCCGGCCAGCCATGCCCCGGCGTGGCTGGTCGCCGGCACCTTCCAGCTCACGGTGATCGCCGGCATGCTGCTGGCGCCGCTGCTCTACCGCGGCCGCCGCGCGCGCCTGCCCGGGCGCGCGCTGGCGATCGGCCTGCTCATCGTCATCGGCGTCGGTTTCATGCAGGCCGGCCACTACGAGGGCGCGCTGGACCGCACCGCATGGCTGGCGCTGGCGGCGGTCGCGCTGGCGGCATTCCTGTATCCGCTCGGCAACCGCGCCATCCTGCTGCACCTGGAGCGGAGCGGTGAATTCCTCAATGCCACCCAGCGCGTGTTCGGGATGACGCTGGCCAGCCAGCCGCTGTGGCTGGTGATTGCCGCCTGGACCCTGGTCGAAGTCGGGCCGCCGCCGCCCGGGCAGGTCTGGCTGTCCGGCGCGGTTGCGCTCTGTGCCGGCACCATCGCCACCATCCTCTTCTTCAAGGCCACCGCCATGGTGCAGGACGATCCGGCGGCACTTGGCGCGGTGGAATCGATGCAGGCGGCGGAGCTGGTGTTCTCGACCGCGCTCGGCATCGCCTTCCTCGGCGAACGCATGCCGGACGGCTGGGCGATCCTCGGCGCGCTCCTCGTCATCGGCGGCATCATCGCCATTGGCCTGCTGGTCGGCCGCCAGGCGGCCGGCGATGCGCGGGCGGCGCGCGTGATCCGCAGCGACCGCGGCGGTTGAACCGCGCGGCCATCGCCGCGCATGGGAACTGCTGCTAGCATGTCGCCCGCTCCATCGGGGAGTAGCCGCCCGCAGCCGCTGCGGGGCGCGCGTCAACATGCTTGGCGAACACGCCATGGCGCGCGCACGGGGGATGCCGGGCCCGTATGTCCGGATCCCGCCCGTGGCGAGACCTTTGGTTCGCGTGGACCGCAACCCGGGCCGGGACGGTGTGCGCGTTCCATTGCGTCCATCGTCCTGGCCCGGGGAGATTCCATGCAAACCCTGCTCGTCGCCACCGGCGCGGTCGCCCTTGCCGAGATCGGCGACAAGACCCAGCTTCTCTCGTTGCTGCTCGCGGCGCGCTACCGCCGCCCCTGGCCGATCTGCATCGGCATTCTCGCGGCCACCCTGATCAACCATGCACTGGCCGCCGAGATCGGCGTGCTGGTCGCCTCCTGGCTAAGTCCGGCCGTGCAGAAGTGGGCGGTGGTGGCGAGCTTCCTCGCCGTCGCCGTGTGGACGCTGAAGCCCGATCACGCCGACGAAGCCGAGGCCGCCCGTGGCGCCGGCCGTGGCGTGCTGCTGGCGACATTCATCGCTTTCTTCCTCGCCGAGATGGGCGACAAGACGCAGATCGCCACCGTGGTGCTGGCCGCCCACTACGAGCCCTTGTGGCAGGTGGTCGCCGGGACCACGGTCGGCATGCTGCTGGCCAACGTGCCGGTGGTGTGGCTGGGCGCGCGTTTCGCCACCCGCCTGCCGCTGAAGGCGGCGCGCATCGTCGCCGCGCTGGTCTTCACGGCCCTCGGCATCTGGGTCGCGTTCGCCGCCTGACCGATGCGCCGGTTCGCGGCTGGCGCGTATGGACCGGCTACTTGGTCAGGATCAGCTTGTCGTTGCGGGTCAGCCGGAGGTGATAGCGCTGGCCGGCGTGCTCGATCACCAGCTCCTTGCCGCCGGCAAGAAGATGCCGGCTATCGATGCGGCGCGCTTCGCCTGCGGGCGGCGCGGTGGGACTGGGGGAAGGCTGCGGGCCGGGCACGGGCGTGCGGTTGAACATCATGGCGTCATCCTGGTCGGACAGGTAATGATAACCATTCGCATTCTGCGGTCAATCGTCGCAGCCGCGATCACGGCCGGATGTGTCCGGGCGACGCCGCTGACCGGACTGGTCGCTTTGGCGATGCGCGGCCACGCGCTCAGGCGGGATCGAAGCGCCGGTACTGGATCGCTTCGGAGAGGTGCATCGCGCCGATGGCGGTGGCTCCGCCGAGATCGGCGATGGTGCGCGCCACACGCAGGATGCGATGGTAGCCGCGTGCCGAGAGGCCGAGGCGTTCGACCGCGCGGTCGAGAAGGGCGTGGTCGGACGGACCCAAGCGGCAGTCGCGCTCCACCTCGCGATTGCCGAGCCACGCGTTGGGCTTGCCGGCGCGATCGAGCTGTCGTTGGCGCGCCGCCACCACGCGCTCGCGCACCACACAAGTCGGTTCACCGGCGGCGGCGCCGCGCAGCTCCGCATGCGGCACCCGCGGCACGTCGAGCTTGAGGTCGATGCGGTCGAGCAGCGGCCCGGACACGCGGCCGCGATAGCGGGCGATGGCGTCCGGCGTGCAGCGGCAGCGCCCCGATGGATCGCCGGCATGGCCGCAGGGGCAGGGATTCATCGCCGTGACCAGCTGGAAACGCGCCGGGAATTCCACCTGCTGCGCCGCGCGCGAGATCGAGATCCGCCCCGACTCGAGCGGTTCGCGGAGCACCTCGAGCACGTGGCGATCGAACTCGGGCAGCTCGTCGAGGAACAGGACACCGTGGTGGGCCAGCGAAATCTCGCCCGGGCGCGGCACCGAGCCGCCGCCGACCAGCGCCACCGCCGAGGCGGTGTGGTGCGGATGGCGGAACGGGCGCAGCTTCCAGCAGGCGGCATCGTTGTCGTGGCCGGCGACGGAGCGGATTGCGGCGAGTTCCAGCGCTTCGCCATCCTCCATCGGCGGCAGGATGCCGGGCAGGCGGCTCGCCAGCATCGTCTTGCCGGTTCCCGGCGGGCCGCAGAAGAGCAGGTTGTGGCTGCCCGCGGCGGCGATCTCCAGCGCGCGGCGCGCGTGCGGCTGGCCGCGCACGTCGGCCATGTCGGGGACGTCCGGGGCCGGCCCCGCCGACGCCGGCGCGGCGGCGGCGGGCGCGAGCTCGAGGCGCCCGGCGAGGTGCGCGCAGACCTCCAGAAGCGTGTCGGCCATGCGCACGTCGGCATCGGCGACCAGGGCGGCCTCGGCGGCGTTGCAGCGCGGCACGATCACGCGCCGACCGCTCCGGCGCGCCTGCACGATCGCCGGCAGCACGCCCTTGACCGCGCGCAGTTCGCCCGACAGCGCGAGCTCGCCGACGAACTCGTGCTCGGCCAGCGCCTCGTGGGGCAGGTCGCCGTTGGCGGCGAGGATGCCGAGTGCGATCGGCAGGTCGAAGCGGCCGCCGTCCTTGGGGAGGTCCGCCGGCGCCAGGTTCACCGTCACCCGGCGTTGCGGGTAGTCGAGCTGCGCGTTGAGGATGGCCGCGCGCACGCGGTCGCGCGCTTCCTTCACCGCCGTTTCGGGCAGGCCGACGATCGAGGTGCCGGGCAGCCCGCCGGAAAGGTGCACCTCGCAGGCGACGAGTGGCGCGGTGACGCCGACCTGGGCGCGGGTGTAGACGACGGCGAGGCTCATGCCGGTCGTCCGGGGAAAAAGATGTCCGCTGCTCCAGCCTTGGGGTGAGCTGCAGGGAGCAGCGGACTTCCCGGGAAAATCGTGTGGATGGGTGGTGTGCCGCGCATGTGACGTCCTTGCCAGCGGCCGGCGCTCAGCCGGGGCCTGCCGCCGCGCGCCGTTCCAGTTCCTGCACCTGCGCCTCCAGCGCTTCCAGCTTCTCGCGCGTCGCCAGGAGCACGCTGCGCTGCACCTCGAATTCCTCGCGCGTCACCAGGTCGAGCTTGCCGAGTCCCGCCTGCAGGGTGGCGCGGATGTTGGCGACCAGGTCTTCCCTGGCCTCGCGCAGGCCGGGCGGCACCAGGCGGGCGAGCCGTTCGGCAAGTTGATCGATGGACTGGATGGTGGTCATGGCGCGCTCCTGCTGGGAAAGGCGATTCTCCCGCCATCCCGGCGCGCTGCCCAGTCCGTGGCCGTTCCCTGGGAGGGCCGGCGGCGGATACCAGAACCCGCCGCCGGCCTGAGGGCTTCCCTGCGGCGCCGTTCCCTCGGCGCCCGTCCCTTGGTGAACAGTCTAGGTGGGCCACGGATTTGCGCCAGACGCGGAATTCGGAACCGGCTGTAGGAAAACTCCTACACGGGTCCCCGGCGCATCGGGGCGATCCGGTATAGTTCCGGGCCGGTGCGGGCGTGGGAATCGATCGATGCGGATGGTCATGGCGATCATCAAGCCGTTCAAGCTGGACGAGGTGCGCGAGGCCCTCGCCGATGTCGGCGTGCAGGGCATCACGGTCACCGAGGTACGTGGCTTCGGGCGCCAGAAGGGCCATGCCGAGCTCTATCGCGGCGCCGAGTACGTGGTCGACTTCCTGCCCAAGATCAAGCTCGAGGTGGCGGTGGTCGACGACCAGGTCGAGCGCGTGGTGGAGGCGATCAGCCAGGCCGCCAACACCGGCAAGATCGGCGATGGCAAGATCTTCGTCTGGCAACTCGACTGCGTGATGCGCATCCGCACCGGCGAGCTGGACGCGGACGCGCTCTGATCGCGCACCCATGAGCACGGGCTCCGGCAGCACGCGGCCAGGCGCGCCATGAGGCGCCCCGCGCCGGTGCTGCTGCCCGGCACCAGCCTGTTGGCCTGGCGCAATCTCAGCCACGACCGCACGCGCCTTATCGCTACCCTGGTCGGCATCGCCTTCTCGGTGGTGCTGATGGGCGCGCAGTTCGCCCTCCTGATCGGCTTCGCCCGGACTGCCAGCACGCTCGTCAACCATGCCGACGCCGACCTGTGGGTGGTGCCGCTCGGCACCACCAATGCCGACATCGCCGGCCGCATGCCGCTCCGCCGCCGCTACGAGGCGCTGTCGGTGCCCGGCGTCGCCAGCGTCGACGAATACATGGTGCAGTTCGCCTTCTGGCGCAAACCCGATGGCGGCAGCGAGTCGGTGATCATCACCGGCTTCCCGCTGGCCAGCGGGCGTGGCGGGCCGTGGGCCATGGCTGCCGGCTCGCCGGCGGACCTGCACGTCGCCGACGGCGTCATCATCGACCGCCTGTACCGCGACAAGCTCGGCGTGCACGAACTCGGCCAGGTGGTCGAGATCAACAGCCAGCGCGCCCGCGTGGTCGGCTTCACCGACGGCATCCGCACCTTCACGCAGAGTCCCTTCGTCTTCACCACGCACGCGCGGGCGCAGCGCTACACGCGCTTTCCGGAGGACCAGACCACCTACCTGCTGGTGAAGCTGGCGCCCGGCGCCGACATCGGCGAGGTGCGGCATGCGCTGGCCGAACGCCTGCCGTGGGTCGAGGTGCTCGGTCGCGACGAGTTCGCGCGGCGGGCGCAGCGCTACTGGCTGATCACCACCGGCGCCGGCGCCGCCCTGCTGCTGGCGGCGGCACTCGGCCTGGTGGTCGGCATCGTCATCGTCGGCCAGACGCTCTATGCCAGCACGCTCGACCGCCTCGCCGAATACGCCACCCTGCGCGCGATCGGCGCCGACCGCGGCTACCTCAACCGCGTCATCATCAAGCAGGCGGCGCTGAGTGCCGCGCTCGGCTTCGGCATCGGCATCCTCGCCACCGGGTTGCTGGTCCTCCACAGCCGCAGCGGCAACGTGGCGATGGCGCTGCCGCTCTGGAGCGTGCTTCTGCTCGCCGCGCTGACGCTGTTCATGTGCCTCGCCGGCGCGCTGGTGTCGATCCGCCGCCTCACCCGCATCGACCCGACCATGGTGTTCCAGTGAGCGGCGAGGCCCTGCTCGAACTCGCCGCGGTCGGCGTCACCTACGGCCACGGTGCGACCGCGGTCGAGGCGCTGCGTGGCGTCGACCTCGCGCTCCGCGCCGGCGAGGTGACGCTGCTGCTCGGCCCTTCGGGTTCGGGCAAGACCACGCTGCTGCAGGTCATGGGCTGCATGCTGCGCCCGAGCAGCGGCGCGGTGCGGCTGCACGGCCAATCGCTGGCCGGGCGTTCGCTGGAGGAATTGACCCGGCTGCGCCTGCGCCACTTCGGCTTCGTGTTCCAGCACTACAACCTGTTCCCGACCCTGAAAGCCTGGGAGAACGTCGGCATCGCACTGGACCTCAAGGCCGTGCCGCGCGAAGACATCGAGGCGGAAGCCACGCGCCTGCTGGCCCAGCTCGGCATCGGCGAACTGGCCGGACGCTTCCCGTCGGAGCTTTCCGGCGGCCAGAAGCAGCGCGTGGCGATCGCCCGCGCGCTGGCCGGTGCGCCGCGCATTCTGCTCGCCGACGAGCCCACCGCCGCCCTCGACGGGCGCACTGGCCAGGAGGTGGTGCGCGTGATGCAGGCGCTGGCGCACCAGCGCGATTGCGCGCTGCTGATCGTCAGCCACGATCCGCGCGTGGAGGAATTTGCCGATCGCGTGCTGCATCTGGAAGATGGCCGGCTCGCCCGCCGGTCGCGGGCGGAGGACGCGCCGTGCGCCTGACCTTCTTCGCCCCGCTGCTGCTGGCCGGCGTGCTCGCCGCCTGCTCGCGCGCGCCGCAGCCGGCCGAACCCGCTCCGCCGGGGCGCTACATCCATGCCGGCGGCATCGTCGAGCCGGCCGGCGAGGAACGCCTGCTGATCCCGCAGCTCACCGGGCGGGTCGAGCGCGTGCTGGTCGAGGAAGGCGATGCGGTCACGGCCGGGCAGCTCCTCGCCGAGCTCGACAATGCCGAGCAGCGCGCGGCGCTGGCCGCGGCCGAAGCGCAGGTCGCGCAGAGCCGCGCCACCCTCGCCGAGCTCAGGAACGGCCCGCGCGCCGAGGACATCGCCGCCGCGCGCGCGGCCGAGAGCGAGGCCGCGGCGCTGGAGCGCCAGGCGATGAGCGAACTCCGCCGTCGCGAGGGCATGGCGGCGCGCAAGCTCATTTCCGAGGAGGCGCTGGAGACGGCCCGCACCCAGGCCGCGACCGCGGTCGCCGCGCGGAAGCGCGCGCGGGCGCAGCTCGACCTGCTCCTCGCCGGCACCCGCCCGGAGGCGATCGACGCCGCCGCCGCCGTCCTCGCCGCCGCCGGGGCCGAGCGCGACCGCGCCGCCGCGCTGCTGGAGAAGACCCGCGTGCGTTCGCCGATCGATGGCGTGGTGTTGCAGAGCGGGCTCAAATCCGGCGAGACGGTGACGGCACTGTCACCCGAACCGGTCGCCAGCGTCGGTGACGTGCAACGCCTCATGGTGCGCGCCGACATCGACGAGCTGGACATCGGCCGCGTGCAGGTGGGCGCGGCGGCGACGGTCAGCGCCGATGCGTTCCCGGGCCGCAGCTTTGCCGGCCAGGTATCGGAGGTCGGCCGGCGCATGGGCGCACGTCGCGCCATCTCCGATGATCCGACGCAGCGCCGCGACAGCAAGACGCTGGAGGCGCATATCGCGCTCGGGGAAGGCGCCGAACTTCCCATCGGCCTCCGCGTGGACGTGCGCATCGAGGCGGTGGGCGACTGAGGGGCAAGCGGCGAAGTTGCTCGCCGCACTGATGGTCGGAGCCAGGCCGACGCCCGATTGCCCATGTCCGGGAATGGCCAAGCCCCAGCTTGGCCGTTGTTCGGCTGGCTCGCGGTGTGCCGCGGCGTTGGGGTTGGGCCGAGCTGGGGCTCGGCCGCTCCCGGAGTCGCGCCGTGGCGCCCGGCGTCGTGCGAAAGGCCCCGCAGCTGGGAATGGCCAAGCCCCAGCTTGGCCGGTCCGGCGATCGGCAACACTCGCCCCCGACGTCACTACGTGATCGGCCCGCTGGCTCGCGGTTCAGCGCCAATTGCTGCGTTGCACGATATGCTGCCGTGCCTGCGCCATCAGCCTGCCGCGCCCCACGGCGCCTCGCTCATGGCAGTCCGGGTTTTCCTGCTCGCGGCCACCCGTCGGTGCGCTGCCCTAGCCGATTTGTCTGCGCATGCTGTCCAGCCTTCGCTCCACTACGCCGCTCCTCGCCGCCACCGTGTTCCTGCTCGGCGGGGTCGGCCTCCTGCACACCCTGGTGGCGCTGCACGGCGAAGCGCTCGGCTTTCCGGTGGCGATGATCGGCCTGCTGACCTCGGCCTATTACGCCGGTTTCCTCGCCGGCACCTGGACCGTGCCGATGCTGATCCACCGCATCGGCCACATCCGCGCCTTCGCGTTCCTGACCGCCGCGGTGGCGATCGTCGTACTGCTGCAGGCGATCGGTTCGGCCTACGCCCTGTGGCTGCTGCTGCGCCTGCTGCAGGGACTGCTGCTGGTCGGGCTCTACACCATCATCGAGAGCTGGCTGAACGCCGCCGCCGCACCGGCCCACCGCAGCTCGGTATTCGCGATCTACATGATGCTGAACCTCGGCGCCGGCGCCGCCTCGCAGCAGTTCCTGCACGTCGGCAGCGCGGCGGTGGTCCTGTTCTGCGTGGTGGCGATCCTGTTCTGCGCGGCGGGCCTGCCGGTCAGCCTCGCCGCGCAGCGGCAGCCGGCGATGCAGCCTGGCTCGCGGCCGCAACTGCGCCGCCTATGGCGGGCGGCGCCGACCGCCTTGGCGGCCTCGCTGGTGTCGGGCCTGATGCTCGGCGCGCTGTGGGGCCTGCTGCCGCTCTATGCCGTGTCGCGCGGCCTCGACGCGGCGGCGGTTGGCACCTACATGACCGTCGCCATCGCCGGCGGCGTGGCGCTGCAATGGCCGCTCGGGCGCTTTTCCGACCGCATCGACCGGCGCCTCGCGCTGGCCCTGATCAGCTTCGTGGCGGCGGCCGCGGCCATCCTCAACCTGTGGTTCCCGGGCGGTGGCCAGGTCGCGATGCTGGTGCTGGTGTTCGCCTTCGGCGGCATGAGCTTCGCGCTGTATCCGATCGCGGTGGCGCACCTGGTCGATTACGTCGAACGCGACCAACTGGTGTCTGCGTCCAGCACCGTGCTGCTGGTCAACGGCATCGGCTCGGCGCTCGGGCCGCTCCTCGCCGGCACGCTGATGGAACGCGCCGGGGCGCAGTTCCTGTTCGCCTGGTTCGCCGTGCTCGCCGGCGCGCTCGCCGCCTACGCGCTGTACCGCCACGCACGCCGCGCGCGCGAGGTGACCGAGGACAACAGCTTCATGCCGATGGTCACCACCACGCCGAGCGCGCTGGATCTCCATCGCGAGGCCGCTGAGGCGCGCCCGCGGGATTGAAGATGCGATGCCAAGGACTTGGGGGCGCGTTGTGGGAGTGACTTCAGTCCCGATGCTTTCCCTCGCTCCGGAGCAGAAGCATCGCGGCTGAAGCCGCTCCCACAGATTGATTCCTGCGCCTCGGAGGGCTTATGGCCCGGGTGATCATGGGCTGCCATCGTGCGCGGGCACGCCGACCGGCGGGATGGGTTGGGCGCGGAGCGGCGGCACCGGTGATTCCTTCAGGCGCCGCTGCAGGTACGCGATGGCGGCGGCGAGCTGGGCATCGCCGCCCTGCGCGGTGGCAAGCGGCAGGTTCTCCACCGGGATGTCCGGCGTCACGCCGCGGCCCTCGATCAACCAGCGGCCCGTCACGTCGAACTGGCCGGTCTCGGCGACGCGGGCGAGGCCGTTGTCGGCGAGGCGGTTGCGGTCCGAGAGCCAGATGCCGGCGCCCGCGGTGCGCGCGCCGACCACGGGTCCCAGCTTCAGCGCCTTCACGCCGGCGGTGAAGGTCTCGCCATCGGAATAGGTGAACTCGTCGGCCAGCACCACCAGGTGGCCGCGGAAGGCCTGCTGCATGTTGGTCGATGGCGCGCCGTGCGCCGGCTGCCAGAACGCCCAGGCGCGGCGCAGCAGCTTCTCGATGACCCAGCTGTCGATGTTGCCGCCGCGGTTGCGGCGCACGTCGACGATGAGGCCGTCGCGGTCGTACTGGGCGTAGAACTCGCGCGCGAAGCTGGCGATGTCGTTCGGGCCCATGGCGTAGAGATGCAGGTAACCGAGCCGCCCGCCACCGGCCGCCTCGACCCGGGCGAGGTTGCCGCGCGTCCAGTCGCCGTAGCGGAGCATCGCCTCGCGCTCGGGCGCCACGGGCTTGACAACCACCCGGCGCGCCTGGCCGGCGCGGCGCACGTCGAGCAGCACCTGCTGCTCGGCCAGGGTGCGCAGCGCCCGCGCCACGTCGGCGGGCGTCGCCACCGGCCGGCCGTTGACGGCGCTGATGAGGTCGCCATCCTGCATGTCCACGCCCGGCCGCGCCAGCGGCGCGCGTTCGTTCGGGAGTTCGGGGTCGGTGCGGTAGATGTGCTCGACGCGCACGCCGCCCTCGGCGGCGGCCAGGCGCGCGCCGAGCCACGCCGGTGCCGGCGCCGCCGGATCGGCGCGCAGCTCGCCGCCGCGCACCTGCGAGTGGAGGATGCCGAGCGCGGACGTCATCTGGCCGAGCAGGTCGTCCAGTTCCAGGCGGTCGTTGACGCGCGCCAGCAGCGGCAGGTGGCGCGCGTACACGCCGTCCCAGTCGACGCCGCGCATGGCGGGATCGAACGAGAATTCGCGGTGCATGCGCCACGCGTCGTCGAACATCTGCCGCCATTCCGCGGCGGGGTCGATGCGCAGCTTCCAGTCACCCGCGTTGACCTTGGCCTCGCTGGTGTTGGAAGCGGCCTTGGCGGTGGCGTCGAAGAGCAGCACGTCGCCGGCCGCGCCGCCCTTGCCGGCGGCGACCACCATCACCCGCTTGCCGTTGCCCGCGAGCTGGAAATCCCTGACGCCGTCCATGAAGGTCTCGGCCTTGGCCTTGCCCGGCTTGATCGCCACCGTGCGCAGCTCCGCCTTGTTCCACGCGCCGGCCTCGCGCGCCATCAGGTACAGCCGCTCGGCGTGTGCGGCGAGGTGGTCGTAGTTGCCGGGCTCCAGATCCACCTCGAAGAGGCGCGCGGCAAGGCCGTCGAAATCGACCCGCGGCAGTGGCTTGTCCGCCTTGCCGTCGTCCTTGCCGGATTCCGCTGGCGTGAGTTCGTCGACTGGCTGGAACGGGAAGCGGAGCCCCTTCTGCAGTGCCAGCGCGTAGACCTGGGTGCGCCTGTCGAGCAGCGGCCCCATGTTGCGGTCGCCCCAGGGCGCCCCGGGGGTGGCCGCGAAGCGGCGGTTGGAGAGGAAATACAGCCACTGGCCGTCCGGCGAGAAGGCCGGGTCGAAGGATTCGTAGCGGTCGGTGGTCAGCACCGCCCTCTGTCCGGTGGCAGCCTCGGCCAGCAGCAGTTGCGGCATCTGCCGCGCGGAATCGGGGCGCGACCAGGCGAGGTAATGTCCGTCGGCCGACCAGGCGACGTCGCCGTAGGCATCATCATCGCCATGCGGCGATTCGTCGATCGTCCGGCGCTTGCCGCCCTTGAGGTCGAGCAGCGACAGCCGCGCGCGCTTGTCGGCGTAGGCGAGCCAGCGTCCGTCGGGCGAGGACCACAGGCGCCAGAGGTACGCGCCTTCGTCGGCGAGCAGCAGCCTGGCCGCCGGCGAGCCGTCGGCGGGGTACTGGCGGATCTCGCTCCTGCCATCGACGTCGGTGATGGCGAACACCGATTGGCCGTCGGCCGCCGGCACCGCCTCGCGCAGGCGTGCATGGGCGGGCGCGGCGAGGGCCACGCGGCGCAGTGCCCCGGTGCCGGCGAGGATCGCCTCGCCGCGCGCGGTGAGCGCCACACGCTCCCCGCCGGCATCGATGTGGACGCTGGTGAGGTACTTCAGCGGCTCGCCGAGGAAGCGCTCGCGGCGCTGCACGAAATCCGAATCCAGCGAGACGTCGAGGACGCGGTCGCGGCCTTCGGCGATGTCGTAGAGGTGCAGGTCGGCGCCGAGCTGGTAGACGATGCGACCGCCGTCCTGGCGTGCGCCGCGCACGTCGAAGTCTTTGTGCACGGTGAGCTGGCGGCGGTTGCCGCCGTCGCCGTCCATCGCCCAGAGATTGGCGCTGCCGTCGGCGTCGCTCACCACGTAGAGATGGCCTTGCCAGGCCATCGGCTGGCTGAGGTTGGCATTCCAGTCCGCGGCAAGGCGCGTCGCCTCGGCATTCGTACCCGGCGCCCAGCGCCAGAGCTGCGCCATTGCGCCGCCGCGATAGCCGCGCGCGTTGTCGCCGGACACCGCCAAGCCAAAACGGGTGAACCAGGCGTTGCTGCCGTCGCCATCGAACACCAGTTCGCGCGCGTCGGCCAGCGGAAGGTCGCGGATGGCGCCGCTGGCGGGATCGACGCTGCGCAGCGCGCGGCTCATGCCGGGACCGACCAGGTACTCGCTGGCGTAGACGATCTCGCCACGCGGCGAGAAGCCGGACAGCCAGGCGCGGCTGCCGTCGAAGGTGAGGCGCCGCGGTTCGCCGCCGGCCAGCGGCATGACGTAGACGTCCGGCGCGCCGTCGTAGCTGGCGACGAAGGCCACCTCGCGCCCGTCGGGCGAGATCACCGGCTGCGACTCGGCTGCCGGATGGGTGGTCAGGCGCTGCGCGCGCCCGCCTTGGGCCGACACGCGCCAAAGATCGCCCTCGGCGACAAAGACGACAGTGTCGCCGTGCAGCGCCGGCTCGCGGTAGTAGCCGGGCGCCGCCAGCGCGGTGCCGCACGTCAACAGCATCAGGGCCGCGAGCGGCCAGCAAAGGCGGATCATCGGGAAGTCCCCACGAAGGCAATGCCCCAGCTTGGCCAGCCCGTCGCGCTACCGCATGGGCCGGTGGTCACGCCTGACCGGTCACGACGTTGCGAAAAAGAATGCGCACGAAGGACCACCAGGAAAGCAAGCGCCGGGTCAGGAACTCGAGCTGGCCACTCCAATTGCTTACGTCTGGGAGCTGGCCCCGATGTGCAGTGCTCGCATTGCAGTGGGCCAGCACCCTGTCCCGACGTCATGCCCGCGAAAGCGCACTGCTGTCCGGCACGGTTGTTGCTAGCAGGCGGCGGCGAACGCGAACCGATGCTGCGCATCCTCCAGTTGCTTTCGTCGTTTTCTCCGCGCGTAGGTTTCCCGGTAATGGGCTTCCACGCCAGG
>JAFKNA010000044.1 GCA_017305135.1 Lysobacterales bacterium | reverse complement strand
GCGCCCGTCTCACGCGCCAGTTCGCGCCAATCCGCCGGAAGCAGGCGGGTCAGCACATCCCATTCCTCGTCCAGCACGTCGGTGGCCATGGCGCGTACGGTACACGAGCTCCGGCGCAGTGGCAACAATTAGGTTAGCGCTTATGGGAGCGCACCCTGTGCGCGACCGCCGCGCCGGATTCGCAGCAAAAATGACCGCATTGCCGAGCCGGCAGCCTGGGAATGCCGAACTCCAGCCCGGCGCTTGCAGCGAGGCGCTCGCGATGGGCAACAGCGGCCGGTCGGGAGACCGGCCTCCCCAGGTTCTCGCGTGAGTTGCCAGTCGGAGCACCGCGCCATCCAATGACAAGCGCCGGCAGCCCGGCGATCATGTCGCCTTGCCCCGCGTGCACGCCCGCTTCCCCGATGGCCAAGCTGTACTTCTACTACTCGGCGATGAATGCCGGGAAGACCACCCTGCTGCTGCAGAGCGCCTACAACTACCGCGAGCGCGGCATGCGCACCCTGATCCTGACCCCGGCGCTCGACACCCGTGCCGGCGCGGGCGTGGTCGCCTCGCGCATCGGGCTGTCCGCGCCCGCGCAGGGCTTCGCGCGCGGCGAGAACCTCGCCGCCGCCGTCGAAGCCGACATCGGCCGCAACGGCCCGCTCCACTGCGTGCTGGTCGACGAGGCGCAGTTCCTGAGCCGCGCACAGGCGTGGCAGCTCGGCGACGTCGCCGACCGGCTCGGCATCCCGGTGCTGGCCTACGGCCTGCGCACCGATTTTCGCGGCGAGCCGTTCGAGGGCAGCCGGTATCTCCTCGCCTGGGCCGACGAGCTGGTCGAGCTCAAGACCATCTGCACGAGCGGGCGCAAGGCCACCATGGTGGTGCGGCTCGACGAACGGGGCCACGTCGTCACCGCCGGACCGCAGGTGGAAATCGGCGGCAACGATCGCTATCTCTCCGTCAGCCGCGCCGAATACAAGCGCATCCTCGCCGATGCCGGCTGCGCCCCACTCCAGCAACCCGAATTGCCGCTCGCGCCGCGGCAGGAGCCACACGCATGACCACCCCCGCCTGGCCGCGTCCGCAGTGGAAGGACAGCGGCGATGAAGCCTTCCTGCTCTGGTTCGTGTTCGGCGACTTCGGCGACGGATTCACCGTCGATGCGGAGAAGTACCGCACCCGCGGCACCCCGCCCGGCATCGATGTGGTGCGCTTCGTCAATCGCGAACTCGCCCGCTGGGACGGCTACCCGCTCGCCGGCATGCTTGGCGGCCTTCTCTACGGCGAGAATCCGCTGCTGGTCGAACGCGCCAAGCGCGCCGGCGAGTGCGCGATGCTGCGCGGGAGCATTCCCGACCCGGCCGACTTCGATGGCCTGCGCGACCTCGTCGGCACCATCACCGCGCTGGTCGATGCCGGCGGCGTGGCGGTGGTGGATCCGCAGACGCTGTCGATGTTCGATGCCGCCACCTGGCGCGAGCGTTTCTTCGCGGGCGACGCCTTCCAGCCGCGCGACCACGTGCTCGTCCTCTGCGACGAGGACGAGGAAAACCCCGGCCGGCTGCGCGTGCACAGCCGCGGCCTGCGCAAGTTCGCCCGCGCCGACATCGACATCCGCAACGTCCCGCCAGAACTCGCCGAGGTCGCCGGCGGCCTCGCCAGCGAGCTGGTCGATTTCCAGGGCCGCGGCGGGCTGGTGCCGGACGGCCACGTGATCGAGCTGGAAGGCGCGGGCACCTCGATGACGGTGCGCCGCGCGGGTGGCCTGCAGGATCCCGCCTTCAACAACCATTTCCTGGCACTGCGCTGGCCCTGAACGCGTTGTCATCCCGGCGCAGGCGGGATCCATTCCGATCTTCTGCGCGGGGTTGCGCAACGGCTCGCTTCCGGCGATTTCTTCAATGGATGCCCGCTGGCGGCTTTCGTAGTCGGCCCTGCGCGGCCGACGGCGGTCTGCGCAAGGCGGGCGCGTCCGGCTTGTGCCGACCTGCGATCCACACCATGCGTCACGCCCGCTGGCAGTGCGGGCAGTGGAAGGTCGAGCGCTGGCCAAGCACGAGGGCGCGGATGGGCGTTCCGCACACGCGGCAGGGCTGTCCTGCGCGGCCATAGACGGCCAGTTCCTGTTCGAAGTAGCCGGGCAGGCCGTCGGGGCTGATGAAATCGCGCAGCGTGGTGCCGCCGCGGGTGATCGCATATTCCAGGATGCGTTTCACCGCATCCGCGAGGCGCGCGTAGCGCTCGCGCGAGATGCGCCCGGCCGCGCGCGCCGGGTGGATGCGCGCGGCGAACAGGGCCTCGCTGGCGTAGATGTTGCCGACGCCGACCACCACCGCCTGGTCCATCAGGAAGACCTTGACCGCGGCCCTGCGGCCGCGTGACAGCCGCCACAGGCGATCGCCATCGAAGGCGTCGGAGAGCGGCTCGGGGCCGAGCCCGGCGAGGAGCGGGTGCACGCTGCCGCGCGCCTGCCAGAGCTGGCAGCCGAAGCGGCGCGGATCGGTGTAGCGCAGCACCCTGCCCGAATCGAGCTGCCAGTCGACGTGGTCGTGAGCGCCCACCGGCGTGCCGGCCGGCAGCACGCGGAGCGCCCCGGACATGCCGAGGTGCAGCAGGGCGCTGCCGGGTTCGGTGTGGACGAGGAGGTACTTGGCGCGCCGCTCGACGTCCTCGATGCGCTGGCCGGGCAGCGTGGCGACCAGCTCCGGCGCGACCGGCCAGCGCAGCCGCGGCTGGCGCACCGTGACCGCGACGATGCGGCGCCCGACCAGATGCGGCGAGAGGCCGCGGCGGGTGGTTTCGACTTCGGGGAGCTCGGGCATCGGTGCATTGTCGTTGCCGCGTGCGATGCCGCAAGCCCGGGCCCCGAACTGGCCCACGACGCGTGCTGTAGATACCGTCTTGATCGAGGTTAGGCAAGAGCGATTTTCGGGTCGAATGATTTGCCGGAATGGATGACGCCCCAGGCGAGGTGGAGGAGCTTGCGCATCGCGGCGCCGAGGGCCAGCAGGGGCGGCTTTCCCCGCGCGACCAAGCGCTCGTACAAGGCACGCACGGCCACGTTGTGGCTGATGGCGGTGACGGCGGGCATGTACAGCTTGGC
>JAFKNA010000007.1 GCA_017305135.1 Lysobacterales bacterium | reverse complement strand
ACACGGTCGCGGCGAGGCGCGGCACGAAACACTCCGGTGCAGGGAATGGCTGCTCAGGCTTGCGCCCGCCCCGGCCGGTTCATATCGGCCTTTTCCGGTTTTCGTATCGGACATCGCCGCGCTTAAGACAGGGCGTTTCCCACGTCGGACGCCAGAAAGCACGAAGCCCGGCAAAAGGCCGGGCTTCGTGGTCACGCTTGCTTGCTGGAGGGCGCGGTTCGCCCGCTGCGCGGACGTCTTCGCGCCACCACTGGCGCGATGGGCGGACTTAGAAATCCATACCACCCATGCCACCCATGCCACCACCTGCCGGCATGGCGGGTTCTTCCTTCTTCGGCGCCTCGGCCACCATCGCTTCGGTGGTGATCATCAGGCCCGCGATGGAGGCGGCGTTCTGCAGTGCGGTACGCGTGACCTTGGTCGGATCCAGGATACCGAAGGCCACCATGTCGCCGAACTGGCCGTTGGCAGCGTTGTAGCCGAAGTTGCCCGAGCCGGCCTTCACTTCGTTGACGATGACCGAAGGCTCTTCACCGGCGTTGGTGACGATCTCGCGCAGCGGAGCTTCCATCGCACGCAGGGCGATGACGATGCCGTGGTTCTGGTCTTCGTTGGCGCCCTTGAGGTTCTCGATGGCCGCCTTGGCACGGATCAGGGCCACGCCGCCGCCCGGTACCACGCCTTCTTCCACCGCTGCACGGGTGGCGTGCAGGGCGTCTTCGACGCGCGCCTTCTTTTCCTTCATTTCCACTTCGGTCGCAGCGCCCACCTTGATGACGGCCACGCCGCCGGCCAGCTTGGCCACGCGCTCCTGCAGCTTCTCGCGGTCGTAGTCCGAAGAAGTTTCCTCGATCTGCGCCTTGATCTGGCCGATGCGGGCCTGAATGCGCTCGGCATCGCCGGCGCCGTCGATGATGGTGCTGTTTTCCTTGGTGATGACGACGCGCTTGGCGCGACCCAGATCGTTGATCGTGGCCTTCTCCAGCGACAGGCCGACTTCGCAGCACTGGATTTCCGTCCGCCGGATGCGGAGCAGTACCGTGGCGATACGGCATTGTCGGCGATGCCGCCCAAGCTGATCCTGGCACAGGCCATCGCCATGGCCCTCGACGTCAAGACCGTATCGGATGCGGAAGCGGATGCCGCGTTGAACACGTTGGCGACACGCTTCACCCGCAACATGGTCTGCGATCCGCGCAAGGTGCAGCCTGAGGAAGGAGGCGCGGGGCTGTACGTACGCACCGGCGCGAACTGGTTCGGCGATGTCGCCGATCCCCGCCCGCAGATGCGCCGCTTCCCCGGAAAGGTGCTGGTGCTCCAGGGGCAGTGCGACTTCGTGCCTTACGCCGAAGCCTACGAGTACGTGGACCTGTTCCCCGACGCGCGTTACCGGTTCGTCGCCGGCGCCGGACACATCCTGTGGTGGGAGCGGCCGGATGCGTATGCGCGATCCATCGAGGCCTTCCTAGCCGAGGGGGGCGGAGATCCTCCGTAGCGTCTTGACCAGCATGAATCGCCCCGCTTCAGCGGAACTCGAACAATTCGTGCCGCAACCGGTCTTCCGCCACGCCGGTTTCCCGCATCAGCTGGCGCACCTGGTCCAGCAGGCCCTTGGGGCCGCAGAAGCTGATCTGCACCCCCGACGCTCCCGCCCGCTCGACCCGTTGCGCGAACTGCTGACGAAAGCCGGCTGACGACGGTCCCGTGGCGATGTCGATCAGTTCGACACCCCGCGCACGCGCCATCCCCGCCAGATCCACGGCGTCGGGAAGCTCGCGACCCGGCGTGAAGAAATGGAAGAAGGTCACGCCGTCCAACGCGGACGCGTCGG
Source organism: Lysobacterales bacterium (assembly GCA_017305135.1). Taxonomy (GTDB): domain Bacteria; phylum Pseudomonadota; class Gammaproteobacteria; order Xanthomonadales; family Rhodanobacteraceae; genus Dokdonella_A. Next base: position 190,066 of record JAFKNA010000007.1, on the reverse strand, counting down.
CATCGCGAAGCCAGGCAATGAACGGCGTCACGCCCACGCCACCGGCGATCCATATCTCCTTCCGTCCGGTGGGCCTGTGCTCGAACCGGCCGAACGGCGCATAGACCTGTGCCACCATCCCGGGCCTGGCATCCCTCACCAGCCGCTCCGTGTAATCGCCCAGCGAACGCACCATGAAGGCGATGCCGCCATCGGCGTCCCCCGCGCTGGCGATGGTGAAGGGATGCGGCTCGCGCAGGCCGTCGTGTCCGAAGGATACGAACGCGAACTGGCCGGGCAGGAACGGAATGCCCGGACCTTCGGGCACCAGCTGCAGGTGGACGGCACTGCCGTTGGCGGACACCGCGCGCAGGCGGTACCGCGCATGCCGCGAGAACAGGGGATACAGCAGCAGCTTGTAGGCCGCCCCCATCACGCCCAGCGACGACAGCACGGCCAGCCATGCGCCCGCCGCGCTGGCCAGCGCGATGGGCGACTTGAAGCTGGCCCAGTGCGCCACGACGATCAGGAACAGCGGACCGGACAGCTTGTGCCACCACCGCCAGGTCCGGTACGGGATCTTGCGGTTCAGCGCCAGCAGCACGATGAGCATCAGCGAGACGAAGCTGAGCTGCCGGACGAGCCGCGTCACCGGTCCTGGCAGCGGCAGGATGGCCGCTGTCTCCCATGCCGGAGAACCCGCCTTGAAGACCAGATGGACCGAGGCGAACACCAGCGCCCACACGCCCAGCCACTTATGCGTCTCATAGACGCGGTCCAGACCACCGAACAGCGACTCGACCGCCTTCCAGCGTGCCCCGAGGACGGCCGCAAGGGCCATCAGCGACACGGCGGCGACGCCCGAACCCAGGCTGAGCATCCCCGTGGTCGGCCAGGTGCTGCCGGGAACCGCCGAGGCCGTCAGCGCGAAGCTGGCCAACACCGCGGGAACAATCAGGGAATGCGAACCGAGGCGCATGACAGATCCGTCCAATCGAAAGGCCGGATCGATTGATACCGTCAGGCGTGCCGACGCGCGTTGATCGGGATCAATCTGGCGATCCCCGTTCACCTGTTGGCCAGGGTATAGGAAGTTCAACCGCCCTTTTTGGCGAGTCTGGCGGGTAGGAAGCGGCCGCGCAAGCGCCGCTTTGGGCACAGATCGGGCACAGATCGGGGGTTCATGCGTGGGTTTTCGACATCGCGGGGCCACGCAGCGGCTCAGTGCGTAGGCCGCGCAAGCGCCGCTTTGGGCACAGATCGGTGCGATTCGATCAGCCCTTGACAAGATTGTAGAGAGGCTCGTGTCCCTTCGGAGCTGCTTCGACAACTTGCAGCGAAGCGGCGAGATAAAGCCTTGCGGTTGCAATGATCCGGATTGCACTACCTTCCAGCTTAGCGAAAGCGCTGTGCTGGAGATGGACCGTCGACGGCTGGAGCTGTTGGCTGTGGCGCATTCGGTAGCCCCCTCAAGTCCTGACCAATTCTACAATCTTGACTGACGGTAGATGGCGCGTGCCATCGGAACTGGAGCGATTGCAAAACGATCGTTTCCTGTACGCCTCCACGACCGCTAGGCCAAGCTGCACTTTCCGCTAGCCAGACCGCAAGAAATGTCGTAAAACAATCAACGTACAGCCAAGGTACGTTTGATGATCATCGGCTATGCCCGCGTGAGTACGCAGGACCAGAACCCGGAGCTGCAGCTTAACGCGCTCCGTGGCGCCGGCTGCGAGGAGCTGTTCCAGGAGAAGGCAACCGGCAAGTTCCGCGAGCGGCCTGAGCTGACCGCCTGCCTGCGCTCGATGCGCAAGGGCGACACGCTGGTGGTCTGGAAGCTCGACCGCCTCGCGCGGTCGCTGAAGGACCTGGTCGAGATCGTCCACGACCTTAACCAGCGCGGCGTCGGCTTCCGATCGCTCACCGAAGCCATCGACACCCACAGCAGCGGTGGTCGGCTGGTCTTTCACCTCTTTGGCGCGCTCGCCGAGTTCGAGCACAGCCTGATCCGCGAGCGGACGATGGCCGGCCTTGTCGCGGCCCGCGCCCGTGGTCGGAAGGGCGGCCGCAAGCCCGTCATGTCGAAGGCCGACACGCGAAAGGCGGCGGCGATGCTGTCCGATCCGAATATCACCAAAACCGAGGTCGCCAAGCATTTCAGCGTCAGCCGCGTCACCTTGAACGCGGCGCTGGCTCGCGAAGGCTATGCTGCCACGGGCTCTGCGCGACCAACCCCCGAATCCTGAGCCCCCCCAATGCCGACACGAGTCACCCGATGACCAACGAAGAACTCAAACGCACACTCTGGGACACCGCCAACAAGCTGCGCGGCTCGGTGTCGGCGGCCGAGTACAAGTACCCGGTGCTGGGGATGGTGTTCCTGAAGTACGTGTCGGACCTGTTCGATGCGCAGTCGAACGTCATTCGCCAGCGCATCGCCGAGCCGGGCTCGGACTACTACATCGAGGACGAGGCCACGCGGAAGGCCAGCGAGGATGTCTTTGTCGGCGACAAGACCTTCTACGATCAGGACAACGTGTTCTGGATTCCGAAGGGCGCGCACTTCAGCACGCTGTTGGCCCTGGCGACGGCGCCCGACCTGCCGCAACTGCTCGACAAGGCGATGGGCGACATCGAGGCCGAGAACCCGTCGCTTCGCGGCGTTCTGTATCGCGAGTTCTCGCGGCTGGCGCTGGAGCCGGGCAAGCTCGGCGAGCTGATGGGGCTGATCGCGCGGCTGAAGTTCGATCCGGCCAAGCACGGCAGCCGCGACGTGTTCGGCGAGGTGTACGAGTACTTCCTCGGCCAGTTCGCGATGAACGAGGGCGCCAAGGCCGGTGAGTTCTACACGCCCAAGAACGTGGTGAATCTGCTGGTGGAGATCCTCGCGCCCTTCAAGGGCAAGATCTACGACCCCGCCTGCGGCTCCGGCGGCATGTTCGTGCAGTCGGCCAAGTTCAAGGACGCGCACCAGAAGACGCTGGGCAAGCAGGGCGACCTCGCCATCTACGGCCAGGAGCTGATGGCGCAGACGCGCCGCCTGTGCCTGATGAACCTCGCGGTGCATGGCCTCGACGGTGACTTGGGCCAGACCTACGGTTCCAGCTTCACCAACGACCAGCACAAGACCCTGCGCGCCGACTACATCCTGGCCAACCCGCCGTTCAACATTTCCGACTGGGACGGCGACAAGCTCACCGACGACCCGCGCTGGGTGCACGGCATCCCGCCCAAGGGCAATGCCAACTTCGCCTGGCTGCAGCACATGCTGGCCCGCCTCTCCAGTCGCGGACGCGCCGGCATCGTGCTCGCCAATGGCTCAATGAGCTCGCAGCAGTCTGGCGAGGGCGAGATCCGCCGCGCTATGGTGCAGGCCGACGTGGTCGAGTGCATGGTCGCGCTGCCCGGCCAGCTGTTCTCCAACACGCAGATTCCGGTCTGCCTGTGGTTCCTGTCGCGCAACAAGGCTACTGGCGAGAACGGCCGCATCGACCGCCGCCGGCAGATCCTCTTCATCGATGCGCGGAAGGCGGCCAGCGGCCGCGTCTCGCGCACTCAGATCGAGCTCACGGACGATGACCTGCAGCGCCTCGGCCAGACCTATCACCGCTGGCGCGGCACCGAGTTCGGCGACGGCGGCGCCTATGGGGACGAACCGGGTTTCTGCTACTCCGCCTCGCTGGAGGACGTGGAGCAGCATGGCTTCGTGCTGACGCCGGGGCGCTACGTCGGCGCCGTGGTCGAAGACGATGACGACGAGGCCTTCGCTGACAAGATGGAGCGGCTGACCACGCAACTGGCGGAGCAGATGGCAAAGGGCGCGGAACTGGATGCTGTGATTCGGGAGAAGCTGGGGGCGCTGGGATATGGCGTCTGAGACTCAGCCCTCATGGCCAACGGCAAGGCTTGGCGACCTAGCTGAAAAAGTTCGTTCAGGGGCCACTCCCAAAGGTGGACAGATCTCGTACCTCGTCGAGCGTCAGGGCCATGCGCTAATCAGAAGCCAGAACGTCCTGGACCATGAGTTTGACTCCGAAGGCCTTGCGTTCATATCCGAGGCCCAGGCAGCAGACCTCCGTGGCGCCGAAGTTGCATCGGATGACGTGCTGCTCAATATCACTGGGGATGGGAGGACGTTTGGGAGAGCCTGCGTCGTTCCGTCTGCCGTACTTCCGGCATGTGTGAACCAGCACGTCATGCTGGTCCGGGTCGACCGGTCTAGGCTGCACCCGCATTTTCTTGCCTCTTGGCTCGCTTTGTCTGAGACGAAGGAGTACATCGAGTCATTCAACGCTGGCGGCAGCCGCAGGGCGATTACGAAGGGTCACATTGAGCGCTTCGAAGTGCCGTTGCCACCGTTTGCGGTGCAGGAGGCAATCGGCTCGCTGGCTGCGGTGATCAACCGACGTGTCGAGTCGCTCCGCCAAACCAACGCCACCCTCGAAGCTATCGCCCAGGCGCTGTTCAAGTCCTGGTTCGTGGACTTCGACCCCGTGCGCGCCAAGGCCGACGGCCGCGAGCCAGAGGGTATGGACGCCGCAACCGCTGCGCTCTTCCCCAGCGAGTTCGAGGCGTCGGAGCTGGGGTTGATTCCGAGAGGTTGGACCATCGCGCGCCTCGATGAGCATGTCGAGGCGGAACGTGGGCTGAGTTACAAGGGGGCAGGCCTCGCCGACCAAGAGAGCGGCTTGCCCATGCACAACCTCAATTCGGTACTCGAAGGCGGGGGCTACAAGTACGCAGGCATCAAGTTCTACAAGGGTGACTTCAAGGAGCGACACATTGCCCAGGCTGGCGATGTAGTCGTCGCCAATACCGAGCAGGGGCACCATCACCGCCTCATCGGCTTCCCTGCAATTGTCCCCCGGAAATTCCAGCGGGGACTGTTCTCGCATCACCTCTACCGAGTTCGGATCCGAGACGACAGCCCGATCACTCGTCACTGGATCTACCGTGCGTTGATGGCACCTCGTGTACGCGACCAGATAGCCGGCTGCGCGAATGGCAGCACGGTCAACATGCTGAAGCCCGCCGGCCTTCAGATTCCACGTTTCGTTCTTCCACCTGGCCCGCTTTGCGAGAAGTTCGAGGGACTGGCGGTTGCGCTTCACGACCGAATGGAGACGAACGTCGATTTGGCGGACAGTCTTGCCGCCCTCCGCGACACCCTGCTTCCACGCCTGATCTCCGGAAAGCTGCGCCTGCCCGAAGCCGAGAAGTTGATCGAGGAGGCCGTCGCATGACGCTCCCCAGATATCTCGATATCCGCGAGATGGCTCGTGCAGCAGGAGGCTATTCGGTCATCGACCAAGTGATGGAGCAGCAGCGCGCAGAGCGTGAGCAGTTTCTCCGCCCCCTTGCCTCAACCGCAGCGGATGACCTCTACCGAATGCTAGGGGGCGCGGCGGCTGTAGAGAGCATCATCGATCAGGAGCGCTTCAAGCGGGATCGCGCGCTCGACTCCTATCGTCAACTGGTCGGTCAATCGGCGTTCGACCTGCAGACGGATCATGCCCTTGGCTCGCTGACCAGTGCCGTCGAGGCGGCTCGCCTCGGCGGTGCGTTCGAGCTGCCCGAACTGCTCGAACAGTACCGCGTCACGGACATGTCGCTGGCCGCGCGGTTGGCGGACGCGCACCGATTGTCCTGGTGGGACAACAGCTGCGCAGAGGTGCTGAACGCGCATTCGGCGCTTTCCACGATGTTCGACCGCATAGACGTACTTGGTCGCGACGCTTGGTCGGTCATCGACTCGGTGCTCTCGGACCCCTGGCTCGAACTGCACACTGTCCGGCAAGCCCGCGAATTGCTCGGCATCTCCGGCCTGCTACGCGCCCCCCGATTCCGCATCCTGACCCGGCAGGAGAAGCGGAGGACCATCCGACTGCTGATCAGGGACAATGCCATGCCTGCGGAGGTCAGGAAGGCGCAAGGCCTTGTCCATCGCAACGAGAAAGTTCTACGCACCCTCATCGCCCAGTGCATGGAAGGTGCCTACGGCGAGGACTGGGCGAAAGAGCGACTTCCCCTGTGCGGCTGCAAGAAGCTGCTTGGGCGGCCGTTGGAAGGCGATGAGTCGATGCTGGATCACGCCGACTACAAGCACTACGAACTGATCATGTGCCACGACGAACACTTCGAGACGGTATTTGCCGTTGCCTACGAGGACGTCGACGCGCTGCGGCACATGATCGCCCGCCTCGGCCAGCTGCGCGCTCGGTCGCACCACGGTCGGACCTTCACCCCCGAGGATTATCGGGAACTCGCCACGCTCTGGCGTGCCATGGAGGCTGGATTCGAGGGCCTCATCGACGATGTGGTGATCGACTCATGAGCGAATCCTTCAACATCTACTGTGACGAGAGCTGCCACCTGCCCAACGATGGCCAACCGCTCATGGTTCTGGGCGCGGTGTGGTGCCCGGTCGACAAGTCGCGTGAAATTTCCGTGCGCTTGCGCGAGATCAAGGAGGCACACGGTTTGCCACCTGATTTCGAGGTGAAGTGGAGCAAGGTTTCGCCGGCCAAGCAGAGCTTCTACCGGGACTACCTGGACTACTTCTTTGACGACGACGACCTTCACTTCCGCGCGTGGGTGGCGCACAAGACAGGCCTCGTTCACGTGGACTTCGGGCAGAGCCACGACGACTGGTACTACAAAATGTTGTTCGGCCTGCTGGAGCCGCTGATTCGTCCCGATGCGCGCTTCCGAATCTACCTCGACAAGAAGGACACGCGCAGCGCTCGCAAGGTCGTCAAGCTGCACGACGTGCTGTGCAACAACCTCTACGATTTCGACCGCAAGATTCTGGAACGCGTACAGGTGGTGGAATCACACGCTGTGGAAGGTCTGCAACTGGCCGATCTGCTGCTCGGTGCGGTGAGCTACGTCAATCGCGGCTTGGCGGGGAATGCCGGCAAGGAATCACTCATCGCACGTATCCGAGAGCGCACCGGCTACACCCTGACGCGGCCTACACTCCTACGCGAGCCAAAGTTCAACATGTTCGTGTGGCGCGGTCGCACCGTGGCGCCCATGGCATGAGTATCGATTGGTTGCCGGCCTTGATCCTGCTCGAAGACGCGCAAGGTGACTGGAACACCTATCTCGAGCGCATCCATCACCGATTCTCTGCGGACTTCATCGCGTCCAAACCTTCATGGCCAGGAAAGCGCGTCGGCGTGAAGCGCCACCCGGAGTCCGACGGGAAGAGCGCGACCTTCTGGCACCTGATTTCGGACGGCGATGTAGAGGCCGATCGACTGCCAAACATGCGGCGTTGCGAGCGTGTCGGATGGCCGCGGCCGATGATGGACGAGTACGACGGAAAGGCTCCCGGAGCCACCGCGTGCCGCATCGTTTGGTGGAAAGAGTCGCGCAAGAACGAGGACCGCTACCTACTCGCCCCCGATGACTTCAGCTACATCGTCGTCGTGGCGGATCGCGGAGGTTATGTCCTGCCGTGGACAGCCTTCTGGATCGAGCACGAGCATCAGCGCAGGAAGCGCGAACGAGCGTACCGGGCGTTCTGGGGCACCTAGAAAAGGCTGAGGCCGCCCCTAGGGACGGCCTCGTTACTCCTTCAACGCATGGTTGATGAGCTGACGCGAATGGTACCCATCAAGAGCTTGACCCGCAATGAACTCCCGATGGGCGGCCGCGAAGATTGCGGTCCAAGCCTCTATCTCGTTGTTTAATGGGGGCTTCCCGGCTACCGCTCAAGGGGCGACATGAACGAAAACCACCTCGAAGTCGTCTGCCTCGACTGGCTCGCGTCCCTGGGCTGGACCTGCCTGCATAGCGACGCGGTATCGCCGGGTGGGGAGCAGGCAGGCAGAGACCGCTACGCCGATGTCGTGCTGGCACCGCGATTGCGCGATGCGGTGTCGCGGCTTTCTCCCGATTTGGTCCCCGCCGAAGTCTGCGAGGTCGTGGCCAAGGTCGCGAGCTACGGCTCGCAGTCGCTGGTCGATGGCAACCGCGAGATGTACGACTGGCTGCGCAATGGCGTTCCGCTCGAGCGTATTGAGCCAGATGGGCGGCGCAGCGTGCTGCGTGTGCCGGTGATCGACTTCGACGGCCCCAATGATCTTCTCGCGGTCCAGCAGTTCACCGTACACGGCCAGAAGCTCCGCCGACCCGACCTGGTCCTGTTCGTCAACGGTCTCCCACTGGTCGTCATCGAGCTGAAGAACCCGGCCGACCCGAATGCCGACTACGAGAAGGCCTACCACCAGATCCAGACCTACAAGGCCGACATCCCGCAGCTGTTCGCGTACAACCTGCTCAACGTCATCTCCGATGGCACGGTGGCTCGCTATGGCTCGTTGAGCGCCGATCTGAGCCGTCATTCCCGCTGGCGCCTGGTTGGCGGCGAGAAGGCCGCCAAGGGCATGTTGGAGCTGGAGTCGCTGATGCGCGGCCTGATGGAGCCGCACACCCTGCTCGATTTCTTCCGCGGGTTCGTGGCCTTTGGCGGCAGCGACGGCGGAGCTAGCTTCAAGATCATCGCGCAGTGGCATCAGTACCACGGCGTGAAGAAAGCGGTGCAACGAGCTGTCGACGCCCTGACCCATCGCAAAGACGGCAAGGGCGGCGTGATCTGGTTCACCCAGGGCTCGGGCAAGTCGCTGCTCGCCTTGTTCTACGTGATGGCCCTGCGCGAGCGATCCGAGTTCGCGAACCCGACCGTCGTGCTGGTCACCGACCGCAAAGACCTGGACGGCCAGTTGTTCGAGACCTTTGCCGACTGCCGCTGGTCGATCCGTGCCACGCCGGTGCAGGCCAACAGCCGCGACGACCTGCGCGAGCAGCTCACGGCCGTGGAAGCCGGCGGCGTGTTCTTCACCACCATCAACAAGTTCGCTCCCGAGCGTGGCCAGACTTCGGTGCCGGTCCTCTGCGAGCGCAGCAATGTCATCGTGATCGCCGACGAGGCGCACCGCACGCAGTACGGCTTCAGAGCCGACCTCGATACCAAGACGGGCCAGACCAAGTACGGCCTCGCCAAGTACATGCGCGATGCGCTGCCGAACGCGATCTACCTTGGCATGACCGGCACGCCTGTGAGCCTGGACGACCGCGACACCGAGGCGGTCTTCGGCACCTACGTCGACGTCTACGACATGATCGCCGCGCAGGAAGACGAGGCGGTGGTGCCAGTCAGCTACGAGAGCCGGATCATCGAGCTTCGCTTCAATGAGGCCGAGAAGCAGGCGCTCATGGACGAGTTCCTGGAGGCGACCGAGGACGAGGACGAACAGGAGCAGGGCCAGACGGTCAGTCGGCTGACCCGGCTCGAGGCCTTGGCGATGGCGGATGGTCGTCTGGCGACCCTGGTCGCCGATCTGGTCGCCCACTGGGAAGCGCGCAAGGAGCAGATCGAGGGCAAGGCGATGATCGTGGCGGTCTCACGCGAGGCGGCCGTGCGGCTGTTCGACGAGCTCGTGAAGCTGCGGCCCGCGTGGGGCGACCCGGACATCGCCAAGGGTCGACTGAAGATCGTGATGACCAGCAACTCGTCTGACCCTTCGCACTACCAGCAGCATCGGACCGACCGCTCGGGCGCCAAGCTGTTGGAGAAGCGCTTCAAGGACGCGGACGACCCCCTCGACCTGGTGATTGTTCGCGACATGTGGCTAACCGGTTTCGACGCGCCACCGGTCCACACGCTCTATGTCGACAAGCCCATGCAGGGCCACGGGCTGATGCAGGCAATCGCCCGCACCAATCGCATCTGGAAGGACAAGCCCGGCGGGCTGATCGTCGACTACATCGGCATTGGCGAGGAGCTGAAGAAGGCCATCCGCCAGTACACCCGAGACGCTGGGCAGGAGCGCGAGCCGGTCGACACCTCAGGTGAGGCGCTGCGCATCCTGCTCGACACGCTGGACGTGATCCGCCGCGAGTTCTTCCACGGCTTCGACTACGCCGGCTTCGCTGACCCCAAGCGCGCACTTGCCCTGCTGGGGCCGGCGATGGAGCACGTCCTGCAGGTCGACCCCGAGCCGGACGACAAGGGCCGCAATCGCGGCGTGCGCGCCTTCCTCGACCAGGTGCTGAAGTTGACCAAGGCGCAGTCGCTGGCCGGCACCCGAAGCGCGGCGATGGAGGTGCGCGAGGAGATCGCGTTCTTCCAGGCGGTGCGAGTGTGTCTGATCAAGCTGACGCGTGCCGGTGAGTCGCGATCGCGGCTCGAAAAAGAAGCGGCGCTTCGTCAGCTCGTCGCCAAGGGCGTGTTGGTCGAGGGCGTGAAAGACGTCTTCGGCACACTGGGCCTCGGCAAGCCGGACATCTCGCTGCTGGACGAACAGTTCCTCGCCCAGATCCAGAAGATGCCGACCAAGAACCTGGCCGCCGAACTGCTGGAGCGACTGATCGCCGACCAGGTGAAGGCGCGTGGCCAGAAGAACGCCATGCAGGCCAAGGAGTTCACCCAGAAGCTCGAAGAGGCGATCGCCAAATACCAGAACCGCGCGTTGACCACGGTGGAGGTGATCGAGGAACTGATCAAGCTCGCCAAGGAGATCAACGCCGCCAAGCCACCGGAAGGCCTGACCGAGGAGGAGTTCGCCTTCTATCAGGCGCTATGCGAGAACGAATCCGCCGTGCGCGAGATGGGCCACCCGGTGCTGCGCGCACTGGCGCAGGAGCTGACCGACAAGCTGCGCAAGTCGGCAACGATCAACTGGCAGAACCGCAAGTCGTCGCGTGCGCGGATGCTGGCCATGGTCAAGGTGCTGCTGGCCAAGCACAAGTACCCACCCGACGCGCAGCCGGACGCCACCGACAAAGTCATCGCGCAGGCCGAACTGCTCGCCGATACCTGGGCCTTCGAGCACCCGTAAGCCGCCGTGCCTATCCTCTGCTACGAAATCACGGGCGCCGCGACGCCCAACGCACGGAGCACAACCGGCGCCGAGGACGGGCAGCTGTCCGCTGTGCTGAAGTGCGACCACGAGGCTGCGCAGTCGCAGGTCTACGCCGAACTGGTGGCGAACCGCTTGGCGCTCTTTCTGGGGATTCCCGTTCTGGTCGGCGTGCCGGCGCGGGCGTCGGCCTCGGACGCCCGCCTGCGCTTTGCCGCGCTGCGCGCCGCCGAGGTCGGACTGGACGTGTACGACTTCACGGACGATGACCGACACGATCCCGACAACGATCCTGATGACGCGCCGCCGTTGCCCGACGGCATGTACCGGCACGCCGGTCATGCCAGGGCCATGACGCTGCTGGCGCAGAAGTATCCCAAGGAGACCGCTGACCTCGCGGTGTTCGACCTGTGGATCGGCAACGAAGACCGCGCTCTCAACTTCAAGGCCGATCTGGGCGCCCAGGACCGAGGGGTGATGTTTGCGCTTGACCAAGGATCGTCGCTGCTCGCCTGTCGCCCGACCGTTGACCAATCTCTGGAATGGCTGGCGCGGGACGACTTCCCTTCCTTTCACCCGTTCCAGAAGCTGGTAAATCCCTGCTATTGCGGCGCGATGGTGGAGCGGATTATGTCGATGCCGGACTGGGCGATCCTCTCGGCGACTACCTACGACGACACCGTAGGCAACGTCACGATCGACGAGCAGGTGGCTGCCTACCTAGCCCTGACCGAGCGCAAGCGCTTCCTGGGCGCGCTCGTCGACCGGGTGCTCCTTTGACCACTCCGCCGCCAGAAATCGCTTGTGGGCCGCGGGAAGGCGCTTTACTTGGGCTTCCACCTGCTGCGCTTCGCTGCGATTCTCGAACGGCTTCGCGGCGAGCAGCCGCTCCGGCGGATTGATCCGCGTGAACGCCGCACCGCGTCCGCGCCGATGTGCATTCATCCGGTTCACGAGATCGGGCGTGACCCCGGTATAGATACGACGGGTCCGGCACTCCACCAAGTACACGAACCAGCGGCGGTCAGTCATCGACGTGCCCCGTGATGTGCGCATTTCGGGCCTCCACCAAGCTGGGATCCAGCCGCCGATGGAGGTCTACGGACAACAGGCGCTCAAGCTGCAGGATCGTGGGCATCGACACGCCCATGGTGTGGCGCAGGGTCACGCGATCCAGATGACCGTCGAGCATTGCCGCAAAGATGGCCGATGCGCGCAGCAGGCGCGTACGACCCTGCAGTACCTTTGCTGTGAACTCGTCGAGGTCGGTGATGTAGTGGTCGAACAGCGTGACGAAGCGAAGCGACTCGGGGTCGACCTTGCCCCAACTCGGATCGACGGGCTCGATGATCTTGCGAAACTGGTCGGCAACTCGCTGAGGCACTTCGACCCAGACGAGCGCCGGGCGGATGACCATTCGACCACGGTCGTTCAATTGAATTCGGTCCAGGGTAATGCTGTAGGCGTGCCTGGCGATCATGCCCAGCCGGCACACCATCCACGCGAGCAAATACTCGTGCACGCTGTAGCGCTCGCGCACGTCGGCGAGAAACTGCAGCAGGATCTCGGGACGCAGCACCTGAGGCGGCGGGCGACGCTTGGCGTCACGCATTCGCTTGCGTCCGCCAGCCGGTCGACCGCGGCGCTCACGGAACGGGCGGTGATCCTCCATGGACTGAAGGAAACGCTCGATGGGCTGACGCGGAGCCGCGGGGTTCTTCTGGAAGAACGCGACCAGGTCGCGATTCCTGACGATGTCCCAGCGCTCGATGCCCTCCCCGGCGAGGAAGACGGCCAGTCGCACGGGCACCTTCATGGCGGCCGCGACGTACTTGTGCGAACGCGTGTGCCCGCGCTCAACCAGCGTCTCGTAACGTGCCTGCAATCGCTTCTCGAATGCCAGCAGGCCATCCAGGAGCGGCTGAGGCAATCCGTCCGGAATCCGTGCGCTGGTCGTGGCCGGCCGCACCTCGGCGTTCGGCAGCGCGGCGATGCGCTTGGACAGCGCCGCCCGCAGCTCGGCGGAGCCGTACTTCAGCAGCATCGACCTCGCCTCTGGCGATATCGTCGCCAGCAGGTTGTCGACCGCAAGATCGTCTTGCTGGAACGCTTCGCCGACGCGCCGAAGCAGCTGGAGATACAGGCTGCGCTTTTCCGCGCCCTGCATGGAGGTGACCATCGATTGAGCGCACCACCGCAGTTCCTCCTTGGAGGAATGCAGCCAGCAGGTGCCCGGCGGATCGACCCGCGTTCTCATGCAGAAACGTGGCGCACGCCAGCGTTCACCGCGGCCGATGCTGTCACACAGGGCGCAGGCAATGGCCAAGGCTCAACTCACTTCTTCAGCTTGCCGGCGTGCAGATGCGAGACCCGCGGACCGGCGATTGCATCCAGATCCATCGCCGGCTTTGCCTTCTTGGCGGGCGTTGAGGCGACTTCTCCTGTCGGCTCGGAAGCCATCTCAGTCGCCGGCCCGGGCTTCTGCAGGCGGATCGTGCCGTAGCGGAACGGTTGCAGCCGCGTGCGCAGCTCTTCCACGAACGTCTCGGAAGCGTCGGACACTTCGGTCTCGAAAATGTCGCCGGGCAGGCACTGCAGTTCGTTGCAGATCGCTTCGATCATGGAAAGCGCGAGCGATACATCCTGATCGCGAAACTTCCGGCTCAGTGCGGTGCGAGTGATCTTGCAGCCTTGATTCTGCGTCAGGCGCTGGGCCATCTCCTCGAAGCTGTTGACGCCCGAGTCCTTCATCAGAACCTCGAGTCGGTTGCGGAGCTTGATCTTCATGGTCGGACCTCGTGTATCACGTCATTCCTCGTCATCGCGGAACAGGGCAACGGCGCTGTTGACCTCGTGCGCGGCGTTCAGCGGTGTGGGGTGGTAGTAGTAGAGCGTAGTGAACAGGTTCTTGTGGCGCATGTACTTCTGCGCGATTTCGGGCGAGTACACCGGCACCATGAGCGTGCACCCGGTATGGCGCAGCACATGCGGTGTGAGCTTCTTGCGGATCACGCCAGCGCGCATCGCCATCTTCTTCAGACGCTTGCGAAATGCCTGGGGGTTGATCACGCCGCCGCGCTCGCTGGGGAACAGCAGCTGTGAGGTGACGAACTTCCGTCCGTCGAACTCGCACAGGCCGTTGCCAGCGTCTTTCCGACGCAGCAGGATCTTCTGGCGGACAGAGGACAGGTACCACTCCAGCAGACCAAAGACTTCCGGCTCCCGCATCGGGATGGTGCCGGTCACGTCGTTTTTGCCGGTGATCGTGAGCGTGCCGAAATTTCCGAAGTGAGCCAGCTTGGGATCGTGGCTGGGCTGGAACGCCGGAAGCTCGACCGTCACCAACTCGGAAACGCGCAAGGCGAAGTGGATCGAGAGGTGAAACATGACGCGGTCGCGCTGGAGCGGCAGCAGGGACTTGCTCCGGGACGCAAACGCCTGCTTGATGTCGGCCACGAACTGGGCATCGATCGCGTCAATCTCTTCCGGCGTCAGCGCCCAAGCCTTCGGAACCCAGTTCGCCTTGTACTTCTTGACGGCAATCGAGTTCTCTTCGGTGACGAACTTGCGTGGTCGCGTCTTGAAGCGCGCCACGATCTCGTTGACGCGATCCAGTTCGAGCATGAAGTTCTGGAACGAGCGCCAGGCAGCGCAGTAGCTGCCGACGGTCGCCGGCGACAGCGCGCCGCTCGGCCGCAGCTTGGACCGCGCCTGCAAGAAGCTGGTGACATGCTCTTTCTTGAGGTCCCACGGTGCGACCTTGGCGTGGTTGAGCAGCCGGAACACGTCGTCGGCGAAGCTCTTGGCGCTGTTGCCCTTGAGCCCTTCCAGATGGATGAGCTGAGCTTCCCAGTCGCGAACGAGGTTGAAGGCGTAGGCGTGGCCGTCGCCACCGAGGAACGCAAGGCTGCGCTCGCTACCCGGCTCTGGCCGGTTTTCCTTGGCCAGTGAACTATTGGGCGTTCCAGAGATGGCCACAACGTTCGTCATGGGAACGAATGTAGCCTGAGAGTACGTAACGTGCAAGTTGTGCACGTTTCTGCACTGGCCCTACTGAGGAGGGTCGGGAGAAACCCGCAAATCCGTCCGAAACGTGCGAATCCTGCACGCCAGAAGTAGCGATAGTAGTGATAAAGAAGAAACCCGGCTGGCGGGCCGGGCTTCAGGGGACAGCATGCGATTGGACACGCCCCTGCATCATACCGCACGCGCCCCGCTGCCGGCACCGTCCGCGCCGCCGTCCTGGACGCGCTGCTGAGCGGGCGCAGCCTGACCAGCCTGGAGGCATGGCGCGAGCTTGGCACCAGCCGACTGGCAGCGGACGTGCACGAACTGCGCCGCATGGGCTGGCCCATCGTGACCGTCGACGTGCCCGTCGCCTGCCGCGCCGGCCGCACCAGCCGTGTTGCCTGCTACAGCCTGGCCGGAGGTCGGGAGTGAATGGCCCGTTCCAAGCGCCGCGCCGCACAAGAGCCGCACGTTCGGCTGTACGCGCACGAACTGGCATGCCCGGCGTATCGCACCCTGAACCCGGATGCGCGTGCGCTGCTGGTCGAACTGCGCGCGCTATATCGACCATCGCAGGCAAACGTCGTGTTCCTTTCAGTGCGGGAGGCAATGGAGCGCGTTGGAATCGGGCAGCGCAGGATGCAGGTCGCGTTCGCCGATCTACGGGAACGCGGATGGATTGCCATACACGAGCCGGGCAGCTTCACCCGCAAGGTGCGCCACGCCACCAGCTATCGACTGCTGAACGAGCCGAGCGCAGCACCGGGCGCAGTGGCCGAAAAGGCATACATGCGATGGACTCCCGACAAAAAAACACGGTAGCTGTCCTGCATACCGACGGTAGCCGCCACGGCTACCGATGGCTTCCGGAAGGAGTGGAAAACACCCCTCACGGTAGCTGCCATGACTACCGTGGAGGCTATTTTCAGGCTTTCACGGTAGCTGCCACGGCTACACAGATACTGTTGCCATACCAGAGGCGTTTTAAGTGAGCGGGAAAAGGAGGGCTTCAACGCCGCGCGCGCCTGATGAATCAGGCTCGAAACAGCACCGCGGCCGATTCCGGCCGGGCGAAAGCGGTAATCCAAAAGGCCGGCCACCTGGCAGCGGCCTGGCTGCCGAGCTGCGCCGGGCGATTGCGGCCGATGCCGGCGCCATCGTCGCTGCGCTGGTCAAGCGGGCAAAGGATGGCGACGTGACCGCCGCGCGCGTGCTGCTAGACCGCGTGAGCCCGCCATTGAAGGCGACGCGCGAGCCGGCGGCACTGCCCGGCATGAATGAGGCTGGCGGGCTCGGGGCGCGCGCTGAGACGGTTCTAGCAGCACTGGCGGGCGGCGCAATGGCAGCGGACGAAGCGGCCGAGGTTCTGGCGGCCGTGGCATCGGCGGCAAAGGCAATCGAAACCGACGAACTGGAGGCCCGGATTCGGGCACTGGAGGAACGCAATGACCCGTGACCTGAAACGACGAATTGACCGGCTGGAAGGCGAAGCCGGCGGCGACCCGCCGAAGACGAGCCTGCTATGCCGCCTGACTGCCGACCGGCAAGTGTTCGAGCGTCACGACGGGCTGACCGTGACGCGGATGCCGGACGAACCGGACGCGAGTTTCTGGCACCGCGCGGCGGTTGCGTTTGGAGTGGACGAAGTGATCGGGCTTGTAGGCGTGCGGCCCGAAGACGTGAAGCGCGGCCCGGACGGTCGCATCGATGCCGCCAGCCTGCCGAGCGAGGCACTGGCGGAGCTGCTGGAAGCGCGCCGCTGCGCGCAGCCGACAACCTGAGGAGTTGCACCAAATGACGAACTGTCCCCACCGCAATCCCGACTGCCGCCCTGGCACCCCTTGCACGCCCTGTTCCGGCGGCGGCGTGCTGCGCGACGGCGAGGGCATCGTGGTCCCGATGATGCTCCGTGATTCCGCACACGGCGGCCTGAGCGAGTACCACGCCCAAGCCTTGGCGGCATCCGCCCGGAGCAACGCGGCCGCGCTGGAAGAGGCGCAGCGGCAGCATGACGTGATGCAGGCAGTCCGTGACCACCACGGCAACGCCGCGGACCTGGCCTATGCCGAATCCGTTGCCGCTTTCGATCGCAAACACAACGAGGCTTGAATCATGACCGACAACACGATGCACGAAGAAATCGCCGCGCGCCTGGAAGGCAAGCTGACCGCCGCGGAGTGCGGCGGGCTCCTGATCCAAGTGCAGAACGCCCTGACCGATCTTGAAATCGCCATGGCACCGCTGCACCCCGGCGACATGAGCCACCACCGCGGGAAGGAGCGGGACCGAATCCTGCTGTCTGGCACGCCGGAAGACCTGCTGAACCTGCGGGACGCGTTCGACGTGATGCAGGCCCGCCGCGACCAGCTCAGGGCGCAGGCGGACGAGCTGCATCGCCGCAGGAAGGCAGCCGCGGAGCAGGAAGCGTTCCACGGATTGCCAGCGCTGCACGACACGTTGCGGAGCCGGATCGATGCGGCGGAAAAGGCGCAGCGGGCGCTGGAAGCCGCGTTCGACGAACTGGAAGCCGCTTACCTGGACATCCGGCAGGCACGTGCCACCTGCCACGCGGGCGGCTTGAGCCCGGCCGGCACCACCCCGGAGACGATCGACCGCCTGGCGCAGCTCACCCCGTTTTCCGCCAAGCGCCGGCACTTCGCGCAGCATGACCCCGGCCTGCACCGCGACACGCTCGGCATCGAACCGGCGGCCGAAGGGAGGGCTGCGGCATGAGCGGCAGGAAGAACGACGTGGCGACCTTGCGCGCCGAACTGGCGGACCTGCGCCAGCACTTCGCGCAGCGTGTCGAAGCCCGCGTGGCTTTGCTCCTGAGAGCCCGGCAGGTGGCGCCCAACGCGACGTTCGATGCCGGCGCCAGTGATGAGGCGATCCGGGCGCGTGCGGTGTCCGATGCCATGGGACCGGCGGCGATCGATGGCAAGAGCAGCGCGTACATCGAAGCGCGCTTCGACCACCTGGCGGACCAGAGGCCGGCCGATCCCGTCGTGCTGGCGCTGCGGACGGGACAGCGCCCGCACTGAACCATTGCAGGGACCAGCCGGCGGTGTCCCGCGACAACACCGGCAACCGCAGCGTCGCGCAATCCTCGCGGACGTGATGCGGTCACAGTAGCGGCAGCGCTGCCGCCTGACCCGAGCCCGCGCCGGCTAGAACCCGGCGTGGGCTTTTTCATGCCCGGCCGCTTGCACCGATGGGACACTTTTGGGACACCTTGGGACACCAAGCCGCAACCGTGCTCAACATGCGGCGACACGAAAGACGCAACGCATCATGCGGTTAGGTGTCGTGGCTTTCTGGTGAAAGCGGGTCTGCGCGGCCTTGTAAGCGGTAGGTCGTCCGTTCGAGTCGGACAAGCGGCACCACTGGAGTGCCGGCTCCCGCCCACGGTGGCTCAGGCCTGCTCCAGTGCCGATTCCTCGGCGAGCACGCGCAGCAGCTCGTGCGGATCGACCGGCCGGTCGATGAAGCGGATGCGCGGCAGCGGCGGCAGGTCGCCTTGGATGCTGACGCGCTCCGGGCCGGCGATCAGCAGCAGCGGGCCGCGGTAGTCCATTTCCAGCAGGCGGCTGGCGGTGCGCACGCCGGTCATCAGGGTCATGCGCGCGTCCATCAGCACGATGTCGGGCAGCCCGTCGCGCTCGATCGCCTGCAGCGCCAGGGTGCCGTTGTCGACCGCGGTAACGGCATAGCCGTTGGCCTCCACCAGGTCGCGCAGCATGACGAGCTTGCTCTCGCGCTCGATAACGATCAGCACGCGTTCGCCGTGGCCGCTGCCGAGCGGCACGGACAGCGGTGCATCGGGCGTGGCCGCCGGCATCGGCAGGTAGGCCGAGAACGTGGAACCGCTGCCGGGGCTGCTGTCCACGCGGATCAGGCCGCCGTGGTTGGCGATGATGCGCCGGCAGGACATGAGCCCGAGGCCGGTGCCTGCTTCCTTGGTGGTGAAGAAGGCCGTGAACAGGCGTTCGCGGACGGCGGCGGTCATGCCGTGGCCGGTGTCGCTGACGGCGATCCGCAGGTAGCGCCCGGGGCGCACCGGCTCGCCGCTGGCGAAGAAGGCGGCGCCGAGCTGGCGCTCCTCCGCGCGCACGCGCAAGGTGCCGCCGGCGGGCATCGCCTGGGCGCCGTTGAGGCAGAAGTTCAGCAGCGCCTGCTGCAGCTCGGTGGCGTTGCCCTCGATCTCGGTCGCCGGCGGCGGCGGGTCGATCTCCAGCTGGACGTTGCGCGGCAGGCTGCCGCGCAGGAGCATGGCGAGCCCGTCCAGCACGGCGCCCACCTGCAGCCGATGCGCGGCGGCGCGCGAGCCGCGCGCGAAGGACAGCATCGAATCGACGATGTCCAGCCCGCGCTGGGTGGATTCCTCGATCAGCGCGCCGATCCGGCGCACTTCGTCGTCGGCGGCCACGCGCAGCATCGACACGCCCATGGCGATCGGCTGCAGTACGTTGCGCAGGTCGTGGCTGAGCCCGGAGGCGAGCAGGGCCAGGCTCTCGTAGCGCTGCACGCGCAGGAGTTCCGCCTCGGCCTGCTCGCGTGCCCGCCGCTCGTCCGCCTCCTTGAGCGCGCGCCGCACCGCGCTCGGCAGGCGGGCGAGGTTCTGCTTGAGCACGTAGTCGGTGGCGCCGCGCCGCAGGGCATCGATCGCCGCCTCCTCGCCCATCGCGCCCGAGACGAACAGGAACGGCAGCCCCGGGGCGCGCTCGCGGGCGAGCTCCAGCGCGCGGTAGCCGGAGAATTCCGGCATGGCCAGGTCCGAGATGACGACGCCGGGCGCGAATGCCGCGAGCGCTTCGACATAGCCCGATTCGGTGTCGACGCGACGGGCGGTGAACCTGAGGCCATCGGCTTCCAGCCGGTCGAGCAGAAGCTCGGCGTCGAGCTCGCTGTCCTCGACGAGCAGCAGGCGCAGAAGCTCTTCGGCGTCGCTCATTCAGTCTTCCGTGGGCGTTTCGTTCATGACCGCCCAGAACTGGCCGAGCGTGCGCACCGCGTCGAAGAACTGCCCGGCGTCGACCGGCTTGACCACGTAGGCATTGACGCCGAGATTCCAACTCGCGGCAAGGTCGCGCTCCTCGCGCGAGGAGGACAGGATCACCACCGGCAGCGAGCGCAGCGTCTCGTCCTCGCGGATGGTACGCAGGACCTCGATGCCGTCCATGCGCGGCATCTTGATGTCGAGCAGGACCACCACCGGGCAGCCGCCCGAGCGCCCGGCGAAGCTGCCGCGCGCGTAGAGGTAATCGAGCGCGTCGACGCCATCCTCCACGTGCACGATGGGGTTGGCGATGCGCGATTCGCGCAGGGCGTCGACGGTCATTTCCGCATCGACCGGGCTGTCTTCCACCAGCAGGATGGTGCGTAGTTCGCGGATCAAGCCGATCTCCTAGGATGTGATGTCGTGCCGCGGCAGCGTGAAGTGGACCGTGGTGCCCTTGCCCGGTTCGGATTCGGCCCAGGTGCGCCCGCCGTGGCGCGCGATGACCCGCCGGACCGACGCGAGGCCGATGCCCGTACCCTGGAACTCCGATGCCTTGTGCAGGCGCTGGAAAACCCCGAACAGCTTGCTTGCGTACTGCATGTCGAAACCGACGCCGTTGTCGCCGATCCAGAATTCACGCTCTTCGCCGTTGTCGCGGACGCCGATCGTGATCCGCGCGGGCTCTCGCCCGGCAGTGTACTTGATTGCATTGTCCAAAAGATTCTGCCACGCCAGGCGCAGCATCGAGCCGTCGGCGATGACCACCGGGAGCGGTGCGATGGTCCATTCGAAGTCGCGGTCCTCGACTCCGGAGACCAGGGTCGAGCGCACCTCCTCGACCAGCGACTGCATGTCCACCGGCTGCAGCCGCAGCGCGTGGCGACCGAGCCTGGAATAGGCCAGGAGATCCTCGATCAGCGAGGACATGCGCCGCGCCGAGTCGGCGATCACGCCGCAGTAGTGCACGAGCTTGGGATCGGCCGCGTCGCCCAGGCGCGCCACCAGCTTGTCGGCGAACCCGGCGATGTGGCGCAGCGGCGCGCGAAGGTCGTGCGATACCGAGTACGAGAACGCCTCCAGCTCGCGATTCACCTCCGTCAGCTGATCGATCTTGCCCGAGAGCTGGCGGTTGAGTTCCAGGATCTGGTCCTCGGCGAGCTTGGCCACGGTGATGTCGCTGACGGTCAGCAGGGCCGTCGTGGAGGTGCTTTCCGGAAGTTCCACGGTGCGCGCGTTGACGATCACCTGGCGCGGCGAGCCATTGGTGACTTCCTGCTCGGTCTCGAAATCCCACAGGTCGCGGCGCAGCGCGAGCACGTCGTGCACCCGCTGCAGGAGCACCGAATCCTGCCAGCCGACCAGTTCGTGCAGCGCCGCGCCATGCACCGCCTCGACGCCGTAGAACTCCCGGAATGCCGGGTTGGCCTGCACCAGGGCGAGGTTCTCGTCCACCAGCGCGATGGGATCGCGGACCGAATCCACGATCAGCCGCGCCCGCTCGATGGCGTGGAGGCGCTCGCGTTCGGCGGCCGCGCGCCGCGCCGTCTGCCGCTCCGCCAGCCAGACCACGATGCACAGCAGCAGCGCCTGGGCGATGGCGGTGGCGGCGGTGAGCCGGTCGGCGAGGCGGATGCGGCGCTCGACCTGCGCCTGCCGTTCCTGCGCGAGCGCCTCCTCGTCGGCCAGCAGCCCCTCGGTAATGTCGGCGATGATGATGCGCACGCGCGCGGGCAGGGGCTCGCCGGCCGCCAGTTTCTCGTCGATGTCCGCCACGGTCTGGCCGATGCGCGCGCGCAGGAAGCCGATTCGCTCCTGCTGGCGCGGGTTGTCGAGGGTGAGTTCGCGCAGGCGGTCGAGCAGCGGCGGCCATTGCCGGTTTGATTGCTGGTAGTCGCGCAGGCGCTCGAGATCCTCCGGCGTGCGCTCGCGCCCGCGCGCGGCGGCGAGCAGTTCCAGCAGCTCCACGTTGAGCTCGAGAATGGTGCTGCGAACCTCCTGCGAGTGGTCCAGCAGGCGGAACGAATCCACCGTCTCGGCGCTCATCTGCTGGCGCACGACATAGCCGAGCAGGATGATCAGCACCAGGGTGCCCGCGATGGCGCCGAAGCGCAGCAGGGAAGTGCGGTTCGGCACGGCGTCCTCCAGTTGCGGCGGGTTATCTCGCACAATTCCGGCGTCGAGTCCAGCGGCCCGGCGCAAATCCGCTCGCAGGAGCGCATCCCGTGCGCGACCGCCGCGCGTTCCGCCGGTCACCCGACAGGGTTGGCGCGCGCAAATCCGCGGGCCAGGCTAGGTCCCCGACCCGCGCGCCCGCGCCAACGCCGCGGCCAGCGCGTTCCCGGCCGGCGCTCCTGCATCGGCGCCCTTGCGCGCCCGTGCGGGCTGCCCCTTCGAGTCGCGGCGACCGTCGCCGGGGGCGCGCCCGCCGGCGGCACGCGGCTCGCCGGGCACATCGTCCAGGCGCAGCGAGAGCGCGATGCGCCGGCGCTCGAGGTCGATCTCCATCACCTTGGCCTTGACCACGTCGCCGGCCTTGACCACCTCGCGCGGATCGCGCACGAAGCGGTGCGACAGCGCGGAGACGTGCACCAGCCCGTCCTGGTGCACGCCGATGTCGACGAAGGCGCCGAACGCGGCGACGTTGGTGACGCGCCCTTCCAGCACCATGCCGACGGCGAGGTCCTTGAGCTCCTCGATGCCCTCGGCGAAGCGCGGCGCGACGAAGGCGGGACGCGGGTCGCGACCGGGCTTTTCCAGCTCCTTCAGGATGTCGCGCACGGTCGGCAGGCCGAAGCGTTCGTCGGTGAAGCGCGCGGGATCCAGGCCGCGCAGCAGCGCGCCGTCGCCGATCACCGCCTTCGCCTCGCGCCCGCAGGCGGCGAGGATGCGCGCCGCCACCGGATAGGCTTCGGGGTGCACGCCGCTGGCATCGAGCGGCTCGTCGCCGTGCGGGATGCGCAGGAAGCCGGCGCTCTGCTCGAAGGCCTTGTCGCCGAGCCGCGGCACCTTGAGCAGGGCGCGGCGGCTCCGGAACGGGCCGTGCTGGTCGCGGTGGCGCACGATGTTCTCGGCCACCGTGGTGGAGAGGCCGGCGACGCGCGCCAGCAGCGGCGCCGAGGCGGTATTGACGTCGACGCCGACCGCGTTCACGCAGTCCTCGACCCGGGCGTCGAGCGCGCGCGCCAGCTTCACCTGGTTGACGTCGTGCTGGTACTGGCCGACGCCGATCGCCTTCGGCTCGATCTTGACCAGTTCGGCCAGCGGATCCTGCAGGCGGCGGGCGATGGACACCGCGCCGCGCAGCGATACGTCGAGCGCCGGGAACTCGCGCGCGGCGAGCTCGGAGGCCGAATACACCGAGGCGCCGGCCTCGCTCACCACCACCTTGGCGATGCCGCCGCCGAGCGTGCGGATCACCTCGCCAGCGAGCTTGTCGGTCTCGCGCGAGGCGGTGCCGTTGCCGATGGCGACCAGTGCCACGCCGTGTTTCGTGCAGAGGGCGGCGAGCTCCGCCAGCGCGCGCTCCCACTGCCGGCGCGGCTCGTGCGGGTACACGGTGGCGGTGTCGAGGAGCCTGCCGGTGGCGTCGACCACCGCCACCTTGACGCCGGTGCGAATGCCGGGATCGAGGCCCATGACGGTGCGCGGCCCGGCCGGCGCGGCCAGCAGCAGGTCCTTGAGGTTGTCGCCGAAGACGCGGATTGCCTCCTCCTCGGCGGCCTCGCGGGCGCGGCCGAGGAGGTCGAGTTCGAGGGAGAGCTTCAGCTTGACGCGCCAGGCGAGGCGGCAGGTCTCGACCAGCCAGGCATCGGCGGCGCGGCCGCGGTCGGCCACGCCGGCCGCCGCGGTGACGCGCGCCTGCGCTTCCAGCTCGCCCTGCTCGGCATCGGCGGCAGGCTGGAGGTCGAGCGCCAGCACGCCCTCGCCGCGCGCGCGGAGCAATGCCAGCAGGCGGTGCGAGGGAATCCTGGCGATCGGCTCGGCGTGGTCGAAGTAGTCGCGGAACTTGGCGCCTTCGCTTTCCTTGCCCTCGATCACCGCCGCGCGCACTTGGCCGCCGGCCCAGATCCAGTCGCGCAGCGCGCCGACCAGCGCGGCGTCCTCGGCGATCGCCTCGATCAGGATCTGGCGCGCGCCATCCAGCGCCGCCTTGGCGTCCGGCACGCCCTTCGCGGCATCGACGAAGGCTGCGGCGCGCACTTCCGGAGCCAGCGTCGGGTCGTCCCGCAGCGCCAGCGCCAAGGGTTCCAGCCCGGCCTCGCGGGCGATCTGCGCGCGCGTGCGGCGCTTCGGCTTGTAGGGCAGGTAAAGGTCTTCCAGGCGTGCCTTGGTGTCGGCGCCGAGGATCTGCGCCTCCAGCGCGCCGTCGAGTTTGCCCTGTTCGGCGATGCTGGCGAGGATCGCCGCGCGCCGCTCTTCCAGCTCGCGCAGGTACGAGAGGCGCTCTTCCAGCAGCCGGAGCTGCGTATCGTCCAGGCCACCTGTGGCCTCCTTGCGGTAGCGGGCGATGAAGGGCACGGTGGCGCCGCCATCCAGCAGGGCGATGGCGGCCTGCACCTGCGCGGGCTGGGCGGCGATGTCGGCGGCGATGCGCTGTTCGATCGAAAGCATGCGGTTGGGAGGTCCATGGCGGAAAAGGAACGGGCCGCTCACGCAGCCCGGACCAAGGCGATTGTATCGACTCGGCCCTCCCTCACGCGGAGTGCGGCCGGCCGCGCCCTGCGGGCGGCCTCGGGCGCAATGTGCTAGCTTGGCCCGCGCCCCTTGGCCCGTTCAGCGAGGCAGCCCATGATCCGGACTCGACTTCCTGCTCTTGCATTGGCGGCCATGGCCGTCATGCTGGTCGGCGCACCTGCGCATGCAGTGCAGGGCGAGATCACTTCTCATCCCGGGTTTCTCGCCGGGCATCCCGACCTCCGCTGGCGCGCGCTGGGTCATGAGGCGCTGGAGGCGCGCCGCGCCGAGCAGGCGTTCGACCATTTCAGGCGTTCCGCGCTCTATGCCGACAAGGCTTCGCAGGCGGCCGTCGCGGAAATGCTCTGGAGCGGCATCGGTACCCGCCAGGATCGTCCGCTTGCCTACGCCTGGATGGATGTTGCCGCCGAACGCGGATACGAGAAGCTGCTCATCCAGCGCGAGCGCTACTGGGCCGCGCTCACGCCCGAGCAGCAGGCCACGGCCATCCAGGTCGGCGAGGATGTGTACGCGCGCTACGGGGACGACGTGGCCAAGCCGCGCATGGAGAACGAACTCCGCCGCGCACGCTCACAGGTGACCGGCAGCCGCGTCGGTCGCGTCGGGACGCTCACCGTCCCCGGCGCGCTCGACCTGCATGGGACGAAATCGGTGCTCAATGTCGGCAGCCTTGGAAGCGTCACCGACGGCTCGCTGTACTTCGCCGAAAAGTACTGGGAGCCGGCGGCGTACTGGGAATGGCAGGACGCGCAATGGCGGCCCGCGGACGCCGCATCGGCGCGCCGCTAGGCGCCCGCGCCGGGCGGCATCCGGCTGCCGCCCGGCGCCGCCATCTCAACGCTCGAATCCGTGCCTGAAGATGCCATCGTCCGGAGCGAGGTCACCGGTCACCACCAGCGAGAAGGACTGCGGCCCGGCCGGGACGTTGTAGCCGCGCACGCGGATCGTCCAGGTGCCGGCGGGTGCCGAAGCAATGTCCACTTCCTCGAAGTTGTTGTAGCGGTCGCGCTGCTGGCCGGTGATGCCGCCGAAGCCGTAGTACACGGTCCCGCCCGGCGCGGTGACCTCGAGGTCGAGATCGTTGACCAGCGCGCCCTGGCTGGCTTCCGTACCCGGTGCATCGAGCCAGGCCAGGGTGATGCGCAGCGGTGAGCCGCCGGCGCGCACTGTCTGCGTCATCTCCGCCACCTGATTGGTGGACAGGCCGGGGAATCCCTCGTAGTAGGCGGGTTGGCGGGTCTGCGTGAAGAGCACCGCGTTGGCGAGGTCCATGCGGCCCCAGCCCTGGTTGACGTCCGGGCGGCGCCACACGTCCGCCCACTGGTTGGCGCCGTACTGCCCGGGCGACATGTCGGCGGCCGAATTCATCAGCACCGCCTTGACCAGCGAGGCGCTGGGGTTGTGGGCGAATTCGCGACGGAAGAACTCGCGCACGATGGCGGTGCCGCCGGTCACCAGCGGCGCGGCCATGCTGGTGCCGCCCTCGAAGAGGTAATACGCATCGTAGATGCCCCACACGGTGTCGGTCGGGGCGATTTCGGAGCGCGCCGAGACGATGTTGGTGCCGGGCGCGACGAGGTCCGGCTTGAGGCGGTTGCTCCAGGTCGGCCCGCGCCCGGAGAACGCGGCCATGCCGTCCGGATGGTTGGAGATGCGGTCGCTGGCGAGCGGATCGAACGGGAAGTTGTCCGGCCAGCATTCGCCCCAGTAGCCGCAGGGTCCGCCCGGGTTGAAGCCGCCGCTGGCGCGCAGGCTTTCCGAGGCGCCGACCGAGATCACGTTCTTGGCGGTGGACGGCGGCGAGGTGGTGGTGAAGTCGGAAATGCCGTCCCAGTCGTCGTCGGTGCCGCCGTTGCCGGCGGCGAATACCGCGATCATGTCCGGATGGTCGCGGATGAAGCGGTCCGTCTCGCGCGCGAAGCTGTTGTAGCTGCCCTGGTCGTCCGGGCTGGCCGAGCCCCAGGAATTGTTGTTGGTGCGCAACTGCGGATCGAAATCGTAGAGCGCCTTCCAGAACGTGGTGTAGGGATCGGTCATCGGCACGCCGCTGAAGTCGTCGCAGGTGGCCCACATGACGAGTTGCGCGCGCGGCGCGATGCCGGCGTGCGAGCCGGCGTACCGGCCCGCGCCGGGATTGCTGCCACTCCTCGCGCCGCTGCCGAGCACCGAGCCCGCGACATGGGTGCCGTGGGCGTTGGTGCCGGCCCAGGTGCCGCAGCCGCCGGGCGCGGTCGCGCCGACCAGGCGACCGGCGAAATCGGCGTGGATGGTATCGGGATTGCCGGTGCTGAGGCCGGTATCGGTGACCGCGGCGATCTCGCCCTGGCCGTAGTAGCCGGCGACCTGCTCGACCAGGTCCTTGCGCGTGAATTGATTGCTGCGCGCGACGGAGTTCATGGCACGGAACTCGGGCCGACGCTCGATCCAGGCCACGCCTGCGACCGAGGCCATGCCAAGCAGGGCGGAGGCGGCCGCCTCGACCTCGAGGATCACGCCGCCGCCGCTGTCCTCGCCGTGCCCTATCACGCGCGCGCCGCTCGCCTGCAAGGCTGCGGCGAGGTCGCGTGCGGACTCCCCTGCAAAGCCGCGCACCAGGAAACGGCCCTCGTCGGCCCCGCCCCGCACGGCCGCCTCGGCCAGGCGCTGGGAGAGCCGCCAGGCCGGCAGGTAGGGACCGCTCCAGCGCACCGCGTCGATGGTGCCCACGGCCGCCATCGCTGCATTCGTGGCGCGCACGATGTAGGCGAAGTCCGGCACGTAGTCGACGATCTCGATGCCGCGCCGACGCAGGGCCTCCTGCCAGTCGCTGCGGATCGGCCCGGTGAACTGCACCAGGTGGTAGTCGGCGTCGTCGCCGCTGGTCGCACGGACGGCGAGGGCGGGCAGCACCGGTGGCGCCTCCAGCAGCGGATCGAAGCGGCCCTGCTGCAGGCGGATTTCCACACGGCTTCCCGCAACGGCCTGCGCCATTCCAGCCGCGCGGCCGTAGTCGGGCAGGGGCGCGCTGCCCGCAGGCTCGGGCGCGCCGGCTTCCGTGGCGATGCTCCAGCCACAAGTGGCAGCGATGCGGCCGTTGGCGAGGGTGGCCGCCCAGGATCGGTCGGCCGGGAATATCGCCGTGGCGGCATCGACACCCGGCTGGGTCGGCGCCAGGCGCGCGATGCGGTCGTTTGCGGCGGCGGCAACGGAGCCCGTCAACGCAGCGGAGATGGCCGCGGCGAGGGCGAGAACGGGAAGGCGGTGCGGGCGCGCGTGCATGGTCGGTTCCTTGGTCGGCGGGCGGGTACCAGCGAAGGCGACGAAAGGGGACCGAACGGCTCACGGACACGTGCCCGGCATCTTCATCACCCGTCATCGCGGACCGCCAAGGCACTGGATCCCGGCCTGCGCCGGGATGACGGCGTGGGGGCCCTTGCGTGCTTGCGGATCCTGCCGCGGGCAGCGGGATCTGCTATCTGCCTGTGTCGCAGAGCGCCGCGAGGCGCGGCCCCTTCGCCGCGCAGGTGTCGGTGACGAGCTTGCCGACGTAGTCGCGCGTGGAGGCGGGTACCGCGTCCACGCCGGACATCAGCGTGCGGGCGCGTTCCAGCAGCACGGCGGCATCATTGCGGCGCCGCTGGACCAGGCGCACCCCGGCCAGCGCGGCGATGGCGTTGATCTGGTAGTGGTGGCTGCGCTCGGGATAGAGCCGCGCCGCCATTGCCACCGCCTTCTCCGCCCACTCGGCGGACAGCTCGGGCTGGTCGCTGTCCAGCGCCATCCGCGCCAGGTTGGTCATCGGCACCAGCACCATGACGTGGTCGCCGTTGAACGAGCTCTGGTGCATCGCCACCGCCTGCTTCTGCAGCAGCAGGGCCTGCTCGCGGCGGCCGCGTGCCCAGGCCAGCCGGGCGCGGTTGTTGAGCAGGATGGCGACGTGCGGGCCGCCGTTCGGATAGACGCTCTCGAGGATCGGCTGCGCCCTCGCGTAGAGCTCGTCGGCGCGATCCAGGTTGCCGAGCCCGCGCTCGGCCTGGGCCAGGTTGGCGAGGGTGCGCGCGCGCTGGTCGGCGCTGTCCGGCGCGTCGCCGCCGCGATCCGCATCCACCGCGCGCTGCAGGTATTTGCGCGCCTCGGCGGGGTTTTCCAGGATCAGGTACATCACCCCGATGTCGCTCAGCGTGCCTGCGTGGAGCGCGCTGCCGGCTTGGCCGCTGCGCTCCATGCGCACCAGCGCCTCGTCGAACAGCGCCTTCGCCTCCTCGCTCCGGTCCTGCTCCTTGCGGATGTTGGCGAGCATGCCGATGGCAGTGACCACGCGCGGATCATCCGGCCCGAACAGCGCTTCGCCGTCGCTGCGAGCGCGTTCGAACTGCGCCTCGGCCTCGGCCAGCCGGTAGCGCGAGTAGAGGCTCTGCCCGAGCGCGTTGCGGATGTCGATGGCGAGGTCGGTACGCCCGGCGAAGCGCGCGTCCACCTTGCCGACCGCCTCGTCCAGCGCCTCGCTGAGGGTCAGCTCCGAGCCCGTGCCATAGGGATTTGAGGTGTTGATGATGTCGAGCAGGAAGGTGTTGACCAAGCCGGTGTCGGCTGCCGCCTGGCGGGCCTGCCGCGCCTGCAGCAGCGCCACCGCGACCGCGGCGAGGATGGCCGCGGCGGCCAGCGCCGCGACCGCGCTGCCGACGCGGTGGCGCAGCACGAAGCGGCGCAAGCGGTAGCCGGCAGAATCCGGATGCGCCAGCACCGGCCGCCCTTCCAGCCAGCGGCGCAGGTCCTCCGCCAGCGCCCGCGCCGATTCGTAGCGGCGCGCCGGCTCCTTGTGCAGCGCCCGGGCGACGATGCGTTCGAGGTCGTTGCCGATGCCGGCCACGCGCGTGCGCCGTTCCTCGCTGGCGAGCGTGCTCGCCGCCAGCGCGCGGCGCAGCGTCGGCGGTTCGGTGTCGCAGACCACGCGCTCGCTCTGCGCCGGGCTCAGCCCTTCCAGCGAGTAGGGACGCTTCCCGCTCAGGAGTTCGTAGAGGATGATGCCGAGCGAATAGACGTCCGAGGCGGTGGTCAGCGGTTCGTGGCGCACCTGTTCGGGGCTGGCGTAGGCCGGGGTCATGGCGCCGACCAGGGTGGGTTCGGCGGTGCCGCCCGCGCCGGCCTCGATCGCACGTGCGATGCCGAAGTCGAGCAGGCGCGGCTCGCCGTCCGCGCCGACCAGGATGTTGCCGGGCTTGAGGTCGCGGTGCACGATGAGGTGGCGGTGCGCGGCCTGCACGCCATCGCACACCTTGCAGAACAGCGCCACCCGCGCCGCCACGTCGAGCCGCTGGCGGTCGCACCAGGCGGTCAGCGCGACGCCGTCGACGTATTCCATGACCAGGTACGGCACGCCGTCGGCGGTGCTGCCGCCGTCGAGGATGCGCGCCACGTTCGGATGGTCGACCCGCGCCAGCAGGCGCCGCTCGTTGTCGAAGCGCGCCGCGAACTCGGCGCGCTCGCGCGCGCCGGCCAGCGGCGCCACGCGCATCAGCTTGATCGCCACCTGCTGCTCGTAGGTGCCGTCGGCGCGCTCGCCGAGGTAGACCACGCCCATGCCGCCGGCATCCAGCTCGCGCACGATGCGCCAGGCGCCGAGGCGCTCGCCGCCGCCTTCCGGCTGGGAGGCGCGCAGGCGCGTGGCATCGATCCCGATCGGCTCGTCCATGAACCCGCCCATGGCGGCCTCGCCGCCGAGCAGTGCGCGCACGCGATCGACGACCTCGACCGGCGCGCCCTGCGCCGCCAGCCAGGCCACGCGTTCCGCCGGCGGCCGCGCCAGCGCGCCGTCCAGCAGGCGCAGGACTTCCACGTTCGATTCCCCATCCACGACAGGCCCCTCCCGTGTCGGTGCTGCATGCGCGGCTGCAGCCCTGCACGCGCAGGAGCGCAGTCTATGCTGTCCTCCCGCGGCAGGCACGTGCCGCGCGAATGGCTCGTGCGCCAACTGTCGGCGACTGGCGAGACGTGGCTCAGCGTCTTTCGCCGCTGTCATGGCTCGAGTGCCGCTCCACCCGGACGGGCAGGACTGCCGTAGCGCAGGTCGAGCCCTGGACCGCATCAGCCCGCTGCTAGACTCCGGCCATGAGTGCCGACGTCACCCAACTCCTCTCCGACTGGCGCGGTGGCGACGCCGGGGCGCGCGATCGGCTGATCGAGGTGCTCTACCCGGAACTGCGGCGGCTGGCCGGGAACCTGTTTCGCGCCGAGCGTGCGAACCACACCCTGCAGCCGACGGCGCTGGTCAACGAGGCCTGGTTGCGGCTGGCGGGGAGCCGCCAGCTCGCGGCGGAACACCGCCCGCAGCTTTTCGCGCTGGCGGCGCGGGTGATGCGGGAAATCCTGGTCGACCACGCGCGCTCGCGCGGGCGCCTCAAGCGTGATGGCGGCGAGCGCGTGACGCTCAGCGGGCTGGAATCCGCGGATGCGGCACCGGCGCAGCCCGACCTGCTCGACCTCGATGCGGCACTGGCGCGGCTGGAGGGGATCGACCCCGGCAAGGCGCGTATCGTCGAACTGCGCTACTTCGGTGGCCTCGCGATCGACGAGATCGCCGCCGCGGTGGACGCCTCGCCGGCAACGGTCAAGCGCCACTGGGAAGCGGCGCGGATGTGGCTCTTCCATGCACTGAGCGAGCCGGTTTCCGCGAACGCGCCGTGACGCCCGCGCCGCCCGTCACTCGCAAAGACGCTGCAGGAGCGACCTTGGTCGCGACCGGACGTAGCCGGAATGCGGCGCACGGGTCCCCTGCCCGCAGGCTCCTGCCATCCTGCGCACCGCCGCCCGGTGCGGCGGTGGTCGCGCACAGGGTGCGCTCCTGCGTCGTTGCGACGGAGCCCACCCTGTGGGCGACCGGGCGTGGCGGCATCACGGCGAAGCGCGCACGCGATCCCGCAAGGGTGCCGGCCGGCTGTCAGTAGCGGATCACCGAGCGGATCACCTTGCCCTCGTGCATCAGCCGGAAGGCCTCGTTGATCTCCTCCAGCGGCAGCACGGCGGAGACGAAGGGGTCGATCCGGATCTCGCCGTCCAGATACCGGTCGACGTAGCCGGGCAGCTCGGAGCGGCCCTTGACGCCGCCGAAGGCGGAGCCACGCCAGACGCGGCCGGTGACGAGCTGGAACGGGCGCGTGGAGATTTCCTGGCCGGCGCCGGCGACGCCGATGATGATCGACTCGCCCCAGCCCTTGTGGCAGCACTCCAGCGCCGAACGCATGACGTTGACGTTGCCGATGCATTCGAAGGAGTAGTCGACGCCGCCATCGGTGAGGTCGACGATGACCTGCTGGATCGGCACGCCCGGGTGGTCGGCCGGGTTGACGAAGTCCGTGGCGCCGAGCGCCTTGGCCATCTCGAACTTGTCCGGGTTCATGTCCACGCAGACGATGCGCGAGGCCTTCGCCATCACCGCGCCCTGCACCACGGAGAGGCCGATGCCGCCGAGGCCGAACACGGCGACGGTGGCGCCGGGCTCCACCTTGGCCGTGTTCAGCACCGCGCCGATGCCGGTGGTGATGCCGCAGCCGAGCAGGCACACCTTGTCCAGCGGCGCCGCCGGGTTGACCTTGGCCACCGCGATCTCGGGCAGCACCGTGTATTCGCTGAAGGTGCTGGTGCCCATGTAGTGGCGGATCATGCGGCCGTCCTTGGAGAACCGCGAGCTGCCGTCGGGCATCAGGCCCTGGCCCTGGGTGACGCGGATGGCCTGGCAGAGGTTGGTCTTGCCGGAGCGGCAGAACCTGCACACGCCGCACTCGGGCGTGTACAGCGGGATCACGTGGTCGCCGGGTTTCACGCTGGTGACGCCGGGGCCGACCTCCTCGACGATGCCGCCGCCCTCGTGGCCGAGGATGGCCGGGAACAGCCCCTCGGGATCGTCGCCGGACAGCGTAAAGGCATCGGTGTGGCAGACGCCGGTGGCGACGATGCGCACCAGCACTTCGCCCTCGCGCGGGCCTTCGAGGTCCACTTCCTCGATCGACAGCGGCTGGCCTGCTGCCCAGGCCACGGCTGCACGGGTTTTCATGGGGATTCTCCTTCGCTTCGGCGAGTGCCGCTGGCCTATGGTATTGGGGAAGGCGAATGGCTGCGCAAGCTCAAGGCGCGCTGTAGGAGCGCACCCTGCGCGACCGGCTAGTCGCAGGACCGTGCGGCTTTGGTCGCCCACAGGACGGGCTCCTACAGTAGCGCCAACGTGCCGTCACGTTTGCTGAAAGCGCGCCCGACCGGCTCCTGCGCTGGCGTCCCGCTTGTGCCCGTCGCTCAGGCCGCGTGCCGCACGCCATCGACTTCGACCAGCAACTCGCTGCGGCAGATGTCGCCGGCCAGCAGCACGAGGTCGGCGGGGTCTTCCAGCCGCGGCGTGATGGCGGCGGCGATGCGCCCGGCATCCGCGGGATTGCGCACGTAGGCCTTGAGACGCAGCGGGCCATGGGCGGCGCTGCCGCTGCCGTCGACCAGCGCGTCGATGTTGGCCAGGGTTTCGACGGTCTGCGCGTCCAGGTCGCCCGGATGCGCGGAGGCATGGCCGATCACCGCCGCGGTGCCGGAGATGAGGAGCTCGCCGCCGGCCTCGAGCATGCCACGGGCGAACACCGGCGCGGTCGGCCCGTACTGCCGCGGATAGCGCCAGGCGCTGACCTGGCGGGGGTTCTCCAGCGGCCGCCCCGGGCGGCGCGAGGCCAGGCCATAGACCTGCAGCGTGCGCACGCCGTCGCGGCGACCGATCGCCGTTGCGGCCGGATAATGCGTCCAGTCCGCCGTGGCAAGGCCGCGCGCGCGGCCGTCGCAGAACAGGCGATAGCGTTCATCGTCGCCGTCGCCGAGGTTGATCGCGTCGAAGTAGTTCCAGAGGCGCAGCACGTGCGGCGTGGCGCTGTCGCCGACGAAGGCCGCGAGCTGCCGGTAGGCGGCGGCGGTGGCGCCGGCGATGCCGCCGTGCGCCGCCTCGTCCAGCTCCACGGCGAAGAACAGGTGCTCGCCATCGGTGCTCCAGGCCAGCGCGCCCTCGCGGCCACTTCGCACCGGGGCCTTGCCACGCCACACTTCCCATGGGGCGGCGCCGAGGGGCTCGAGGCCGACCCGCAGCGCGCGCTCGGAAGCCGGCAGCGGCGCATCCCTGCCGAAGCCGATCACCGCCAGCGTCGCCGGGTCGTCCAGCAGCCGCCCAGCCGCGCCCGTCGCATAACTCATGTGCAGGGCGACCTGGGGTGCGTCGGATCGGGACATCGGCTGGAACCTCGCGGAAACGGCTGCGCGCGAGCCGCGCAACGGGCGCGGATGATACACTGGCAGACCTTGCTTTCCGTGCCGATGGCGCCCTTCATGGACACCCAGACCCGCACCGCGGCGCCGCAGAGCGCGGCCGAACGCGAGCTTGCCGAACTCCTCGTTGCCAGCCTCAACCTCGACGACGTCGGCGCGGACGAAATCGATCCGGAGGCGCCCCTGTTCGGCGGCGACCTCGGCCTCGATTCGATCGACGCGCTCGAACTCGCGCTCGCCGTGTCGCGGCATTACGGCTTCCAGTTGCGCTCGGACAACCCGGACAACCAGCGCATCTTCGCCAGCCTGCGCGCCCTGTCCGTGCACATCGAGCAGCATCGCGTGGCATCGACCTGAAGCCGGTGGACTGGCCGGCGGCGAGCAGCGCGCCCGCAGGTGAGTCCGGCCGCGATGGCGTGGCCGGCACCGCCCCGTCGCCGCGGCGCGTGCCGCGGCTGGCCATCGCCTGCGGCTATGCGGGCCTGCTGCTGGTGGCGGGCTTCGGCACCGCGCCCTGGCTCGGCGTCGCGGCGGGCCTTGCCCTCACCGGCCTCATCTTCCTGCCCGGCCTGCGCCGCGGCGATCCGGCCAGCCTCGCGGCATCCATCCTTGCCGGCACCGTGTTCCTGCTGCTGGGAGCGGGTGGCGCCCCGCGCGGCTGGCTGGACGGGCTGCCGGTGCTCATCAACAGTGCGCTCGCCCTGCTGTTCGGACGCACCCTGGCGGATGGCCGCGAACCGCTGATCGCCTGCGCGATCCGTGCCGTGGAAGGCCCGGCGCGCCTCGAGGTGCCCGGCATCGCTTCCTACGCACGCGGCCTGACGGGGTTCTGGGCCGTCCTGTTCGGCGCGCAGGCGCTGCTCGCCGTGGTGGTGCTCGCCTGCCGTCCGGGTGGCTGGCTCGATGCCGCGGGGCTGGCGGCACCGGAGCTCTTCCGCCGCGGGGCCTGGGTTACCGCGCTCCATTTCGGCGGCCTCGCGGTGGTGGCGGCCGCCCTCGTCGGCGAGTACGCATTCCGCCGCTGCTGGTTGCGCCACGTGCCACACGTGCCGCTGCCGGTCTTCGTGCTGCGCCTGGCGCGCGCCTGGCCGGCACTCCTGCAATCGGCGCGGGCCGGCACGCGATGACCGTGAGCTCCGCCGTTCCGGTCGCGTTCGTCATCGACGCCACGCATCCCAGCCTGCCGGGCCATTTCCCGGGCGACCCGGTGGTGCCCGGCGTGGTGCTCCTCGATAAGGTGGCCGCGGCGCTCGAAGCCGACTGCGGCGGCATCATCGCGCGGATCGGCGCGGTCAAGTTCCTGGCGCCGCTGCGGCCTGGCGAGGTGGCCACGCTCCACGTCGCGCGCACCGGCGCGCGGGTGCGCTTCCGCATCGAGCGTGCTGGCGACCCGATCATGCGCGGCGATGCGGAACTCGTTCCCGTGCCCGCGCAGGCAGCCGCGCCTTGAATGGGCACTGGAGCCAGCGGCCGGAAGGCGGCGGCCGCTTCGCCATGACGCTGATCGCGGCGATCGGGCTGCGCTGCGGCCGCGGCTTCGCGCGCCTCCTGCTGTATCCGATCACCCTCTATTTCTACCTGCGCCGGCCGTATGAGCGGCGCGTCTCGAAGGCCTTCCTGACACGGATTTCCGGCCGCCCGGCGACCGCGCTGGAAGTGTTCCGGCACATCCACCGCTTTGCCGCCACCCTGCTCGACCGCATGTTCCTGCTCGGCGGGCAGGAGCACCGCTTCGACGTGCGCGTGCACGGCCTGGAAGAGCTCACCTCGCGCATGCGCCCGGACCGCGGCGTGCTGCTGCTCGGCGCCCACGTCGGCAGCTTCGAGGTGCTGCGCGTCGCCCCGCGCGCCTGCCCGGGAGTGGAGCTGCGCGTCGTCCTCGACGTGCAGAAGACGCCGGCGCTGACCGGGCTCCTGCACGCGCTGGATCCGGCCATCGGCCGCAACGTCATCGACGCCTCGCAGCCCGGCACCGACGTGGTGCTGGCCATGTCCGAGGGCCTCGCCCGCGGCGCGCTGGTGGCGCTGCTGGCCGATCGCGCGCGACCGCACGAGCGCACCGTGGAAGCGGAGTTCCTTGGCGCGCCGGCGCCGTTCCCGGCGGCGCCGTTCCTGCTCGGGCCGATGCTCGGCGTGCCGGTGGTGCTGTGCCTTGGCCTGTACCGCGGCGGCAACCGCTACGATGTCCATTTCGAGGCCTTTGCCGAAGCCGGGGCGCCGCTGCCGCGCGGCGAGCGCGCCGCGGCGCTCCAGGCCCTGGTCTCCCGCTACGCGCAGCGGCTGGAACACCACGTGCGCGCCGATCCCTGCAACTGGTTCAACTGGCATGACTTCTGGAATCCGCAAGGCACTGGCCAACCTGCTCCCGCTGACGTTGGCCGTGGCGTGGCTGGCGTCCGCGTCGGCGGCGACCCCGCCTGAAGCCGCGCCGCTCGAGCCGGCGCGCCTGATCGCGTCGCTCGGCCGCGACGCGCCGGCGCGCACCGCCTTCACCGAGGTGCGCTTCTCGGGCCTCCTCGACCGCCCGCTGATCGCGCGCGGCGAACTCGAATACCTCGGCCCCGGCCAGCTCGGCAAGCGCGTCGACACGCCCTACCGGGAGGACACCCGGATTGCCGGCGGCGAGGTGACGGTGCAGCGCGGGAAACGCGCGCCGCGCCGCTTCTCGCTCAGCCAGATCCCGGAGCTGGAAGGCTTCCTGCGCGGTTTCGGCGCACTGCTGGGTGGCGACGCAGCCGCGCTGGAGAAGGATTTCACGCTCGCCGCCAGCGGCAACCCCGCGCACTGGCGGCTCGAGCTCACCCCGCGCGACCCGCGCCTGGCACGACGCGTCAGCGCGATCGAGGTGGACGGGAGTGGCGACACCCCGCTCTGCTTCCGCACCCGCGAAGCCGATGGCGACGTCGGCGTGCTGCTGGTCGAGCGCCTCGCCACGGTGAAGCTGCCGCCGCGCCCGGCGCCGGCGCAACTGGAGAACCTGTGCCGCGGCGGCAAGGCGCCATGAGCGGCGCGGCGCGCGCCTTCCACCCGCGCGACAGCGACTGAACCCGCATGCGCCCCATCCCTGAACGCCTGCGCGTGCCGCTCCTGATCGCGGCCTGGCTCGCCGTGCTGGCGGGCCTTGCCGCCTTCGCGCTGGCCCGGCTGCAGGTGACCACGGACCTTCGCAGCTTCATGCCGGCGCCGCAGACCGCCGACCAGAAGCTGCTGCTGGAGCAGATCGGCGAGGGCCCCGGATCGCGCCTGCTGCTGGTCGCCATCGAGGGCGCGCCGGTGCCGACGCTGGCGGCGCTCAGCCGCGGCCTGGCGGCGGCGCTTGCCGATGATCCGCGCTTCGGCCAGGTGATCAACGGCGCCTTCGACGCCACGCAGCTCGATCCCGCGCTGCTGCCCTACCGCTATCTCCTGTCGCCGACGCTGGATTCGCACCGCCTCGACGCCACCTGGCTCGGCGAGCAGCTCGAGCAGCGCGTGGAAGACCTCGCCTCGCCGGCCGGGGTCATGCTGAAGCCGCTGCTGGCCAGCGACCCGACCCTGGAGACCCTCGCCATCGCCGAGCGCTGGGCGCCGCCGAAGGCGCCGCAGACCCGCGACGGCGTGTGGTTTTCCGCTTCCGGCGAGGCGCTCATGCTGGTCGAGACGCGCGCCGCCGGTTTCGATCCGGCCGGCCAAGGTGAGGCCATCGCCGCCCTCGAGGCGGCCTGGCACGCGCTGCCGGAAGCGGCCTCCGCACGCCTGCTGTTGAGCGGCCCCGGCTACTTCAGCGCGCGGGTCAGCGCCACCACGCGCGCCGAGGCCGATCGCATCGGCATCGCCAGCACGATCGGCTTCCTGCTGCTGCTGCTGTTCGCCTACCGCAGCCTGCCCGCGCTGCTGCTGGCCGCGCTGCCGGTGGCGAGCGGCGCGCTGGCCGGGATCGGCGCGCTGGCGGGGTTCTACGGCAGCGCGCACGGCATCACGCTCGCCTTCGGCTTCACCCTGCTCGGGGTGGCGCAGGAGTACCCGATCCGGCTGCTCAGCCACCGCCGTGCCGGCGAGGACGCGCTCGCCAGCGCGCGCGCGCTGTGGCCGCTGCTGGCGACCGCCATCGTCTCGGCGGCGATCGCCTACCTCGCCTTCCTCGCCTCCGGTGTCACCGGACTGCAGCAGCTCGCCGTATTCACCATCGCCGGCCTCGTCGTCGCCGGGCTTGCCACCCGCTACCTGTTGCCGCGCGTGCTGCCGCCGCGCTTCGCCGATGCGGCGGACCGCCGCGGCATCGCCCGCGCCCAGGCCTGGCTGGAGCGCGTACCGCGACCCCCCTGGCTGCCGTGGCTGCTGGCGCTTGCCGGCGTGCTGGTGCTGTGGCAGGCGCCGGGGCCGCTGTGGCAGGACGACCTTGCCGCGCTGACGCCGGTGCCGCGCGAACTCCTGCTGCGCGACGCGCGGCTGCGCGGCGAGCTCGGCGCGCCGGATGTGCGCTACCTCCTCGTGCTGCGCGGCCCGGATGCCAACAGCGTGCTGGCGCTGTCGCAGATCCTGGAGCCCGAGGGCGCGGCGCTGGTGCGCAGCGGCGCCCTCGACGCCATCGAGTGGCCCAGCCGCTACCTGCCGAGCATCGGCCTGCAGCGCGAGCGCCAGGCGAAGCTCCCGGACCGCACCACGCTGGAGGTCGCGCTCGCCGACGCCAGCCGCGACCTGCCGTTCCGCCAAGGCCTGTTCGAACCCTTCGTCAATGACGTGGAGGCCGCCCGGCAGTTGCCACCGCTGACGCCGGAGGCGTTCGCCCGCTCGCCGTTTGGCGCGCGCCTCGCCGCCATGCTGTTCTCGGCCGATGGCGGCTGGACCGGACTGGCGACCTTGTCAGGCGTGCACGATGCGGCGGCGCTGTCGAAGCTGGCCGAGGCCTCGCAGGGGCGCGTGCGCGTGCTCGACCTCAAGGCCGCCTCCGAGTCGCTGGTCGTTGCCTATCGCGAGCGCATCCTGCAGGCACTCGGCGGGGCGCTGCTGCTGCTCGCCATCACGGTGGTGGTCGCGCTGCGCAGCCCGCGCCGGGCTTGGCACGTGCTGGCGCCGATGACCCTCGCCACCCTGCTGGTGTTGGTGGTCGAGCGCGCCGCCGGCATTTCGCTGTCGCTGTTCCACCTCGTCGCGCTCACGCTCGCGGCGGGGCTCGGCCTGCATTACGCGCTGTTCTTCGAGCGCCCGGTTGCCGACGACGCCGAGGCGCGGCGCACCCTGCACGCGACGCTCGTCTGCGTCGTATCCGCGCTGCTGGTATTCGGCCTGCAGGCGCTATCCTCGCTGCCGGTGCTGCGCGCCATCGGCCTGACCGTCGCGCTCGGCGTCGGCTTCCACTTCTGCCTGTCGATCCTGATGGCACGCCCGCGCCGGGAGCGGCCCTAATGCTGCCGCGTGCGGACTGGCAGGCGCTCATTCCGCACGCCGGGGCGATGTGCCTGCTGGACGCGGTGGTCGCCTGGGACGAGGCGTCGGTCCATGCCCGCAGCGGCTCGCACCGCTCGCCGCGGAACCCGCTGCGCAGTGGCGGCATCCTGCGCGCGCTGCACCTGTGCGAATACGGCGCGCAGGCGATGGCCGTGCACGGCGGCCTGCTCGCCCGTACCCGCGGCGGGTTGGCGCGCCCCGGCCTGCTGGTGTCGCTTCGGGATGTCGAACTCGCGGTGGCCCGCATCGATGGCCTTGCGGGTGACCTCGACGTGCACGCCGAATGCCTCGACGCCGATGCCCGCGCCTGGCAGTACGCCTTCCGGGTCGTGCACGGCGGGCAGGAGCTGGCCCGGGGCCGTGCCATGGTGGTGCTGTCCGGGTCGCGCCAGGAAAGCCCGTCTCAGGCCTCCTGACGCATCGACCGCGCAAGCGGGCCTGCGCGGCCTCCCTGGCGAAGGAGCTTGCCGGGGCGACCGTGTCCGCGCCGTCCGCGCGGGCGTCCGAAAACGGGATGCGAGGGCTTGGCGCTCGGGCACCGCTGACCTGGAAACGGCGTCATGGCGCGCTTTCGGGCGCCGTGGCCGGCTTGGCACAGCCCTTGCTCAAGACGGGATGAACGGGTCGCCGCGATTGATCGGCGGCCCCGGATTCCTCGCCAGGAGCAGATGCCATGCACGCCACCCCCCACCACCACCATCGCCTTCCGGCTCGATCGCGCGCCCTGCTGCTCGCACTCGGCGCATCCCTCGCCATGGGCCCGCTTTGCGCTGCCGAAGCGGGAGCACCGCCGGCCGATGCGCCGCTGCAGGCGACCCTGCTCGCCGAGGTGACGGTCATCGCGGACGTGCATGATCCGCAAGCCATCCGCACGCAGGTGGCCGACACGCCGCCGCTCATGGTGACGCTGATGCCCGCACTGCACGTCGTTGCCGACGCGTCACCGCAAGTTCCCGCGAGCTTCGCCTTCGCCGGCAGGCCGATGCCGCCATTGGCCTGCTGCGCCGGGACCTACGATCCGGCTGCGGCCACCTTGCCGCCGTGCTGAGCGGATCGCCCGCGGCGTGCCCCGTTCACGCCGCCCCGGGAAAGCCCGCCTGCCGCCAGGCCTCGTACACCACCACGGCGACGGCGTTGGAGAGGTTCAAGCTGCGGTTTTCCGGGCGCATGGGCAGGCGCAGGCGCTGCGCGGCGGATACCGTGTCGAGGACTTCGGCCGGCAGGCCGCGCGTTTCCGCGCCGAACAGCAGCGCATCGCCGGCCGCGAAGCGTACCTGGTCGTAGCGCATCGTCCCGCGGGTCGAGAGCGCCAGCAGCCGCGCGGGCTGCGCCGCCGCGGTGAACGCATCGAGATCGTCATGCACGGACAGCGTGGCGTATTCGTGGTAATCGAGGCCGGCGCGGCGGAGCCGTGCGTCGTCGAGTTCGAAGCCGAGCGGGCGCACCAGGTGCAGCTTCGCCCCGGTGTTCGCGCACAGGCGGATCACGTTGCCGGTGTTGGGCGGGATCTCGGGCTGGTAGAGGACGACGTGGAGCATGGCGAGGCTGGGCAATCCGGGGTGGCGGAGCCCCAGCTCCGCCGCTGTTGCGGCCACCGTTGCACGGCCGAGCTGGGGCTCGGCCGTTCCCAAGGAGGCATGTGGTGCAGGTTCGTGCCCGGGAGTGCAAGTCCCGGTCTGCGCAGCGTCCGTGGCGGCGGCCGCATCGCGGCGCCCGGCGCACTCAGTCCAGCTCCGGGAACTCCGGCTTCTGGTCGCGGTTGATCAGCGCCTGCATGCCTTCGGCCGGGGTCATCTCCTCGTGCAGCACGCGCTGCACCAGCGCGGTAATGGGGAGCTCCACGCCGTGCGCGTGCGCCAGCTTCATCACCGTGTCCACGGTCTGCACGCTTTCCACCACCTGGCCGATGGCGGCGACCGCGTGGGCCAGGCTGTCGCCGCGGCCAAGCGCGAGCCCCAGGCGGCGGTTGCGCGACAGGTCGCCGGTGGTGGTCAACACCAGGTCGCCGAGGCCGGCCAGCCCCATCAGTGTCTCGGGGCGGGCGCCGATCGCCGCACCCAGGCGCAGCATCTCGGCCATGCCACGGGTGATGAGGCCTGCGCGCGCGTTGAGGCCGCACTCCATGCCATCGGCGACGCCGGTGGCCACCGCGAGCACGTTCTTCATGGCGCCGCCGAGTTCCGCACCGGTGACGTCGCTGCCGGTGTAGGCGCGGAAATACGGCGAATGGAGCTGCCGCGCGACCGCTTGCGCGAACCCGGCGTTCGCGGAATGCACCGTGATCGCGGTCGGCAGGCCGCGCGCCACTTCGTGCGCGAACGAGGGTCCGGTGACGACCGCGGCCGGTTGGCCGGGCACGGCGTCGGCGACCAGCTGGTGCAGGAAGCGCCCGGACTCGGGATCGAAGCCCTTGGTGGCCCAGGCGATCCCGCTCGCCGCGTCGACCCACGGCGCGATCTCGCCGAGGAGCCGGCCGAAGGCGTGGCTGGGCACTGCGACCAGCACCGTGCCGGCATCCCGCACCAGCGGTTCCAGCGCCGCCGAGAGCTGCAGGGATTCGGGAAACTCCAGGCCCGGGAGGTAGCGCGCATTGCCGCGCGTGCGCGCCATCTCCACGATGGCCTCGGGCGAGCGCCCCCAGAGCGTGGTCGGCACGCCGTTGCGCGCCAGTTGCACGGCGAGCGCGGTACCCCACGAACCGGCGCCGATGACGGCAACCGGCTTCAACTCGGACATGCCCGGAACGGCCCCTGGAAGCGCCTCAGGCGCTGGCGCCTTCGCCCGATTCGCCGGTCGCCGATTCGGCGCGGCGGCGCATCTGCTCGGCGTAGAGCTGGTCGAAGTTGATCGGCTGCAGGTAGAACGGGGGGAAGCCGCCGCCCTGCACGAGGTCGGAGATCGCCTGGCGCACGTAGGGGAACAGCACGTTGGGGCAATAGGTCGCGAGGATCATGTCGCGATTCTGCTGGTCGAAGTTGGTGAGGCCGAAGATGCCGGCCTGGTGCACTTCGGCGAGATAGGCGGTCTGCTCCTCGATCTTGCAGGTGGCGGTCACCGTCAGCACCACCTCGAAGGTGTCGGCGGCGATCTGCGACATGCGCTGGCTGAGGTTGAGCTCGACGTTCGGCTGAGCCTGCAGCTGGAAGACCTGCGGCACGCCGGGGGCTTCGAAGGAGGCGTCCTTGACGTAGATGCGCTGCAACGAAAGCTGTGCCTGGGCCTGCTGCGGCGCGGCCTGGCCGTTGCTGCCGTTGCCGTTGGTGTTCTCTGCCATGGGGTTGCTCGGTCGGGAAAAAGGGCGTCGATTATCCCATGCAGCCCGTCGCCGCGCACGCGGCGCGGCCCATGGCGGCGCTTCAGCCGCGTGCCGCCGCCTTGCCCTGGCCGCGCCCGCGGGCGAGCGGCATCTGTGCCTGCTGCCAGCCGTTCACGCCGCCATCGAGCCAATACACCTTGCTGAAACCGGCCTGCTTAAGGCGCCGCGCCGCACGTGCGGAGGCCTGGCCGGTGCGGCATACAACCGCCACCGGCAGCTCGCGTGCCTTGGCGAGTTCCTTGTTCTCGGGATCGAACTGGCTCGGCGCCACCAGGCGCGCGCCCGGGATGTGGCCCTTCTCGAAGTCCTGCTGGCTGGAGAGGTCGATCAGCAGCGCGTCGTCGCGATTGATGAGCTGCGTCAGCCCGGCCGGCGTCAGCGCGCTGTAGCCGCGCGTGAAGCGCTGCGCCTCGACCACGGCCAGCGCGACCAGCGCGCCGATGAAGGCCAGCGACAGGATCAGGTGGTTGCCGAGGAACTCGGGCAGGCGGTGCAGGAATTCGGACATGGGACGGCGATGTGGAGGCGACCGCGGATTATCGCACGGGCCGCGATGCGGGATCGAAGGCCGGTCCGCCCCGCGCCGGTTTCGGGGACGCGCTCAGTCGCGCCGGCTGATGTCCGGCAGGCCCGACACCAGCCACCAGCGCTTGGCTTCCTCGTCGTAGCGCCACACCTGCTGGTCGAGGACGCTGCGCGCCGATTGCGTGTTGATGTTGACCAGGTCGATGCGCACGGTCTGCCGCACCTCGGTTTCGCCGACCGGCTGCGCCTGGCCCTCGTCGTAACCGGTGATGCGCACCTGCTGGTAGCGCGCCAGGTCCAGCGCGCTGGGCGGCCGTTCGGCGCGCAGGCGCGGCTCGATGAAGGCCTGCGCCTGCTCGATGTCGCCCCAGCGGATGGTCGCCGCGTAGGAGCGCAGGGTTTCGTCCAGCACCGTCTGCTTCGAGCGCATGTTCTCGGTCGCGCAGCCGGCGAGCAGCAGGGCGCCGGCGACCAGCGCGACGGGGACACGGGGCATGGCTCTCCTCCAGGTGGGCGGGCGCTGCGATTGTGCCCGATGTGTCAGCGGCGCGTCAGGGCGACGAATTCCGCTTCCAGCGTGGCCGCCGTGGTGCCGTCCGCGAGCGGGATGTCACAGGCCATGCTCAGCCGCGCCTTGCCGGCACCCGCGAGGGTCGCCAGGAACTCCCCGGCCGATTCCTCGCGTGCCGGCCGGGCGACCGCCTCGAAGTCCTGCCACACGGGCGCCAGATAGCGGATGCGGCTGTCCTTCACGTAGATGTCCGCGGCGAGATCCCGGGCATGCGTGGCCAGTTCGATCCAGCCCCAGCCGGCGAGCGTCATCAGGCTGGCCAGACTGCCGCCGAAGGCGCAGCCCTTGTCGTTGATGTTGGCTGCAAGCGGTGCGGCGAGCACCAGCTGCGCGCCGTCGAAGCGGGCGACGCGCAGGCCCATGGCGCGGGTCAGCGGGATCATCGCGTAGTGGCGTTCGAGGTGGCGGAGCGGGTCGGCGGCCGTCATCGGGAGCGGGCTGTCGGGGAGAGCGGTCCACCAGCATCGCGCCGACCCCGGCCCGGCCGCAAGCGCCGTGCCGCGCCGGTATGATTCCGAGTGCCGCCACTGGCCAACCGCTGCATGAACCCGGTTTCCGCCACCCGACTCCAGCCGCTGGCCGGTGCCACCGTCGTCATCACCCGTCCGGCGGGCGAGGGCGTCGGCTTCGCCCGCCAGGCACGTGCGCTCGGGGCCGCCACGGTGTTGCTGCCTGGCCTTTCGCTGCGCGCGCCGGAGGACCCGGAACGGGCGCGCCGGCAGTTGCGGGGCGATTTCGACGACTGGATCTTCGTCAGTCCGCTGGCGGTGCGGCAGGCCTTCGCGCTGGCGCCCCTCGGTCGCCTGGCGGACGGCTCGCGCGCGTTCGGCGTCGGCGAGGGCACGCGGCGCGCGCTGGCGCGCCGCGGCGTGCCGGCCATCGCACCGGCCACCAGCAGCGACAGTGAAGGGCTTCTCGCCTGCGCGGAACTCGCCGACGTGCGCGGCCACCGCATCGCGCTGGTCGGCGCGCCCGGCGGGCGTGGCCTGCTCGCGCCGGCACTCGCCGCCCGCGGTGCCCACGTCGAGGAGATCCACGCCTACCGGCGCGTGCCGCCGCGCCTCACCGCACGCCATTTCGCGGCGCTGGCCGGCGCACGCGATCCGCTCCTGATGCCGGTCTCCAGCGCCGCGGCGCTGGCCAATCTGGTCACGCTGCTGCCGGAGGGCCTGCTGGGTCGGTTGCGCGAGCAGACGCTG
Source organism: Lysobacterales bacterium (assembly GCA_017305135.1). Lineage (GTDB taxonomy): Bacteria > Pseudomonadota > Gammaproteobacteria > Xanthomonadales > Rhodanobacteraceae > Dokdonella_A. The sequence goes on along the minus strand of JAFKNA010000007.1, from coordinate 145,212 downwards.
GTGGCGAGCAGCGCGCGCCTCGCGGCGCTGGCCGCCGGCGCCGGCTTCGAGGACATCGTCGAGGCCGCCTCGGCCGCGCCAGCCGACCTCCTGGCGGCAGCGGCCCGCGCGCTGGCGCGCCATCGTTTGTAAACTGCCGGGCGGGACCACTTCGGATAGCATGGGCGCATGAGCGACGAATCGGAGACCGCGCTGCCGGAAGCGGCGCCGGAAACGACGCCCGCGCCACCGCCCGCGCGCCGCGGTGGTGGCCTTGCCCTGCTGGTCGCGCTGCTCGCGCTGATCATCGCCGGCGTCGCCTTCTGGCGCGGCCACACGCTGGTCGAGGGCCAGGCCGCTGCCGACGACGCGCTCCGCACCGACCTCGAAGCCCGCATCGACGCGCTCCAGCACGCCCTCGACCAGCGCAAGCGCGAGGTCGACGGCATGCGCGCCCGGCTTGCCGATGCCGACGGCATCAATCGCAGCGTGCGCGAGGAACTCCTGTCCCTCGCCGAGCGCTCGCGTCACCTCGAGGACGCGGTCGCCAATCTCGCCGAGCAGCGACTCGGCGGCCGCGACGCGCTGGCGCGCAACGAGGCCGAATTCCTGCTGCAGCAGGCCGCGGAGCGGCTGGCGCTGTTCCACGACGCCGAGTCGGCGATGCTGGCCTACCGGCTGGCGGATTCCGCGCTGGCCGCGGCCGAGGATCCGGTGTTCGCCTCGGTGCGCGACACCATCAAGGCGGAGCTTGCCGCGCTCGAAGCCAGCAAGCCGCAGCAGACCCGCAGCGGCCTGGCCACGCTCGAACGCATCCGTGGCGGCCTCGCCGCCCTGCCGCCGCCACGGCCCGCCGATGCCGTCGACATGCCCGGCGAATCGCGCTGGCAGCAGTTCATCGCCCGCTTCGTGCACGTCAGCCACGACGAGGATCCGGGCCGGGTACGCGGCGGCGAGCGCCTGGAGCGCGCGCTGGTGGCGCTGGACCTGCGCGAGGCGGAGGCCGCCCTGCTGGCCCGCGAGCCGGAGGCATGGAAGGCCGCGCTGCAACGTGCGCGGGCTGGTATCGAGGCCAATTACGACACGCAGGCCGCGCCCACCCGCGCCGCCCTCGACGCACTGGCAGGGCTGGCAGCGGCGCCCCTCGCGCCGGCGCTGCCGGAGCTTGGCAGCGCGTTGAAGGAACTTCGCAACCTGCGGGTCACGCGCGCCCTGGCACAACCGCCGGCAAGCCCGTCGCCAGCGCAGGATTCCGTGACCCCGCCGGAAAATTCCGAGGCGCCGGCGCCAGCGCCGCCATCCGACGAACCCGGCACGGAGGACGCCGCATGAGGACCTGGGCCTGGATCCTTCTCCTGCTGGTGCTGGCGGTGCTTGCCGCGTTCGCCTGGACCTGGCTGGCCGCCGACCCCGGCTTCGTGCAACTGCGCATCCGCGGCACCACGCTGGAGACCAGCGCGGTGATCGCGGTGGCCTTCCTGCTGGTGCTCTGGGTGGGCCTGGAAGTCCTGTGGCGCCTGTTGCGCTGGCCGTTCCGGGCCTGGAGCCGCTCGGTGCAGCGGCGCGGCCGCGAGCGCCTCGCCGGCGGCCTGACCGCGTTTGCGGAAGGCGAGTACGCCGCCGCCGAACGCGACCTCAACAAGGCCGCCAGCCACGATGCATTCCGCACTCCGGCGCTGCTGGTACTGGCGCGTGCCGCCCATGAGCGCGGCGCCCGCGAGCGCGCCACGCAGGCGCTCGACGAGGTCGGCGAGCGCGGCAACCGTGCCGCCTGCGCGCTGCGCGCGCGATTCCTGATCGAGAACGGCCACGCCGACGAGGCGCTGGCGTTGCTGAAGCGCAAGGCGGCCGCTGGCGAGCTTTCCCCGCGCGGCCTGCGCCTGCTCGTCGATGCCGCATTGGCGGCCGGCGACGCCGAGGCGGCCATGGACGCGCTGCCCGCGCTGGTGCGCAGCCATGCCCTCACCGCCGAGGCGCAGGAGGCGCTGGAAATACGCGTGCTTGCGGCCGCCCTCGCCGCCGCCCCCGACGTGGCGCGGCTGGATGCGCTGTGGGCCAGCGCCAGCCGCGTCGAGCGGCGCCGGCCGGAGCTGGTCGCCGCCTTCGCGCGGCGCTCGGCGGCGCTCGGCGGCGTGCTCGCCGCCATGGACGAGATCGAGTCGGCCGAACGCCGCGGCTGGGACGAGGATCTGGTGCGGGTCTACGGCGAACTGGGCACGTCCGAACTCGCCGCGCGCACGCGCAAGGCCGAGAGCTGGCTGGCGGTGGCCCCGGAAAGCCCGGCGCTGCAGGTCACGCTGGGACGCCTGTACGTCCAGCAGTCGATGTGGAGCAAGGCGGACGAGGTGCTGTCGCGCGCCGTCGCCGCCACGCCGTCCGCCGCCGCCTGGGAAGCGCTCGGCGATTGCCGGCGCGGCCAGGGCGACCCCGCCGCGGCGGCCAGCTGCTACGCCAATGCCCTGCACAGCCTCCGCGGCGAGCCCGCCGAGGCGCCGCCGAGCCGAATCCGCCAGATTGCCGAAGAACCGCCCCGCGACGACGCCGACGGCTTCGAGGAGCGCAGCGAACACGGCGTGCCGCGCCTGCCCGGCGCCTGACCGCCGGTCCTGCACCTCCCGCACCGCGTGACCCGCAACCGGTGCAGTGCTCGTGCCGCCCGCGAAGGTCGCCCATGGGGTGGGCTCCTACGGGTGATAGCCGCGGTCGAGGGCACGTAGAGGTCGGCGCTCGTTTGTAGGAGCCGTCCCGCCGTTTTCGCCGGCGCGCTGGCGCGTAGCAAACCTGGCATGTCTGCGCCTGCGCGCTAGCTCAGGGCGCCCTGTAGGAGCGCACCCTGTGCGCGACCGACAGGAGAGTCACCCCCGCTGCAGGAACTTCAGCGCGGAACCGATTCCACCGCTTCCACCACGCCGTCGACCAGCCGCAGCTGGCGCAGGAAGCGGCCCTCGCCGAAGTCGTAGATCCATTCCTCGCGGCGCCGGTCCTGCCAGCTTTCCAGGCCGCGCACCGGGCGGATGACCCAGGTGTCCCGGTTGCCGCGCCGCATGGCGGGTTCACCGCAGCGGGCGATCACCTCGCCGGCGCTGAGGCGCGGGACCAGTGCCGCCGGACCGCAGTCCGCGCCGACGCGCGCCACGCCGTAGCCCAGGGTCTCGTCGCGCTCCAGGCGGCCGTCGCGGAACACCAGCCGGTGCATGAGCTGGCGCGGGCCGAAGTTGTAGTACCAGACGTCGAAATCGACGCTGCGCTGCCGTTCGAAGGGACCGCCCGCGCCGATGACCTCGAGCGCCGCGTAGCGGTCCGTCCAGAACGGCTGGCCGCAGCGCTCGCGCACCTGGAAGTCGCGGTCGCCCGGATCGATCAGCAGGGTGTCGCAGCGCATCGCCTGCGCCGCGGGCACCGCGAAGAGGAAGACCAGCAAGGGCAGCCAACGTCGGTTCATGGAGTGCTCCGGCAGCGTCGAGTCAGCGACCGCGGAGGGCGGCCACGGTTCCCGGCCGTGCCCGGCATCACAGGCCGTCGATGCCGGCGCGGCCGCGGAGGATCGCGGCGATGACGTCCGGGGCGTAGTCGAAGGAATCGAAATAGAGGTGGTCCTCGGCCAGCCCGGCATCCACGAAGGCGCGGCGGCCGGCATCGATCATGCTCGGCGGCCCGCTCATGTAGACGTCGAAGGCGTCGAGGGCGGGGTGATCCTCGAGCAGCGCCTCGTGCACCAGCCCGGCGCGCAGGTCGCCGGCGCGCTCGGGATCGGAGACCACCGGTACGAAGCGGAAGCCCGGCACCTCGCCGGCCCATCGTTCGGGGACCTCGCGCAGGTAGAGATCCGCGGCGTCGCGCGCGCCCCAGTAGAGGGTGATCGGCCGCCGCGCGCCGAGCTCCACGAAATGCTCGACCAGCGCGTTGATCGGCGCGAAGCCGGTGCCGCCGGCCATCATCAGCATCGGCCGCTCGCTGTCCTCGCGCGGCACGAAGGTTCCGAGCGGGCCTTCCACATCGAGCAGGTCGCCGCCCCGGAGCTCGTCGAAGACGCGTCCGGTGAAGCCGCCGCCGGCGACGCGCCGCACGTGCAACTCGATGGCGCCGCCGGCGCCCGGCGCATTGGCGATGGAGAAGGCGCGCCGCTTGCCATCCTCCAGCAGCACGTCGAGGTATTGGCCCGGCAGGCGGCGCATCTCCCCGCCCGCGGCGGGCGCGAAGACCAGGCGTGCCACGTCGGCGCCGAGCAGGCTCTTCTCCACCAGTCGCAAGGTGAACCTGCGCGGCCGGATGTCGGCGACCGATGGCACCTCGCGCGCGGCGATGCGCAGGTCACCCGCCGGCACCGCCTGGCAGAGCAGGACCTGGTTGCGGCTCCGCTCGGCCGCGTTGAGGGCGCTCGGCGGATTGCGCGGATAGCTGCACTCGCCTTCGAGCAGGGTGGCCTTGCAACTGCCGCACACTCCGGCGAGGCAGGAATAGGGCAGGGCGAGCCCGGCGCGGCGTGCGCCTTCGAGCACGGTCTCGCCGGCAGCCACCGCGAACTGCTGGCCGCTGCCATCGAGGGTGACGGTATGGGGCATCGCCTGATTGTCGCCGATGTGGCGGCGCCGCCGCGAGCGGCAGCGGCGCGCGCTGCCTGCTATATTCATCCTCCCGGTGCCGCGGAGTCCGTCTTGAGCATCTGGCGACACGCCATCGATCTCGATCGCATCAACGCGTGGAACGGCGGCACCCTGGTCGAGCACCTGGGCATGCGGGTGACCGAGGTGGGTGGTGATTTCGTGCGCGGCACCATGCCGGTCGACGCGCGCACCCGCCAACCGTTCGGCCTGCTGCACGGCGGCGCCTCGGTCGCCTTCGCGGAATCACTGGGCAGCCTTGCCGGCAACCTCTGCCTCGGTCCTTCCGAAATGGCGGTGGGCCTGGACATCAATGCCAACCATGTGCGTGCCGTCAGCCACGGCACGGTCACCGGCACGGCGCGACCGCTGCACGTCGGGCGCAGCACGCAGGTGTGGGAGATCCGCGTCGAGGACGAGCACGCGCGACTGGTGTGCATCGCGCGCCTGACGCTCGCGGTGGTGCCCCGCGAGCCGCCGCGTGCGATCTGAGCCGCCATGCGCGCCCTCGAGGCTCCCTATGCCGCACTGGACCCCGAAACCGTACTGGATGCGGTGGATGAGGCCGGCTTCCTGAGCGACGGACGCCTGCTGCCGCTGGCGAGCTATGAGAACCGCGTGTACCAGGTCGGCATCGAGGACGCCGCGCCGGTGGTGGCCAAGTTCTACCGCCCGGGACGCTGGAGCGATGCCGCCATCGCCGAGGAGCACGCCTTCGCGCTCGAACTCGCCGCGGCCGAGCTGCCGGTGGTGGCGCCACTGGCACGCGGCGGGCGCACGCTGTTCGAGCACGCCGGCTTCCGTTATGCGCTGTATCCGCGTCGCGGCGGGCGGCCGCCGGAACTCGAATCGCCCGACCACCTCGCCTGGATGGGGCGGCTGATCGCGCGCCTGCACGGCGTCGGATCGCGCGCCCCGTTCCGCGTGCGTGGCAGCATCGATGCCGATACCTTCGCGCGCGAAGCGGCCCGCGCCGTGCTCGCCTCGGGGCTGTTGCCGGCGCATCTGGAACACGCCTACCTGGACCGCAGCCACGCCGTCGCGGATACGGCCGACGAGCGTTTCGCGGCGCTGGCGCCGAGCCGCCTCCGCCTGCACGGCGACTGCCACGCCGGCAACGTGCTGTGGACCGACAGCGGCCCGCACTTCGTCGATCTCGATGACGCGCGCATGGGTCCGGCGGTGCAGGACCTGTGGATGCTGGCGCCTTCGCCGGGTGCGCTGGATGGCCTTCTGGACGGCTATGCGGAGTTCCGTGATTTCGATTTCCGCGAACTCGACCTGGTGGAGACGCTGCGCACGCTGCGGCAGCTCCACTGGGCCGGCTGGGTGGCCGCGCGCTGGCACGACCCGGCCTTCCCGCGCGCCTTCGGCCATGTCGGCGAGCCGCGCTGGTGGGAGCAGCACGTGCAGGATCTCGGCGAAGCGCTGGAGCGCATGTAGCCGCCACGGCGCGATCGCCGAGCACGGCGCGTGGGTAGACGCCGCCCCGTCTTCGCTGGCGCGATCGCCGAAGAAGCAGGACGCCGCCGGGATGCGCGACCCATGCGCTGCCGCGGAACAGGGGTGTGTCCCGCCACGCGCCCCATGGAAACGCTTTCAGCGGCGGGCCGGGTCACTGGTGGGCCGCGCCCGCGCCTCGCGGTCGCCGGCTCCGGGTCCGCCGCGCTGCGCCCGCGTCGCTGCCTTCCGGAGGTCTTCCAGCAACTGCGCCCTTGCCACCTCGCGCTCGGGCGGGCGCATGCGCAGGATCGCCGAGGGATGCCAGGTCGCCAGCGCCGAGGTGGCCGGGCCGATGGCCTGCCACGCGCCGCGATCGCGCGTCACCCGGAAGCTGCTGCCGAACAGCGTCTGCGCGGCCATCGCCCCGAGCGCGACCACCACCGGCGTCCGCACCCGCGCCAGTTCCGCCGCCAGCCACGGCCGGCAGGCCGCCTGCTCGGAGGCCGACGCCCGCTTGTGCAGCCGTGCCTTGCCGCGCGGCTCGTACTTGAAGTGCTTGACCGTGTTGGTGAGATAGAGCCGGGCGACATCGAGGCCGGCCTGCTGCAGCAGTTCGCGCAGCAGCGCGCCGGCCGGCCCGACGAAGGGCTCGCCGGCGAGGTCCTCCTGCGCGCCGGGCTGTTCGCCGATCAGCATCATGGCGGCGTCCTGCGGCCCCGCACCGAAGACGGTCTGCGTGGCCGGCCGCCACAGCGGACAGCGCCGGCAGCCGCGGGCTTCCAGCCGGAGTTCATCCAGCGTGCCGGTGAACGCCGCCTCGACCGGCTTGGCGAGGCGCGGTGCATCGGTGGGCAATTCCGGGCGGCTCATGCGACGACTCTCGCCCGGTCCGGATGATGCGGCGGTGAACGGGCGTGCCGCCGCCCGCAGGTTCAGCAGCTGCCGCCGGGGTCCAGGCGCCCGGGTGACCGGCGCGCGCGTGATGGCCGTCCGGCCAAGGTGAACGTCGCGTGCCCGGCGCGCCGAGGCGGCCTTCACCATCGGGAACCGGGCATGCATGATGGTCATCATGGACAGCCTGCGCATCGCCACCTTCAACGTCAACGGCATCAAGGCGCGCCTGCCGCAGGTGCTGGAATGGCTGGCGCGCGAGCAGCCGGCGATCGCCTGCCTGCAGGAACTCAAGTCCACCGACGCGGCCTTTCCCGCCGACGCGATCCGCGATGCCGGCTATGGCGTCGTCTTCGCCGGCCAGAGCGCGTGGAACGGCGTCGCCATCCTCGCCCGCGACCAGGAACCGCGCCTCACGCGGCGGGCCCTGCCGGGCGATGCTTCGGACCCGCAGGCGCGCTACATCGAGGCGGTGGCGCATGGCGTCATCGTCGGCTGCCTGTACCTGCCCAACGGCAACCCGCAGCCCGGTCCCAAGTTCGATTACAAGCTGGCGTGGTTCGAGCGGCTGATCGCGCATGCCGCGACGCTGCTGAAGGACGGCCACCCTGTGGTGCTGGCCGGCGACTACAACGTCGTGCCGACCGACGAGCTCGACATCTACGACGCCAGATCGTGGAAGCGCGACGCGTTGCTGCAGCCGGAGACCCGCGCGGCGTGGGCCCGCCTGCTGGAGCAGGGCTGGACCGATGCCCTGCGCACGCTGCATCCGGAGGAGAAGATCTTCACCTTCTGGGACCACTTCCGCCAGCACTGGCCACGCAACGCTGGCCTGCGCATCGACCACCTGCTGCTGAGCCCGGTCCTGGCCAAACGCCTGCGGACCGCCGGCGTGGACCGCTGGGTGCGCGGCCTGGAGCGACCCAGCGACCATGCCCCGACCTGGATCGAGCTGTCGATGCCCGATTGAGCCGAACCGCGGGGTGACGGAGAGCAGCCAGATCGCGGCCACGCGGAATGCAACCGCAGTCCCTGCGTCATGCGCGCGGAAGCGGGCATCCGCCCCGCGCCGCATCCGCAGAGAGCTCCGGTCACTTTCGACGTCATGCCCGCGGAAGCAGGCATCCATTGAACGGCTCGGCGGAAGCTATCCATCGCGCCAGGTCCGCCCGGGCTCGGCGTACGGATGCGCCGGGTAAGCAGCAACATGGATGCCCGCTTTCGCGGGCATGACGTCACGATGGTTGATCGGTTGCTGCTGGCTCATCGCCCCGCTGGAAGCGCCGAGCTGGAGCTCGGCATTCCCAGGAACAGCCAGCCACCCCGCACGTCGCATCCCAGAGAGCTCCGGCACTTCGGCCGTCATGCCCGCGAAGGCGGACACCCGCCCCGCGCCGCATCCGCAGAAAGCTCCGGCCACTTCCGACATCATGCCCGCGGAAGCGGGCATCCATTGAACGGCGCTCAGCCCTTCACGTTCACGATCTGCCGCAGCGTGTGCACGACTTCGGTGAGGTCGGCCTGGTTGGCCATCACCTCGTCGATGTCCTTGTAGGCGCCGGGGATCTCGTCGATCACGCCCTGGTCCTTGCGGCTGATCACTCCGCGCGTCTGCGCGCGCATGTCCTCCAGCGTGAAGCGGCGGCGGGCCTCGGTGCGGCTCATGCGCCGGCCGGCGCCGTGCGCGCTGGACTCGAAGCTGTCCGCATTGCCGAGTCCGCGCACGATGTAGCTCTTCGCGCCCATGCTGCCCGGCACGATGCCCAGCTCGCCCCGGCCGGCGCGGATCGCGCCCTTGCGCGTCACCCACACGTCCGCCCCGAAGTGGTGCTCGCGCGCCACGTAGTTGTGGTGGCAGTTGACCACCTCGTCGGTGATCGTGAACGGCGGGAACTGGCGGCGACAGGCCTCCAGCACCAGCGCCATCATCTCCTCGCGGTTGCGGCGCGCGTAGCCTTGCGCCCAGCCGACCGCCTCGACGTAGTCGTCGAAATGCGCGCTGCCCTCGCGGAGGTAGGCAAGATCCCGGTCCGGCAGGTCCGCCTGCTGGCGCAGCATGTCCTCGCGCGCCAGCTCGATGAAATGCGTGCCGATCGCGTTGCCGACGCCGCGGCTGCCCGAGTGCAGCATCAGCCACACGCGGTCGGACTCATCGAGGCACACCTCGATGAAGTGGTTGCCGCCGCCGAGCGTGCCGATCTGCTGCTGCCAGCGCGAGCGCCGGCCCATGCGCCGCAGCACCGCCGGATGCTTGTCGGTGATCTGCTGCAGGCCGCGCGTGAGTTCACGGGCCGCACCGGTCCGCGCCGTCGCCGGCTCGTGCTGCGCCATGCCCACCGGGACGTCGCGGCCGATCTGGTCGAACACGCGCTTGAGCTGGCGCTCGTCCAGCTCCGCACCGCGCAGCGACAGCCGCAGCGCAATCATCCCGCAGCCGATGTCCACGCCGACCGCCGCCGGAATGATCGCCCCGCGCGTCGCCAGCACCGAACCCACCGTCGCGCCGAGGCCCAGGTGCGCATCCGCCATCGCCGCCACGTGCCGGTGGATGATCGGCAACTGCGCCACGTTGTCGAGCTGGCGCCGGGTGTCGGCATCCAGGTCCGTCGCCCAGGTGCGGACCGGGCGCGGCACGGGGGAGGGGGTGGAAAACGCTTGCATGTAAATCCTGCCTGCATAACGCAAGTCTTTGAATTTATGGGTAACAGCATTGTAGCGCAAGGCCCTGAACCGGATGCTCCGCCAGGAGGGCCGGGCTCCCGCCCGGCCGCTCTCCGCCACGCCGCAGCACCCCATGCAAAGCATCGGCCGGAGCCCGGCCTTTCCGGATGCCACCCCGCGCCGCGCCGCAGCCCGCATGCAGCCATCCCGGAACGCCGGTCTCCCGACCGGCCCCTCTTCTTCACCCCGCCTCGGTCTGCAGCGGCGAGCCCCCCAGGCACCCTGGCGCTGCACCAGCCCGATTCCTGACGTACATTGATGGGGCTCGGCGCCCGGGAAGGCGATCTGCGAAGATCGGCGCGCGGCAGGGGACGAAATGACCAACGAAGAATTCAAGCGCACGCTGTGGGACGCGGCGGACAAGCTGCGCGGCTCGGTCGCGGCGGCGACCTACAAGTACCCGGTGCTGGGGCTGGTGTTCCTGAAGTACGTGTCGGACATGTTCGACGCGCAGGGCCGCGCGATCCGCCATGGCGTGGGCGAGCCGCAATCCCCGTATTACGTCGACGAGGCGAGCATGCGGCCGGCGCTGGCCGAGCAGTTCGCCGCCGACAAGACCTTCTACGACGCCGACAATGTGTTTTGGGTGCCGCCCAAGGCGCACTTCAACGCCCTGCTGGCGCAGGCCGCCGCGCCGGACCTGGCGCAGAAGCTGGACCGGGCGCTGGGCGAGATCGAAGCCGATAACCCGAGCCTCAAGGGCGTGCTGTACCGCGAGTTCTCGCGCCTGGAGCTCGAGCCCGGCAAGCTCGGCGAGTTGATGCAGCTCCTCGCCCGGCTCAGCTTCGACCCCGAGCGCCACGGCAGCCGCGACGTGTTCGGCGAGGTGTATGAATACTTCCTCGGCCAGTTCGCGCTGAAGGAAGGCGCCCGCGCCGGCGAGTTCTACACGCCAAAATCCGTGGTCAACCTGCTGGTGGAAATCCTCGCCCCGTTCAAGGGCACCATCTACGACCCGGCCTGCGGCTCAGGCGGCATGTTCGTGCAGTCCGCCAGGTTCAAGGACGCCCACGCCGCCAAGCTCAGGAAGAAGGGGGATCTCGCCATCCACGGCCAGGAAATGATGGCCGCCACCCGGCGCCTGGCGCTGATGAACCTGGCCGTGCACGGCCTGCACGGGGATCTGGGCACCACCTACGGCGACACCTTCAGCAACGACCAGCACAAGACCCTGCGCGCCGACTACGTGCTGGCCAACCCCCCGTTCAACATCTCCGACTGGGGCGGCGACAAGCTCGCCGACGACCCGCGCTGGGTGTACGGCATTCCGCCGAAAGGCAACGCCAACTTCGCCTGGCTGCAGCACATGCTGGCGCGCCTGTCCTCACGCGGCCGCGCCGGGATCGTGCTGGCCAACGGCTCCATGAGCTCGCAGCAATCCGGCGAAGGCGACATCCGCCGCGGCATGGTGCAGGGCGACGTGGTCGAGTGCATGGTCGCCCTGCCCGGCCAGCTCTTCTCCAACACCCAGATCCCCGCGTGCTTGTGGTTCCTCAGCAAGGACAAGGCCGCCGGCGGCAACGGCCGCATCGACCGCCGCGGGCAGATCCTGTTCATCGACGCTCGCAAGGCCGCCAGCGGGCGGATCAGCCGCACCCAGATCGAGTTCACCGACGCGGACCTGCAGCGCATCGCGCAGGCCTACCACCGCTGGCGCGGCACGGAGTTCGCTTCGCCCCCTCTCCCCGCTGACGACGACGGCCGCGGCGAGGACGCCTCCGCTCTTTCCCCTCTCCCGCCTGCGAAAGAGGGCCAGGCCGACGGCGCTTCTGCTTTGCCTCCTCTCCCGCTTGCGGGAGAGGGCTGGGGTGAGGGCGCTTTTGGCTACACCAACGAACCCGGCTTCTGCTACTCCGCCACCCTCGAAGAGGTCGAAAAGCACGGCTTCGTCCTCACCCCCGGCCGCTACGTTGGCGCGCAGGTGGAAGAGGACGACGACGAGGCGTTCAACGAGAAGATGGAGCGGCTGACCGCGCAACTGGCCGAGCAGATGGCCAAGGGTGCGGAGCTGGATGCGGTGATTCGGGAGAAGTTGGGGGCATTGGGCTATGCGGTCTGACTTTCCGCAGGTGTCCATTGGCGATCTAGTCGATCGTGGACACGCGCGGCTCCAAACAGGCCCATTCGGCTCACAGCTTCACAAGCACGACTACACGGATGAGGGCATCCCGGTCATCCCAACTGAGGCTATCGGTCGTGGCCGAATCGTTGCGGACGCGGCGTTGCCGCTGGTCAGCGAAACAAAAGCAGCCGAGCTGTCCCGCCATCGATTGATGCTTGGTGACATCTTGTTCGCCCGGCGAGGTATTCAGGCGACGGGCCTTTCGACCATCGTGGATGAGGAGCACGTTGGCTCCATCTGCGGAACGGGCGCCCTGCTGCTTCGGGTTAACCCAAATGCGGTCGATCCCAAGTTCCTGGCCGCCTACCTTTCGACCACAGAAGTCTTCGGCTGGCTTCGCTCCAACGCCGTTGGAGCCGTCATGCCGAACTTGAACACATCAATCATCTCTCGATTACGCGTTCCCATGCCTCCCATCGAAGTACAGGCGGCTGTGGGCCAGTTCACCGCGTGTCTCGACGACCGCATCGACAACCTGCGCCAGACCAACGCCACCCTCGAAGCCATCGCCCAGGCCCTGTTCAAGTCCTGGTTCGTGGACTTCGACCCCGTCCACGCCAAGGCCGAAGGCCACGAGCCCGAAGGCATGGACGCCGCCACCGCCGTCCTGTTCCCGAGCGAGTTCGAGGAATCCCAACTCGGCCCGATCCCCAAAGGCTGGAGCATCGCAGGACTCGGGAAGATCAGCAAGAACGTTCGGGAACAGGCGAAGCCCGAAAACCTTGATCCGAGCACGCCTTACATTGGCTTGGAGCACATGCCGAAGAAATCGATCGCGCTGACAGACCAAGGAAGTGCGGAAGGACTGGCAAGCGGAAAGTTCTGGTATCGCGCCAATGACATCCTCTTCGGAAAGCTTCGGCCGTACTTTCACAAAGTTGGTGTAGCTACGAGTGCTGGCGTTTGCTCTACGGACATTCTTGTCGTTCGTCCCGTGTCGCCTCAGTGGCTCGGATACACGACAATGCAGTTCAGTAGCCATGCGGTCATCTCTTACGCCACCCAGCTATCAAATGGGGCAAAGATGCCGCGTACAAACTGGAGTGATCTGGCAAAGTTCCGTGTCGCTCTTCCGCCAGCGACCATCCTTGAGGCATTCGACAATGTCGTTGGGCCCATGATTGCTAGGATTCACGCGAACATCACTATTGCCAGTAGTCTGAAGAAAACTCGCGACAACCTGCTTCCGCGCTTGATATCCTGCAAACTCCACGCTTCTGAAGCTGAAACGCTCAAATTCTTAGGGTGTGGCAATGCGAGCAAGTAAGGAGTCATCAACGGGAGGCGTAGGGGTCACCGAGGTGGCCGGCCTATTCGAACGGATCAGGTGGGCACCGCTCGAAAACCGGGATCGCCATGATCTAGGTACTGACCTGCTGGTAGCGGCCCGTGACCCACGTCGGTTCGATCGAGGTGCGTTAATAGGAGTGCAGGTCAAGGGTGGGCCGCACTGGTTCTCGGAGCCTGTGCTCGTTAACGACGAAATCACCGGGTGGTGGCATCGCAACGATAACGAGCACTTCGACTACTGGATCAAGCACCAGCTTCCTCACTTACTCGTGCTCTACGACATCGACGCACGCACTGGATACTGGGTCCACGTGACTTCGGATCGATGCGAGTCCACGGGGAAGGGGTGCAAGGTCTTCGTCCCGAAGACGAATACTATCAGCGAAGTCGATGTTCCGCGATTGCTGGAGATTGCACTCGCCCAGCGAGGATCGATCTCCTTGGAGGGAACGAACTTCGATGCCGCGTCGACGCAAGTCCCGCCAAGTGACCGCCTGCGCTATGCGCTGTTGATTCCTAGGTTGGTAGCACCGCACGCGAATCGCAGCGCAAGCAGTGCGCTTGAGCCAGAGGAGGCTATCGCGCTTCTCGTGCTCCTGCACGTATCGAGACTCAAGCAACGCTTAGAGACAAACCGCGATTGGCCGGAGTTGGACAAGAAGCCACTGAACAGCGATTGGCGCTGGCAGTTCGCTTTCGCTCTATGGCGATTCATTGCCTATGATGACAAGAGTAGCTTAAAGGACGTTCAGGCCACCGCGGTGCGAGAGGACTGGCGGACTGCTTCAACCGTATTGCTCGCGGGAGCAGAGCTGAGCATTGGCGTTCCTCGGGAGGGCGCCTATTTGGTTGCCGAAGAGCTGGCTCGTGACAAGGCCGCACCCGTTGATCACGCATGGCTGCATCTCCATGCCTCGCGCTTCGCAGATGAAGCAGGCCTCCGAGACGAAGCGAAGTCACATGCCTCCCAAGCCATTACCTTGCTGACCGGCATTGGTGACGACCCGACCGCATCGCTGCTTTCGGGTGTCGGTTATCGGGCGCTCCTGAACTTGGCCTCATGGAGGGAGAGTGCTGAGAGTATTTCTGGGACTTTGCGAGCGGGTGACAACGCCGGGTCATGGTGGCGGGATCAGCAGCTTCGTTGGGCGCTAGATGCCGCCGCAATGTCGCAGTTTCGCGAGTGGGCCCATGACACTAGCTCTCGATGGGATGCTGAACCGCCGGCGCAGCAGCTCCTACCGTCCAGGTTCATGGCACTGTTTTCCGCCGATCGTGCGGGCTTAGCAGCAGCCGAAGCCCGACTCGGCAGGTTCGGTTCCCAGTGTGCCAAGACAGATGACGAATTCCGGTCCGCATATTCGCGCTTGCTGAGCAGTGGGGACAAGGCGTCAGTGGTGCTTGCCGGCCGCCGCGCGTGGCGATGCGGCCCCGCTCAAGTCCTTGCTGAACTTTCAACTGATTGCGTTCCCGAGAGATTTTCACCGGGACGTGTTGATGCGCTTCTCGAGTTCTGGGGCGCATTTGGTGATCTGGGAATGCCTACAGCCGCAGATGATGTGGTCCTCTGGTGCTTGAACCGAGCTGTAAACGAAGAAGCTGCGAACGAACCTCACGATAAGGCGCCGCGGGTTGCGAGCCTACTCGGTGCTATTAAAGGTGCGCTCGGAGCATGCTCGGCTTCAGTATTGGAGAGAGTTGCAGCCGAGCTTCATTCGGTGCCAGTGCACTGGACGCACCTGAAAGACATCTGCTCGGTCGCAGAGGAACTGGAGCGGCTTGCTCCGACCGCTCTAGATGCTGAACTATTTCTGGATTTGGCCAGTCGGAGCGCTGAGCATTCGGAGCTGGCGCGGTTACTGGGGCTTTCCGCCAAGCTCGGCTCAGAGGTGGCGCGCGTGCGACTGCTGCAGGCAGCTAAGGAAGGCAACTTGTTGGCCGCTGCTATTGGTTTTGAGGATGGCTTTCTGACAGAGGGAATTGCCGAACAAAGTGCGCAAACATTGGTGCAACTGTTAGAAAAGGAACGCCACCAGGCTGCTCGGGGAAGCTTTGGCTTCGGGCGCTCTGTGGATACTTGTCTATTCTTGGTGAATTTGAGCTTTTCCCTTCCCCGCATTGCGCGGTGGACAGAAGTAATGTCATATCTTGGGGATAATGCGGTTATTGCTGACCATAAAGAGTCTTCCATTTACCGGATTGTGCGCGACTTAGTTCTTCTTCCGGAGGAGGCCGTAGACCTTCTTCTGCACCAGATTACAGGGCTGCGAACTAGTCGTTTTCTTCCCACCAATTTCTTTGATATGAAGGGGAAGTGGCGCTCGGCTGCTGGACTCGCTGCCCTGGTGCAGTTTGGTGTGGGCGGGCAATCTGACCTGGAAGTCGAGACCTTCGTCGCTGGCGCGCTGGCAGGAGAGGGAGACGGTCGCCAAATGGCTTGGTGGGTACTAAGGGAGTTCAGGCCCGCAGGTTACGACGTCTTGGCACTGCAGTCCCTTGGTGATAGCGATCCTTCCATTCGTGGCGCGGCTGCACGGTTCGTAGGCCGTAGAGTGGAAGGTGGTGCCGATACACCAACCCTGCGACGTGCCGTGGAGCGCATCTGTGTCGACGGAAGCGTTCTTGTTCCGCTTGCGCTGGTCACCGAGCTTACCAATCATTGCCCGGAATGGGCGAAGGGATTGATCCATCCGGTGCGCGATCATCCTTCGGCAAAAGTGCGTGCAGCGACCCGCGGCATCGTCGACGCCACCCCCTGACGACTCATGACCAAATCCAGCAACACTCCACCGAAGCCGCTTCTGACCCTTCCGGAGTACGACCGGATCTACAAGGTCATCTATTCGATTCTTGAGGGCCGCGCCAACACGCCGCACGCCTGCATGTTCTTTGCCATCGCGGGCGCGATGATCTTAAATAAGCACTACAAGATTCCTGCTCGCCCGGTCGCGGGTGCATTCCTGCTCTGTGTCAACGAGGTTCCTTCAATTTTCTGCATCGCGAAGCGAGGAGATGGAATCGTGACCTCGGGCAGGGATGGATTCCATTTCTGGGTCCAGACGGAGCACCACATCATTGATTTCATGGCGCCCATCTTCAAGGGATCCGCCCAAGGCAAAGGCTACGATATCGCGGTTCCGCGAAAGATGTTCCAGCGCTTGATCAGCGAGGAAGCCGACTCTATCGACAGCCTTTCCAAACCAGGTGATTACTTCACTCTGCCCAATCCCGAACTGACCGAGGAATTCATCGAGAGTTTCTTCGAGCGGGGCCCCGACACGGATCTGCTATGTGCCTGCGACGGCTGGTTCAAGAAACACCCGAAAAAGCTGGACGATATAGCTCTGCTCGATGACTGCGGGAAAATTTACAAGCTGGTGCTCGCTGCGCCTGCGATTTCCGGAGCATGGTGAGGTGCGATCGAAGTCTGGCTTGCATTGAGCGAATGCAAGACGCTGCGATGCCCGCTCTTCTGCGTTCCTAAAGTAGGTTTATTGAGCCGCGCCTGGCGGGGCGGGACCGCATCTATTCGGCTACGGGTCGTCGCTAACGGCGGACGCACCCCGCCCACGCATCCGCCAACAACTCCGCCTGCGTAATCACCTTCTCGATCGTCTCGGGCTGCTGGTCCGGCGGATACCGGTGCGTCGCCAGCAGCACCTTGACCATCGCAACCATCTTCGCGCGGGAGTCCTTGCGGTTCTGCCAGTTGATCGTCGCGGATTTGCGCAGCTTGTCGGTGAGTTCCTGAGCGAGTGCGCGGAGGACCGGGTGGCCGAGTTCGCGCACGGCCGATTCGTTTTCGGCCAGCGCCTGGTAGAAGGCGAATTCCTCCTCGGTCATGCCGTCCGGCGGGCGGGCCTCGTTGATCTCGCGGGCCAGGCGGATCAGCTCCTCGATCACCTCGACGGTGGTGAGGCCGCGGTTCTGATAGCGGTTGATGGCTGCTTCGAGGCGGGCTGCGAATTCCTTGCCCTGCAGCACGTTCTTCTGGCCGCGTGAGCGGATGCGGTCGGCGAGCAGGCGCTCCAGGAGTTCGGCGGCGAGATTCTTCGTCGGCATCTCGCGGATCTGGGCGAGGAACTGCTCGTCAAGCAGGCTGATGTCGGGTTTCTCGAGCCCGAGCGTGCGGTAGAGATCGTTGACGCCTTCGACCAGCACGCCCTTGGCGACAAGCTGGCGCAGCGCGGCTTCCTTCTCCAGCCGCGACCTCCCGCTGGCCGAGCGGGTGAGTTTGATCAGGCTCACGCGCACCGCCTGGAAGAAGGCGATTTCCTCGCGCACGGCCATGGCCTCGGGCCGGGTACCGGCGAGCGCCTGGGCGTGGGTGAGCCTGGCGACCTGGTCCTGGTAGGCGCGCACGCCGCGGTTGCGGCCCTTGTCGTCGGGCTCGGGATCGAGGGTGAGGATGTGTTCGATCGCCGGCGCGAGCAGGGCAAGCGCCCGCTTGGGATCTTCAAACCCGCTGTAATCGAAGCCCTTGAAGAACTCCGTGCGGATCACGTCCAGCGTGTCGAGCACGACGCCGAGGGCGGCGCCTGAGGTATCCACCGGCTCGCGCTCGGCGCCGCTGTCGCGGGTGTACTGGCGGATCGCCTTCTTCAGCTCCTCGCCGATGCCGATGTAGTCCACCACCAGGCCGCCGGGCTTGTCCTGCCAGATGCGGTTGGTGCGGGCAATTGCCTGCATCAGGCCGTGGCCCTGCATGGGCTTGTCCACGTACAGGGTGTGCACGGGCGGGGCGTCGAAGCCGGTCAGCCACATGTCACGCACGATCACCAGCTCCAGCGGCACTTCGCCCGGCTTCAGGTCGTCGGGGGACTGCTTGAAGCGCTTCTCCAGCAACTTGCGGTCGGCCTTGTCGGTACGGTGCGGCTGGTAGTGCGGCGGGTCGGCCGAAGTGCCGGTCATCACCACCTTGATCCGGCCGCCGTTGATGTCGTCCGAGTGCCAGTCCGGGCGCAGCTTCACGATCTCGTTGTACAGGCGCACCGCCGCCTCGCGTGAGACGGCCACGATCATCGCCTTGCCGGCCACCGATTCCTTGCGCGCTTCCCAGTGCGCCACCAGGTCACTGGCCAGCGTCGCCAGCCGGCCGTCGGCCATGGCCAGGGCCTCCAGCCGGGTGTAGCGGCTGGCGGTGCGGTCCTGCTCGGCTTCGTCCTCATCGCCCGTGGCATCGAGGAACTCGTCCATCAGCGCCTGCTTTTCGGCCTCGTTGAAACGCAGTTCGATGATCCGGGACTCGTAGCTGACCGGCACCACCGCCTC
Source organism: Lysobacterales bacterium (assembly GCA_017305135.1). Classification (GTDB taxonomy): domain Bacteria; phylum Pseudomonadota; class Gammaproteobacteria; order Xanthomonadales; family Rhodanobacteraceae; genus Dokdonella_A. The sequence goes on along the minus strand of JAFKNA010000007.1, from coordinate 126,894 downwards.
GTCTTCCTGCGCGGCGATCATGTCGTAGACATCGACGTAGCTGCCGAACACCGCCTCGGTATCGCGGTCGTCCAGGCTCACCGGCGTGCCGGTCATGCCGAGATAGATCGCGTTCGGCAGGGCGTCGCGCATGTATTTGGCAAGGCCGTACCTGGTCTTGCCGGTCTTCGTGTCCAGATCGGCGCGGAAGCCGTACTGGGTGCGGTGTGCTTCGTCGGCGATCACCACCACGTTGTCGCGCTCGCAGAGCACCGGCACGGAGGTTTGTCCCGGCTCGGGCGCGAACTTGTTGATGGTGGTGAAGAACACGCCGCCGGCCTGCACCTGTGAAAGATGCCGGCGCAGGTCCTCGCGGCTGTCGGCCTGCACGGGCGTCGCGCGCAGCGACCAGGCGCTGTCGGCGAAGGTCTCGTAGAGCTGGCCGTCCAGGTCGTTGCGGTCGGTGACCATCACCACGGTCGGGTTGCGGAACTCCGGCCGGTCGCGCAGTGCCATCACGTAGAACAGCGCCAGCAGCGACTTGCCCGACCCTTGCGTGAACCAGATCACGCCGCCCTTGCCGTCCTTGCGTTGGGTGAGTGCCTCCACCGCGCGCGCGACGGCCTTCTTCACGCCGTGGTACTGGTGCCACTGGGCGATGATCTTGAAGCTGGCGCCGCCGTCGGCCCCGCCGTAGGCGACAAAGCCGCGGAAGAAGTCGAGCAGGGTGGCGGGTTCCAGCAGCCCGCGCATCAGGACTTCGAGTTCCAGTTGTTCCTTGCCGACCTTTCTGCCACCGAGCAGCCGCCAGCGCGAGTAGCGCGAGAGCTCCGCGCTGAGCGAGCCGTAGCGCGCCACGGTGCCATCGGAGACGACACTCAGCAGGTTGAACCAGAACAGCTGCGGGATCTCGGCCTTGTAGTTCTGGATCTGGTTCCAGGCGGATTCGAAGTCGGCGTTGAGATCGGCCGGGTTCTTCAGCTCGATCACCACCAGCGGCAGGCCGTTGACGAACAGCACGATGTCCGGCCGCCGCAGCTTGCCGCCCTGCACGGTGAACTGGCGCACGGCGAGAAGATCATTGCTGCCGGCGAAATCGATCACGGGCACGCGCAGGACTTCGCGCCGGCCATCACTCGCGGTTCGCTCCAGCGGCACGCCGTTGCGCAGCCAGTCATAGACCTCTCGGTTGCCGTCGACCAGCGACTGGTGGCCGTAGCCGGCGACCTTCGCGACCACGGTGTCGACTTCGGCCGCGGAAAGCGCCGGGTTGAGGCGCTTGATGGCGTCGTGCAGTCGGGGCGCCAGCACCACATCCGACCAGCGCTCGCGCGCGTCGAGTTCGCCGCCGGGCGCAGCCGCATCGCCTTCGATTACGGTCCAGCCGATGCTGGCCAGCCAATCGAGGCAGGCGTCTTCGAGGTGGTTTTCCTTCATGCCCTGCGCGGCCCCCGGTTTACCCCGGGGCAGTATGCCATCGGTGCCGCGGCGGGGTCGGCCAGGGAGAAGCTTCCCGATTCTTCTTCACCGGCCGCGTTGCCCCTCGCCAGCAGGCTCGCTAGAGTGTGCCTGTCGGCGGAAACGGGCACCGCTTCCGGTTTGGCTGGAGTAGCGTCACCGCTACGCCCGCCGATTTCTTCCACGCTCGACACGTCGTTGTCGTAGTAGATCTCGCCGTTCACCGACTCGCGCACCAAGAGGTTACCCCTAGCGGGAGGTCGGGGGCGTAGCCCCGACCTGCGCAGTTCCGCTTGTGTCCGGCGCCGGAACTCTGTCGCACGCGTCGCCTGCTCCGACTGTAGGCCACCGGCGAGGGTTGGACCTTGGCTGTCGCAGCCTTGGGTCAGCAGAGCCGGGGATGGGCCTTTCAGGCCAATTCCCCCCCGAATGGTGCAAAAAAGGGTATGTTGGCCTCAGCCTCAATGCTGGAGATGCCATGTTGCCCGCCCTGAAACTCGACGCGCTCGAAGATCTTCCCCGCACGCCCGCATCCGACCTGAAGAAGCTCGGGTGGCGCGGGGTGATGAAATCGGTCAGCCGCACGGGCACGGTGGCGGTGACGAACCACAACGTCCCCGAGGCGGTAATTCTCTCCACCGAGGCGTACGACGCCATCATGCAGGCCTTGAACGAAGCCAACGCCTCGGCCACTGCAACGCTGGATGCGCTGCGGCGTCGCTTCGACGACCGCCTGGCTTCCCTGCGCGCGGCCGGCGCCGCCGACCGGTTGCGCGGCGTGATGGCCGGCCCGGCCAGGCTCCGCGGGAAGGTCAAGGCAGGGGCGAGCCATTGACTGAGCGGCCCGTCCTCTTCGTGCTCGCCGGCGTCAACGGTGCCGGCAAGAGTTCGGTCGGCGGCCACCTGCTTGAGCGGGACGGCCTGGGCTGGTTCAACCCGGACACTTTCGCCCGCGAAGTCATGGCGGCGATGGATTGCGATCAGCCCAGGGCAAACGGGATTGCGTGGAACGAGGGAATGCGTCGGTTGGACGAGGCGATCGCCCACGGCCTGAACCACGCGTTCGAGACCACGCTGGGCGGACGCAGCGTCCCCGCGAAGATCGCCCGGGCGTCAGAGACGCACGACGTGCTGATGTGGTTCTGCGGCCTCTCGTCGCCAGAGTTGCACATCGGGCGGGTGAAGGCGCGCGTGGCCCGCGGCGGACACGACATCCCCGAAGCCATGATCCGCGAACGATACCCGGCCGCACTGCTGAACCTGATCGCGCTCATGCCACGGCTGGCGCACCTGCAGGTCTATGACAACAGCGCCGAAGCCGCCGGTGCAGGCGAGGCGGTGCCCGATCCGATCCTGGTCATGGAGATGAGGGCGGGCCAGCTGGTGTGGCCGTCCAACCTGGAGTCGCTCGACAACACTCCTGAATGGGCCAAACCGTTGCTCGAGGCCGCGATCGCTTCGTCGCCGATCGCTTTGCCGTAGGAGCCTGCGTGCAGGCGACCGGCGGCGTCCCGGTCTCGCGCAGGGCTTCGGTCGCGACCCACTGTTGCTCTCCTAATGGCCTCGGTTCCCACCAGGCATCCGCGTTGAAGGAGACCTGGAACCTCCAGCCGGGCACGAACAAGCCCGCGTCGGAGGCGGGCTCTGGAAGCCAAGTGCTTGAATTTGGTGGCTATGGGTGGGATCGAACCACATTATGAGACCTTGGACATTGGATGGACTTATGAAACTACAAAGTACGCCGTATGTCCTAAATCTACGCACCTAGACGAGATTTAAACACAGGGCAGCCCACAGCGCACGTCACCTGAGAACACAGGAGCTCGCAACAAGCATACAAAACGCGTCCCGAAGCCCGTATGCTCCGTGAGCATGGGACTCCTTGGCGAATCGGATCTGCTCGCGGGGCTTGGGGCGGAATGCGCCGCCCTCTTCCCTCTGCCCGGCGACGCCGAGCGCGTGTGGTTGGCCGACGCGCTGCTGGAACTGATCGCCGAAATCCCTTGGCTCCTTCCGCACGCGGGCGGGGATGCCGTGCGGGTAGCCCTGGAGGATTTACGCGAGGTCGCCGCAAGCCGGGTGCCTGCAGCACAACGTGGCGGCGTGGTTACCGTGCTGTCCGGTGAGTATGGCGCCGCCGGAGCGATCATCGGGCTGGGGCGGCGGGCGGGACGTGGCCTGCTGGTGTTGCGTGGTCTGTACTGGGTTGCATTGCGCGGCTGGCGGGCACGCGGCGATGTACCCCGCCAGCATCGCGACGCGATCGCGTCAGCACTTCGCGCCGCTGTCCGCTCGCCCGGCTCACGAGCGGCCCAGGCACTGGACCGGATCCTCACCGAGCTGGCACGGGCTGCAGACATGCAGTCCGCGATCGGTGCGCTCGAATCGTTCGACGCTGTGTCGCACGGCGGCTTGCGCGACGCATGGCAAGGTGGATTCTGGCAGTTCCTCAGCGACGAAACCGGCGCGCTCCCGCCGGCGATTGGCCCGCGAGGCCCCGCTCCGCCGCCTACGTCGGGGCCCCGAGGCCCGGGCGTTAGACCCGGTAATCAGGACGAGATCGATGCAGGCCGCCCTGTCGTCATTCCTCTCAGGCGTCGGATCCCGCTGCCGGACCAACTGCCGGGAGAGCCACCCGAAGAATTCAGCTCGCCGGTGGATCTGGTCCTCGTGCCGGGTTACGGAACTGGGACGATCCGGCGACGCAGAGCCGAATACCGTGCGCGGCAGACGGTCTGGAGCCGCAACACGCTGCTCTTGACGCTTCATCCGGATGCTTTGCCGCCCGATGTCTATGGAGCGGCCCTGCGCGCCCTCAACGAGTCGCTCGAGCAAGAGGGGCTGCCAGCCGACGCAGCCATCGGGCGCTGGGTGTGTCTGCTCAAGGCCATGAGCGGGCGGACCAGCGCCGGCATACGAGCGATGTGCGCAAACTCCGGGAGCACGGAGCTGTCCGGGTTGCGAATCAACCTCGAGCAGGGGTCGATCGATTTCCCGCCGTATTGGCACGAGCGCGGCAGTGAGCAAACCGAGGGAATGGGTGGCGAGAGCGCACCAGGATACTTTCGGCCGGATCCCGCGCAGCGTGAGTGGCTCATCCCTGCAACCGAGTTGATCTCGCTGCCCCTGCCGCGATCGTTCGCCAGGCTCCTCAGGGCGCATCGGTCGACCCTGCAGCAGATCGCGGAACTCGATCTCCCCGCACTTGACCGGCTTGCGGCCGAGGCAGCGCGGACACTCAGCGGGGACATGGGGATAGATCTGACCGTCGCTACCCTGAGGCGGAGCCTTGGCCCGCAGCTGATGGAAGCGACGGGCGACCTGGCCATGTCGCAACTGATCTGTGGAGACTCGTTCGGCCGGCCTTCGGCGCAGCAGCACTATTACGCCCCACGTCGCAAAGATGTCGCCGCTGCATACTGCCAGGCGGTGTGCTCCCACTTTCAGCAGCATTCCACCACACCGATTCAGGCGCCGGGCGATCGGGTGGGCTCCGCACTGCTGGTCAAGCCGCAGTCGGCCAGGCTTCTCGCCGCATCCAGCGGCGACTTCTCCCATAAATCCCATGAATCTGGCGAGGAAGCGCCCGAGCTGCGCGAGCATCGGCGCCTGCTGGACCATCTGGCCAGGATGGTCATCACGACGATCGGACATCGGCCGACCGAGGCGCTGTTCGAGCTGACTCGCCACGACATTGATTTGCGCACGGGAGCGGCCCTCCTCTGCGACAAGCGTATCGATGTCGCGCACGATCCGCGCCTGGTCTGCCTTGCCAGCGTCACATGCGAGCAGATCGCGATTTATTTGGATCACCTGACGCAATGGGCCGCCAAGTCCCCGCCCATGAGAGATGCCATCGGGCAGGTGCTCGCCGGCCGTGCCCCGCTTCTGTCGGATTTCGACGCACGGGGCCAGATCGTCCGCCCCACTATCGCAGGCCTCAAGGCGAGGTCTCCGGTTGAATGGGGAGCGTTGCCGTGGAACTGGGGCCGCACCTACATACGTACGCGCGGCATCGAGACGGGCGCGCATCCTGCCCTGGTCAACATGCAGCTTGGGCACCTGGATGCGGACGGGTACCCTTTCTCTCAGCAGTCGCCGACCATTCCTTCCGAGGTGCTGGGCCAGATCCAGCCGTGGCTGGACCGGTTGCTGCGCAACCAGGGATGGCGGGTGCATCGCCCAATCGCTGAGGGGCCGCCTTCGGCGGCGGCTCCGCCGGATGTCGGCCTGCCCCCGCTTCAGGACTGGAGCCCGCGGATCGACCAATCGGAGCAGGCTGCACGTATTGCCCATGCACAATGGGAACGGGACTTGCACAACGGTGCTCGTCGACGCCGAGAGCAGGCCCTCCAGGTGGTGCTGTCACACCCAGCTGTCATCGCGATGGGAATAGCATCCGCCTATGAATCACAGTCCGCGCCGGCGCCTTCGGTGAACGAGACGGACGTGTTCCGCCTGAGGGACGAGTTGATCGAAGGCGCGGGTGATGATGCATCCGCTGCAATTGCGGTCGCGCGGGCGCTGCGCCGCGTGCTGGCCGTTGTCGCCAAGCGAACCGGGCAGGCGTTGCCCGCAATCCCGCTACCGTTCGCGGTCCGGCGGCCGTTGGACAACCCGTTCTTCCAAGGGGCCTGCCTCGCCCTCACCCAGATCCACACACTCCGCGACCACGTGGCGACGCGGTCCGCGGAAAAACGACCGGACCGCAGCTTCGAGTTGCAGGTGGCGCGCACCACAGAGGCCCTGGCGGTGTTCGGTGGCGTGGATGACCCCGATCGTCTCGTCGCCATCCTGGCTGCGCGGAAGATGTCGCGCCCCTCGGCGAGGATGCCCGACTTGCTGCTGGTTCCGCTCGCCGACGGCTATGTGGTTGCCGTGCGGGGGACGGCCGCACTGGCGCTCGGCAACCTGGCGCACACCTTTCCCGATGATCCGCTTCCCTCGCTGAGGGAAATCGAATCCAATCTTGCCCGCATCCTCCCAGCCTGGGCGACCAAGGGACGGCAGCAAGCGGGTTTGCTGGCGCGCCTGTGCAGCACCACCGCCGTCGTCAACCGCTTCGAAAAGTCGCCGGCGGCACGCTTCGGCCTCGATCCGGCCCATGGGTCCACGCACGCGACGGTGGAGGAGCAACTGGCCTACATTGACGGAGACCCGGTCGGCCCGGATCGGGCGCGCACGGGCGGCAAGGAAGAAGCACTCCCGACCTGTGGCCCTGCCGAAAGCGGTTCGTCTGCCCGAGCGATGCAACCGGCGCGCAAGCAATACCTTGCCCTCTGCCGCGCGATTCCGCGTGCACATCGCAAGTTGTCGCTGCCGCTCACCGGCGCAGTCATCCCCGCCACCAACCTGCACGATGCAACTGCGCGGAAGGCGGTGATCGCCGAACTGGACGAACAACTCAAGAGTCGCGCCCTGCAGCCTGTCGTACGCATGCTGTGCGATTGGATCCGTGCATTGGCCGTGGATGGCGCGCACCGTGGCAAGGCATTGGCCTACCGCACCCTGTCCACCTACCTCAACCGGATCGGTGGAGCGCTGGTCGAAGTGCTAGGCGAAGTTGAGTACGCCAGGTGGGATGAGGACCTCCTGGAGGCCGCATACTGGTATGCGCTGGACGGATCGGAAAAGGCGAGGGGCAAGGTCGCCGCGGGCCTCCTTTCCTTCCACGCGCACTGCTCCGCCAAATGGGACGTGCCAGACCTCGACCTGGGCTTCGTCTACGCGCAGCTCCGGGGCGGTCGCCAACGTGCCGACGCGGCGCTGATCCTGCCGGTGGAGCGGGCCACGGCACTGGAGATCCTTCGGCAGCAGGCGTGGGAAGGTCACGGTGACGACTTCGCCAATACACGCATCGCCCGGTTGGCCGACTGGACCGCCTACTACCTCGCGTGGAGTGGTGCGCGCGTCAACGAGGTACTGGGTCTGCAGGTTCGGGACCTCGGGGTGAGGCCCGATGGGACGATGTGGGCCCGCGTGCGACCGAACCGGCTGCGACGGCTCAAGACCCCGGCTGCCTCGCGTACCCTGGTGTTCCGCAACGGTTCCGGTGAGTCAGAGCACAGGGTCCGGGTAAAGCAGAGATTGGAAGACGTTCGCCGGCACACCGGACCGCGCAAGCCCGAGTCCGCTTTTGTGGCCACCGATTTTGCGGCCGACGAGGGTGAAGCCCATCCCGCGGGCGCGGTGGGCCAGATGATCCGGGATGTCCTTGCACGAGCGACCGGGCAGCCGAGCCAGCGGCTGCATCGATTGCGCCATCTGGCAGCGATGGAAGCACTGATCCCGGTAGCGCTCGCGCCTGAGGACGCCATGTGGATGGAGTCCGCAAGCGGCGAAGCGAAGGATCCGGGATTTCTCCTGCCGCGACATCTGGCCGGGATAGCCGTGCCCATGGGGCACTATCACTGGCGCACCACCATACAGTGGTACCTCCACCTGCCCTGGCTGCTGGATTCCCGGAGTGCCCAGCATTCCCGGGCGCGCTACCTGACGAGACGCTATGCCGCGGGCGCACTGGGCTACACGTGCGCCACCGTGGATTCGCTTCTCCGCAACAGGAAGGTCGCGCCGGTTTGGGCCTGGTTCGGCCACTTCCGGCCAAGTCGCCACGTGCCCGCGATACCTGCGCCGCCAGTCGGGCCCGCTGCTCCGCAAGCTAGTGTCGGCTGGACTGCCTTACTCGTCGGCAAGCTGGTGGACCTTGCGGCTCGGTCGCAGGATGTCGAGCCGGCAATGCGGTCGGTCGGGGCACCCATGCGCGACCTCGATCTCGTCGTGGAGATTGCGGAGCGATGGGAAGCCAAGCTGGGCCTCAGGCTGATTCCTGCGCGCGTGGGCGGAGTCAACCGCCGGTGTCCCGGTCGCGCCGTGCGTGCCGTGCACGCAGACCGACTGCTCGAGCGACTATGGCGCGAATATGACTCCGGAGCCGAAGCCGAGAGCTATCGGAGGGTGATTTCAGCATTCTTCTGCTGGCTGTCTCCCTCGCGTGGGCACGAGGTGGTACTGCCACGCGCCGAAGCCAATGAGCTCGTCGCTTACCTCACACGGGCCGGAGTTCACTCCCAAATCCGTACCGCCGACCTGTCGGGCGGGCGGGTCGAACTGGCGATCCAGCGCGGTGGCGGCGACAGCGCGCAGGGGCAGCGGTATCACGGCATGGGGATGCGGCGCGTACTTGCGGTCATAGGCATGACCATCGAGCTCCAGCGTGGCGATAACTGCTGATGTCACTCTTGGGAAGGGAAAGGCAGCGCACGCTGCAGTACATCGGCGTCCGCCAAGAGGATGGTTGTCTGCGAGGCGCCGAGGATGTCCACGAGCATGCCGGGTACCGCACCTCCCGCCAGCGCTGGCCCTATGACATTCGCGTGGGGCAGAACGTAGTACATGGGGCCTGGGCCCGCAATCGTCGCCAGAATAGACGGACCATCCCCGGGCCGACCTGGAGATCGCTGGCGCTGCCACAGGGCTGCGGGTGCAGCTACTCCGTTTATTATGACAGGCGGTGGCGGAACACTACGCGTTCGTAGGATTTCATCGGGCGCTGCGCTTGTCTGTTCCTCGCTGAGCGCCTTGGATCTGGCCTCGATCGTAATAGATTCTTTTTCGTCGGTGTCCACCGGCGTTTCATCGCAGGCTCCGTCCACTGTGGATGGCAAATTACTCACGTGTTCGGTGAGAACATAGTGGATATACTTCTCATCGACGCGCCGGGGAACCACGCCGGCAGGATCGATGGCCAGCCCCCGGCAAACACGATGTAGCTGATCGACGTGGCAGAGGTAATCCTGTAGCGCCATCGAGGGCCTGTCTGGCATCCCCTCTATGGCAGCCGCCACGCCGATATGCACGGTTTCAGCCTTCCTCATTGTCCAACACTCCCGAAGCTGAGACTGTTGTTGCATCGAAGGCCTTTCTGCGTTGAACCACGCGATAAGGAATCGAATAACTAGTCGTCTCTGGGAACACAACGGCTCCGTCGGCCATCAAGTAGATCGATGCCCCTGTCGAAGTGACTGCGGTCACGGTTCGGTATGCGTGACACAGCCGTGCACCGATAAGGTCCCGCTCGACAGGAGGCGCAGGTGGGACCAGCTGAGAGCGTGCCGGTACTCGCAGTACGTTAGTACTCTCAGCCATCGTGCAGAGGGGGATCTCCTTGGCTCTGCTCTGGGCGAGCTCATGCGCGAGCCGATGGGCAATCCGCCTCACGACCTCTTCCGCGATCCCGTGGCGCGACGCCCATTCCGGGCGACAATCGGGTAGACGTTCCGTCGAGCTTGCCCAGTCGGCTAGCCAGGTATTGAGGTCTTCCACGTCGTCTATCAGAGCAGAGACAGACGGGTACACACTCGCCATCAATTGTGGGGGGAGCTCAATAAATCCTAGATCCACTGTGAATACGAGTCTCGGCTCGCCGTGCCCCGGCAGAAAAATATCTAGCAACAGGGCAGTCCGCACTAACGTAGTGCGGTCAATCAAATCCGTGCGGGGGACCGGCACTTTGCCAGTGTTGTTTTCCCGCGGCAGGCGGTAGAGCAATACCCCATCGGTGCTATCTGTCACGGTAAGTTCTCCTCCATGTCATGCAACCACGATACGTGGTGCGTGCCGCCTCGGTAGGGTCGAAAGCACCCCACAGTGGGGGGGTGTTTCGCGCCATGGCGGTGAGGGCCGCCTTGGCTTAGGTACCAGTCTGGCGGACGGATCTGGGAGAAATGTCGCGTAAATGCCCATTCTGTCGGGGGGTTTGCGTGGCACCAGGCGGTGCGCAGACCCTCCGGTCGCGAGGATCGTCTTAGCTTCTGAGACTCGCATGACCGATGCTGCCGAGGCGCACGCCCGTCCCGGAGCTCAGCACCGCGAGTTCATTGCTCGGCAGGTAGGGCGAGCTTTCGCACCGACGATATCCAAGGAGAAATCGTGAATACCGGAGAACGGTTCAAGGAAATCTGGCGCTCGTTATGGAGCGTGCGCGCCCAGGCGGTGTATGCGCTCAGGGACGACTTTCCCGAAATCTACGCCGTGTCCGCCGAAGCGCTCGACACAGGGCCCACGGGCGGGTTCCCGCACCACCACCGGCTGGGGGAGTACCTCACCGAGTGGAGCAACGCGCTCGGACGACCACCCCTGGAAGCGCTCGCAATCGGCAGGCACGAGGAAGTCCTGCAGGAGCTTGTTGGCCGGGCCAGGGGTCGCCCCAGCACACTCGGGTCCGCGGGGGACCGGTTCCTCCTTACTGACTTCCATGTCGCCTATTCCGACCACTTCGCAACCGGCGAGGGTCGGACCTTGCCTGTGGCGGCCTGCGGTTCCGCAGAGGGCGCCAAGTCCGTGTTCCTGCAGAACGCGCCCGAGTTCCTCCACCGTGGCCTGAAGGTACAGGCCATCACGGGGGCATGTACGGATAGCATGATCCGGATCATGGCGTGGATCCCGCAACCGGCGATGGATTCAATCCTGACCAGCCCTCTCGGCACGGCGTGGTACTACGGCGTCTTTGAAAGCAACGTGTCATGACCGAGGGGCTGCACCCTCCGGGCACGACGATGGCTCGCCAGCGAGTTAGCCCCAATTATGCGCGGACGCATAATTTTCCAAGGAGGCCTGAAGATGCCTGAAAATCGGAGTGCCACCTGCTCCTGGTCCAGCCGCGGTGGCCGCACACATGGTGCATCTCATGGATGGCCACGCGGATGCTGGCCCACAGTAGGGCATGGACGCCGGGGATACGGACCCTGCGGCATGGCTGGAACCGGTAGCTTCAGATCCCACAGCCTTCGCTCGGGGGGTCGGAAGCCCTTGACCTGTCGGCCACGCCGGAAAGGGGTGCGGCGGTGGCCCAGGTGGTAGGGTCGGTCGTGAGCGGAGCGTATCTATTGGCGACCGAGGTCCCATCTGGATGGACGCTCGTCGATGGAGCGCCGCCGAGGCTAAGCGTGCCCGGCTCGCGTCCGCGGAGCCCACACAAGATGCCCAAGACATGAGCCATAGCGCGATCGACGAAGAGATCCAAGCGGCCGCTTGGTCCCAGCGGATCAACTGCGTGACCGCGTCACGTACGGAGGGTTTCGGATGGATACGATAGAGGCCAAGCTCACCCGGATCGATGGTGGCAGGGAGTCCTTGCACCGCGAGGTCGTGCGGGACCTTCTCGCCTTCCGCACTGCCGAGGCGCGGGCGAAATGCGAAATCCTGCGGCGTCGGGGTCAGCTGCAGGTAGTTCCAAAGACGGAGCCGCGCGCCAGCTCCCGTACGTAACCACGGATTACCTGCCGCACCTGGTTCTGGACCCGAAGCCACACGCCGTCACCCTGCGGCCCCGCCGGCGACGGAGTGCAGGTAGCGTACGGCTGCGTCCGGTCGGCGCAGACTGTGAGCTCGAGCAGGCTGAGTGAATCTAAGGAGGGGATCGGGACATCCCGGACCCTCCGGATCGCCACCTGCAGGTCAAGCTGGATTCCGACGCTTCGGCGAGGACCTGCAGGACGCCATGGAGAATCTCCTGACGCACAGAGGCGTCCCCCAGTTGCCCGGCTTCCAGGCCCAATCGCTCGGCCAGCCGGCGATCTTCCCGAGCGCGACACGTCCCATCACATGGGACCCGCCCCGATAGTGGCCTGCGCTGCGCAATCTTGCCGGCAATGACACCTGTCACTGACCGTGGGTGCTGATGTCGTACGACAGCACGGAGTGGCCCTCGCTGGTGAGCAGGTGGACGAGATGGGAATGCAGGAACTACTTTTCCCGTCCGGCCCTGAGCTCAATCACCATGCCGAGGTCGACCAGCTTCTTGAGATAGACAGAGGCGGTCTGGCGCTGGGCGATCCCGGCATCCAGGAGGTTCTGGATGCGGCAGTACGGGTGCACGAACAAGGCCTCGACCAGCTCACGGCTGTAGATCTTTCCCGCGCGGGTGCGCACAAAGTCCGAAGCCTGCGCGTGCAGGCACTGGATCGCGCGAATCTTGTCACTGGTCCAGTGTGCGGCTTGGGTGACCGCTTCCAGCATGAAGGCGATCCACTCTTCCCAGGCGTCATCGCGGGTGACGGCGAGCAGCAGGCGGTGATAGTCGGCACGCCGGCGCAGGAAGTAGCGCGAGAGGCAGAGCACGGGCTGGCCGAGCAGTTGCTGCTCCCCCAAGTTCCGCAGCTAACGACGTAAGTGCTTGATCCACTTATGCTCGAAGTGGCATTTGTGGCACAACGCTAGTGGTTGGGCGGGGTTTGGGTGCCGAGTGCGGTGAAGAGTTCTTGCTGGGCAAGGGTGGGCGCGTTGATGCCGCGCAGGGTTTCTGTGCCGACCTTGACCTGATGGCGCTGGATGGTCTGCAGGATCCTGAGGACCGCTGTCGGCGACTGGTTGCTGCCGGCCGCCTTGAGCCGCATCCGCATCACCCGGTGCAGCACCAGCGCCAGGAAGCAGATCAGCGCGTGGGCGCGGATGCGCTCGGGCAAGCGGTGATGGACGGGTGCGATCTCGATGTCGCTCTTGAGCACACGGAAGCCGCGTTCGATGTCGGCAAGCGCCTTGTAGCGCGCCACCACGTCGTCGGCCTTGAGTCCGGTATTGGTGACCAGCAACAGCTTGCCATCGAGCTGCTCGGCGTGGGCGAGCGCCGCCTCGTCGCGATGGAAGCTGAAGCGGTCGGCCTCCAGGTCCGCCCTGAGGATACGGCTTAAGCCCGCCTCCTTGACCTGTTCGCAGAAGCGCAGGTAGGCGCGCCGATCGGTTGACTTGCGCCCGCGCAGGGGCTTGCCGTCATCGGCAGCATCCAGCCGCTGGGCCATGCGCTCGCCTTCCGCCTCGATGCTCTCGATCAGGCGACGGCGCTTGGCGCCTTGCTCGACGGCCCGCGCGGGATCGTGCGCGACCACCAGGCGCCGATCTTCCCACGTGGTTTCGCCCACGCCTGCGTCCAAGCGCATGCTCGCGACGCGTTCCCCGAAGTCGGCATAGCGGCGCGCCGGCACGGCCAGGATGTATTCAACGCCTGCGCCCTGGGCGGTTCGAAGCCGCTCCACCGCGTCCAGGTTGTCCAGGCTCAGCAGGCCGCGATCGGCCACCAGCACCACCCGCTCGATCCGGTATTGGGCGATGGCCTTCTCGATGGCGGGCAGGAGCGTGGACACCTCGCCCACGTTGCCGGCATGGACCTGGTGGGCGATCGGCACTCCTTCCGCCGTCTGGATCACGCCGAGCACGAACTGGCGCGCAATGCCGCGGATTTCCTTGTTGAGCCCGAACGCCCGCACGTCCTCGCCCACCGTGCCCTCGCCATGGATGCGCACTGTGGTGAGGTCGTAGAACACGATCGATAGCGATTGATCAAGGAGCGGGCGCAGCTGCGCCGCCACGGCCAGCTCGACCGCGTCGATGTGATCCATCAAGGCGTCCATCGACCGCAGCAACTGGTCGTGCGTCACCTTCTCGGGCGCCTCGGGCAGGCTCACCGTCTCCAGCCAACGCAGCACGCCCAGCTTGGAGGTGGGCTCGCACAGGCGGTTGAACACCATGGCGCGCACCACTTGCGCGGCATCGAACTGGCGGCGCGAGGAGCGTAGCGCCCGAGCCAGGGCCGCTTCCAGGCCCAGCGGCTGCCAAAGCTCATGCAGCAGGTAGACGTGGCCGAACGCCTGGGCGAACTGGAACTGCGGCTCCGCCGACCCCGTCGCCTGGCCGGCGACGCGCTGCAGCCCCGCGATCAGTGCATCCAGCGCGCCCTGCTGAAGCTGATCGACCCGGCCGAGGGTAGCCACGACCCGTTGGCGCACCTTGCCGTCCTCGCGGCGACCTTCCACCAGCTGCAGGTACTGCCGCGGCCCGCTTTGCTTGATGCGTACGTACATGGCACGACAGTACAACACACATCACGCGCCATGCAAGACGCTTTAGCGCATGACGTGGCACAACACGACCTTCTTGGAATGAACCCGAAAAAGCCCGGAAACCCATGACTGGCGGGGGTTTCTGGTCGAAGGAATCAGAGGGGAAGTGCGGAAGTTGGCGCAGGGAAGCTCCAAGGGATTGCCTTGACCCATCCCGTTCTCTCGAAATCCGCCAATGAAGCAACCTGATCTAGAGGTTCAATTACCGACTTAACTAGGTAATTGGTTAGCAGTCTTGACACTTCATCGCTGGAAGTTTGTGCATCAACGCCCCAATGCGCAGGTGCCTCCGGGACAATTCGCTCAAGTCGAGCCATGAACTGGCAGTCGTCGTATTTTGGCTGGACTGGAGGAGTTCTATCTTTTGCGCACATGTCATCAAACATGACAGCGACGTTCACAAAGAAAGTGCCGGACGACCCATGGCTCCAGCTAGAAAGCTGTATCTGAATCAGTTGTCCTGTAGAGCCGGTGCGGCGCGTAAAGGTGAGGCCAGATTTCCTGAACCCAGCTGACTTGAGCGCGGCAGCAAGATCGCCCCCGACAATTGATCGAATGATATCTCGGGCTTTCAGAGGAGTGTCCATGCAGTGCTAACGCCTGAGTTAAGCCGGCCCGCCCGAGGCGAACCGGGTGGCGCCGAGGCCGCGAAGCGGGCTCGGCTTGAACGAATTGTTAGCCGCTACGCTTTTTCTCGGTGACCGACTTGGGAAGCTGCCACCAGCTACCGCGCTGTGCCCTGACGTGTCTCTCGATTGAAACAGATGGCGGGTCACGCATGATTTCAATCGCTTCACGGCCTGTGGCAGTAGGTGCATTGGGAAGTTCTTGAATGCTGCGCGCTAGGGCTGAATTGGAGGCTCCCGACGCGCCTGTTGAAACCTCTTTTATGCGTCTCCAAGCGGGTGTGAACTTGTCCCAAAGTTCGATGACAAGCGATTCGCCCGTGTCCGGCGGGTGAGGGGCGATAACGGAAAGGCCGCTCTCACGCTCCTGTGGAGTAGTCGCCTGAAACGCTAGGTTGATTGCTTGAAGGTCTCTTTTTAGGTCGGGGCCCCACACGAATCGATCTGCTCCGGCGATTGCTTGAGTAGAGGAGCGATGTAGCTTGTCTGATGAGACAAGAAAATGAGCAAAAGGAAGGTAATAAAGGTAGGCGATGTCAACTCTGTTTGAAGGACGATCGGCGCTGATCAAGCTTGAAGTCAGGGCAAGCTGGAAGAATATTTCAATCTCTAGAACGTGCGCTGCATAAGGAGCGTGCGTTCGAAGAGGCCTGCATCCAGCTCTTCGCCAGAGAGAGAGGGCCTCCTCTCTTTGCTTGTTCTTCAACCCGAGCAAGGCAGTCAGATACGAGATCTTGAGGTGGGTATTTTCTAAGTTATCAACGGTAGATCGGGCTACCTGAGCGGCCAAGTCAAGCGATTTGCAAGGAGAGGAAGGACAGCCAATTGCCTCAAGCCTATTCGCGGAGTTCTTAAGATTTGTCTGGCTAAGTGCAGTCCGCCAATTGGAGGCGAAGTCACGCTCTACGAGGTCGAAACGCTGTTGTTGCCACCTGTGGAAGGCTTGCGCTTCAGGGGACCTGACGAACACAACGCCCCGATGATCCCCGGTTTGAACAGGTCTGCCGCCTGCTAGTGGGATTTGACCAGTCAATGGAACGTCGTAGCCAAACAAACTTGCTTCGCAGAGCTCGGAGTGGTGCACACAAGGTGAGCCATGAATTTCAGGCGTTTTGTCGGCGATCGTTGAGACCAAGTGTTCTGCAGTTCGCCCCTCTTTCAACTCCTTCGATAGGTCAGCTAAGGTTTCAACGTAGAAAATTGGACAAATGTTGGATAGGAAAAAATGGTCGAACCAGACGGCCTCATCAGCCGAGAGCGACTGGATGAAGGATTTGTCGAAGAGCGCGATCGGTCCGATTGGCATGGTCTGTAGCGGCTAACGCCTGAATTAAGCCGCGCCGCGAAGCGGTGTCGGCTTGAATGAATTGTTAGGGCGCATCTTGCATGACTCCCCAGGACTCGCAAACACCGCCATACGGCTCCATGGCAGCACTTACCTTGCGCTGGACGGCGGTCACGCCCTCATACGTTACCGGCGCATGGATCTGAAACTGGATGTAGCCGTCGCCATGCTCGTCCGGATCGTAGAGCGTAAGAGGGCCGTACAGCGAGTCTAGAAGCTCAATCGCGCCTTGGGCAGGCGGCCAACTCTCAAAGTCAACGTTGTAGTCAACTGAGTGCGGTTTGGAGAAGTCAAAGCCGTGTTCAACAAGCCGGCGAAACACGCTGCCGTCTGCATCGTCTGGCCAATCTTCGGTGAGGCTGGTCATGCGCCCTAACACCTGAGTTAAGCCGCGCCGCGAAGCGGCGTCGGCTTGGACGAATTGTTAGGGGCCGCCCTTACGTAAGTGCGACCGCCAAAATGATGGATAAGACGCCAAGAATGACCGATACAAGACCCAGCATGCTGGACAGGCGCATGGCAGGATCTGGGTGGGATGCTGCGAGCTGAGGTAGCTGCCACAAGCTTGCCTTAGTGATCTCAAGTTGAAGCGGCCCTGACACGTCATCCGCATAGCCGTTGAGCTCAAGCCAAGCAGGCCAGTCCAAGACCAAGTCCCCTGGGTTATCTGGAGGCGATCCCGTGAGGTTGGCTGAGAAACGCAAGACACGGTAGGAAGTGCCATGTGCACTCTTAAGCCGAAACCACTTGCCGTGCGCGCGTCTGCGCTCGGACTTGTCAGGCATCCAGCGGTGCGAAATGACTATCCATCCCAGCGGAATGCCAGTCTTCTCAGCGAATGCTGCTGGTGCTATCCGATTGAACGTCCCTTTCATAGGCCCCTAACGCCGCGTTAAGCGGCCTGCGGCCGACATCGCTCGGTTCATAGAAAGCCTCTCCCCGCAGGTCCGCTTGAACGCATAGTTAGGTGATTGCACGGGAGCCTTCGCTGAACCTGACCATGATAATGTCCCGCTGGGGATCCTCGCCAAGTTGGAATATGTGCTCGCCAACCTCGACGAAGCCGAACTTTTTGTAGAATGCGATGGCTCTTGGATTGTGCTCCCACACACCGAGCCACACAACATCGGCCTGAACTGCCTGAGACTCTGTGAGGCAAGCACTCATTAGCGCCTGAGCAAGCCCTCGGCCATGCCAGGACTGGGCGACGTAAAGCCGCTGAATCTCTATTGCCCGAGTGCCCACAACACAGGACGGTGCTTTTGACAGGCGCAGCTGGGCATACGCAACTAATGACTCGTTGCACTCTGCGAGGATGGTGCGTACCTCTGAGCTAAGAATTTCAGAGCGCTGGATCGGTTCACCGTACGCGGCTCGACAGTGTTGAGCAAGGTTGGCCTCCGTATTCGCTTCAGCGAATGTCGCTCGGAATGTGGATTCGGCGAGAATCGACAGCTCTGCGGCATCGTCGGCTGTTGCCTTTCGTATAACTGGCCGAGTCATGTATTCAATCACCTAACGCCTGAATTAAGCCGCGCCGCGAAGCGGCGTCGGCTTGAATGAACTGTTAGGTGGCAACACACTTAGTATCAACTCCTCGACGCTTTCCCTTGCGTAGGGCTCCGGCAGAGAACCAAGGGTTTGCCATTGCACTTTTGGAAGAACGGGAAACATTGGGACGTAGCGACGACACCAAAGGAGCAGCTTTGGCAAGAACGGATATGTGTCTAGCAGGTGAGTGACTTGCAGAGGCTCAGCGTGCAGCGGCTGAAAGTCCAAACGGTGCCGCGTCTTTCCCTGCCACCACGAAAGTTCTAGGTTCCCCGCATCGTAGTGCGTGTCATAAGCAAGGCGTAGCCCTCGTTGCGAAGCTATGGCCTCAAGAATTTTGTGTAGAGAGCTAACCTTCTCGTCCATTGCCGCCTAACGCCGAAATTAAGCCGCCGCGTGAAACGCGGTCGGCTTGAATGACTTGTTGGGCAGCAATGTATCAAATCGCCGCGACCGAAACACGAAGCGCCTGCAAGCGAAGCCCGCCACGCCTGGAGCGCATGACGGAAGCCTGCCAGAGACAGCCGCGATGAGGCGGGCCGAAAGAAGCCGCACTACTGACGTTGCGATACCCCGAAAGATGCGCCACCCCGAAGCCGAAGCCTCCACACGCCACGCCCGTGCGCGCCGCGCAGCCTGGCCGAAACTGCTTTTCTGGCGCTGGCGATTGCAGAACCCGATACGGCAACGCGACACGACTGAAAACCTCCAATCCGAATTGCAGCCCAACGCCTGAGTTAAGCCGCGCCGCGTAGTGGAGCGAACACATGGCAAGCTTTATCTGCCATGTGGCTCGCGTAACGAAGCGGCGTCGGATTGAACGAACTGTTAGGCCGCGCCCGCATGACTACATACAAGTAGAACAACGGGTCAGCGACCGATCAAACTTGGTTTGTGAATATTGCTCCAGGGCAGCCAGATCAGTGCTACAGAACTTGATGTAGTCGCCGGTTGTGAAGTTGCCAATCTTGGCGCTGGACATTGAGCCATGAGTCGCTGCGTGAACCATGGGGTATTGCGGCACCCTCCCAGCGCGATCGACGTTTGCGACGAAGCCGTGCGGGTTGGCCTGAACCCACCTGAGGTATCCAGTCTCGTCATTGTCAAACAGCTCGACCATGATTCTCTCCGGTTGTCGAAGCGGTTGATAGCGGCCTAACGCCTGAGTTAAGCCGCGCCGAGAAGCGGCGTCGGCTTGGACGAATTGTTAGGTGCGCTGCAGCGGATCCAACACCTCTCCACGTTTCAGCTCCACCTTTAGCGGAGACACCCAAGATGCGGTTACGGGTGCCTGACGTGGAATGTACATGCCGACGAAGCACTTGGGAAAGTTACTGACCTTTGGCGCGAGTGTATGGAAGGCGTAGATGTTAAAGACCACGAGGCAGATCGGCGTTCCGCTATCCAAGCGGTCCCAGGTGCACGCGTACCTGAAACTGCCGTTATACGCACGCACCTCATCGGCTGTGCCAGTGAGTATGGCCCTACGCACCGTGCTAGAGAACGCATAGGTTTGATCTAGGGGCTGAACCATGCGACCCGTTTGTGGATCAGCTTCTGGCAGCGGAATGTGGAACTTGCTCTGAGTGCGTTGTGGCAGGAAATCGTTGTAGAGCAGTGCGTGCATGCCGCGCACGATCCGCGCCGCTGCGGGCGCGAGAGGAAGGTTTGTTACAGCCGCGGCAAGTGCTTGGCCGAACGGGACTAGGGTTGCATCGAGCTTTTTTTTAAATGACGTGTCAAAGCTCTTCCTTCTCGTGTGTAGAGCATCAGCGACGATGCCGACAAGTTCGTCGGCGCCATGCCAGAGGTGATTGCACGGCTTGTGGGTCCGCAAAATGATCGGGTAGTTCTCACGATCCGCGGGTGAGAAGAATCCCTTCGGCGGGCAGTGATCGCGGTCGGTAGGCAGTCCGTTCGCTAGTGGCTCTCCGCACAGGTAGCAGAAGTCTGGCTGGCCATGCTCCCGGAGTTGCTTTTGCGAGGATATTTCCAAGCGCACCTAACTAGATATAGCACCCCAAGCCGGGGCCTAGCGCTGATCCTCCGACACTTCGTCGGCCTGGTCAAGCGGATTTCCTACAGAAACACAAGAGTTTGCCGGTGTCGGCTCGGGCCGGCCAAGCTGAATATGGCGGTGGTATCCGGGCCAGGTGGGCATGTAATGGATTACGAGCTTGCAAACAGGGGCGTAACGGAGATGAAGGGCGCGGACCGGCTGCCGCGCCTGACGGGCCTGGTGCGCAGCCGCATCCGCGCCAAGCACTACAGCTTGCGCACCGAACAGGCCTACACCGGCTGGATCCGGCGGACACCGATCTGCCGGGGAGGGGATCGCCTTTGGCAGCCACTGCCTGATGGCGCTGGAAGGCGAATACGGTGGCGGGCACGGAGAAGAGTCCGACCCTGAGGTTTCCCCACGAAGTCACGCGGGGGCCTGCATCTGATCAAGAACGGAATCGGGCAAGGCGTGCAGGCGGCTGAGCCACTGGGTCGTTCGCTCAAGCGGCCAGCCACGGATCAGCGCCTCACGGCCGATGCGAAGGATCGAGTAGAGCTTGCGGATGGTGCGATAGGGCGAGAGCCAGTGCGCGATGCCCAGTGCTTCGCTCGCCAGGCCGGCGAGCCAGCAGGCGAATGCGGCAAGCGCGCTCACCAGTAGAAGGATTTCGATGCGCGCCCCGGTGCGGGTGAGGCTGTCCTCGAAGCCTTGCCCGTAGCGGTGCGACTTGAGGTCGCGAAACGAGGACTCGATCTGCATGCGGCGGCCGTAGAGCGTCACCAGGTTGCGGGCGCTCAGGCCCAGCGCGGGGGAAGCCACCAGCAGCCAAGGCTCACGTTCGCGCTGCGCAGACTTGCGGCTCTGGCTGCTGCGCACGGCGCCACCCCGGAGCGTGCGGTGCTTCCGGCCCCGCTGCGCCTTTCGATACAACACCACCCGGCACGTCCAGGGTTGGCCCCGCACCGTATCCATGAGGCCCATGTCGCGCGGCCGTGTGCCCGCCAGCTCGTACAGCGCACGCGAGGGCACCCACTGGTCATCGCCATGCGCGTCCACCGGCTTGATCAGGGTGCGGTGGCGCAGGCGGCCCAGCCAATACCAGCCGTGCTTCTCCACGGCGCGGAACCAAGGGCTGCGGAACCCGGCATCGGTCACGAGGATGGGCGTGGCACCCACCGGAACCAGATGGCGCAAGCGCTGCAGGAAGCGTTGCTCCGCTGCGGGCGAGCCGGCCTGCGAGCCCGGAAACACCATGTCCAGCACCGGCAGGGTGCGCCCGCCAACGGGCACCGCGGCGCGCAGCAGGCACCAGGACTTGTCGGCCTTGAGGTCCGACCAGTCGATGACGATCACCGGTTGCTCGCCGCGCAACAACCATCGGGCCATTCCTGCATACAGCCGCTCGCGCTCTGCGTGCAGGTGATGGTTGCTGAGCAAGCGGTCGAAGGCCTTCAGCGGCGCCCGTACCCGTTCGGCGCCGGGCCAGCTGCGTGCGACATCCATCAGGGTCAACCTGCGGCCCACGATCAGCGCCTCCACCGCACGCAGCAGCACTCGGCACCGCATCGCGTGCATGGCTTCCAGACACTCGGACAGGCACTTCTGCAATCCTCGTTGGGCGCGCATGGGCCTGCAGCCTTCGTTGGTTCGTCACCTGGAAGACTGCGCCATGCGCGCATCTCTTTCCACCCTACGAAGCGGTAAGCCTCTGAGCCTGAACGGAAGTTCGTGGGGAAACCTCAGAGTCCGACCCGTCTGGTGCAGCGCAATGCTAACCGCGACCTCCATCGGGATGGGGCCGGCCACACCGAGCCGCGGATCCCAAAGCTCCGTCGGGGCAGCTACTTCCCGAGCTTCCTGAAGCCGCGCCCACCTCATGGATAGCACCGCGGAGGGATGTCATCTCCTACATGGCGTTCCCATCAGCGGATCGGACCCAGCGGCACAGCAGCGGCCCCATCGAGCGGCACTCACCTGCTCGTTG
Organism: Lysobacterales bacterium; assembly: GCA_017305135.1. Lineage (GTDB taxonomy): Bacteria > Pseudomonadota > Gammaproteobacteria > Xanthomonadales > Rhodanobacteraceae > Dokdonella_A. The sequence goes on along the minus strand of JAFKNA010000007.1, from coordinate 105,053 downwards.
CGCCGCTTCATCCGCAAGCCACGCACCCGTGTTGCTCCGAGCGGAAGTACAATGGCATGACCTGCCGGACACGGTGCACCGATGACTTCACCCGCCCCGCTGGCCTTCGCAGGCATGGGAGCCGAGGAGCTCGCCGAAATGCTCGGCGTGCCCGCGGGAATCTTCGCAGACCGCGATTCCGCTCCAGCGGTACTCCGGGTCATGGCCGCCGCAATGGAGGTCAACGACGACATCGACGCCGTGGCGCGCTGGATGCGCGACATTCCTGTTGCCGTCTTCGGGGATCGAACCCCGCTCCAGCTGGTCCTCGAAGGACACGCCCAGGCCGTCGTGGATTACCTCGCCTCGATCAGCGGCGGGGCAACCGGGTAGCCCGTCAACGGAACACGGCGCCCCGCGCCGTGCTACTCGTCAGGCGAAGCGGCCGGCGCGCTGGCCGCGCAGGCCTCGGCGCGTTGACCACCCACCAGCCGCAGGCTGCCCCGGTGACTGAGACGGTCACATTTCCGGCGTGCTTCGGCGCTGCGGAAATGGAGGAGGTCCTGGATGATCTCCTTCCACAGGCGCTCCTGGCCGCCGGGGATCAAAGTGAGCTCTGGCCTGGCAAGTCCGGACATCGGGCGGTGCTCCATCGAGGACTCCCGCACCAGGCCGTTCCGTGACCTGGTACGGGAAGGGAGCGGGCGCGACCCGCAACGGCTTCCCTGCCCTTCGCGACCATCATCGTTGAGGTCTCCGGCTTGGGAAATTAGCCGCGGTACACGCAGGATCTCACTGGTACGCGCCGCTCTCGATGGCCCCCAGCACCCTGGCGACCACGACCCCTCCACCTGGGGTGTCGAGGAACTCCCGTGGCCTCTTGCCCCCCAGTGCCGGCTGCGGCGTCTGCACCCACCGATCGAGCCATTCCACCGGGTCGAGCCCTTCGGACTCTGGCGCCGTGCTGTTGGCGAGCATGCGTTCGGCCACCTCGAGGAGGTGAGCCGTGTCTCCCGGCGCAGCTTCGGCGGCTGGTGTCGTGTTGGGCATGACGTTCATCCCGAGTAGTTCGCCCGCGTTTGTTTCTACCGCTCGATAAGTCAAGATAGCAAGCGAGGAAGGCGCGATCTTCCTGCAGTAAGAACAAAGCGCAAGAATGTGAAGTTTTCTATACCTTATCGCCTACAAGGTGTAGTATCGCCCACATGAAATCGGGATCAGCATCACCAGACATCTTGCGCGCCGTGCGCCAGATCGGGCAGGAGCTGCGTGTTGCACGGCGACGGCGACGACTGACCCAACAGCAGGTTGCGGAACGGGCCGGCCTCAGCCGGGAAACGGTACTCAAGGCGGAAGCTGGGCATCCCGGGCTGGCCCTGAGTGCGTTCCTTGAGATCCTGGCCGTCTTCGATCCGGACATGATGCGGAGCGTCGTGCAAGGTGTTGAGGACGATCCGATCGGCAAAGCCCTCGAACGGCAGCGGCTTCCTGCCCGCGTCGTGAGCCGCGATGACTTCTGAGCTCTACGTCTTTGCACCGCCGCTTGCAAACCCGGAAGGACCGCTGGAAAAGGAGCCGGTGCTCTGCGGGCGCGTCCAGTGGGCCGAGGGCGCCGGAACATTTCGATATGCCCCGGACTGGCTTGCCAGCGCCGAGGGGTACGAGCTGCACCCGATCAATCTGCGCCGCCTCCAGGGCGACATGCATGTACGCGTCAACAATGGAGTACCGGGCGTGCTGGCCGATGCTGGGCCTGACGCGTGGGGCCATGTGCTGCTCGAGCCGGGCACGCGCCTCTCAAAACTCCGCCTGAGCCGCTCAGGCTCTCCAACGGTGCCGGGACTGGAGCGCTGCTGTTCTCTCAATCCCGCACTCGGCCAGCGCCCGCCAGACCGCCGGTCGCCGCGACAAGCCTTCCCGAACTGGAGCAGTGGGCTCGGGACAGTCAGGCTCGTCCGGCAGCTGCGAGAATCTCCGGGATGCCCAGGTCCCCGCCCGGCTGAACGCCTGTTTTAGTCGAAATTATGTGCCGACGCATAATTTTGGCTAAGATCCGACAAGCTACTGATTTCAATGGAATCCATCCTCGCCCACGCATGGACATGATGATGCCGATCGAAACCCACACCGCTCACATCACTCCCGCCGATGGGAACATCTTTGCCGATCTCGGGTTTCCGCCCGACGAGGCTGCCGCCCTCCTGGTCGAGTCTCGGAAGCGCATTGCCGAGAAGCTCGACGCGAAGGCAAGCGCAGCAGCAACCGCTGATGCCGCTCAGGCCGCCTCCGGGGCGCAGTCGTAGGGCATCGGCGCACGCTTGGCGATTGCGTCGCGCATGCCACCATAACCTCCTTGATGGGTCACCGGTCCCTGCTTGGATGGACAAGCCCCGCCCAGTTTTCCCCTGATGGTCCGCGACCGAGCGCTCCTGGTCTTTGCGCGCGCTGAACTCGCCATCTGACTTTCATCCGCGAAGCTGCGGTACGTTGCGCAGGCGGCCGCATCCTGCTAGAAGCAACCCGGGAGGGGTGTTACAGGGGAAGGGAAGTTGGACGCTGAAGTCATCGCGCGGAGCGACCGTGTTCGCGTCGCTTTGGAGCTCTCGCTCCTCGAACGAATCGCACGGATTCCGCAAATAGCGTTCCTCTCGGCCGAGCGCGCCTTGCCGGAGCCGGACGTCATCCGCCGGCAACTCCTCGGCAAGGCGGTCCGGCTCACGCCGACCATGGCGCCCACCGCGACCGCCTGCGCAGAGGACATCTGCCGCCGCTTCGGCTTGGTGGCCCCGATCGAGATCTACCAATCCGCCGGTCGCGAGAACGCCGCGATTCACCTGCTCCGGCACCCGATCCTGGTCGAGGTGCAGGGACGCCTGCTTTCCTTGCTTGACGAGGGTGCCCTGAGGGCGGTGATCGGCCACGAGCTGGGGCATTTCATTGCCCACGGGCCCGACTCCCCCCACGCGGAGGTGAGCGCGCTGGCCACCCACCTCGCGCTCGCGGAAGGCGTTCCCGGGGATCTCGCATCGCTGGCTTCCACGCTTTCGATGGCGCGTGAGTTGACCGCGGACCGCTACGGATTGTTGGCGGCGCGGGACCTTGATGCCCTCCTGCGCCTCGAGATGGTCGCCACGACCGGCCTCCCGGCCGATGACCTGGGAGGGGACACGGCAGGCTATCTCGCCCAATGCCGCGAACTCGTCGAAGGCTGCCTGGCCGGCGGTGACACCGCGCAAGGTGTTACCCATCCCGAGCACGGCGTCAGGGCGTGGGCCGCCTGGCTCTTCAGCGAATCGGACCTGTACCACGAGCTGACCGGGCTCGGGCCCGGAACCCTCCCGATCGACGAGGTCGACGCGCTGATCGAGCGCGTCCTTCGCAAGCCGGGTTTGGACGGATCGTTCCAGTATCTGGAGAAGCCGCCGGTCGAGCTGCACGAACTTGCACTCGCGTGCGCGGTGCTGGTGGCGGTAGCCGACGAGGTGCTCAGCGACGAGGAGGCCGAGGTCATCGAGCGCACCTTCGCCTCGCTCGTACCGGACTGGCGAAGTTTCCTGGCGCCCGAGCACGCCGCGCAGCGGCTCGAGGAGCTCGCTCCCGTTGCTCGCGCGTGGGGACCCGGCTTCCTCCGGCCATTGTTCAACCTGCTGATGCACGTCCTGGCGTCCGACGGCGTAGCCGAATCGCGGGAGTTCGCGCGGATTGTCGAGATCGGCCGGCTGCTCGATGGCGAAGAGCTCTTCAAGGCGATGCTGCGGCCCACCTTACGCCGGATCGCCATTGATGAGCGAGAGCAGCAGCAGGCCAAACCGTTGCCCGTTCGAGCGAAGGACACCGTCGAAGCCCTGGATGCGTACTTGGCTTCGGTCGTCCGGCGGGGCAGCGCAGGGGCCACCTTGCGCCACCTGCTCCGCCTGCTGGGCGAAACCGGACGCACCGGGCCTGCACTGGCAAGGATCGAGGCGGCGCTCCGGCAAGCCGGCTTGAAGTGCGACGCCGAGCTCCCGGTCATCGATCTGGACCAGGAATTCACGCTCGTCGTTGAGCATGCAGGCCCGGAGAAGCCCAGGGAGGCGCCGCCGGCTCCAGACGAATTGAAGCGGGCCATCCAGCGCCTGCGTGATGAGCTGATCAGCGGCGACGGGCGGAGTCCTTCCATCCGTCTGCGCGAGTGTCGCGTGGGGCGCTCGTTCGATTTGTATGCCTTGTCCCGCGTTTCGGTCGGCCACGCGGAGCGTTGCCTCGCCCTGGCCCAGGCAGGACGGCGCGTGGTACTCGTCGATGGCGAGCAGACCGGACAATCGCGTGACGCGGCGTCGCTGCTTCGGCAACTCGTGGAACTCAGGCGCGAACACCATGCGCGGCGGGAAGAATCGGGGGCGCGCGACCTTTACCTCGGCACGGGCTTCGTGCGCGGCGTGATCGATGGCTACGTAGTCCGCGCACCGCTCATGCTGCAGCCGGTGGAACTCGAGCTGGACGGCGGCGGCGGAATGGCCTTGGTGCAGGTCCGCGACGAGCCCGCCGTCGCGAACCAGGCTCTGCTCCGGCTCATCCACCTGAAAGCCGGGATTCCGCTCTCGGAAGAACTCGCCCTGGAATTGGATACCAACGCAGGTGATCCTGCGGTCGGGCTTGCAGCGATCACCGATCACCTGAAGCGGATCGGCATCGATGTGTTCGCCCTCGATACGGACCTCCGTGCCCTCGACGCACTCGACGAGGATGTGCCCGCATGGAAGGGCCGCCGATTGGAGCAGGAGGGGTGCGTCGTACTGGGATTGTTCCCCCAATCCCGGTCCGAACTCCTCCACGATTACGAACAGCTGCTTTCCGAGCTCGGGCAGCGGGGCGCTGACGCGTCCGCGTTGCTCGGTTGCGCGAACGAGATCCTCCCGGCGTCGATGCGCCCTGCCGCACCTGCAGAGCCCGCGACGGCCATGGACGGCGCCGCGCCGGCCCTCGTGATTGGCGCCGATCCTTCGCAGGTCGAAGTCGTTCGCCTGGCCAGCAAGGTCCCGGCCCTGGTGGTGGACGGGCCACCCGGAACCGGCAAGAGCCAGGTGATCGTCAACCTGGTTGCCGACGCGCTGGCACGTGGTGAGCGCGTGGCGGTGGTTTCCGAGAAGCGCGCGGCGCTCGACGTCGTGGCCAATCGCCTGGCCGGCAGCGGCTTCGAGGAGATCTTCGGCGTCGTCCACGATCCGGTGGACGATCGCAAGGAACTCTTCCGGAAGATCCGATCGCGGTTGGAAGGCATGACCGAACCTGGCCCCGCAGGCGCACCGGACGCTTCTCCCGACGCGCTTGCCGAGCGCATGCGCAAACGCATCAGGCATCTTCGCCACCGCCAGGAGGGTGAGCCCAGCCTTGGCCATCTGGCCGTTTTCGCCGCGGGGCAGGCCGCGCCCGTGCCTGCGGCCATGCCGCGCCTCGGTCACCTCCCGGTCGCCTCCGCGCTGAAGCTGGGGAAGCTCGCTGCCGTGGGGCGCACCTGGGCCGACCTCCTGGCGGAGGGAAGCCCGTGGCGCCCGAGCGCCACGGCAACACGGCGATCCCTGGCCGGCACGTCTCCGGATGAACGCGCGGAGATGGCCAGGCTGCTCGCCACCGCTGCAGAATCTGCCCATGCGGTCGAGGCGATGGCAAAGCAGCAGGGGGTCGATCCCGCGCAAGCAGCAACCGGGGTCGAGGCACTCCTGGCGAGCAACAAGGCGCTGCGCTCGCTGAAGAGCGACTTTGCGCATCTCCCCGCATTGCTGGAGGCAGCCGATGACCCGTGCGAGCCGCTGCTGGCACTGCGGGCGGAGTGGATGGGTGAATCGGCGGCCTGGAGCGCATTCCCGGCGCCGGTCCGCGGAAGCGCCACCCGGGAGTTCAGGGCCGCCGTGGTCGCCCTCCTCGGGCGAAGCGGTTCGCCCCTTCGTTTCTTGTCCATGGAGTGGTGGCGTCAGCGTGCGATGGTCACCCGCCAGCTGGCCAACTTCTGGCCGGATGCGGTTGGGCGCCGGCTCGATGTCGCCTGTCTGAAGGACATCCATCAGCGCTTGCGGCTGGCATCGTTGTGGGAACGCCGCGACCAGGCCGCCGCCCGTGAGGCGAAGCTCGCCCCGTTGTTGAACGGCGATGCCGTGCAGATCGCGGGATCGCTCGAGGCGGTCCACGAAGCGCAGGAAGGCATCCGCGACCTGCGTCGATCCAGGAGCGTGCTGGAATCCGTGCAGGCCTGGCTGCCGCACGATCCAGGCGCATGGCACAAGACCGTGATCGAGCGCTTCGCGTCTGCGCAGGCCTGGCGCAAGCATGAAGCTGCAATCGCAGCGGCGAAGGCCATCTTCCAGCTTGTTGACGTTCGCACGCCTGCAGCGGAACTGCGGTTGCTGCATGCCCGCTTTGCGAAGGATGCCGCACGCGTTGCGGAACTTGACCGCTTGCTGGACCAGGCGAATGCCGTCGACCCTCGTGGCGCGGAAGCGATCGCGAGTTGCCACGATGCCGCCGTGCCACACTGGTCGGATGTCCTGCTCAAGGCCTGGGCGCTGCGCCGCCTGGAGTCCGCCGAGGATGCACTGCCACGCGAGCTCCGCACGGGGTCGGTGGACGACCATGCCACCTTGGAGCTGAGCGAAATACTGGGCGCACGCACCCTCGCAAGCCGGGTCCGGGTCATGGACCGGGTCAATTCGGCGCCGCTCCTGCAGGTGCCTCCCCCCGAGAAGCGCGCGCGTCGGACCCCGCAACAGGCCACGCGCGAGGATCTCCTGCGCGAGGTTTCCAAGCAGCGCAGGCTCCTGCCGCTGCGCACCTTCGTCCGCAACTACGCGGAGCGCGGCGTCTTCGACGCCATTCCGGTGTGGCTGGTCTCACCCGAGACACTTGCCGTGCTGTTCCCCCGCAAGCCGATCTTCGACGTCGTGATCTTCGATGAAGCCTCGCAATGCACCGTCGCCAACGGGTTTCCTGCATTGCTGCGCGCGCGGCGTGTGGTCATCGCGGGAGACGACCGGCAGATGCCGCCGACCGCCTTCTTCAAGGCCGGCCGTGGCGAGATGGAAGCGGACGAGGCAGATCCGGTCGACGGGGTCCTGGAGTCGGAATCGCTGTTGACGCTCGCCCGCCAGCGAGTGCCGGCGAAACGCCTCGACTGGCATTACCGCTGCCGCGACGAGGACCTGATCGCGTTCTCCAACCACTCCATGTATGAAGGGACGCTCCTGACGGCGCCCGCATCATCCAGGCCACAGGTTCCCCCCGCGTTGCGTTGGATTGCCGTTCCGGACGGACGTTACGAGGACGGCAGGAACGAGGTCGAGGCCGAGAAGGTCGTCGACGTGCTGCAGGAGATCCTCGGCCGACCCCACAAGCCCACCGCGGGAATCGTCACATTCAACCTTTCCCAGCGCCTCGCCATACTGGACGCCATCGACAGCCGGCGCGCATCCGATGAGCAGTTCGCGCGCCTGTTCACAGCCGCCGATGCAGCCGAGCAGCTCGACGACCGCCCGTTCGTGAAGAACATCGAGAGTGTCCAGGGCGACGAGCGGGACGTGATCATCTTCTCGTTGGGCCACGCCCCGGTCGAGCGGGTACACAAGACACGCGGCGTGCAGCACTATGTGCCCGCCAGGTTCGGACCCCTGGGCCAGCGCGGCGGCGAGCGCCGCCTCAACGTCGCGGTCTCGAGGGCGCGCCAGGAAGTGGCCGTCGTGGCCTCCTTCCACCCTGACCAATTGAGCGTGGCACGCGCCAAGAACGATGGGCCGCGCCTGTTCAAGGCCTATCTCGAGTACGTTTTCCACCTTTCATCGGGAGCCCGGAGCCAGGCTGCCCGCACCCTCGACCTGGTTCGCTCTGGACCCCAGCGCTCCGCTCCAGAGGGGATTTCCTCATCGCTGCCGGGCCATGTTCCGCTCGCAGGGCAGCTGGTCGACCTGCTGCTGGCCAGCGGTCACGAAGCCACTTCGAACGTGGGAGCGTCACCCTTCAAGGTGGACGTCGCAATCGAGGGTGAGTCGGACGGCACGCCCTACCGCATCGCGATCCTGTGCGACGAAGGCGTCGACGACGACGGACCGTATCGCCGCACGCAACGCGCGGCCCTCCTCCGGAATCGAGGCTGGCGGGTGTTCCACGTCGATGGCCTCGAGTGGCTGCGCGACCGGGATGCTGTGCTGGATCGCGTCAGGCGGGCCATTCGGAAGGAAGCAACCCACGAAGCGAGTTTTACTGAATGACGGCAACGCCAGCTCGCCGAAGCTTGGGCCGCATGGGACCAAGAGTTCGAGCACGTGCCGCAAGCGCCCGTCTTTCCAGAGTCTTGCGAGGAGCTCGAAAGCTGGGCAGAGGTCCACGGGGGAATGGCGGCCCGTACTGCTGCCACAGGCCATCAAGTCCGCTCGGGAATCCGCCTCCGGGAGACCGCTTTTGCCTAACAAGTGATTCACCTCCTAACGCACGAGAACGTGAACGATGCGCCGCCGTCATCCTGATGATGAGTCACCCAAGCACCGGCAAGAACAGAGCGCCGGCGAGGTATCGCGACGGCCGATGCAACCGCCATGTGCCACTACCGCGAAATCTACCGGCGCACGCACGAAGCGCGTCGGATCACGCTTGATCTCCACGCGAAAACTTCCAGTGGGAGCTACGACCAGACAGTGCAGTTCCGGCTTCTCCATTACGACGAGATGCGCGGACTCGTCATTGTGGGTCTCCTGCCTACGCACCTGCGAGACTCAATCACAACCTGAGACAGCCCTCTTTAGGAGAGACCGTGATCGCTAACATCTACATGTTTGAAGGCGCCTGGGAGAAGGCGACAGAGCCGCCACAGATGCTCAAATTTATGCAAGCCTACGAACAAACATTCCCCGGAACACGCGTTCACCACCGAAGCTTTCGCAATGGTGAGGACCTCGCCTATTACCTGGCGAAAATTCCTGCGCGCCAAAGGGCTCTGGTCTACATAGCCTGTCACGGAGAAGTGGGGCTTCTCGAGCCATCAGACAAGAAGAGCAGGATCACTATGGCGACCCTCCTTGACATTCTCAAGAGCGCCTTCCCCCAACGCATAGGATTTCTTCATTTTGGTTGTTGCCACATACTACAACCTGATGACGGCCTTCGTCGCAAGTTGCTCGTGAGTTTGCAAGAGGCGTCAGGCGCTACGTTTGTTTCAGGATATACAAAAGAAGTAGATTGGCTGGAGTCCACTTTGCTCGATCTCGCCCTGATACACTCCGTCTACGTTGAATGGCGGGATAAGCCAACTCACGTCAGCAAGCCGATGAAGAGCCTGGAAGATTTTACAAGTGACTATAGGCCGCTTATTAAGAAGCTAGGATTTTCAGCGATGTCCTCGTTCGGCAACAAGAGCCAAGTTCTCTGGCCACGCAAAATATGTGGTCAGTAATGCAATTATGCGGCCAGTTACATTATCGAACGCTCGTATCCCGCTCAGGTGCAGAATATCGAGTCTCAAATGCAGGAGGCACGGGCTCTTGCTGTGAGGAACCGGTTCGGACATATCAATCTGGTGGCGGATACGACGCGACCGTCGCGGCGCATGGCTACCGCTGTCGTCGCGCCCGGAGTGTGCGAAGGCACAAGCTTGGCCGTGGCACCTGGCTGTACCAGCACGTGCATGATCGACTGCTCTACTGGCGCTGGTCGCCCCAGCAGATTGCCGCCAGACTGCGCACCATGTACCCGCATGAACCTGCCCGGCAGGTCAGCCACGAGACCATCTACGCCGCCATCTACGCGCACCCGCGTGGCGCCTTGAAGAAGGGGCTGGTCGAGGCGCTGCGACAGGCCAAGCAGACCCGCGGGCGACGACGCACCACCGCGGCGCGCGGCGGCTTCGTCCCCGAAGAACTGCGTATCGTGCACCGACCCGAAGACGTGTCCGCGCGCAAGCTCCCGGGCCACTGGGAGGGCGACTTCATCAAGGGCGCGTACAACCGCTCCGCCGTCGGCACCCTGGTCGAGCGCAAGACGCGCTTTGTGGTGCTATGCCGCATGGACGGCTGCACCGCGCAGGACGCGCTCGCGGGCTTCACCCGGCAGATGCGCAAGCTCCCTGCGTTCCTGCGCGAGAGCCTGACCTACGACCGCGGCAGCGAGATGGCCTGCCATGCCGACCTGGCCAAGCGCCTCAACATCGACATCTGGTTCGCCGATCCCCACGCCCCCTGGCAGCGCGGCAGCAACGAGAACACCAACGGTCTCCTGCGCCAGTTCCTGCCCAAGGGCACCGACCTGTCGCAGGTCAGCCAGACCGAACTCAATGACATCGCGCGTCTCATGAACGGCCGTCCCCGCCAGACGCTGGGCTGGAAAACCCCCGAAGAAGCGCTGGCCCAGGAAATGGCTGATTACCGCTCACGTGTTGCACTTGATTCTTGAGACCGCCCAAGGCTGCTTCCGACCCCAAAGCTCCGCCGCTCAAGCCCGTGCGATGGACAAGAGCCAGCGCATACTCGGCGCACCTGGGGGAGATCAAAGCTTGCCGGAGCCCGTTCGGCCGACTGGTTAGCTCTACGTCTTCTCAATAAGGCGCACCAACTTGCGTCCGTTTCGTGTGATGGTGTCGATGGTCGCGTTGCGAGATAGCCCCCACAGAGGGCTCAGCGCTTCGGCTGTCTGCCTCGCGCTCCAAGGCATTACCAGCTTGCCTTCAATCTTGGCAAAGGGGCCATCGCTCTCCGGCACGACTCGGTCGCGGGGCATGGCTGCCGCCAACGCACGCCCGCTCGCAGAAGCGCACATCGCTGGCCCGACGCTGAACCAGCATCCACGGGCTGCTGCTGCCTTGAGCTCAGCCGAGGATCCCGAGAACCAGTGCAAGACAGCGGTCCCGAAGTTCGGATATCGCTCCAGGTCGGCCAGTACATCTCTCACTGCGCGCCGGGAGTGAATGCTGAGCGTGCGGCCACCCAACTCAGCGCAGCGCGCGATAACCGCCCTAAAGATGCGACGCTGGACGTCGTAATGAGGCTTGAACCGTGGCGACCCATCAAGGCCTACCTCACCGACGCCCTTCGCCCCAGCAATCTGCTCTAGCAGCAGGTCCAGTTCTGATGCTCGCTCGTGCGCAATCTCTGGATGCAGACCAGGCGTGATGAGCACTGCGGGATAGGCCTCCAACGCTCGCGATGTGGCTGCGAACGCCCTCGGGCTCGTGGTCACCAACCATGTGAACTCGTTGCGCTGAGCCGCTTCACGATAGACCTCCCTTGCCCCGGGGTAGAGGTCAAGGTGGCAGTGAAAGTCCATCATAGAAGCCCATCTGCCTGTAGTAGCGCCTCAAGCTCGTTGAGCCCCGATTGGAGCACCTGCCGATACGTGGCCCGCTCAGCGGGCGAAGCAAAGGCCAGGGTGGCGCCGAGGAAGCGGTCCAACCCCATTTCGCGCACAGACAGTACCGCCAGCGCCGCGGCCATCGGGTCATCCGGTCCACTCGACTTGTCCGAGCCAACGACGGACGGGAACTTGTACCGGGTCGTGTCGCGCCGCGGCCCCCAGGCCAAAAACGCAGCCCGACGAATCATGCAGGGAACGCAGCGTCCGCAATGCACACGGTTGTACGTTCGGAATCGTCCGCAGCTCGTTGAGTCAGCGGCTACGGTGCTCAGCAAGGTCTGATCCGCACACTCGCGGAGCATCTGGCCCTTCGTCTTGAATCGATAGGGCAATTCGAACTTTACGGCGATGCCGAGGCCATCAAGGAGCTCCTGCAGCTCGGCGATGAACATCGGGTGCGTCGTGCGGGTGCTAAGGCTGGATACGCGGCCAGGGACCAGTGGCGGGTTGACGCAGATGAAGCCGTTCTCGGGGATGAAGACCTGCACCGGTGCGCCTGCAATCCTTGACGCGGCCATAATTGCGAACCCATAGAACGCCAGTGAGCGACCTCGCGTCGATGGTTCTCGGCTACCCGAAAAGCTGATGCCGTGGCTCCACTGCATGTGGGTCGCGCCCCCGCCGAGCAAGGTGGCGTATCGGCGCTGCCGCTCAGAGTCTTCGTGCGCCAGCTGCGAGACGAATACCGGACGACGCCCGTCGGTAACCAGGTTGATGCCCCCGATGAGACTGTCGAGTCCCCCAGACAGCAGGCAAACGCAATCGTGCGCCAGTGGCTGCGGCCTTCCGCTCGGTGGCGCAACACCTCCGCCTACAAAGTTGAGCGTCCAGTAGTCCCCAGTCAGGACCTTTAGCAGGGCCTCAACATGGGCCTTCCATGGCGCCCACCGAAGAGGTTCGTGCAGCGCGACCGTCAGCTCAATGGCTCGCGTCCAGCCGTCGGCGCTGTTGTTCCGTGGGCAGCTGAGGTCAGCCGCGCATACGGACAGGCAGAACTGCGCGAAGTCCCAAGCTTGGACGCTTGGCGCAAAGCCCTTCCGCTTCAGCGACCCGCGCCAGCCCTGCGCGATGGTTCCAACGCCAGCACGCTTGGCGCTCTTGAACAGCGTGAAGGCACGTTCGCCTTGCGCGAGTGTCGCGGGCAGATGGTCAACGGACGTGCAAAGCACCTTCATCATGATGCGAACACCTCCATTGCAGACTGGAGCACTTCACGAGCGAGACGCTTGGGGTCGAGTCCCGCCGCGCCGAGTCGCTCCATGACGACGCGAACCGCCGACTGCACGTATTCCTTCACGTCTTTCCGATACAGCTGAATCTGTAGCGCGTTGTACTTCAGCTTCTCGTATGCCTGCCCGAGCTGAAGGTCCATGCGATTGCAGACGTCGTTGGCAATCGTGATGGCCATGACTTCGTGAATCTGCGCGTCGGTGAGGTCGAAGATGTCGACATTGGGGTTCAACTCATAGAGTTGCCCAAGTGCTTCTGCTGCGGCATTGCGCAGCGATTCGTCGTCGACGCTGCCGGTTCCCGGCATGACCTCCTTGACCAGCTCCAAAATGAGGTCGTCGGCGGCCAGGTTCGCCTGCCGAGTTCGATTGACCCAGTCGACGACACGAGGGTTGGACCTGTCGCGGGCGGACGCCAAGAACTCACCGAGGGCTCCGGTGCCTTGGGCCGTGCCTCGCATGGTCGAAGCGGCGCGGCGCGCCCCACCCATGCCCCTGGTAACCATGCTCTTTGTGGCCGACCTTAATAACTCACGTCCGCCGCCGCCCAAGTAGGCAGACATCTTGGTTCGCGCGTCGGCGAATCTGCGACTGGGTGCGAAGGCCGCTTCTGCTGCACCTTCCTCGCCAGGACCGGCCTGTGTGTCGACGCCGCCCGACGCGGCGGAGTCGTCACTCCCATCTTGGTCTCCGTCGCCAGCAGCGTCATCGCCACCGGCTGTGCCCGCAGCGGATCCCTCGGGTGTTAGCCACTCAGGATCGAAGGGGGAGCCGGCCTTGCCACCCGAGCTTGATGTCGAGGTTCCCACTACCGCGTCCCCTTCTTTGCCTGCTGAATAGCCGCCTTGGTTGGCTTGTCGACGGACGCGTCCGTCTCCCACTTGTCGACTGTTGGGCGAGCCCACGCTTGCGCGTACAGGAGGGGAATGACGCCAGGTCCGACCTTCGCCACTGGTGCTTCAGCCAGCAGCGCTGATGCTTGGGCCGCCAGCTCTGAATAGACCTTGCAAGGCTCGATAAGCGGCACGACATCCTCGAGCGAGCGCCACGTTCGCTTTGAGGCCTTCAACTGCCATGCTTTGCCCATCGCCATCCCTGCTTGGATTGCTCCAGCCGCCTTGATGGCTTCGGTCAGCGGACCATTTGGCGCCGTTGCGCTAGCCAAAGCGTCCCGGAGGGCGCGGCCTTCAGCAGTCATGTTGTCAGCGCCAAAGTCCCGCGTTGCAGTATCTCTGCTGAGGTGCAGCAAGGGGCGAAGGTCTGTCTCGCCCAGCGCGGGCCGCAATTGCAGCCACTCGCGCGTGAAGACATCGTCTTTGAAAGGTTCCGGCAGGTGCTCGTCGGGGCCGCCAGCCGCGGCTGCCTCTGCGGCTTGCAGTGCAGGTACCCGGCCGTCAGACGCAGATGTGACCCTCGCTGCCAAAGCGTTCGCCAGCGTCTCGTCGCAACGTTCGACAAGGTGCCACTTTGCGAGGGACGGGATGTCGAGACTGATGCCTTGTGGCGCAGCCAGGGCAGACCGGAGGTACACCGTGTTCAAGAACCGCTTCATTAACCGCGGGTTTGCGTTCACCGCGCTGGAGGTGGTCAGCAACGGCGCCAATCCTTCCGCCAACTGCATCAGCGCCATCATCTCAGCATTGTCCGCACCGACCTGACTCTGCAGGAAATCGGTCGTGACGGCATTGCCTTTCCAGCTCGTTTGCAGCTGCTCGGGAATGGCCTTCCTGGCAGCCTCGAACTTGCTGGCGTCAAAGCGGCCGTCGGCATGCGCCCGCTCCATTAGCAGGAGCGCCAAGTAGGCCTTCGCCTCGTTGATGCCCAGACGAGGGACATGCAACGGAACCTGGATGAGCTTGTCGAAGTAGTTTGTCGCAACCTCGCCCGAGATGCCCGTGCCCTCGAAGTGAACGCGTACTGCTCCACGAATGAACTCGTTGTCGGCCGCAACGACGAAGGCACTCCGCTTTAGGAAGAGGAGGAGACGAATCGACTCGAGCGTTGAGATGGCAGTCTTCGGAAGACAGCGGTCCAAGTCATCGACGAAGACGACCAGCGTGACCTTCAACTGCTCAAGCAGCTCCTCGAGGGCGTTGCGGAAGGCCTGAATCTCGTTGGGCAACGATATCGGTTCGGCTGGCCTGAGCAAGCCATCATCCTTCTCCTTGTCCGCCTTGCCTTTCCCGCCCTCCTCGGCGTCGTCCCCGGTACCGAGCCCGAAGATCCCTGCCACCTTCATGACGGCAGCGCCGATGTTGCCGACCGGCACGCCTGTGTAGAGCGTTGCGGCAGCTTCACCGCCCAATTGAGCCAGTCGAAGGAGGTTGATGCGTTTCAGGAGCCTCTTGGCCTTCTTCAGCAGGCCCTCGTCCTTGGCCGCGAGCCGCAGGATTTCGTCGCCGACGAGTTGCAGCAATGCGTTGCGGGCGCCCTCGAAGTCCTGATAGAGCCAAGGGTTGAAAGTAACGACGACATAGCTGTTCTGCCCTGGCGTATCGGCCTGTTTCAGTCGGCCCTCAATCATCCGGACGAGCGAGGTCTTGCCGACCCCCCAGCCGCCGGAGATGCCGACCGAGAGCGGCATTCCCCTAGCTTGCTGTAAAAGGTTCGCACACGCGTCGGCGACGACACCGAAGTTTAGGTAGTCAACTGTTGTCTCGTTATCTGACCACATCGCGCCCCAGCCACCCCTATTTTTATGTTCTGGAATTGTAACGCATGCACTTGTCTCGCGGCGACGCCACTGCTAATAGCTTGATCGGTTCTCGGGCGTGACCAGATCAGGTGCGGTCGAATGACTGCTCCATGGCGTCCCACAGCGTCCCACAGCAGCCGCAAGGCTACCTCTGGCCGAAAGCAGCCTACCCGGATTGACGGCTGTCAGACCACGGTACCCGAGTCCGCTTCCTCGCCTCACGCCGCTTTCTGGTGCTCGTATATGGCCGTTCGCGATCGTCGAGGATGGCCTGCAATGCGGCCAGAATCGCAGGATCGGGATTCAGCCATGCGCCCACGTGTTCTGGCTTGATCGGAATACGCAGCGATCATGGCCAGCCGCGGCCACCTCGTGCGGTGGCTCGTCGGTGATGGCGGCAAAGGACAGCAGGTCCGGCTCGTTGGCTGATATCGGCGCCCCACAGGAGCACGTACTTCTTGTAGTCCTGCTGGATCTGAGTCGAGGAGCACATGGTCGGACTCGCCGTGGATTCGGGTCATCCTACCAGTGAGCTTCCGTGGTGCGCGCGCGATTGCGGAGCCCAGGGGAAGTGCCCAGACACGTCCGTGACGAATGTACCGCTGGTCACATCGAGCGGGATGACGTGCAACTGGTGGCCTCCCTGGAAGACGAAGGGTTCCAGCGGCGCGCTGAACGAGCCGGTCCGCGGGAACACCAGGATGAGTTGTCCGCAGCCCTTCGCATAGTGGTGGGCGTAGGCATGAAGCTGGTAGACATCGCCTTGGCCAAGCCCGTAGTTGGTGTCCTGCGCAGCGCTGTCGAGGCGCTTCCACTTGGCGTCCACCACCCAGGCCGAATCTCCATGCCTGATCAGGAAGTCCGGCTTCAACTGGAACGCGCGGCGCTCGCCCTGGCGGCAGAGATATTCCGAGCGAGGCTTGCCGGGCCGGATACCGGCAGCAAGCGTGCGTTGAAGACAAACACCGACATACGTCTCGAACACCCTTTCCATCGGGAACAGCAGGCTGCGCCCGGTCCAGTCGCCGAGCACGGAACTCGGATCGCGGTCCTTCAGGATCAGCTCGCACCAAGGCCGCAGCGCGCGGTAGCGCGCCATCAGTCGGTCGTCGCGCCAGCGCCGGAAGTCGTCGCCGATGTCATGGCTGCGCTGGATATCGGCAAGCTGGTGCTGCAGCTCGTGCGCGCGGCGCCAGTTGCCGGGGTCGCGAGTCAGGGCCGCCGCCTTGGCGAGAGCGGAAACGAGCAGCCGGTTCTCCGCGCAATCGGCATCGAAGATCTGGTGCTCCACCTGGAACAGGTGCTGGCGCCCGGTTGGCTGGCGGATCTGGGCGGCCACGCGCAGACGGCCGCGAAGGAAACGGGCTTCTTCCTCGACAGTCTTGTAGTCGAACCTGGGACCGCGCCGGACCAGCGCATCCAGCTCGGAAAGGAACTCGCCGAGGATCCATTCGCTAACCGGCCTGTCAAAGGTGTGCAGCGCCGTTGGCCCGGTGTCGCGAGTCGGAAGGTGCAGCCCATGGCGCAGCATGTTGACCAATGCCTTGCGTGCGGCGGCGGTGCCTGCCACGCCATCCACATGCTTGGGCAGGATCTCGATGCGGGTGCCGCACGGGGTTTCCAGCACGCCCACATAGTTGTCGAGGCGCAGCGCGTGCCGCTCCTCGAGCTGCACCAACACCGCGCCGTTCTTCCGCAGGCGTGCCGACTCGCGGCATAGCCAGTCGAACGCGGAATGTGGGATCGTCGCCGAATCGAGGCTTTCCGCCGCCAGCGGCCCTGCGGCAATCCGGGCGTGCTCGCGGACGCTGATCAGGTTCATTCGGTGACCAGCGCTACCGCTGTCGCCGCGCCGGATGTTGGTGCGCCTGGAACGGGCGCACCCGCTGCTGGCGCGTCAATGATTGCTCGGTAGGCCGCCGCGTTCGTGAAGACTTTCGGATCGACGTACCAGTCCTGCGGGGCGCGCGGCAGGTCCACGTCGGGGCCGAACAGGTCCTGGTTGCGGCCATTTTTGCGCACGAACTGCAGGGACGCGTCCTCTTTCCGGTGGTCGTTCAAGACCCACGCGATCTTCTCCCAGTCCTCGAAGAAGTACTCCTGCAGCAGCGGCATCACCTTGCGTTGGAATACATCTGCGAGCTCCCCGATGGGAGATTCCGAGTTGAGTCCCATGAAGTAGGCGTGCCCGATCGTGTAGTCGCGGCCAAGCAGGGCTTCGATGCGGCTGTTGATCTTTTCGAGCAAGGCCTTGATGGGAATGCCCGCAACGACGACTTTGGACAGCAGCTCGGGCTCGGGCAGCATCTCGACGAACTCGAAGCGCCGGCGCAGCGCCAGATCCAGTCCCGCCAGCGAGCGGTCGGCGGTATTCATGGTGCCGATCAGGTGCAGGTTGGCAGGTACGCTGAATGGATCTTTCGAATAAGGAAGCACCACTTCTAGCGCCTCCGGCATGCCCTTGCGCTTGGACGGCTCGATCAGGGTGATGAGCTCGCCGAAAATGCGCGAGATGTTGCCGCGATTGATCTCGTCGATGATGAGGACGTGCGGCAGCTCCCGCAGGTGCTCTCCTTTCGTGCTGCTTTCGAGAACGACCGCGTTGGCATCGAGGAAATCCGACAGCTTTGGCCAACCGAAGCGGTCGATTTCATAGATCGTCTTCTGCGTGAACCGCCGTCCATCGTTGATTGGGCGGATGTCCAGCGAGAGTCCGGTCGCCAACCAATTGATCGGCAGGATGTTCGCGTAGTCGGACCGAACGCCGAGGGGCGTTTCCGGCTGATGGTCATACTCGCCCTGGATCACGCCGATCGCTTGTACCGTGGTGTCGGAACCGATGCACAGGACCACGTCACCAGGTTCGGTTTCGCACGCGAACGTCAGCAGGGTGTTTCGATCATTGCTACCCAGAGCGATGAAGTCGGGGTTTTCGGTCAAGTGCGCATCGCGGAGATCGCCAACATGTGCCCAGCCTATGCGGGCCTCGCCGTGTGCCAGGCAGTAGTCGCGCGTCTGGCTAGAGTCGGTGCCATCGATCGACAGCTTCCAGATACGCGCGCCGTCGCGCACACCAACCTCCTCGGCCACCTTGGCCGAGCCTGCGGCAGCCCTGCAGATCTGGCGGAAGATTCCGTGCTCGATGTCGAACTTTGGTCCACCATCAGCCGGCTTGGCGCGAATCCCTTCGACGAAGTCCTCGTAGCTGAAGCTCTGGTGGAAGGTGACGAAGCGGATGCGCTTCTCGCGGACGAGTTCATCAAAACGTGCCTTGAGGCTCGCGCGGGGATCCTCGCCGGCGGCAGCTTCGAAGTCCGGATCCAGCAGCTTCACCGCCTCGTCGATGGTGCGGTGGGTCTTGCCCGTGCCAGGCGGGCCGTAGAGGATGCGGTTCACTGGCATCGGCCAGGCCGCGCGCCTTCCAGGTACCCGTGCCTGGGCGACACCACCCGGGTGATGGTCGGCATCCGCAGCTGGCGACCGCCCCTCGTTCCACCACCTGCGCCAGCGATTGAACTCCTGTTCAACGTTGTTCGTGTTGGATCGGGCCAATCGGGGATCGCCGGCGACCTCCTCGCGAGAGGGCGTCTTCCCGGCTTCCCGCTGGCGCGACTGGGACACCACCCAGACATCCATGCAATGTCCTTTCCGTTTCGGCGGTGGTGTCGGGAGCGTCACGCCATGCGCGCCATTGAGAAATTCCATGGGTTCCTGGTGCACGAAGCCGGTCGCCTGGGGCGTGAGGTCGAGTTCGTCACAGAGCTGCTCGTAAGACGGCACAAAGTCACCGATCGCGTTCGCGCTCCATTCGGCCAACTCATCGAGGCTCATTCCCAGCCCAGCTTCGGCGGTCAGGTTCGCAACAAAACCCGGGGTTCCGGGCGCGTCGCGGAGTGAGAGGTAAGCCTGTCGGGTTGCCCCGGTGTCATCCAGACCCGCGGTGTCGATCTTCACAGTGAAGCCGGTGCCCGCTGCGATATCGACGGTGTACGCAAGCTCCTTGGGTGCATCAGGTGACGGATAGATCCTGGCCCACAGGTAACCGGCGAAGTTGTTGGCCTGATTGGTCGGCCTCCTGCGGACTTCGACACGACCGTCGGGGAAGCAGCGTGCCCTCAGCTTGTCGGCCCATGCGGCAACCAGCTCGTAGGCCTGCTTCAGTTCGTCGTAGGCGCGGTTCTGCTCGGGATTCGACTCGTCGCGCTTCTGCCCCTTCCACTTGTTCAGCAGCTTGAAATGGTCACCGGTGATGTAGTTCGCCATTGTTCTCAGATCCCCTCGACATCGATTCCATGCTCAGCCAACCAGTCCTTTCGTTGCGCGTAATCCGGCATCGCACGCTCTACCCGCAGCCAGAACGCCGGTGTGTGGTGCGGCTCGTGCAGATGTGCGATCTCGTGCACGACTACGTACTCGGCAATGCGAGCCGGCAGCAGGATCGCCTTCCAATGGAAGTACAGCCAATCGCCCTTGCCGCATGATCCCCAGCGGTAGCCCAGATCCTGCACCTTCACGCCGGCCGGATTTACCTCCATCCGAGTCTCATAGTCGGCGACACGGCTGGAGAGCCAGGCGCGGGCGCGTTCGGCGTACCAACGGATGAAGTGATCGCGCGCGGCGGGCAGGGCTTCGCGGCGAAGGCAGAAGCGGCCGCTCGCGAGTTTCAGCGGGACATCCTGGTCGTCGACCAGCTTCAGCCGGTAGCTGCGGCCCAGGTACAGGAAACCCTCGCCGCCGACGAACTGCTTGCGCGGCGCGTGCCGCTGCAGGCGGTCCCTTTC
Source organism: Lysobacterales bacterium (assembly GCA_017305135.1). Classification (GTDB taxonomy): domain Bacteria; phylum Pseudomonadota; class Gammaproteobacteria; order Xanthomonadales; family Rhodanobacteraceae; genus Dokdonella_A. Next base: position 85,005 of record JAFKNA010000007.1, on the reverse strand, counting down.
GGCCAGCTTGGTGTAGATCCAGAAGCGCTTGGCCAGCACGAACTCGCGCAGGCGGGTTGTGCTCACGCCGGGAGGCGCGCTCAGCACCAGCTCGCCGTTGCGCTCCACCGTGATCTGCATCGTCTTGCGGCGCGAGCTGTGACGTACCGCGAAGTGCAGGTCGTCCACGGTCAGGCCGCGCCCCGGCGTCGAGGCGGCTAGGTCCGCCAGGGTGGCGGTCGATTTCACGGGTGCCAGCATCGCGTCACACCTGCACCAGCCGATCGTGGTTGGCGCGCGCCTGTTCCATCAGCCTGTCGGCCAGCACACCCGCCTTGTCCGCATCCACCAGCGCCGGGCGCAGGCGCATCAGGTGCTCGAACAGCACGCCGTCGCGCAGGTTTTCCTGGTCGGGGATCTTGTTCGGGGTCCAGATCCTCGGGTTGGCTTTCAATTCCTGCGACAGCAGTTCAACCAGCTCGACGGTCACATCCTTCAGACGCATCAATTCTGCCGGCGTGGCGTCCTGGTCGGCGCGGACGACGTCGAGAACGGTGCGCAGGAACGGGGCGCAGTGCTCGGGCAGGTCGACGGGCGCATCGGCGGTGGCGGCCTTGCCCGTACGCAATTCGTCGATGATCTTCTGCAACTGCGCAATCACCTCGTTCCACTGCTCGCCCAGCGTCTTCAGGATGTCGTTCAGGCGTTCGGACAGCTTGCGGTACAGCACCGGGTCCTCGTCCACGTGCTTGCGGATGTGCGAGCGGATCGCGTGTTCCATCTCCGACGCCTTGGCGCGGTCGCTCGCCGAGCGGGCCAGATGCATGTCGAACTCGGCATCGGTGAGCTGGATCGGCGGAATCTTCGGATCGACGCCCAGCGAGATCACGTGGTCGTCGATCAGCTTGCGCACCTTGGCGCCGACGTCCTTGCCGAGGACGGGCGTGTCCTTGTACCGGTTGCGGGCCCGCGCATAGATGTAGGCCAGCCGCTTGGCATCGGCGGAGAAAGGCAGTCCTTCCGGGCGCGGCAGCACCGTGTCCAGCGAGGCCAGGAACGCCTTGAGCTTGACCGCGAACTCGGCACGCAGCTTCTCGCTGGCCAAGGCCGCGACGCACGCCTCCTCGTCGTCCAGCGATTCGATGCCCTGCCTGCGGAACAGGTCGACCACGCGCAGATGGCGGTCGCGCAGCACCGGCACCTCGTCCTTGAGGCTGGCCAGCGCGCCTTGCACATCCTCGTCTGCGTAGGCGGCCAGCGCTTCCTTCAGATGCCGCGCCACGCCGTAGTAGTCCACCACGATGCCGCAGCGTTTGCCGAAGCCGGTGCGGTTGACGCGCGCGATCGCCTGCAGCAGCTCCGCTTCGCGGATCGGCCGGTCCAGGTACATCACACCCTCGATCGGGGCATCGAAGCCGGTCAGCAGCATAGACTTCACGACCAGGAAGGCCAGCGGGTCGGTCTTGGTGGGGTCGGCGTGGAACAGCGGCTTCTTGAAGCGCTTGATCAGCCGTTCCTGCGCCGTGCCATCGGTCCACGGGCTCCACGCCGGATCGTCGTTGTTGCTGCCGGAGATGATCGGCGCGAACTCGAGGCGGGCCAGGATGTCGCGATAGCGCCAGGCTTGCACCGTTGCCTGCACGCGGGGTGGGCGCTGGCACAGCGCCTCGTCGTCCAGCGCCTTGTCGTCGGCAGCGAGCGCCTCGGCCTCGGCCAGCAGTTCGTCTCGCGCCTTGCGCAACGCCTCGAAGTAGCGGATCGCGGCCAGCCGGCTGTAGGCCACGACCTGCGCCTTGTAGCCGTTGGGCAGGATGTTGGTGACGTAGTGGCGCAGCATGTCGCGCGCCTTGTCGGCAATCAGCGCCGGGGCATCGAAGATGTGCCCCTTGGTGGCGTACTTCTGCTTGATCGCCTCCAGCTCCTCGGGCGTGTGCTGGCGGAACAGGTCCTCGAACAGCTCGTCGAGGCTGGCACCATCCTTGATCGCGCCGGTGGCGGTGCGCCCTTCGTAGAGCACCGGCACCGTGGCGCCGTCGGCCTCGGCTTGCTTGATCGTGTAGCGATCGATGAATTCGCCGAAGATCTCGTGCGTGCGCTTCTTCTCGCCCATGATGATCGGCGTGCCGCTGAAGCCGATGCGCGCGCAATTCGGCAGCGCCGCCAGCAAGCTTGCGTGCAGATCGCCGGCCTGCGTGCGATGCGCCTCGTCCACCAGCACGAGGATGCCGTCGTCCTCGTTGAGCACCTCGAACGACTCGCGCGCCGCGTACGCGGCCTCCGGTTCATTCACTTTGGGCAGGTCTTCGGCCGTCAGCGGCGCCTCACCCGCCGTATCGGTGTCGCGATACTTCTGGATGGTGGCGAAGATCAGCCCCGGCCCCTTGCGGCGTGCCAGCGCCTTCACGCCCGCAGAGCTGTTCGCGACCTCGACCACCTCGCCAGTGAGCGTGGCGGTGTCGGAAAGCTGGCGCTGCAGGTCCTTGCGGTCGGTGACGACGATAACCTTGAAGCGCCGCAGCTGCGCATCCGCGCGCATCTTGCGCACCAGGAACACCATGGTCAGCGACTTGCCCGAGCCCTGGGTGTGCCAGATGATGCCGCCGCGCTGGTCGTGCTCGCCGTGTTGCAGGCGCGTCTGCCCGGTCTTCAGCCGTGCGATGGCGCGATTCACCGCCCGGTACTGCTGGTAGCGGCAGACCGACTTGATGGCCTGGCCGCCCGGCTGCAGGAACAGCAGGAAGTGCCGCACCACGTCGAGCAGGTGATCGGGCTTCAACAGGCCGGCAATCAGGCGCTCCTGTTCCGACAGGGCCGGCTTGCCCAAGGCCCGCGCAACGTCGATCTCGGACCCGTGACCATCAGGGCCGACTACCGTCTTCCACTGCGCGAAATGCTCGAAGGCCGCGCCGACGCTGCCGACGCGCGCCTCATCGAAGCTGCTGGCAATCAACAACTGGTTGGTGGCGAACAGCGCCTCGTTGCCCTCGTTCTCGTCCACCTCGAAGGCCGCCTTGCGCTGGTTGCTGTAGCGGCGCAACTGGTCGACCGCCTCAGTCAGCGGCTCGGGGATCAACGGGCTCTTGCACTCCACCACCACCACCGGGATGCCGTTCACCAGCAGCACCAGATCCGGCACGATGAAGGCCTTGGCGCAGTTGAAGCCGGGCGGACAATAGACGCGGTACTGGTTGACCACCGTGAAGCGGTTGTTGGCCGGCGTATCCCAGTCGATGAAGCGGATCGTCTGGCCGCGTCCGCCGTCCCAGCCCGGCAGACCCTCGACGGTCAGACCCTTGATCAACAGCTCGGTGGCCTTCTGGTTGGCCTCCAATAGCTTGTGCGTGCCGAGCCGGGTGATGGCCGCCACCGCTTCGGACAAGCGCGCATCATCCAGCCAGGGAGTTCCATCCGGACCGGGATTCAGGGCACGCAGGTGCTCGCGCAGCACGTGCTCCTGGATGACCTCGGCAAAGCTCGCGCGGCCGGAAACGCCCGGGTCATCGAGGCTGCCCTCGATGTGCGACCAGCCCAGCGCCTGCAGCTGAGCAATGAATGGTCTTTCGACATCCTCGTTTTCCCAGCCCATTGCCGCCCCCTGTTGCTTGTCACGCATAGCACATGCTACCCGCGTACCGCTTCGCCGCCAGTCGGCCTCACTTCACTCTTCTCTCCTGCCTTGGCGCTCGCTGAGCCAGCCCATGACGCTGCCGAACATTTCCTTGCCGGTATCGACGGCCTTCTTACCCACATCCGCCGCAGTTTCTACGACCCGCTCACCCAGCGCAGGTCGCTTCGACATGATCGCCGACCACTGCCGAAGCGGCACCTGGTACACCACCGGATGCAGCGTGCTGGTGCTTAGCCAGGTCAGGAGTTGCGGACCTGCTTCCTCCATCGGAACCGACGCATCGGCGCCGATCACCTTCAAGCGACACCAGGCTTCCCGAAGAAACCTGAGTTCATCATCGAAACGCCAGCGCAGATAACGCCCGACCACGCCGTCGGATGAATCGGGCACGCGTTGCTTCATCCGCTCGGCCTTGTCCTGCAGCTTGCGCTCCAGCACGGCGATCAGCGCCCGCTGAGCCTCGCGGCAGTCGCGGTCCCATGCCATGTAGCTGTCGCTCCGCACCAACGCGTCGAGTCCCTTCCTGACCGAGGTGGCGTGCCAGCGGCTCAGCACGGGGAGCGCCGAGCCCAGTATCAGGGCGCCAGCGGGGCCGAATACCAACAAGCCGATGGTCACCCCCGCGTAATTGCCCACGGCCGCCAGGCCGGCGCGCACGCTGCCATCGACCAGGACCTCCTGCACCGCCTGAGTCGCAGACAGTTCGCCGCTGTTGAAGCGCAGCAGGTGTCGCAGTCCAACCAGCATGACGGTGAACACCGGCACGTCCGGATGCAGCAGGTCGTCGCCGGCATCCAGCGTCTGGTGCGTCACATGCTCGACGGCCGAACGGCTGTACCCCTCGACGAAGTGGACCTGGTCGGCCCAGTCCGGCAACGAGTCGGGCGCATGGCGCGCCAGCATGTCCGCCACTTCGGAGTTGGCGATGACCGGGTAGTCGTACCCCATGTCGAAATGTCGATGCAGCAGCGACAGGTCCGAAGCGTTCTTCACCTGGAACTTCACGCCATCGACGCTCAGATCCCAGCCGGCCTGGTTCGAGGTGACGGGGAACTCGACGAGGTGACCTTGCTCGATCAACTGCGCGGCGACCAGTTGTTCGGCGACGTAGCCCCTCAGATTGCTGAATGCGCCAAGCTGGCTGGCCGCACCCATCTCGGCGATGCGATGCGCGAAGCCGGCAAACTCGATCGGATCAGCCAGATCCTCCACACGCGAGAAATCGGCCGCCTGCAGCACGTTCGGATCGAGCCGATGGATGTTGTAGACCAGCTCGCCCAGCGTGAGCGAGGCGAGAATCGCGGTGTCGGCGGCCGCGTCCGGGTCGGCTTCGAGCAGGCGCCCCCAGCGGCTCTGGCCGTGCTCGCCGTGCGGACAGCGGTCCGTCAGCTGCGCGACTTCGTCATCCAAAGGCTCCTACTGGCGGTGAGCCGGTGCAATGACCGCCCAGTCGTGCTGGTAGGGCCGCAAGCGCGCATCATCCAGCCGGCCCATCGGGCGCATTTCCGGCAGCGCATGGAAGGCCCGCGCTGCGCTGCGCAGGCCATCCCCGCCGGATGACAGGCCGTGCAGCGCCAGCAGCGACATCACGCGCAGCGCCACCGCGCGCTGGATCTGTGTCTCGGCCGACGACGTGGCGAGCCAACCCATGCCGAGCGTCGCCAGCACCAGCGTGATCGGATTGGAGAGCACCGCCAGCAGGGAAACCAGCGCCGGGCCGCTGACCAGCGGGATGAACGCGGAGACCTTGGCTGCCAGGATGTAGGCCGCGAATCCGGCCATGCCGACGCCGACATTCAAGGCGGCGAGACCGCCGCCGGTCATCAGGATCTTGAGCAGCGCCTCGTCGTTGAGCTGGTCGACGCCGATGGCGTCCATCAGGACTTGTTGATCGTCGGCGTTCAGTCCTTTCACACGCTCGCGCAGTTCGGCGAGGACCTGATCGCGCGCCTCCTTCGACGCGGCATCCGTTCCGGCCATCACCTGCGCCGCCAGCTCCTCCAGCGTCTTCCGCGCCAGCCCATCGAAGCTGTCGGGAACCTCGATCGGCGTCCCCATGCCGGTGCTGCGTTTGAGCCATTCCCATTGCCTTTCGGCAAAGCCCGGCTGCAAACCATGCACGGCGGTGGCGACCAGGTCATCGGCCGAGGTGGCGGCCGAGCGCAGCGTGCCGAAGGTGCGTGGCGGCAGGCCAAACGCCGAGCGCAGGTAGATCCACAAGCGCACCCGCAAGGCATCGTCGGAAACTTGGCTGTCGCGGATCGCGTCGATCGTGCTGCGCAGCGAGTCGGCGGCGTGGCCCACGTCAGCGGCGCCATCGTCCCGAGGCATTACCGTGGGCGTCCAGCTTTCCAGCAGATGGGTCAGCCGCCTCCGGAGGGTGCTGTCCTCGAACAGCGCCAGGCAGGCCGCCAGCAGATCGCGGGGCGCGCTGCCGAGGCCCGCCACCAGATCGCGCGGGCCAATGACAGGCTGCGCGGCCGATGTCGAAACGGCACGCGCCGAAGCAGTCGATTCCATGAGCGCCCCCTGATGCGTCATGCAAGGAAGCGACTTTATCGCATGGATTCGATGGGGAAGCCCGTTCGCGTCATTTCCGGCCCGCGGCCTTCAGGTACTCCGTTCGTGTTGCTCCGCCTCGGCAAGCAGCGGCGTGACGCGGACGCGGCCGGTGAGGAGGTCGTGCATGAGGCCGGATTTATTGATCTTTAGCTTTTCCAGCTCCACCAACTCCAGTGATATGCGTCTGTCTATCGCTGAGAGTCTGGCACCTATCTCCTTCTGCTCGGATCTCAGAGGAGTGGCAGTGCGGATGTCGAGCAGGGCGGGAACCTGGATGGTCTTGATGGTCGTTGCCGAGCAAGCCGCATCCAATCGCTCCTGAAATGCCGAAGACAAGAGCATATGCATCAGCCAAGCTGGCTCGACAGCAGTCCGGTTTGGTGAAAGTTTGAGCAGGTTGGCAGTTATCACAGACCCTTCCAGCCAGCCAGGGACCAGTGCGAACTTTCCAATTGTCCCGCGCACAGTCATGACAACGTCGTCAGAACAAAGCCGAACTCGCGGAAAGCGCGAGGCAGTTTTCTCGCTGATGTGACGATATTCGACCGTAGAGTCAGACAAGGTGCCATCCGATCGCACGAGTTCGCCTCTTATTTCAGATACGCCGTCCTCGACATAATTTATGCCGTAATAGCTGGGGTAGCGGTATGTGTCGGAGAGCAGGTTCCTGAGTGGGGTGGCGTCCCATTCCTTCGGAATCCGCCCCAGCGGCGACTCCTTGTAGAGATGCGGCGCCTCGGCTTGAGGCGAACGCAGTTCGCCGTTGGCGTCGATGCCGCGCGTCAGCAGGTCGTGCAGCAGGCCCTGCTTGACGGCCTTGAGCTTGGCGATGATCACCTCGGTTTCGTGAATGGCGGTGTCGAGGGTGTCGAGGATGCGCGAGATTGCTTGTTGCTCTGGCAGTCCAGGAGCGAGGCAAGCAACTGTTTTCAACACGCTGAGGTTGATTCGGACTCGTGTCGAACCGATGGCCTTCTTCTCGGCCTCGCGGCGAGTGTACGGGCTGTTGATTGCTCGAACCACAAAGCCGGGGTCAAATCGAGCCTCGTCCAACCGAAGCCGGATGCAATCGGCTACCACGACAAACTGTTCTGCCACTGGCGGAACAAGGCACGCCCTCGCCACTGGGTCGGCCATCTTCGCGATCGCAATGTCGCCTGGGATCGCCCGATGACGTTCGAGAGTCTTGAGCTTTCGAGCAGTGATAAATTTCTTGTTCTCATCGCGCCACACGCCTTCGCCGATGTTTTGCAGCTGAATTAGGCGCACACCGGCATCGACGTACTCGTGTGATTTAAGGCTCGAACCGAAGGGACCATCCACAAATGTGTCTGAGCCTGGCGCTGCGAGTTCTGCCAGCTGATATTGCGAGAAAGACGGGGGCGTCGTTTCAGACATACCCCAACCCCTTCAAGAACCCCTGCAGCGCCTGCGCCGCTGCATCGCGCTTGCCCTCGATCTCGGTCAGCGTCACGCGGTACTTGTCCCACCAGTTCTCGAACGCGGCCACGATGGCCTTGCGTTGCGCGGCGATGTAGCGCTCGAGGATGGCGCGCATGTCGTCGTGTAGGATGGTCAGCAGCAGCTCGGCGGCCTGTTCGGGTGACAGGCCATCGACGGCCGCGTTGATGTGCGCCGCAAAGCTCTCCTTCTTGGCCTTGAGCTGCTTCTTGATGGCAGCCAGCTCCTTCTTCCACGCCTTGAGCTGGGCTTCGTCGACCGCGTTCTCCTCGTCGTCGGCGTCCTCGGCAGCCTCGGCGGCTTCGCCGTCCTCGGCCTCGGCATCCTTTGGGGTGGCGGCCTTGATCTGACTGTCCAGCTCGGCCTTCTTCGCCTCCAGCTCGCTGATGGCCTCGACGAAGTCGCTCATCAGGAACCTGACCAGCTTGTGTTCCAGCGGGCTCTCCTTGCTGGCCTTGTCTTCCAGCGCGGTGACGATGCTGGTGCGCCAGGCATCGGCGACGCCCTTGGCACCGCGCGCCATCAGGGTGAGGAAGTCGTACTTGGTCTGGTACCAGAAGCCGGCGACGATGCCGCGCACCTGGAAGGGGTCGAGCAGGCCGATGGCCTCCAGCGATTCGCTGAAGCTGGCCAGCAGGTCGTTGCGCAGGGCGACGAGGCTGGCGGCGTTGTCCAGCTGCCCGGCCAGAGCCGTAATGCGGGCGCTGTGCTGCTGCCACCACTGCTCGAACGCCGTACGCACAGCGGCTTCCTTCGCGACCAGGCCGGCGTTGCCTTCGATGGCCGGCTTGAGGTCCTGGCGCCGGGTCAACCCGGGGCTGAAATCGAAGTACTTCGCATCCCGCTCGGCGAACAGATCGAGCGGATTCAAGCCGTGGGCCTGGAACAAGGCCGCCTTGTCCGCCACCTCGGCCTTGGGCACGCCACCCACCAGATGGGCGCGCACGTCGTGCGGCTCGGCTGGCGGGGCGTTGTCGGCGTAGCGGCGGATGTTGAGGTTGTAGTCGTTGGCCTTCAGCGTGGCGGTGTCCACGATGGCCGAGAAGCCGGGCACGGCGCGGAACTCGTCGAAGGTGGTGACGATCTTCTCGATGTGCTCGGGCAGCAGGTAGTTCTGCGCGCGGCCTTCGAAGAACTCGCGGTCGGCATTGATGAACAGCACCTTGCCCTGGCGCTCAGGCCGCTTGCCGCTGACGCGGTTGGCGCCGTTCTGCACCTGCTGGCGCAGCACGAGGATGCAAGCCGGGATGCCGGTGCCGTAGAACAGGTTGGGCGCGACGCCGATCACGGCTTCGAGAAGGTCGGCGTCGATGATGCCAGCGCGGATGGTCCTTTCCTCGCCGCCGCGGAACAGCACGCCATGCGGCATGACGGTGGCGACCATGCCGCCGTCGCGGGTGACGGCCAGCATGTGCTGCAGGAACATCAGGTCGGCCTTCTTGGCGCCCAGCGACACCTGGCCGAAGCGGAAGCGCTCGGCGAACTTCGGTGCCCAGGCGGGGGTGCCGTCGGCGTTCTTTTCGGTGTTGCCCCAGTTGATCGAGAACGGCGGATTGGTGATCACGCGGTCGAAGCGCATCAACTCGCCGTTTTCGACGTGCCGCGGCTCGGCCAGCGTGTCTTCGTTCTGCAGGTTGGCGGTGCCGATGCCGTGCAGCAGCATGTTCATCTTGGCGATGGACCAGACCGTGCCGTTGAACTCCTGGCCGAACAGGTTGGCCTTGCGGCCGTCTTCGCCGTGCTCGTCGATGTATTCCTTGGCGGCGATCAGCATGCCGCCGGAACCGCAGCAGGGGTCGTAGATGTCGTGCTTCAGTTCGGGCTTGATCAGCCGCACCATCATCCGCACGACCGAGCGCGGGGTATAGAACTCGCCGCCCTTCTTGCCGGCCGAGTCGGCGAATTCGCCGATCAGGTATTCGTAGGCGGCGCCGAGCAGGTCCGGGAACTCGAAGTCCTCGTTGCGCAGGCGGTAGATGCCGAAGTGCGTGATGAGCTGGCGCAGCTTGATGTCGGGGATCTTGTTCTGGCCGACCTTGCGCGTGAAGTCGATGTGCTCCAGCACGTCATACAGGCTGGTATTGGCCGTCTCGATGCCGGTGAGCGCCTTGTTCAGATGGTCGCCGACGTTCTGGTGAGCGTCGTTGAGCAGGGTCTGGTAGCGCGACTGCGGCGGCACCCAGAACGAGCCTTCCTTCTTGTACCAGCGCGGGTTTTCGGCCGACAGCCGTGCTTCGGCCTCGGTCTTGCCGGCCTCCCTTTCGAGGCTGATGACTTCCTCACGGCGCTGCTCGAACACGTCGGAACAGCGCTTCAGGAACAGCATCCCGAAGATGTATTCCTTGAACTCGGAGGCATCCATCTTGCCGCGCAGGATGTCGGCGGCTTTGAACAGATGGCGCTCGAGTTGGGGCAGGGTCAACGGCATCGGTGGTATCCAGTTCAGTTGCAGCTTGCCGTCCACTGGCGGGGCGGAGCCGGGCCGGCGGTGAGTTCACAGGTGGGCAGCGTGCTCCGCGAGGCGGAATAGCTACGGCATTCGCTTCCCGCCCGGAAGAGCCCCAGGCACGATGTTCGCACGGCGAGACCTTAGTCGTTCGCTTGGATCTGGAACAGCGCGCTTCTGCACCGGGTTTCCGGCGAACCAGGTCAAAGCCTGATCGGGAACGGGCGCACGTTGTCCGCATAGCCCATCACCGCGCGCGGCTGGTGGCGGCGTGCGGCGCGACCGCGCAGGTCTTCCTCCACGCTCATCTGGTCGTACGCCTGCACCAGCTTCCCGACCGCCAGGATCGGCTTCCGCCCCTTTGTCTTCCAGAGCCCGGAGATGAGCGAGCGCAGCGCGACCGCGCCCTCCGGCCAGTCACGCTGGAGGCCATCGAACTCCGAGTTCAGCCGCGTCAGCGTGACGAGCTCGTGGCCAAGTTGGGCCTCCGGCTCAAAGCCGCCGTCGCCGTAGCACCAGAGCTTGCCTAGGTCGTGCAGCAGTGCGTACGCGATGCCGATGTCGCGGTCGCTGCCTGACAGCGACGGCGTGTCCGCAACCCGCTCGGCCATCTCCAGCGTATGGGCGGCAAGCCCGCCACGGTATGCGTGATGGTGGGCTTGCGAGGCGGGACAGGTCCAGAAGTTGTGGAACACGCGGCGCAACTTCCAGATGTCGTTGATCAGCCGAACCAGCGCATCATTCCCGATGCGGTCCACGACGTGCCGCAGCCTTGAAACGATCTCTTCGTCCGCCCCGAAGTCCTCCGGGATGAGATCGAGGACGGGAGCTTCCGGCTCGAACTCTACCGCCGTGGCGACCCACAACGTGTCGGCATCGATGCGGCAAGGCACCAGCGTCACCCGCACGGGATCGACGTGGAGATCGTCGGCGAGCACGAACGGCGGGCACCAGGTGGCGATCGCGTAGGCACCGTCGTGTACATACAACTTGAACCGGATGGGCGCGAGGCCGTCGTCGAGCGTGTATCCCCAGCGATCGATGACGCCGGTCGTGACATGGACGGGACAATCCGTTGATGCAGTCATCGTGGGCTTCCTTTTGTAATGGACGTGGTCGCGGGCACCCGGGTGTGCGCGCTTGATTGGCCGGCCCGGCCTGGGGCGGTCATCCGCCGAGTTCCCGGCCGCTCTTGTCGGCAGTGTGGTGAACGCCTTCTCACCGCCGGCTGCCGCGGCGCGACCTGTCCCATATCCGGGACACTGGCCAGGTGTTTCGCGGCTTGCCGGGCCATCTTCCGGAGCGTGGGTAGGACCCATGCGAGGCTGTCGGCGCTGCATGCGTGCGGTCGCTGGCACTCGTACTCGGCGACCACTCGACCCGCGCTGACCACCCACAACGTCAGGCGGTCGAGCGAACCGTTGTCCGGCAGGTAGGCCTCCAGCGTGTAGCCGAGGAAGCTTCCTGTTGAGATGAGCTGCATGGCTTTTCCTCAGGTTGTGGGCGAGAGCGGTGGTGCTGCCCTCGCCTTCTTACGGGACCGCGGACCGCCGCGGCGCTCGCCGGCCAGCATCGCCCTCAGGGCGTTCCGGAGTTCCTCAGCGCCCATCGATTCCAGGTCGTTGACCTCGGGCGGGCTCGAATCCGGCTGCGGCTTGCTGTCTTGCCGGCTCAGCAGCCCTGCGAAGGCGAGGCCGTCCTGTCGGGTCAGGTTCGGCACGAAGCGCGAGTAGACGGTGAAGAGCATCTGGGTGTTGGTGTGCCCCATGAGCCGGGCGATCCACTCCGGGTTCTCGCCCGAGGCCAGCATCAGCGTCGCGGCGGTGTGCCGGGTCTGGTAGGGCCTGCGCTTCTCAAGCTCGAGGTAGCGCAGCAGGGGGTACCAGATGCGGTTGGCGAAGTTGTGGGCGTCAATCGGATGGCCTGCGCGGGTCTGAAACACGTACTCGTCGCTCGGGCCCCGCGCGTTCCATTGCTGCTCCAGGGCCTCCCTCACCATCGGGAGCATCGGGATGTCGCGGATCGAGCTCTCGGTCTTGGCGTTCTCTTCCGCCTCGCCGGCCGAGAACGTCTCCCGAACCCGTATGACTTCATGGTCGAAGTCGACGTACTTCCACTTCAGCCCATTGATCTCGCCGGTGCGCATGCCGGTGAAGAAGCGGCAGGTGACGTAGTTCCGGTAGTCCGGACGGATGGTGGCCCGGATCTTCTCGACCTCTTCCAGCGAGAACGGTTTGACGTCGGGACGTCGTCCCTTGAGCCGCCTCACGCCCTTGAAGGCATCCGGCGTCCCGAAGCGCTCGCTGGCCTCGGTCAGGCACTGGCGCAGGAGGCCCATCGTCTTGTTGATCGTGGTCGGGGACAGCTTCGGGCTGGAACGGCCGGGCAGTTCCGCCAGCTTTGCTCTGAACGCCATCACATCGGCCTTGGCGATGGAGCCGACCGGCCGGTCACCGAACTCCGTGAGCAGGTGCGCGTCGAACGTCGCATCCACGCTGTCCCGGTGCTGGCGCCGCCACTGGGGCGCCATCTCCTTCCGCCACGTCACGGAAAAGTCGGCGAAGGTGGGCGTATCGGAAGCGATTGGACCTGCGGCTTGAGGAGGGCCGGCCGGAAGGATCCCCTCGGCGCCTACACCTGGCCCGCCGAACTGGGCTGCCCTTGGACTCCCCGGGAACGTCGCCGCATAATCGAACAAGCCCTGCTTGATCTCCTTCGAGACCCGGTTCATCAAGGCCTGTACCCGGCGACGGTTCTCCGCGGTGTCAAGCAGGGCCGTCTGCTCTCGGCAACGGACGCCTCTGTAGAAGAAGTCCAGGTAGAGCATCCCCGTCTCAGGACGGGCACGAACCTTAGCCATGGCTCACCGCGCCATTGGCCATGGGAATGCCGATGTCCCGATGCACAACCGGAGCACGACCGGCCGAGAACTTGCCGATGTCGCGCTGGATCGCCTCCCAGACGAAGAGAAGCTTTCGACCCCCGAACGGTCGAATGTAGTGCACGCCTTCCAGCAGCACCGCGTCCTTCAGACGTGTCCGGATGGTCCGGACGTCATAGTGGATCCGGGTAGCTAGTTCATCGGTGGTGATGTAAGTTTCCATCTGAGCCTCCAGTCGATTCTGGTCAACAGCTGTCGTTTATGAGCGACACCTGTTGACGATCATAGGCGACTAGTGGCGATTGTCAACAACTAACGTCGCCTCTTGGCGACATCATTCATGTAACGTTCATGATTAGATTCCGGCTGACTGAGCTGATCGCGGACAAGGCGTTCAACGAGCGCCGCGTCGTCCCGCTGACGGAGGTGGCTGAGTCCACGGGAATCCACCGCGCGACGCTGTCGAAGATCGCGAATCAACCGGGCGCGAACATCGGTACGGATGTCGTCGACAAGCTCTGCAGGTACTTTGGGTGCCAGCCGGGCGAATTGCTGACGTACATCGACGAAGAGGCCGGGACGGTCTGACCCTCTCGGATCTGCGGTTGGCCCCGCGAAATCCCTGACTGGAGCCGGCCAGTTCGGCGGCCGCCGCGCGGTCCTGGCCCGGTTGGCCGAGGCACTCGCTATTGGCGCTCCTCGTTGAGACGCGGCTCGAGAAAACCGCAATTTGTAGCGGGTCTTCCTGGACCGCGATCAGGTCGCAAGTGTCGGCTGCCGCAGATCACCGCCTCTGCAGGAGTCTCGGCTGATCGAGTGGCGGTTCGAGGTGGCCTTAATTCAAGCCTTGCGCCGGCAGAACCGAGCCGTGCGGGCGTCGCAAGGACCTCTTCGCGAGGTTGCCGATTGAGTGCGGGGGTCGTTCTACACCACTCACCTGCGCCTGTGACACTTCAAGGTGTCACAGAAACTGTCACAAGGGGCTGCGGAGCCGCTGCGCAAGGGTCGAAACGATCGCTGCCGCAAGCGACCTCGGCCTCTCTGCGGTAGGGATCTGTCGCAAAAAAGCCCGCTTGATGGCGGGCTTGATTGAAGCCAAGTGCTTGAATTCTGGTGGCTATGGGTGGGATCGAACCACCGACCTCGGGATTATGAGTCTCGCGCTCTAACCGTCTGAGCTACATAGCCAAATTTTTGAATCCTGCCCCTATGACCCTGACCTTATGAGTCTCGCGCTCTAACCGTCTGAGCTACATAGCCATGTGCTGAAAGGTACTGCCGCGCGGGCGGTACGTCCGGCCGCGGCGAACGGGTCGCATCGGCGGCGAAGGGGCGCACGATTCTATTGCGGAACGCGGTGCTGTCAAGCTCTGGCGGCTTTGCCTTGCCGCCTGCGGCGGTGCGTGGAAGAATCGGGGCATCTACGTTACGGGCCTTGCCATGATCGATCCGGATGGCTACCGACCGAACGTCGGCATCATTGTGTTGAACGACGAGGGGCGTGTGTTCTGGGCGCGGCGCGTGGGCCGCGATGGCTGGCAGTTCCCGCAGGGCGGGATGCGCAGCGACGAAACGCCGGTGGAAGCGATGTACCGCGAGCTGGAGGAGGAGACCGGCCTCCTGCCGCACCACGTCGAGGTGCTTGGCGCGACCCCGGGCTGGCTTCGCTACCGGCTGCCGCCGCGGCTGATCCGGCGCCATTCGCGACCGGTCTGCATCGGCCAGAAGCAGGTCTGGTTCCTGCTGCGGCTGGTCGGCGCGGAGTCGGCGTTCCGCCTCGATGCCAACGAGCGGCCGGAGTTCGACCTCTGGCGCTGGGTGGATTTCTGGTATCCGCCGGTGCACGTGGTGAGTTTCAAGCGCCGCGTCTACGAGCAGGCGCTGCGCCACCTGGTGATCCTGGCCGAGGACAGTTGCCGGGTGTCGCTGCGCACCCAGACCTGGTCGGCGGAACTGGCGGCGACCTGAGCCCGAGACCTGCGCGTGCGGGTGCACGCGCGGGTCGCGAGAAGGGTCAGTCGTCCACCTTGGTCTGCAGGTAAGGCACCTCGCCGAGCTGGCCGATCAGGCCGAGCTGGGTTTCCAGCCAGTCGATGTGCTCTTCCTCGGATTCCAGGATGTCGGAGAAGAGATCGCGGCTGACGTAGTCGCGCACGCCCTCGCAGTAGGCGATCGCCTCGCGCAGGTCCGGCACCGCCTGCATCTCCAGGCGCAGGTCGCATTCCAGCGCTTCGCGCGGCGATTCGCCGATCAGGAGCTTGCCGAGGTGCTGCAGGTTGGGCAGGCCATCGAGGAACAGGATGCGCTCGATCAGGCGATCGGCGTGCTTCATCTCGTCGATCGATTCCTTGTACTCGTGCTCGGCGAGTTCCTCGTAGCCCCAATGCTTGTACATCCGGTAATGCAGGAAGTACTGGTTGATCGCCGTGAGTTCGTTGTACAGCGCCTTGTTGAGGTGCTCGATGACCTTGGGATCGCCCTTCATCGCTCAAGTCTCCTTGCGCGGCGCGAAGGCGCCGGCCGTCTGATCGGAGCGGCGACTATAGCGCGCGCCGGATGACGGCGAGGAAACGGGAATCGCACGCATTTGCATGCGCGCACGGCCCTGGCGGCAGTGCGCCGGTGGGGAAATGCCGAGCGTGTGGCCGCAGCGCGGCGGCTCAGGCCGCCATCGGCAACAGCGGGAGGTCGAGCGCGCGCGCGGCGGCAGTGTCGAAGATCTCGCGCGCCAGTTCCTCGCAGTTTCCGCAGCAATCGCTGCAACCGGTCGCCCGGCTGAGCTCGACGAAGCTGTGGCCGCTTTCCGCGGCCTGGCGGATCGCGCGGTCGGTGACCGCGTTGCAGATGCAGACGTACATGTGGGAGACGCACCGGAACAGATGGCGCGCATTTGAACGCGAATGAGAATGATTGTCAATACCGGATCGGCGGCACGACAGCAGGCGGGATGGCGCCGCGTGATCGCCTGCACGCAGGCTCCTACGGGAGCGTCGGATGACTCATGCGCGCGTAGGAGCGCACCTGGGCGCGACCTCGGGCGCCCCGCTGTGGCTACAGCGTCGCCTCGGTGAACTCGAAGGCGAGCTCGCTTGCCGCCGCCTGGACGAAGTTGCCCTGGATGAAATCGACGCCCACGCCGTGCCAGAAGGCGGCGCCGCGGGCGTTCTCCACGCGCGGGGCGATCACCTCCATGCCGCGCTCGCGCAGGGTGTCGACGTGGTCGCGGAGTTCCGCCGCGGCGGCGGTTCCGGCCAGACGGCCGTCGAGCTTCGCGAAGCGCGCAGGAAGGCGCTCCAGCATGCTGGCGGCCGGCGTGCCGGGCTGGTAACCGGAGAGGACCAGGCCCACCCCGAGTTCCTGCAGCAGCTCCGCCAGGCGCAATCCGTCGACCGGTTCGGCGGCGACTTCGTCGAGGCGGATCTCCACCGCCAGCGCCGCCGGATCCACGTGCCATTCGGCCAGCCAGCGACCGAGGCGGGCGATCACCGCCGGATCGCTCACGCTGGACAGGGCCTGGCTGGCGAAGAGCCGCTCGACGCCGTGCTCGGCCTTGTGCCGGGCCAACAGCATCACGCAGTGCTCGAGCACCCAGCGATCGACCGCGGCGAGCAGCCCGGCGTCGGTGGCGACCGGCAGCAGCTCGGCGGCCGCGCGCAGCTGTCCGTGCGCATCGCGCATGCGGAGCAACGCCTGGAACTGGCCCTCCGCGTCGCCACGCAGCGCCAGCAGCGGCTGGAACACGAGCTGCAGCCGGTTCGCGGCCAGCGCATCGCGGATCTGCTCGGCAAGACTGGCCGGAGGGGCTGGCGACGTGGCGTCGGCGCCCGCTCTCGCGCCGTGCCCGGCAAGCGCCTCGGCAGGGCCGGGTGGACCCGCGAAGCCGCTTTCGTGGTCCGGTCGATCCGGCCCTTCCATATCCGGATCGCCGTCCGCGTCTGCCGGCGGTGGCAGCGCGATGTCCCCGAGCCGTGCATCGAGCGCCGCCAGGTGTGCGGTTTCGGTCTGCTGCGGCAGGCGCGGCGGCGCCAGCAGGGCGGCGGTTGCGGCGTGCAGCGCGGCCAGCGCGTCGGCCAGTTCCATGGCGTCGAGGTCGCGGCAGGCACTGGCGAGGAGTTCGAGTTCCTCCGCCTGGCGGTGCAGCGTGTTGATGTCCCAACCCTCGCGCTGCAGGCGAGCGGCGCGCTCGCGCACGCGGGCGATGCGCCCGGCCAGTTGCTGGCGCCAGAGCCGTTGCGTCGCCGCATTCACGGCTTCAGCACCACCAGCAGCACGATCGGCACCAGCAGCAGGGCCGGCACCTCGTTGAAGATGCGCAGCCAGCGGCTGCTGCGCCGGTTGGCGTCGCGCGCGAACTGCGCGGTCATGCGCACCAGCATCAGGTGGTAGCCGATCAGCACCACGACCAGCGCCAGCTTGGCGTGCAGCCAGCCCTGCTGCAGATAGCCGAGCCCCGGGCGCGCGAACGCCCACAGCGTGAGCAGCCCGAACCCGACCGCCAGCGCGCCGCCGATGTGGGTGATCATGAGCAGGCGTCGTTCCATCACCTTGAGGCGCTCGCGGACCACCGCCTCGCCCGCTTCGGCGTGGTAGATGAACAGGCGCGGCAGGTAGAACAGTCCTGCGAACCAGGTCACCACGAAGATGATGTGGAAAGCCTTCAGCCAGAGCATCGCCAACGCCGTGTGAACGTGCGGGCGAGTATAAACCGGAGCCGGAATGCCGGCCCCGCGCCTTGACCCTGGTTCGTGCCGGCCACTATAAGCGACCGCTGCGATGCCCATGGTTCCTGCATGCCCAATTCCCGACCGCTGGTGATCCGTCGATACGACCTGGTGCGCCGGCGGCGCATCCAGATCGCGCTGGCGCTGGTGTGGCTGGCTTCACTGGTTCTGGTCGGCGGGCTGGCGGCCATCCTGGGCGGCGGCGAGGCCGCTGTCGGCGCGGAGGGCGAGGGTGGCGTGGCGCTACGCGCCGACAACGAGACCCTGAAGCGCCAGGTGGCGACGCTGGAGCGCTCCGAACAGGTCGCGCGCGCCGCGCTGGCCGAAGTGCAGCAGAACCTGCGCGAGCGCGACGAGGAACTGGAAGCCCTGCGCGCGGACCTCGCCTTCTACTCGCGCCTGGTGGGCGGCAGCCAGCGGGAGGGCCTGGCCGTGCACGCGCTGAAGCTGACGCCGGTGAAGGATTCGCGCGCCTGGAACTTCACCGCCACGCTGACGCAGAACTTCAGGCGCGGCCAGGACGTGAAGGGCCGCCTCACGCTCAGCTTGGAGGGCGTCAGCAACGGCCAGCTGGCCAGCTTCGGCTGGGACGAGCTGGTGCAGGCGCCGGCGCGTTCCGGAATCGAGTACGCCTTCAAGTATTTCCAGCGGGTGAGCGGTACCATCATGCTGCCGCCGGGATTTGCCCCCAATCGCGTGATCGCGCGGGCGGAAGGCGACGGCGGCCGCGCCGAGCAGGAGTTTTCCTGGGAAGACGCGGTCAAGTACGAGGAGGGCGGGGATGTTTCGAAATGACAAGCGCGGCCGAGGCGTCGCGGCGATCAGCACCCTGATCGCCGAAGGCACCACCATCCGTGGCGACGTGCACTTCACCGGCGGCCTGCACCTGGACGGGCTGGTGCAGGGCGCGCTGTCGGCCGAGGGCGCTGACGCGGTGCTGACGCTGAGCGAGAAGGGCCGCATCGACGGCGAGGTGCGCGTTTCCAACGCGGTCATCAACGGCTCGGTGCACGGCGACGTGTTCGTGGCCGAACGGCTGGAGCTTGCCGCGCACGCGCGCGTCGAGGGCAACGTGCACTACAAGGTGCTGGAAATGGCCGCGGGCGCGCAGGTCAACGGCCGCATGCTGCACCAGGCCGAGCCGCTGCAGCGCCTCGCGCCGCCGGAGTCGATGGCCGACATCCTCCCTGCCGAAGCTTGAAAACGCCTCCGCGCGCGCCGATCTCGCATGCCATGAACGACATGTCCACGCCCACCTACCAGGACGCCGCGGGCGCCCCGCTGGTCTTCACCGATGCCGCCGCCGGCAAGGTCCGCGAACTGATCGCCGAGGAAGGCAATCCCGAGCTCAAGCTCCGCGTCTACATCAGTGGCGGCGGCTGCTCGGGGTTCCAGTACGGCTTCAGCTTCGACGAGACGCCGGCCGAGGACGATTTCACCCTGGCCAACGGCGATGTCACCCTGCTGGTCGATCCGCTCAGCCTGCAGTACCTGGCCGGCGCCGAGGTCGACTACACCGAATCGCTGGGCGGGGCGCAGTTCGTGATCCGCAATCCCAATGCCCGGACCACCTGTGGCTGCGGATCCTCGTTCACGGTCTGAACCCTGCGCGGGCGCCAGGTCGACGGCGTGAGCGCCCGCATCAACACCTTCGCCGGCCTTGCCCTCGAGCGCAATGCCGAGCGCCGCGACGACCTCGAATTCAGTGCCGCGCAGCGCGCCGACCTGCGTGCGCGCTTCCTGTTGCTGGGCGCCGAGGGTGCCGGCGGGCGGCCCGCGCTGGTGGCGCCGGGCAGCACGCAGCTGCGCTGGCTCGATCGCGACGAATGCGCCGCGCTCGGGCTCGCCGAGCTGCCGGCGACCTACCTCGGCGACGCCGGGCAGGGACCGCTGTTCTCGCTCAGCGCCGATCCGCTGCAGGCCAACCGCGCGGCGGTGGCGCTCGGCGCCGGTTTCATCGACCTGCGCAGCGCCGGCGCCCGACTCGCCGGGTTCGAGGCAGGGATCTTCGCCTACGCGCGGGCGCTCGCCTTCTGGCAGTCGCGCACGCGCTTCTGCGGCGCCTGCGGCGCGCCGCTGGAGCTGGTCGCCTTCGGCCATCGCGGCCGCTGCAGCAATCGCGATTGCGCGCTGGAGCATTTCCCGCGCGTGGACCCGGCCATGATCGTCATCGTCGGCTGGGGTGAGCGCTGCCTGCTCGGCCACAACGCGTCCTGGGCCGAGAACCGCTATTCCACCCTGGCCGGCTTCGTCGAGCCCGGCGAATCGCTGGAGGACGCCGTGCGCCGCGAGGTCCACGAGGAAGCCGGGGTGCGCGTCGGCGCCTGCACCTACCATTCCTCGCAGCCCTGGCCGTTCCCCTCCTCGCTGATGCTCGGCTTCACCGCGGAAGCGGAGGATCCGACCATCCGCGTCGGGCCGGAACTCGCCGATGCGCGCTGGTTCAGCGTCGACGAACTGGTCGCCGGGGTGGAAAGCGGGAGCCTCATCCTGCCGCCGCCGCTGTCGGTCTCGCACGAGCTGATTGCCGACTGGCTGCGCACGCAGTCGGGGCTGGAGCTGGCCCGGCTCACCGGCGGCTGAGCCGCGCGAGGCGTCGCCGCGGGGCGATGGTTGCAGCGACGATCCCAAGCTCTCGATGTCATTCCCGCGGAAGCGGAGATCCATTTTGCATCTTGCTCTTGAAACAGGCGGGCTCCAGCCTGCGCCAGTCAACGGCTCGAGCAGAGTTTCCCTAGAATGCGGCGGACCTGCCCGCCGTCGACCCGATGCCCATGGCCACCACCCTGCTCGCGATCCTCATCGTTGTTGCCGCCTCGCTGGCGCTGCCCGATCTTTACCGCCTGCGCGACTTCTCGTGGCTGCGCGTGTGGCTGCGGCGCTGGCCCGGCGTGGCGGATGCCGATCACGACCAGGCCTGGCCGGTCATCCTGCTGCCGATCCTGCTGGTGGTCGCCTGCGCGCTGGTGCAGCTCGCGCTGGATCGCGTGCTGTTCGGCCTGCCGGGCTTCGCCTTCGCGGTGGCGGTGCTGTTCTGGTGCTGGGGCCCGCGCGACCTCGATGCCGACATCGAGGCGGTCCTCAAGGCGCCCGACGGCGAGCGGCGGCGTGCCGCCGTGCAGGCACTGCGCCCCGACCCGGCCAGCATGCCGCTGCCGTTCGAGGCGGCGGCGCTGGTCGAAGCGAGCTTCATGTCGGCCCTGTCGCGCTGGTTCGGCGTGCTGTTCTGGTTCGTGCTGCTCGGTCCGGCCGGGGCGCTCGGCTACCGCCTGGTGCAGCTCCTTGCCCGCCAGGCCGCCATCGGCGAGGAACTCGACCCGGCCGAGCGCCGCCAGCTCGACGCCGCCGCGCGCGTGCTCGACTGGGCGCCCGCGCACCTGGTCGCGCTGACGCTGGCGCTGGTGTCGGACTTCGACGCGGTGATCCGCACCTGGCGCAACTGGCACGCGGCGCATGCGGGCGGCTGGCTCAGCCTCGACCTGGGCTTCCTCGGCGCGCTGGCCCGCGCCGGCGTGGACGCGGAGGTCGAAGCCGGCGACGGCTACGCCACCGACGCCGCCAATCCGCTGCTGGAGCTGGCCGACGCGCGCACCGTGCTGCGCCGCATCCTGGTGGTCTGGCTGGCGGTGCTGGCGCTGGTGGTGATCTCCGGCCTTGTCCACTGACGGGCGCCCGTCCACGCCAGCGGCATCACGCCCCCTCGCTGCAGCTCCTGTGAGGGCCGGTCCCGACCGGCCGCGGCGCTTTGGTGGGAGCGGCTTCAGCCGCGATTGCCAGACCGCACTCTTCGCCGCGAACCGCCTCGCTCCCTGGGAGGGCCGGTCTCCCGACCGGCCGCTCTCGCCTGGCGCTATTTCCTCGGCGTGTATCCACGAAAGCGCTCAGGCCTCTTCGCCGCGCAGCTCGCGCACGCGCTGCTCCAGGCGCTCCGCGCTGGCTTCTCCGGCCGCGATCGGCGCTCCGGCCACCAGTTCCACGCGGGCGCGGAAACGGCGCGGCAGGCGCGCCCGTCCGAGCGCCGTGTCATGCCGGCTGAACACCGAGCCCCACAGGCCGCGCAGCGCCAGCGGCACCACCGGCACCGGCCGGCGCGCGACGATGCGCTCGACGCCACCCCGGAATGGCGCGATCGCGCCGTCGCGGGTCAGCCCGCCCTCCGGGAAGATGCACACCAGATGGCCTTCGGCGAGCGCCTGGTCGATGCGCTCGAAGGCTTCCTCCAGCAGCGCCGGATCCTCGCGATGCCCGGCGATCGGGATCGCCTTCGCGGTGCGGAAGATGAAGCTCAGCACGGGGATGCGGAAGATGCGGTAGTACATTACGAAGCGCAGCGGCCGCCGCACCGCGCCGGCGACGATCAGCGCGTCCATGTAGCTGACGTGGTTGCACACCAGCAGCGCCGGCCCGTGCGCCGGCACCTGGTCGAGCCCTTGGCTGCGGATGCGGTAGAGCAGGCTCACCAGCAACCAGCTCAGGAAGCGCATCAGGAACTCGGGCACCAGGGTGTATATGTAGGCGGCGACGGCGATGTTGAGCAGCGCGACGACCAGGAAGATCTGCGGGATCGACAGCCCGAGCGCGGTGAGGCCGATGCCGAGCGCCGCCGCGGCCACCATGAACACCGCATTGAGGATGTTGTTGCCGGCGATCACGCGCGAGAGCTCCTCGCGCGGCGCGCGGCTCTGCACCAGCGCGAACAGCGGCACGATGTAGAAGCCGGCGAAGACGCCGAGCAGGGTCAGGTCGAGCGCGATCCGCCAGTGCCCGGGCGCGGCCAGGAAGGCGAGCGCGCCGAGGCCCTGCGTCGTCGCCAGTCCCGGCTGCGCGAAATGCAGGTCGATGCCGAACAGGCTGAGCCCGATCGAGCCGAGCGGCACCAGGCCGATCTCGACCTTGCGCCCGGACAGGCGCTCGCACAGCAGCGAGCCCGCGCCGACGCCGATCGAGAACAGCGCCAGCACCAGGATCGCCACGGTATCCGTGCCACCGAGGTAGAGCCGCGTGTAGTTCGGCAACTGCGCGGTGAAGATGCCGCCGAAGAACCAGAACCAGGAAATGCCCAGCACCGCGTTGAACACGACGCGGTCGCGCCTGACCTGGCCGAGCACGCGCCAGGTCTCGACGAAGGGATTCCACTCGAAGCGCAGCCCGGGCGCGGTGGCCGGCGCCGGCGGGATCGCGCGGCTGGCGAGGTAGCCAGCCACGGCGATGCCGATGGCGAGGAGCGAGGCCAGCGTGGGACCGACCCCGCTGACCGCCATCAGCCCGCCGCCGGCGATCATGCCAGTGAGGATCGCCAGCGAGGTGCCGGTCTCCACCAGCGCGTTGCCGCCGACCAGCTCCTGGGATTTCAGCACCTGCGGCAGGATCGCGTACTTGATCGGCCCGAACACGGTCGAGTGCAGGCCCATCAGGAACAGCACGCCGAGCAGCAGCGCCACGTTGCCGCTGTGGAAGCCCCACGCCGCGAGCAGCATGGCGCCGATCTCGAACAGCTTCACGTAACGGATCAGGCGCGCCTTCTCGTACTTCTCCGCCAGTTGCCCGGCGCTCGCCGAAAACAGGAAGAAGGGCAGGATGAACAGCGCCGGCGCGAGGTTGGAATAGAAGCCGACCGCCGCGTCGCCGAGGCCGAGGTGGAACGCGACCAGCACGATCAACGCCTGCCGGAAGGCGTTGTCGTTGAACGCCCCGAGCGCCTGGGTGGCGAAGAACGGCGCGAAGCGGCGCGTGGCGAGCAGGGCGAACTGGTTCGAGTCGGACATGCGCTTCCCGCGGGCTTGTGGCCGCCGCATCTTGCCCGCAAGCGCGCGCGCATGGAATGCCGGTCCCCAACCCCAACCCCAACCCTGCCTATACAATGCACGCTTTCCGCGTCCGCTCCTTGCCATGCCTCCTCGTTTCCTGCTCACCGCCGCGCTGGCTCTCGCGCTGGCTGCACCGCTCGCCCTGGCGCAGTCGGTGAAGCCGGTACCCGTGCCCGATCTCTCGAAGCTGCCGGCCGCCAGCGCCGCGGAACTGCGCAAGGCACGCGCCGATTTCGACAAGTCCAGGGACATCGTCACCGGCGAGGCGCTGGCCGAGAACTACGGCGTGCTGGCCAGCGCATACGCCCGTGCGGGCTTCACCGACGCCGCCGCGGCGGCGTTCGACAACGCGATCGTGATGGCGCCCAAGGACATGCGCTGGCTGTATGCGCGCGGCGTGCTGGCGCTGGCCATGGACCAGCAGGCGGAAGCCACGCGCGACTTCGAACGCGCCTTCGCCATCAGCAGGAACTACCTGCCGCTGCGGACGGCGCTCGCCAACCAGAAGATGGGCGCGGGCGACCTCGACGGCGCGCGGCGCCTGCTGGAGGAGTACACCGCCAGCCGCCACGACCAGGCCGTTCCCTACGCGATGCTCGGCGAGATCGCGCTGCGCCAGAAGCGCCATGCCGATGCGATCCGCGACCTCGAGCAGGCGCTCAAGATCCAGCCGCAGGCGACGCGGCTCTACACCCCGCTCGCCGATGCCTATGCGGCCAGCGGCAACGCCAAGGCGGCGGCCGAGGCGCGCGCCAAGGCCGGTGCCGCGCCGCCGCTGCTGGCCGACCCCGTCGGCAGCCGGCTGCTGCCGGAAATCGGGCAGGCCAAGGCCGGTGGCGACGCTCCCGCCGCGGTTGCCACCCCCGAGCAGCGCGCGATCGGCGCCGCCGTCGCGGCGATGGTCAAGGGGGATTATCCGGCGGCGCGGGCCGCCCTGGATGCCTTCCTCAAGCAGGAGCCGAAGAACGTCAACGTGCTGGCGGTGTACGCCGGGGTGGAGTCCTCGGCGGGGCGCCTGGATGCTGCCACCTCGCGGGCGGCCGCCGCGGTCGGCGCCGATCCCCGCAGTCCGCTGGCGCGCCTCGCCCAGGGCAGCGTGCTGGAGCTGAAGGGCGACAACAAGGGCGCCGAGGGTGCCTACACCGAGGCGATCCGGCTGGCGCCCGGCGAAGCCAATCCCCGCTTCGCACTGGCCAACCTGCTGCTGCGGAGCGGGCGCAGCGAGGCCGCGATGCAGCAGTTCCGCGCCGTCCTCAGCATCGCACCCCAGAACTCCAGCGCGTGGACGCAGGTGGCCGCCATCGAGGCGGCCGCGGGGCGCTGTGCCGGTGCGCTCAAGGAGGTCAACGGCGCGCTCGCCAAGGCGCCCCACAACCCCGGCTTGATGCAGGTGTTCGTGCGCCTGGCCAGCACCTGCCCGGCGGCCAGCGCGGCGGAGCGGCGCATGGCGCTCGACTACGCCGGCACGCTGTACCAGGGCGCCGGCGCAGCGCCGGTGGTCGCCGAAAGCTATGCGCTCGCGCTTGCCGCCAACGGCAAGTGGGACGATGCCGTCGCCACCCAGCAAGGCGCCATGTTCAGCGTGCTGCGGACGGAAGGCGCCGCTGCGCTTCCGCCCTATCGGGAATTCCTGGAGCTGTTCCAGGCGCACAAGCTGCCGCCGCGTCCGTGGCCGTCCGTCTCCGAGGTGTACCGGCCGCAGCCACCGACGGCCGGCACCGCCGCCGGCGGCTGACCCCCATCGCGTAGCCGTGCCACCTCGTGTGTGGGACTCCTGCAACTGACGCGGTTGTAGGAGCGCACCCGGGCGCGACCGGGCGTGTTCGCCGCGCGGTCGCGCGCAAGCGCGCTCCTACATGACCGCCATGTGCCCGTGGCGGCGACCATGTTTGCTCCGCGACAGCGCGCCGACGAAGTCGGCGGGACATCTCCTACGGAAACAGCGGCTTCCCACATCCTCCAGCGGGTTCGCCGGAATCAGCTGCGCGGCAGGGCGCGGTGGCCGATGTCGCGGCGATGGAAGGCGCCGTCGAAGCGGATCTCGCGCACCGCGGCGTAGGCCTGCTCGCGGGCGGCGGCGAGGTCCTCGCCGAGCGCGCACACGGCGAGCACGCGGCCGCCGGTGGTGACCACGCGGCCTTCGGCATCGACGCCGGTACCGGCGTGGAACACCTTGGCGCCCTGTGCTTCCGCGCGCTCGAGGCCGCTGATCACGTCGCCGCTGCGCACCTTTCCGGGGTAGCCGGCGGCGGCCACGATCACGCCGAGCGCGGGGCGCGGGTCCCACTCGGCGGCGCGCCCGGCGAGGCGTCCGTCCAGGGCGTCCTCGACCAGGTCGACGAGGTCCGATTCCAGGCGCAGCAGGATCGGCTGGGTTTCCGGATCGCCGAGGCGCGCGTTGAACTCGATGACCCGTGGCGTGCCGTCGGCACCGATCATCAGGCCGACGTAGAGGAAGCCGATGTAGGGCGCGCCCTCGGCGGCCATGCCGGCGATGGTCGGCCGCACGATCTCTGTCAGGATCCGCTGCTCGATCGCGGGCGTCACCACCGGCGCCGGCGAGTAGGCGCCCATGCCGCCGGTGTTGGGGCCGAGGTCGCCCTCGTCGCGGCGCTTGTGGTCCTGGCTGGTGGCCAGCGGCAGCACGTCGCGGCCATCGCTCATGACGATGTAGCTGGCTTCCTCGCCGCTCAGGCACTCCTCGATCACCACCCGCGCCGAGGCGGCGCCGAAGGACTGCGCGCCGAGCATGTCGTGCAGGGTCTGCTCGGCGTCGGCGAGTGTCAGTGCGACCACCACGCCCTTGCCGGCGGCGAGGCCGTCGGCCTTGATGACGATCGGCGCGCCGTGGCGGCGCACGTGGGCGAGCGCCGGGGCCAGCTCCTCGAACACCGCGTGGCGCGCGGTCGGGATGTTGTGGCGGGCGAGGAAGGCCTTGGCGTAGGCCTTGGAGCTTTCCAGTTGCGCCGCGGTGCGGCTGGGGCCGAAGCAGCGCAGCCCGGCGGCGCGGAACTGGTCGACCACGCCCACCGCCAGCGCCGCCTCCGGCCCCACCACGGCGAGCGCGACGCCCTCGTCGCGGGCCAGCCGGATGAGGCCGTCGACATCGGTCGCCGCCACGTCGGCGTTGCGCACGCCGTGCTCGCGCGCGGTGCCGGCGTTGCCGGGCGCCACGATCACTTCGCTGACGCGGCGCGACTGCTTGAGCTTCCAGGCCAGCGCGTGCTCACGGCCGCCGGAACCGATGACGAGGAGTTTCATTGGACAGCCGGGAATCGGGAATGGGGAATCGGGAATGGGGAGAGCGGGGTCCGCCCAGGGCCAAGGTGCGCTGGCATTGGGGGTGAGAACAGCCATTCGCTCATGGCGGGATGCCGTTTCGGCCGGCTCTGTGCCGCTTGTGAACAAAGGGGAGCAGATCCCGCTGGCCTGAGGCCAGTCGCTGCCCAGGCTGGAATCCAGCAGCGCCGGGTGGACACGGCCGCGCCGCTGCCGGCAATCGTCTGCTGTTGCGATTCCCGATTCCCCATTCCCGATTCCCCGCTCAATGACGGAAATGCCGCACGCCCGTGAACACCATGGCCATGCCGTGCTCGTCGGCGGCGGCGATGGTTTCCTTGTCGCGCATCGAGCCGCCGGGCTGGATTACCGCGCGGATGCCCGCTTCCGCGGCCGCGTCGATGCCGTCGCGGAACGGGAAGAAGGCGTCGGAGGCCATCACGCTGCCGGCGACCTGGAGCTCGGCCTCGGCAGCCTTGATGGCGGCGATCCTCGCACTCACCACGCGGCTCATCTGGCCGGCGCCGATGCCGATGGTGCGGCCATCGCGCGCGTACACGATGGCATTGGACTTGACGTACATCGCCACGTGCCAGGCGAACAGCAGGTCGTGGAGTTCGGCGGCATCGGGCGCGCGGCGCGAGACGATACGGAGGTCGGACAGCAGCAGGGTGTCGCGATCGGCGTCCTGCACCAGCAGGCCGCCGGCGATGCGCTTGTAGTCGAACGCGTGCGCCGGCGTCTCGTCCCACTCGCCGGTGGCGAGCACGCGCACGTTGGGCTTGGTCGCGAAGGCGGCGACGGCCTCCTCGTCGAAGGCGGGCGCGACCACCACCTCGACGAACTGGCGGGCGAGGATCGCGCGCGCGGTGCCGGCATCGACCTTGTGGTTGAAGGCGATGATGCCGCCGAAGGCCGACACTGGATCGCAGGCGAAGGCGCGTTCGTAGGCGTCGAGCTGGTCGGGCCCGAGCGCCACGCTGCACGGATTGGCGTGCTTGACGATCACGCAGGCCGGCGTCTTCTGGAACGCCTTGACGCACTCGAGCGCGGCGTCGGCGTCGGCGAGGTTGTTCGAGGACAGCTCCTTCCCCGCCAGCACCTCGGCGGCGGCGATGGTGCCGCGCAGCGGCGGCTGCTCGACGTACAGCGCGCCGCCCTGGTGCGGATTCTCGCCATAGCGGAGCACCTGGCGGCGTTCGAAGGCGAGGCGCAGGCTCGGCGGGAAGGCTTCCGGATGGGCCGGATCGGCGCGCACGCCGAGCCAGTTGGCGATCATGCCGTCGTAGCGCGCGGTGTGCGCGAAGGCCTTGGCGGCGAGGCGCCGGCGCATCGCCGCCGCGGTGCCGCCCTGGGCGAGCGCCTCCAGCACCCCGGCGTAGTCGGCCGGGTCCACCACTGCCGCCACGTGCGCGTGGTTCTTGGCCGCCGCGCGCAGCATCGCGGGGCCGCCGATGTCGATGTTCTCGATGGCGAGCTCGAAGGTGCAGTCGGGGTTGGCGACGGTCTGCTCGAAGGGATACAGGTTGACGACCAGGAGGTCGATGGCGGCGATGTGATGGCGCGCCATCACCTCGTCGTCGAGGCCGCGGCGGCCGAGCAGCCCGCCATGCACCACCGGGTGCAGGGTCTTGACGCGGCCGTCCATGATTTCCGGGAAGCCGGTCAGGGTGCTGACGTCGGTTACCGCAAGGCCCGCCTCGCGCAGGCTGCGCGCGGTGCCGCCGGTGGAGAGGAGGCCGATGCCGAGCGCATCCAGGCCGCGGGCCAGGTCGACCAGCCCGGTCTTGTCGGAGACGCTCAGCAGGGCGCGCCGCACCGGCACGAGTGTGGCATCGAACATGGAATGGGCCCGCAGGACGAAACCGGGATTATAGCGGGACGGCGCGCGTCAGCCGGCCAGGCCGTACTGCTGCAGTTTCTTGCGCAGGGTGGCGCGGCTGATGCCGAGCGCTGCCGCGCTGCGGCTCTGGTTGCCGCCATACCAGGCCAGCACCTCGCGCAGCAGCGGCTGCTCCACCTCGTGCATCACCAGCCCGTGCAGCCCTTCGGCCGGTTCCGACTCGACATCGGCCAGGTAACGGCGCACGGCCTGCGCGACGCATTCGTGCAAGGCGGGCTGGAGCATGGCGTCTTGCACGGCTTCGGTCGGGTACAGCGAGATGGCGGCGTTCACGGTGGTGGCTCCCCTTTGCAACAGTCGCTTCCATGAGCGCCGGTACGCGCCCCCGATCGCGTACCGGGAGGGGATTCTAGCGCCGCCCGCCGCCGTTGATAAGGGCGGGCGCGAAAATGCCCTTCGTTGCGACCACCGCTACTCGAAGTCGAACTCGAAGGCGACCGCGTCCTGGCCCGGGTCCACCACCTCGAAAGCCAGCGCGCTGCTCGCGCCGGGGCCGAGCCCCGCGGCGAGTTCGCGGCGGTCGCCGATGTACTCGTCGGGACGGAAGCGGCGCATCGCCACCCGCCGCTCGTCGAGGTTGGAAAGGGTGATCTTGAGCGTCGGATAGGCCTGCGCGAACGGCGCGTCGTTGCGCAGCGTGGCGGAAATGATCAGCGCGCCGGGGGCCGACGGGTGCGGGCGGATGTCGCGCGAGGACAGCACCAGCCGCGCGGCGTCGCGCCGCAGCGGCAAGGTGCAGCCGAGGCGCGCGCACGCCGGATCCAGCCAGGCGCGGACGCGCGGCGCGTCCAGCCAGCGGTCGCGCTCGGACCAGGCCGCCTGCGCGGCGAGCGCCACCAGCAGCAGGGCACAGGCGGCGAGCCAGGGGCCATTCCGACGCGGCCGCCGGGCGCGGCGGGTGGCGAAGGCGGGCGGACGCGGGCGCGCTTCGCGTTCCGGCGCCGCGAACAGCGCGCCCTGTGCCGGGTTGGGGCGGTAGACCGGCAGCCCGAGCTGCGGCGGGCCCGCTGCCAGCGGCCAGGCCGGCAGGCGGTCGAAGGGTTCGGGCGGCAGTTCCGTCGCCAGGCTGCGCAGGCCGTCGAACACCGCCGCGCAATGGCCGCAGCGCACGCTGCCGTGTGCTGCCGCGAGGCTGGCGCCGTCGAGCTTGAACACCGTGGAACATTCCGGGCACTGCGTGTACATGGGCGGATCGGGCGGCGGACCGGCTCCCAAGTCTAGCGGGCCGCCCCGGCGCCGGGCGTGCTGCCGCTCACGCGTCGGCGCGTCCGGCGAGGGACGGGTGCTCGTGCGCCCAGACCAGCGCGTGAGGATCGAAGCCGCCGTCGATGGCCGGCTTGACGATGCGGAAATAGGGCGAGGTGTCGAAGTCGCGTGGTGCGTACAGGCGCGAATCGCGGATGTGCAGGATCTCGCGCAGCGGCCCGCCGCGGGCGCCGTCATGGGCGATCACCTCGATGTCGGGCAGGATCGGGTAGCGCACCGACTCGAAGGCGGCGGCGATCAGCGAGGAGCAGATCGCGCGCGTCGGCTCGCCGCTGCCGAGCGCCAGCAGGCGGCGGCGGTAGCGGTCCGGAACCGGCGGTTCGGCGAGGAGGTAGCGGGCGAGGTCGATGATGTTGCGCAGGTCGTATTGCTGGCCGAGCCGCGCCCGCGCGTAGGCCACCAGTGCGTCGATCTCCGCATCGAGCAGGCCGACCGGCCGGCAGATGTGCGTGTGCGCATGGGCGTAGGCGGCCAGCGGCAGCAGGCGCACGCCTTCGACTACGTCGGCCTCGATGAGCAGCGCGCGGCCGCCTTCGGCGCTGGTCGCGTCGGCCACGCACAGCGCCGAATGCGACCAGGTGGACTGGGTGATGTAGCGGATCGCGGTGGCGAAGCGGCTGGTGCCTTCCACCAGCAGCACGTCGCCCCTGCGCAGGGTGGCGGCAAGGCGATGCATGTGGCTGGTGGCGACGTGGGCCGCAGGACGCGGCGCGGCCAGGCGGCGCGCCAGCCAGCGGCCGATCGGGTGCAGGAGGCGCACGCGGCGTGCCTCGAATCGGGGCGTGGCGGCAGTCTAGCAGTGCGCCGCGGGACGACGACGACCGTCGATGCGCAGCCAGTCCTCGCGGCGCGCCACGGCGAGATCGTGGAAGGCGGCGTCGTAGCGCTCGAGCAGCTCGCCTTCCTGGCCGGCGAGCAGGCCCGACAGCGCGAACGGCGCACCCGGCTTCAGGCAGGCGGCGAAGCGCGGCGCCAGCTCCCCCAGCGGTCCGGCGAGGATGTTGGCGACGAGGGCGTCGGCGGGCTCGGGGCGGAAATCGTCCGGGAGATGCAGCGCCAGGCGCTCGGCGACGCCGTTGCGCGCCGCGTTGTCGGTACTGGCGGTGAGCGCCTGCGGATCGTTGTCGACGCCGACCACGCGCGCTGCGCCGAGCTTCAGCGCGGCGATGGCGAGGATGCCCGAACCGCAGCCGTAGTCGACGAGGGTGCGGCCGGCGAGATCGGCCCCGTCCAGCCACTCCAGGCACAGCGCCGTGGTCGGGTGCGTGCCGGTGCCGAAGGCGAGGCCGGGATCCAGGCGCACCACTACCGCCTCGGCATCGCCGGCCGGCGGCTCGATGTTCCAGGGATAGATCCACAACCGCCGCCCGAAGCGCATCGGCCGGTACTGGTCCATCCAGGCCCGCGTCCAGTCCTGGTCGACAACCTCGCGGAAGCGGACCTGCTCGGGGGCGAGGTCCGGCACCAGTTCGGTCAGCACGGCGACGAGGCCGGCGCGATCGGCGCCGGCGTCGAAGAGGGCGGAGAGCTCGATCTCGCCCCACAGCGGCGTCTCGCCGACGCCGGGTTCGAAGATCGCCTGCTCGTCCGGCGTGTCCGCGTCCGCGTCCTGCAGGGTGACGCTGAGCGCCCCGGCATCCTGCAGCGCCAGTTCCACGCTTTCCTGCTGGACCTGGCGCAGGGTGAGGGAGAGTTCGAGGAAGCCGGGATTCGGGATTGGGGATTCGGGATTGGACATGGATGGGCTGCTATCGCGACGGAAGGCGGCAGGAGTTTGGCGCTGATCGGGAACGCTGCGGTCGCTCGAGCGGGGGAGCAGGGGGCGCGCCTTTCCGAATCCCCAATCCCTAATCCCGGCCCTTCTCCGCCATCCGCTTCTCGAGGTAGTGGATGTTCTGGCCGCCGTGCTGGAAGCCGCCGTCGGCGAGGATGCGCTGCTGCAGCGGGATGTTGGTGCGGATGCCTTCCACCACCATCTCGGCCAGCGCGATGCGCATGCGCGCGATGGCGGTGGCGCGGTCCGGGCCGTGCACGATGAGCTTGCCGATCATCGAGTCGTAGTTGGGCGGGATGCGGTAGCCGTCGTAGATGTGCGTGTCCACGCGCACGCCCGGGCCGCCCGGCGCCTCGAAGCGCTTGATGGTGCCGGGGCTCGGCATGAAGGTGTCCGGGTCCTCGGCATTGATGCGGCACTCGATGGCGTGGCCGGTGATGTGGATGTCCTCCTGGCGGATCGACAGCGGCTCGCCGGCGGCGATCAGGAGCTGCTCGCGGACCAGGTCGATGCCGGTGATCATCTCGGTGACCGGGTGCTCGACCTGGATGCGCGTGTTCATCTCGATGAAGTAGAAGCGCCCGTTCTCGTACAGGAACTCGAAGGTGCCGGCGCCGCGATAGCCAATGCGCAGGCAGGCGTCCACGCAGACCTTGCCGATCGCGGCGCGCTCCTCGGCGCTGATGCCCGGCGCCGGCGCTTCCTCCACCACCTTCTGGTGGCGGCGCTGCATCGAGCAGTCGCGCTCACCGAGGTGGATGGCGTGGCCCTTGCCGTCGGCCAGCACCTGGATCTCGACGTGGCGCGGGTTCTCGAGGAATTTCTCCATGTACACCTGGTCGTTGCCGAAGGCCGCCTTCGCTTCCTGGCGCGTCATGGCGATCGCGCTGGACAGGTGCCCTTCGGTGTAGACCACGCGCATGCCGCGCCCGCCGCCGCCGCCGGCGGCCTTGATGATGACCGGGTAACCGATCTCGCGCGCGATGCGCGTGCTGGCCACGATGTCATCGCCAAGCGGCGCGCCCGAACCCGGCACGCAGGGCACGCCGGCCGCCTTCATGGCCTTGATCGCCTCGACCTTGTCGCCCATGAGGTGGATCACCTCGGGGCTCGGCCCGATGAAGATGAAGCCGGACTTCTCCACCTGCTCGGCGAAATCCGCGCGCTCGGCAAGGAAGCCGTAGCCGGGGTGGATCGCCTGCGCGTCGGTCACCTCGGCCGCGGCGATGATGCGCGGGATGTTGAGGTAGCTCTCGCCCGCCGGCGCCGGGCCGATGCAGATCGATTCATCGGCCATGCCGACGTGCTTGAGGTTGCGGTCTGCGGTGGAATGCACCGCGACCGTACGGATGCCGAGCGCATGGCAGGCGCGCAATACGCGCAGGGCGATTTCGCCGCGATTGGCGATGACGACTTTATCTAGCATGGGAATGGGGAATCGGGAATGGGGAATGGTTAACAGCGCGGCGGCCGGAGGCGCACGGCCTCCAACCTGGCCTCGGAAAATATATAGAAGTCGGTTCCAATCAAGTCATCCCCAATGGAAACTCATGGCTACTCGGGTTGGGCTGGTCGCGCCGAACGATTCCGATTCCCCATTCCCGATTCCCGCGCTGAAATCATGCATCGGCACTCTCCAGAGTGTTGATCAGGGCCGTGATTCGCGCGAAAACGCGATCGATCAGGTCATCCACTTCGCTTGCGGCCTCGACCATGCCGAGCCGTGACGCGATCTGGAGCTGTGTGTCGACTTCCGAGAGTGAGCCTCGCGCAATCGAGAGAAAGCGCAGGTATTCCTGACGTGAGCGGCGAGCCGCCCCTTCGGCGATGTTGGAGGGAATACTCGTCGCTGCCCGCCGGATCTGGCTGATCAGCCCGAAGCGTTCATCAGGAGGGAAGCGGGACGAAACGAGGTAGATCAGCTCGACCAGGCGCATCGCGTCCTGCCACACGTCCAGGCGCTCGTGCGGCCGCTTGAACGATTCCCGATTCCCCATTCCCGATTCCCGGCTTCAGGCAATCACAAACATCGGCTCGTCGAACTCCACCGGCTGGCCGTTCTCGACCAGGATCGCGACCACGGTGCCGCCGACGTCGGCTTCGATCTGGTTGAACATCTTCATCGCCTCGATGATGCCGAGGGTGTCGCCGGCCTTGACCGCCTGGCCGACCTTGACGAAGGCGGGCGCGTCGGGCGAGGCCGAGGCGTAGAACGCGCCGACCATCGGTGCCTTGACGACGTGGCCCTCGGGCAGTCCCTTGGTCGCGGTGCCGGCTGCTTCCACCGGCGCCGTGGGTGCGGCGGCCGCGGCGCGCGTGGCTGGCGGCGCGACGGGTGCCGGCGCCGCGGCCATCATGCCGGTGGGCATGCGCGACAGGCGGACGATTTCCTCGCCCTCCTTGATTTCCAGTTCCGCGAGGTTGGATTCTTCGAGCAGGTCGATGAGCTTCTTGATCTTGCGCAGGTCCATTGGATCGGTCCGGTTGCGTGGATGGGTCAGGCGCCGAGCCGGCGCAGGGCCGCCTCGAGCGCGAGCTGGTAGCTGTCGGCGCCGAAGCCGGCGATGACGCCGGCGGCGAGGTCGGAAAAATACGAGTGGCGGCGGAATGATTCGCGCGCGTGCGGGTTGGAAAGGTGCACCTCGATGAACGGGATCGCCACCGCCGCCAGCGCGTCGCGAAGCGCCACGCTGGTGTGCGTGAACGCAGCCGGATTCAGCAGGATGAAGGCGGTGCCGTCCTGCGCGGCGGCGTGCACGCGCTCGATCAGCACGTGTTCGGCGTTGGACTGGAAACTTGTCAGCGCGTGCCCGGCCTCGGCCGCCCGCCGCGCCAGCGCCGCGTCGATCGCGGCCAGGGTGGCAGCGCCGTACAGCGCGGGTTCGCGCGAGCCGAGCAGGTTGAGGTTGGGCCCGTGCAGGACCAGGATGTTCGCCACCGGAGCGCCTTCGTGCGGATTTCGGAACGCCAAGGCGCGCCCGCGGCGGAAAGTGTCCGCGAACGGGCGTGGCGTGTCCAGTTCGGCGACGTTTGCCGATGTTTGATGGAAGCGGGGACTGGGGATTCGGGATTGGGAAGGGCGGCCGCATCCATTCCATGCGAGCCCTGATCAAACCTTCCGACGTCATGCCCGCGAAAGCGGACATCCATGAAAATCGCCGCGCGTAGCGGTCTGCTGGTGGAGCGCACCCTGCGTGCGTACCGCAGCGCCGAAGCGCGCCGCAACTTGCGTCCACAAACCGCATCGCCGCTGAAGCCGCTCCCACAGGGCGCCCTGGACCGCTGTAGGAGCGCACCCTGTGCGCGACCGCGGCGCTGCTGCGGGGCTCGGCTTGGCACATCTGCAAAGCATCGCGGCTGAAGCCGCTCCCACAAAGTCGCATCAGTCCAGGTGCGGCGCCAGCCAGTCCTCGAGCGCCTCGGCGCTGAAGTTGCCGAAATGCGTCGCCAGCACGCGGCGGTCGCGGCCGACCAGAACCGTGTAGGGCAGCACGCCGCGGTTGTTGCCGAAGCGGGTCGAGACGTCCTCGCCCACGGCGGGATCATCGATCAGGATCGGATAGCGCACCGGGAATTCGGCGAGGAAGTCGCTTGCGGCCGCGGTCTCGTCGGCGGCGATGCCGACGACGACCAGCCCGCGCCCGCCGTGGCGCGCGTGGGCGTCGTCGAGGATCGGCATCTCCTCGCGGCACGGCGCGCACCAGCTGGCCCAGAAGTTGACCAGCACGACCCGCCCGTCCCATTCGTCGAGCGAGCGGGGGCGGCCTTCGCTGTCGGGCAGGGTGGCGTCGGGACGCAGCGCGCCGACTTCCAGCACCGGCAGGTCGGCGCGCGCGGGCGGCAGTGGCGCGGCCGGCTTCAGCCAGCGTCCGGCCAGAGCGCCGGCGCCGGCGGCGAGGACCGCCAGCACCACGATGAGGAGATGGCTGCGGTCCAGGCGCATCTCAGTTCCCCGCCAGCGCCTGCTCGACGATGGCATGCGTCAGCACCGTCGGCAACGCGCGGCCGGGACCCGCCTCGCCGGCGCGGAAGACGACATACAGCGGCACGCCGACCGCGTGGTACTCGTCGAGGAAGGCGGTGATGGCGGGATCGACGTTGGTCCAGTCACCCTTCATCAGCACCGCGTCGGTGCGCGCGAGGAGATCGCGGAAGCTGTCCGTTTCCAGCACCGCGCGCTCGTTCACCTTGCAGGTGACGCACCAGTCCGCGCCCATGTCGACGAAGACGCTGCGCCCTTCCGCGCGCAGGCTCGCCAGCCGCTCGGCCGAGTAGGGGACGAAGTCGGCGCTCGCGGCCGCCTGCGCGGCGGGCGCCGCGAGCCGCGTCACCTGCGCCAACGGTACCAGCGCGGCCAGCACCAGCACGGCGGCGACGGCGCGCGCGACCGCGCCGCCACGATAGCGGGTGTGCTCCCACCACCACAGGCCCAGCGCCAGCACGGTGGCGCCGATCAGCACCCACGCCACCGCGTCGATGCCGCGCTGGTTGCCGAGCACCCACAGCAGCCACACCGCGGTGAGATACATCGGGAAGGCGAGGAACTGCTTCAGCGTCTCCATCCACGCGCCCGGGCGCGGCAGCCGCGCCGCCAGCGCCGGGATGTAGGCGACGGCAAGGAAGGGCAGCGCCAAGCCAAGGCCAAGCGCCAGGAACACCAGCAGGGCCACCC
Source organism: Lysobacterales bacterium (assembly GCA_017305135.1). Taxonomy (GTDB): domain Bacteria; phylum Pseudomonadota; class Gammaproteobacteria; order Xanthomonadales; family Rhodanobacteraceae; genus Dokdonella_A. The sequence goes on along the minus strand of JAFKNA010000007.1, from coordinate 48,626 downwards.
ACGCCGACGCCGAGAAGGCGAAGGCGAGCGCGGTGCCCATGAAAGGCGCGGTGCAGGGACTCGCCACCACCACCGCCAGCACGCCGGTGAAGAAATCACCGGCCGGGCCGCTGCGGTTGCCGAGGTCCCGGCCGACGCCGGCCAGGCCCGCGCCGATATTGAAGACCCCGGACAGCGATAGGCCGATCGCGAACAGCACGTAGACCAGGAAGGCGACGAACAGCGGCTGCTGCAGCTGGAAGCCCCAGCCGAGCGCATGCCCGGCGGCGCGCAGGCCGATCACCACCAGTCCGACCACGGCGAAGCTGACCAGCACGCCGGCGGTATAGGCCAGCGCGTGGCGACGCGCGCGGACACGGTCCTCGCCGCCTTGCGCAAGGCCGAGCACCTTCAGCGAGAGCACCGGCAGTACGCAGGGCATGAGGTTCAGGACCAGGCCACCGCCGAGTGCCAGCAGCAGCGCGACGAGGATGGCGCCGAGGCCGGGGCTGGGCGGCGTGCTGCGCAGGGCATTGTCGGTGGCCGACGGCTGAGGGCTGAGGTCGAAGGCGCCACGAGCGCCTGAGGGGGAGGCAGGGATGCCGACCTTGGAGCGCTCCATGGACGGATCGTGTGCGGCAGCCGGCACGAAGGCGGCGTTGATCGCGGCGAGCTGCTCCGCATCGACGGCCGGCAGGCTGAGCGGGACATCCTGCGTCATCACCGGGTAGCAGATGCCATCGGCCTCGCAGCCCTGGTATTGGGCGACGAGGGTGAGCGGCTGCGCGGCGCCGCCGTCGCGGGCGAGCGGCACGGCCACCTCGACCTGGTCGAAGTAGACCGTGGTCTGGCCGAAGTATTCGTCCGCATGATCGGTGCCCCGCGGCCATGCGGGTGCGCCGAGGCGCACGCCGTCGGCCCCGGTGAGGGTGAGCGCGCTCTTGTCCCGATACAGGTAGTAGCCCGGCGCCATGGTCCAGCGCGCGAGGATCTCGCCCGGGCCATTGACGATGGCCTCGAAGCGGAACGCCTGCGCGGGCGGCAGCGGCTCGCCGGCGCTTGCGCCCGGTCCCGTGCCGATGCCGAGCAGGGAAGTCCCGCTGGTGCCGGAGTGGCCAAGCAGGCCCGGCGCGTCGTCCGGGGATGCCGCGGTCGATGCGGCCGACGCGGGCGGGAGTTGCAGCGTCAGCGTGGTCGGGTGCGGCGGGTAGCAGACCAGCGGATCGACCTCGTGGCAGCCCTGCACGGTCACGGTCAGCGCCAGCGAGGCGGTGGCGGTGTCGGCCAGCGTGTAGGGCAGGCGGGCGTCGATCGCGCCGTGGTAGATCTCGACGTCGCCGAAGAACTCGTCGCGGACCGGCTTGCCGGCCGGGAGCTCCAGCTCGCCGAGCGTCACGCCGGCCTGCGTCATCTTCGCCTTGATGCGCGAGCGGTAGAGGTAATAGTCGGGCGCGATGTCCCAGTGGAGATCCACGTGCCCGGGCTCGCTGACGCGGGCGCTGATCGCGAAGGCCTGCTCGACCGGCAGCAGATCGTCGGCCGCCTGCGCCCGCGCGCCATGGCTGAAGCTGGCGACGAGCAGCGCGGCCGCGAGGCCGGCGAGGAACTTGGGCATGGGTACTACTCCGCAATGATGCTGGAGCGCCTCCGCGCGACCTGCGGTCGTGCGGAGGCGTCAGGGCGCCGCCGTGGCCGCGCCGATCCAGTCGAGGTAGGAATCGCGTCCATCGACCACGTCGATCGCCAGAAGTTCAGGCACATCATGGGGATGGAGGTCTCCGACGCGCAGCTTCAGCGCCGCCAGGCGCGCCCGCGTGGTCTTGATCAGCAGCAGGATTTCGTCCGCGCGCTCGACCCGGCCGCCCCAGCGGTAGGTGGAGACCATGCCCGGCAGCGCCTGCACGCAGGCGGCCAGGCGCTCCTCGACCAGGGCGCCGGCGATCCGCCCGGCGGTTTCGAGGTCGGGACAGCTGCAGTGGACGATGAGCGCGGACATGGTGGACAGGCCTTGAAGGCCACCCATCATCGCACAGGCGGGCAGGCACGGCCCCCGGCCGCGCCTGCGCCCGATCAGCCGTCGAAGCCGTCGGCGAAGATCCCGTCATCGTCGCCGCCACCGGCGAGCTCGCAGACCGTCGGCTGGGTGGATTCGAACAGCGCCCGCGTGCCCCATTCGGGATGATCGACGAAGGGATTGCGGTTGCCCTGGAACACCTGGATCAGGTCGTTGCGGGCCAGTTCTTCCGCATCCGGCGGATCGGCGGCATGCCAGGCGAGGAGGTCGGAGAGGAGGCCCATGTACGCCCTGGCGGCGGTGTTCGACGTGGTGACGATCCTGCTGCGCTCGTCGGTGAGTTCGAGGTCCGGGATGATGCCATCGTGGGCCGCTTCCGCCGCGATGCCCTCGTAGCGGATGGCCATGTAGAAGATCGCCCGCGCCATCTCGCCCTTGCGGTGCTGCCAGGTCTCGAAGCTGCCGGCGCTGCCGTCCGGGTTTCGGTACCAGTTCGACTGCCCGGGCCCGCCGACGCCCTGGTTGGCCTCGGTGGCGAGTTCACTGCAACCGCTGGCGCAGTTGCCGTAGGGCTTGTTGCCGCGGCGGGCGTTGTGGTCGGTGTCCGACAGCCACAGCATGTGCGTGTCGGTGTAGGCGGCGAGGCCGGAGCTGGCGAAGCCCAGCGAATTGGGCCAGGTGTGCTCGCGGTTGTAGGTGAGGCCGCTACCGGTGCCGGCGCGGTCGCTGCCGCGGGCGTAGGAGCGGTTGCGATAGACGTCGATGATGCGGTTCGCGTTGGACGGATCCTGCTGCGCCAGTTCGAGGATGGTCCAGGTATTGGTGCCGGAGCCGCTGTACGGGTACACCGTGTGGCCGCGGATCGTCTCGTGCAGGGAACAGCGCAGCTGCCCGGGGCTGGAGGTGTTGACGCGCGAGTAATAGTCGCCAACGCCGCTGCCGGCCGCGACGGTGAAGATCACCGCCACGTCGGCCTCCATCGGCACGCCATCGCCATTGCGCACCGCGGCCGCGGTGATGTCGAAGCGGCACTGCGCGGCCGCCGGCAGCAGCTCCTGCGGGGTCAGCGTGCGGCTCGTGCCGCTGCCGCTTTCATCGAGCGCAATGGCGGCGCCGGCGCAGGCCAGGCTGAAGGCGCCGCTGGTCGTGACCGGCTGCGTGAAGCTGACGCGGATGTCGCTCGCCGCCGGCACGTTGACGGCGCCGTGGGCAGGCGAGGTGGACGCCACGGCGGGTGCCGCGCCCGGATTGCCGCCACCGCCGGCAGTGAAGACGACCTCGTCGATGGCAAGGCCATCGTCGGCGCCGGCGATGTTGATGTCGCGCCAGCGCAGCCACAGGCTGGCGCCGGGCGCGAGGTCGAGCCCGGCGAGGCTCGCCGCGACCGCGCGCCGGTTGGCAGGCGCATTGCCGTCGAGCGCGCGGCCGGCGCCGCTGGTCACGATGGAACCGAAGTCCAGCTCCGGGACGGCGATCCAGGTGCCCGAATCCAGCGAGGTCGCGTCCCGGCTGTATTCGAACTCGAGCCGATCCGCATTGCCCGACCCGCCGACCCGCCACTGCTCGCCGGTGTAGGCGACCGTCAGCGCGCCGAGGCTCTCCGCCGAATCGTTCCTGAGGCGCGCACCGAACGTGGAGCGCAGGCTGTTGGAGGCGATCCCGCCCAGCGCCCGCTCGCTGCTGCCGGCCACGCCGAAGCTCCAGGTGTCGCCGTTGTTGGCGCTGCCATCGCCCGCCCGGTATTGACCGTCGGCATTTCCGTCTTCCTCGATGAAGTACCAGCCGTCCGGCAGCACCACGCCGGTGCCGCTGGCGGCCAGCGTGTCGAAGTCCTCGAGCGCCGGCGTGCCGGGCGCCAGCGAGACGAACTGCGCCAGCGCGGCGGGAGCGAAGCCGGCGAGGGCGAAGGCGGCAACGAGAAAGGCGGGCTTGATGGAAGACATGGGTGATCCTGTGGCAGTGCGAGCATTGGCGGGCGGTTCGCGGGAACGCGGCGCGGGCTGTGGCGTCATTCACAAGTAGGGCGCGTCGGGAGCGGCCACGGTCCTGAGCGGCGCTTGCGTGCAGCGCCCCGCCGCGGTTTCATCGACGGTTGGCGCGCTCCCGGGACGGCAGCACAAGGGGCGGCGGTCCGTTGTGGGGCCGTGGCGCGCCATGTGTTTCGCCCGTGCGCCGCCTGACCGCGTCCAGCAAGGCTGCGCGCGAGGGCTCGTTGAAGCCCATCGACGAGGTGCTGCGCATGACCGAACTGAACGAGGGTCTATAGGCGCCGCCAGGATAATAGTTGGCGCCTTCGAACACCCCGATCGAGCGGCTCAGGTCGCGGCTTGGGACAGCGCCGCTCTGCCAGGACAGCCACGCGCCCCACGGAATCGCGTCGGTCTGTGTCGAGTAGCTGGCGTTCGGGCACCAGATGGAGCTTGATCCATGGAACGGATTGACGCCGTAGAATTCCTCGTACTCGTCGCACAGCGAACCCACGAAATGGCCGAGTTCATGGGAGGGCGTAAGATCGCGCAACATCCGGTCATAGGCGCCCGCGGGGTAGCTCATGCTGGCAGGGGATGCAAGCGTGATGGTCGCCCGGGCACCCGTCCATACCGGTTCGTTGAGCAGCACCACGACCAGATCCACTTCAGGCAACACGTCAAGTGCACGTGCCGTCGCCGAAGCGCTGTCGAAGGTCACCAGGCCGCGCGCCAGGTCGACGGTGGCGCCGTACGTGGTTTCGCGGTCGAGCACGCGTCGCCCGTCGGCATCGATGACGCTATAGCCAGCCTGCACCGAGGGTTCGAACAGGGCATAGGCGTTGAACGCATTCCGGTGCTCGGCCCAGAAATCCGAACCGAGCAGGGCCCGCATGAAATCACGTGCCTTGGTCATGAAAAGGTTGGGATCGTCCAGGCTCAGCACGCCATCGCCGTTCAGGTCGACGAAGGGTTCGTTGTCGGTATCCGGCAGCGAACCGGGTTCGTGGTTCGAGCAGCAGGCGGCGTTGTAGTGCTGGACACGATCGGCGTAGCTGTAGCTGCCGTCCTGGTCGAGATCGAGCCAGACTACGCCATCCCACAGCCCGTTGCCGTCCACGTCGGTGAAGCTCTCGCGCACGTCCGTATAGCCGTCGGCGAGGAACAGGATGTTGAAGCGGCGCTGGCGATCGCCGTTGCCGTAGAAGCGCAGGAGGCCATCCTCCGCGATCGTATCGAGCGCGAGGTCTTCGATGACCACGGTCGCCGGCGGCGGGGTTCCATCCATCGTGTGCACACTGCGCACATAATTCGGGTGGGCGCCCCACCAGAATGGTTCGAGCGCGATCATCCAGCCCCTGCGGTAAGGGATCTCGAAGCGCCCTGTCGCGTCCGGCCATCGAGCGAATGGCGACCCCTCCAACTGGTCGTCGGCCAATGTGTAGGCCCCGCCGAGCGGCCGCCGCGATGCGTCGACGAGCGCGCCGCGCCAGACCAGCGAACGATCGGACAATGGAAACAGGGCGGCCGCGGTGGCGCGCTGCCCGGCAGTGATCTGGACCGCGTCGAAACGCACAGCCTCCCAACCGAGGGGCGCCAATGCGATCGTGTAGTCACCCGGGCTCAGGCGGATCGTGGCCTGCGTCTCGCACACTCCGTTGGCTGCTGGCGTGGTCGTGCGGCGAAGATAGGCCTCACGCTCGACATGGGCCCCATTTGCGGCCCAGGTTTCCACGTAACCGGGGAGGAACTCGCCCCGGTCGAGCTGCGCGCAAGGCACCTGCGCCAGCATCGTGAACTCGCCTGCCGCAGAAGGGCGTGTGACCGGAGCGAGTTGGGTATCGGAGCTGATCCGGATCGGTGGCGTGCGGGCCGGCTCGCGATAGAAGAAGCCACTGTCGATCCTGAGCTGGTTATCATCGAATTCGAATACATAGGTTCCGGCTTCGAGGGCGAGCTCGAAACGGCGGTCGTACCAGGTCTGCTCAGTCGAGACCACGAAGCGGCCACTGACAGCATCGAAAGCGCGTACGCGGATGGAATTGGCATCCTGCACGCTGCCGGTCACCCGGAAGGAAGATGCCTTTTGCGGCTGCAGGCCCTCATCCTTGCGCGCCGGCGCGGCGAGCGGGTCGCGCAAGGCCTCGCTCCGTGAAGGACGTGTCGTCAACTGGTGCCGGAGCTGGCGCGTCAGTGCGGGCCGTTCCGCCGATGCCTGCAAGCCTGCGGTGGCCTCATAGGCGGCATCGCGGTTGCGTGCGGTCGAAAGGTCCGCCGCTGCCGCCGCCAATGAATCGGCGTCGAAACGATATGACCAGCGGACTTCGCCGGTCGCATCCTTGATCTGGATACGATCGCCGGCCGAGATCGCGGGCACGGCCAACGTGAACGTCGCGGCCTGGTTCTGTGCGGCGTGGTGCAGGCGTGGCGCGCCGAAGGCAAATTCCCATAGCGCCCGTCCATCGCGATCGCTGGCAGCCACCTCCCAGACGATCCCGGAGGCTGGCCGCGGCGGGCTGGTCCGGCTGGCCGGAGCTACCGTGACGAGGCGCATCTGCTGCCCGACCTCAAAACTGAGCAGCAAGCCCTCCGGCTGCCCGTGAGCGAGGGTCAGCGCGCTCGCGAATCCCAGCACGAGGCCCCACCAGGTGACCTGTCGCATCCTGCTTCCCCTTCCCCGAAAACGGGCATCGCAGCATGGCGGGGCGAGCGAGTCAAGGAACCGGGTCAAGCGTTGCCCTTGAACCGACGAAGCCGGTCCCCACCTGTGCTTCACGCCGGCGCACAGCCCTTCACAGGGACGTCCCACGCCGCTAAGCTTGGCACTCACCTCATCCGAGTGCTAACAACGCACTCCACCTCCAACCCGAATCCAAGGAGACATCCCATGGCACTTCGCCCGTTGCACGACCGCGTCATCATCAAGCGCCTGGACGCCGAGACCACCTCGGCCGGCGGCATCGTCATTCCGGACGCCGCGGCCGAGAAGCCCATCAAGGGCGAGGTCGTTGCCGCCGGCACCGGCAAGATCCAGGAAGACGGCAAGGTCCGTCCGATGGCCGTCAAGGTCGGCGACAAGGTCCTGTTCGGCAAGTATTCCGGCACCGAGGTCAAGGTCGATGGCGAGGAACTCCTCGTCATGCGCGAAGACGACCTCGTTGCGGTGATCGAGTAACCGGGATTGGTGATTGGTCATTGGTGATTCGTAGAGCAGCCGCTCCGATCCCCGCGCCGATCCCACCCGACCGCACCGCCTTTCCGAATCACGAATCACAAATCACGAATCACGGAGTCCTCCCATGGCAGCCAAAGAAATCCGCTTTTCCGAAGATGCGCGTGCGCGCATGGTCAAGGGCGTCAACGTCCTCGCCAATGCCGTCAAGGCCACCCTCGGTCCCAAGGGCCGCAACGTCGTGCTCGACAAGAGCTTCGGCGCGCCGACCATCACCAAGGACGGCGTCTCCGTCGCCAAGGAGATCGAACTCGCCGACAAGTTCGAGAACATGGGCGCGCAGATGGTGAAGGAAGTCGCGTCCAAGACTTCCGACGTCGCGGGCGATGGCACCACCACCGCCACCGTGCTGGCGCAGGCGCTGATCCGCGAAGGCATGAAGGCGGTCGCCGCCGGCATGAACCCGATGGACCTCAAGCGCGGCATCGACAAGGCCGTGACCGGCGCGGTCGAGGAGCTGCGCAAGCTCTCCAAGCCGACCTCCGATTCCAAGTCGATCGCCCAGGTCGGCACCGTCTCCGCCAACGGCGACGAGCTGATCGGCAAGCTGATCGCCGAGGCCATGGACAAGGTCGGCAAGGAAGGCGTGATCACGGTCGAGGAAGGCCAGTCGCTCGACAATGAACTCGACGTCGTCGAGGGCATGCAGTTCGACCGCGGCTACCTCTCGCCGTACTTCATCAACAACCAGCAGTCCATGCAGGCCGAGCTCGAAGAGCCCTACATCCTCCTGCACGACAAGAAGATCTCCAACGTGCGCGACCTCCTGCCGGTGCTGGAAGGCGTCGCCAAGGCCGGCAAGCCGCTCTTGATCGTCGCCGAGGAAGTGGAAGGCGAGGCGCTGGCGACCCTGGTCGTCAACACCATCCGCGGCATCGTCAAGGTCGCCGCCGTCAAGGCGCCGGGCTTCGGCGACCGCCGCAAGGCGATGCTGGAAGACATGGCCATCCTGACCGGCGGCCAGGTCATCTCCGAGGAAGTCGGCCTGCAGCTCGAGAAGACCAGCCTCAAGGACCTCGGCCGCGCCAAGCGCGTGGTGATCTCCAAGGAGAACACCACCATCATCGACGGCGCCGGCGAGGCGGCCAACATCCAGTCGCGCATCAAGCAGATCAAGGCGCAGGTCGAGGAAACCTCTTCCGACTACGACCGCGAGAAGCTGCAGGAGCGCGTGGCCAAGCTGGCCGGCGGCGTGGCGGTGATCAAGGTCGGCGCCGCGACGGAAGTCGAGATGAAGGAGAAGAAGGCGCGCGTCGAAGACGCCCTGCACGCCACCCGTGCGGCGGTCGAGGAAGGCGTGGTGCCGGGCGGCGGAGTCGCCCTGATCCGGGCGCTGGCCGGCATCACCTCGCTCAAGGGTGACAACGAGGACCAGGACCACGGCATCGTCATCGCCCGCCGCGCCATGGAAGCGCCGCTGCGCGAGATCGTGGCCAACGCCGGCGAGGAGGCCAGCGTGGTGCTGAACAAGGTCGCCGACGGCCAGGGCAACTACGGCTACAACGCCGCGACCGGCGACTATGGCGACATGGTCGAGCTCGGCATCCTGGACCCGACCAAGGTGACCCGTTCGGCGCTGCAGAACGCGGCCTCGATCGCCGGCCTCATGATCACCACCGAGGCGATGGTCGCCGAGGCGCCGAAGAAGGAAGAGCCGCACAACCACGGCGGCGGCGCCGGTGGCATGGGCGGCATGGGCGGGATGGATTTCTAAACCCAGCCCTTCCAGAAGTACCGAAAAGGCCCGCGTCAGCGGGCCTTTTCTTGTGTGCGCCCGGCACGGGCGCACACACTTGGAGGTGCAAGTCCTGCCCCGACTCTCCTGACCTCAACTCCTCGAACCGCCCGGTGCGGGCCCGCATGCCGGTGGTGTGGGAGGGGTACGGTAGCGATCCGCTGTCGTCCCCTATCCCGATGCCCGCCACGGGCGGCTCTGTCCTCCCGTGCTGCAGCGGCACGACGCACGTCGAGTTCGCCCCGTTCTTGCGAGCGGGACCTCAGCCTTCCAGCAAGGCCATCAGGCGGCCAAGGGCATCGTCGATGATCGTCTGCGGCACGCGTTCCAGCTTGCGCGCCCTGCGCGCCGACAGGTCCAGCATCCTGATCTTGTTGACCAGTGCCACGCCCTTCGTCCTGCATCCCGCGCCGCTCAGGCTGACCGCGAAACCTGCGTAGCGCGCGAAATCGCCACCCTGCGTGATGGGTGCCACCAGCGTTTCGCCAAGCGTGTTGAATGCCCTGGTGGTGAGCACCAGTGCAGGCCGGGTGCTCTTCTGCTCATGTCCAAACGCCGGGTCCAGGGGTACGGAGACCACATCGCCACGGTCGAAGACCGCCATTACCAGACCTCGGTGCCGACGGGTTTGGCCGCAGCCCAGAGATTCAGGTCGGCAGGCGGTTGCGCCTTGGCATCGCACTGCGCCAGCAGATCGGCCAATACGTACCTGCGCTTGCGCGCCAATACGATGGTCCCGTCCGCCGTCGCATCCAGGGTCATGACTTGTCCTGCCGACAGATCCAGGTCACGCAACACCGCGGGCGGAAGCACCGCGACGGTGCTGTTTCCGTATTTGCGAAGCACCACTTCCATCACTGGCTGTTCAACGGTGTTCAACAGTCCGGCAGGCTACCCCTCCCTGCACCAGGGGGTCAAGCATTGTTGAACGTGGTGAACAACGGGGCCCGGTTTCCTTACCTCCCGTACGAGCCAGTTGCCGAGCTCGCCGGCGCCGCGTGGAGGCGTGGAAAGGCGGCTGCCGGGCAGCCACGGTTACCGAGGTGGCCCGCCGCGCGCTGCAGAACGCGGCATCAATGGCCGTCCGGCACCGCCAACGAGGCGACTGTGGCGGGCCGTGTGCTCGATCGTCGCAGCTTCCGAGACTGGAATTTCCTATCCTTGTCACCCGCCGCCGGCGCGGCCCGCATTCACGTGGCCGGCCACGGCAACCAGGGAAAAGCATGCCGCACACCGATTCCGCCACCGGCCTTCGCATCTACCGCGCCAGCCGGCTCGAGGCGCTGCTGATGCCGCTGCGCGAGCTGATGCGCGCGGCGCCGCCGCAGCATGCGCTGGCGCCGCACGAGCTGATCGCAGCGCACCCGGGCATGCGCCGCTGGCTGCTGCGCGAGCTGGCGCGGAAGGAAGGTCCGGGCGGCATCGTGGCCAACATCCGCGTGGATCTCTCGAGCACCTGGCTCGACCGCCTGGCCAGTGAGGTGCTCGGCGCGGATTCGGTGGCGTCCGAACCCTACCGGCGCGAGTTCCTGCGCTGGCGCATCCACGAACTGCTGGACGGGATCGGCGATGCCCGTGTCAGCCAATACCTTGCCGGCGAGCCGGCGACGCGGGCGCGTCGCCGCTTCCAGCTCGCCGAGCGCCTGGCCCGCATCTACACGCAATACCTCGTCTACCGACCGGACTGGCTGGACGCCTGGGCCGCGGGTCGTCGCACCGATCCGGAAGGCGGCTTCCTCGCGGATATCTGGCAGGCGCTGCGCGCCGGTATCGGCAAGCCCCACCGCGGCGAGCGCGTGCGCGCGCTGGTCGCCGCCCTGCAGCGCCGCCGTGGCCGTGGCGCGGCGTTGCCGAGCGAGCCGCTGCACGTGTTCGGCATCGCCCACCTCGCACCGGCGGAACTCGCCATCCTGCGTGAAGTGGCCGCCTCGCGCCTGGTCGTGCTGTACGTGCCCGATCCGTGCCGGGAGTACTGGGGCGGCATCACCGGCAATCGTGCGCAGCTGCGCGAGCAGGTGCGCCAGGATCCCGCCGGTGCCGCCGCCGAGAGCCTGTTCCTCGAGGATGGCCACCCGCTGCTCGGCGCCTGGGGCCGCATGGGCCAGCATTTCGTGCTGGCGCTCGACGAGATCGGCGCCCATGCCGACGACCGCGACCGCGAGGACGCCAGCGACGCGGACCCGGCGACCCGCCTCGCGGCGGTGCAGGAAAGCATCCGCCGCGGCGATCCGGACCTGATCGGCGAACGCGCGCCGCTGCCGCGCGAGGATGCGAGCCTGCGCGTGCACGCCTGCCATACGCGCCTGCGCGAGCTGGAAGTCCTGCGCGATGCGCTGCTCGATGCGCGCGCGGCCGACCCGACGCTGAAACCGTCGGAGATCGTGGTGATGATGCCGGACATCCACGCCTATCTGCCGCTGCTGCCGGTGGTGTTCGGCGCGGCCGGGCGCCACCAGGGGCCGCTGCCCTACCACACGGCCGACGTCGCCGCCTCGCGCGCGCATCCCCTGTTCGAGGCCTTCCGCGCCCTGCTGGAACTCCCCGCGGCTCGCCTCACCGCGCCCGAGGTGGCCGACCTGCTCGCCATCCCACCGGTTGCGGCACGACTTGGCCTCGGCGAGGACGGGGTCGACATCATCAAGCGCTGGCTCGCCGACAGCCGCGTGGCCTGGGCATTGGATGGCACCGCGCGGCGCCGTTTCGAGGTGCCCGGCATCGACGCCCAGACCCTTGCCTGGGGCATGGACCGCCTCGTCGCCGGCTATCTGGTCGGCGCCGGCGAGGGCGACGGGATGGACTTGCTGGAGCTGCCCGACAAAGCTCGGGTTGCGCCGGTTTCCGGCGTGCACGGCCCGCAGGCTGCCCTGCTCGGGAGTTTCGACACGCTGCTGCTGGAACTTGCCGAGGCCGCCGACGATGCCGTCGGATCCCGGCCGGCGAGCGAATGGGCCGAGCGCTTCGAACGGCGCATCGACACGCTGTTCCGCATCGAGCCGGGCGACCGCGAGGGCCACGAGGCCTTAACCAGCCTGCGCGGCTTCGTGCGCGCGCTGGCCAGCGAACCGGCGGCCGCGGACCTCGACCCTTCGCTCGACTTCAGCGTCGTGCGCGAGATCCTGCTCGGCAGGCTCGACGGCGTGCCCGAGCACCAGCGCTTCCTGCTCGGCGGCGTCACCTTCTGCGGCATGGTCCCGCAACGCGCGATCCCGTTCCGCATGGTCGCCGTCCTCGGCCTCGACGACGGCGAGTTCCCGCGCGGCGGCAGCGATGGCGGCCTGGACCTGATGGCTCGCCACGCGCGCCTTGGCGACCGCAACGTACGCAGCGACGACCGTTACCTCTTTCTCGAGACCGTGATGGCGGCGCGCGACCGCCTGCACCTCAGCTACATCGGCCAGGGCGTGAAGGACGGCAAGCCGCGCAACCCGGCGGCGCCGCTGGCCGAGCTTATGGCCGCGCTCGACGCCGCCTCGCGCGAGCCCGAGCCGGCTGCGTCCACCGATGCCGCCGGCTGGCTGCGCCGGCGTCCGTGGTGGGTACGCCATGCGCTGCAGCCCTTCGACGGACGCTATTTCGACGGCGCCGATGCCGCGCTGTTCTCGTTCGGCGGCGAGTTCTCCGGCCTGCATCCGGGGCAGGGCACGGGCATGCGCCGCTTCATCGAGGTCCCGGGCCGCGCGGAACGCCTGCCGGCGACGCCTGCCGGGCCGATCGCCCTTGCGCAGGTCCAGGGTTACTTCAGCGATCCCGCCAGGCAGCTGTTGGCCAGCGGCCTGCACCTGCGCCTCGATGCGCTCGGCGAGGAGCGCCTGCTCGAATCGGAAGCACTCGATGCCGGGTGCGAGGCGCTCGACACCGTGGCGCGACGCGTGTTCCTGCGTGCCGTCGCCCGCCATCCCCACGCGCTACCGGACGGGCCGCCGGACTGGCTGCTGGCGAGCGCCATGCTGCCGCCCGGCCGCCCGGGCGAGCAGGCCTGGCAGGAGGAACGCGGCAAGGTCGAAGACCTTCTCGCGGCGATCGGCCATCCCGGCCATGCCGCGCACCGTCTCTTTGCCGACGCACTGCCGGAAGGCCGCCCGGCGGCCATTGACATGGAGGTGGATGGCATCGCCCTCTCCGGCGAGATCCGCGACGTGTTCGATGCCGGCGGCACGCGCTGGCTGCTGCGCGTGCGCCCCGGCAAGAAGGAAGGCGAGCTGCACTTCAAGGACCGCATCGGCCTGTTCCTTGACTGGGCACTGCTGCGCCTTGCCACCGATGCCGGCATCGCGGTGCGGCCGGCGCTGGTCGTGCCGGTCAGGGACAAGGGAAAGGAGGACGCCTGGAGCGCGGCGTTCTGCGATTGGGATGCGCGCTTCTGCAAGGCGACGGGACGGGATCGGCTCGACCTGCGCGGCGACCTCGAACGTCGCGTCGCCGGCCTGGTGCGATTCTTCCTGGCCGCCGAAGAAGCGCCGACCTGGTATTTCCCACGAACTTCCTGGGCCGCGCTCCAGGGCAACGACGACAAGACCCGCGCAGCCTGGTGCGGCAACGACAAGGCAGGCGGCGAGCGTGACTACGCGCCCGGCTACGGCGCCCTGCTGGCCGGCGAGCGCGACTTCGGTGATGCCGAGGATTTCGAGCTGCTGCTGGCGAACGCGGCCCACCTCGACGCGCTGATCCGCGTGGATAGCCCGCTGGAGGAGACCGCATGAGCAAGGACGCAAGCACGCCGCTGCAGGTCCCGTGCTGGAGCGACCTCGCGCTCGGCCGCGGCGGGCGCAGCCTGATCGAGGCCAGCGCCGGCACCGGCAAGACCTGGACCATCTCGGTGCTGTACCTGCGCCTGCTGCTGGAGCAGGGGCTCGGGCCGCGCCGGATCGTGGTGACGACCTTCACCGATGCCGCCGCCGGCGAGTTGCGCGAGCGCATCCGCGGCCGCATCGGCTGGGCGCTGGCGCTGGCCGTGCGCAATGAAACGCCGCAAGGAACGGAAGCGGACCTCGCCTGGCTGGCGAAGCGCTGGGCGGATGACGGCGGCGGCTTCGACGCCGGCGCGGCGCGGGCCGATGCCACGCGGCTGCGCCTTGCGCTCGCCGATCTGGACCTCGCCCCGATCGGCACCCTGCACAGCCTGTGCCGGCACATCCTCACCGATTTCCCGTTCGACTGCGGCATGGGCTTCGAGCTTGGCGAGCTGGTGGATGCCTCCGCGGTCGAGGACGAGCTCTTCGACGACGCATGGCGGCGCCTGGTGCAGGCGGGCGGGGAGCCGACCGCGGAGCAGCAGGCGCTCATCGAGTGCAAACGGGACGGCCTGCGCAGGCACCTCCGCTGCGCAATGCAGCCGGGCGTCGGGGTTGCCGTGCTGGATGACCAGGCGGTGGCTGGCTTCATGGATCCAGCCAAGGCGCGCTGGCTGCGTGACTGGGTCGATGCGACATCATTCACCCGCAGCAACGCGAAACTGCGCACCAGCCTGCTGGCCCTGGCCGATCACATTGATCAAAGCGATGGCGCACACGATGCGGCAGCGCTGGTCGGCCGGATCGATGACGCGTTGGCTCGCACGATAGACAAGGATCTTCGCCCTGAATCGATTGCGGCAGGCAGCTATCCGCAGGTACTCGAATTCGCCGAACGTGCCGCTGGCATATTGAGCCAGCTCGAGAAGCAGCCCCTCGCCCGTGCCCTCGCCGAGTGCGCCGCCGCACTCCGCACGCAGCTGCGCCAGCGCCTCGCCGCGACTGGCCGCCTCACCTTCGACGCCCTGATCGAACGCGTGCACGAAGCGCTTGCCGCGTCGAGCGGCAATCTCGCCGATCGCCTGTTCGAGACCTGGCCGGTGGCCCTGGTCGACGAGTTCCAGGACACCGATGCGCTGCAGTACGGCATCCTCGACCGCATCTACCGCGAGGCGCCCGGCGCCGCCTTGCGCGGGCGGCTGGTGATGATCGGCGACCCCAAGCAGGCCATCTACCGCTTCCGTGGTGGCGACATCCACGCCTATCTCGCCGCGCGCCGGGTGGCCACCGATGGCCTCGCGCTCACCACCAACTTCCGTTCCGCCGGGGCGCTGGTCGGAGCGCTGAACGCGCTCTACGCCACGGCGGGCCTGGAGCTCTCGACCGACCACGCGCACGAGATCCGCTACGAGGCCGTCACCGCGCAGGGCCGCGGCGCGGCGCCGTACACGACCGGGGGCAAGGCTTGCGCGAGGCCGCTCGAATTCCACTACTGGCCCGAGCCGCCGGACAAGGCGCCGGCGCGGCGCGAGGCGGCGCTCGAAGCCTGCGCCAACCAGATCGTGGCGCTCCTTTCCGGTGGCCATGCCATCGGCGGGCAGCCGCTTGCGCCGGGCAACATCACCGTGCTGCTGCCGAAGAACGACGATGTCGCGGACCTGCGCGCGAAGCTCGAGACCCGCAAGGTGCCCTGCGTCTCCTCCAGCAAGGCCGGCGTTTTCGACTGCGCCTGGGCGCGGGAACTGCAGCTGGTGCTGCACGCGGTGCTGAACCACCGCGACGAAGGCGCGCTGCGCGCTGCGCTCGCCACGCCTTTCGGGGGGCTCGATTACCAGGATCTGCGCGGGCTCGGCGCCGAAGCCGCCGCCTGGCAACGGCACGCGGCGGCCTTCGCCGCGCTCGACGAACTCTGGCGCGAGCGCGGCGTGCTGGCCGTGGTGCAGCGCCTGGTGGAGCACGCGAGGGCGCGGCTTTTCGCCCGCCCCGACCACGAGCGCGCGCTGACCGACATCCGCCACCTCGGCGAACTGCTGCAGGCGCGCAGCGACGCGCTGCCGGGCCGTGAGCAGCTCCTTGCCTGGCTGGCGCGCGAGCGCGCTGGCAAGGGGCAGGGCGGCGACGCCGCGGAGGAGCAGCAACTGCGCATCGAGTCCGACGCCGCGCGGGTCACGCTGATGACGCTGCACGCGAGCAAGGGGCTGGAATTCGACGTCGTGCTGCTGCCGCTCATGTGGGCGAATTGCCACAACGGCAAGGACAAGCTCGCCGTGATCCACGATGCCGAAGGAAGGCGCGTGCTCGCCTTCGGCCGGACGGCGCTCGAGATCTACCGTCAGGAAGGCCAGGACGAACGCTTCCGCCTCCTGTACGTCGCCCTCACCCGCGCCCGCCATGCCTGCCACGTGTACGCACTTCCGCCGGGACGTCGCAAGGACGGCAATTCAAAGGATCCCGGCATCGATCCCGAACGCTCGCCCCTCGATGCGATGCTCGAGAAGCTGCTGGCCTCGGGCAAGGAGAAGCACCTGGATGGCGTCGCCTGGCACGAGGGCGAGTGGAGCTGGAAACAGCGCGAATGGCAGGCACCGGCCGCGCCGGCAGACGCCGGGCGCAAGGTGCGCGGCGAGCCCGCGCCGGTGCCGTTCGAATCCCACTACAGCTTCTCCGCGCTCGCCAATGGCGCGCGCCACCTCGCCAGCGACGAGCGCGCGGCGAGCGACGAGGAAGCGCTGGACGAGGCGGATGATGTGGACGACCCGTTCGCGGCGGAACCGCCGCGCGGGTCGCCGCACCCTGAGCTCGCCCTGCTGCGGCCGCTCGCCGGCATCGAGTTCGGGCACGCGGTGCATGCGATGTACGAGCGCCGCGCCATCGGCACGCCAATGGCCGATCAATGCGCGCTCGTCACGGCCTGCCTCCGCGACGAAGGGGTGCGCCTGGGCGCGCTGGACGCCGACGAAGCGGGCCGGCAGCTGGCGGCGCGGCTGGACGCGACCCTGGCCGTGCCCCTCCTGCCCGGCCGTGCCGGTTCGCCACGACTCGGTGCCCTGCCTGCCGCCGCCCAGATCGCCGAGATGGCCTTCAGCTTCGTGCTCGACGAAGTCTCGCTGGCGGCGCTCCGCCGCGCCTGCGACTTCGTGCCGGAGTCGCCGCTGGCAACGCTGCGCGGGTACCTGAGTGGCAAGATCGACCTCGTCTTCGGACACGGCGGGCGTTTCCACGTGCTCGACTACAAGACCAACCTCAGCGGCGGCGGCGAGCAGCTCGCCGACTACGCCCCGGCGGCGCTGGAGCGCCTCATGGACAAGCACCATTACCGCTTCCAGGCCTTGCTCTACACCATCGCGGTGGATCGCTATCTCCGCCAGCGCCTGCCGGCCTATCGGCGCAGTGAGCAACTCGGCGAGACGATCTATCTCTTCGTGCGCGCGGCCGGCATCGACCCGGCGCAGCCGGCGCTTGGCCTCTGGTCGCGCCGCTTCGACGACGACTTGCTGGATGCGGTCGATCGCGTTCTGGCCGGGGTATCCCGCGCCAGGGAGGCGGCATGAACGCAAGCCCCTTCACGCGCAGCGCGGGCGAGATGGCGGTCGAAGCCTGGCGCCCGCTCGACCGGCTGGTGCATCGCTGGGTGATCCGTCATGGCGGCAGCCCGCTGCTCGCCGAAACCGCGGCCTGGGCCAGCCTCGCCGAAGGCCATGGAGATGCCGCCCTGCCGCTGGCGAGCGGCCGCCACGGCATGCCGCCCATTGACCCGGCGGACATCGCGCAGCTGCGCGAGGAGCCGTTGGTGGCCAGCGGCGCGGACGGGGGCGTGCGCCCGTTCGCACTCGACGCGGCGGGGCGCTTCTACCTCTGGCGCAACCATGCCGATGAATGCTCCGCGGCCATGCACGTGCAGGCGCGCCGCGCCGCTTCGAGCGCTGCCCCGGCCGCGACGGAGCTGCAGGCCGACCTCGACGCCCTGTTCCACGGCGAGCGCCGCGCCGAGGTGCAGCCGCAGCGCGAAGCGGTGCGCTCGGTCTGCGGCAAGCGCCTGTTCGTGCTGACCGGCGGTCCCGGCACTGGCAAGACCACCACGGTGCTGCGCATGCTGCTGATGTTGCAGCGCCAGGCGGGCCAGCCACTCGCCATCCGCATTGCCGCGCCGACCGGCAAGGCCGCGCAGCGGCTGGTGCAGTCGCTGCGCCAGGGCAAGCAGAACCTCCTCGGCCATCCGGCGTTGCCGCTGCCGCCGGACTGGCAGCCGCTGCTCGACGCCATCCCCGATGGCGAGGCGCTCACCGTGCATCGCCTGCTCGGCTACCAGCCGTGGCGGAACGCCTTCCGCCGCTCGGCGCGCGACCCGATCGCCGCCGACGTCGTGGTGGTCGACGAGGCCTCGATGATCGACCTCGCCATGCTGCGCTGCCTGCTGGCCGCGGTGCGTCCGGATGCGACGCTGGTGCTGGTCGGCGATGCCGACCAGCTCACCTCGGTCGCCACCGGTTCCGTGCTGCTGGACCTGGTCGGTGCCTTCGAGGCGGCGCCGCGGGGGGATCTCCTGCGGCTTGCGCACAGCTTCCGCGCAGAGCGCGAACTGGTCGCGATCAACGAGGCGGTGCGTGGCGGCGATGCCGCCGCGCTCGCCGCCGCGGTGCGCGCCGCCGGCGGTGCCGCGGCGCTGCACCCGGTCGCCGACGAGCGCCAGCTCCGCCAGCGCATCGCGGGATGGGCCGCCGCGCTGGCCGCCGATCCCGTCCTGCGCGGCCTGCCTCAGCCGGGAGACCACGGCGCCACCCCGGCATCCGCAGAGGAGGCCGCGCACGCCGCGCTGGCGGCCTTGGCCGAGCGCCAGCTCCTGAGCGCCCTGCGCGAGGGGCCGTTCGGCGCGGTCGCCCTCAACGCCGCCATCGAGGCGGCGCTGCGCCGCGCCTGGGGCGTGCCGTCCGGCAGCGGGTGGTATGCGGGGCGCGCCGTCATCATCACCCGCAACGACTACGCCGCGGGACTCTTCAATGGCGACGTCGGCATCTGCCTCGCCGCTGCCGATGGCACGCTGCGGGTCTGGTTCGGGGCCGCGGAAGACGCCGGCCTGCGCAGCTTCGCCCCGCACACGCTGCCGGCGCATGAGGGCGCCTTCGCCATCACCATCCACAAGAGCCAGGGCTCGGAATACCGCCACGCCGCGGTGCTGCTGCCACCACGCGCGGACAGCCGCATCCTGTCGCGCCAGCTCCTCTACACCGGCGTCTCGCGCGCGCGTGAGGCCGTGGGGCTGTGGGCAAGCCCCGATGTGCTCGCCACCGCCCTCGCCACCGAAGTCAACCGCAGCGGCGGCCTGCAGCCGCGCCTGCTGGAGTCCGGGAATCGGGAGTAGGGAATCGGGAATGGTCCAGGGCGCGGCTGCGCCATCCTTCCTTTTGCGCCCGCTGGTGTACGTGATGCGCAGTGGAGCAGGGCAAGCCAGCTCCTGCGATTCCCGATTCCCGATTCCCCATTCCCGGCTCCACCCGACTCATCCTGCCTTAAGCCCGCGCGGGGGAGACTCCAAGGCCATCCGAGCCAGAGGAGCCCCCGATGAACATCGACCAGAACGGCAAGGTGACCGACGCCGTGGAAGACGCCAGCGATCGGCTGCGTGAGGCGGCTGCCCACGCCGAAGACGGCCGCGAGGAAGTGGGCCAGGCCGCACGGCGGCTGGGCCGCAAGGCGCGCGTGCAGGCGCGCATGGCCAAGCGCAGGATCGCCCACGCCGCCGAGAACGCACGCGAGCACCTGGCGGAGACCGGCGAGATGACCCGCCGGCGCCTGCACCAGGGTCGCGCCCAGGTGCAGGAAGGCGTCCGCGAGCGCCCGTTCGGCGCCATGGCCATTGCCGCCGGCGTCGGGCTGGCCCTGGGTGCACTGCTCTCGCGCCGCCACTGACGCGGGGGCGGCATGGACGAATGCCAGGAAGAGGGGTCGGCGGGAAAGGCAGCCGAAACTGAACCGGAGCGCGGCTGGCGCACGCTGTTTCCGGCGCGGGTGGCATTGCGTGTCCTGCACGATTTCGGCCAGGACGAGGTCATGACGCTGGCCGCGGCGCTGGCGTTCTACACCCTCCTCTCCTTCGCGCCCCTGCTGGTGCTGCTGGTGTGGGCCTCCTCGAGTATCGCGCCCGGCACCCAGGACGTGATGCTGGGCGAGATCGGCCGCCTCGCGGGTGACGATGCGCGCGAAGCGGCGAAGGTCGTGGTCGACAGCGCCAAGAGCCGCCCGGAACTCGGCAGCATCGCGGGCTACGTCGCGATCGCCACCGCGCTGGTCGGCGCCACCACCGTATTCGCGCAGCTGCAGACCTCGCTGAACCGCATCTGGAACGTCGAGGCGCATCCGACCAACGCGATCTGGGGCTGGCTGCGCCGGCGCGTACTGTCGATGGGCGTGATCCTGTCGGCGGTGTTCGTGCTGCTGGTATCGCTGTTCGTCAGCTCCGCGCTGGGACTGTTCCTGGAGAGCAGCGGGCTGGTCTGGGATGCCCTCAACCAGGTGATCACCGCGGCGGTGTTCGTCGGCCTGTTCATGGTGCTGTTCCGCTATCTTCCGGACGTGCACATGCCATGGCGCCATGCCGCATTCGGCGGGCTGGTGACCGGCATCCTGTTCGCCGCCGGCAAGGCCCTGATCGGCGTCTATCTCGCCCACGGCAACGTCGGCGGCGCCTATGGCGCGGCCGGGTCTCTGGTGGTGCTGCTGGTGTGGGTGTACTACTCGGGCACGGTGTTCTTCTTCGGCGCCGAGCTGGTCAAGGGCTGGCTCGCCGAACGCGGCGAGCGCATCGTGCCTTCGCCGCACGCGCAGGTCTGCGAGCCGCGGCGATGAGTGCCTGGACGCGCCACCGCCGGCTCTGGATCAGCCTCGCCGTGGTGGTCGTGGTGCTGGTGATCGTGCGCCTGCTGCTGGCCGGCTGGGTGGCGAGCTACGTCAATTCGAAGCTCGACCGCATGGGCGATTACCACGGCGAACTGGACTCGGTCTCCCTGCACCTGTGGCGTGGCGCCTATTCGATCCACGACCTGCGCATCGAGCGCGTCGATGGCAAGCTGCCGGTCCCGCTGCTCGCGGCGCCGCGCATCGACCTGGCGGTGAGCTGGCGGGCGCTGCTCCATGGCGGCATCGTCGCCACGGTCGATTTCGAGCAGCCGCAGGTCAACTTCGTCGACGGGCCCGGCAAGAACAACCAGAGCGGCACCGGCGTCGACTGGCGCCGGCAGCTGGAGGAACTGCTGCCGATCCGCCTGGATGAGGTGAACGTGCACCAGGGCAGCGTGCATTTCCGCAACTTCGCTTCCGAGCCGCGCGTCGACCTGATGGCCACGGCCGTCGACGGCGTCGTCACCAACCTGAGCAACGTGCGCGCGAACGGAGCACGCCCGGCGCATTTGGAGGCCACGGCGAAGATCCTTGGCAATGCGCCGCTGGAAACCAGCGCCGACTTCGATCCGCTTGGCGACCTCACCGATTTCGACTTCCGGGTGAAGGTGACCGGCATCGACCTCACCCGCGCCAACGACCTGCTGCAGGCCTACGCCAAGCTCGACGTCGAAAAGGGCAGCGGCGACTTCGTGATGGAACTGAAGGCGCGCGAGGGCCAGCTCGATGGCTACGCCAAGCCGCTGTTCCGCGACGTGGAGATCTTCAACTGGAAGTCCGACGTCGAGGAGAAGGGCAAGAACCCGCTGCAGATCGCCTGGGAGGCGCTCGCCGGCGGCATCGAGAACCTCTTCAAGAACCAGCGCCTGGATCAGTTCGCGACCCGCGTGGAGATCCACGGCCGCATCGGCGATACGAAGACCAGCGCCTGGCAGGCGATCGTGGCGATCCTGCGCAACGCCTTCGTGGAGGCGTTCAAGCCGAAGTTCGAGCGCCTGCCGACACGCTCCCCGGACGACGGGGAAGGCTGAGCCGTTCCGCTCAGGAACCCGCGCCGTTGTCCTGGCGGCCGCTGGCCATCGCCTCCTCCAGCACCGGAGCGAGTTCGCCATGGAGTTGCAGGCGCGCCAGCGCCTCGATGCCGCTCCGCGCGTCCGCGTCGTCCGGATCGAACTCCGGATCGCGCGCGAGCGTCGCGAGCAGGCTGAACCAGGCATCGTCGTGGACGCCGGCGGCCTGCAGCAGCAGCCCGGGCAGCAGCCAGCTGGTGGTGTCCAGCCGCGCCGGGTGCGGATTGGCGGTGTCCAGCAGCAGCCAGGGCACGGGCTGCTCCCTGGCGTCGCGCCCGTCCTTGAAGCCAAGCTGGAAATATACCGGCGCCAGGCCCGGCAGGTGGTCGCCGTAGAACAGCAGCAGGCTGCGCCGCTTGCGCTGCCGCAGCGCCCCGGCGAGGCGGCCCAGCTCGTGGTCCGCATCATGCAGCAGGTACAGGTAGTTGCCGAACCAGAGCCGCCCGCCCGCATCCAGTTTCTCCGGCATCGGCAGCGCCGCCAGGCGTTCCGGGTCGAGGTTCGGCCGCCAGTCGAACGGGCCGTGGTTCTCCATCGAGATCGCGAACAGGAATTGCGGCGGACCCTCGTCGACCAGTTCCTCGAGGATGCGGTCGGTCATCGCCTCGTCGGACAGGAACAGGCCGACGATGCGGTTCTGGTCGAATTCGCTGCTGTCGATGAAGTGCTCGAAGCCGAGCGCGGGATAAGTGCGCGCGCGGTTCCAGAACGCGGCCGCGTTGGGATGGATCGCGGTGCGCGTGTAGCCGCGTTCGCCAAGGAGCCGGGCGAGGTTCGGGTAATCGCTGCGGGCCAGTTCCAGCCACGGATACTGCAGGCCGCCAAGGCTCGCCAGCGGGGCGCCGGTCAGTACCTCGAACTCGGTCCGGATGGTGCCGCCGACGAAGGTCGGCACCTGCATGTCGCCGCTGGTCGCGATCTTGCGCAGGCGGTCGAGCTGGCGCAGGAAGCGGCCCTCCGGCACGCCGTTGACACGCGCCGGATCGAACAGCGATTCGCTCTGCACGACGACGATGTCCGGCAGCGTCGCCGCATCGGCGCCGGCATCGAGCGCCGCGCGCAGGTCGGCGCCGTGGCGGTGCAGGAAGGCCAGCGCGGCGGCGCGGTCGCCGCTCGGCACGTCGCCCGTGCCGACCTGCCAGTTGTAGAGGAGCAGGCTGTTGACGAGCCCCGTGCGCAGGCTGCTCTGGCTGAGCGTCCAAGGCTGGAAGCCGAGCGCATGGGCGTTGTACAGGCGGTTCCAGGGCCAGCTTCCCGCCACCAGCGTAGCGAGCAGGCCGGCGGCGAGGACGGCCACGATCGGCGCGCGCCAGCGCGCCAGCAATGCGAGGCGGCGCTCCAGGAACAGCAGCACGGTGAAGGCAGCCGCGCCGATCAGCGCCAGCCAGTGCAGCAGGTCCATGTGGATGTACTGGGCGAGGAGCGCCACCGCCGGGCCGGGCTCGGCGAACAGGCGGAAATCGGCCGGCAGCACCGGCGTTTCCAGCATCGCGAGCTTCCTCGCGTTGGCGGCGAACAGGCCGCCCAGCACCAGCAGCACCAGCCAGGCGGGCAGCAAGGCGCGCCGCAGCAGCCCGACCAGCAGCGCATAGAGGCACAGCGCCGGCAGCGCGTTGAGCAGTACCAGGCCGAGCAGGCCCTCGCGCGGCAGCGTGGCCGCGGCGAGGCCCGGATCGAGGCGCGCGATCGCCAGCACGATGAGCACGCCGCAGGCGAGCAGCGCCAGCGCCTCGCGCAGCAGGCGACGGCCAGGGGGCGGATCGGGCGGAATCATGCCAGGGGTTTTCATGGGGCGCGGAACAATGCCACGGCGATGGCAGCCGTGCATGAACGGTTCGCCGTCCTCGCGCGCCACGCCGCCCGTCCGTCGGTAGTGGCCCGGTTCTTGCGGTGCCGGCGGGTGGGCCAGGCGCTAGTATGGAGACGGTTCCAGCGATCGTGCGTAATGCCCGCTCCCATCATCCAACCGCCCATGTTTGCATCCCCGATATCGGCGTTCACGCGTGCACGGCACTGAGCAGCGCAGACCCGGCGGCAGCCTCTATCGGTTCGGGCGTCATCGCCTCGACCCCGCGCGGCGCGAATTCTGGCAGGACGGCGAGATCGTCCCGCTGACGCCGCAGGTGTTCGACTGCCTCGCCTACCTCATCGCTCACCCCGAACGCGCGATCGGCCGTGACGAACTCATCGCCGCCGTGTGGGGGCGGGTCGACGTCACCGACACCCTGCTCGGTCAGACCATCATGCACGCACGCCGTGCCGTCGGCGACAACGGCACCGCGCAGCGCTCGATCCGCACCGTGCCGCGCTTCGGTTACCGCTGGGTGGATGAAAGCGTAACGGTGGTGGACGGCGCACAGGAGGGCGTGCCGTGCCCCGACCCGGCCCCCACCATGGCGCCGGAATCTGCCGACGAGCCGGTCCCGGGTGAAGTCCCGGCGGCGCGCGCGGGCGGCAGGCCGAGAGGACGCCGCAGCGCGCCTGGCCTCGCCCTCGTCGCGCTCGCGCTCGCCGGGCTGGCCGTCCTCGCATGGGTGGTTCGTGGCGACGTCCCATTCACCGTCCCGGTCGCAAATGAACCGGCGGCCAATCCGCGACTGGTGCTGGTGGTGCCGGCCACGGTCGGGCCGGGTGACGACCATGCCTGGATGCCGCTCGGCATCATGGACGCCGTGGCCGGTGAACTGCGCCTCGATGGCTGGCCGGTGGTGCCGAGCGCGACGGCCGTGGCACTCGGCAGCCAGGCCGGCACGAAGCCGGCCGCCTGGATCTCAGATGCCTCGGGTGCGAATCTGGTCGTGCACCCCGAAATCCTCCGCACCGGCGACCTCTGGCGCGTGCGGCTGCGGCTGGACGGCGGCGCCGGCCTGCCGGGCCACATCGATGCGGGAGCCGATGAACTCCTCGATGCCGCGCGCCTGGCGGGCGCGCGCCTGCTGGCGGCGCTCAAGGCGCGCCCGCTGCCCGAACTCGCCCGCCACGACCCAGATTTCGCCGCCAGCCAGTTGCTGCAGCGCGTCGAGGCGGAGCTTCTCGCCGGCCGCATCGAGGCCGCCGAAGCGCGCATGGCCGATGCGCCGCCGGAACTGCTGCAACGCCCGGAACTGCGCCTGCAGGCCGCCGCCGTCGAATATCGCGCCGGCAGGCTCGAGAGTGCGGAAGCGGCATATCGGCAGGTGCTGGATCTGCCCTCGGCGGAAGGCGCGGAATCGCTGCGTGCGCGGAGCCTGCTCGGGCTGGGTTCGATCGCGCGTACGCGCGGGCGCTTCGGCGATGCCGTGCCGCACTATGAGGCGGCGATCGCCCTGCTCGATGACGATGCCGATCCGGAGTCGGCCGGTGTCGCGCACGCCTCGCTCGGGGCCAGCCTCAGCGGCCTGGGTCGTTACGACGAGGCCATGGCGGAACTGGCACGGGCGCGCGTGCTGCTTGGGACGATTGGTGATGCGCAGGGACTTGCCCTGGTTGATTCCGCGCGGGCCGCGGTGCTGGCCGACCGCGGCCGGCTGAACGAGGCCGCGCCCCTGCTGCGCGACGCCATCACCCGCTACGGGCAGCTCGGCATGATCGCGGAACGACGCAACCAGCAGCTCGCCCTGGCCGAGGTCCATCGCGAACTTCTCGAGCATGCGGCGGCGCTGGAGACGGCGGAAGAGGCCTGGCAGTGGTTCGCCGGGCAGCCGTCCAGCCGCCTCTACCCGATCGCGGCGGCGACCCGCATCGGCGCCCTGCTCGATGTCGGGAAGATCCAGGAGGCGCGCCAGCTCGCCGCCGGCCTGTCGACCGCGGCACTGTCCGAGGGCTACCAGACCGACCGGCTGCGCCTCGCCCTGGCGGACCTGGAACTCCAGGGTGGCCGCTGGATCGAAGCCGAGCGCGGCTATGCTTCGGCGATCGGCGGCGCCGCCTTGCCGGACGAGATGGGCTTTGCCTGGTTGCAGCGCTTGCGCGTGCTTCGCCTGCTCGACCGCGATGCCGACGTGGCCGCCGTATACGCCGCGGCGACGACCGGTGCGCCCGCGAGCGACGCCAACGACGCGCCGCAGTGCGCACTGGCCGCCTTGCTGCGCGCCGAACAGGCCTGGGCCACCGCGGATCGCGAGGCGGCGTGGCGCCATTACGGCGACGCGCTGCGCTGCGCCAACGCGCGCGGGGCGCCTGCCCTGATCACCCTGGTGGCGCTCTCCTACGGGCGCGCCCTGATCGGCGACGCCCGACTCGCCGATGCCGCCGCAATCGTCGGGCAGGTGGCGCCGTGGGCGGAACACGACTACGACGCCGCCCTGCTCCACGCCGAGTTCCACCGCAAGGCCGGCGACCAGGCCGCCTGGAAACACTGGCTCGAAACCGCCGCGGGCCTGGCGGGGGAGCGCGCCGCGCCGGCCTGGCTGGTCGCCCCGATCGTCGAACGGCCGGTTGGCCTTTCTCCCGAGCGGGCGGACCAGGCGCCCGTCCCGCATGCATTCTGAATCCGTTCCGAAGGAGTTCTGAATGCGCCGGGGTGGCCGGCCGGTCACACTGGCTCCGGCCGAAACCCCAGGCCGGAATCGGTACGGGAGACAATCATGATCGAATGCACGTTCCAGCGCCGCCTGCGGCTCCCGTTCGCGTCCGCGCTCCTGGCGGGCCTGCTGTGGGTTCCGCTGGCCGCGGCCGACCCGCAGCCGCGCAACGACAGCGGGCAGACCTCCTGCTTCAGCATGGAAGGCGAGGCGATCGACTGCGCCGACCAGGAATTCCCCCGCCAGGATGGCGCCATCGGGCGTGACCGCGCGGCGGGGCAGGGCGACCTGCCGAAGACCGGGGCCGGCGCCGCCGGTTTCGATTTCACCAAGATCGCCAACGACGGCAGCACGCTGCCTGCGGGCGCGCCGCAGGGCAACGCGCCGGGTGACTGGGCCTGCACCTTCGACAACCACACCGGCTTCCTGTGGGAGGTCAAGACCCAGGATGGCGGGCCGCGGCACTGGCAGTGGGCCTTCGGCTGGTACGACCCCGATCCCGGCAACGGCGGCGAACCGGGCGACGAGCTCGATCCCCAACCCATGTGCGGTTTCACGCTGCCGTGCAATACCAGGGCCTACATCGATCACGTGAACGGGATCGCCCTGTGCGGGCGCAGCGACTGGCGCCTGCCCTCGCGCGATGAGCTGGTGACGATCGTCCACTACGGCGCCACCGGCGAATCGGCAGTCGACGAGGGCTATTTCGTCGCGCCGCCGGTCGCATGGACCCGCGATTCCGCGCTGGAGCCGCCGGACGGCTTCGCGCAGACCATCGTGTTCCTCGACGGGCACGTGGAGTCCGCGCCCAAGGGCTCGGGCCACTCCACGCCGATGCTGGTGAGTGGCGATCCCTTCATCTCCGAGGGCGAGCCGCCGGTCTGCGGCGAACGCGAGAATCCGGAGATCTTCCCGAGCACCGCCGGTGCCTTCGAGTTCCTCGATGAGGCCTTGGTGCGCGACAACCGCACCGACTTGGTGTGGGACCGCTGCTCGGTCGGCCAGGACGTGTCCGGCGATGGCGAGAAGATCAACTGCGATGGCGAAGCCCAGCCGATGGGCTGGGCCGAGGCGCTGCAGCGCGTGCGCGAGCTCAACGAGCAGCACCACCGCGGCCACGACGACTGGCGCCTGCCCAACATCAAGGAACTGCAGTCCATCCTCGAACGCCGCTGCGCGATGCCGGTGCTCGACACGCGGGTGTTCCCCAACCAGAACCCCGAACCGCTGTGGTCCTCGACCAGCTACCAGTGGCAGGGCCAGACGGACCAGGCCTGGGTGCTGCAGATGGAAATGGGCCACATGATGGCGATGTCCAAGGGCGAGGCGATGCGTATCCGCGTGGTGCGCGGCGGCAGCGAAGAGGACGACTACACCGGGCCCGCCTCGTTCCGCATCGGCGGCACGCTGTCCGGCATGGTCGGCACCGGCCTGGTGCTGGAGCTTGCCGCCGCGGGCGGCGACAGCATCACCCTCGACGCCAATGGCGCGTTCCATTTCGCCCTCGGCGTACCCGACGGCACCGCCTACGAGGTGACGCGCGCTTCCGGCCCGGTGCCGGCACAGGAATGCGCCATCGTCAATGGCAGCGGCACGGTGGCCGGCGCGCACGTCGCCGACATCGAGGTGATCTGCTCGCCGCCGGCGCCGGCGCAGATCGAGGTCAGCCCTGCCGCGCTCGCCTTCGCCGTGGCCCCGGGGCAAACGACGGCCGGCGAACTGACCATCGGCAACGTCGGTGGCGGCATCCTGCATTGGTCGATCAACACCGCCCATGCCTCAGGCGGCCTCGCCACCTTCGGCGTGCCGACGCTCGACTGCAGCGACCCCGCTGGCCTCATCGTGCATGACGACGGCAGTGCCGAGAATGGCCACGGCGGCGGCAGCAACTGGCAGAACGGAATGGTGCTGGTCGAGCGGTTCGTGCCGCCGAGCTGGCCGGCTTCGATCGGCAGCTTCTGCCTGCCGCTTGCCGCACAGGGCGCCAGCGCCGCCGAATTCGAGATCGTGGTGTTCCGCGACAACGGTCCGGACGGGGCGCCGGGCACCGAGCTCGGTTCGCTGCAGGCCAGTGTCACCGGGATTCCCACCTATCCGGTCGCGACGCCGCAATGGTTCCAGTTCGACCTCTCGCCGCTCTTCACCACCATCGACAATGGCGGCCTCTACATCGGCATGCGCGGCCTGCCGGCAACGCCAAACGTGTTCGTGCTGATCGACGAGTCGGAGGGCCGGCCACCCGGCATCGGGGAAGGCTACCGCTACCGGAACGGGATCTGGCAGCGCCTGGTCGACGTGCCGGGACAGGAGAACTACCGCGCCACGCTGATGCGCGCCGCACCGGCCCCGGCGCAGGATCTGCCGGTCGGCTGCGACGATCCGCATGCGGTGCCGTGGCTGGATGTGGAGCAGCGCAGCGGGCAGACGCTGGCCGGCGAGACCTCGGACGTCAGCGTCGCGATCAACGCGCGCGGACTCGCCGCCGGCGAATATCAAGCCACGCTGTGCATCGATTCCGACGGCGGCGCCGGCGTGGTCGAAGTTCCGGTCCAGCTCAACGTGGTCGCCGTCCATGTCGTGACGCCGCTGGCCGGCGAGCACGGCGGCATCGACCCGGCCACGCCGCAGGCCGTCGAGCACGGCGCGACTGCCCGCTTCACGCTGGCGCCCGATCCTGGCTGGCAGGTGGCGGCGATGGGTGGAACCTGCGGCGGCAGCCTCGACGGCGACGTCTTCACCACGAAACCGGTGATCGCCGACTGCAGCGTCGAGGCCAGCTTCGAGCCGCTGCCGCCCACCACCTACACGGTGACGCCCTCGGCCGACGAACATGGCCTGGTGAGCCCCTCGCAGCCGCTGGCGGTGGTGGAGGGCGAAGTGGCCACGTTGCGGGTGGGCGCCGCGGTCGGCTGGCGCGTGGCCCGGGTCGAGGGCAGCTGCGGAGGCGCGTTGGACGGCGTGGTGTTCACGACCGCGCCGGTCGGCGCCGATTGCACCGTCGAGGTGGTCACCGAGCCCGATCCGGGGCCGGATCCTGAACTCATCTTCTCCGACGGCTTCGACGGCTGAAGGACTCCACCCCGCGTGGGGTACGGTGGCCGGCCGCGACGCCTCCCCGTCGCGGCCGGCCGGCCGTTTGCAATGCCGCTTCATGTCGCGCCCTTCGTGCTGCCACAATCGGCCGATGATCGACCCCGCCACTTGGCCGCGCGCGACGGCCGCCTTCCTCGACGAGCGCCTGTACCGCATCGGCACGGCCTGCCGCGAGGCAGGGGTGCCGTTCCACGACGATGCGGGCGTCGACGAGCAGCTCCAGCGCGTGCTGCTGGCCAGCGATTTCGCCCATGCCAGTTTCCTCGCCGACCCGACGCTGCTCGGCCCTGAATGCCTGCAGCTGATGATCGATCCACGCCATGCCGACGCGCGTGCCGGGGCGCTTTCCGGGGTGGCGGACACGGCCGAGCTCCGGCGCGCCCTGCGCCGCTTCCGCCAGCGCGAGGCGCTGCGCCTGATCTGGCGCGACGTGAACGGCGCGGATGCGCTGGAGACCACCCTCGCCGGTGCCTCCGTATTGGCCGAGACCTGCCTGGAAGCTGCGCTGCGCGGCGCGGAGCGCGAGATCGAGGCACGCCACGGCGTCGTGCGCGATGCCGCCGGGCAGCGCCAGCGGCTGGTGGTGCTGGCGCTCGGCAAGCTCGGCGGCGGCGAGCTCAACTTCTCCTCGGACGTGGACCTGGTGTTCGCCTTCGCCGAGGAAGGAGAAAGCAGCGGCGACGGCACGCGGCCGGTGCGCAGCCTCGATGCCGGCGAGTACTTCACGCGGATCGGCCGGATCATGGTCTCGCTGCTCGCCGATCGCGACGCGGACGGCTACGTCTACCGCGTGGACCTGCGCCTGCGTCCCTTCGGCACCGCCGGCCGGCTGGCCTTGTCCTTCGCCGCGATGGAACAGTATTTCCAGCGCGAGGGGCGCGATTGGGAGCGCTATGCCTGGATCAAGGCGCGACCGGTCGCCGGCGATCGCCATGCCGGCGCGCGGCTGATCGAATCGCTGCGGCCATTCGTGTTCCGCCGCTACCTCGACTACGGCGCCTTCGCCGGCCTGCGCGACATGAAGGCGTTGATCGACGCCGAGGTCGTGCGCAAGGACTTGGCCGGCAACGTCAAGCTCGGTCGCGGCGGCATCCGCGAGATCGAGTTCATCGTGCAACTGGTGCAACTGATCCGCGGCGGCCGCGAGCCGGCGCTGCGCGTGCGCGGCCTGCTGCCGGCGCT
This sequence comes from Lysobacterales bacterium, assembly GCA_017305135.1. Lineage (GTDB taxonomy): Bacteria > Pseudomonadota > Gammaproteobacteria > Xanthomonadales > Rhodanobacteraceae > Dokdonella_A. The sequence continues at coordinate 18,228 of JAFKNA010000007.1, read as the reverse complement.
GGCGGCGGCCGAGCAGCTCGGCTACATGCCGGCGGCGCGGGCGCGGCGGCTGCGCGAGGCCTGGCGCTTCCTGCGCCGGCTGGAGAACCGCCTGCAGATGCTGGCCGACCAGCAGACCCACGAGGTGCCGGACGACCCGGAGTTGCGCGAACGCGTCGCACTGGCCCTCGGCCACGCCGGCTGGGAGCCGCTGGCCGCCGTGCTGGCGCGGCACCGCGACGCCGTGGCAGAGGAATTCGCCGCGCTGATGGCGGTCGATGCGCGCGGGCGGGCGCGGGCGGAGCAGGCCGGCTGGCCGGCCTTCTGGCGCGCCGCGGCCGCCGGCCGCATCGATGCCGACGCGCTCGCCAAAGCCGGCTTCCAGCCGCCAGGACGCGCCGTCGCCGAGCTCGAGGCGATCCTCGCCAATACCCTGCTGCGGCGCATGTCGGCGCGTTCGCGCGAACGCCTCGACCGCGTCATGCCGGCGCTGCTGGCGGCCGCGGCGGAGGCGCCCGAGCCGCTGGAGTGCCTGCTGCGCCTGCTCGGCCTCGTGCACGCGGTGGCCCGGCGCTCGGTCTACCTCGCGCTCCTCGACGAGCAGCCGGCCGCCCTCAAGCGGCTGGTCACGGTGTTCTCGGCCAGCGCCTTCCTCGCCGCCCGCGTCATCGCCCATCCGCTGCTGCTGGATGAACTCTTCGACGACCGCATCGACAGCGAGGTCCCGCACCAGCACGAGTTCGCCGACGAGTTGGCGCGGCGCATGGCCGCGCTCGGCGCGGGCGATCCGGAGGCCGAGATCGAGCTGATCCAGGAGCTGCGCCAGGCGGCGCTGTTCCGCGTCGGCCTCGCCTTCATCGGCGGGCGGATGGACGCGGTGACCACCGCGCGCGCGCTGGCCGACATCGCCGGCGGCGTTCTCGGTGCCGTGCTCAGGATCGCCGAGCGCGAGATCGCCACCGCGCACGGCCAGCTCGGCGGCGCCGGCGCCGACGGGCCCGCGCTGCACCAGTGGTCGCCGGCGGGAGAGGCGATGCTGGCCGTGAGCGAGGCCGTGCTGGCCGCCCCGCATGCGCCGGCGGCGCCGTTCGGCGCCGAGCAGCCGGCAACGATCGGCGACTGGGCGGTGCACGCGCATGCCTCGTCCGGAATGGCGATCCTGGCCTATGGCAGCCTTGGCGGCAGCGAGCTCGGTTTCAGCTCCGACCTCGATCTCGTCTTCGTCTACGACCCCGCGCGCGCGAGCGGCGAATCGGACGGCCGCCGGCCGCTGGAAGGCACGCGCTATTACGCCCGCCTGGCGCAGCGGGTGGTGCACCTGCTCGACGTGCCGACGCGCGCCGGCCGCCTCTACGCGGTGGACGTGCGCCTGCGCCCGGACGGCAGCAAGGGCCTGCTGGTGCTCGGCCTGGATGCCTGGGAGGCCTACCAGCGCGAGCGGGCGTGGATCTGGGAGCTGCAGGCGCTGGTGCGCGCGCGCGCGGTCGCCGGCGACGCGATGCTGGCGCGCCGCTTCGGCGAAGCACGCCGGAGCATCCTCGCCATCCCGCGCGACGCCGCCGGGGTCGGCGGCGAGGTCTTGGCCATGCGCGAGCGCTGGCGCGGCGAACGCGACCGCTCGGACGCGGCGCGCTTCGACCTCAAGCAGGGCCGGGGCGGGCTGGTCGACCTCGAGTTCCTGTTGCAGGCACTGGTATTGCAGCACGCCGACAGGCATCCGCTGCTCCTCGACAGCGGCCACTCGGGCGAGCTGATCGGCACGCTGGCCTCGGTCGGGCTGATCGGCGCCGAGGACGCCGCCGCGCTGGGCCGGGCCTATGCCAGCCTGCTCGAGCGATCGCTCCGTTGCACGCTGGACGGGCGCCCGCGGGTGGTGCCTCGCGATGAGGAAATCGAAAGCAGCGCGGCGATCGTCAGCGCGTCGTTGCGGAGCCTGCTGCCAGGCTGAGCTGCGGCATCGTCTCGGCAGCAGGAGCCCGGCAGGCGCGCGGCCTGCCGGGAAGGAAGGAGTTGCGGATTCTCCGCGCCGCTGGCTTCAGTCGCCGGCGCGCGGCCGCGGACTCAGGATGACTTGGCGTCGGACGTGTTCGGGGCCGCCTGGCGTCGGGCGCTCGCCCGCGAGCGGAATGCGCTCGACACGTAGGGTCGGTAGGGCGTGACGCCCAGTTTCTCGATCTTGCCGCCGCGCTTCTTGAAGGCGGCGATGTCGGCGGCGATGCGCGCGCTGGTCAGCTCGGTCGCGGGCTTCTTGCCCCGCGAAGGGGCGAACAGTCGCGAAGTGGAAGCGCGCTCGGTCGTTGCGGTCGGGTTGGACATGAAGACTCCTGGGCTGGTGCGATCCTCTCCGTAATGAGGGTGGTGCTGGGCGGGGAATCCCGGTGAACGGCGGGAGAGAGCGGGCCGGTCACATGTCGGGTCGGGGCGAAATCAATTAAGTATATGTGAACGTCGGTGAACAGGATGTTATCGTCGTGGAACGGTTCGCTTCGCGCCAATGCACGACTATCCGCCCGTCGCCGTCGCGATTCGGCGGCGATGGCGAGGCCGACGCGACGCGGGACGCGCAACTGCCAGCTGCGGTCAGCCACCCGCCGCGGTTTCGGCGCGAGTGGGTCCGACCGGGGCGGGCGCATCCGCCGACGTGAACACCGCGCGCCCGCCGAACCAGGTCTGCAGCACCCGGGTCGCGCGCAGGGATTCGACGTCGACCGCCAGCACGTCGCGATCCAGCACCACGAAGTCCGCCTGCCGCCCGGACGCGATCACGCCAATGCGCTCGCCAAGACCGATCGCCGTGGCGGCGTGGCGGGTGTAGGCGAGCAGCATCGTCTCGCGATCCAGTCGCTCGGCGGCGTTGAGACCGCCACCCGGCCCACCGCGCGTCATGCCGTGGTGCATCGCCTCCCACGGGTTGTTGGTCGAGATCGGCCAGTCGCTGGCGCCGGCGATGATGGCGCCGGCCTTCTGCAGGGAGCGCGCCGGGTACTGGCCCTGGAATGCCGTGTCGCCGATGTACGGTTTGACGAGGTCGATCAGGTAGTTGTCGAGCTCGGCCCAGTGCAGCTGCATCACGGCGATGGCGCCGGTGTTGGCGAAACGCGGGTAATCGGCCGGATCGACCAGTTGCAGGTGGGTGATCGAGTGCGGCACACCGCTGGCGCGCTTCCCGCGCGCGGCGGCAACCGCATCCAGCGACAGCCTGACCGCGCGGTCGCCGAGGGCGTGGATGTGCACCAGCCAGCCGCGCGCATCGGCGGCATCGACCAGCGCCGCGAGCGGGCCGCCTTCAAGCAGCATCTGGCCGTGCTCGCCCGAGTTCCGGTAGCTGCCGAGCAGGGCGGCGCTCTGCGCCGGGTATTCGAGCACGCCGTCGGCGAAGATCTTGATGCCGGGCAGGCTGAGGTTCGGAACGTCGCGGAACTGCGCGCGCACGGTTTCGAGGCGGTCGAGTTCGGCGGCACCGGCGCGCGGGCTCGCCACCAGCAGGGCCGCCACGTGCGCGCCGAGGCCGCCGGCCTCGGCCAGCGCGCGGTACGCCGGCAGGATGCCGGTCCCGGTGCTGCCCGGCGCGCGCGAGAACAGTGCCTCGCCGGGTCCGGCGTTGGCGGCCGGATCCATCCACGCGGTGATGCCATGGCGGTGGTTCTGCGCGACGGCGAAGCGTGCGGCCTCGAGCAGCGCTGGCGCGGCGGGCCGGGGCAGGTGGATGGTGACGAGGTCGAGGCCCGCATCGATCAGTACGCCGTTCGGGGCGCCGTCGGCATCCACGCCGATGGTGTGCCGCTCGCTGCGGTCGAGCCGCCGCACCCGCTTCGCATCGATCCCGGCCTTCGCACGCATCGCGCCGTTGGCCCAGCCGGTGTGATAGTCCGATCCCATCAGCAGCAGCGGGCGGCGCGCCCACGCGCCGGCATCGAAGTGCCGGACGAGGGCGGCGGGATCCGACCACGCGGCGGGGTTCACGCCAAACACCACGAACGGCGCCTGCGCATCCGCCGCGGCCGCCGCGGCCATCGCATCGACGCGGCGCGCCAGCTCCGCGCGCGGGAGCGCCGCGTCCTCGAGGTTGGGCGCCTGCGCGGCGAGTCCCGCGAAGATCGCGTGCGAGTGCGCATCGACCAGGCCCGGCACGATCCGCCGGCCGCCAAGATCGGTCACCCGGGCCTCCTTGCCGGCCGCGGCCAGCACCTCGGCGCTTGTGCCGACGGCGAGGAAGCGACCCTCACGCACCGCGAACGCCGTGGCCTCGGGCCGCGCCGCATCCGCGGTGAATACCTTGGCGTTGATGAATACCTGGTCCGGTGGCGCGGCCACCGTCATGCCCGCCATCGCCAGCCCCGCCAGTCCGGCCAGGCATTTTCCGCCCCATGTCGTCATGTCCGCTGTCACCGTGGTCAATCAACGTCGAAACGACGGAGTATGCCGGTGGCCGCGTCCGACGGCAGCGCGGCCGTGCGAGAGGCCCGCCTCAGTGGCGGTGCCGCGCGCCCGATTTCGGGCAATGGCAGAGCGCGGTCGGTCCGAACTCGGCGCCGAAGCTGCGCCCGTCATGGTGGCGCTGCCAATAGAAGACCGGCGCCGGGCGGCCCTGGCCACCGACCTCGGCCATGTCCGCGTCGACGTCGAACACGCGCCCGTTGACCGCCACGTAGCGGGTGTCGGCGGTGGCACGGATGTCCTCCAGCGGGTTGGTGTTGAGGACGACGAAGTCGGCGCGCTTGCCGGGCTCCAGCGAGCCGATGTCGCGCGACAGGCCGAGCATGTCGGCGCCATCGAAGGTGGCGGCGCGGAGTGCTTCCCAGTTCGTGAAGCCGCCCTGGGCCAGCATCCATATCTCCCAGTTGGCGGAAAGTCCCTGCAACTGGCCGTGGCCGCCGACCTGGATCTTCACGCCGGCGTCGCGCAGCTTCTTCGCGGCGGCGGCGGTCTGCCGGTAGGAGTAGTCCCATTCCGGTGCGGTCTCGCGGCGGATGGAACGCGCGTCCAGCGTCTCGCGCGGGAAGAAGCGATTGAGCTTCTTGTCCTCCCACACGTTGTCGCGTGCATACCAGTAGTACTCGCCGGAGAGTCCGCCGTAGTTGACCACCAGCGTCGGCGTGTTGCGCACGTCGGTTTCCTTCCACAGGTTCACCACGTCCTTGTAGAGCGGCGCGACCGGCAGGTTGTGCTCGATGCTGGTGACGCCATCGAGGATCATCGGCAGGTTGTGGTTGAGGGTGGAGCCGCCTTCCTCGACCACCAGCATGCCGAGCTCGCGCGCGGCCTGGTTGATCTGCTGGTGCTGCTCGCGCCGCGGCTGGTTGTAGCTCTTGACCGAGAACGCGCCGCTCGCCTTCATGCGCGAGAGGTGCAGGCGGGCGTCGTCGAGCGAATCGATGACCACCTTGAAGTCGCCGTCGGCGCCGTAGAGGATCGAGCCGGTGGAGAACACGCGTGGCCCGACCATGGTGCCGGCCTTCACCAGCTCGGCCTGCGAGAACACGGTCTCGGTGGTCGCCGAAGGGTCGTGCATGGTGGTGATGCCGAAGGCGAGGTTGGTGTAGTAGGCCCAGTTCGCCTGCGGCACCACGCCGCTGAAGAAGTGGTTGGCGTGCGCGTGCGCATCGACGTAGCCCGGGGCGATGGTCTTGCCGCTGGCGTCGATCACGCGCGTGCCGGGCGGGATGGCGACGTCACGCCCGACCGCGGCGATGCGGTCGCCATCGACCAGCAGGGTGCCGTTGTCGATGATCTCCTGCTGGCCGCTGGCGGCGCCCTTCATGGTGATGATGCGCGCGTTGGTGAAGGCGAAGCGCTCGCCCGGCGCATCCATCGGCAGCGTGAGCCCAACGTCGATACCCTTGTCGCTGCCGGGCTTGGGCAGGTCCTTCGGCGCGCCCGGCACGAAGGCGAAGGCGTCCTTCAGCTCGCGCGTGTGGTATTCGCGCCCGACCATCCAGTGCAGCGACTTCGAGTCCGCCGACCAGTGCAGGTAGGAGCCGACTTCGCGGCTCACCTGGCTGACGGGAATCGCCTTGGTGTCCTTCGAGAGTTCGATCGAGCCGCCGGTCTGCGGCATCGGTGCGACGTAGGCGTTGAAGAGCTCGGTGAAGGCGACCCAGCGCCCGTCCGGGCTGATGCTGACGAAATCGACGTACTTGAGGTCGAAGACCTCCCGCGGCGCCTCCCCGTGCACGCCGACGCCCATCAGCTTCTTCTTCAGGCCGCCACCGGCCAGGTAGAAGACGCGTTTGCCGTCGGCCGAGAACTGCGGATCGCCGCCGGACTTCGCGATGCGGCGCGCCTCGCCGCCGTCGGCCGGCATCAGGTAGATGCCGGTTTCGCCCGAGTTGAGGTTGCCGGTGATGGAGCCGCCGGAGGTCTTGGCGTAGACGATGTGGCGCCCGTCCGGCGACCAGCGCGGGCCGTAGTAGAAGCCGGGCTGGCGGGTCAGGGTCTGCGTGCTGCCGCTGGCGAGGTCGCGCTGTTGGATGGCGCCCTGGCCACCATCCGACCAGGTGGTGTAGAGGAGCTTGCGGCCATCGGCGCTGAACGCGGGCTGGTACTCGAACTGTGCCGACTCCGCCGTCAGGCGGCGCGGCGCGCCGTCCGGCAGCGATTTCGTCCAAAGCTGGCCGACGGCGTGGAACACCAGGGTCCGCCCGTCCGGGCTGGTGGCGACGTCGCGAATCATCTTCGGCTGGAAGCTGCCGCGCTCGAGCGTCTGCTCGAAGCGCAGCGGCGCGGTCACGGTCTGCTCGACGGCGGCCGTGAAGGGGATGTTGGCGGGCGTGCCGGTGGCGGCGTCGACGCGCCAGAGCTTGCCCTGCGCCCAGATCACCAGCGCGGCGGAGTCCGGCGTCCAGGCGAAGTTCGCGTAGGGTCCGAAGATCGCCCAGGCCTCCTGCATGTCGTGGGAGAGGCCATCCCACAGCGGGCGCACCTGTCCCGACTCGAGATCGACCAGGTGCAGCACGCTCTTCTCGCGCACGCGCTTGACGAAGGCCAGCGTATGGCCGTCCGGCGAGGGCTGCGGACGCACCGCGCCACCTGGCGTCGCCACCACCGTCTCGGTGTCGCCGGTCTCGCGATCGAGGCGCTTGATGGCGTAGATCAGGTCATGTGGATTCTTGTTGTACTGGAAGTAGGGGCCTTCGCTGACGTCCTCGGAGTAGTAGACCCAACGCCCGTCCGGGCTGTAGGCGGGCTCACCGAGGTCCTGCTGGTCGTTCTTCTGCTTGGTGAGCTGCAGGCCCGCGCCGCCCGCGCGGTGGTACATCCACAGTTCGCCGGCACCGAGCGAGCGCTCGCCGGTGAAGTGCTTGCGCGCGACCAGGTACTGGCCATCCGGCGACCAGGCGGGATTGTTGAGCAGGCGGAAGTCCTCACTGGTGACCGCCACCGGCGTGCCACCCGCGACCGGCATGCGCCAGATGTTGTTGCCGCCGCCGCGGTCGGAGGTGAAGGCGATCTCGCGCCCGTCGGGCGAGAAGCGCGGCTGCACCTCCCAGGCCGGCCCGGAGCTGATGCGCCGTGCCGTACCGCCCTCGATCGGCAGCAGGTAGAGATCGCCCAGCATCGAGAACACGATGCTGCGCCCGTCGGGGCTGACATCCAGGTCCAGCCAGGTGCCCTCGTCCGTGCTGAAGCGGATGGTTTTGGTCGGGCCGTGGGCGGCGTTCACGTCCCACTTCGGCGGCTCCTTGGCGAGGGCGAACGCGGGGCAGCAGGCAAGCACGAGCGAGGCCGCCAGGGCGGCGCGGCGCAGGAAGGGCATGGCGGAGGGTCCGTCAGGGAAATGAGCGGCATGCTAGGCGAAACCCGCGCCCGCCGGAGCGGGCCGAAAGTCCCGGCGCCTAGCGCCCTCGTGGCGGCGCCTCCAGATCCCGTATCCCGCCTCAAGAGCGTCGGGACGGGCGCGTAGGAGCGCACCCTGTGCGACAGTGTGTGAGAACCCGTCCGGGGCCAGCTCGGCCGCCCAAAGGAAATCGACGCACTTGGAAAGAGCCACCGTGACCGCGTATGGGTGTCGCATCGACCAGGTACTGGGCGCGATGACGCTGGAGCCGGTGAACGGGGCGTTGCCGGCGAGCTTCGACGCCTGGGGCGAGCGGCGCGACACGGCGACGTGGGGCTCGCCGATGCCGTGGAATACGAGCCTGGAGGAGATGCTGCGGGCGAGCACGACGCAGGGCTACACCGGCCACGAGATGGCGGTGCAGGCGGACCCGTTCGTGCAGAGCCCGGGCGACCTGCAGAGCTGGAACCGCTACAGCTACGGCTTCAACAACCCGCTGTACTACACCGACCCGAGCGGCTACATCTCGTGGGGCGAGGTGATCAAGATCGCGGTGGTGGCGGTGTTCACCTATGCCACGGGCGGCTGGGCCGGCAGCATGTACGCAGCCGGCAATACGGCCGCGGCCTACGGCGTGGCGATGGCGAGCGGGGCGACGATCGGCGCGATGCAGACCGGCACGCTGCGGGGCGCGGCGGCCGGGGCGGTGTCGTCGGGGATCTTCTTCGGCATCGGCAGCTACTACCAGGGCGCCGGCTGGGCGCAGGCCACCGAATGGGACAATGCCATGGGCAGCGGCCTGAGCTGGTCGGGCTACGCGGCGAAGACGCTGAGCCACGGCATGGCGGGCGGTGTGATGTCGGAGCTGCAGGGCGGCAACTTCGGGCACGGCTTCGCAAGCGCGGGGTTTGGCGAGGCGGCAACGCCGCTGGTGGGCGGCATCAACTCCACGCCGCTCCAGGCGGTGGCCATCGCCGTGGTGGGCGGCACGGCCTCCCGGCTGGCGGGCGGGAAGTTCGCGAACGGGGCGGTGACGGCTTCGTTTGGGTTTGCATTTAATCGGATGGCCCATGAGGCCGGCCCCTCGCAAGAGGGGCATGGAAGAAAATTCAGAATCCCTGAAAAATTCAAAGATCAGCTGCCGGTGGACATGCTGGAGTCGGCTTACTCTGATCTTGTAGGAAGAAATAGGTTGGAAAATGAATATGGAACCGTTGGGTATTTGAGTAATGGCGTATATAGTTCCAAAGAGATGCCGCCGGTCAAGATGGGAGAGATAGGCTGGACGTTTGCTCCAGGTGATCGGAGTGTTTCTTATTTAACCCATACGCATGGGAATGCAATTGAATGGTACGAGGATTATTTCTCACGCAGGGATACGCAAGTTTCCAATACCTATAATAAACCGGTATTCCTGCTCGATAAGGGTGATGCATTCAGGGTTTATTTGCCTGGCATGCCGACTGGAGGGGCGCTCCCTCGGTCGTCGCTTAGGCTCCAGCCTGGACAGGCATTTGGTGTAAAGCTGTGCAATGTTCCGTGTCAATGATTGGTGGCAATTTATGAGATTAATAGTAATTTTATGCCTTGTTACAGCTAATGTGGCTTCTGCGGGTTCTCTTGAAATTGATGTAAGAAAGGCGGTTTATGGTCCTGAAGAGTCGCCATATTATTCACAAGCGCTTAATTTTAAGTGCAAAAAAGATAATTGTAGAGAAGAGTTATTGGTTGAGCATATCGATGGTGTATACTCGACCATATTGAATGCAGTCGATCCAGATATTTTGGCGGCGGCAAAATCAACTTTTCTAAAGGCGTGTGATGAGTTTGGTGATTGTCGAAATGGAGCAGCAGCAAAATCAGTTATTCTAAAGGCGTGCAGTGAGATTGCTGATTGTCGAAATGAAAATGAATTAGTTTGGGATAGATTCCTCGAACTATCCGGTTCTGTTAAGCTAAAGAGTGGCGTCGATTTTGTATTGTATACGTATGCCATGTATGATTCGCTAGCCTATTCATTTGGAATAGAGAGAAATTGTGCAGTTGGTGCATATTTTTGCAAATGGATTTACGGGGAGGTTTCTGGATCTCCGCATATGGTTGCTGAGATGTTATTTCGCGGTGCCGTTTTAATGTCTCTAAAGATTAATTTCTCGTTTGATGACCTTATTGATAGCATGGGGGATATGGTGGTCCGAAAAAAGAACGGAGATAGTTAAATAACGGACAGATGTTCGTGCGTTCTCAGGCCTACGACGACGAAGGCCGCATCCGGAGCAAGGACGGCATCGGCACGAACTACCTCTACGGCGGCAAGCCGGCCGCGTGCAGCGGCGACGGCTCGCCCAGCCCCTACGTGACCCCTGGGCCGAATGCGGTGAGCGAGGCGGGCACGGCGTACCTGTGCTACGACGCCAACGGCAACCTGCGCAAGCAGGTCAACCGGAGCACGGGCAGCGTGGAGCGGAGGTTCACGTACACGGCCGCCGACCAGGTCGAGACCATCAAGGACACCACGAGCGACGCGAAGGTGGGCTTCGGCTACGGCCCGAACCGCGAGCGGCTGCGGCGGCTGGACTACGCCGGCGCCGAAGCGGTGGGCGCGGACACGGTGGTGCACTGGGTGGGCGGGGCGCAGGTGCGCTACACGTCGAGCGTGGCCGGCGGGGCGAACGTGCTGAAGGATGTCCGCCGCATGGCCGGCAACATGATGGTGACGCAGGTCGTCAGCGGGGCGGGCTACAGCCTGCAACGCCAGGTGGTGCTGCGTGACCGGCAGGGCAGCATCGACCAGGTGCTGGGCGCGATCACGCTGGAGCCGGTGAACGGGGCGTTGCCGGCGAGCTTCGATGCCTGGGGCGAGCGGCGCGACACGGCGACGTGGGGCTCGCCGATGCCGTGGAATACGAGCCTGGAGGAGATGCTGCGGGCGAGCACGACGCAGGGCTACACCGGCCACGAGATGGCCGTGCAGGCGGACCCGTTCGTGCAGAGCCCGGGCGACCTGCAGAGCTGGAACCGCTACAGCTACGGCTTCAACAACCCGCTGTACTACACCGACCCGAGCGGCTACATCTCGTGGGGCGAGGTGATCAAGATCGCGGTGGTGGCGGTGTTCGCCTATTCACGAGTTGCCTTGCTGGAGCGAAGGGACTAGAGTCACTGGACTTAGTCCAGCTCTGAATCTGCGATGTCGACCATCAATATTCATGAAGCAAAGACCCACCTGTCGCGCCTGATCGAGCGTGCGGTGGCGGGCGAAACCGTGGTCATCGCCAAGGCCGGCAAGCCGATGGTCAAGGTGACGCGGGTGGACGCGCCGGCGGCTGGAGAGATGCGTCGGCTTGGCTTCCTGCAGGGCGCTTTCTCCGTGCCGGAGGATTTCGACCGGATGGGAGAGGATGAAATTACCGCGTTGTTTGGCATGTCGGCGTGAAGTACCTGCTCGATACCCATCTGCTGCTGTGGGCCGCCGCTGAGCCAGAGCGGTTGCCGAAGAACGCCCGCGGTCTCCTGGACGACGCTGCGAACACCCTGTTGTTCAGCGCCGCCAGCTTGTGGGAGGTTGCGATCAAGACGGCGCTTGGGCGCGCGGATTTCAGGGGAGAGCCCGCAGTGCTGCGTCGCGGGCTGCTCGACAACGGCTACCTGGAGCTGCCCGTGGTCAGCGAGCACGCCGTGGCCACGAGTACCCTGCCGCCGATCCACCGTGATCCGTTCGATCGTCTGCTCGTTGCCCAGGCGCAGGTGGAAGGGATCGTCCTGCTGACGGCGGACCCGGTGGTCACGCGGTATCCGGGACCGATTCGAGGGGTCTGAACCGGAGCTTTGGCCTATCACCCACCCCGGCGCGCGTCCCAGCGCTCGCGCACCAGTTCGGCGATTGCCGAGGTTTCGGCGAGTGGCGGCGGCAGCGGGCGGTGGCTGTGGTCGTCGAGCCGGCGCAGGTGCCCGCTCGCATACAGCGCGCCGTGCAGGCGCGCCAGCTTGCCGACGATCGGGTTTGGCGCGAAGGTGTAGACGGGCTCGCCGGTGGCGGCCGCCTCGCTCAGCATGTTGACCGAATCGGGGGTGACGACGATGCGGTCGGCCCAACCGAGGAAGCCGGCATAGGGATTCTCGCCCGCGCCGCTCCAGAAGGTGCCCGGAAAGCGCGCCAGCGCGGCGTCGAGCTGCGCGATCGCGGCCGCCGGCGTGCGCCGCGAGATGCTGACCAGGAAGCTCCCGCCATCGCTCCGCTGCCATTCGCCGAGGCGCTCCAGGAGGCCATCGAAGTAGGCCGGGTCGAGGCGCTGCGCGCGCGTCGAGCCGCCCACCAGCACCGCGGTGCGCGGGGCGGGCAGGTCGCCGAGTGAAGCGAAGCGCGCGCGCCCGCTGGCGAGCCAGGCGGGACCGACGCGGTTCAGCGCGCCGATGCTGCGGATCACGTTGGGGCCGTCGATGGCGTCGTGCTGCGGCGCGACGACCACGTCGAATGCGGCCGGGTCGATGCGTGGATCGAGGATCTGCACGGTGAAGCTGCGCCCGCCACTGCGTTCGCGCAAGAGGCGCGTCAGCAGCGCGGCGCGCCGGCCGCAGCCGATGGCCAGCGCCGGCCACGGGGCCTCCAGCGGAGCACCGCCCCGGTCGCGCATCGCGCGCTGCGCGCGCCAGGTGAATCGCGGCGCCAGGGCCGCCCAGGGCTGGGCGAGTTCGAGGCGCACGATGCGCGGCTCGAAGCCGAGCGCGGCGGCCAGCGCCAGGGCCTGGTTCTCGTTGCCGGCGGTGCCGTCGCTGATCGCCCAGCAGGTGGCCGGCGCGCTCGCGCTCATGCCGGGACGCCTTGCCATGCTGAAGGGAAACGCTCTGTTCCGATGGCGTGCCTTGCCGCTGCGCGCGCGTTGATGCAACCTTGAATGGCGCGGCCCCGGTGCCATCTTGCGGCATCACGCAGGGCCGCATCCGGCCGCCATGGCCAGGCAGGTCGCTGGCGCCGCCCCTTCATTTCCGCAGGAGTCCGTCCATGTCCCTTCGCTTTGCCATTGCCGCCGCCTTCGCGCTGGCCACCGCCCCGGCATTTGCCGCCCCGACCACGTACACGCTCGATGCCGGTCATACCCAGGTGGTGTTCCAGTGGAGCCACTTCGGATTCTCCAATCCGACCGCGCAGTTCGGCAAGGTGGTCGGCACGCTGGAGTTCGATCCCGCCGCGCCGGAGAAGTCCAGGCTCGAGGTCACCATTCCGCTGTCCAGCGTCAACACCAACGTGCCGGCCCTCGACGAGCACCTGCAGAAGGCCGATTTCTTCGACGCGGCCAAGTACCCCGACGCGACCTTCAAGAGCACGAAGGTGGAGCGGGGCGCCGACAAGGATCGCCTCAAGGTGACCGGCGACCTCACCCTGCACGGTCAGACGCATCCGCTGGTGCTCGACGTCACCATCAACAAGATCGGCAAGTACCCGATGCGCGATGCGCAGGCGGCGGGCTTCGACGCCACCACCACCATCAATCGCTCGCAGTTCGGCATCGACAAGTACGTGCCCAACATCAGCGATGACATCAAGGTGCGCATCACCACCGAGGCGATCGCCGAATCGCCGGCGGACAAGGGCTGATCCAGCAGCCGGACGGTTTCCCGCATCGCCTGGCGCGATGCCGGAAACCGTCCACGTGGCTGGCGCGCCGCATGGGTGGAAGCCTGCGCCGCGCCAGCCGTCCATGATCGGGCCGGGGCCGGCTTCAGCCCTGCTTGACGCCCTGGTTCCTGAGCGCTTCCAGCTTCGCCAGGTCGACGCTGGCCAGCGCCGCCTTCAGCTGGTTCATGTCGTCGGCGTCGCCCGACACCTTCACCGAGAAGCGCTCGCCGAGGATCATGCCGTACTCGCCGCTCCGGTCACGGCTGTCCCATTTCTCGGTGACCAGGCGTCCGTCCTGCTTGAAGGTCTTCTCGTAGCGGCCATCGCTTTCCTTCTCGGTGCCGAGCGCGGCGAAGCCGGCCAGGGCAAGCAGCCCCTTGGCGCTGCCGAGATCCTGGATCTCCAGGTGCAGGGTGCGGCCGCCGCCGTCGGAGTAGGTGGCTTTCGCTTCGGACATCTGCATGCCCATCGCCGCGTTGCGCTCGGCGGAGAAATCGGTGCGCGGCAGGCCCGCCAGGCGTTCCGGCAGGAACGGCTTCAGCACGTCCGGGCCGAGCGCCTCGACCTGGCCGCCGCCGCCGAGTGCGGCGCCCATCACCGCGCCGAGCGCGTCGCTCTGGGCCTGGCTGTCGCCGGATTTCTGCGCGGCTTCCATCTTCTTGCCGGCTTCCTCCATCTGCTTGCCCCACGCTTCCAGTTTGCCGAGCGCGCTGTCCTTGTCGATCGTGACCGTGCTGCCGGTGGAGTTCGGCAGCGTCGCCGCGCCGCTCATCAGCGCCGCCGTGCCGCTCATGCCGGCGACGATCATGGCGATGATCCAGCCGAGCACGAAGGCGATGATGACGGTGACCGCGGTATAGGCGCCGGCCTTCTCCTGCGGCGCGCGCATCAGCACCGGCAGTCCGAGATACAGGAGATAGATGGCATAGATGCCGCCGGCCAGCGCAATCAGCCAGCCGAGCCAGGGGATGAGGAGGCCGATGCCGGCGACCCAGCTCGCGGTGTAGGCGTAGGCCACCACCTTGAGCGCCTGGATCGGACTCTTCTGGCCGCCGAAGGTGGGCGCCAGGGCGTCGACGATCAGCGCCACCACGTAGACCGCCACCAGGCTCAGGACGTAGGAGACGATGGCGCTGACGAGGGCGCTTCCGAATGGCATGCGGATGGTGATGCCCATCGCGCCGTAGCCGATCATGGTCATCTTGATGAAGCTCGCCACGGCGGGAATCGCGGCCAGCACCAGGATGTAGTTCCTGTACAGGCCCGCCACCGTTTCCGGCTCGGCGGCGATGACCGGCCATTCGGTCCTGGGTGACGCGAGAATTGCCTTGGCACGGGCAGTCAGTCGGTTGAAGTCCACAAGCCCCTCCGCTTTTGGATGAATGATGGCGAGCGGGTCATTCTAGGTGCAAAGCCCGGCGGGCGTACGGCAGCCCGGTCACGCGCCTGGCGCGAACCACTTCACGCCGCATGCGTGTGCGGGTTGGCACGCCTCGTGCTGTAAACTTGGACATTCCTCGACGGAGCCTCTCTTATGTCGCGCCCCAATCCCGCGGCCGAGAACCGCATCCTTCCCAACGCCGAGCGCCGCTACCGGGTGACGCGCGCCGACCTGCCGCTGAGCTGCCCGACGCCGGCCATGATGCTGTGGAACTCGCATCCGAAGGTGTACCTGCCCATCGACCAGCAAGGCGGGCACGCGCAGTGCTCGTATTGCGGGGCCGAATACGAATTGATCGACTGAGGAGTCGCGCGTCGTGCAGGGGCGGAGCGCGACCGTCATGCAGCTGCTGCCGGCGCTGGAGGCCGGCGGCGCCGAGTTTTCGGCGCTGGAGATCGCCCGTGCGCTGGTCGCCGCCGGGCACCGCTCGATCGTGGTGTCGGCCGGCGGGCGCCTGGCCCGGCAACTGCGCGAGGAAGGCAGCGAACACGTGGAGCTTGCGATCGGCGCCAAGTCGCTGGCGACGCTTGCGCGCGTGCCGGCGCTGCGCGCGCTGATCGGTCGCGAGCGGCCGGACATCCTCCACGCGCGCTCGCGCATGCCGGCGTGGGTCGGCTGGCTGGCGCTGCGTGGATTGCGCAATCGGCCGCATTTCGTCACAACCGCGCACGGCCTGAACAGCCCCGGCGCCTGGAGCCGGATCATGACCCGCGGCGAGCGGGTGATCTGCGTCTCCAACACGGTGCGGGATTTCCTGCTGCGCACCTACCCGCGCACCGATCCGGCCCGGCTGGTGGTGATCCCGCGCGGCATCGACCCGCAGGCGTTTCCCTACGGCTACCTGCCCGACGACTCCTGGCGCGAGTGGTTCTACGCCGAGTTCGGCCAGCTCGAAGGCGCGCCGCTGCTGACCCTGCCCGGCCGCGGCACCCGCCTCAAGGGCCACGCCGACGCCATCGAACTGGTCGCCGACCTCAAGGCGCGCGGAATTCCGACGCGCCTGCTCCTGCTCGGCGCGCGCCAGCCGGGACGCGAGGCCTACATCGCCGAACTGGAGGAACTTGCGCGTTCGCTGGGAGTGGCGGACTGGATCGCCATCAGCCCGCAGCGGGGTGACGCGCGCGACATCTATGCGCTGTCGTCGCTGGTGCTGCAGCTGTCCAACAAGCCCGAATCCTTTGGCCGCACTGTCATCGAGGCGCTGTCCCTGTGTCGCCCGGTGCTCGGCTACGACCACGGCGGCGTCGGTGAGCTGCTGGGAGAACTCTACCCGGCCGGGCGCGTGCCGGTGGGCGATCGCCAGCGCCTCGCCGAGCGTGCCGCCGAACTCCTGCGCGCGGCCCCGCCGATCGCGCCGCTCACGCGTTATCGCCTCGCCGACATGCAGCAGGCGACCTTGCGGCTGTACGAGGAGCTGTGGGCCGAGCGCTGAAGTCGAAGCGGCTGGTGGAAGCGGGCCGACCGGAGAGCGCTCCAGGATGGACGCGGGTGGTGGAAATGGCCCAGGCAGCCGCGTAGATCGACCCTACGTGGCCGACGGATCGCCGTTCAATGGATGCCCGCTTTCGCGGGCATGATGTCGCGTGATCTGGGTCGGTGTTGGCTCGACATGGCTTGCGTCGGGGGCGTAGGGCCGACCTACCGTTTCGCAGGTCGCCCCACGTGGCCTACGGATGCCGCCGGCGCTGAGCCACTGCACGCCGCGGCGACGCGCTCCCCTACAATGCGCGCTTCCCCGCCGCGAGCCGCGTGAACGCGTTGCCGGTTTCCCGCTTTCCCTGGCCAGCGCTGCTGGTGGTCTCCGTGCTGGTGGTGCTGCCGGTGGGGCGTGGCGCCGAGTTGCCGTTGCTGCTCGGTGCGATCGCCGGCCTCGTGCTGCTGATAGGACGCCGGCTCGACTTCGACCAGCCGGCACTGCGCCTCGGCGTCCTCCTGTTCGCCTGCTACTGGTTGCCGATCCTCATCTCCGCGCCCATGGCCGTGGCCCCCGGCAAGGCCTGGTCGACGGCGGCCACGGCCCTGCGTTTCCTGCCCTTCCTTGCCTTCGCCGCCTGGGCCTTGCGCGACGCGCGCGGATGGCCCGCGTGCCGCGGCGCGGTTGCGGTGGTGGTGCTGCTCTGGGTGCTCGATGCCTGGGTCCAGATGGCCACCGGTTACAGCCTGGGCGGCGCCGCGGAGGCCGAGCGCATCTCGGGTATCTTTGGCGCGGACAACCTGAAGCTTGGCCCGGTGCTCGCGGTGCTGTCGCCGTTCCTGCTGCTGGCAGCGCGCGAGCGCGGCGGGCGCGTCGGACTTGGCGTGGCCATGTTCCTGATGACCGGCCCGATCCTGCTGGCCGGCTCGCGCGCGGCGTGGATTTCCTATGCGCTGGTCTGCGTGCTGGTCGGCTGGCGCGAGGCGCGCAACGCCCGCCGCTTCGCGGTCGCGTTGCTGCTGTCCGGCCTGGTGGTCGGGGCATTCGCGGCCGTCGCACTGAAGGATTCCACGCGCTTCAACGCGCGCCTCGACCGCAGCCTGCTCGCTCTCGACGGCACCGAGCAGTCGCTGGACGAAGCCTCGGCCGGGCGCGTCCGCATCTGGCGCGCGGCGCTCGGCATGACGGCGGCGCATCCACTCACCGGCGTTGGCGTGCGCGGCTTCCGCTATGCATATCCAGAATTCGCCGCGCCCGGCGACCCCTTTGTCGACGCGCAGGCGGGCACCGGCGCTGCGCACGCGCACCAGATCGTGCTGGAAGTGCTGAGCGAGACCGGCCTGGTTGGCCTCGCCTTCTGGCTCGCCGGGGCCTGGCTGGCCTGGCGCGCCTGGCGCCGCGCCGACGCCGCCGCGCGCGAGCGCGCCCGCGCGCCGGCGCTGGCGCTGCTGGCGATGTGCTTCCCGCTCAACACCCATCTCGCCTTCTATTCGGCGTGGTGGGGGCTGCTGTTCTGGTGGCTGCTGGCGCTTTACTGTGCGGCGCTCGGCGCGCGCCGAAACCCGTAGAAGCCGGAATATCCAATGGAAAAGCTGTCGGTATTCATCATTGCCCTCAACGAGGCCGATCGTATCGCCACCGCGCTTGAATCGGTGAAGATGCTGGCCGATGAAATCATCGTGGTCGATTCCGGATCCACCGACGACACCACGCGCATCGCCGAATTGCACGGTGCCCGGGTCCTCTACAATCAGTGGCCGGGCTATGGCCCACAGAAGAAGTTCGCCGAGGATGCATGCAGGTACGAATGGGTATTGAATATCGATGCGGACGAGGCGTTGAGCCCCGAGCCTGAGGTTTCCCCACGTTTTTCATGCTGGCAGGCCCATCTCGGCGAGCAGTTCGGCGTCAGGGTTTCGGAGTCGATCCAGCCATGATGCCAGGCTGCCGCATGGCCATCGGCGCACCAGTGCCTCGCGTCCGAGGCGCACGATCGAGTA
>JAFKNA010000006.1 GCA_017305135.1 Lysobacterales bacterium | reverse complement strand
GCAGCACGATCGTGTTCGGCGATACCACCACCAACCGGATGGCCAGCACCGCGTTCAGCAACATCTACCGCGTGCTCGACACCGCCCTCACCAATACGGACCGTCCGCTCATGGCGGTGGTGGCCAACATCGGCACCACGTTGCCGGCGTGCACCTACTGGGTGGATTGGCAGCTCAGCGGCACGCTGGCTTCGGGCCCGTGGGCCCCGCCGGTGACGCTGGTCGGCCAGACCGGCAAGCCGGGCGCCAACGCCGTGCAGAACGACGGCAGCTCCTGGATCCCGGCGATGGACGATGGCTCGGGCGCCCAGCAGGACTTCCCGTTCCTGATCGAGGGTACGGCGGGTGGCGGCGGCACGACGGCGTGCTCGACCACGGCCGACATGCCTTGGCTGTCGCTCAGCGCGACTTCCGGCTCCACGGCTGCGGGCGTCACCACGCCGGTCACTGTCACCTTCAACTCGACCGGACTCGCCGCTGGCACCTACACCGGCAACCTGTGCGTGGCCAGCAACGACACGGCCCACGCGATGACGGTGGTGCCGGTATCGATGGCCGTGACCCCGGCCGGCACCACGCCGACCATCGCGGTCACCCCGGCTTCCGTGAGCGGCACCGCCGCGGCGGGCGCCTCGACCACGGTGCCGCTGACCATCGCCAACACGGGTGCCGGCACGCTGACCTGGAACATCACCGAAGCCGCGGCCCGTGGCCCGTACACGCCGAGCGGCGTGGCCGAGCGCCAGTCGCCGCGCGTGACTGCCCCGCGCGCACCGTTCGTGCGTGACTGGGCGGCGGCACCGCTGGCCGAGGCGATCCAGGATGGCGGCTTCGAGCTCGGCGATCCGAACCCGTTCTGGGATACGGATTCGCTGAACTTCGGCACCGTCCTGTGTGACTCGTCCTGCTCCAACAGCCCCGAGAACGCGCCGCACAGCGGTTCGTGGTGGGCCTGGTTCGGCGGCATCGACTCGTTCGAGACCGGCATGGTCAGCCAGCAGGTCACCATTCCGTCGGGCGGCGCCACCCTGAAGTTCTGGGTGCGCGTGCCGTTCTCCAGCGGGCTGGCGGCCGACTTCCTGAAGGCGTCCGTCGACGGAACCGAAGTGTGGCGCGTGACCGCCGACGCAGCGGGTGCGTACCAGGCGGCCTACCAGCAGGTCACGGTCGACGTGAGCGCGTTCGCCGACGGCGGCACCCACACCGTCCGCTTCGACTCCACGGTGGTCGGTGGCGGGTCGGAAACGTCCAACTTCATGCTGGACGACGTCTCGCTCGAGACCGGCACCGGCGGCGGTTCCTGCACGGCGGTGTCCGACGTGCCGTGGCTGTCGGCGACGCCGGCCAGCGGTTCGACCACGGGTGGCTCGAGCACCGCGGTCAGCGTGGGCCTCAACGCGGCTGGCCTGACGGCAGGCACCTACACGGCCAACCTGTGCGTCAACAGCAACGATGCGGCCAACCCGGTCGTCACCGTCCCGGTGAGCTTCACCGTGACCGGTTCCGGCACTGGCGATCCGATTGCCGAGGTCACCCCGGCGAGCTTCGACTTCACGGTCGATGCGGGCGACACGGGCACTGACACGATGGTCATCGCAAACATCGGTGGCGGCACCCTGACCTATGCCATCACCGAAGCCGAGTTCGACCGCAACCCGCCGAGCTACAAGACAGCGGCAGCGCGCAAGGCCACGGACGTTGACGGAGCCGTCATCGGCAACCTGTCCAGCGCCCGCAGCCTCGGGGCCAGCCGCTTCGGCGAGCCGGTGCAACTGCTGGCGACGGACATCTCGCAGATGACCGACAACACGCCGGGCGACGAGGGCGTCTCCTGCGGCCAGCAGGCGACCAGCACGGCTGACAACAGCTGGTGGCGCCGCTTCTACTTCAACGAGCACGCCAACGTGGGTGCCTCGGCGAACGTGACCAGCGTGAAGGTGTCCACCGGCAGCATCGCCGTCCCCGGCGGCGTGCCCTCGACGATCAACCTCTACACGATCCCGCACTCGGTGACGGTCAACACCATCCCGACGGGTCAGCTGACGCTGATCGGCACGGCCAACTTCACGGCCACCGGCTCGCTGCAGACGATCACGGTGCCGGTCACCGGTGCGATCGACGACACCGTGGGCAAGGACCTGGTGGTGGAGTGGCACACCGACGGCAACGAATCGGGTGGCCAGTTCTTCCCGGGCGCCAACGCATCGGCGGAATCGCACCCGACGTTCCTGTCGTCGAGCACCTGCGGCATCAGCACGCCGACCCCGGCCTCCGCGATCGACTTCCCGGACTTCCACCTGACCATGGTGGTGACCCTGGATGACGGTGGCAGCGAGCCGCAGGCCTGCGACAGTCCGAGCAACATCCCCTGGCTGTCGGCGACGCCGGCTTCGGGTTCGGTGGCCGCGGGCATGAGCAGCGATGTGGCGGTGTCGGTGGATGCCTCGGCTCTCACCCCGGGCAGCTACTCGGCCAACCTGTGCGTTGCCACCAACGACCCGATCGCGCCGATGATCCCGGTGCCCGTCACGCTGACGGTGGAAGCCGGAAGCGACGACGGCATCTTCTGCAGCGGCTTCGAGGAAGGCGAGAACGGTTCCTGTGGCGAAGGAGAGCCGCCGGTCGACGAGAACGTCGTCGTCAGCGGCCCGATCAACGTCACCATTCCCGAGACGATCGATGGCCTGTACATCAACTTCGTCACCGGGCAGACCTCGCCGACGGAGATCCCCGGCTACGACTTCGACCCCTACAAGGGCAGCAGCAAGCTGCTGTTCTACTGGGCGGGCGACGTCATTCCGGGTGCCAACGGGGGCGTGGCCGCCACCGAAACCGGGCCGTTCCTGGTGCTCGGTTCGGGTGCGGTGATCGGGCCGTCCTCGACGTTCAGTGCGTCGGCCAACGGTGCCAACAACGAAACGTCGGCCTTCCTCGCCGGCGTCGAAGGCTACCTCGGCGTGAAGTTCCTGAACGAGGCGACCGGTGAAACCAACTACGGCTACGTCCACATCAGGACGACGGCCGGATCGGGCTTCCCGGCCACCATCCTCGACTACGCCTACGACAAGAGCGGCGCGGCGATCACCATCCCGTAACCGCACGCGTCACTGAGTCACTTCAACGGCCCCGGAAACGGGGCCGTTTTTTTTGGCATCGTGTGCGTGCTGGGCCACGATCTCGCCCACATGCACCCGCAAGATCACGCAACGCTGTAGGAGCGCACCCTGTGCGCGACCCGCGTCGCACCCCGGCGTGGTGCGCAGGATCTGCAGGAACCTGCTTGAAGACGGCAGCGTCCCGCAAAGGTGAAAGGCCCGCTCGCGACCAGGGGTTGGGCTCTGGCATAGCCCATGGCGGAGGCATCGCGGCTGAAGCCGCTCCCGCCGGGCGCACGGCAATGGCCACCTTCGGGCTGGTTGCACGCAGCGCGCGGGACGCGCGCCGGCAACGGCTGCATCAGCCGAAGGGCGAGAAGCCGCTGGACCGTCAGGCGGCTTCGCCCCAGGCCACCAGTCCCCACACGACAGCGGCGGCGAGGGCCAGCAGCGCCACGGCGCGCCAGACCGGGACGAAGCGGAGCTCGCGCGGCTCGGGGTGGCGGGCACGGCCCGTCACCATCGGCGCCAGCAGGTTGTGGTTGCGCAACACGAAATGGAGCGCGACCGCGCCGACGTGCAGGGCGATCAGGGCCACCAGCACGTAGCGGTTGATGGCGTGGATGCGCGACATCAGCGCGACGGTGGTCGAAGATACCTTGCCGGTGAGTGGCCCCTCATCGAGCACGTCGTCGCTGGTGAACAGTCCGGTCGCGGCCTGCAGTGCGACGCAGGCCAGCATTGCCAGCACCGACCAGCCGCCGAGCGGGTTGTGGCCGGGAGAATGGACCAGGTGCCCGCGCACGAAATCGGCGGCGTAGCCGAACAGGGCGCCCGGCCCGCGGACGAAGTCGCTGAAGCGGCTGGTCTGCGAGCCGAGGAAACCCCACAGCACGCGGAACAGCACCAGCGCCAGCGTCGCGTAGCCGAGCAGGAAATGCCACTCCATGGACAGCCAGCCGAATTCGCCGCTGGCGTACTGCAGCGCGATCAGCACCACCAGCGTCCAGTGGAACAGGCGCGTGGGAAGATCCCAGACCGCGATGGGGCGTGACTCGGGCATGGCGGCCTCCAGTGGCGTGGAGAGCCAGCATAGCAACGCCAGCTCAGCCGATGCCGAGACCCTGGATGCTGCCGATGCGGGCCGGGTCGAACCCGGCCAGGGCGGCGAAGTGGCGACCCCGCTCGGCGTAGTCATGGAACTCGTCGAAGCTCGGCGCGCCCGGCGACAGCAGCAGCACCCCGCCGGGCGGCGCCAGCGCGCGTGCCGACATCACGGCGGCATCCAGGCCATCGCAGGCCTGCAGGCGGTAGGCTCCGCCGGTTTCCGCGAGCAGTGCGTGGATGCGCGGACCGGCGGCGCCCATGGTGATGATGGCGTGCGGCGGATGGCCGCGCACCGCGGCCGCGAAGCCGCTCCAATCCAGATGCCGATCGAAGCCGCCGACCAGCACGGTCACGGCGCGCCCGGGCAGGCTCGCCAGCGCCTCCAGCGTCGCCTGCGGCGTGGTGGCGATGCTGTCATCGATCCAGACCAGGCCGCCGGCTTCGCCGAGAGGCTGCAGGCGATGCGGCAGCGGCTGGAACGAGGCGATCGCCGCGGCCGCGGCGAAGGCGTCCTCCCCGGCGGCTTCGACGGCAGCGAGCGCCGCGCAGGCATTGAGCGCATTGTGGGCTCCGGGAAGCGGCGAATCGGCGAGCTCGAAGGCCCGCCGCCCGGCGCGCCACAGGGCGCCATCCCGCAGCTCCCAGCCCACCTCGGTGCCGAACAGGCGCCGATCCGCATGGCCGGCGCTGCGCTCGAGCAGGTCCGGCTGGCGCGCGTTGACCACCAGCCGCCGCGCGACCGCCATCAGCGCCAGCTTGTCGGCCGCGTAGCACTCGCGGCTGCCGTGCCAGTCGAGGTGCTCCTCGCCGAGGTTGTTGACGACGCCGACCTCCACCGCCGCCGCCTCGCGCGTCTGGAAGCTGGAGAGTTCGACAACCCACCAGTCCGGCGTGAGCGGCGGGTCGAGCAGTTCCAGCAGCGGCAGGCCGATGTTGCCGGCCAGCGCCACGCGCCAGCCCAGCGCGCGCAGGAGATGCGCAACCAGCGCGGTCACCGTGCTCTTGCCCTTGGTGCCGGTGACGGCGATCACGCGCGCGTCCGGCCGCTCGCCGAACCAGAGCGCAGTGCCGGAGGTGAACAGCGTGCCGCGCGCGCGCGCGGCCAGTATCTCCGTGCGATACGCGCTGATTCCCGGCGACTTGATGATGAGATCGAACCCGGCCAGCACCTCGGCATCCGGCGCCCGGGTGACGATGCGGATATCGGTGTCCGGCGCCCCCGCGCCCGCGGCTTCCGTCTCGCTGCAGAAGAGCGTCAACGGCTGATGCGGCAGGCGCGTGCGCACCGCCGCCACCGCCGCCCTGCCCTCGCGGCCCCATCCCCACACCGCGACGCGGCGGCCGGTGAGATCAGCGATCCGCATCGAGCTGGCGGGCGAGCGGCGCCGGGATCAGGTGCGGACCCTCCGCCTTGAGGAGATCATCGAGCACCGGCGCATCGGCCGGGAGCTGCGGTGCGATTTCCTCCACGAAACGTGCCACCAGCGCGTCCTCGCGCCACTCGGCACGCGCGGCCAGGGCCGCCATCGCGGCGCGCGATTCCCGCCCTTCGCCGACGCATTCGAACGGCTTGTGGTCGCGGTATTCCATCAGCGCATCGAACGCTCCGGCGAGGCCGGGGTCATCCAGCAGGTTGCGCCCGAAGATGCCGAGCAGCCGCGGCTTGGACATGAAGGGCGCGAGTGCCAGGAACACGAAGTGGCACTTGGGACACTGCCCGCACCAGCGGTCGGCGGGACGGGGACCCAGGATGCGGAAGTTGCGGTTGCAGCTCGAGAACACGCCATCGTAACGGGTGTTCCGCGCGAAGCGGGCCGCCACCGCCAGCTCGGACAGCGGCCGCAGCAGCGAGTAGTAGCGCAGGCGCGGCGAGACACGCGATGCCAGCAGCGCGTGGAACGCCTGCTCGAAGTCCCAGCCCTTGCTCCACTGGTGATTGACCGGCTGGCCATCGTATTCGAGCGTGGCGCTGGAGGCCGAGCGCTCGTTGGAAAAGGCGGTCGCGTCGAAACCGTACAGCACCGCCGCGACGGCGAGGATGGCGGAGTTGATGGCGGTCACCGGCACGTGGCCGTTCAGCGCGCCAAGCCTGTTGTACTCGAACAGCAGCGGCGAGATGTCGCGGCCGATGTTGAGGAGCGGCAGGTCGGTCGCGGCGGCGCAGGTCGCGATCAGCGGTGAGTTGCCGACCCATACCGCCGTCGCATCGACGCCGGCGGCCTTCAGGATCTCGACGCTGACCAGCGAATCCTTGCCGCCACCGATGGGCACGAGGGTGCGCGGCGAGGCTGGAGCCGCCGCTGCGTCGCGATCGGCTGCCGGCACGTTCGCGACCGCGACCGCATCGCCATGCGGAAAGCGGATGCGCCCGCGCAGGTCGAGCCGGTTGTGGTAGGCGAATTCGCCGAGGCCATGCAGGTACAGCGTATCGAGGAACGCGGCGGTCGAGCGGTCGAGGGCCGCCGATTCCACGCGGATCCCGCCCGGCACGCCCGCCTTGTAATAGCTGACGCCGGCGATGAGGTGCAGCAGGTCGAGTGCCGCATCCAGCGCCACCGCGCCCATCGCCGGTGCCTCCGGCGCCTGCGGGAACGTGATGCGCTCGACCAGTTCCGGGCCCTCGTCGAAGGCATACACCAGCTCGGCCACGCCGGCGCGAAAATCGCGGCGAACGAAGCGGAAGGCGTGCGCCGCGCGCGGATCGGCGAGGTTCACGAAGCATCCCCGGCGACGGGCTCGGCGCTTCCTGCTCGCTCCTGCGGGCAACGCGGCAACGCCGCTGCGACTCCTGCGCGATCCAGCACCACCTCCGCCGCGGGTTCCCGCAGGTTGTAGCGCGAACCCATGACGGCGCCGTAGGCACCGGCCACGCCGATCAGGATCACGTCGCCTTCCCGGCATTCGGGCAGGCGGCGGTTGGCGCCGAGCACGTCGCCGGTTTCGCAGATCGGGCCGACCACCTGCACCATCTGCGCGGGTGCCTCGTCGAGGCGGCTGAGATTCACGATCGGGTGCCAGGCCTCGTAGAGCGCGGGCCGCAACAGGGAATTCATGCCGGCGTCGACACCGACATAATGGATGTGGCCCTTGCGCTTGGCCTGCGTGACCCGCGCCAGCAGCACGCCGGCCTCCGCGACCAGGAAGCGGCCGGGCTCCATCCACAGCGAGAACCGCGGATAGGCCTGCCGGACCTCGGCCAGGCCGGCGCCGAGCGCGGCGAGGTCCAGCGGCGCCTCGTCCGGACGCGAAGGCACGCCGAGCCCGCCACCGATGTCGAGCGACTCGACACGGCGGAAACCTTCGGCGAGCGCGGCCAGTTGCAGGTACACCGAGCGCCAGTGGCCGGCCTCCAGCACGCCCGAACCCAGGTGCGCGTGCAGCCCGACGATGCGTACGTCGTGCTGGCGCGCCAAGGCACGGAATTCCTCGACCTGGTCGAGCGCGATGCCGAACTTGGACGCATCGCCGCCCGTGCGCACCTTGTCGTGATGGCCGCGGCCAATGCCGAGGTCGACGCGCAGCCGGATCTCGCGCCCGGCGAAGAGCTCGCCCCACTCGGCGAGCGGGTGCAGGGCGTCCACCGTGACGCGCACGTCCTGTGCCAGAGCCGCGGCATATTCCTCGCGCGGCGCGAAGCTCGGCGTGAACAGGATGCGTTCCGGCGGCAGCGCCGGAAGCACGCGCCGTACCGCCTCGACTTCGGGCAGGGACACGCATTCGAAATCGAATCCCTCCGCCTCCAGCGCGGCCAGGATCGCCGGATGCGAATTGGCCTTGACGGCGTAATGCCAGCGGTCCACCGCGCCGATGGCACGCAGGGCGCGTGCGCGTTCCCGCACCTCGTCCAGCGCGTACACGTAGCGCGGCGTGGCTTGCGCGGCGAGCGCCAGCAGCGCCTCGCGCTCGCGCCGCCACCAGGCGGGCGGCTGCAGCGGCGCGCCATCGCCGCAGAGTTCGTGCCAGCTCGGCCCGAACACCGCGCCGTCCTCCACCCGCAGCGCGTCGGCGCGAATCAGGAGCGCGTGCAGACGCGGCACCAGCTCGTCGGCCAGCGATTCGTCCACCACGAAGGTGAGATTCAGGTTGTTCGACGACTGGCTGATCATGTGCACGTCGAGCGCCCCGAACTCTGCCAGCACCGCCGACAGCTTGTGCAGCAGCGAGCGCATGCCGCGCCCGACCAGGGTGATCGCGGCGCAGGGCGCGATCACCTTGACCCGGCAGATCCGTGCAAGATCGGTGGCGAGTGCCGACAGCACGTCCGAATTCAGCAGGTTGTCGCTGGCTTCCAGCGAGACGGTGACATTGGTTTCCGCCGAACCGATGAGATCCACCGACAGGCCGTGTTTCTTGAATTCGGCGAAGACGTCGGCGAGGAAGCCGACCTGCTGCCACATGCCGACCGTTTCCATCGACACCAGGGTGACGCCCTTGCGCATGCTGATGGCCTTGACGCAGGGCGCGGCATCCACCGGCGCCGGTCGGATCTCGGTACCGGCCAGGTGCGGACGGTTGGTGTCCTTGATGAGCAGCGGCACGCCGGCGCGACGCAGCGGCCCGAGCGCGCGCGGGTGCAGGACCTTGGCGCCCGTGGTGGCGATTTCCTGCGCTTCCTCGTAGCCGAGCCGCGCCAGCAGGCGCGCGTCCGGCACCATCCGCGGGTTGGCGCTGAACATGCCGGGCACGTCGGTCCAGATCTCCACGCGCTCCGCCTTGAGCAGCGCACCGAAGCAGCCGGCCGAGGTGTCCGAGCCGCCGCGCCCGAGCAGCACCGTCGCGCCGGCCTCGTTGCGGGCGATGAATCCTTGCGTGATGAATACCTCGCCCCTGCCGGCAAGCTCCGCCGCCGCCGCGGGATCGGGCGCCGCCGGCACCGTGGCGGCGAGGTAGTGCGCCCATGCGCCCAGGTTGGCCAGCGGCACCGCCGCGAGGTGCTCGCGCGCATCGAGCCATCCGGTGGCGAGCCCGCGCGCGGACAGGAAGGCGGCGCCGAGCGTGCTCGACATCAGCTCGCCCAGCGCGCACACCTCGGCCTGCCAGTCGAGCGCGGCACTTCGCCCGCGCTCGTCCATGAGCAGATCGCCGAGCCGCGCCAGCAGCCGTTCGAGCGCTGGCAGCGGTGCGAGGCCCAGCTCCCGCTGCAGGGCGCGATGCCGTTCGATGATGAGAGTGCGCGCTTCCTCGCCATGGAGACGGTCGCCGGACTCGGCGATCGACTTCAGGAGGTCGGTGATCCCGGAAAGCGCCGAAACCACCAGCAGCACGCGCCGGCCGGCGGCGAGATGCCGCGCGGCGATGTCCGCGACCGCCTCCCAGCGCGCACGCGTGGCCACGCTGGTGCCGCCGAACTTGGCGACGACCCACGGCGCGGACGGCGGCAGCGGTGCGCGGCTTGGATTCACGGGATCCCGGTGCGGAAGGTACGGATGGCGCAGCGCAGCATACCAGCGCGTCGTGATTCCGTTGTAGGAGCGACCTTGGTCGCGACCGAAGCCTCGCATCCACGCAGTGCACCGGTCGCCTGCACGTCGGACGCAACGCCGATCGCGCTCAGGGTGCGCTCCTGCGAAATGCGTTGTAGGAGCGACCGTGGTCGCGACCAAAGCCTCGCACCCACGCACTGCACCGGTCGCCTTCAAATCGAGCCTGAAGCGCTCCGTTGCCCGTTCCGTTCCCGCCGCGCGGCGGCGATGCGACAATGCGCATTGCTTCGCCCGGAGCCCTGCATGCCCCGCACCACCGACGAACCCGCCTCGCCCGCTCCCGCGCGGCTGCCGCCCGAGCCCCTGCCGATCACCATCAATGGCAAGCCGTACTACCACGACGGCGATCCGGCGATGCCGCTGCTGTGGTTCCTGCGCGACCGGCTGCGCCTGACCGGCACCCGCTACGGCTGCGACGACCGCTCCTGCGGCGCCTGCACCGTGCTGGTCGACGGCAAGGCGACGCCGGCCTGCAGCCTGGCCATGTCCGACGCCGCGATGCATGAGGTCACCACGATCGAGGGCCTGGCCGGCGAGGCGCTGCATCCGGTGCAGCAGGCCTGGATCGAGGCCGACGCGGTGCTGTGTGGTTATTGCCAGACCGGCCAGATCATGGCGGCGGTCGATCTCCTGAAACGCAAGCCCAGGCCGCGCGAGGAAGACCTCGCCACGCTGTCCAACCTGTGTCGCTGCGGCGCCTACCCGCGCATCCGCAAGGCGGTGCTGCGCGCCGCCGAACTGCTGCGGGAGCCAAAGTGACGGCTCCGCCGAGCCCCGCGCGCCGGCGTTTCCTTTGCGTCGCCCTGACCACGACCGGCGCGCTGCTGGCCGGCTGGCGCCCGCTCCGCGCCGAGCCCGCCGCGGCCGACCTGCCGCTGGAGCTCCTCGGCGACGACCTCACCACCCTCGGCCCGTACGTGCGCATCGAGCGCGACAATCGCGTGGTGATCGGCGCACCGGGTTGCGAGGTGGGCCAGGGCGTCATCACCGCGCTGCCCATGCTGGTCGCCGAGGAACTGTGCGTCGACTGGAGCCAGGTGAGCGTGGTG
Source organism: Lysobacterales bacterium (assembly GCA_017305135.1). Lineage (GTDB taxonomy): Bacteria > Pseudomonadota > Gammaproteobacteria > Xanthomonadales > Rhodanobacteraceae > Dokdonella_A. The sequence goes on along the minus strand of JAFKNA010000006.1, from coordinate 180,853 downwards.
CAGCTCCCCTACGGCTACACGCAGGGCAGCGCCGGGCCGGTCAACCGCTACGGCCACCAGGGCGGCCTGCCGGCCAACCTCGCCGAGGACTGGCACGCGCTCCGCGAGGCGGGCGCGCAGGTACGCGCGCGGCTGCTGGCCGCCGCCGCGCGGGAGTGGAACCTGCCCGCGGCCGGCCTGCGCTGCGAGGCGGGCGAGGTCATCGCTGCGGATGGGCGCCGGGCGACCTATGGCGCGCTGGCCAAGAGCGCGGCCTCCCTGCCCGCGCCGCGCGGCCCCGTGGCGCTGGTGCCGCCGAGCGACTTCCACATCGTCGGCACGCCGCTCGGCAGCGCCGATGCGCTGGACATCGTCACCGGCGCCGCGCGCTTCGGCATCGACGAATACGCGGCGGATGCACTGGTCGCGGCCATCACCCGCTGCCCGTTCCCGGGCGGAACGCTGGCGCGCTATGACGATCGCGCGGCGCGCCAGGTCGCCGGGGTGGTCGACGTGATCTCCTTCGCCGGCCCCAAGCCCGACGCGCCCTTCGACGGCGTGCTGGCGGCCGGCGTGGCCGTGATCGGCAGCAGCACCTGGGCGGCCCTGCGCGGCCGGCAGGAGCTGGACGTCGAATGGATGCCCGCCGCCACGCCCGCTGAATCCACCGCGGCCCTGGCCCGGAACGCCCAGGCGCTGCTCGACGGCGACGACCCGGGGCTGGAGGTGCGCCGCGACGGCGACGTGGCCGAGGCAAGGCGCGAAGCGCGGCACCTGGTGGAGGCGCGCTACCAGAGCCCGTTCCTCGCCCATGCCACCATGGAACCGCCCGGTGCCCTGCTCGACCTCGCCGGTGATCGCGCGCGGCTGGTCGCCTCCATCGAGGACCCGGATGCGGCCTCCGAGCTGATCGCGCGCATGACCGGCCTGCCGCGCGGTGCCATCGCCATCGAGCTGCCGCGCTCGGGGGGCAGCTTCGGCCGGCGCCTGCGCACCGATTACGTCGCCGAAGCGGTGCTGCTGGCCAAGTCGGTGGCGAAGCCGGTCAAGCTGATGTGGACCCGGGAGGACGACCTCGCGCATGACTTCTACCATCCGCCGGGACTGCATGCGCTGAGCGCAAGCCTCGATCGCAGGAACCGCATCACCGGCTGGTCGCACCGCTGCGCCGCGCCGCCGCGCACCTGGCGCAGCACGCCGTTGAAGGGCCGGCCGCCAAACGCCGGCATCCTCGAACCGGACGTGTTCCCGGCCGGGCTGGTGCCCAACCTGGAGCTGCGTTTCCATCCGCAGGCGAGCGACCTGCCCCGCGATCCCGGCCTCGGCACGTACGGCGCGTTCCAGGCCTTCGCCGTGGAGTGCTTCATCGACGAGATCGCCATCGCCAGCCGGCGCGATGCGCTGGAGCTCCGCCTCGAACTCCTCGCCCAGCCGCTGCCGGCGACGCCGGGCCATCTTTCGCCGCTCGATCGCGCCCGCCTCATCGACGTCCTCGGCCGCTGCGCCAGGCGGATCGGCTGGGGCGTGCCGCGCACCGACGGCCATGGCATTGGCATCGCCTGCCACGCCGCGCTCGGCAGCTTCGTCGCGCACGGCTTCGAGGTGTCCATGCACGGCGACGCGCTGGTGATCCACAAGGCGGCCTGCGTCGCCGACATCGGCAGCGTGGTCAATCCGCTGGGCGTGGAAGCGAGCCTCACCGGCGGCACCCTCGCCAGCATTTCCGATGCCCTGCACGGCGCCATCACCACCCGCGACGGGCGCGTGCGGCAGGCGGGATTCAAGGATTACCCGCTACTCCGGATGGCCGAATCGCCGCGCCGCATGGAGGTCGAAATCGTCGCCTCCGATGCCGCACCCGCGCTGGCCATGCACAGCATCCAGCCCGGCGCCGCCCCGGCGCTTGCCAACGCGATCTTCGCCGCCACCACGGTGCGCATCCGCAAGCTGCCGATGTGGCCCGAGCTGGTGCGGATGATCTAGCCGGCGCGCGCCGCGCCCGCTCAGATCGCCAGCCAGATCACCAGCGCGAACACCGCCAGCACGGCGAGGCTGACGCGGTCGGTGAGCGCGAACACCACCGGGTCATCGTGCATCGCGCCGCGGCCGGCGAGCAGCCACACGCGGCTGATCCAGTACAGCAGCACCGGCGCGAGCAGCCAGAGCACGGCAGGGTGCGCATAGAGCGCGAGGCTCGCCGCGCTGTTGATGTAGAGCGCCAGCACCAGCACGCTAAGGTATCCGCTGGCGGTGCCGAGCGATTGCACCAGCGGCAGGTCATCGGCCACGTAGCCGCGACCGGCAACCGCGACCGAACCACTGGCCGCCAGCGGGCGGAGCTCGGCATGGCGCTTCACCATCGCCAGGCTCAGGAACAGGAACATCGAGAAAGCCAGCAGCCATGAGGAGGCCGGCACCGGCACCGCCACCGCGCCGCCGAGGATGCGGATGGTGTAGAGGCCGGCCAGGGTGACCACGTCGAGCATGGCGATGCGCTTCAGGATCAGCGAATAGGCCAGCGTCAGCACGGCGTAGGCCAGCAGCATGCCGACGAATTCCAGCGACAGCGTCGTCGCCAGCGCGAAGGCGGCCGTGGTCAGCACCAGGCTCGCGGCGAGGCCACCGCGCAGCGGCAGGCCGCCGCTGGCGAAGGGGCGGTTGCGCTTGCGCGGATGGCGCCGGTCGGCGTCGAGGTCGAGCAGGTCGTTGAGCACGTAGGCGGCGGAAGCACACAGGCTGAAGGCCGCGAATGCCAAGAGGGCGTGCGCAAGGGCTGCCTCCTCGAACACCGCGTGCGCGGCGAGGAGCGGCACGAACACCAGCGTGTTCTTGAGCCACTGGTGCGGGCGCAGCGCCGTCAGCCAGGTGCGCCAGCCACGGGGCCTGGGCGGAAACTCGCGGTCGATTTCCAATTCCCGACGCACGCGCCGCGCCAGTGCCGCCGGCGCGTTGGCGACAATGACCTGGCGGGCCTCGCGCCAGACGTGGAGATCGACCCGTGCATTGCCGGCATAGTCGAAACTCCTGTCGCCGAAGCGCTCGCGCAGCATGGCGGCCTTGCCATGTCCTCCGAGGTTGCGCCTGCCATCGCTGCCGAGGGCTTCCTCGAAGCAGCCGAGGTGGGCGGCCACCGCATCGGCGAAGACCTGGTCCGAGGCGGTGCACAGCACGCGCGTCCGCCCGGCACCCGCGCTCCGCAGCCAGTCGAGGACACGCGCGTCATAGGGCAGGCGGGTGACGTCGATCTCGACCCGCCGCGCCACCTCGCGCTTGAAGCGGGCCAGTCCGCTGGCGAGCCACAGCGGCATCACGAACAGGTACAACGGATTCCTGCGCAGCAGCGCCAGGATGCTCTCGACGGTGAGATCGGAATGGATCAGCGTGCCATCGAGATCGACGCACAGGGGCACATCGGCATCCGTCATGCGGGTTCCAGCGAGCGCGGGCGGCGCCTGAGGATAGCCGAAGCCACAGCCGGCGCCGACGACAGGCATGGGTGCCAAACGCTGTTGCAGGAGCGCACCTGGGCGCGACCATCTTGATGAGAGGGATCGCTGGCTTTCAAAGCTCACCCGTGGAGGAACCGAAGTCACGCGGACATGCCGCCGCGCGGTCGCGCGGGTCGCGCATAGGGTGCGCTCCTGCGGTAACGCGCCGGGAGCGAGGCGCGGTCGCACCAGCGGGCTTCAGCGTGCCGGTTCGCAGCCGCCGGACTGCGCGCGGGCGCGATGGCGGCTTTCGATGCCGCCGGGATCCGCCAGGCCGATCCACTTAAGGTACTTGCGCGCGACTTCGTCGCCGACCGATTCGTCGCGGCTGAAGGCATCGGCGAAGCGCGTCTTCTGGCAATCGAGCGGGTTGCCGCGATCCTCGATCTCGGCCCAGCGCGCGATGGCCTGGTCGCGCTCGGTGCGCGGTCGCGCCGGGGCCGCCGTCGCAGCCGGGTCGATGCGGACGCTACCGTCGGGATTGAAGAGCCGCGGCTTTCCGGAAGCGGCGCCGGCACTGCCCATGCGCGCGCGCATCGCGCTGCTGTCTTCCTCCGCCGCGCGGGGCGGGGGCGGTGCCGGCCGCGTTTCCGGCGGCGTGACCACGATCCGGCTCGGGCGGGCCACGAACGGCGGCGGCTCGGGCTCGGGCGGGATCGGGAAGGCTGGCATTTCGTCGATCAGCACCACCTGCACCGGCTCGGACGGTGTGGTTGTGGCGTGGTGCCAGGAGCGCATGCCCGAGGCGAAGCCGGCGAGTTCGACGACGGTGGTCAGCACGGCCAGCAGCAGGCCGGGCACCACCCAGCGGCGCGGGCGCGGCGGCGCCTGCCAGCGCAGGCTGCGCTGCCACGGCAGGCGGTCGCTGGCCAGTTCCAGGCGATCCACCGAATCCAGCCAGCCGGTGCGGGCCGCGGGTGCGGCGCGCTGCGACAGGGCGGGTGCAGGCAGTTCGTCGGCCAAGGAAAAGGGGCGCCGGGCAAAGGGCGGGAAGCATAAATGGGGGAGGATAAAACGCCGTTAAACCCGGCGTTGAACCTGGGGCCGTCAAACCCGGGCCTGCCGCCGCCGCGCCCGCGCGCCGCGCGATGCCGCTTGACCCCGGCGAGCGATCGGACAAGGCTATGGGCGCGCCCGCGCACGCCCGGGCGCGATCCGCCGTGGCCTTCCGGGCTGGCGATCGCCCGAGGACGCCACGACGGCCCTGCCCATCCACGCGGGAGGCCCAGCATGTCCTACAGCACCGACGGTATCCGCAACATCGCCCTGGCAGGCCAGTCGGGCGCCGGCAAAACCACCCTGTTCGAAGCCCTGCTGCATGCCGGCGGCACGATTCCCGTGGCAGGCAGCGTCGAGCGCGGCAACACCGTCTCCGACCACGATCCGATGGAGCGCGAGCGGGGACATTCGATCGACAACGCGATCTCCTCGATCGACGTCGGCGACCACCACGTCAACCTGATCGACACTCCGGGCTATCCGGACTTCCGTGGCCCGGCGCTGTCGGCATTGTCGGCGGTGGAGACCTGCGCGATCGTCGTCGATGCGGCGGCCGGCATCGGCCACACCACGCGGCGGCTGATGGAGCGCGCACGGGCGCGCCAGCTCTGCCGCCTGCTCATCATCAACAAGATCGACCACGAGGGCGTCGACCTCGAAGCCCTGGTCGGCGAACTGCGCGAGGAGTTCGGCAGGGTGTGCCTGCCGGTCAACCTGCCCTCCGCCGGCGGCACGGCGGTGGTCGACTGCTTCTTCCGGCCCTCGGGCGATGCGGACTTCTCCTCGGTGGCCGAGGCGCACCAGCAGATCCTCGACCAGGTCGTGGAGGTCGACGAGGGCGTGATGGACCGCTACCTGGAGGCCGGCGAGGCCAGCCTTTCCGAGCAGGACCTGTGCGACGCCTTCGCCCAGTGCATGCGCGAGGGACACCTGGTGCCGATCTGCTTCGTGTCGGCGCGCAGCGGCACCGGCCTGCCCGAATTCATCGAGTTCGCGCGGCGCCTGCTGCCGAGCCCGCGCGAGGGCAACCCACCGCCCTTCATCAAGGGCAGCGGCAGCGGCGAGGAACCGATCCTTGCCGAGGCCGATCCCGACCGGCACGTGATCGCGGACGTGTTCAAGATCGTCAACGATCCCTTCGTCGGCAAGCTCGGCGTGTTCCGCGTCTACCAGGGCACGCTGCGGCGCGACAGCCAGCTCTTCATCGACGACGGCAAGAAGCCGTTCAAGGTCGGCCACCTGTTCCGCCTGCACGGCAGGGAGCACGTCGAGATCGAGGCGGCGATTCCCGGCGACATCGCCGGCATCGCCAAGGTCGAGGAAATGCACTTCGACGCCATCCTGCACGATTCGCGTGACGAGGATGCCATCCGCCTGGATCCCATCGACCTGCCCCATTCCATGTTCGGGCTGGCCATCGCGCCGGCGCACAAGGGCCAGGAGCAGAAGCTCGCCGCGGCACTGGCGCGCCTCGCCGAGGAGGACCCCTGCTTCCGCATCGAGCACAACATGGAGCTCAATGAAACCGTGGTGCGCGGCCTTTCCGACCTGCACCTGAAACTGATGCTGGAGCGCATGAAGCAGCGCTACGGGGTGGAGGTGACCACTCGCCCGCCGCGCATCGCCTACCGCGAGACCATCGGCGCGAGCGCCGAGGGGCACCACCGCCACAAGAAGCAGACCGGCGGCGCCGGCCAGTTCGGCGAGGTGCTGCTGCGCATCGAGCCGCTGCCGCGTGGCGCCGGCTTCCAGTTCGTCGACGAGGTCAAGGGCGGCACCATCCCGGGCCAGTTCATCCCGGCCGTGGAGAAGGGCGTGCGCCAGGTCCTCGACCACGGCGCCATCGCCGGTTACCCGCTGCAGGACGTCAAGGTGACGGTGCTGGACGGCAAGTACCATGCGGTGGATTCCAAGGAGGTCGCCTTCATCAGTGCCGGCAGGAAGGCCTTCCTCGACGCCATCGGCAAGGCGCGTCCGCAGATCCTCGAACCCATCGTCAAGCTCGACGCATGCGTGCCCGATGCCAGCATGGGCGACGTCACCGGCAGCCTCGCCGCCAAGCGCGCGCGCATCAACGGCACCGATTCGCTGCGCGACGGCGAGATCATCATCAAGGCGCAGGTGCCGATGGCCGAAGTGGTCGACTTCCAGACCGAGCTGAAGGCGATGACCGGCGGCCAGGGCCGCTACGCGATGGAGTTCAGCCACTACGAGGCGGCGCCGCCGCAGGTGCAGAAGGAGCTGGTCGAATCCTGGAAGCCGCGCGTGGAGGAGGATTGACCGCGCCGCCGCGCTCGATCAGGGCGCGGCGCCGGTAGCGACCGGGTGCGCGGGATCGGCCACCCAGCCGCTCCAGGATGGCGCATAGATGCGCGACCCGGCGAGGCCGGCGTGCTCCATCGCCAGCAGGTTGTGGCAGGCGGTGACACCCGAGCCGCACATGTGCACCGCCGCGGACGCGGGCCGCTCGCCGAGAAGGGCGGAGAATTCCGCGCGCAGCGCCTCGCGCGGCTTGAACCGCCCGTCGGCGTCGAGGTTTTCCGTGAAGGGGCGGTTGAGGGCGCCCGGCACGTGGCCGGCGGCGGGGTCGATCGGCTCCACCTCGCCACGGTAGCGCGGCGCGCCGCGCGCATCGAGAAGCGCCTGCGCCGGGTCGCCGAGGCGCTGCTCGATCTCGCCGGCGCCGACGACACCGGAATGATCGAGCGCGACGTGTACCGCGCTCGGTTCGCGCACCACCTGCCCCGTTTCGAGCGGCAGCCCGGCCGCACGCCACGCCGCCAGGCCGCCGTCCAGCACCGCCACGCGGCGCTGCCCGGCCAGGCGCAGCAGCCACCACAGGCGTGCCGCCGCCAGCGCGCCACCGGCCTCGTCGTAGGCGACGACGTCGAGATCGGGCCGCCAGCCCCAACGCGAAAGCGTCGCCGAGAAGGCCGCGTCCCCGGGTAGCGGGTGGCGGCCGAGCCCGGGCTGCTGCGGGCCGGAAAGATCGCGCTCCAGGTGCGCGTACACGGCGCCCGGAACGTGGCCCTCCAGCCAGGCGCGTTCGCCCCGGCCGGGATCGGAGAGTTCGAAGCGGCAGTCGACGACCAGCACGTCGCCGTCCCGCTGCAGCGCGGCGAGCGCATGGGGGTCGATCAGGGTCTGGCTGTTCATGGCGTGCGCTCCAGGCGCTCGAGCAGGTTCATGAGGATGGCGGCGGTGGCGCCCCAGACGCGGCGGGCCTGCCAGTCCAGTGCGAAGATCTCGCGCGGGCGGCCCTGCCAGCGGATTTCCTCGCGCCGCCAGTTTCCGCGCGCGAGGATGAAACCGAGCGGAACCTCGAACACCTCGTCGACCTCGTCGGGCTGCAGGCGCAGGGAATAGTCGCCGCGCACGAAGGCCGCGACCGGGGTGACGCAGTAGCCGGAAATGGTGTCCAGGCAATCGAGATAGCCGAAGGGCTCGATCAGCGCGGGCTGGATGCCGGTCTCCTCGCCGGTTTCGCGAACCGCCGTCACGATCGCGTTGCTGTCGCCCTCGTCGGCACCGCCGCCCGGGAAGCTCACCTCTCCGGCATGCTGGCGCAGGTGCGGATGGCGGCGGGTGAACAGCAGCGACAGCGCGTCGGCGCGCTGCACGAAGGGCACCAGCACCGCTGCCGGACGCTGCGGAACCGCGGGATCAAGGCCATCGGCGATCGCCTCGAGGTTCCAGCCGGGCGGCGCCGGCGGGTCGTCCAGCGGGCGCACCGCCTGGCGCAGGCGGCCGCTGGCGGGCTCCGCGGCGTTCACCGCGGATCGGATCCGCGCCGCGGCAGCACCTCGTCCATGATGCGCCGGCGTTCCTCGTCGTCCATCGAGGACCACGCCGCGATCTCCCCGCCCGTGCGGCGGCAGCCCTCGCACAGGCCCGCGTCGTCGAGATGGCAGATGCCGGTGCAGGGACTCAGGATGGGAACGGTGGAAGGACTCATCGTGCCCATGATGCGGGCGGAAGACGCTCCCCTCAAGGCGCCGGGGCCGTAGCCCCGACCTGCCCGACAGACAGACTATTTCACGTCGACGATCTTGATTTCCCAGACGAACACCTGGTTGCCGGTGGCGGCCTCGGGTGGCAGCCAGATCATCCAGTGGTCGCCGCCCTTCATGCGTTGGATCACCTCAGGGAGCACGGCGCTGCCGAACATGCCCGCCATGTCGGAAACCTTGGCCTTGATCGGCTCGCCGACGAAGGAGCTGCGGATCTCGCGGCCGCTGGTGAGCGAGAGGCGCACGTGGAAGGTCACCTCGCTCGACGGCCCGATCTGGCGGCCACTGCCCTCGTCGATGGCGCGGTACTGGACGCCGCTCGGCAGCGCGACCACGCCTTTCTTGGAGCGGTTGGAAGCCATGAACACGTCGGCTTCGCGCTTGTTGTCCGCCAGCGCCTTGTCGGACTCGGCCTTCATCTTCTGGTCGAGCTTGGCCATGGCGTCGCGCATCTGCGCCTCGGGCACGGCCGGAGCCTTCTTGGCGTAGGCATCCTGGATCGCGCGCACGACGGTGTTGATGTCGATCTCCATGTTGCGCTCGGTCAGGCCACCGCCGATCTGGTAGCCGATTGCGTAGGAGAGCTTGCCCTTCTCCGAGGTGGTGTCCTGCGCGGAGGCGGACCCCGCCACCAGCAGCGCCGCAAGGGCGATAGTCCAACCAAACTTCATGCGAATTGCCTCCGGGGTGGAATGGGCTCGGGCCGTACGGATGCCGGCCGCAAAGCGCGCTAGTCTACCTGAGCCGCGGCGGGCTCCGAAACAGACTGCAATGGGAACGCGGCGCGGGCGGAAAGTTCGCCGCCGCGTGCACGCGCAGTGGATCGCCCGCTGCGGGCGATCCGGTCAGTGCCCGCCGCGATACTTCCGTTCGCCGGCCGTGACCTCGAGGTCGAGGCGGTTCTCCGGCGGCGCCAGCGGACATGTCGCGTAGGGCGTGAACGCGCACGGCGGGTTGTAGGCCTTGTTGAAGTCGAGCACGATGCGGCCATCCGTGGGCATCGGTGCATAGAGGAAGCGCCCCGCGCCGTAGGTGTCCCTGCCGCTGGTGCGATCGGCGAAGATCAGGAAAAGCTCGGTGGCGTCCGGCTCCTCCAGCACAGGGAGGAGCTCGAACGTCCTGCCATCGCGCTCGAAGACGGCCTTGCCGGGCACCGGGAAGCGATCCACCTGACCGAGCACGTTGGGCACCTCGAGCGTATGTGGCGGATCGAAGGTCACCCATTTGGCCTCGATGCGCCAGGCGGGGTCGATCGGGAAGCTGTCGATGCCGGCGAAGTCCGTTCGCGCCTTCGCGTGGCTGTCCTTGACCCGCAGCCCGTGCCGGCCATTGCGCTCGATGAGGTAGAAGCGCGTCGTGCCGGAGACGACGATCGTCGGCTTCTCGTGCGAGTCGTCCAGCAGGGTGGCCGAGCGCTGCCCGCCGCCTTCGATGCGTGCCTCGCGCGCAGCCGGATCGAGTTCAAGGCGCGCCTGACCGCCGGTGAGCTCGACGCTGCCGAGGTGCGAAGGCGTGCCTTCGATCACGATGTCGTTGTCCGCGCCGCTGCCGATGGTGTTGCGGCCTTCGCGCAGCCAGTGCAGGCCGACCAGGCTCAACCAGCCGTCCGGCGCGGTGAGGCGCGCGAGGCGCCCGGCACGCCAGGCCTCGACCTCGGAGGCATGGTCGGACGAAGAAGGACGCTCGGCGCAGGCAGGCATGGCGAGGACTCCGGCGAGGAGGGCGGACAGCAGGGCGGGAATCTTGGGCATGTCGTGAGTGGCGTCAGCGGCCGCGCAGGAAAAGGCGGTCCAGTTCGGGGACGGCGAGCTGGACCCAGGTCGGGCGCCCATGATTGCACTGGCCGGAGCGCTCCGTCTCCTCCATGTCGCGCAACAGGGCGTTCATCTCGGCGAGCCCCAGGCGCCGGTTGGCGCGCACCGAACCGTGGCAGGCCATGGTGGCGAGGATCTCGTTGGCGTGCTCCTCGATGCGGCGGCTGTTGCCGTGGCTGCACAGGTCGGCGATCACGTCGCGCACGAGCTGCGGCACGTCGGCGCCGTCCAGGAGCGCCGGGATCGAGCGCACGGTGACCGCCTGCGGCCCGCTGCGGCTGATATCGAAGCCGAGCGCGGCAAGTGCCGCTGCGTGCTCCTCGGCCGCCGCCGCCTCGCGCTCGCTGAGGTTGAGGGCCAAAGGCACCAGCAGCCACTGCGTGCGGATGCCCGCGCCCTCGCGGGCCCGCTTGAGCCTTTCGTAGGTGATGCGCTCGTGCGCGGCGTGCATGTCCACCAGCACCAGCCCATGCGTGTTCTCGGCCAGCACGTAGATGCCGTGGAGCTGCGCCAGCGCAAAGCCAAGCGGCGGCACCTCGGCGCCACCACTGCGATCTGCGTCCGCCACGGACGCGGCCGTGTCGGCCTGTCCTGCGGCGAGACCCCGCCCCAGCAGGGCGGCATAGTCGGCCAGCGGCTCGCCGACTCGAAGGCCGAGGCCGCCCTGCCGCCACGGCGCCGGCGCCGCTGCCGGAACGCTGGCCGACAGGGACTCGCCGCCTGCGCCGACGTCGGGCGACGGCACGGCCTGCGCGCCTGCGCGCGCCCCCGCCAATGCCTGGTTGAGCGTGCGGTACAGGAAGTCGTGCACCAGGCGTCCCTCGCGGAAGCGCACCTCGTGCTTGGCCGGGTGCACGTTGACGTCGACCAGCACGGGATCGAGGTCGAGGAACAGCACGAAGGCCGGATGGCGGCCATGGAACAGCACGTCCGCATAGGCCTGGCGCACCGCGTGGGCGACCAGCCGGTCACGCACCAGGCGCCCGTTGACATGGAAGTACTGCTGGTCGGCCTGGGCGCGCGAGGCGGTCGGCAGGCCCACCCAGCCGTGCAGGGAAAGACCGGCCGCCGCGTGCTCGAGGCGCAGGCTGTGCGCGGTGAACTCCGCGCCGAGCACGTCGGCGACCCGCGCCACGCGGCCGGCGGCGTCGCGGACCGGCTTCAGCATGCGCAGCGCCTTGCCGTTGTGCGACAGGCGGAACTCCACCCCGGCATGCGCCAGTGCGATGGATTTCACCAGTTCGTCGATGTGCCCGAATTCGGTGCGCTCGGCGCGCAGGAACTTGCGCCGCGCCGGCAGATTGTAGAAGAGGTCGCGGACTTCCACCGCGGTGCCCTGCGGGTGCTGCGCCGGCGCGGTGGCACGCGGCTTGCCGCCATCCACTTCGATGCGCCAGGCGGCGTCCTCGCCGGACGCGCGCGAGATCAGCGCGAAACGCGACACGGACGCTATCGACGGCAGTGCCTCGCCGCGGAAGCCGAGCGTGCCGACGCGCTCGAGGTCCTCGAAGCTCGCGATCTTGCTGGTGGCGTGCGCCGACACCGCCAGCGGCAGGTCGGCGGCGGCGATGCCGGCGCCATCGTCGCGCACGCGCATCAGCCTCGCGCCACCCTGCCCGATGTCGATCTCGATGCGCCGTGCGCCGGCGTCGAGACTGTTCTCCACCAGTTCCTTGACCACCGAGGCGGGGCGCTCGATCACCTCGCCGGCGGCGATCTGGTTGACGAGTTCGGGCGGCAGCGGATGGATGCGGGACATGGCGGGCGACGGACGGCGGCTCCCCATCATAGCGGCTGCGTGCGCCGGCACCGGCGATGGGCCATCGAGCGCCGGCAGGCAGCACCAGACGATGCTGCCGCAGGCCGCGCCCCTATAGGAGCGACCGTGGTCGCGACCCATCTGGCGGGCACTCGCGCGAAGCCAGGCACCCGGCTCCGCGTGGACTGTAAAGCTCGCTTGACATGCCGCGGTGCGGCGCCGTATCTTACTGTCAAGCTTACTTGACAGCAGCGACCCATGGAAAAACGCGGCGGATATCGCCTCACCTCGCTGGAAAACTGGTCGCGGCGCCAGCGCCTGCTGTTCGCCGCGCTGGGCTACCTGGTGCTGGCCGCCGGCGCCGGCTGGGCGCTGCAGGGCGGCCTCTTGAACAGCATCGCCGGCGTGATCGCGATGTCGCTGGCGATCCCGATGATCGGCTACGGCAGCCGCGCGGTGTGCGCCCATCGCGACGGGCCGATGACCCGCGCCGAACGCCGCTTCACGCGCGAGTTCAGCCTCGCCATGCCGGTCTATTTCGTGCTGGTGATCCTGCTCTGGGGCCATGCGCGCAGCCTGCAGCTCGGCTGGCTGCGCGCTCTGGTGGCGGTCTCGCCGGCCCTGCCGGTGGCCTGGCTGGTGTGGGCCATGACGCGCCTGGTGCTGCAGAGCGACGAGATGATGCAGCGCCTGCACCTGCAGGCGCTGGCAGTGTCGGCCGGCGTGGTTTCCGTGTTGTCGATGGCGCTCGGCTTTCTGGTGGCGGCCCGGGTGCTGCACCTCGACGGCAGCATCCTGCTGTGGGTGTTCCCGGTGCTGGCTTGGGTCTACGGCTTCGTCACCATGTGGCTGAAACGGCGCATGCGGGGCGGGTGAATGGCCCTCGCGACCGCGGATGACCGGCGATGAGGAACCGCCTGCGCGAGTTGCGCGCGGAATCCGGCTGGTCGCAGGGCGACCTCGCCGAGCGCCTCGACGTCTCGCGGCAGACGGTGAACGCCATCGAGACCGGCAAGTACGACCCGAGCCTGCCGCTCGCATTCAGGATCGCGCGCCTGTTCGGGCAGCCGATCGAAGACATCTTCCACCCCGACGAGGAGTGATCGAGCCATGATCCGACGCACCGATGCCGTTCCGCGCCTGCCCCTGGCTGCCATGCTGGCGGCAATCCTGGCCGGAACCTTCCTGCTGCCGGTAGCGCAGGCAGCCGTGCCGGAGGGGGCCGAATTGCCCCCTACCACGGCGCCGACCCGCGAGACCCCGGCCGCCGCGCCGGCACCGCGCACGTGGCGACTCGGCAGCCTGACCTTCGAGGCCTGCGAACTCCAGACGCGCCTTTCCGGCGCCAGCACGGCTGCCTGGTGCAACGCATTCGAGGTGCCGGAGAACCGTGCCGATCCCAGCGGGCGGCGCATCAGGCTGAAGCTCGCGGTGATCCGCAGCGACGCCGGCGACGCGGCAAAGAAGGACATGGTGCTGATGCTGGCCGGCGGCCCCGGCCAGGCGGCGACGGAATCCTTCGCCAACACCGCCTGGTATCGCTCCATCCTGAAGCATCGCCACGTCGTGCTGCTCGACCAGCGCGGCACCGGCGGCTCGCATCCGCTGTCCTGCCCCGAAACGGAAAAGATCGCGCGGGCGGAGCAGGCCGACGCCGCGGATCTCGACGCCGGCGCGATCCGCGCATGGACCCGCCGCTGCCTCGACGAGGTGCGCAAGGAGGCCGATCCGCGCTACTACACCACGACCGTCGCCGCCGAGGATCTGGAAGACGTGCGCCGCGCGCTCGACTCGCCGCAGTTCAACGTCCTCGGCGTTTCCTACGGCACGCGCATGGCGCAGCAGTACCTGATGCGCCACCCCGATGGCGTGCGCAGCACGGTGCTGGATTCGCCGGTGCCCAACCAGGCGATCCTCGGCGAGGATTTCGCGCGCAACCTGGAGTCCGCGCTCGATCGCCAGTTCGCGGCCTGCACCGCGACCCCCGCCTGCAAGGCGCGCTTCGGCGACCCGAAGGAAACGCTACGCGCGCTGAAAGCCACGCTCGCCACCGAATCGCGACGCGTGAAGTTCCGCGATCCGCAATCCTTCGAGGAGGCGGAACAGGTGCTCGGCCCGGCGACGCTGGCCATGGTCGCGCGCATCTACGCCTATACGCCCGAGACCGCCGCCCTGCTGCCGCTCACCCTCGACATCGCCGCGGCCGGCGATCCCGGGCCGCTGCTGGCGCAGGCGAAGCTGATGAGCGGCGACCTGCTCGACGACATGAACAACGGCATGTCGATGAGCGTCATCTGCAGCGAGGATGCCGACCGGCTGGAACCCCGGCCCGAGGACGCCGACACCCTGCTCGGCAACCAGCTCGTCGAGGCGATCCTCGCCCAATGCGAGGTGTGGCCGCACGGCGCCCGGCCGGCCGATTTCCACGAGCCGCTCAGCACCGCGAAACCGGTGCTGGTCCTGTCCGGCGAGCTCGATCCGGTCACCCCGCCCGCCTACGGCGACGTGATCATGCTCGGCCTCGCCAATGGCCGCCATCTCACCCTGAAGGGACAGGGCCATGCGCTCTTCGCGCGCGGCTGCACGCCGCATCTGATCGACGAGTTCATCGCCAGGAACGACCCTGCCGGCCTCGATGCCTCCTGCCTGGATCGGCTGGGGCCGACGCCGGCCTTCATCAACTTCAACGGAGCCGCGCCATGATCGAGGTCCAGAACCTCTCCAAGGCCTTCGACGGGGGCCGCGTCAGGGCCGTCGATGGCGTTTCATTCACCGCCCGCGATGGCGAGATCACCGGCCTGCTGGGCCCCAATGGCGCCGGCAAGACCACGACGCTGCGCATGCTCTACACGCTGATGAAGCCCGATTCCGGCCAGGTGCTGGTAGATGGCACCGACGCCGCGGCCGATCCGCTGGTGGTGCGCCGGCGCCTTGGCGTGCTACCGGATGCGCGCGGGCTCTACAAGCGGCTCACCGCGCGCGAGAACATCGACTATTTCGCGCACCTGCAGGGCGTCGACCCCGCAACCCTGGCGACGCGACGCGAAGCACTGGTGGACGCGCTGGACATGCGCGACATCCTTGAGCGGCGGACGGAAGGCTTCTCGCAGGGGCAGCGGGTCAAGACGGCGATCGCGCGCGCGCTGGTGCACGACCCGAACAACGTCATCCTCGACGAGCCGACCAACGGCCTCGACGTGATGGCCACCCGCGGCATGCGCGAGTTCATGCGCAGGCTCAGGGCCGAGGGCCGCTGCGTGCTCTTCTCCAGCCACATCATGCAGGAGGTCGCCATGCTGTGCGACCGCATCGTGGTCATCGCCCGCGGCCGGGTGGTGGCCGACGAATCGCCGGCGGCGCTGCGCGCGCAGACCGGCCGGGACAACCTCGAGGACGCCTTCGTGGCGATCATCGGCAGCGCGGAGGGACTGGCGGCATGAATGCTTCCGTGGCGGTCTTCCTGAAGGAAATCCGCGAGAACCTGCGCGACCGGCGCACTCTGATGAGCGCGCTCCTGATCGGTCCGCTGCTCGGGCCCGTGCTGCTGGTGATGATCATGCAGCTCTCGATCGGCCGCGAGTTCAGTCGCGCCGAAGCGCCGCTCAAGGTGCCGGTGATCGGCGCCGAGCACGCACCGAACCTGGTCGAGGCGCTGAAGCAGATGGGCCTGGAACCGCAGGCGCCGGTGGCCGATCCGATCGCCACCGTGCTCAACCAGGAAGCCGACGCCGTGCTGCGCATTCCCGAGGGATTCGGCGCGGCGTGGGAGAAGGGCGAACCGGCGCAGGTCGAGCTCTACTACGATTCCTCCCAGCGCGACTCGAGCACGCCGGTGCCCCGCGTCGGCACGATGATCCGGCAATACTCGCAGCAGCGCGCCGCGCAGCGCCTGGTCGCGCGCGGCCTGGCGCCGGGCCTCGTGCAGCCGGTCCTGCTCGATTCCCGCGACCAGTCCACGCCGCAGTCGCGCGCCGGCCTGCTGTTTTCCATGCTGCCGTATTTCTTCATCCTGACCATCTTCATCGGCGGCATGTACCTGGCCATCGATCTCACCGCCGGCGAGCGCGAACGCCAGTCGCTGGAGCCGCTGTTCGCCAATCCGGTGCCGCGCTGGCGCATCCTGGTCGGCAAGCTCGGCGCGATCTGCGCCTTCTCGCTGGCCAGCCTGCTGCTGGCAATCGCCGCCTTCGCGGTTGCCGGGCGCTTCCTGCCGGCCGACAAGCTGGGCATGGACTTCCACCTCGGCTTGCGCTTCGCCACCACCACCCTGCTGCTGATGCTGCCGCTGGTGGTGCTGCTGGCGTCCCTGCAGACGCTGGTGGCGGCCTTCGCCAAGAGCTTCCGCGAGGCGCAGACCTATCTCTCGGTGCTGATGTTCCTGCCGATCATCCCGACCATCGCGCTCAGCGTGGCACCGATGAAGCCGCAGGCCTGGATGTACGCGGTGCCGCTGCTGGCGCAGCAGGTCGGCGTGACCGAACTCCTGCGCGGGGCGACGGTGGGCACGGTCGAGGTTGCCCTGTGCCTGGTCGCCGGCCTTGCCATCGCGCTCCTCGCCGCGCTGGCCGCGGCGCTGGTGTACCGCTCGGAGCGGCTCGCGATCTCGGCCTGATTGCGCCGGAATCGGCAGCGCGCGGCGTCAGGGCCGCGCGGCGCGCTGGCGCAGGGCCTCGAACAGGGCGATGCCGGTGGCGACCGAGACGTTGAGGCTCTCCATCTCGCCGCGCATCGGGATGCGGGCGAGGAAGTCGCAGGCCTCGCGGGTGAGGCGGCGCAGGCCCTCGCCCTCGCTGCCGAGCACCAGCGCGACCGGACCCTGCAGGTCGACGTCGTACAGCGCCTCGCCTTCGGCGCCGACCAGCCCGACCAGCCACACGCCGGCCTGCTGCAGCGATTTCAGGGTGCGCGCCAGGTTGGTGGCGCTGACGATCGGCACGCGGTCGGCGGCCCCGGCCGAGGCGCGCCGCACCGTCGGCGTGACGCCCACGGCGCGATCCTTGGGCACCACCACCGCGGTTGCGCCGGCGGCTTCGGCGCTGCGCAGGCAGGCGCCGAAGTTGTGCGGATCGGTCACGCCGTCGAGCACCAGCAGCAGCGCCTCGCGCCCGGCCTGCTCCACCAGCGCCGGCAGTTCCGCTTCCGACCGCGGCGGCGGCGCGTTGTAGCGCGCCACCACGCCCTGGTGGCGCGCGCCGCCGGTCATGCGGTCGAGCGCGGCGCGGTCGCGGGCATGCGGCTTGACGCCGAGTTCCCGCGCCTTCTCGCCGAGCTCCCTGACCCGCGTGTTCTGGCTGCCGGTTTCCAGGTAGAGCTCGACCAGGTTGCCGACGTCGTGGTTCAGGGCCGCTTCGACGGCATGGATGCCAATGAGGAGTTGCGCGGACATGGGATGGCTCGCAGCGGATCGGATTTGAGGAGGCGCACTTGCGCGCATCGCGCTCGACGCAATCAGGCAAGCCCGACCACGCGCGCCAGTTCCAGCAGCAGCCAGGCCAGCAGCGCGCTCACCGGCAGGGTGAGGATCCACGCCCACACCATGCGCTCCACCACCGTCCAGCGGATCGCATTGGCGCGCTTGGCGACGCCGACGCCAAGGATGGCGGCGGAAATGTTGTGCGTGGTCGACACCGGAATGCCGAAGTGCGAGCAGGTGAGGATCACCGTCGCCGACGCGGATTCGGCGGCGAAGCCGTTGACCGGGTGCAGCTTCACCATCTTGTGGCCAAGCGTCTTGATGATGCGCCAGCCGCCGGCGGAGGTGCCGGCCGCCATGGTGATCGCGCACACCACCTTGATCCACACGGCGATCTCGAAGTTGTGGTCGAGGTCTTCGGGGATGCGCAGGAAATGCAGCCACTCCGGCAACTGGTCGAAGGTGCCGGCGGCGGTCGCGCCGGCCAGTGCGAGGGCGATGATGCCCATCGTCTTCTGCGCGTCGTTCATGCCGTGGGAGAGCCCCATCGCGCTCGCCGACACGATCTGCGCCTTGCCGAAAAACGAGTTGGCGAAGCGGGTGCGGCCGAAGCGCTGCAGCGGACCGGTGCGCGAGCCCAGCCAGTCCATCAGCGAGAACAACAGGCCCATCAGCAGCAGGCCGAGGATGAAGCCGCCGAGCGGCGAGGTGACCATCGGCACGATCACCTTCGGCACCACGCCCTTGTCGCCCCACCAGTGGCTGCCGCCCTGGGCCCAGATGATGGCGTTCCAGTTGCCGGAGGCGGCGGCGAGCGCGGCGCCGCACAGGCCACCCACCAGCGCGTGCGAGGAGCTCGACGGCAGGCCCCACCACCAGGTGATGAGGTTCCAGATCACCGCGCCCAGCAGCGCGCAGATCAGCACCATCGGCGTCATCGCGACGACGTTGCTGTCGATCAGGCCAGCGGCGATGGTGCGCGCCACCGCGGTACCGGCGAGCGCGCCGATGAGGTTGGCGGTAGCCGCCAGCAGCACCGCCTGGCCGGGGCTCAGCACCTTGGTCGCGACCACCGTGGCGATCGAGTTGGCGGTATCGTGGAAGCCGTTGATGTACTCGAACGTGAGCGCGATCACGACGACCAGCAGTACCAGGGTCAGCTCCATGGAGGGGTCCTTGACCGCGGCGCGGGGGCGCTCAGGAGTTCTTGAGGACGATCTGGTAGACCACGTTGCCGGCGTCGCGGCAGCGGTCGACCGCCTTCTCGAGCAGCTCGAACAGGTCCTTCAGCAGGAGAATGCGGATCGCCTCGTGCCTGCCACCGTAGAGGTCGCGGTAGGACTCCAGCATCAGGCGGTCGGCTTCGTTCTCGATCGCCTGCAGGCGCTCGTTGTGCGCCTTCATGGTCTCCAGGTTCATGCCGCGGCGCAGCTGCGCCACCATCTGCACGATGACCTCGGTGGCCTTCTCCAGCAGCACCGCGCGCGACTCGAAATCAATGTCGCCGAGGCCCTCGGCCGCCAGCGAATAGCGCTCGGCGAACTTGGACACGGTCTTGGTGATCTTGTTGAGCGCGGCGGAGAGCGCCTCGATGTCCTCGCGCTCGAGTGCAGTGACGAAGGTGTTGACCAGTTCCTGGCTGATCTGCGCGGCAAGATCCTTTTCGCGCTTGCGCGCCAGCAGGAATTCGTCGAGCGATGGCGCCAGCGGGCGCGCACGGAACATGAAGACCAGCGCGGTGGCGGACTCGTGCGCGGCTTCCGCACTGGCCTCCAGCAGCCCGTAGAACTTGTCGCCCTTGCCGAAGATCGTCTGCAACGAAAACATGGTCAATCCCGCCGCGGGAGGGCTCCGGCGGCGCTCCCGGCCGGATCCCAAAGCCGCGCAGTTTACCGCATGCGGACCGCACCACGGGCGCCGGGCCCTGGAGCGCTTGCTACACTGCGGCTTTCCTACCGGATCATCGCGTCGGGATGCTGCTCCAAATCCTCCTGGTGGTGCTGCTGGCGCTGTGCAACGGCTTCTTCGCCTTGAGCGAAATGGCGCTGATGACGGCGCGCCGGAGCCGGCTCAAGCAGTTCGCGGAGGAGCGGCGCGGCGCCCGCGCGGCACTCGAGCTGGTCGGGCAGCCGGAGCGCTTCCTCGCCGCCATGCGGCTGTTCGTCGTGCTGCTCCAGGTCACCGCCGGCGCGGCGCTGGGCGCCGACATCGGGGCGCAGACCGCCGCCTTCCTTGCCGGCGTGCCGGCGCTCCATGCGATCGCCCCGGCCGTCGGCATCGGGCTCGCCATTGCCGGCATCGTGGTGCTCAACATGCTGCTCGGCGAACTCGCGCCCAAGCGCCTGGCGCTGGCCAACCCGGAGTGGTTCGCCATGGCCGTGGCCCTGCCGGTGCGGGTCCTGTCCTCCCTGGCACGGCCCGTCGCGGCCGCGCTGGTGACGCTCAGCCGTGCCCTGCTTCGCGCGCTGCGCCTGCCGGTGGCGAGCCGCGAGCAGGTCAGCGAGGAGGAAATCCGCCTGCTGGTCGCCGAGGGCGTCAGCCAGGGCGTGATCGATCTCGACGAGAGCAACATGATGAACCGCGTGCTGCGCCTGGGCGATCGCAGCGTCGACAGCGTGATGACGCCGCGCACCCGGGTCGCCTGGCTCGACGCCGCCGATCCGGTGGAGGTCAACCTCGCCACCATGCGCCAGACGCCCTATTCACGCTACCCGGTATGCCGCGGCGACGAGCAGGAAGTCCTCGGCGTGCTGGAGGTCAAGCGCATCATCGGCGGCATCGGCGGCGATGTCGGCGCGCACCTCTTCGACGACCTCGCCGAACCGCTGTACGTTCCCGCCACCGCGCGCGCCCTCGACCTGCTTGCCGAATTCCGCGATGCGCACACACCGCTGGCGCTGGTGGTGGACGAGTACGGCGACATCGAGGGCGTGGTGACCCTCAACGACCTGCTCTCCGCCGTGGTCGGCCAGGGCGCCGGCCCCTCGCTCGATACCGACGCGCAGGCCATCGTGCAGTGCGGCGAGCGGAGCTGGCTGGTCGACGGCAGCGTCGGCGCGGATGACCTGCGCGAACTGCTGGACCTGCGCGAACTCCCCAACGAGGACGAGCACGACTTCAACACCGCCGCAGGAATGCTGATGGCCGGCTTCGGCCGCATCCCGCAGGTCGGGGAGCATTTCACGACGAGCGGGTTCCGCTTCGAGGTGGCGGACATGGATGGCCCGCGCATCGACAGGCTGCGGATATCGGCAACCGGGGAGGCGCCGCCCGGGGGCGATTGAGCCGGCCAACGGTGCCTGCCCCGGCCTGTCGGCGGCTCACTTGCCCGCGTCCGATCCCCGTGTGATGCGCGCGGTGCGGATCACGTCGGCGAGGATCCCGCGCAGCACCTGCACCTCGCGCGTGTCCGGCTGGGCGCGCAGGAACAGACGGCGCAGGCGCGCCATGATGGTGCGCGGCGAGCGGCCCTTGTGGAACTCGATCAGGTCGAGCGTCTCCGCGAGGTGCCCGAAGAAGCCCTCCATCTCCTCCGCCGAGGCCGGTGGCCCGGCGTCCCGCCGCGGCGCCGCCACGACCTGCGGCGCAGCGGCCCCGCCGAGCACTGCGCTGCGCAGTTCCCAGGCGACGACCTGCACCGCCTGCGCGAGGTTGAGCGACGGACAGGCCGCATCGCTCGGAATGGTGATGGCGGCGTGGCAGTGCTGGACCTCGTCGTTGTCGAGGCCGTTGCGCTCGTTGCCGAACAGGATCGCGACCTCGCGACCTTCGACAGCGACCTCCAGGATGCGTCGCGCCGCCGCGCGCGGGCCGAACTCCGGAAGCGCGATGCCGCGCCGGCGCGCGGTCGCGCCGAACACCAGCGTGCAATCGGCGATTGCGGCACCGAGATCCTGGTGCACGCGCGCCGCGCCGAGGATGCCCGCCGCATGCGCCGCCAGCGCATCGGCTTCCGGGTGCGGGAAGTGATGGGGCCTGACCAGTTCGAGGCGCCGCAGGCCCATGGTTCCAAGCGCACGCGCCGCAGCGCCGATGTTGCCCGGGTGTGAGGTGCGTACGAGAACGCAGCGGGTGTGCTCGAACGCATCGAACGAAATCATCGTAAGCCCTGTCCAGGGAAGGAGAATCGGGCAGCCGCGCGGGCCGTCCGCATGGCTGTGGGAACGTCGATCTGCTAATCTTGGCGGCTGCGCGGTAATCCCGCGCCGTTCTTTTCCAGGCTGCCAGCCGACCGTCCATGCCAAGACCCGCCGTCAACGTCGCGGTGCGCGCCGCCCGCGCCGCAGGCAACATCATGTTGCGCTACATGAATCGCCTCGACAGCCTGGAGGTGGTCGAGAAGCAGCGCCACGACTACGTGTCGGAAGTCGACCGGCTGGCGGAGACCGAAATCATACGCGAGCTGAAGCGCGCATTCCCGCGCGACGCCTTCCTCGCCGAGGAATCGGGCGCGACCGGCAAGGCGCGCAACACCTGGGTCATCGACCCGCTGGACGGCACGCACAACTACCTGCGCGGCTTCCCGCATTTCTGCACCTCCATCGGGCTGGTCGAGAACGGCGAACCCACGCTGGGCGTGATCTACGATCCGCTGCGCGACGAGCTCTTCACCGCCGACCGCGGCAACGGTGCCTTCCTCAACGACCGCCGCATCCGCGTCAGCCGGCGGCCGGGGCTCGATGGCGCGCTGCTCGCGACCGGCTTTCCGTTCCGCCAGCGGCGGCATCTCGAGCCGCAACTCGCGATGACCCGCGCGCTGCTCGGCCAGGCCGAGGACATCCGCCGCAGCGGCTCGGCGGCGCTCGACCTCGCCTACGTCGCGGCAGGCCGTTTCGACGGCTACTTCGAAACCGGGCTGATGCCGTGGGACATGGCCGCCGGCTGCGTACTGGTGCGCGAGGCGGGCGGCCGCTACTGCGATTTCGCCGGCCGTGACGGCATGCCGGCGAGCGGCAACATCGTTGCCGGCGCGGTGCCGATGGTCACCGCCATGCTGAACACCATGACGCCTGAAGTGCCGCCGGTATTGATGCGCTGAAGGCTGCGTCGTGATGCGTGCGTTGGCACGCCGCCGACGCGGGAACCTCGCTGTTGCCACGGCGTGACGTGGCTGCGCCGGTCGCGCCCAGGTGCGCTCCTGCGGTTTTCCTGCGCGGACGCCGTCATCGCATGGATGGGAGCAAATCTGAGGCTGGCCGTTCGGCCCATTGGCGCGTTATGCGCCGCGCCAGTCGCGCACAGGGTGCGCTCCTACAGCGTTTGGCTGGCCGCGTTTCGCCTGCAGGCCACAGGTCACGTGTCGGCAGCTTAGGGCGACCTGCGGTGTTCGGCCATCGGCGCGGTGTGCCTGCGGGCCGTCGCGCCAGCGTCTGGTGTGTAGGCTGCCTACGACTCACGATGATGCCGCACCAAAGGAAAAAAGCCCGGCTTGCGCCGGGCTTTTTCGTCATGCCTGTCGAAACCGCGTATTACTGCGGATTGTCGACGACCATCTCCGTGCGGCGGTTGCGCGCGCGGCCTTCCTTCGTGTCATTGGTGTCGATCGGCTGCGACTCGCCGTAGCCCTTGACGCCCATGATCTGGCTGGCCGACACGCCGTGCGAGGTCAGATAGTCATAGACGATCTGCGCACGACGCTCGGAGAGCTTCTGGTTGTAGGCGTCGGTACCCACCGAGTCGGTGTGGCCGGCCAGCTCAACCTTCACTTCCGGATTACGCTGCAGCACGTCGACCGCCTGGTCGAGGATCGCCATCGAGTCGGAGGTCGGGACCTGCAGGGTCGGCTCGATGTTGTGCTCGCCGGGCTTCGGGCGATCGAACTTGAAGTTCACGCCACGCAGGTCGATGACGACCTTCTGTGGCGGCACTTCCTCTACCGGCGGCGGCGGCGGCGGGGGCGGCTCGGCCGGCGGCGGCGGCGGAGCAGCGCGCTCGCCGAAGCTGTAGACCAGACCCACGCTCACGATGCCGTCGACGTAACCGCTCTTGTGGGTGACGTTGTAGCCGAGGGCGTCAGAGAGATTGCCACGGGTGTTCTTGTCGTGGTCATAGCGGGCCGCGAGCTCGCCACGAAGGGCAAGGCGGTCGCTCATGTTGTACTGCACGCCGCCGCCGATGGTGGCCATGGGCGACCAGCCGCTGCCGTTGTAGCCGGCGCCATACGGCGGGGCCGGCTCGAGCAGGCTGCCGGAGTATGCAGCGTGACGCAGCGCACCCACACCGGCCATCACGTACGGACGGAACTGCGCACCGGCATCGCCGAAGAACCAGCGGCCGCTGACGCCGACGCCGACGCTTTCCCACTCGTGCTCGGTGCCGTACCCGTAGATCGGGTCGTTGCGCCAGGAGTTGTTCTTGAAGTCGGCGTTGTTGATCGTGTACTCGAAATCGATCGCCAGGTGCGGGTTGACCCACACGCCGACGCCGATGCCGCCCCACAGCGAGGTATCAGTACCACGCGCGCTGTCGGAGAAGTTCGCACCAATGCGCGGAGCGATGTAGAAGTTGCCGGAATCCTGTGCTTGGGCAGCGGCGGGGATGCCACCGACCAGCGCAAGCGCGATGAGCGCACTCAGGGCCTTACGTTTCATTCGTAGAGTCTCCTCTCTCGTTTTTTGGAATCAACACGTCCGCCCAACCCAACGCAGGACGCTCACACTCTTTCCTATTCTACGCCAATTTGACGCCGAGGAAACGTGCGCTTAACACCGCTCCACACTTCAGGGCTGCGGGGCGCAGTGTAGCCACATCATGCGGCGTCGGCCAGCATCTTGTGAAGATGCAGTTAAGTAGGGAGTCAGTCAAGGCTGAACAGGCCGAGGAAGCGGTGCAGCGGCATGTCGTCGAGCGCCGCGGAATCGCCGGTGGCGGCGAGGATCCGCGCCGCCTGACGACCCGGGAGTTGCTCCGCGAGTGCGGCGGCGAACTTGGCCCGCAACAGCGGGATGCCCTCTGCGCGACGGCGGCGGTGGCCGACCGGGTAGTCGATGGAGACCTTGCCGGTGGAGGTGCCATCGGCGAAGAACACCTCGACAGAGTTGCCGATGAAGCGCCTGTCCGGATCGAAGTAGTCTTTCGTGAACCGCGGGTTCTCGACCACTTCCATCCGGGCGCGGAGCGCATCGATGCGGGGGTCGATGGCCACCGCGTCGGTGTAGTCCTCGGCGGTGAGGCGCCCGAAGATCAGCGGCACGGCGACCATGTACTGGATGCAGTGGTCGCGATCGGCGTAGTTGTCCAGCGGCCCGGTCTTGTCGATGATGCGCCGGCCCGCTTCCTGGGTCTCGATGACGATGCGCTCGATCTCGCCGAGGCGCCCGGCCACCTTCGGATGCAGCGCCATCGCGCATTCCACCGCCGTCTGGGCGTGGAACTCGGCCGGGTAGCTGATCTTGAACAGCACGTTCTCCATCACGTAGCTGCCGAACGGGCGCTCGAACTCGAAAGGCTTGCCGCCGAAGGCCACGTCGTAGAAGCCCCAGGTCTTCGCGCTGAGCGCGGAGGGATAGCCGGTACAGCCCTTCATGGCATCGAGGGCGTGGATGACCGCGCGCCGGCAGGCGTCGCCGGCGGCCCAGCTCTTGCGCGGTCCGGTGTTCGGCGCGTGGCGGTAGGTGCGCAGCACGCCGTTGTCGATCCAGCTGTTGCTGACCGCGTCGACGATCTCCTGCCTGCCCCCGCCCAGCATGCGTGTGGCGACGGCGGTGGAGGCCAGCCGCACCAGGATGACGTGGTCGAGGCCCACGCGATTGAAGGAGTTCTTCAGCGCGTAGCAGCCCTGGATCTCGTGCGCCTTGATGGCGTATCCCAGCACGTCACGGACGGTGAGCGGCGCCTCGCGCTCGCGCTCCGCCTTGCGGGAGAGATGGTCGCCGAGCGCCAGGATGGTGCCGAGGTTATCGGACGGATGGCCCCATTCCGCGGCGAGCCAGGTATCGTTGAAGTCGAGCCAGCGCACCAGTACGCCGATGTTGTAGGCGGCCTGCGCGGGGTCGAGCTCCCAAGCGGTCCCCGGCACGCGCGCGCCGCCCGGCAACACCGCGCCCGGCACCAGCGGGCCGAGGTGCTTGACGCATTCCGGAAAGCGCAGCGCCAGCATGGCGCAGGCCAGGGAATCCAGCAGCATATGGCGCGCGGTGTCGAATGCCTCCTCCGAGTCGATGCGGTAATCGACGAGGTAGTCGGCGATCTCGCGCATCGGCCGGTCGGGTTCGGGGCGTGCCGCCGAACGGATGTCCTCGGTGCTCATGGCTGGTCCTCGCTGGTGCGCCTTGCGACGCGAGGCCCGCCATCATCGCACGTCGGCACCGGCGCGGCCCGATGCGGGCCGCCTGCCGCGGTACGAGCGGGGACTACACCGCCGGCACGCGCACGGCGCCTTCCATCAGCACGCGTGCGCTGCGGCTCATGATCGCCTTGGTGACGCTCCAGCGACCGTCCACCTGGCGGGCCTCGGCGCCGACGCGAAGCGTCCCGGATGGATGGCCGAAGCGCACGGCGTTGCGCTCGCTGCCGCCGGCTGCGCGGTTGACCAGCGTGCCGGGAACCGCCGCGGCGGTGCCGATCGCCACCGCGCAGGTGCCCATCATGGCGTGGTGCAGCTTGCCCATAGACATGGCGCGCACGTTGAGGTCGATGTCGGCCGCTTCGACCGTCTTGCCGCTGGATGCGACGTAGCCCTTCGGCGGCGCCACGAAGGCGACCTTTGGCGTGTGCTGGCGCGTCGCCGCATCGACCGGCGATTGCATCAGGCCCATGCGGATCGCGCCGGCGATGCGGATCGCCTCGAGCTTCGCCTGCGCCGCCTTGTCGTCGTTGATGGCGGGCTGCAGTTCGGTGCCGTCGAATCCGATGTCCGCGGCATTGACGAACACGGTCGGGATGCCGGCGCTGATCAGGGTCGCCGGCAGCCGGCCGAGGCCCGGTACATCGAGCTCGTCGACCCGGTTTCCGGTCGGGAACAGCGCTCCACCCTCTCCTTCGTCGTCCGATGGATCGAGGAACTCCAGCACCACCTCGGCGCCCGGAAAGGTCACGCCGTCGAGTTCGAAGTCGCCGCTCTCCTGCACTTCGCCGTTGGCGACGGGCACGTGCACGATGATGGTCTTGCCGATGTTGGCCTGCCAGACGCGCACCGCCACCGCGCCCTCCTGCGGGATGCGGTCGGCGGGAATGAATCCGTTGGCGATGGCGAACGGGCCGACCGCCGTCGAGAGGTTCCCGCAATTGCCCGACCAGTCGACGAAGGCGCTGTCGATCGACACCTGCCCGTAGAGGTAATCCACGTCGTGCCTTGGCACCGAAGCCGGCGCGATGATCACGCACTTGCTGGTGCTGGAGGTCGCCCCGCCCATGCCGTCGGTGTGCTTGCCGTAGGGATCGGGCGAGCCGATCACGCGCAGCAGCAGCGCGTCGCGCGCGGGGCCTGGCACCTGCGCGGCCTCGGGCAGGTCGGCGAGGCGGAAGAACACGCCCTTGGAGGTGCCGCCGCGCATGTAGGTGGCGGGGATGCGGAGCTGGGGCTTGTGCATGCTGCGGAAGCTGTGATTGAGAGTGAAAGGAACCTACGGCCCGCGTGAATCACGCAGCAGGAGCGCCTTGCTGTAGTCGAGGAACTCGTCCAGGTGCCGCTCGATGATGCTTATCGTGATCGGCAGTTGCAGCACCTGGTACTGGTGCACGGCGATGTTGCGGAAGCCCACCATGCGCTTCAGCGCGTCGGCGAGCGCGGGTTCGATCCAGCCCGCGTCGGCGAGCAGCGCGAACACGTCGCGGGCGCTCTGTGGAATGCCCAGCCGCTCACGCCGGATCAGGTGCTGGCCCATGTCGAGCGCGGCCTCGCAGGCGCGATGGATGTTGAGGATGGCCGCGTCCTGGCGGGTGTAATCGCTGCCGAAGCTGGCCGGATCGCGGGCATATTCCTCGCGCGCGCGGGCGACGCAGCGTTCGATGATCGCCGCCTTGTTGATGAGGACGTCATCGGCCATGGACGCTGCCCCGTTCCTGGATGTCGCGCAGCAATCCGGCGCGCGCGCGGTCGAGTTCGAGCTTTTCGCTGAGGACCGCCGCTTCATACAGGTCCGCCTGGCCGTCGCGCGCCCACCAGCGTTCGCCAGCGGTGAGTATCCGGTGCTGCATCACCGTGGATGCCGCGCGGAAGTCGAGCAGGTCGACGTGGGTGCCGGCGATGTCGGCAAGATCGCCGGCGAGTTCCCAGAGCAGCAGCGGATCGGCATAGCCCTCGACCAGCACGGCGAGATCCAGGTCGCTGTCGGCACGGTGCGTGCCTTCAATGCGGCTGCCGAAGGCATGGATCGCCAGCAGCGCCGGCAGGCGTGCCCTGATGCTGTTGATCAATGCGTCCCGGTCCATGCCTGCGCTCCCGTGCCTGGCGCCACTTTACGCGGCCTTCGCCGCCGCCAGGAAATCCTGTGCGAAGCGCTGCAGCACGCCGCCGGCCTCGTAGATGGCGACGTCCTCGTCGGAATCGAGACGGCAGGTGACCGGCACCTCGATCGTCTCGCCACTCCGGCAGTGGATCGCCAGCATGAGCGTCGCGCCCGGCGCGCGGGTGCCGTGGACGTCATAGGTTTCAGTGCCATCGAGCGCCAGCGTCTTGCGCGTGGTGCCGGGCTGGAACTCCAGCGGCAGCACGCCCATGCCGACCAGGTTCGTGCGGTGGATGCGCTCGAAGCCTTCCGCGACGATGGCCTCGACGCCGGCCAGGCGAACGCCCTTGGCGGCCCAGTCGCGGGAACTCCCTTGGCCGTAGTCGGCGCCGGCAACGATGATCAGCGGCTGGCCGCGCTCCATGTAGGCCTCGATCGCCTCCCACATGCGGGTGACCTCGCCCTCCGGCTCGATGCGTGCCAGCGAACCCTGCTTTACCGCGCCATCGATGATGGCCATCTCGTTGATGAGCTTCGGATTGGCGAAGGTCGCCCGCTGCGCGGTGAGGTGGTCGCCGCGATGGGTGGCGTAGGAGTTGAAGTCCTCCTCCGGCAGGCCCATGCGCGCGAGGTATTCGCCGGCGGCGCTGGTCGCCAGGATCGCATTGGAAGGCGAGATGTGGTCGGTGGTGATGTTGTCGCCGAGGACCGCCAGCGGACGCATGCCGGCCAGCGTGCGCGCGCCGGCCAGCGCGCCTTCCCAGTAGGGCGGTCGGCGGATGTAGGTGCTCATCGGCCGCCAGTCGTAGAGCGGCGCCACCTTCGCGCCCTGCTCCACGGCGATCCGGAACATCGGTTCGTAGACACGGCGGAACTGCTCGGGCTTCACCGAGGCCTTGACGATGGCGTCGATCTCGGCGTCCGACGGCCAGATGTCCTTGAGGCGCACCGGGTTGCCCTCAGCGTCCACGCCGAGCACGTCCTTCTCGATGTCGAAGCGGATGGTGCCGGCGATGGCGTAGGCGACCACCAGCGGCGGCGAGGCCAGGAAGGCCTGCCTGGCGTAGGGATGGATGCGGCCGTCGAAGTTGCGGTTGCCGGACAGCACCGCCGCGGTGTGCACGTCGCGGGCGACGATCTCCTGCTGGATGGCGGGATCGAGCGCGCCGCTCATGCCGTTGCAGGTGGTGCAGGCGAAGCCGACGATGCCGAAGCCAAGCTGCTCGAGCTCCGGCAGCAGGCCGGCTTCCTCGAGATAGGCTTCGACCACCCGCGAGCCCGGCGCCAGCGAGGTCTTCACCCACGGCTTCCGCAGCAGGCCGCGCGCATTGGCATTCCGCGCCAGCAGCCCGGCGGCGATCACGTTGCGCGGGTTGGAGGTGTTGGTGCAGCTGGTGATGGCGGCGATGATCACGGCGCCGTCCGGCAGCAGGCCAGCGGCCTCTTCGCTGCGGGCCTGTTCGAGGTTCTGCGCGACGCCCCGTTCGGCGAGTTCGGCGACCGGCAGTCGACGGTGCGGATTGGACGGCCCGGCCATGTTGCGCACCACGCCGGACAGGGCGAAATGGAGCGTGCGATCGTACTCGGCGCCGCCGAGCTGGTCGGCCCACAGGCCCGCCGTCTTCGCGTAGGTTTCGACCAGCGCCACCTGCGCGTCAGTGCGGCCGGTGAGGCGGAGGTACTCCAGCGTGTTGTCGTCGATGAAGAACATCGCCGCGGTGGCGCCGTACTCGGGCGCCATGTTGGAGATGGTCGCGCGGTCGCCGACCGTCAGCGCGGCGGCGCCCTCGCCACGGAACTCGAGGTACGCGCCGACCACCCGTTCCCTGCGCAGGAACTCGGTCAAGGCGAGCACCACGTCGGTGGCGGTGATGCCCGGCTGCGGACGTCCGGACAGCTCCACCGCGACCATCTCCGGCGTGCGCATCCACGAGGCGCGCCCGAGCATCACGCTCTCCGCTTCGAGGCCACCGACGCCGATGGCGATCACGCCGAGCGCATCGACGTGCGGGGTATGGCTGTCGGTGCCGACGCAGGTGTCGGGGAAGGCCACGCCGTCCTGCACGTACACCACCGGCGACATCTTCTCCAGGTTGATCTGGTGCATGATGCCGTTGCCGGGCGGGATCACGTCGACGTTGCGGAACGCATGCTTGGTCCACTCGATGAAGTGGAAGCGGTCCTCGTTGCGGCGGTCCTCGATGGCGCGGTTCTTCGTGAACGCGTCCGGATCGAAACCGCCGCACTCGACCGCGAGCGAATGATCGACGATGAGCTGCACCGGCACCACCGGATTGACCAGCGCCGGATCACCACCCTGCGCGGCGATCGCGTCGCGCAGGCCGGCGAGGTCCACCAGCGCGGTCTGGCCAAGGATGTCGTGGCAGACCACCCGCGCCGGGAACCAGGGGAAATCGAGATCGCGCCGGCGTTCGATCAGCTGCCGCAGGTAATCCCGCCGCTGCGCGCCGTCGGCGCGGCGCACGATGTTCTCGGCGTGCACCCGCGCGGTGTAGGGGAGCTTCGCCCAAGCACCGGGGCGGATCGCGTCCACCGCGGCGCGCGCGTCGAACCAGTCGAGGCCGGTATCGGCGAGGGGCTTGCGGAATTCGTGGTTCATGGTCGTCCGTCAGGCAGCGGGGCGCCGCGACCGGCGCGATGAACCGGCCATTGTCGCAGGAACAGCCCCGGCCCGCAGCCGCGGCCCGGTGATTGCGCAAGCGGATGCCGGCGGGCATCGTTGGACCACCATTACACGAGCCCACCATGCGCTATCCGCATCTCTTCACGCCGCTGAAGCTCGGCCCGGTGACCCTGCCCAACCGCGTGCTGATGGGCTCGATGCACACCGGGCTTGAGGACCGGGCGCGCGACTTCGACAAGCTCGCCGCGTATTTTGCCGAGCGCGCGCGCGGCGGCGTGGCGCTGATGGTGACCGGCGGCTTCGCGCCGAACATCGAGGGCTGGCTGAAGCCTTTCGCCAGCCGCCTCTCCATGCCCTGGCAGGTGCCGCGCCACCGCCGCCTGACCCGCGCCGTGCAGGCGGAGGGCGCGCGCATCTGCCTGCAGCTCCTGCATGCGGGCCGCTATGGCTACCACCCGCTCGCCGTCGCCCCTTCCGCCATCAAGTCGCCGATCACGCCATTCAAGCCGCGCGCGCTGTCCAGCCGCGGCGTCGAACGCACCATCGAGGCCTTCGTCAACGCCGCGCGGCGCGCGCAGGATGCCGGTTACGACGGCGTGGAGCTGATGGGTTCGGAGGGGTATCTGATCAACCAGTTCCTCGCCGCGCGCACCAACCAGCGCAGCGACGAATGGGGCGGCACGGCGGAGAACCGCCAGCGCTTCGCGGTGGAGATCGTGCGCCGCATGCGCGCGGCGGTGGGCTCCGACTTCCTCATCATCTACCGCATCTCGATGCTGGACCTGGTGGAAGACGGGCAGTCCTGGGAGGAAGTCGTGGCGCTGGCGCGGAGGATCGAGGCGGCCGGGGCGAGCCTCCTCAACACCGGTATCGGCTGGCACGAGGCGCGCGTGCCGACCATCGTCACCAGCGTGCCGCGCGCAGCCTTCGCCTGGATCACCGCACGGATGAAGGCGGAAGTCTCGATCCCGCTCATCGCCAGCAACCGCATCAACATGCCGGAGACTGCCGAGCGCCTGCTCGCCGCGGGCGAAGCCGACATGGTGTCGATGGCGCGGCCTTTCCTCGCGGATCCGGAGTGGATGCGCAAGGCGCGCGAGGATCGCGGCGAGGACATCAACACCTGCATCGCCTGCAACCAGGCGTGCCTGGACCACGTGTTCGAGAACCGCCGCGCGAGCTGCCTGGTGAATCCGCGCGCCTGCCACGAGACGGAACTGGTGATCACGCCGGCCACCCGCATCAAGCGCATCGCTGTGGTCGGCTCCGGCCCGGCCGGGCTCGCCTGCGCGACCACGCTCGCCGAGCGCGGCCACCACGTCACGCTGTTCGAAAGGGCGGGCGAGATCGGCGGCCAGTTCAACATGGCCAAGCGCATCCCCGGCAAGGAGGAATTCGCCGGCACCATGCGCTACTACGGGCGGCGCCTGGCGCAGCTCGGCATCGAGCTCTGCCTCGACACGACGGCGACGCCGGAGCTTCTCCGCGACGCCTTCGACGAGGTCGTCTTCGCCACCGGCGTCACGCCACGCAGGGTCGACATTCCGGGCAGCGGACGCACCAACGTGCTGAGCTACGCCGAGGTGCTGCAGGGCGGCGCCGAAGTCGGATCGCGGGTGGCCATCGTCGGCGCCGGCGGCATCGGCTTCGACATGGCCGAGTTCCTGGTCGAGGCGGCGCCCTCGCCGACGCTCGACGTCGAACGCTGGTCACGCGAATGGGGCGTCGACACCCGCCTTGCCAGCCGGGCCGGCCTTGCCCCGCGCGAGCCGGAACCGCCGCTTCGCGAGGTGTGGCTGCTGCAGCGCACGCCGGGCCGCCTCGGCCGCCGTCTCAACCGCACCACGGGTTGGGTGCACCGCGCCACGCTGAAGGCCAAGCACGTCCGGCAGCTCGGCGGGGTCGGCTACGAGCGCATCGACGATGCCGGCCTCCACATCACCGTCGATGGCGCCGCGCGCGTGCTGGAAGTTGACACCGTGGTCGTCTGCGCCGGGCAGGAACCCGATCGGCAGCTGCATGCCGAATGCGCCACGCTCGGCGTGCCGCTGCACCTCATCGGCGGCGCGGATGTCGCCGCCGAACTCGACGCCAAGCGCGCCATCGCGCAGGGCACGCGGCTCGCGGCGGGATTGTGAGAGGCACGATGGGAAAGGCGTCGCGGCTCGAGCCGCCCTCATCAAACAGGACGCAGGGTGTTGAATTTACATGGCGCCATAGGAGCCCACCCTGTGGGCGACCAAAGCCGCACGAACAGGCGACTGCGCCGGTCGCGCACAAGGTGCGCTCCTACATGGCGCGTGGAGCTGCGCGCAAGCGTAGCCTTGCTTTCCAAGCCTGGCCGATCATCAAACCGCCACTCAGTACACATCCCGCCGGTAGCGGCGCTCGGCGATGAGGCGGTCGAGGCCGGCGCGTCCGAGGCTTTCGACCAGCACTTCCTCGACGCCGGGGGCCATGCCGGCGAGGCTGCCGCAGACGTAGATCGATGCGCCGGCATCGACCCAGGCGCGCAGCATCGGCGCCGCGGCGCGCAGGCGATCCTGCACGTAGACGCGGGCCGGCTCGTCGCGCGAGAAGGCGAGGTCCAGGCGATCGACGAAGCCTTCCGCCTGCCAGCGGCGGATGTCCTCGGCATAGTAGAAGTCGCAGTCCGCGCAGCGCTCGCCGAACAGCATCCAGTTGCGGCGCTGGCCGGCGGCGACACGCTGCTTGAGGAGCGCACGCAGGCCGGCCATGCCGCTGCCGTTGCCGATCAGGATCAGTGGGCGGGCGTCCGGCGGGCCGTGGAAATTCGCGTTGCTGCGCACGCGCAGGATGATTTCCGCGCCGACCTCCGCGTGTTCGGTCAACCATCCGGTGCCCACGCCAAGCGAGCCGTCGGTGCCGCGCACCTGGCGTACCAGGAGCTGGATCGCCTCGTCCTGCGGCAGCGAGGCGATCGAATACTCGCGCGACGCCAGCGGTCGCAGCAGGCGGGCGATGTCCGCCGGCAACCGCCCGCGGCAATCTTCGGCCGGTGGCAACTGGCTGCGGGCCGCAAGCTCGCGCAGCGTGAACGATCCGCCCGATACCGCGACCGTCGCGGCTCCGTCCATCGCGACTTCCGCCAGCCAGCCCTCGACCGCGGCCCGCGCATGGCGTGGCTGGATCACGGCGATGTCGCCGGCCTGCCATGCCGGCAGGCCTCCCGCCTGCGGCACCAGCGCGAGGTGGAAGCACGGACCGCCCTCGCTGCCCGGATTCAGCAGGCGCCGCTCGGCGAGGCGCCAGTTCGAGAATTCCGGCTCGCGCCAGGCGTCGGGGGCCGTCGTGGCGGCGAGCCTGGCGACATCCAGTTGCCAGCGGACGAGTGCCTCCTCGTCGCCATCGTCGACCTCGATCGGCTCGAACAGCGGCGCGGCACCCGATTCGCGCAGCCAGGCATCGAGCTGGCGGCCGAAGGCGCAGTAGTGGCGGTAGGACGAATCACCGAGCGCCAGCAGGCCGTAGCGCAGCGGGCGGAGGTCGGTCTTGCGGCCGAGCACGTCGCAGACGAACGCCATGGCGGAATCGGGCGCATCGCCATCGCCGGTGGTGCTGGCGATGATCAGGAGTTCGCCGGCCGCAGCGAGGCCCGCCGCGTCGAGTTCGCCAAGGGCGACGACGCGAACGGATCGTCCGGAGCCCCGCACCAGCGTCGCGGTACGCGCAGCCAGTTCTTCGGCGAAGCCGGTCTGGCTGGCATGGGCGACCAGCAGGGTGGTCGCGCCGTCGGTCCTGGCAGCCACCCCGCCTTCGCGGCGCGGGCGGAACGCCAGCAGCAGCCCGGCATAGGCGACCAGGATGGCGCCGGCGGCGGAAAGATCACGCGCGGCCGGCACCGGCAGCAGCGCGAAATCGCCCTGCAGCGGCAGCAGCCAGGCCGCGAGCGCGGCGAGCACAAGCAGCGCCAGTCCGTTGCCAAGGGCCGGACCGGCCGGCAGCGACCGACGGCGCGCGGCAGCCCGGCCCGGAACCGCCACGACGGCGCCCGGCAGCGATACCACGCCCGCGAAGATGCCGCGCAGCAGCCTCATGGCGCCACCAGCTCGGCAAAGGCCGGCGACATGCGCTCGCTGAAGCCCTCGCCGTCGTGCAGGATGAGGAGCACCGCGAGCTCGCGCTGGCGCGCCCATTCCAGGCCGCGCTCCGGCCCCAGCACCATGATCGCGGTACCGGCGGAATCGGCGCTCATGGTGTCGCGCGCCACGGTCGTCACCGAGGCGATGCGATGTGGCACCGGGCGTCCCGTGCGCGGGTCGATGTGATGCGAGTACACCTCGCCGTCGGCGGCGAAGTAGTGCCGGTAGTCGCCCGAAGTGGCGATGGCGCAGTCCTCGAGGGCGATCACGCGTTCCACCTGGTCGAGGTTCGCCACTTCGCCCGCAGCGGTGCCGGGTTTCTCGACCGCCACCTGCCACGGCGTGCCATCCGGACGCTTCCCGCGCGCACGCAACTCGCCGCTGATGTCGACGAGATAAGCGCGGACCCCCGCGGCATCGAGGTAGCGGGCGACCTGGTCGGTGCCGAATCCCTTGGCGATACCGGAGAGATCCAGTTCCACGCCGCCGGGCTGCAGCACGCGGCGGCGCTCCGGGTCGAGCTGGAGCCTGGCCCAGCCGACGCGCGCGCGCGCCGCTTCGATCGCCGCCTCATCGGGCACGACAAACCCCGGCCCGCCGGGGCCGAAACCCCAGAGGTCGACCAGCGGCCCGACAGTGGGATCGAAGGCGCCGCCGGTGTCGGCGGCCAGCGCCAGGGCGTGCTGCAGCACGGTGAAGAATTCCGGCGGCAACTCCTGCCAGGTGCCGGCCGCGGCGCGATTGAAGCGACCGAGGTCCGAGTCCGCCTCCCACTGGCTCATCTGCGCCACGACGCGATCCACCTCGCCCTGGATGCCGGCCTGGAGCGCGTCCAGGCTGGCGTCGCGCGGCGCCACCAGCTTGACCTGCCAGGTGGTGCCCATGGTCTGGCCCTCGAGCATTGCCAGCGGCGGCGCCGAAGCGCAGCCGCCGCACAGCAGCAGGGCGAGCAGCAGCACGGGGCGGAGCGGAATCCTCATGGCGGTACGGGAGCGCCTTACTGTGGAAGGACTTCCAGCGTTGCCGTGTAGCTCGCGCGGCGCGCCTTGGCGTCCTTGCTGGCGGGCTTGGCGTCGCTGACCGAGGCGTTCAGCCAGTACAGGCCCGGCGCCGGGAACGTCACCGAAAACGCCCCGTCGGCGTCGGTGGTGGCGAGGATCTCGTCCTGCCGGTCGCGGTAGCGGGTGCCGCCGGCCAGCACGTGGACCTCGACGTTCGCCGCGGGCTTGCCGTCCATGAGGAAGCGGAAGCTCGCCTTCTCGCCGTCGAAGAGGTCGTTCGGATGGGTGACCGGGGCCAGTTCCAGACCCTTGCCGGTCGGCTTCAGCGCCGCCTGCTCCGGCTTGCCGAGGGTGGCGAAGGTCTCGATGCGGTTCTGCGTCTCGGTGATTTCGACGTTCCTGGCGCCGGCCGGGATGTCGAGCGCGCCGGCGCGGCCGCGCGCGCGCTGCTTCTTGCCGGCCGCATCCTCGTAGCTCGCCATCAGGCCGTCGTTGACCACGGCGATGCGGTAGGTGCCCTGCTGGGTGAGGTGCAGGTCGAAGGTGCTGCGGTACTTGCCGCTGGCCACGTTCTCGGGCGTGACGTTGCTGCCGTCCGGCGCGACCACGCCGAGCGCATCGACGCGCAGCGGCACGTGGTTGAAATTGAAGAGGTCGTTGGAGACCGCGGCGTCCACGGTGATCCAGGCTTCAGTGCCATCGGACAGCACGGTCGCCGACGGCACCAGGAAGGCCTTGTGGGCGGAGGCGAGGGCCGGGAGCGCCATGGCCAGGGCCAGCGCGAACACACGGAGGGGCTTGCTCATCGGAGAACTCCTGGGGTCGGGTTTCAAGGATCGAGATCGAGGCGGATGGCGCCCAGTTCGTGGCTGCCGCTCGCCTCCAGGTGCTGGGTGCCGGCGGGCGGCCACTGGAACGGAATGCCGACGGTTTCATGGCCGCCCACCTCGCGCGCGGCCTCCACCATCAGCTTGTAGGAGCCCGGCGCGAGGCCGGCCAGGGGCGGCTTGTCGCTGCCGAAATGGAGCTTGTGCTGGCCGGCCGGGCGCGTGGCGCCACTGACGCCATCGATCGGGAAGTCCTGGTCGCGGCCGCTGCGCCGCCACCACTGGCGCAGGTCGGCCAGCCACTTGGTGCCCGATTCCTGCTTGCCGGTGTTGGCGTCCTTGGCGTCCTTCTGCTGGTACCAGACGGCGAGGTTGGCGGCGACGCTGCGGTCCTCGCGTTCGATCCACACCGCGATGTAGGGCCGGTGGTATTCGGAAACCTGCAGGCGCGGGATCTCCAGGGTGACGTCGGCGCTGGCGGCCAGCACGGACGCGCCCGGCACCAGGAGAAGCAGGATGAATGGGAAGATCGGGCGCATGGTCACCTCAGGAGTGGACGAACAGGATCACGATCAGCAGCGGCACCACCAGGCCCAGCGCCACCATCGGCCAGGTCGAGCGGCGCTGCCGCGCATGCAGCTGCAGCAGGACCAGCCCGGTGACCGAGAACACCAGGCAGCCGACGGCGAACACATCGATGAACCAGCCCCACAACGGCCCGGTGTTGCGGCCCTTGTGGAGGTCGTTGGCCCAGGCCAGCCAGCCGCGATCGGTGCGTTCGTAGGTGGCTTCGCCGGTCACCGTGTCGATGCTGATCCAGGCATCGCCGCCCGGGCGCGGCAGCGACAGGTAGATTTCGTCCTCGCTCCATTCGGCAGTGCGCGCCCCCGCCTGGATCTGCCACTGCGCGGCGAGCCAGGCGGCGAGTCCGGCGGGCGCGGCGGCGCGGTCGCCCTGCACCCCCGCGCGGGCCTGGTCCAGCACGGCGCGCGGTACGGTGGCGGTCAGGGTGGTAACCCGCGGCCGCGCCTCGATCTGGCCTGCATGGTTGAGCGTGATGCCCGTGATGCTGAAGAGGAGCATGCCGATGAGGCACAGCGCGGCGCTGATCCAGTGCCACTGATGCAGGGTGCGCAACCAGAACGCGCGCCGCCGCTGCCCGGGCACCGTTGGCATCGAAACCGCGTCGTGCATGCATCCTCGCGACGGAGCGGCCGCATCGCGAGCCGGGATCGCGCATTCTAAATGCGAATCAGTCGCAATTACAATGCGGCCCAACAGGATCCGCGATGACGAAGGCGGATCCGCCATGCCCGGTTCTCCGCCGCGGTCGTGCACAGGGTGCGCTCCTGCACATGCCGCTGTGCTTTACTGCGCCGATGCGAATCCTCGTCATCGAAGACGACGCCGCCATCGCCGATGCGATTGCCGCCGCGCTGGAGCGATCCGGCCATGCGGTGGACCGGCTGGACAACGGCCGCCAGGCCGACGTGGCGCTGCGCGACCACTTCTATGATCTGGTGGTGCTCGATCTCGGCCTGCCGCAGGTGGACGGCGTGGAGCTCCTGAAGCGAGTACGCGCCCGCGCCGATGCCGTGCCGGTGCTGGTGGCGACGGCGCGCGAGGAACTGGAGGAGCGCGTGCACGCGCTTGATCTTGGCGCCGACGATTACCTGGTGAAGCCCTTCGCGCTCAGCGAGCTGGAGGCCCGCGTGCGCGCGCTGCTGCGCCGCCGCACCACCCGAGGCGTGCCGGAGCTCAGGCTGGGCCGCCTGCGCATCGACCTGCCGCGCCGCCGTGCGCACCTGGATGACCATGCGCTCGACCTCACCCCGCGCGAATTCGGGCTGCTGGAAGCCCTGGTGGCGCGGCTCGACCGCGTCATCAGCCGCGAGCAACTGGTCGAGGCCCTGTGCAGCTGGGACGCCACGCTGACCGACAATGGCCTGGACATCGCCGTGTACCGCCTGCGCCGCAAGCTCGAAGGCAGCGGCGTCGGCATCCGCACCGTGCGCGGCGTCGGCTACCTGCTGGAGGCCGAGGATGCGCCCGCCTAGCCTGCGCCGCCGGCTGCTGACCATCCTTGCCGCGCCGATGGCGCTGGCCTGGCTGGCGAGCGGCGTGCTGATCTACGTTCTCGCGCTGCACTACGCCAACCTCAACTACGACCGCTCGCTGCGCCAGGGCGCGGTGGCGCTCGAGCACATGATCAGGAGCGAAGCCGGCCAGCGCGAACTGAGTCCGCAGGCGCGCATCCTGATGGAGTACGACACCACCAACCCCGGCTTTTACGCGGTGCGAAGCCTGCGCCACGGCATGCTGGCCTCCAACCTCGACCTGCCGACGCCCGATCCCCTGCCGCCGGTGGGCGCCGCACCGCAGATGTTCTCGGTCGAGGTCGGCCGGCGCCCGCTGCGCATGGCGGCGTTGACCGCGCCAGCGGCGGATCCGGACGACGAGATCGTGGTTGCGGTGGCGGAGACCCTGCACGAACGCCGTGCACTGGCGCGCGAGATCCTGGTCGGCACGCTGCCGATCGTGCTGCTGCTGATCGCGACCGTGCTGGCGCTGGTGTGGATGGCCGTCAGCCGTGGCCTGCGCCTGCTCGATCCGCTCACCGCGCAGATCGCCGCGCGCCCGGCGCACGACCTCTCGCCGCTCGATCCCTCCGTGGTGCCGATCGAGATCCGCCCGCTGACGCGCACCATCGACGCCTTGTTCGCGCGACTCCGGCAGACGCTCGAGCTGCAGGAACGTTTCATCGCCGATGCCGCGCACCAGCTGCGCACGCCCCTCGCCGGCCTGCGCCTGCAGGCGGAACGGGCGCTGGCCGACCCGCGCCCGGAGAGCGTGCGCGCGGCGCTGGCGCACGTGGAGCGACTTTCCGCCGGCGCCGGCCGCGCCGCCGGCCAGTTGCTGGCACTGGCACGTGCCTCGGCGGATGAACCGGGACAGGCGGTGCCGGCGGATCTGGCGCAACTGGCGCGGGGCTACGTCGCCGAGCGCGCCCCCGACGCACTCGCGCGCGGCATCGACCTCGGCTACGAAGGCCTCCTTGCCGGCGCGATCGTGCACGGCGATCCGGTGATGCTGCGCGAGGCGCTGGTGAACCTGGTCGACAATGCCCTCGTCCACGCCGGCCACGGCGGCACGGTCACGGTATCGGTGATGCACGACGACGGCATCGAGCTCGCCGTGGAAGACTCCGGCAGCGGTGTCGCGGAGGAATGGTGGCCGCGGCTCGGCGAGCGTTTCTTCCGGCCGCCGGGAAGCACGCGCGAGGGTTCGGGGCTTGGCCTCGCCATCGTGCGCCGCATCGCCGAGCGACATGACGCCGGCGTGGCGTTCGGACGCGGGCGGGAGGCCGGCCTGAGGGTGGGCCTGCGCTTCGGCGACCTCGGGGAGCGCGCCGCCGGCTGATCCCGCATCCGCGGCGCCTCGGCCTGGTCTTGAAGCCCGGATCTCGCCCCAGCGGCATGATGCCGCACTGTAAAATGCGAACGGTTCGCATTATCATTCGCCACCGAGCCAGCTGACGGCGCCCCGATCCGGCGTGCGCCTCGCCCAGCCGACCCGCTTCCCCTTCGGAGCCGACCCCATGCCATTCATGCGTGGTGCGCCTTGCTGCGCCCTGTCCCTGCTGTTCGCCTGTTGCGTGCCCGCCAGCGCCGCGGAACCGGAGCCGCCGGTCGAAGCCGATGCCCTGCCGGTGGTGCTGGTGCAAAGCGCCGCCGGCTTCGAGCAGGCCATTGCCGATGCGCCGGCCTCGATCTCGGTGGTGACGCGGCAGGAACTGGAAAAGGGCGTCTACACCGACATCACCGACGCGGTGCGCAACATCCCGGGCCTGTACGTCACCGGCGGCGCCAACATGCGCGACGTCAGCGTGCGCGGGATGACGCCGGCCTACACGCTGTTCCTGGTGGACGGACGGCCAATCTCGGCCGGGCGCGCCGTCAACAGCAACGGCAACGACGGCGGCAAGCAGATCGGCCTGCCGCCGCTGGCAATGATCGACCGCATCGAGGTGATCCGCGGCCCGATGTCCTCACTGTACGGCTCGGAAGCCATGGGCGGCGTGGTCAACATCATCACCCGCGCCGCGCCGGAGCGTTGGCTCGGCAGCGCCAATGCCGACTACACCGCCTCGCTGAACGACGTCAGCAACGACGCCTTCAACTCCGACATCTACCTCGGCGGGCCGCTGATCGAGGACGTCCTCGGCGTGCAGCTGACCGGCTCCTGGCAGCACACCGAGGAAAGCGACCATGCCGGCGGGCTCAAGGCCGATGCCAGCATGCCCGAGTCCACGCGGCGCATGCTGGGCGGCAAGCTCACCTGGCAGGCGGGCGAGCGCGACCGGCTGGCGTTCGGTCTCGACAGCTCGCGCCTGGACTACACCCACACGCCCGGGCGCAGCCTGCCCGAAGACGGCGCCGCCACGCGCTACATCTACGACAAGGACGTCTATACGCTCTCGCACACCGGCCGCTACGGCAAGCTCAACGTGGACAGCTGGCTGCAGCACGACGTGTCCGACCGCGTGCAGGAGCAGACCAAGAAGGAGAAGGTCAGCACGCTCAATTCGCAGGCGACCTGGTTCGGCGAGCGCCACATCCACACCTTCGGCCTGCGCTACCGGCTGGAGGATTTCGTCGACGAGACCAATGGCCTGCTGACCGCGTCCATTCCCGGCGCGGGGCGCAGCGTCGACCGCTGGATCGGGGCGCTGTTCGGCGAGACGGAATGGAACCTCGGCGAGCGCTTCGCCCTGACCACCGGCCTGCGCTACGACAATGACGAGCTGTTCGGCAGCCATGTCTCGCCGCGCATCTACGGCAATTGGCACGTCAGCGATGCCCTGACGCTGAAGGGCGGCATTTCGACCGGCTACATGCAACCGGCGCTGAGCGCGGTGACCCCGGGCTTCGGGCGGGGCACCGGCGGCGCCGGCTCGCCCGCGCCGCACCCGCGCGCGCTGATCATCGGCAACCCGGACCTGAAGCCCGAAACCAGCATCAACTACGAGGTCGGTTTCGTGTACGAGCACGCGGAAGGAATCGTCAATTCCAGCCTGATGGCGTTCCGTACCGACTACCGGGACAAGATCGCCGAGGACCGCTGGTGCGACAGCGGCGGCGACCGCGACGATCCCTCCACCTGGACCTGCAGCTTCGGCGGCAACGAGTACCTCTTCCTCAGCACGATGAAGAACATCGACGAGGCCGAGATCCGCGGCGTGGAGCTTTCGCTCGATTACCGGCCCATCGAGGCGGTCCGCCTTTCGGCGAGCTATACGTGGACGGATTCGGAGCAGAAGACCGGCGAGTTCCGCGGCCAGCCTCTCAACAAGATCCCCACCCACATGGCCAACCTGAGCGTCGACGGCAAGCTCAACGAGCGGCTGACGTTGTGGGCGCAGGCGAACTATCGCGGCGAGACCAGCGACTTCCTGGACCGCACCGCGATGGAGGCGGGCACCCCGGCCTACGCGACCGCCGACGCCGGCGTGCTCTTCAAGCTGACGCCGAAGGTCGGTCTCAAGGCGGGCCTCTACAACCTTACCAACCGCGTCATCACCAACGAGACCTACGGCGTGGTGCTCGACGGACGACGGCTGGCGGCGGGGGTGAACGTGGCGTTCTGAAGCCGGGAGTGACGTCGGGAGCCGACTCCGGGGGCGACCGGGCTTTCAGTCGTCCCGATCGTCGCGCGTGTAGACCACGCCGTCTTCCACTTTGACCGGGAACTTCGCCACCGGCTCGTAGGCCGGCGCGCACAGCACGTCGCCGGTGGTGACGTCGAAGCGGGCACCATGGCGGGGACATTCGACCTCGTGGCCGATCACCGGCCCACCGGTGAGTTCGCCGCCATCGTGGGTGCACACGTCCTCGATGGCGTAGAAGTCGCCCTCCACGTTGAAGACGGCGATTGGCGTGTCGCCATCCCACACGGTTTGCGACTCGCCGGGCAGGAGGTCGAGCGTCGCGCACACGCGCACCCAATCGTTCATGCCACGCCTCCGTTCAAGGGCTTGCTGAACCAGGCGAAGCACAGATCGTCGCGGCGCGGCAGGCCGAAGCGCGCGTCACCGTAGGGAAATGGCTGCTGTTGCCCGGTGGGGTGATAGCCCCGACGTCCGTACCAGGCGATGAGTTCGTCGCGCAGGGAAATGACCGTCATGCGCATTTCGGTGGCGCCCCAGTCTTCGCGGACGCGGCGTTCGGCTTCCGCCAGCACGGCGCGACCGATGCCCTGCGCCTGCAGCGTCGGGCGCACCGAGAACATGCCGAAGTACGCGGCGCGCTCCATGCGCTCGAGATGGATGCAGGCCACCAGTTCCCCGTCCGCTTCCGCCAGCAGGAGCAGGCCATCGGGTTCGTCGATGATCTCCGCGATCCCGGCGGGGTCGGTGCGCTGGCCGTCGAGCAGGTCGGCCTCGGTGGTCCAGCCGGCGCGACTCGCCTCGCCCCGGTAGGCCGATTGCACGAGGCCCAGGATGGCGGGAATGTCCGCGTCGGTGGCGGCACGGAACGCGAGGGCGGTGGTCATGGCGCGCCCGATGCGACGCGCGCCTCGAACGAGGTCGCTGCGGCCACCGCTTTGCACGTTCGCCAATCCCGAATCTCCAATTCCGAATCTCCGCTTCAGGAGGTCACCCGGTCCCAGAAACGTTTGACGCCATCGAGCCAATGGCTGCTGCGGGGCGAGTGGGCGGCGGCGTCCTCGCCGCTGAAGGTGGCGTCGAACTTCTGCAGCAGTTCGCGCTGCTCGGCGGTGAGGCGGATCGGCGTTTCCACCGCCACGCGGCAGATGAGGTCACCGGTGTGGCCGCTGCGGACGGACTTGACGCCCTTGCCGCGCAGCCGGAACAGCTTGCCGCCCTGGGTCTCGGCGGGCACGCTGATCTCGGCCTCGCCA
The DNA here is from genome assembly GCA_017305135.1 of Lysobacterales bacterium. Lineage (GTDB taxonomy): Bacteria > Pseudomonadota > Gammaproteobacteria > Xanthomonadales > Rhodanobacteraceae > Dokdonella_A. Next base: position 137,507 of record JAFKNA010000006.1, on the reverse strand, counting down.
TCCAGGGTCGGCACGCGGATGCTGGCGCCGAGCGCGGCCTGGGCGAAGCGCAGCGGGATCTCGCAGTGGAGATCGTCGCCGTCGCGCTGGAAGATCGCGTGCTCGCGGACGCGGACCTCGACGTAGAGGTCGCCCGGCACGGTGCCCGACGGCCCGGCTTCGCCCTGCCCGGCGAGGCGGATGCGGTCGCCGGTGTCGACGCCGGCCGGCACGCGGATCGACAGCGTGCGTTCGGAATGCACGCGCCCCTCGCCGCGGCAGTCGCGGCAGGGATTGGCGACCACCTTGCCGCTGCCGGCGCAGTGCGGGCAGGCCTGTTGGATCGAGAAGATGCCGTTCTGCATGCGCACGCGACCATGGCCGCGACAGGTGGCGCAGGTGGAAAGCTTGCCGTCGGCCGAGCCGCTGCCCGTGCAGGTGCCGCATTCGACCAGGGTCGGCACCTCGATCTGCTTCTCGATGCCGAACACGGCCTCCTCGAGGTCGATCTCGATCAGGTAGCGCAGGTCCGAGCCACGGCGCGGGCCGCCGCGGCCACCGCCCATGCCGAAGATGTCGGAAAAGATGTCGCCGAAGATGTCCCCCACGTTGCCGTGGAAGCCGGCCCCGCCGCCGCCCATGCCGTGCTCGAAGGCGGCGTGTCCGTGCTGGTCGTAGAGGGCGCGCTTGTGCGGATCGCACAATACCTCGTAGGCCTCCTTGGCCTCCTTGAACTTCTCCGGCGCGTGGGCGTCGTCCGGGCAGCGGTCCGGGTGGTACTTCATGGCCAGGCGCCGGAACGCCTTCTTGAGTTCCTCCTCGCCGGCCGAGCGGCCGACCCCGAGGACTTCGTAGTAATCACGTTTGCTCATGGCGCGACGATCTTCTCCATCCGCCGGTCAGGGACGAACCACAGGGCCGCGACCGCCGCATACAGCGCGCAGGCGAGCCATGGATTGATGATGAGGGCCAGCGGAATGGCCACAAGGTACAGCACGATCGACAGCCATTCCCTGGCACCGCGCCGCTCGACGCGTGCCAGCGGGCATTCCGGCCCGTTGGCCGCGACCAGCGCGCGCTCCAGCAGCGGCCAGGCGACCGCCGCCAGCAGCAGCACCAGGCCGTACAGCGCGGTCGGCAGCGGCGCGAAGCCGTTCTCGCTCATCCACGCGGTGGTGAACGGGAACAGCGAGATCCAGAACAGGAGATGGAGGTTGGCCCACATCACGCGCCCGTCGATCCGCGCCACCGCCTTCAGCATGTGGTGATGGTTGTTCCAGTAGATGCCAACATAGACGAAGCTCAGGACATAGCTCACGAACACCGGCCACTGGCCGGCCAGCGCGGCGAAGGTCGGCGCGTGCGGCGGCGTGAGTTCCAGCACCATGATCGTGATGACCACGGCCAGCACGCCGTCGCTGAATGCCTCCAGCCGCCCCTTGTCCATGGCCCCTCCCGGCCCGCATCGGTGCCCGGCGCATGCTCATGGCAGGCGCCGGGCCACCGGAACCTTACTGCTTGCCGTCGTCCTTGACCTCGGTGAACTCGGCGTCGACGACGTCGTCGTTCGGCGCCGCTCCGCCGGCCTGCGCGCCTTCCGGGCCGTGGCCGGCTGGCGGCTCCTGGCCCTGCGCCGCGGCGGCGGCGAACAGCGACTGAGTGGCCTGTTCGAGTTCGGTGGTGCGCTGGTCGATCTGCGCCTTGTCGTCGCCCTTCATGACCTTTTCCAGCGCGGCGAGGGCTTCCTCGATGCGGCCGATGTCGCCGCCGACCTTGCCGCCGTGCTCCTTGACGGCATTGCGCGTTGCGGCGACCAGCTGGTCGGCCTTGTTGCGCGCGCCGACCAGCTCGTGGAACTTCCTGTCCTCTTCCTTGTTGGCCTCGGCGTCGCGCACCATGCGCTGGATCTCCTCCTCGGAGAGGCCCGAGCCCGACTTGATCTCGACGCGCTGCTCCTTGCCGGTGTTCTTGTCCTTGGCGGTGACGTGCAGGATGCCGTTGGCGTCGATGTCGAAGCTGACCTCGATCTGCGGCATGCCGCGCGGCGCGGCCTGGATGCCGGCGAGGTCGAACTTGGCCAGTGACTTGTTGTAGCGCGCCTGCTCGCGTTCGCCCTGCAGCACGTGCACGGTGACCGCGGACTGGTTGTCTTCCGCGGTCGAGAACACCTGCGACGCCTTGGTCGGAATGGTGGTGTTCTTCTCGATCAGCTTGGTGAAGACGCCGCCCAGTGTCTCGATGCCGAGCGAGAGCGGGGTGACGTCCAGCAGCAGCACGTCCTTGACGGTGCCGCCGAGCACGCCGCCCTGGATCGCCGCGCCCACCGCGACGGCCTCGTCGGGGTTCACGTCCTTGCGCGGCTCCTTGCCGAAGAAGTCCTTGACCGCCTCCTGCACCTTGGGCATGCGGGTCTGGCCGCCGACCAGGATCACCTCATTGATGTCCGCGACCTTGAGGCCGGCATCATTGAGCGCGGTGCGGCAGGGCGCCATGGTCTTGTCGACCAGGTCGCCGACCAGGGCCTCGAGCTTGGCGCGGGTCAGCTTGATGTTGAGGTGCTTGGGCCCGGAGGCGTCGGCGGTGATGTAGGGCAGGTTCACTTCCGTCTGGTGCGCGCTCGAAAGCTCGATCTTGGCGCGCTCGGCGGCGTCCTTCAGGCGCTGCAGCGCGAGCGGATCGTTCTTGAGGTCCACGCCCTGGTCCTTCCTGAACTCGTCGACCAGGTAGTCGATGACGCGCTTGTCGAAATCCTCGCCGCCGAGGAAGGTATCGCCGTTGGTGGCCAGCACCTCGAACTGCTTCTCGCCGTCGACCTCGGCGATCTCGATGATGGAGACGTCGAAGGTGCCGCCGCCGAGGTCGTACACCGCGATCTTGCGGTCGCCGCCCTGCTTGTCCAGGCCATAGGCGAGCGCCGCCGCGGTCGGCTCGTTGATGATGCGCTTGACCTCGAGCCCGGCGATGCGGCCGGCGTCCTTGGTCGCCTGGCGCTGGCTGTCGTTGAAGTAGGCGGGCACGGTGATGACGGCTTCCGTCACCGTCTCGCCGAGGAAGTCCTCGGCGGTCTTCTTCATCTTCATGAGGATCTTGGCGGAGATCTCCTGCGGCGGCATCTGCTTGCCGTCGGCGGTCTCCACCCAGGCGTCGCCATTGCTGTGCGACACGATCTTGAAGGGCACCATGTTGATGTCCTTCTGCACCTCGGCGTCATTGAACTTGCGGCCGATCAGGCGCTTGATCGCATAGAAGGTGTTCTTGGGATTGGTCACCGCCTGGCGCTTGGCCGTCGCGCCGACCACCACTTCGCTGTTTTCCTTGAAGGCGACGATCGAGGGGGTGGTGCGGTCACCCTCGGAGTTCTCGATCACGCGCGCGGAGGTTCCCTCCATCACCGACACGCACGAATTGGTGGTGCCGAGGTCGATACCGATGATCTTGCCCATTGCTCAATTCTCCCGCTTTGGTTTCGATACGGCCCCGGGGACCGTGCATGACGCGAAATCTGGGGTTCTGCCGGGGCGTTTCAAGAAGTTCTGCACGCGCTGTCGCGCATTACCTGGACACTGAAACCAGCGCCGGACGCAACAGCCGGTCGTTGAGGACATAGCCCTTCTGCATCACCGATACGATGTGCCCGGGTGCGTGCCCGGTGCCTTCGGCCATGCTCATGGCCTCATGGTGCTCCGGGTCGAACGCGTCGCCGATCGCGCCGACCGGACGCAGGCCGCTGGCTTCGGCCACGCGCAGGAGCTCGCGCAGCGTAAGCTCGACGCCGCCGCGAAGGGCCGCCAGATCACCCTCGGCTGCGAGACCGCGTTCCAGGTTGTCCAGCGCGGGCAGCAGCGCCGAGAGCAGCCTTTCATTGGCGTAGAGGCGCGCCTGTTCCAGTTCCCGCTGCATGCGCTTGCGCTGGTTGTCGAGGTCGGCGCGTTCGCGCAGCACGGTCTCGCGCATCTCGGCCAGCTTGGATTCCGCCTCGGCGAGCTGGCGCGTCAGCGTATCCATGTCGCCTTGCACGGCGTCATCTCCCTCCGGGATGGGCGTGGCGTTCGGGTCCGTGTTTTCCATGGTTCCTCCAGGGCTCTGCCGTCGGGTGGCGCTGGCCACGCTCGGCGTTTCGGGAAAGCGGCGGCATCGCGCACGCGGGCCGCGACCGGCCGGCAATGCTGTCTGGCGGCTTTATAGGGTCGTCTGGTGGCGCTTCAAGGCGCCGGAGATGATCCGCGCGGTGGCCTGCACCACCGGGATCACCCGCTCGTAGGCCATGCGGGTCGGTCCGATTACGCCGAGCACGCCGAGCACGCGGTTGTCCACGCCATAGGGCGCGGTGATCAGGCTGTAGCTGTCGAGCGCCGCGAAACCCGATTCCTCGCCGATGAACAGGCGCACGCCGTCGGCGCGGGCGCAGCGCTCCAGCAGTTGCAGGAGGTCGCGCTTGCGCTGGAAGGCCTCGAACAGCTCGCGCAGGCGGTCCACGTCCGCCGCCTCCTGGCGGCCCATCAGGTTGGTCTGCCCGGCCACCAGCATGTCGCTGTCGGCGCTCTCGCCGAAGGCCTGCTGGGCGACTTCCATGGCCGCCGTCAGCAGCGTGTTGAGGCGCGCGCCTTCCTCGCGCATTTCGCGCAGCAGGCGTTCGCGGATCTGGTCCAGGCGCATGCCGGCGAAATTCGCATTGAGGTAGTTGGCCACCTGCTCCAGCTCGCCCGCGCCATAGGGCCGTTGCACCGTGATCACGCGGTTCTGCACCTGGCCATCGGTGAATACCAGGATCACCAGCACGCGACTGTCGTCGAGCGCCACGAAATCGATGTGGCGGAACGGGAACTCCTCGCGTCGGGGCACGCTGACCACGCCGACGAAGCGCGTCACCTCCGACAGCAGCGCACTGGCGCTGCCGAGGAGGTCGGGCGTGGCGGCGCCGGTCGGCAGCTCGCGCCGGAGCTGTTCGACCTCGCCGCGGCCAAGCGGGCGCATCTCCAGCAGGCTGTCGACGAACACCCGGTAGCCCTGCGCGGTCGGCACCCGCCCGGCGGAGACGTGCGGCGCGGCCACCAAGCCGGCGTCCTCGAGATCGGCCATGATGTTGCGAACGGTGGCCGGGCTCACGTCCAGCCCCGAAGATTTCGCCAGCGTGCGCGAGCCCACCGGCTGCCCATCCGCAATGTACTGCGCGATCAGCGCACGCAGCAGGCTGCGTGATCGGACATCGAGCTGGAGGGGGGCTTCGGCGCTCATCGGTTCAGCATACACATAAGCAGGGCCTGCCCGACATAGGGTCGCGACGCCGTTTTTCAGCCGACCGCGACCGCTGTCCGCAAGGGGCGCCCCTTGCGGGCGGGTGCCCGCGCCCGGAAACTTCACGCCGGCCCTCCGACCGGACCACCGCATGCTGCGCACGCTCTACGTCAAGGATTTCGCCATCGTCGACGAGGCCGAGGTCGCCTTCGGCCGTGGCATGACCGTCGTCACCGGCGAGACCGGCGCCGGCAAGTCGCTGCTGGTCGATGCCCTGCTGCTGCTCTCGGGCGCGCGTGCCGACGCCAGCCTGGTGCGCCATGGCTGCGAGCGCGCGGAGCTCTCGGCCGAGTTCGACCTTCGCGACCACGCCGGACTGCTGGCCTGGCTGAAGGAGCAGGAACTCGACGAGGGCGAGAGCTGCCAGCTGCGCCGCGTGATCAGGAGCGAAGGCAGCTCGCGCGCCTGGATCAACGGCCGCCCGGTGAGCGCCGGCCAGCTCCGCGAACTGGCCGCGGGGCTGGTCGAGATTCATGGCCAGCACGAGCAGCAGGCACTGCTGGAGCGCGCCGCGCAACTCGCCCTGCTCGACGCCTTCGGCGGCCACGCGGCGGAAGCCGCCGAGGTGGCGCGCCTCGCCAACGCCTGGCGCGAGGCTGGCCAGCGCATCGCCGCGCTCTCCCGCGGCGCCGACCACGCGGAGCGCATGGAATGGCTGGCGCACCAGCTCGACGAGCTCGACCGCCACGCGCTCGCTCCCGAAGCGCTGGCGGAGCTCGAAGAGCGGCATCGCCGCCTCGCCCACGCCGGGCAGTTGCTGGAAGGCTGCGCCGCGCTCGCCGAGCGCCTCGACGGCGACGACGAACGCGCCCTCCTGCACCAGCTCGGCCGCGCCCAGGGCGAACTGGCACGCCTCGCCACGCTGGACGAGGGCCTCGCGCCGGTCGCCGAGCTCCTGGATGCCGCGGCGATCCAGCTCGGCGAGGCACGCGACGCGCTGGCACGCTATTCCTCCGCGCTCGACCTCGATCCGGAGAAGCTCGCGGAAGCCGCCGCCGGTATTGCCACCCTGCACGACCTCGCCCGCAAGCACCGCGTGCGCGCCGACGGGTTGATGGACGAAGCCGCGCGCCTGCGCGGCGAACTCGAAACCCTGCGCAATGCCGGCGGCGAGATCGAGCGCCTCGAGGCCGAACGGGTGCGCCTGCTGGAAGACTGGTCGCGGGGGGCGCGCGTGCTGGCGCGAAAACGCGCCGACGCCGCATGGACGCTCGCCGCGGCGGTGAGTGGCCTCATGGGCGAGCTCGGCATGGGCGGTGGCCGCTTCGAGGTTCAGATACAGCCGCTGGAGACGGGCGATCCGGACCCGCAGGGCGGCGAGCGCTGCGAATTCCTGGTCAGCGCCAATCCCGGGCAGCCGCCCCGTCCACTGCGCAAGGTCGCCTCGGGCGGTGAACTCTCGCGCATCAGCCTCGCCATCGAGGTCGCCGCGCTCGGCAGCGACAACGCCGGCACCATGGTCTTCGACGAGGTCGATTCGGGCATCGGCGGCGCCGTCGCCGAAATCGTCGGCCAGAAGCTGCGCACCCTCGGCGCGCGCTGCCAGGTGCTCTGCGTCACCCACCTGCCGCAGGTCGCCAGCCTCGGCCACCAGCACCTGCGCGTCAGCAAGTGGAGCGAGGGCGAGGCCACCCGCACCCGCATCGACGCGCTCGAAGGCCCGGCCCGTCGCGAGGAGATCGCGCGCATGCTCGGCGGCGTGGAGATCACGCCGGAGACGCTGGCGCACGCGGGGCAGATGCTTGGGAAGCGGAGATTGGAGATTGGGGATTAGGGATTAGGGAGCGCCGACAACCGAACCCCCGGGAACAATATCAAGAGCGTCGCTCCGGCGCCTTCCGACGCTCGGAAACTCGTCGACACGGCCCGGTCGCGCAGACCTGCCTCAACGATTCCCTATTCCCGATTCCCCATTCCCGGCTTCTTCTTCCGCACATACAGCACCAGGCTGTGGTCCTCGATCACGTAGCCGTGCTCGGCGGCGATTTCGTGCTGCAGGCGTTCGATCACGTCGTTGTGGAACTCGACCACCTCGCCGGTCTCCACGTCCACCATGTGGTCGTGGTGCTCGCCGCGGTCGAGTTCGTAGACCGCCTGCCCGCCCTCGAAATTGTGCTTGAGCACGATCCCGGCGCTTTCGAACTGGGTCAACACGCGGTAGACCGTGGCGAGGCCGATGTCGTCGTTGCCGGCCATCAGTTCACGGTAGATGTCCTCGGCGCTGAAGTGCTTGCCGTCCTCGCTGTCGAGGATCTGCAGGATGCGCATGCGCGGGTGGGTGACCTTCAGCCCGGCCCTGCGCAGCTCGGTCGATTCAGCGTTCATGCCGGCCTCCTCCTGCATCGGTTACGCCTTGCCTTTCAATGTCGTAGTGTATCATCGCCGGTTCCATGACCCGCCCCGGAAACCCCCGCATGCGCCTTTGCTGGATCCTCCTTCTTGCCGCCTCGCTGCTCGGCGGCTGCGGCCTGGTGTATCGCGTGGACACGCAACAGGGCAACCTGCTGGACAAGGATCAGGTGGAATCCCTCAAGCCCGGCATGAGCAAGCGCCAGGTGCTGCTGGTGATGGGCTCGCCCTCGGTGGTCAGCCCCTTCGACCAGGACCGCTGGGACTACGTCTCCACGATGCGACGTGGCCGCAACTCGATGGAAACGCGGGACCTCACCCTCCACTTCGAGGACGGCATGCTCGCCCGCATCGACGGCGACTACTTCGAGGAAGACCCGAAGCAGCTCATGAAGGACGCGCGCAAGTACAAGCGCGACTACCCCGACGAGAAGCGGCCGGACGAAGAGAAGAAGCGCCCGAGCCAGGGCTGACGCGGCATCGAGGTCGCCACGGTCGCGCTCACGGGTTGTTGCCAGCGTCGTCCTTCATGCGCGCCTTCTCGGCACGGCGGCGGCGGGCTTCCTTCGGGTCCACCTTGAGCGGACGGTAGAGCTCGACGCGATCACCGTCGCGGAGCGCGCGACTCCGCGTCGCGGGCCTGGACCAGATGCCCACGTCGAGCGCAGCCGCGTCGATGCCGAACTCGCGCGCGATGCCCGAGGCTTCGATCGCGTCGGCCACGGTGGCGCCGGCGGCCAGCTCGACGTGCGTCAGGAATTGACGCGAGGCCTCCGCATAGGCGACTTCGACCCGGACCACCTCAGCCATACGTCTTGCGTGCCGCGACGCAAAAATCGTCCACCATGCGGCTGGCCAGCACCTGGAAGCCGAGCCGGAGCGCCGCGCCGGTCAGCCGGCCGGATACCTCGAAGTCGAGCGCGAGGCGCACCCGGCAGCCGGTGTCGCCAAGCGCATCGAAATGCCAGTCGCCGTCCAGGGTCTTGAGCGGCCCCTCGACCAGGCGCACGCGCAGGTGCCGCGGGCGTTCCAGCGTGTTGCGGGTAGTGAAGCCGTGGCGGATGCCGGCAAGGCTGAGGTCCAGCCGCGCGGTCAGCTCGGCGTCTCCCTGGCGCTCGACCACGCGCGCCGCCGAGCACCAGGAAAAGCGGCTCGGGTATGCTTCCACGTCGTTCACGAGGTCGAACATCTGCTCGGGCGTGTAAGGGACCAGGGCTTGGCGGCGGATCTCGATCATCGGCACTCGCTTTTGGAAGGATTGTAAACCGACATGGCCAAACCCAAGCCCAGGGAGCAAGGTGGCGGGCAGATCGCGCAGAACAAGCGTGCACGCCACGAATACCACATCGACGAGCACTACGAGGCCGGCATCGCGCTCGAAGGCTGGGAGGTGAAGAGCCTGCGCGCCGGGCGCATCAACCTGGGCGACGCCTACGCCATCGTCAGGAATGGCGAGATCTTCCTCTTCGGCGCCTCCATCGTGCCGCTGATCTCGGCCTCCACCCACGTCGTCGCCGACGACCGCCGCACGCGCAAGCTCCTCCTCCACCGCGAGGAGATCGACAAGCTGCTCGGCGCCATCGAGCGCAAGGGCTACACCCTGGTCCCGCTGTCGCTCTACTGGAAGAAGAATCGCGTCAAGGTCAACCTGGGCCTCGCCCGCGGCAAGCAGGAACACGACAAGCGCGACACCGCGAAGAAGCGCGACTGGAACCGCGAGAAGCAGCGTGCGATGCGCGCCCACAACCGGGCGGCCTGACGCGGGGCCACAGAATCCGCTGGCGCCATGCCGGCGAAAGCGGGCGTCCCTCGCGGAATCCACCGGAACGACTCCGGCCCGGCAGCGCCGCGGCTGGGAACGGCCGGGCACCAGTTCTGCCCTCCTGCGAACGCGCCTCGCGAGAGCGCCGGCAGGGCGGCACTCCAGGACATCGCCATTCCGCCGCTCTTGATTTCCATCCCACCCGGCCGCACCATTGTTCTCCCCGGGGGCGACCTGGTTTCGACGGGGGACGTGAAGCAGTCTGGAGCATGCCGAGGGCGTCATCTTCCTCGTTAATCCGATGGCAAAAAACTAGACGCGAACGACGACGTCTACGCTCTGGCCGCTTAAGGCCTAGCCCCGAACCCACTTGTGCCCGTGCTCGTGGATGTAGGGTCATCAGCACGGGATCGCCTGCACCGGCGCCTTTCGGCCGCGGGCTAAATCCAAGAGGCTGGTCCTGCGGCGTGCTTTGCCCGTCGTGTTGTCGCAGGACGAGATCGAACGTCGGGCTAAGCATGTAGCGCCGGGCGCGGAGCGCCTTCGGACGCGGGTTCGATTCCCGCCGCCTCCACCAAACACACTTCCCGGAGCATCCCGGAAACCCCTCTAAACCGCGCTACGGCGCGGTTTTTTCTTGTCTGCTGTTCCCATAAGGCATCGCGACTTCCCTTGCCTACCGCCAAGTTTGGCAGTAGGTTTGGACGCACCGCCAAGGCAGCACCCGGCGGCTACCGCCAAGATGAGGGGTTCGCCATGCCCAAGCGCGTTGCTCCGCTTTCCCCTTCCGCCGTCGCCAACGCCAAACCGCAGGCAGCCGCGCAGACGCTCCGCGATGGCTATGGGCTATCGCTACTGGTGGAAACGGGCGGCGGCAAGCTGTGGCGTTTCGACTACCGCCGGCCGGGCAGCGGCAAGCGCAACACGCTGTCGCTCGGCACCTACCCCGATGTTTCGCTGAAGCGCGCGCGCGAGAGGCGCGACGCCATGCGCCGCGCGCTGGCCGATGGGATCGACCCCGGCGAGCAACGCAAGGCGGAAGCCGTAGCCGGCGCCGACACCTTCGAGGCGGTCGCGCGCGAGTGGTTCGCCAAGTTTTCCGGGCAGTGGGTGCCCTCGCATGGCGACAAGATCATCCGCCGCCTGGAACGTGACCTGTTCCCGTGGATCGGCGCCAAGCCGATTGCCGACCTTGCCGCGCCCGACGTGCTCGCCTGCCTGCGCCGGATCGAGGCACGGGGCGCGCTCGAAACCGCGCACCGCGCCCACCAGAATTGCGGGCAGGTATTCCGCTATGCGGTCGCCACCGGGCGCGCGCAGGGGGACGTGACGCGCGACCTGCGCGGCTCGCTGCCGGCGCCCAAGGTGCAGAACTTCGCCAGCATCACCGAACCCGCCCGCGTGGCCGAACTGCTGCGCGCCATCGAAGGCTTCACCGGCACCTTCCCGGTTCGCTGCGCGTTGAAGCTGTCGCCGCTGGTATTCGTGCGGCCGGGCGAACTGCGGCAAGCCGAATGGGCGGAATTCGACCTGGACGCCGCCGAATGGATCATCCCCGCGCACAAGATGAAGATGCGCGAACCGCACCTGGTGCCGCTGTCCACGCAGGCCGTGGCAATCCTGCGCGAGCTGCACCCGCTGACCGGCGCCGGGCGCTACCTGTTCCCCGGCACGCGCGACCGCAAGAAGGCCATTTCCAACGTGACGCTGGCAGCCGCGTTCAAGCGCATGGGCTATGACGGGCAGACCTTCACGCCGCACGGCTTCCGCGCCATGGCGCGCACGCTGCTGGACGAAACGCTGGGCTTCCGCGTGGACGTGATCGAACACCAGTTGGCGCACGCGGTACGCGATGCCAACGGGCGCGCCTACAACCGCACGTCATTCCTGCCCGAGCGCCGCACGATGATGCAGGCATGGAGCGACTATCTGGGCACCTTGCGCGAAGGCTCGAACGTGGTGCCGATGCGGCGCAGGACGGGCTGATTCCGTTACGCCGCGCCTAGGCTGATCCCCGAACACCGGGCACCTTCCCCGGCTGGCGCGGCCCCGATTGAAGGGCGCGGAGGTGCGTGCGTGGCGAAGGCGAGTATTTCACTAGATGACATCCCGCTTCCGCTTTTGCAGTGGGTCGAAAAGTCGACACCTTTGCCGCCGCGCCTGTACCAAGCGCGGACCTTCTACGAGGCGGCGCGCGCTGCTAATGCGGTAGTTTGGAGCCGACCCCTTGATCATTTCGCGGCATTGAACACCTGGGCGACGATCGCGCTGATTGGCGATCCGCGCACGCGCCGCTACATGGCGCAGCTCATCACCGATGAATTAACCGGCTTGCGCTGGATCATCGATACCGGCCATGCGGTTCGGCGGGCAATGGATGAACTGGGGCGCGACGCCACTACACCGCCGAAGCGGCAATTCGAGCAACGGCGCACCGCTGCAGTGAAGGCGCTGCGCGCCGCGCGCGAGAATCTAGCCGCTCTCGACATTGATCCATCGTTGCGCGACTTGCTCACACGACCGAACCAAGAAGCGTTCAGACGCTGCGTCGAAAGCTTCACCCGCCGCAACATGCGAAGAGGTCAAGTCGCCGCACAGAAGGCCCGCGCACAATTGCCCGCGAACACGTCGGACGGGACGGCCTTCGCAGCATCGTTCGTCGCATTTGGGATCGCAGTCTGCGATACGCCCAATTTTGCCGACCTGCTATCCCAAGCGGAAAAGTACGTGGCGGGCGTCCCGACGCCGCGCACCGACAGACATGGCGCACGTGCGCAGTACCTGCGCGCCTTGTTCACTGCATTGCGCTTTAGCACGATCCGAGCGCGACGCGTGGCGTTCCTTGCCTACGCGAGCGAGGCGATTTTCGGCGAGCGGATCGAAACGCGCGATGTCCGCAAGCTGGTTCGCGACTTGATCGAAGAGGAAAAGCGGAGCGACGCGGAATATCGACAGCTCGAAGAGATTTTCGCCGAGGCCGGCTATTCATAGCTAAACGGGGGGCATTTCGCTGCGCGCTTTGGTGCGTTTGCGCCCCCTCCGCGCCTTCTTTTCCCGCGCCTACTGTTCGCATACCGCTGGCCCCGCCAGCCTATGCGAGTAGTCCGCGATGCACCCTGCAATCCCCAACGTGCCGCCCCCGGCGGCAAAGCTCGAACCCGGCGACCTTGTGGACGAACGCGAGGCCGCCGCGATCCTTGGCACCGCGATTCAAACCCTGCGCAATTGGCGCTGGAAAGGCACCGGCCCGCGCGCGCGCAAGGTCGGCGCCCGGCTGGTGCGCTATCACCGTGACGACCTGGCCGCGTTCGCTGCCGGCGAGGGCGCGCCATGACGGCCCGCCTGTTCGCACTGTTGCGCGCGCTGGCCGCCATACCGGAAGCCGTGGCGCTCGCCATCCTCGCCGCCGCCTGCGCCCTGTACGCGCTGGGAGGCGGGCATGGTTGAACGCCGGAAACGACGCGGCCCCGGTAGCGTTGGCGCGCTGCCCGAGGCCGAAACTCCAATCCATCGTGTTCGACATTCTATCGCGCTGACCGGCTATCGCGCGCTGGCCGGGCGGCCCGGCCGCCTGCCGGCGAACTGGCGCAACCGCCTGCCCGATCCGGCCGCCTACTATGCGCAGCACGTCGCCAAGCTCGGCAAGCCGAATGCGAGCGGCTGGGCGCAGGGCGCATGCCCGTTCCATGACGACCACGAGGCGAGCTGTAGCGTCCACGTCGGCGACGCGCGCGGCGGCTGGCGCTGCTTTGCCGGTTGCGGCGCGGGCGACCTGGTTGCCTTCCACATGCGCCGCACCGGGCTGGCCTTCGCCGAGGCCGTGCGCGACTTGCTGGGGAGGACCGGCCGATGAACGCCGTGCCGAAACCCGAATCCCCGAAGGACGCCGCGCGCCGGCTCGCCGCTGGCGCGCTCCGCGAAGGCTACCGGCCCGAGGCGTTGCACGAGTACCGCGACGCCGACGGCGCGCCGCTGTTCTGGCGCATCCGCCTGAAGCGCGCGGACGGCGCGAAGTGGATTCGTCCGATGTTCCACGATGGCGGCGTCTACCGCATCGGCGAACCGCCCGCGCCGCCAGCCGGCAAGCCGCCGTACCTCCTGCCAGAACTGAGCGGTTCCGATCCTTCCGCGCCCGTGATCGTGGTGGAAGGCGAATGGGCCGCCGACCACCTGCACGCGCTCGGCATGCTGGCGACGACGAGCGGTTCCGCAGACAGTGCCGACGCCGCCGACTGGTCGCCGCTCGCCGGCCGCCGCGTGATCGTCTGGCCCGACCACGACGGAGCCGGGGCCAAGTATGCCGAGGCCGTCGCCGACCGCCTGCGCGCGCTTGGCTGCGCCGTGGCCGTGATCGACGCGGGCGCGCTGGGCCTGCCCGCCAAGGGCGACGCCGTGGACTGGCTGGCGCGGCACCCGGACGCGCGCGCCGCCGACGTGCTCGCGCTGCCGAACCTGCCGGCGATGGACCACTACGCGCGCGCACGCGGCGCGACACCCCTACGTTTCCCAACACATCGCGCGCGGGGAGGCGATGGCGATGCGCCCGCGCCGTCTGATCCCGCCTATTCTGAGGCCACGCCGCAACCGTTGCCCTCGCCGCTGCCCGACGTGCCGGCGTTCCGCGCCGACCTGTTGCCCGAAGCCGTGCGCGTCTGGTGCGAGGATGCGGCGGAAGGCTTGCAGGTGCCGCTGGACTTCACCGCGGTTCCCGCCATGATCGGGCTGGCCGGTGCCATCGGGCGCAGCGTCGGCATGGCGATGAAGCGGCGGAGTCCATGGATCGAGCGGCCGATGTTGTGGGGCTGCGTGATCGGGCGCCCGAGTAGCGGCAAGAGTCCGGCGCTCGCGCCGACCCGGCGCATGCTGGACCGGCTGGCCGGCGAGGAACGCGAAGCCTATGAGGCCGCGCAACGCGAGCACGAGGCGCGCGCCATGGTCGCCGAGGCCACGCGCGCGAACGCGAAGGACGCGATCCGGAAGGCGGTCAAGGCGGGCGACGCCGCGGCCGCGCAGGCCGAAGCCGACGCCGCCCTGTTCGACGAGGCGGCTCCGACCGAGCCGCGCATCGTCGCCAACGATGCGACGGTCGAAAAGCTCGGCGAGCTACTGAACGCCAACCCGCGCGGGCTGGTGCAATTCCGCGACGAGCTGGCCGGCTGGCTGGCGTCGCTGGACCGCGAAGGCCGTGAGGGCGACCGCGCGTTCTGGCTGGAATGCTGGAACGGCTCGGGCAGCTACACCGTGGACCGGATCGGGCGCGGCACCATTCGCATCGAAGCCTGCGCCATGTCCATCCTGGGCGGCATGCAGCCGGGCAAGCTCGGCGAATACGTGCGCGGCGCCGTGCGCGGCGGTTTCGCCGATGATGGCCTGATCCAGCGCCTGCAACTGGCCGTCTACCCCGACCTGCCGACCGGCTGGCGCTACGTGGACCGCGCGCCCGACCCGCACGCCGAGCGGCAGGCATGGCAGGCATTCCAGCGCCTGCGCGCGCTGGACCCGGGGAGCGTCGGCGCCGAGCACCCGGAAGGCTGCGACGTGCCGTTCCTGCGCTTCGACGACGAGGCACAAGGGCTGTTCGCCGAATGGCACACCGCGCACATGGAGCGGCTGCGCGCGGGCGACGAACCGGCCTGGCTGGAATCGCACTTCGCCAAGTATCCGGCGCTGGTCGGGCGCCTGGCGCTGGTCCTGCACCTGGCGGACGGTCACGGCGGCCCCGTGCGCGCCGACACGCTGGCACGGGCGCTGAACTGGTGCGAGTACCTGGCCGGGCACGCGCGCCGCATCTATGCGCCGGCCGCCGATGGCGGGCTGACCGGGGCGCACCTGCTGTTGAAGCGACGCGCCGACCTTGGCGACTCCTTCACTGCCCGCGACGTGTATCGCAGGCACTGGTCCGGGCTGGCCGATGCCGAGGCGGTCGAGGCCGCTATCGACGCGCTGACCGAGTACCACCACCTGCGCACCGTCCCGCCCGAGCCGGGCCTGGGCCGCCCGTCCGTCACTTACGCCTGGACCGCATGATGGACTGGACCGCGCGCCTCGCCGAACGCCGCCAGAGTTTTCCGAAACGGTCGCATGGCGAAGTGCCGAAAGTGCCAAAACCCCAAGCGCCGACCGCTGCACCGACTTTTGGCACTTTTGGCACCTTGCAGGATGGCCGTTTGCAGAAAATCGACCCGGCCGCCCTGCGCGCCCGCTTGCTCGAACTGGCCGATGCCGAAGGATTCGAGCGGTCGCAGGTCGAGGCGTTGGCGCCCGCCGACCTGGACGGCTGCGCCGACCTGCCCGACGCGGCACTGCGCGCCTACCTGCATGCCCTGCGCGATGCCGGCCTGCGCGAACGCGGCCGCGTGCCCGTAGACGAAACCGCGCCCGCCTTGTGCGCCCACTGCGGCCCCGTCTGGCTGCATCCGGCCGTCGCCGCCGTCGCGCCCGTGGTGGCGGGTTGGCCGCGCGTGCTCGGCTGTCCGTGGTGCCACGCGGGGAGCGGCGAAAACGGCTTTCGTGCTGTACCGCGCCCGCCGGTCGCCTGCACCGACTGCCGGCATTTCGTGCGTGATCCCGTGAACCCGGCCGGCGGCATGGGGCGATGCAACACCGGATGCGAGCCGCTGCCATCCGAGCCGCTGCATTACCCGCACGCGAAGCGCCAGTGCGGGCGCTTCGACCCCAGAGGCACGCCATGACCAAACCCACGCCAGCCCTGTTGCGCGGCTCCGCGCCGCACCGGCGCACGCAAACCGATTACATGGGCGCGCTGACCGATGCCGTCACGCTGGACGACTGGCGCGACGTGGTGGCCGCCGCAGTGGTGAAGGCGAAGGACGGCGACCCGCACGCGCGCGCATGGCTGGCGCAGTACCTGGTCGGCAAGCCGGACGCCAAGGCGCCCACGCCGCTTACCGTCGTCGTCCAGCAATTGAGCGGCGCCGATCCCGTGGTCGACGGGCTGGCACGGCCGATCATCGAACGCCAGCGGTTTCCATCGCTGGACCTGTTGGACGACACCGGCGACGCGATCCGGGAGCGCGTGGCCGCCGAACTGCCCGCGCGGATCGGCAAATGATTTCGGCAAACCGTTGGGCCGTTTGACATGGGCGGATTCGGCAGCGGCCCGCAGCACGGGGGAAAGACCTGCACCGGCGATTGCCGGCAAATCGACGTGCGCCGCCTTGCGCGTGAAGGCGTGTTGCAACCCGGTCGCGCGGTCGCCTGGCAGTGGACGCGCGCGGGCGAGCGCGTGGCCGCCGTGGACATGCAAGCCGAAGCCGGTTGCCTGCGCCTGGACTATCGCTACCGCATTGGCGAGGCGTGGCACGACGCCACTTGCCCCGTACCGCTGGAATGGACCGCCTGCCGATACGGCGGCGCCCGCGTGTGGTTCCGCTGCCCGGCCTGTACGCGGCGCGTGGCGCTGCTCTACATCGTCCGTGGCCTGTTCGCCTGCCGGCACTGCCACCGGCTCGCCTACCGCTGCCAGCGCGAGGGCGCCGAGGATCGCGCCATCCGCCGCGCCGAGCGCATCCGCGCGCGCCTGCAATGGCAGCCGGGCATCCTGAATGGCGAGGGTTGGAAGCCGCCCGGCATGCGCTGGTGCACCTTCGACCGCCTGCGCAGGGAACACGCCGCGCTAGTGGCTCGGGCGCTGGCTTCAATGGCCGCGCGGCTGCGCCCGGGGCGGGGGTAGCACGGAACTTCAGGCCAACGGTCCCGGAAACCGGCGCCATCCCTCACGCGCGCCAAACCGCAACAATTTGCAGCGGAACCGCGAGCGTCGCCAACCTTTGGCGGTATTTTTGGCGGTAGGCGCAGAAACTCACAACGTCGGCTCTTTGCCTGTTCAATGACTTGCAAAGTCTGTTGGATTGCCGCCGCCCCAACACAGCCACCTAAGCCGTTGATTCTGCTTAGGTGGCTTTTTCGTTCATGGGCATGGTGGGCTCGAATGGGCATCATCCGTGGGTGATTCTGTGGGGGATTTGAGGCCCGCTCGCCGCTTGGCATCCGCAGCAGCGCCTGCGCCTCCTCGACCGTAGGAGCGCACCCGGGCGCGCGACCCGCGCCCCCCCCCCGCAATGAAGGGATGCACTAGCCCGCGGCCGGACGCTCGTACAGGAGATCCGGGCGCGACCTCGCATGCTTCTTGAGCAGGGCCTGGAACTGGGGATCCTCGCGAATCGGATCCCAGGCGGGGTCAAGCCACAGCAGCACCGGGGCATAGGCCTGGCCGGCGCCGGGGGTGGCGATGACGTTCTCGATCAACGGCACCGACAATGCCGGGCGATCCGCCTGCGCATACAGGGTTGCAGCGACCTTCATCACCTGCGGCAGTGCCACGTGGTCCGCACTCTGGCCGGCGGTCGCCAGCGCGACCGCTACCTGGTCGAGTGCATCCTGGGCGTGGCCGAGGCCGAGCTCGGCGGTGGCGATGTCGAGGCGGACGAAACTGACCGCGATGCCGCGCTGCGTGGACAATCGCTGCTGCATCTCCGTCCGCGCCTGGCCGAACAGCGGCAGGGCCGCGGGGTCGTCGCGCATGAGGCGATGCAACTGCGCCTGCTGCAGGGACTTGGAACCG
This sequence comes from Lysobacterales bacterium, assembly GCA_017305135.1. Classification (GTDB taxonomy): domain Bacteria; phylum Pseudomonadota; class Gammaproteobacteria; order Xanthomonadales; family Rhodanobacteraceae; genus Dokdonella_A. The sequence continues at coordinate 119,538 of JAFKNA010000006.1, read as the reverse complement.
CCGGAATAGCCGAAGTTGTCGGCTGTGTCGGCCACGCCGTCGAGCAGGCCCAAGGCCTCGCCATAGCGCCGCTGCAGGGTGAGCAGGCCCACCCGCATGCGCTTCATCATGGCTGCATCGCCGGGCACTGCCGCCAGCGCGGCGGCCACGTCGCCGCTGTCGTGCAGGATCGCGATGGAAAGGAACGCACGCGCATTGAGGTTCTCCGGATCCAGCGCCAGCGCGCGTTGCGCCCAGCCTTGTGCCTCCGGGTAGTGGCCCACCATGGCGTAGGTGGAGCCGAGCTCCGCGGCCAGCGCCGAATTGCGGGGATCGATGGCGAACGCCTGCTGCAGTGATGCGATCGCCGCGTCGTAGCGGCCCTCGCGGCGTTCGACGTAACCACGCCCGGAGAGCGCGCCGGTGTCGTTCGGCTTGGCGCGGAGCGCCCTGGCGAACGCATCCAGCGCAGCGCCGTAGTCGCCGCGTCCGTAATAGGCGCTGAAGCCGAGCGCAAGTTGCGCGGCGCTGTCGCCGGGCGCGAGCTGGAGCGCCCGTTCCGCATCGGTGCGCGCGCGCTCGGCCAGCTCGTTCACGTCGGCGCCGGCGCCGCCGAACCAGCCGAGCAGGCTTTCGGCGAAGGACAGCCGGGCGTAGGCCAGGGCGAAGTCCGGGTCGGCGGCGATCGCCTGCCGGTACAGCGGAATGGCTTCCCGGAGGGGCTCGGTGTCGTAGTTCGAGAATCCCTTGCCGAGGTTGAACTCGGCGTGCAGGAAGAGATCCATCGCGACCTTGTCGGTGGTCGGCACCATGGCGAGGCTTGCCGTCTCCGCACGCGAAAGCCGCGCGTCCAGGGCGGTCGCGATCTTCCCGGCGACCTCGCCTTCCACCCCGAACAGGTTGTCCAGCGTGCGCTGGTAGCTCTGCGCCCACAGGTGCGCGTCGGTACGGGTATCGATCAGCTGCACGTTCACCAGAACCTGGTTGCCGGCCCGCTGCACGCTGCCCTCCAGCACCGTCGCCACCCCGAGTTCCTCGCCGACCTGCCTCAGGTTGTCCGGGCGGCTGCGATAGCGTGCCGTCGAGGTGCGCGAGATCACCTTGAGGTCGGCGATCTCGGCCAGCTTGGTCAGGATCAGGTCCTGCATGCCGGTGACGAAGTAGGCACCGGCCTTCTCGTCGGAAAGATTCTCGAAGGGCAGCACCGCGATCGACTTCGGCGGTGCCGGCTCTGGCGCAATGCCCGCAGCGGCGGCAGGCCTGGCGGCCTCGTCGTGCGTTGCCGGCGCCGGTGCGGTGGCGGCGGGCAGCGACCCTGCCCTGTCGACCGCATGCAGGCGCCAGCCGAGGAACAGCACGGATGCGACCAGGATGGCGATGATCGCCGTATTGAGCCTGCGTGCGATCCGGCGCCGCTGCTGCTCCGGACGCACCTGCGGCGAGTCGGCCGGCGGCGTGCGGCGCACGCCTTCGGGCGTGAGCTCGTAGATCCAGGCCAGCACCACCGCCACCGGGAACCCGAGCGCGAGCAGCAGCACGACCAGGCGCACGGCCCAATCGGGAATCCCGAAGAAGGGGAAGATCTGCGTGGCAACCTGGATCAGCAGCCAGCCCGCGACCGTGTAGGCCAGAGCGACCCGCCAGACGTGGCGGCGCTTCAGTTCCGCAAAGAAGCCAGGCTGCCCGGACGCCATCGGCGTACTTCCGCCGGGCCGGCGGAGCCGGCCCCGATGCGCCGGAGTTTAGCGAAATCCGCGGTCGCTGGAGCGGACTGGATCTGGGCCAGCACACCACGACTGCGCAGCCGGGCACGAGCTGGCGCAATCGGCGTGCCGCCGGTCGTGATCGGCAGCGACTTTGGCCTACAGCTGCGACGCCGCGAACGTGTCGCAGCGGTTCATGTCGCCGCTGGCGAGGCCAGTCTTGAACCAGCGCACGCGCTCGGCGGAACTGCCGTGGGTGAACGAGTCGGGCACCACGTAGCCGCGCGCCTGCTTCTGCAGTGCATCGTCGCCGATCTGGTTGGCGGCATTGAGCGCCGCTTCCACGTCGCCCGGTTCCAGCCAGTCGAGCTGCTGCTGGGCGTGGTTGGCCCACACGCCCGCGAAGCAGTCGGCCTGGAGTTCCTGGCGCACGGAAAGGCCGGTCGCGCCTTCCATCGGCGCGCCGCGGCGGGCGGCGTCCTGCACCTGGCCCATCACGCCGAGCAGGTTCTGCACGTGGTGGCCGACCTCGTGGGCAATGACGTAGGCACGCGCGAAGTCGCCGGCGGCGTGGAAGCGCTGCTGCATCTCGCGGAAGAAATCGAGGTCCAGGTACACCTGGCGGTCGCCGGGGCAATAGAACGGCCCCATCGCGGAAGATGCGGCGCCGCAGGCCGAGCGCACCGCGCCGCTGAAGAGCACGAGCTTGGGCGCTGCGTAGGTGGCGCCGCCGGCGCGGAACACCTGGCTCCACACGTCCTCGGTGCTGCCGAGGATCTTGCGCACGAATTCGGTCTGCTCGTCGCTGCCGGCCGGCGCGGTCTGCTGCTGCGCGGGCGCGCCGCCGCCCATATCGCCGAGGAGCTGCAGGATCTCGCCCGGGTTCTTGCCGAAGAGGAGCCCGACGATCACCACGATCACGATGCCGCCGATGCCGAGCCCGCCACCGAGGCGCCGGCCGCCACCCCCCGCATCGCGCACCACGTTGTCGCTGGAGCGGCCTTTCTGCCAACGCATGGACGAATCCTCCGATTGTGGGATGCGGCGACAACTGCGCCGTTGCCGGCAAGCATCGCAAGCAACGGCAGCCCTGTCACGCCGTCCGGCCGTGGTGGTTCAGCATTGTTCACACGTGGGCGCCGCCTGCGGCGCGGCCGGCCGCTTGCTATGCTCGCGCGATGAGCATTTCCCCCACCGCCACCCGGATGGCGCAGCGGTTCCGAGGTTTCCTGCCCGTGGTCATCGACGTTGAAACCGGTGGTTTCGACTGGGAACGCCACGCGCTGCTGGAGATCGCCGCCGCGATCATCCGCATGGACGAAGCGGGCTACCTGCACCCGGAACCGGTGATCTCGACTCACGTGGTGCCGTTTGCCGGCTCCGAGCTCGATCCGCGCTCGATGGAAGTGAACGGCATCGACCCCGGCCATCCGTTCCGCTTCGCGGTGCCCGAACGCGAGGCATTGGAGTTCATCTTCAAGCCGGTGCGCGCGGCGCTCGGCGCCAACAATTGCCAGCGTGCGATCCTGGTCGGCCACAACGCCTCGTTCGATCTCGGCGTCATCAATGCCGCGGTGCGGCGAACCGGCCACAAGCGCAATCCCTTCCACCCCTTCAGCGCCTTCGACACCGTGACCCTCGGCGGCCTCGCCTACGGCCAGACCGTGCTGAGCCGCGCCGTGGAGGCCTCCGGCCAGCCTTGGGATGCGCGCGAGGCGCACACGGCGGTGTACGACACCGAACGCACCGCGGAACTCTTCTGCCGGGTCGTGAACCGCTGGCGCGAGATGGACGCGTTCTGGACGAACGGCCAGCACGGCGCTTGATCGCGCCCGCCGCCGGACGCACATCGGATACATGCCGACCTACGAATACGCCCCCGTCGAACCTCCCGGCTGCGCGCTGTGCTGCTACGGATTCGAGCGCATGCAGCACCTCGACGAAGCCCCGCTCACGCAATGCCCGGCCTGCGGGCTGGCGGTGCGACGGGTGATCGGCGCACCGGCGGTGATCGTCGGCCAAGGCCACGTGCTGAAGGAGGGGAACATCGCCCGGCATGGCTTCAGCCAGTACCGGCGCGTCGGCAAGGGCCATTACGAGAAGACCACGGGCGACGGCCCGGATTCCTTCGGCGGGCCGGATACGCAGGATTGATCCCCGCCATTTGCATCGCGTAGGAGCGCACCTGTGCGCGACCGTCATCGCATCGCCGGGATTCGTGCAGGCGACTGGCGTTACGAATGTGCGATGTGACCCGGGTCGCGACCAAGGTCGCTCCTGCGGGCGGCGACCCCGATCGGTCAATCGCGTGTGCCGCACGACAAAATGCTCGGGCGAGCGGGTTCCTCAGCCGGACGGAATGGCCAGGACTTCGCCGACCAGCACGCGCTCGTCGGGGCGGGCATTGGCGGCGCGGAGTTCGGCGGTGCTCACGCCGTGGCGTGCGGCGATGGTGCTGAGGGTGTCGCCACGGCTGACGACGTAGCGTTCGGCGGCGGCGCGCCTGCCGCGCTCGCGCTCCTGTGCGAACAGGCTGCCGGGTGGCGGCGAGGCTCGGAAGTGGTTGCGCACGCCGTCGAGGATGGCCGCGGCGAGCTTCTCGCGATGGGCTGGCGTCTTCAGTCGCGCTTCCTCGGCGGGGTTGGTGATGAAGGCGGTCTCGACCAGGATCGAGGGCACGTCCGGCGAGCGCAGCACCACGAAATTGGCCCGCTCGACGTAGCTGCGGTGGGTCGGCCCGATCCGTCCGAGGGCGCTCAGCACGTGTTCGGCGACAGCATTGCTGGCGCCCATGGTGGCGCCCTGCGAGAGATCGAGCAGCACCTTGGCCAGGGTGTCGTCCTTGTCGTCGAGGGTGACGCCGCCAACGAGGTCGGCGCGGTTCTCGCGATCGGCCAGCCAGCGCGCCGCCTCGCTGGTGGCACCACGCGGCGACAGCACCCAAACCGAGGACCCGCGCGCGTCGGCGTTGGTGAAGGCGTCGGCATGGATCGAGATGAAGAGGTCCGCCTTGGCCGCGCGCGCCTTGGCGTAGCGCTGCTCCAGCGGAATGAAGTAGTCGCCATCGCGGGTCAGCACGCCGGTCATGCCGGGCGTCCTGTCGACCAGCGCCTTGAGTTCGCGCGCGACCGCGAGGGTGATGCGCTTTTCGTGCGTGCCGCTGGCGCCGATCGAGCCCGGGTCCTTGCCGCCGTGGCCGGCGTCGATGGCGATGACGATGTCGCGCGCCTTGCCGGCGGCGATTTCCGGGGCGCGCTTCACCGGCAGCGGCTTGGCGCCGGCGGGGTAGAGGTCGACCACCAGGCGATGCCCGGCCTTGTCGCCGGGCGGCAGCAGGAAGCTCCTGGGACGCGCGCCCGTCGCCAAGTCGAACACGATGCGCGCATCCGCCTTGCCCTGGCGGCCGGCGCGCACGCCCTTGAGGGCGCCGCCACTGGCCGCAGCCTCGAAGCCGGCGGCGAAGTGGCTGCCCTTGAGATCGAGCACGATACGGTCGGGGCTGGCCAGCTCGAACAGCTTGTAGTCCACCGGCCCGGACAGGTCGATGACAGCACGGGTGTGGTCTTCAGCCGGCCAGATGCGCAGCCCGGTCACTTCCGCCGCGTGCGCGCATCCGGCCGCCAGCAGGACGGCTGCGGCACCGAGAACGAGCCGGCGGCGGAAGGCGGGATCGCGCATGCTGCGTATTCAACGCGAAACCGGACATGGAAATCAAGAGGTCTTTTCCTTCCAAATCCGAAGGCTGCGCGGTGTTCCTGATGTTCATTCAGGGATTTCCGCTGCGCCGGCAGCCGCCGCCGCCAACCAGGGGATGCCGCGCGGGCTGCGTGCCTCGAGGGCCAGCGCGCGCAATTCCCCGGCATGCGCGAGCTGCACGGCGAGATCCGGTTGCGGCAGCGCGCCGCTGCCGCGCTCCGGCCATTCCACGACCAGCAGCGCGCCGGGGCCGCTCAAGTCGCCGAGGCCCAGCCATTCGAGCTCGCCGGGATCGGCGATGCGGTAGAGGTCGAGGTGGTGCACGTCGAGTGCGCCGACCCGGTAGGATTCGACCAGGCTGTAGGTCGGGCTCTTCACTCGCTCACCCACGCCGAGCGCGCGCAGCAGGGCGCGCGCGAAGGTGGTCTTGCCGGCGCCGAGTTCGCCCACGAGGTAAAGCACGCCGCCAGCGGCCGCGGCGGGCGCGAGCCGCCTTGCCACCGCCGCGAGTTCGCCCTCGTCGAGCCGGCCAAGGTCGCGCCTCATGGCGCGCAGCCGTTGGCAAGGCGGCGCAGTGGCGCCAGGAGATCCACGGCCAGCAGCCCGCGCGGAGCCTCGCCGGCGGCAGCGTCGCCGGCGCGCGCGTGCAGCGCCACGCCGAGCCGCGCGGCGTCCCAGGGCGACAGGTGCTGCGCGAGCAGCGCCGCGATGACGCCGGTCAGGAGGTCGCCCATGCCGCCGGAGGCCATGCCGGGATTGCCCCAGGGGCAGACGGCGACGCGTCCGTCGGGCGCGGCCACCAGGGTTCCCGCCCCTTTCAGCACCAGCACGGCATCGAAGCGCGAGGCGAGTTCGCGGGCCGCGGCGAAGCGGTCGCGCTGCACCTCCGTCGCGGAGATCCCGAGCAGCCGCCCCGCCTCGCCCGGATGCGGCGTCATTATCGTGTCCGCGGGCAGCTCGCGCGGCGCGGCGGCAAGGAGATTCAGCGCGTCCGCATCCAGCACCAGTGGTTTGCCGGCCTCCAGCGTGGAAGCGAGCAGCGCCTGCCCCCACTCGCCCTGCCCCAGCCCCGGACCGATGGCGAGCACGCTGGCGCGCCCCAGCAGCGAGCGGAACTCGGCCGGCGACTCGGCGGCATGCGCCATGAGCTCGGGGCAGGCGGCGTTGAGCGCCGGCACGTTGCCGGGGCGCGTCGCCACGCTGACCAGCCCCGCACCGGTGCGCAGCGCCGCCCGCGCCGTGAGCTGGATCGATCCGCCCATGCCGTGGTCGCCGCCGATGGCGAGGACATGGCCGTAGCAGCCCTTGTTGGCGTTCGCCGGGCGTGGCGGCAGAAGGCCGTCGAGGGTGCCGTCGAGAAGTTCCGCATCGGCTTGCGCGGCGTACGCGTCGCCGGGCAGGTCGAGGTCCGCGAGCACCCGCTCGCCGCAGCAGTCGGCGCCATCGGCGGTGAACAGGCCGCGCTTCCAGGCCACGAAGCTGACGGTGGCAGCGGCCTGCACCGCAGCGCCCAGCCGCGTGCCGGTGTCGGCGTCGAGGCCCGAGGGCACGTCGAGCGCCAGCACCGGCCGGCCGCTGGCGTTGAGCGCCGCGATGAGCTCCGCCGCCATGCCTTCGACCGGCCGCGCCAGCCCGGTGCCGAAGAGGCCGTCGACATGGACATCAGCGTCGGGGAGCCGCATGTCGGGGACGGCTTCGAGCAGTCGCCCGCCGGCGGCGACGAAGGCCAGCCGCGCGCGGAGCGCATCGCCGCCGCTCGCCTGGCCGACGGCGATCGCCTCGACATCGAAGCCTGCCTCGCGGGCGCGCACGCCGAGAAGATAGGCGTCGCCGCCGTTGTTGCCACTGCCGGCGAGCAGGAGCAGCCGGCGCGCCGCCGGCCAGCGCCGGCGAAGTTCCGTGAACGCCGCCGCCGCGGCCCGCTGCATCAGCTCGATGCCGGGGATGCCCAGCACCTCGATGGCGTGGCGGTCGATGGCGCGCACCTTGGCCGCCGTATGCAGCCTGCTGGAAGGAATGGATCCGGGCATCGCCGGATTATAGGTCGCGGTGCCGGCAGGTTATGCTTGCGTCCTTGCAGGCCGCATCCGATCGCGCCGTCGCGCACTTGGCGCGGGCGCCGCCCACACGCCCACACCCCGGGCACCATGAACAGCACCGAACGATCCATCGACTACGCCGCGCTGGTGGCGGACATCCGGCAATGGGGCGCCGAGCTCGGCTTCCAGCAGGTCGGCATTGCCGACATCGACCTCGCCGCCGACGAAGCGCACCTGCTCGACTGGCTCGAAGCCGGACTGCATGGCGACATGGACTACATGGAGCGCCACGGCACGCGCCGCAGTCGGCCGGCCGAGCTCGTCGCCGGCACCGTCCGCGTGATCTCAGCGCGCATGAACTACGCGCCACCGGATCTCGCACGCGCCGGGGAGGTGCTGGACGACCCTTCGCGCGGCTATGTCTCCCGCTACGCGCTCGGACGCGATTACCACAAGCTGATCCGCGGCCGCCTGCAGAAGCTTGCCGGGCGCATCGCCGAAATGGCCGGGCCGTTTGGCTATCGCGCTTTCACCGATTCGGCCCCGGTGCTCGAAAAGGCGCTGGCGCGGAATGCCGGCCTCGGCTGGATCGGCAAGCACACTCTGGCGCTCAGCCGGCATGCCGGATCATGGTTCTTCCTCGGCGAGATCTACACCGACCTGCCGCTGCCGCCCGACCCACCGGCCAGCGCGCACTGCGGCACCTGCCGGCGCTGCATCGACGTCTGCCCGACGCAGGCGATCATCGCGCCCTACCGGCTGGACGCGCGGCGCTGCATTTCCTATCTCACCATCGAACTGCGCGGGCCGATCCCGGAGGAGCTCCGGAAACCCATGGGCAACCGCATCTTCGGCTGCGACGACTGCCAGCTGGTGTGCCCCTGGAACAAGTTCGCCACGCCGACGCCCGAGGCGGATTTCATCCCGCGCCACGGCCTCGACGGCGCGGCGCTGGTCGACCTCTTCGCCTGGACCGAAGAAGAGTTCCTGCAGCGCACCGAAGGCATGGCGATCCGCCGCACCGGCTACGCGGGCTGGCTGCGCAACATCGCCGTCGCCCTCGGCAACGCCCCCACCACCCCCACCGTCATCGCCGCCCTTGAATCCCGCCGCGATGATCCCTCAAGCCTCGTGCGTGAACACGTCACCTGGGCCCTCGCCCAGCACGCCCGGGACCCGCCCGCACTCGCGCTCTCCGACTCACCTCTTCCCATCGAGGGCGGCACTTGATCGGAAGTGCGGCCAGGGATGGCCGCTCGTGAACCGTCCGGAGGCTCTTGCGGCGAGTTGTTCAGGCGCACCTCGGAGCAGCGATCAGGGAAGATCGCAAAAGCTAAGCCACCTGCTTGGGAATCGACCGGCTCATCCGCGTGATGCGGTTCTGCGCGTCCACGTAGACCAGCTGCGGCTTGTGGATGCTGGCCTCGGCCTCGCTGAAGCCGGCGTAGGCGCAGATGATGATGAGGTCGCCCGGCTGGGCACGGTGCGCGGCGGCGCCGTTGATCGAGATCGTGCCAGAGCCCTCTTCGGCGCGGATCGCGTAGGTCGAGAAGCGCTCGCCGTTGTTGACGTCGTAGATGTGGATCTGCTCGTACTCGCGGATCCCGGAGGCATCGAGCAGGTCGCCATCGATGGCGCACGAGCCCTCGTAATGGAGCTCGGCCATGGTCACGGTGGCGCGATGGATCTTGGCCTTGAGGAGGTTCAGGTGCATGGACTTCTCCGGGATGGACGTGTTGCCTTTTGGCTACACACGCCTATGCGGCAATTCTAGCAAATCCATGTGCGGGTGCAGCATGAATGTTGCAAGCCGGCACAAAAAAAACCCTCGCGCGCTTGTCGGCTGCGAGGGTTCCAATCGGAGTGACGATTGCCTGAATGCGCCCTGCATCATCTTCGCGCTGCAAGAGGAGTGTTGCGGAAAGCGCGAAGACGTGGGGAGAATACCACACGATCTGGCAAATCCGCAACAGAATCCGAGTCGACGCGGTTCAGAGCAGTTGGTTGTCGATCAGGCGCGTGCTGCCGAGGCGCGCCGCGACGAGGGCCACCCGTGGCCCATCGCCGGCACCGGCTTCGGCAAGGTCATCGGCGCGCCGGATCACGGCGTAATCGGGACGCAGGCCGGCGGACTCCAGCCGCAGCAGCGCCCCCTGTTCGATGTCCGCGGCGGCGCGGCCGGCCTGCGCCTCGTCCCGCATCCAGCCGAGCGTGGCGAAGATCGCCGCCGCCCGCTCGCGCTGGTCGGGATCGAGGTACTGATTGCGCGAACTCATGGCGAGACCGCTCGGCTCGCGCACGATCGGCGCAGCAAGGACCTCGATCGGAAAGGACAGGTCGGCGACCAGCCTGCGGATCACCAGCAGCTGCTGGTAGTCCTTCTGCCCGAATACGGCCAGGTCCGGCTGTACCAGATTGAACAGCGCCGCGCACACGGTGGCCACGCCGTCGAAATGGCCCGGACGGATCGCGCCTTCCAGGGTCTCCGAAAGGCCCGGCACGTGGATGCGCACCGCGTTTTCCGCACCGTGCGGATAAAGCTCGTCAACCGCCGGCAGGAACATCACGTCGCAGCCTTGCGCCGCCAGCGCGGCGGCATCGGCTTCCGGGGTGCGCGGATAACGCGAGAAGTCCTCGCTGGGACCGAACTGGGTCGGATTGACGAAGACGCTGGCGACGACGAGATCGCTGCGCTCGCGTGCCAGGCTGATCAGCGACTGGTGCCCGGCATGGAGGTTGCCCATCGTCGGCACGAAACCGATGCGCCTGCCCGCGCCACGGGCGGCGGCGAGCAGGGAGCGCAGTTCCGCGGCGCGGATGACGGTCTGCACGGGCTCAGAACGCGTGTTCGGGGGCGGGGAATTCACCACTCCGCACCGCCGCGGCATAGGCGCCGATCGCGTCGACGACCGAGTGCGTGCCGGCGAGGAAGTCGCGGGTGAAGCGCGGGCGCTTGCCCGGGGTGATGCCGAGGAGATCGTGCACGACCAGGATCTGCCCATCGCAACCCGGCCCGGCGCCGATGCCGATGGTGGGGATGCGCAGCTCGCGGCTGATGCTCTCGGCCAGCGCGGCCGGCACGCATTCCAGCACCAGCAGGGCGGCGCCCGCCGCCTCCACCGCGTGCGCGTCCGCGCGCAGCCGTTCGGCCGCGGCCTCGGTCTTGCCCTGCACCCGGTAGCCGCCGAGGCGATGCACCGATTGCGGGGTGAGGCCAAGGTGCGCGCACACCGGCATCTCGTGCCGGACCAGCGCCTCGATGACCTTGCACACCCAGCCACCGCCTTCGAGCTTGACCATCGCCGCGCCGCATTCGGAGAACAGGCGCGCCGCGTTGGCGAGTGCCGTCGGCACGTCGCGGAAACTCATGAACGGCAGATCGGCGACCAGCAGGGCGCGCCGCAGGCCGCGCGCGACGCAGGCCGTGTGGTAGGCCATCTGGTCCATGGTGACCGGCAGCGTGCTGGGATGCCCCTGCACCACCATGCCGAGGGAATCCCCGACCAGCACGAAATCCACGCCTGCCTCGTCGGCGCGCGTGGCGATGCTCGCGTCGTAGGCGGTGATCGACACGATCTTCTCGCCGCGGCGCTTCTTCGCGTGCAACTCGGGCACGGTTACCGGGGTCGCATTCGCGCTGGTGTACATCGCGGCTCGGCCTTGGAAGGAGCCTTGCATTATTCCCCGCGTACTTGCCCGACCTCAAGCAGCGGCACGCAGCCGCTGGCGTCCACCCTGGCCAGCAGCTCGCGCACCCGGCCGACGCCCGGCAGCATCCGGTCCGGGTCGAGATCGGCCAGCGGCGCCAGCACGAAGGCCCGCTCGGCGAGGTGCGGATGCGGCAACACCAGGCCCGGCTCATCGACCGCGAGGTCGCCGAGGCAGAGCAGGTCGAGGTCGATCAGGCGCGGCCCCCAGCGCTCGCCGTGGCGATGGCGGCCCTGCCGCTGCTCGATGGCCAGCAGGTGATCGAGCAGCTCCCGCGGCGCCAGGCGCGTCGCGAGTTCCGCCGCCGCGTTGACGAAGGCAGGTTGCGCGGTCACGCCCCAGGGCGCGGTGCGGAACAGCCGCGAATGGCGCAGGAGGCGCGTCGCGGGCAGCCCGGCGAGCGCCGTGAGCGCCTTGCGCACCTCCACGGCCGATTCGCCCAGGTTGCTGCCGAGGCCGACCAGGGCGAGGCGTTCCGGGCCGGTCGGAGCGCCCGCGCCGGGATCGGCGTGCGCCGGAGGCATGGCGTCAAGCCTGGCCCGATCCCGACGGGGCGGCGGTCTGCGGCTTGCGCCGACGGCGGCGCGCGCGCTTGCGTGGCGCGGCCTCGGCCTCGGCGGCGGCGAGTTCGGGCATGGTCGCCAGTTGTGCGGCGAATTCGTCGGCGCCCAGCTCCTGCGCGATCGTCCACCAGTGACCGAGCGCGGCCAGTTGCGGCGATTCGCCGGCCCGCAGCAGCAGGAAATCGTAGGCGGCGCGGAAACGCGGATGGGCAAGCAGGCGCAGCGCGCGCTTGCGGGTGTTCTGTGCGAAACGCGGCTGCAGCGCCCAGATCTCCTCGGCGCCGAGGGTAAAGCGGCGCGGCAGCGCGACGTGGCGCGACTGCTCGCGGAGCACACGGTCGGCGGCGTCCTGCCAGGCGGCAGTGTGCTCGGTACCGGCGACGACCAGCGCTTCGGCGGCCTGGCGGACCGGCTCCCAGAGCAGCGCGGCGAGCAGGAAGGCCGGCGTCACCGGCTTGTCGGCGCGCACGCGCGCGTCGGTACTGGCGAGCATCTCCTCGATCAGCTGGCGCACGTGCGGCGCTTTGGCCTCCGCGATGCTGCGGGCAGTGGCCGGGAACACGTATTGAAGCAGGCCGTGCTGCTCCAGCGCGCGGAAGCTGGCCAGGCCATAGCCGCTCATGAAGAGCTTCATGCATTCGTCGAACAGGCGCGCCGGAGGCGCCTCGGCAAGAAGCGGCGCCAGCTTCGCGAACGGAGCGGCCGTTTCCGGGGCGATCGTGAAATCGAGCTTGGCGGCGATGCGCGCCGCGCGCAGCATGCGCACCGGATCCTCGCGGTAGCGCAGGTCCGGGTCGCCGATCAGGCGCAGCACCCGTCGTTCGAGATCCGCCATGCCGCCGACCGCATCCAGCACGCTGAAATCGGCGATGTCGTAATAGAGCGCGTTGATGGTGAAGTCGCGGCGCAGCGCGTCCTCCTCGATCGTGCCGTAGACGTTGTCGCGCACCAGCCGGCCGTCGACCAGGTGGCGATCGCCGCTGCCATCGTCCTCGCTGCCGCGGAAGGTCGCCACCTCCACGATCTCGCGGCCGAACAGCACGTGCGCCAGCCGGAAGCGGCGGCCGATCAGCCGGCAGTTGCGGAACAGCGCGCGCACCTGCTCGGGCGTGGCATCGGTGGCGACGTCGAAATCCTTGGGATTGCCGCCCAGCAGCAGGTCGCGCACGGCGCCACCGACCAGGCACGCGCGGTAGCCCGCCTCGTGCAGGCGGTACAGCACGCGCACCGCGCCGCTGGAGATGTTCCGGCGCGAAATGCTGTGTTCGGCACGCGGGATGATGCGGAACAATCCTTCGTTCAAGTCGTTGTTTTCGTAGGTTTCCAGGCTCATCCCGTGGTCCGTTGCGGCATGCTTGCCGAGCGAGTCCGATCGGCTATACTACGCGGCTCGCCGATTCCGAAACAAACGCTCCCTTCGTCTAGTGGTCCAGGACACCGCCCTCTCAAGGCGGGAACACGAGTTCGAACCTCGTAGGGAGCGCCATCTTGCACCATGCCTTTCGTCGTCACCGAAAACTGCATCAAGTGCAAGTACACCGACTGCGTGGAAGTCTGCCCGGTCGACTGTTTCCATGAGGGGCCGAACTTCCTCGTGATCGATCCCGAGGAATGCATCGACTGCACCCTGTGCGAGCCCGAATGCCCGGCCGTGGCGATCTTTCCCGAGGACGACGTCCCGGCGGGCCAGGAAGCGTTCGTGGCACTCAATGCCGAGCTTGCGAAGGTGTGGCCGGTCCTTGCCGAACGCAAGGAGCCGCCGGCGGACGCCAGCGAGTGGGACGGCAAGCCAGGCAAGCTCCCGCTGCTTGAGCGCTGATCCCGCGGCGGCATCCGGATGCCGCCGCGCCGCAGCCGGGCCATGCGCGGAATGCTATCCCGCGCCTCAGCCCTCAGGCCTCAGGCCTCAGGCCTCAGGCTACGACAGCCGCTGGCGCAGCGTCGCCATGAGCGCGCGCGCCGCCTCGCGGCTGGCCTCGTCGGAAGCGCCCTCGATGGTGACGCGGCTGCCGGTCCCGTCGGCGCTGACGCGGACGGTGAGCGGCACGCGCGCGGTGCCCTTCTTGCCGGCCTGACCGAAGGTGATGGCACGCTTGAACCAGCCCGGCTCCTCACCTGCGGCCTGCCCGGTGGTCTCGACGGCATAAGCATGGCCGGCATCGTCGCGGGTGGTGATGCTCGCCGCGCCGGAGCGCTCCAGCGCCAAGCCGACGCGGGCGAAGGTGCTTTCCACCGTGTCGTTGACGCGCAGCGCGCCACCATCGATGGCCACGCCCGGCGCGATCGGTGCCGCCGGCGCGGCGGCCGCGGCCGCCGGCCCGGGCGGTGGTGCAGTGGAAGCCGCCTCGGGCGGCGCGCCCAGCACCAGCACCTGCGGCGAGCCGCTGGAGGCGGGCGGAATGGTCAGGGCGGAACTCTCGGTCGGCCGGTCCAGGTCCGGCGGGACTTCCAGCGGGCGGTCCTGCGGCGCCTGCTGGTAGGCCGGATCCTTGCGCCCGAAATGCTCGCGCATGAAGCCGCAGCCGCCAAGCAGCGTGGCAGCGGCCAGCGTGGCCGCCGGCAGCAGGTATGTACGCGTCACGGTCACCTTCCTTCGAGGGTCATCAGCCAAGTCTAGCAGCCGGCGCCGGCGCACCCGGCCTGGCGAGTCCGAGGGCGCTCAGCACATGTTCCGCGGCGGCATGGTGGGCCTCGGACAGCGGCAGCAGGGGCAGGCGCAGGTGCGCCTCGCCGAAGCCGAGCCGGGCCAGGCACCACTTCACCGGGATGGGGTTGGGTTCGACGGCGAGCAGCTCGTAGAGCGGACGGAGCTGGGCATCGAGCTCCGCGGCCTCGGCATCGCCGTCGGCCGACGCCGCCACGCACAGCGCGGCGAACTTCTCCGGCGCGACATTGGCCGCCACCGACACCACGCCGTTGGCGCCGGCGCGGAGCGCGCGCAGCGCGGTCGGGTCGTCGCCCGACCAGATGCCGAAACCCTCCTGCTGCAGGGCCAGCAGCGCCTGCATGCGCACCGGGTCGGTCACCGCTTCCTTGATGCCATGGATGTTGCCGTGCGCGGCCAGCCGCGCCACCGTTTCCGGAAGCAGGTCGCAGGCGGTGCGCGTGGGCACGTTGTAAAGCATGAGCGGCAGGCCGCCGTGCTCGGCGACCTCGCTGAAATGGCGGTACATGCCTTCCTGGGTCGGCCGCACGTAGGCGGGCGCGGCGACCAGCGCGATATCGGCGCCGGCGTCGCGGGCCAGGCGCGTGCGCGCGATGGTCGCGCGGGTGGCGGACTGGCCGCTGCCCGCGAGCAGCGGCACGCGGCCGTCGATGCGGCGCGCGGCGAAGCCGAGCAGGGCCGAATACTCCGCATCGTCCAGCGCCGCGGCCTCGCCGGTGGAGCCGGCGATGGCCAGCGCGCGGGTGCCGCCCTCGATCTGCCAGTCGATCAGGCGACCGCAGGCGTCGAGGTCGAGCGTGTCGTCGGTTGCGCGGAAAGGCGTCGCCAGTGCGCAGATGCTGCCGGATGGAATCAAGGCGGTGGGGGCGTGCGCGTGGGAAGCGCCCGATGTTACTTGCGGGCGCTCGGCGCTCGCAAGTATTCTGGCCGCGGGTGCACCCGATGGCGGTGCCACGATCGGCAGGACAGCGCGCACCGTGAAGCAGGCAGGCAGGCAGGTCCAAGGCGAGAACGCGCCGCGTCCGGCCTCGAACGACAACTACCTGGTCATCAGCGCCTTCGGCGCGCCCGACCGCTCGCCGCTGGTCGCCATCAGCAAGCGCATTTCCGACTGCGGCTGCAACCTGGTCGAGGGGCGCGTCGCCACCCTCGGCAACGAACTCAGCGTGCTGGCCCTGGCCCAGGGCGCCTGGGACGCGATCGCCAAGCTCGAGAACGCGCTGGCGCGGCTTGATCGCGACGACAACCTGCGCCTGGTGCATTTCCGCACCAGCGTGCGCGAGCCGCAGTCCAACCTCCTTCCCTACGTGGTCGAAGTGATTGCCGCCGACAAGCCCGGGGTGATCTTCCAGCTCGCCGAGTTCTTCGCGCACCAGGACATCTCGATCGAGCAGCTCCACTCCACCCGCTACCGGGCGATGCAGACCGGTGCCGACATGTTCTCCGCGCAGATCACCATCGGCATCCCCAGCTCGATGCACATCGCCGCGCTGCGCGACGACTTCCTGGAGTTCTGCGACGGGCTCAACCTCGACGCGATCATGGACCCGATGAAATTCTGACCATGCTGCAGCCTGGCGACCAGGTTCCCGATCTCACCGGCGCCATCGTCGATGGCGCCACGCTGGCGCTGGCCGACCGCCGCGGCGAACCTGTGGTGGTGTACTTCTATCCGCGCGACAACACCATCGGCTGCACCCGCGAGGCGCAGGATTTCCGCGACCTCTACCCCGCCTTCCGCGCCCACGGCTGCGAAGTGATCGGCGTGTCGCGCGACACGCTCGCCTCGCATGCGAAATTCCGCGAGCGCAACGCGCTGCCGTTCCCGCTGGTGGCGGACACCGACGAAGCCTGGTGCCAGGCGTTCGGCGTGCTGGGCGAGAAGGTGCTGTACGGACGCCGCTCGATCGGCATCGTGCGCAGCACCTTCCTCATCGACGGCGGGGGCATCCTCGTCCACGCGTGGCGCAAGGTGAAGGTGCCCGGGCACGCCGCCGCGGTGCTCGAGCGGCTCGCAGCCGCGTGAAGCGCTGTCGCCCTGCCCGCCGCCGGCGGGCGTTTCCCCTCGATCCCTGCCCAGAGGCTGCCGCATGACGCGAGGCAAGCGCATCTACGTGCTCGACACCAACGTGCTGATGCACGACCCGACGGCGCTGTTCCGCTTCGAGGAGCACGACGTCTTCATCCCGATGACGGTGCTGGAGGAACTGGATGCCGCCAAGAAGGGCACCTCCGAGACCTCGCGCAATGCGCGCCAGGTGAGCCGCTTCCTCAACGAGCTGGTGGTCGCCGGCAACGGGCGCGACATCGACGAGGGCGTCGACCTGAAGCTCCCGCAGGGCATCCAGCTGAAGGGCCGCGGCGGGCGCAGGAAGAGCGGCCGGCTCTACTTCCAGACCCGCTCGCACGTGGCCGCCGACAAGCGCCAGGCGCGCACCCTGCCCGACAACCTGATCCTCGCCGCGGTCGTGGAACTCCGCGGCGAGCGGCCGGGCGAAGCGGTGGTGCTGGTCACCAAGGACATCAACCTGCGCATCAAGGCGCGCATCCACAGCATCACCGCCGAGGATTACGAGAACGACCGCGCGCTCGACGACCTCAGCCTCCTCTACAGCGGCGTGACCGGACTTGCCGCCGACTTCTGGGACCGCCATGGCGAGCTGCGCTCGTGGTCGGAGCGCGGCCGCACCCTCTACGAGGTGAAGCGGCGCAAGGGCGAGGACTGGTGTCCGAACGAGAATCTGTTCCTCGCCGCCGAGGACGAGGAGGACGCGCTGGAACTGCGCGTGCTGCGCCTCGAAGGGCAGAAGGCGGTGCTGCAGGTAGTCGAGGATTACCGCCGCGGCACCCATTCGGTGTGGGGCATCCAGGCGCGCAACCGCGAGCAGAACTTCGCGCTCAACGCGCTGATGGACCCGGACGTCGACTTCGTCACCCTGCTCGGCACCGCCGGCACCGGCAAGACCCTGCTCGCGCTGGCGGCGGGCCTCGCCCAGGTCATGGACCAGCAGCGCTACCGCGAGATCATCATGACCCGCGCCACCGTCTCGGTCGGCGAGGACATCGGCTTCCTGCCCGGCACCGAGGAGGAGAAGATGACGCCCTGGATGGGCGCGCTCACCGACAACCTGGAGGTACTGACCAACCCGAGCGAAGGCGGCGCGTGGGGGCGCGCGGCCACCAACGACCTGCTGAGCTCGCGCATCAAGATCCGCGCCATGAACTTCATGCGCGGGCGCACCTTCCTCAGTCGCTACGTGATCATCGACGAGGCGCAGAACCTGACGCCCAAGCAGATGAAGACCCTGATCACCCGCGCCGGCCCCGGCACCAAGATGATCTGCATCGGCAACCTGGAGCAGATCGACACGCCCTACCTGACCGAGACCACCTCCGGCCTCACCTACGCCGTTGACCGCTTCAAGGGCTGGGAACACGGCGCGCACGTGACGCTGCGCCGCGGCGAGCGCTCGCGCCTCGCCGACTACGCCTCGGAGAAGCTCTAGGGGCTGCCGGAGGTCGCCTGCATCGAGGCTCCTGCAGCGCTCACGCTTGTAGGAGCGACCGTGGTCGCGACCTGCGCCTCGCACGGACGCAACGCTGGTCGCCTGCACGCAGGCGCCTACAAAAAAGCATGCGTTGCAGGAGCGGCCGTGGTCGCGACCTGCGCCAGGCGGGTGGGCCTCGCCACCTGGCGCGGCGCGCCGAAGGGGCTCAGAAGCGGGTCAGCCAGAGCGCCTCGAATTCGAAGCGGCCGGCCATTGCGCCGGGCACCGATTGCCAGGTCGGCATCATCAGGTAGTACGGCGAATTCGCGTAGCGCGCGGCCAGCGCGACATGGGTCGCGGTGCCGAAATCGCGCGACCAGCCGAGCTCCGTCACGCGGTCGGCGATGCCGCCGGACAGCGCGCGCTCGAGCAGGCGCGAGGTCGGAAGCGGCTGCTGGCGCGTGGTGTAGCGCAGGTCGAACGCGCCGGCCTGCGCGGTCTGCCAACTCCAGCCGGCGCTGTAGACGTCGAGATCCTGCCAGGCGAAGGCCGGGCTGGAGCTGTCGCCGAGCAGCGCCAGGAACCGCCGTGGCAGGTTCTCGCTGGTGAACGGCGTGATCGAGCTGAACATGATGCGCTGCACGCCGAGATTGAGGCTGAAGCCGGGCGTCAGCGCATAGCTGAGGGTGGCCGAGGCGCTGGCCGGGATGTCGAAGCGGCCGGGTTCCGCCAGCACGCCGCGGTAGTTCGCGAACGAACCCATCGCCACCCGCGACTGGTAGCCGACGTTCCAGCGCCAGCGCTCGCCGAGCGCATCGCCGAGTTCGATGCGGGCGCCGGCGCCGTAGCCGCTGTCGCCGACCCAGGCCGGGCGCACTGCCCAACCCGTGCTGGCGGTGCCAAGTTCCAGGCTGGCGAAACGCTGGTAGGCGAGGACGCCGGTGAGGCGGAGCCTGCCGTGCTCGCCGAAGTCCCGCGACAGCGTCGGCGTGATCACCGTGCGCTGCAGGCCGGGCTGCTGCATCCGCGTGACTTCACCGGTGCGGTCGGGCAACGCGGTCGGGGTCTCGGCGACGGTTGCCGTGTCGATGGAGATCGACAGGCTGGTCGGCACGAACGTGGGGAGATCCAGCCGCGGGGCATGCGCCAGCCGGCCGGAATAGCTGTCGAGCACGGCGGGCGCCTGCACCGCCTCGGGGCGGAGCGCCCAGGAAAACCGGGGCGTGATGCTGGCCAGCGCATAGTCGTGCCAGCGCGCGAGGGAAGAGGATTCCGCGAGCGCCTGGAAGCCCTGCTGCGCGGCCAGGGCGGCATCGCGCGAAGCCGCCGGCGAGGCGGCCATGGCCAAGGAAAATGGGAGCGCCAGTCCTGCGCCCAGCGCTCCCATCCATCTCCCTGCGGTTGCAAGTACCCGCTGCATCGCCCTTTTGCTGCGGAAATCAGGAATGTGTTGCCGTGTGCCTGCAGAGTTTGGCAAAAATACAACAGAAGTCAAGCGGCACGCACGCGTGCCGCTCGCAAGTGCGCGCCCCGCCTCGCGATGCCTGCGTCGCGGCGCAGCCCCCACGGTGTTGCGCGAAGGCAACATCGCCTTGCCGGCCGCTCGGCCGGGAGCATCCACGGCCCTCCTCAGGCCCCGAGCCGCGAGATAATGGCATCGGCGAATCCCGCCGTGGTGCCGCTGCCGCCCAGATCCGGCGTGGTGCGGTCGCGCGCTTCCAGCGTGTCGTGGATGGCGCGGCGCAGGCGCGTGGCTGCCTCGGGCTGGCCGAGGTGGTCGAGCATCTGCCCGGCGCCGAGCAGCAGCGCGCAGGGGTTGGCGATGCCCTGCCCGGCGATGTCGGGTGCCGAGCCGTGCACCGCCTCGAAGATGGCGACGTCGGTGCCGATGTTGGCGCCCGGGGCGAGGCCGAGCCCACCCACCAGGCCGGCGCAGAGGTCGGAAATGATGTCGCCGAAGAGGTTGGTCGTCACCAGCACGTCGAACTGCTCGGGCCTCATCACCAGCTGCATGCAGCAGTTGTCGATGATGAGCTCGTTGCAGGCGATGTCCGGGTATTCGGCGGCGACCTCGCGCGCCACCTTGAGGAACAGCCCGGAGGTGGACTTCAGGATGTTCGCCTTGTGCACGACGGTGACCTTCTTGCGGCCGGTGCGGCGGGCGATGTCGAAGGCATAGCGCACGATGCGCTCGGAACCCTTGCGGGTGACCTTCTGGATCAGGGTGGCGGTGGCGCCGTCGTCGGAGGTCTGTTGGCCCTCGCCGATGTAGGCACCCTCGGTGTTCTCGCGCACCGTGAGCAGGTCCACGCTCTCGGCGAAGCGCGAGCGCGTATTGGGGAAGGACACCGCCGGGCGCACGTTGGCGTAGAGGTCGAAATGCTTGCGCAGCTGCACGTTGATCGAGCTGAAGCCGCCACCGACGGGCGTCGTCAGCGGGCTCTTCAGTGCGACGCGGTGACGCGCGATGGCGTCGAGCGTCGCCTGCGGCAGGAGTTCGCCGCAGGCTTCCTGCGCGGCCACGCCCGCCTGCACGAAATCGTATTGGAGGCCCGGGTGCAGGACGTCGAGGACGCGCAGGGTGGCGTCCATGATTTCCGGGCCGATGCCGTCGCCGCGGATGACCGCGATGGTTGTCGTCATGGGAAGAAACTCCGCCGGGCGCGGACCGGATCCGCACCGGTGCAAGCTGGATGGAAGGCGCGGCGGCCGCCGCAGGCGGCGCAATCCGGTCACGGCACGCCAGCGCGCCGCACGCGCCAAGGCGCCCGGGCGACTTGCCCGGGGCGGCGAGGGCGCGCATTATCCGCGAATGTACGTGCCCCCTTCAACATTGCGCCGGAGCCTGTGGGCCTGGTGCGCGGCGCTGCTGCTGCTCGCCGCCGCCAGCCTGCCCGCCGCCGCCCTGCCTGCCGCGGGCAGCCTCCAGGTGCGCCTGGCACGCCCATCGGCGGCGCTCCCCGACGCCGCCCGCCAGGTGGTGGTGCAGGGACGTGCCCCGGCGCACTGCGCACCGGCGATCGGCAGCGTGGGCCTGGATGGCGCCGATCTTTCCATCGAGCTGGTGAGCCCGCAGACCGGCTGCGACGCGCGGAGGCTGGTCGGCTTCGCGCTGGCGGTGGATCCGCGCGCAGCCGCCGGCCTGCCCTTCCTGCCCGAACGGGTGTTGCGGGTGCGGCTGTTCGCGCGCGGTTCGGGACCGGCCGAACTGGTCGCCTTCCGCCTGCTCGATGCCTCGCCGGCAGGGGCGGCCAGCGTTCCAGAGAACGGCTTCTGGTGGTCGCAGCCGGGTCCCGGCGGCGCACCGGCCTCGCCCGGCACCGGCGCCAGCTTCGAGTGGCAGGGCGGCCAGCTCGCCGTGGGCCTGTTCGGGTTCTCGGACTCCGGCGCGGCCACCTGGTCGTTCGGCAGCGCCCGCAGCGTGGGACGCACGGCCAGCGTGGCCCTGGTCGAACTCGCCGACGGCGATCCCGCCTTCGCGCCTGCCGGCAGCCAGCCCTCGGCGGAGGCCGGGCCGCGCCTCGAAATCGAGTTCCTGTCGCCGATCAGCGCGCGCGCCTGGCTGGTGCGCCAGGAGGACGGGCGCGACGTGGAGGTACGTCCGCTCACGCTCGCGCGCAGCCGCTTCGATGAAGGCCCGGCCGGTACCGCCTGGAGCGGCCGCTGGGTGCTGGTGGGCGATGAAACCGCCCCGCCGCGACTGTTCGAGTTCGGCGGCCCGCGCAGCCAGGATGCGGACAGCTTCCACCTTGACGCGGCGGACGGCGCCAGCCTGGAGTGCCGCCTCGCGGCGGCGACCCGGCAGCCCGACCTCTGCACCCTGACGGCCGACGGCCTGTCGCTGGCCGATTTCGACGAGGTCGGCCTCGACCGGCTCGGTGGCCGCGACCCCGGCGGCCAGGCCGTGCGGCTGGTGCGCGTTCCGCGCTGAGCGTTTCAGCGCAGCGCGTCGACCAGGTCTTCGAGGCGCCCGTCGCGCTCGGCCGCCATCAGGTCGTCGAAGCCGCCGATGTGGGTCTCGCCGATGAAGATCTGCGGCACTGTACGGCGGCCGCCGCTGCGCGCCAGCATCTCCTCGCGGCGGTGGGTGTCGAGGTCGATGCGGATCTCCTCGTAATCCCAGCCCTTGCGGGCGATGAATTGCTTGGCCGCCACGCAGTACGGGCAGATGGCGGTGCTGTAGATCTGGAAGCGGTTCATCGACGGCCCGATGTCAATGGGAATGTCCCAAGAGTGTGGTCGGCGCCGACGGCTTGCAAGCCTCGCTCACGCCTCCACGTCAGGGCGACGCCCCGACCGCGCTCATGTGGCCGCGGGAACATCGCCGCGCTAAGGTGGTCGAATCCCGAGCCCTTCCGGATCTCCCGATGCCCCCCATCCGTGCCCTGCCCGCCCTCGCGCTCGCCTGCGTCACCGCCGTGGCGGGCGCGCGTGACCCGGGCGTGAAACTGCCCGACATCGGCAGCTCGGCGGCGGCGATCGCCTCGCCGCAGGAACTCCAGGATTACGGCGCCGCGATGCTGCACGAACTGCGCGCCTACGAGCTGGTGCTGGAAGACCCGCTGCTGGAGGACTACATCCGCGCGCTCGGCTACCGGCTGGTGGCAAGCAGCGACCGGCCGGACCTGCCGTACACCTTCTTCATCATGCGCAGCGAGGACATCAACGCCTTCGCCGCGCCGGGCGGCTACGTGGCGGTGAACGCGGGCCTGATGACGGCAATGGACAGCGAAGACGAACTCGCCGGCGTGCTCGCCCACGAGATCTCGCACGTCCAGCAGCAGCATATCCTGCGCGGCATCGAGGACCAGCAGAAGATGTCGCTGCCGATCATGCTCGGCATGCTCGGGGTGATGATCGCCGCCGCCGGGCGCAATGACGACGCCGCGCCCGCGGTGCTGATCAGCGGCACCTCGCTGATGCAGCAGCGCGCGATCAATTTCACCCGCAGCGAGGAGGCGGAAGCCGATCGCGTCGGCATCCAGATCCTCGCCCGCGCCGGCTTCGATCCCAACGCCATGGCCGGCGCCTTCCAGGCCCTGCAGCGGGTGATGCGCGTCAACGGCATCGACATCCCGGAATTCCTGCTCACCCATCCGCTCGACACGCGCCGCATCGCCGAGGCCCGCGAGCGCGCGGCGCAGCTCGGCTGCCCGACGACGCCGGCGGTGGTGGCGCGCCCGGCGCCGGCGGCGGGCGGCGGCGGCCTCGACCTCAACCTGCGTGCTGGGACCCAGGTGGCGAGCGCTGTGCCGGTGTCGCCGAAGCCCGGCAGCTGCGCGCCGCGGCAGGGCGATGGCGGCTATTACGAGCTGATGCGCGAACGGGTGCGCGTGCTGAGTGCCCCATCGGCACCCTCGATCCGCGGCTACTATGCCGACAACCTGCGCGACAACCCGGGCTTCGATACCCCGGCCACGCGCTACGGCCATGCGCTGGCGCTGATCCGCACCCACCAGGCGGCCGACGCGGTCAAGGAGCTCCAGCCGCTGGTGGCGGCGCAACCAAATTCCGTGCCGTTGCGGCTGGCGCTCGCCAAGGCCGAAGACCAGGCCGGCCAGCACGCGGCGGCGCTGGCCGGCTACGAAAGACTCAACCGCGACTTCCCCGGTAACCGCGCCGTGGTGCTCGGCTACGCCGATGCCCTGCTCGCGCAGGGCGGCGACGCCGGCGCGCGGCGCGCGCTCGAGCTGCTGCGCCCGCAGGTCGACCGCCACGGCGACGACCCCGACCTGCAGGCCACATTCGGGCGCGCCAGCCAGCTCGCCGGCGACAGCGTGCGTGCCGCGGAAGCCTACGCCGAAGCGGCCTGGCTCAACGGTCGCGCCGAGGATGCGCTGGCGCAACTCAAGGCGCTGGCCAAGCGCGACGACCTCAGCTATTACCAGCGCAGCCGCATCGAAGCGCGCATCACCCGCCTCACCGCGGTGGTGCTGGACCAGCGCAAGCGCGGCGATCCCGCGCCCGACGCGCCGTAGGACGGAGTCGCGCATCCGCGTGACTACCGGACCCTCAGCGCGCCGTGGAGGACCGGCCCGGTCCGCCCCTGAGGGCGGGCAAGGCCATCGCGAACGTGCGCAATGTTGCGCATGCGTGCCGAGGGCAGCGGGTCTTCCGCCCGCAGGGCATTCCGCCCGGGCGCGCCGCGCCAATCACATCCTGCCGGGCGATCGGGTCAGTGAGGCGCCGGGACGCGGATCGCCGTCCCGAAGCGGTCCGCTACATGGTATGGGTCGGCCGCTCCTGCGTCAGGATACCGGCGAGGACGGACTCGATGCGGGTGCGGACGGTTTCCCCGTCGGCGGTCTCGGCGAACTGCACCCCGATGCCGGCGAGCCGGTTGCCCTGTGCACCGGGCGGGGTGATCCAGACCACCTTGCCGGCCACCGGCAAACGATCCTTTTCGTCCATCAGTGAAAGCAGGATGAACACCTCGTCACCGAGGCTGTAGGCCTTGGTGGTCGGCACGAACAGGCCGCCGCCGCGGACAAACGGCATGTAGGCGCTGAACAGCGCGCCCTTGTCCTTGATCGCGAGTGACAGGATGCCCTGCCGCGGTGCCATTTGGGATGCCATCAGATCCTCCGCCGGGCGGTGCCGCCGCGCGGCCATGCACGCAACAGGTCGAGCAGCACCAGTTCGGTGCGCAGGGTTGTCGCCAGCAGCCCCCGCGCCCGGTTGGCGCGGTCGGCCCATGCAGCTAGCTTCGGGATTTCATCCCGATCGGTCAAGCCGAGCACGCCGGCCTGCCAAGCGGCGAGCGCGCGCGCCTCGTCGCGCGCCAGCACCGCGGCCATCCACAGCCGGAGTTCGGGACGGTCGCCGGCCCAGCGCTCGGCAATCTCCGCGGCCATGCGCGTACCGGCGCCGAGTGCGGCAAGCTCGCCGGCGCAGGCCTGGCGCAGCTCCAGCGCGCCATCGCGCGCCCACGCCAGCGCGCGCCCCGGATTGCCGAGGCTGGCGGCGAGCGCGTCGCGCGCGGCGGCGTTCGCCACGCCCTGCGCCAGCAGCCAGTGAAGCGCCTCGTCAGGGCCGGGCGCGGCGATCTCCACGCGCCGGCAGCGGCTGCGGATCGTGGCCGGTAGCCGGCTGGCATCGTCGGCGACCAGCACCATGATCGTCCCCCGCGAAGGCTCCTCGAGGGTCTTCAGAAGCGCATTGGCGGCGCTCGCGTTCATGCGGTCGGCGGGGTCGATCAGCGCCAGCTGCAGTCCGCCGAACTGGCTCGACAGCGCCAGCCGCTGGCTGAGCGCGCGCAACTGGTCGACGGTGACTTCGGTGCGCGGCTTACCATCGTCGCGAAGTTCCAGCCCCACCCGCACCAGGTCCGGATGCGACCCGGCCGCCAGCAGGGTGCAGGCGCGGCACTGTCCGCAGGCCAGCGCCTCGGGCATACGCGCGGTGCACAAGGCGGCGGCGACCAGCGCGGCGGCGAGCTCGCGCTTGCCAAGGCCCTCCGGCGCGGCAAGCAGCAGCGCATGGTGCAGCCGCTGTTCCGCGACGGCCCGGCCAAGTTCGGGCCAGGCCGCCGCAAGCCACGGCGGCAGGCTCATCGGGCGGGCTCCAGCGTGCGCAGCCAATCGTCCAGCGCGGCGACCACCGCGGCACGCACCGCGGCGATCGACCGGCTGGCGTCGATGATGCGGAAGCGCTCCGGGGCACCGGCCGCGCGCGCACGGTAGGCAGCGCGCACGCGCTCGAAGAAGTCCAGCGCCTCGCCTTCGATGCGGTCCGCCGCGCTGCGCGCGCCGGCCCGTGCCAGCCCTTCCGCCGGGGCGATGTCGAGCAGCAGGGTCACGTCGGGGGCCAGCGGCGCCGCCCACGACGCGAGCGCGTCGATGCGCGCCTGCGGCTGGCCGCGGCCGCCGCCCTGGTAGGCATGGCTGGCATCCGTGTAGCGGTCGGAGACGACCCAGCGCCCGGCCGCCAGCGCGGGCTCGATCACCTCGCGAAGGTGCTGCGCGCGCGCGGCGAACATCATCAGGAGTTCGCTCTCCGCGCAGATCGGCGCCAGTTGCGGGTCGAGCACCAGCGCGCGCAGGGCCTCGCCGAGCCGCGTGCCGCCTGGCTCGCGGGTCAGCAGCGGCTCGATGCCGCGGCTGGCGAGGCGTTCCCGCACCGCCTGCAGCATGGTGCTCTTGCCGGCGCCCTCGCCGCCTTCGAGCGTGATGAAGCGGCCCCTCATCGGCCCTTCCGCAACTGGTACCTGGCGACCGCCCGGTTGTGCTCGGCGAGCGTGGCGGAGAACTCGTGGCTGCCGTCGCCGCGGGCGACGAAATAGAGCGCATCGCCGCTGGCCGGGTGCATCACCGCTTGCAGCGCCGGCTTGCCGGGCAGTGCGATCGGCGTCGGCGGCAGGCCCTCGCGGGTGTAGGTGTTCCAGGGCGTGTCGGTTTCCAGATTGCGCTTGCGGATGTTGCCGTCGAAGCCCTCGCCCATCCCGTAGATCACGGTCGGGTCGGTCTGCAGGCGCATGCCGAGGTCGAGGCGGCGCAGGAACACGCCGGCGATCAGCGACCGCTCGGCGGGGACGGCGGTCTCCTTCTCGACGATCGAGGCGAGGATCAGCGCCTCGTAGGGGGATTCCAGCTTGAGTTCGGCTTCGCGCCCCGCCCATGCGGCGTCGAGCGCCTTCTGCATGGCCTGGTGGGAGCGCCGCAGCACGTCCAGATCCGATTCCCCCTTGACCCAGGCGTAGGTTTCAGGGAGGAACCAGCCTTCCGGACGGCCATCGGCGATGCCGAGCCGCTCGGCGATCGAGCCATCGGCAAGGCCGGGCAGGGTCTGCGCGAGGCCCGCCTCGGCGGCCAGCCCGAGGCGGAGCTGGCGGAAGCTCCAGCCATCGACGATGGTGAAGCGGTGCAGGATGACCTCGCCAGCCGCCATGCGGCGCAGCAGTTCGCGCGGGGTGAGCCCGGGCGCCAGCGCGTATTCGCCGGCGTGGAGCTTGCCGGCGACGCCCATGTCCTCGGCGAGCAGTCGCCAATAGGCCGGCGAGCCGCGCGTGAGGCCCTCGCGGCGGAGCTGGCGCACCACGCCCTTGAACGTGGTGCCGCGCGGAATGTCGATCGACTCGCGCTGGCCGACCGCCAGCGGCGTCTCGGTGAAGCGCATCCAGTCGACATAGAGCGCGCCCGCCGCGCCCGCCACGGCGAGCAGCAGGAGGACGACGAGCAGTCCCCAACGGATCCGCCCGCGCGGCCGCCTCGTGCGTGCCATCATGCCGCGGCTCCCGCGGGATCCATGCCACGCCAATGGCGCTGCAGCGCCCGCGCCACCGGGCCGACCGGCCACTGGCGATCGCCGAGGCGCGTCACCGGCATCACGCCGCGCAGGCTGCTGGTCAGGAATACTTCGTCGGCGTGCATGAGATCATCGGTTCCAAGTTCGCGGACCAGGCAGTCGGGCCGCAACGCCAGCACCTCGGCGCGCGCGACGCCGGCGACGCCGCAGCGGTCCAGGGCCGGCGTCATCGGCCGGCCGTCGCGGCACAGGAAGAGGTTGGCGGCGGTGGCGGAAATGAGGCGGCCCTCGGTGTCGAGCAGCAGTCCCTCGCCGACCGCCGGATCGTCCCATTCGGCGCGTGCCAGCACCTGTTCCAGCCGGTTGAGATGCTTGATCCCGGCCAGCCGCGGCTGCGCGGCGAGGCGGAGGTCACACAAGCGTACCCGGATTCCCTGCCGCTGCACATGCGCCGCGATCGTCGGAGCGGCGAAAGCGGCGACGATGCGGGTCGTGGCCGTCGCTCCCACCGGCGCATAGCCGCGCGGCCCGCTGCCGCGGGTCAGTGTGACGCGCACCGCGGCACGCGCAAGTCCCGCCACCACGCCGTCCAGTTCCGCTGCGAGCTGCGCGGGATCCGGCGGCGGCAGGCCGAGTCGCGCGCAGCCTTCGGCGAGCCGTGCCATGTGCCGCAACCAGAGCGGCGCGCGTCCATCGACCGCCAGGATGGTCTCGAACAGGCCATCCCCGTAGGCGAGGCCGCGATCGAGTGGATCGAGCGTGCCGCCCGCGCGGCCGTTCACCATCACGCGCAGTGGCTCGCTCATCCGGCCACCCCGAACGCGCGCAGCAGGCCGCGCGCCTTGGCGCGGGTCTCGGCGAGTTCCGCCTCCGCCACCGAATCGGCGACGATGCCGGCGCCGGCACGAAAATGGACGCTGCTGCCCGTTGCGACCAGGGTACGGATCAGGATGTTGAGGTCCATGTCGCCCGAGCGGTCGAGATAGCCGAGCGCGCCGGTGTAGGCGCCGCGGCCGACCCCTTCGAGCTCGGCGATGATCTCCATGCAGCGCACCTTCGGGCAGCCGGTGATGGTGCCGCCCGGGAACAGCGCCGCGATCACCTCGCCCGGCGTGACCTCCTCGCGCAGGTGGCCGCTGACGTTGGAGACGATGTGGTGCACATGGGCATAGCTCTCGGTGGCCATCAGCTCGTCCACGCGCACGCTGCCCGGCACGCACACGCGGCCGAGGTCGTTGCGCTCCAGGTCGATCAGCATGACGTGTTCGGCGCGCTCCTTGGGGTGCATGACCAGTTCGCGCAGGACCGTCGCCTGTTCGCCGGCGACGCGCGGCCGGGTGCCGGCAATCGGTCGCGTCTGCACCTCGCGGCCACGCACCTCGACCAGGCGCTCGGGCGAGGAACTGGCGATGGCCCATCCATCCTGCTGCAGGAGGGCCGCGAACGGGGCAGGGTTGGCGCCGCGCAGCGCCGCATGCAGCGCGGCCGGCACCGCCGCCCCGCCGCAGCGGATCCGCCATTCGCGCGACAGGTTCACCTGGAAGGTATCGCCGTCCCGCAGGTAATCATGGGCCCGCGCCACGGCCGCCAGGAAGCGGCCTTCCGCATCCTCGTCCACCGCCTGCACCGGCGGCAGCGATGGTACGGCCGGGAGCCGCGCCGCCAGGTCGTCCGCCAGCCGGTCGAGGAGATGCTCGTGGCCGGCTTCGGCGACCAGCGTCGTCGACGCGGCAACATGATCCACCACGATGGCCGCCGGGCAACGCAGTGCGAGCGCCACCGGCAAGGCGCCCGGGGCGGGCCGCAGGCCAAGGCGCGGCTCGATCTCGCCGGCCAGTTCGTAGCCGAGGTAAAGCAGCCAGCCGCCCTGGAACGGCAGGCGCGGCCCGGTCCCCGGGGGCACGCGTTCCGCCCGCCATCGGCGGTCCAACGCCGCCAGGAAGCCACCGGGGGGCGCGCTCCCCGCGGCATCCCGCAAGCCGTCTCCATCGAGCCGGATGGCGTCCAGCGGAAAGGCGAACAGGATGTCGTGGCGAGCCCGCGCGCCCGCACGCGCCGCGCTCTGCAGCAGGCCCGGATACCGCGCCGGATATGCCGCCGCCAACGGCAGCAGGTCGCGGTGGCCGGGCAGCACGCGCGTGACTGCACTCATCGACTGGACGCCATCGGGAAACCCGTCATTGAAGCACGAACCTGGAGCCCGGCGCGCGTCCCATGGCCCGCCTGCCAATGAGTGAACCTGCCCGCCATGATTTTTGGTCTCGACCGAGGGCGCCCGGTGTCAACCGGTCCACCAACGGCGGCGCCACGTGGAGCGTGCGCGTGCCGGGCAGCGAGGCGCTGGCGGCGAAGTCCGTCGTGGTCGGAGCCGATACGACCTACGTCGGCGCGAGTTCGCCCGCGGTGTTCCGCTCGGATGATGCCGGTGCGAGTTTCGCCCAGTCCGCGGACGGCATTTCCGAACTCAGCCTGTATTCGATCGCGGTGGATCCGCGGAACCCGGCGCACCTCGCGGCGGCCTTCCAGGGCAACAACAACGGCGGCGTGTTCAGCTCGGACGACGGCGGCAGGAGCTGGACCCTCGAAGCCCTGTCGCCGACGCGCTACAGCAAGGTCGGCCATGCCGCCGACGGTACGCTCTACGCGATTTCGAGTAGCCCCACCAGCATCGCGCCGGAGGGCCTGTACCGGCGCGACGGCAAGGGTGCATGGACCTCGCTCGGACCCGACCAGGGACCGTACTTCGAGTCCGACCTCGACGCCCTGCTGTTCAGCGCCAACGACCCCGGGCTGATCCTGCTCGGCGGCGACTTCGGCGTGGCCGGCTGGGGCAGCACGGTGTGGCGCTCTACCGATGCCGGACAGAACTGGACCAAGGTGTTCCTCGGCGACGACAACGACAAGGTCAGCGACCTCGAGTTCGCCTCCGCCGACGATGACGCCGAAGTGGTCGCGGTGTACGACGGCTTCAACGACCCGCAACAGGGTGGCGCACTGCGCAGCGACGACAGCGGCGCGAGCTGGTCGCCCGCGCTCAACGGGCTGCCCGGGTACATGCGCCAGCCGCACCTGTGCCGGACGACCGGCGTCCCGGCCGCGGTGTACCTAGCGGCGACGGGCAACGCGGGCAATGGCGCGGTGTTCCGCAGCGACGATGCCGGCGGCACGTGGAATGGCACCGCCTGGTCGGGGCCGTCGATCGCCGACATCGCCTGCGACCCGCTCGATGGCGACGTGCTCTATCTCGCCCAGTTCGGCGCCGACCGGGTGGTGCGCTCCGAGGACGCGGGCGCGAGCTTCGCGCCCTATGCGCAGGGCCTCGAAGGGTCCGGCGCGCCGCGCGAACTCGCCACCACCATGGGTCAGGGCGAGACGCAGCTCGTGCTGGCCACCGCATCGGGCAGCTATGCCACGCTCCCGGACGAGGAAATCTTCGTCGACGGCTTCGACGGCTGAACACCTGCGGCACGAAGAAGGACCGCCCCCGGCCAGGGATGGCCGGCGGCGACGTACCGCGACGCAGGAGCGGCGGAAGCCGCGCGCCCACCACGCCACATGGCGATCCAACATCGCGCAGTGACGGGACGTCACCAAGCGGTGCAAAACCCCGCACGGGCGGCACGGCGGTCGGGCTGTCCGGCCCTGCAAGGCCCACGATTCCAGCCGTTCATCATGGTCGGTCGCGAACCTGGCCCGTTGCCATTCCCGGAACGTGACGCCGTCATCCGCGCGGCACGGAGTCCGCAATGCCCTGACCGAGCCAGAGTGCGGCGAGCGCGGCGCGGCTGCGGACGCCGAACTTGGCGTAGATCGATTTCACGTGGATATGGATGGTGTTGGGGCTCTTGTCGAGCGACCGGGCGATTTCCTTTTCCGTCTCGTCGCCAAGCAACGCGAGCAGCACGGTGCGCTCCGCCGGCGTCAGCGGGCTGCTGGCGGCATGGATGCCGTGGCTGAGCAACAGCCGCTGCTGCAGCCATCCTAGGCCGCGCAGCGCCAGTGCCAGCGGCGCCTTGTGCGCGGGCGTGAAGCGCGGGCTGGCAGTTCCCCGGTAGAGGAACAGGTGGATGCGCACATCGTCGTTGACCGCCTGGCGCACGGACAACTGGTCGGCGTGGCCCACGCCCAGGTAGAAGTGCCGGTAGTACTCGCCCTCGAACCACTCCGCCGGGAGTGCCTCGAAAAGGAGCCGGGTCAGGAACGGCTCCTCGCCGGCGGCGCCGATGATGGCCGAAAGGTCGACCCCGGAGTGCCACAATTGATCGGCCCGCTCGCGCATGACCTCGTCCAGCGCCGGCAGCGGATGGCAGAGCCGCATCAGGCGCGGGCGCCAGCCGTTCAGCGCATCGCCGCGCGGCGGCACCGGCAATCGCACCACCACCGACCACAGCGCGTTCTGCGCTCCGAACATCGAGCACAGGCGCGCGAGCATGTGCTGGAGCGCATCGTCGGCGCGGCTGGCCGGAAAACGGGCCAGTTCGTCCCACAGCGCATAGATGTCGTCGTTGGCGTCGGCAGGCACCGGCTTCGGTCTCGATCACGGGATCCATCAGCACCACGCGAGGCAGGTGCCGGTCACGCGGCGTGCGGCCGGTCCCCTCGACCCGTCGGAGGGAGCGGCGGTCCGCACCATCTTGCCTCAAAAAGCGTGCGGACTAGCCCTTTCAGGTGATGGGCGCCGATCGGCCCCGGCTGTAGCCTTCGATCGCCCGCGCCGGCCGCTCCACGCCGATGCCACCGGATGCGGCAACGGCACGCGCGGCGCGTGCCGTACGGGGCCCGATCCGCACGTCCATTCATCGCGTCCCGGTGCCGGCAACGGCTTGCCGCAACACCCACCTGGACACGCAGCGAGGCTCGACGTGAACGGATCAGCGAAGCGGAACATGACAAACCACACCTGGCTGCGCGGGCTGGCAATCCTAGTTGCCTGCGCCGGCACCATCGCCGCGGCGGGCGCCGGCGCCGCAATCCCCCCGGCCGAACGACAGGTGCTGCTCGACCTCTACACGGGCACCCAGGGCGAGGCGTGGTACGACAACACGGGATGGAGCGGGGCACCCGGCACCGAATGCGAGTGGGCCGGCATCGCCTGTGACGAGGCCGGCGAACACGTCGTGGCGATCCATCTCGGCCAGAACAACCTCTCCGGCGAACTGCCCGCTTCCCTGGACCAGCTCACGCGCCTGCAGGCCTTCATCGCCTGGGACAATCTGCTCACCGGTGCCATCCCCTCGCTTGGAGGATTGGTGGAGCTGCAGTATTTCGACGTCGACACCAACCAGCTCGGCGGGACGATTCCCTCGCTGGACGGGCTGGCGAATCTCATCGGCTTCTGGGTCGGCTCCAACCAGTTGACAGGATCGATTCCCTCCCTGCAGGGGCTGGCCGCGCTCGAGTATTTCCATGCCGGATCCAACGATCTGACGGGTACGCTTCCGTCGCTTCAGGGGCTTTCGAACCTGCGCGAGTTCGGCGCCGCCTCCAATCGCCTGGAGGGCCTGCTGCCGGAGTTGGGAGGGCTTGGCGACCTGGCGTTCTTCTCCGCCAACAACAACCAGTTGAGCGGCTCGATCCCGCCATTGACGGGCCTTGCGAACCTGCAGTACTTCGACGTCGACACCAACCAGCTCGGCGGGACGATCCCCTCGCTGGACGGGCTGGCGAATCTCGTCGGCTTCTGGGTCGGCTCCAACCAGTTGACAGGATCGATTCCCTCCCTGCAGGGGCTGGCCGCGCTCGAGTATTTCCATGCTGGATCGAACGACCTGACGGGCACGCTTCCGTCGTTGCAGGGGCTTTCGAACCTGCGCGAGTTTGGCGCAGCCTCCAATCGCCTGGAGGGCCCGCTGCCGGAGTTGGGAGGGCTTGGCGACCTGGCGTTCTTCTCCGCCAACAACAACCAGTTGAGCGGCTCGATCCCGCCATTGACGGGCCTTGCGAACCTGCAGTACTTCGACGTCGACGACAACCAGTTGAGCGGTCCGCTGCCGTCCCTGCAGGGGCTGACGAACCTCACGGAATTCTGGGCCGGCTCGAACCAGCTCACCGGATCCATTCCGTCATTGCAGGGATTGGGCGCCCTCGAGTCGTTCCGCGTCGGCGACAACCAGCTCGGCGGCGAATTGCCTGCCGTCCCGCAACCGAATGCACTGGCGGCGGGAAGCTCGATCCTCTGCCCCAACCTGCTGGAACCGACGCCGAACCCGGAATGGGATCTCGCGACGGGCGAGAGCCCCTGGTTCCGCAAGTGCGGCGGCCCCCTCGACCGGATCTACGCCGACGGCTTCGAACCGTTGCCCTGAGTTGCCGATCCGCCACGGGCATTCCGTCCGGGTATCCGGCTGGCTGCCACCCGGCAACGCCCGGGGGCCGATCGGTTCGGGCGCGGTGCTCAGGCGGCCGGCAACCGCCGGAACACCAGCGTCCCGTTGGTGCCGCCGAAGCCGAAGGAATTGGACAGCACCACGTCGAGCTTCGCCTCGCGCGCCACGTGCGGCACGAAATCGAGGTCGCAGCCCTCGCCGGGCTGGTCGAGGTTGATGGTCGGCGGCACCACGCCATCGCGGATGGCGAGGATGGAGAAGATCGCCTCGACGCCGCCGGCGGCGCCGAGCAGGTGCCCGGTCATCGATTTGGTGGAGCTGACCATGAGCTGGTCGGCGTGCGCGCCGAACACGCCACGGATGCCCTGCACCTCGGCGACGTCGCCGACGGGCGTCGAGGTGCCGTGGGCATTGATGTAGTCGACATCCTCCAGCGCGATGCCGGCATCCCGGATCGCGGCCACCATGCAGCGGCCACCGCCCTCGCCGCTCTCGCTCGGCGCGGTCATGTGGTAGGCGTCGCCGCTCATGCCGAAGCCGACCAGTTCGCAGTAGATGCGCGCCCCGCGCTTCACGGCGTGTTCGTAGTCCTCGATCACCAGCACGCCGGCCCCGTCGGAGAGCACGAAGCCATCGCGGTCCTTGTCCCACGGGCGGCTGGCCTTTTCCGGCTCGTCGTTGCGGGTGGACAGCGCGCGCGCCGAGCAGAAGCCGCCGACCGCCGTACCGACGGTGGCGTACTCGGCGCCGCCGGCAATCATCACGTCGGCATCGCCGTACTGGATCATGCGCATGGCGAGACCGATGTTGTGCGTGCCGGTGGTGCAGGCCGTTACGCACGCGATATTGGGGCCCTTCAGGCCCAGCATGATCGACAGGTTGCCCGAGGCCATGTTGATGATGGAGCTCGGCACGAAGAAGGGCGAGATCTTGCGCTGGCCCTGCTCGTGGTAGGTGATCGAGGTCTTCTCGATGGTGGCGATGCCGCCGATGCCCGCACCGACGGCGACGCCGATGCGCTCCTCGTCGTGCTCGTGCGGGTGCAGGCCGGCGTCCGCCAGCGCCTGCACCGAGGCGGCGATCCCGTAATGGATGAAGGGATCCATCTTCTTGACGTCCTTCGCCGCCACGTACTGGGCGGGATCGAAGTCGCGCACCTCGCCGGCGATGCGGGTCGGGAAGGTCGAGGCATCAAAATGCGTGATCGGGCCGATGCCGCTCTTGCCAGCGATGATGTTGGCCCAGGCGGTGGCCACGTCGTTGCCGACGGGGCTGACGATGCCGAGACCGGTGACGACGACGCGACGCTTGGACATGGCAGGACTTCTCTCAGGCGACCGGCACGATCGCACCGGCTTTGAACCTGCGGCCACGGTGGGCCGCGTGAACTCGGGTGATCGCCACTGCCGACGGGCAGGCATCCCGCTGCGCGGTGGCGGCGATCACGGGCGATCAGCGATCGCCCAAACAAAAGCTGCGCCTCGCAGGGGCGCAGCTCGGGTACCGCCGGACGCCGTCGTCAGGCCTTGACGTGCGCCTTGACGTAGTCGATCGCCTGCTGGACGGTGGTGATCTTCTCGGCTTCCTCGTCCGGGATCTCGCACTCGAATTCCTCTTCCAGGGCCATCACCAGCTCGACGGTGTCCAGCGAGTCGGCGCCCAGGTCGTCCACGAACGAGGCGGTCGGGGTGACGTCGTCCTCCTTCACGCCCAGCTGTTCGACGACGATCTTCTTGACGCGCTCTTCGATAGTGCTCATGTGCTTCGTTTCCTCCCGATGGGAATTCGTACCCCGGGCAGCGCGGATGGGCAGGCCCGGAAAAAAGACGGCGCATTGTAATTGAAGCACGATTCAGGGGCGAGCACAGCCGCCGCCCGGATCGCCGCACGCGCACCCGCACCGATGGGCCGCGCCATGTTCCTTGGGATGGAGCTCAGGGCATGTACATGCCGCCGTTGACGTGGAGGGTCTCGCCGGTGATGTAGGCGGCCGCCGGCGAGGCCAGGAAGGCCACCGCCTGGGCGATGTCGCGCGCTTCGCCGAGGCGCCCCAGCGCGATCTGCCCGATCAATCCACTGCGCTGCTCCTCGGAGAGCGCGCGCGTCATGTCGGTGTCGATGAAGCCCGGCGCGACCACGTTGACGGTGATCCCACGCGAGCCGATCTCGCGCGCCAGCGACTTGGAAAAGGCGATGATGCCGGCCTTGGCCGCGGCGTAGTTGGCCTGGCCGGGATTGCCGGTGACGCCGACCACCGAGGCGATGGAGATGATGCGGCCGCGGCGCGCCTTCATCATGCCGCGCAGCACGGCCTTGGAGGTGCGGTAGACGGAGCTCAGGTTGGTGTCGAGGATGGCCTGCCAGTCCTCGTCCTTCATGCGCATGAGGAGCTGGTCGCGGGTGATGCCGGCATTGTTGACCAGCAGGGTGACCGCGCCATGATCCTTGCCGATGGAATCGATCAGCGCATCGACGGCGGCGCCGTCGGTGACGTCCAGCACGCGGCCGCTGCCGCCGGATGCGGCCAGGCGCTCGCCGATCGCTGCGGCGCCCGCTTGCGTGGTGGCGGTGCCGATGACGGTCGCGCCAAGCGCGGCGAGTTCATCGGCAATCGCCGCACCGATGCCGCGGCTGGCGCCGGTGACCAGGGCGATTTCGCCATCGAGGGGTTTGTTCATGGGAGTTTCCGCATGGACGGGAGGTCGCGAACCTTACCGGAAAGGCCGGGCCGCCGCTCAGGCGCGCCAGTCGCCAAGCGCGGCCTCGAAATCGGCGGCAGTGCCGAGGGCACGGCCGTCCAGCGCCTTGTCGATGCGGCGGCCCAGCCCGGTCAGCACCTTGCCCGGGCCGCATTCGCCGATCCGCGTCGCGCCGCGGTCCGCCAGCGCCGCCATGCAGCCGCTCCAGCGTACCGGCAGATGAAGCTGGCGCACCAGCGCATCCTGGATCGCCGCGATGCCGGGCTCGATGCGTGCATCCACGTTCTGCACCACCGGGATCGCCGGTTCCTGCCAGGCGCAGCCGGCGATCGCCTCGCCAAGGCGCGCGGCGGCCTCGTGCATCAGCGGCGTGTGCGAGGGCACGCTGACCGGCAATGTCACCGCCTTGCGCACGCCGCGCGCGGCAAGTTCGACGAGCGCGGCGTCCACCGCGCCGACGTGACCGCCGATGACGATCTGGCCCGGCGAGTTGTAATTGGCCGGCACGACCACGCCGTCGTCCGTCGACAGGTCGCGGCAGACCTCCTCGACCAGCGCGTCATCGGCGCCGAGCACCGCCGCCATCGCGCCGACGCCCTCCGGCACCGCCTCCTGCATCAACTGGCCACGGCGGCGCACCAGCCGCGCGGCATCGGCAAGGCCGATCGCGCCGGCGGCGACCAGCGCCGTGTATTCGCCGAGGCTGTGCCCGGCGAGTTGTGCCGGCATCGCGCCGCCGGCCGCGAGCCAGGCGCGCCACACCGCGACCCCGGCCGCGAGCAGCGCAGGCTGGGTGAACTCGGTGCGGTTGAGCTCCGCCTCCGGCCCCTCCTGCGACAGGGCCCACAGGTCCACGCCCGCGCCTGCCGAGGCTTCCGCGAAGGTCTCGCGGACCAGCGGGTGGACGTCGGCGAGGTCGGCGAGCATGCCGGGCGACTGCGAGCCCTGGCCGGGAAAGATGAAGGCGAGATTCGGCATTGGTGATTCGGGATTGGTAAAAGCGTCGCTCACGTCCTGGCCCTCATGTACATCAAACCGACGGCCCCGGAAGGCCGGTCGCGTTCCGAATCCCAAATCCCCAATCCCGGCTAGTAGCGCAGCAACGCCGACGCCCACGTGAACCCGCCGCCGAACGCTTCCAGCAGCAGGGTCTGGCCGCGCTGCACCTTGCCCGAGCGCACCGCTTCGTCGAGCGCCAGCGGCACCGAGCCCGAGGAGGTGTTGCCGTGGCGGTCGATGGTGACGATGACGCGTTCCATCGACAGCTTCAGGCGCCGCGCCGTGGCCTCGATGATGCGCAGGTTGGCCTGGTGCGGGATCAGCCAGTCGACGTCGGATTCCTGCATGCCGGCGGCCTGCAGCGTCTCGTCGACGATGCGATCCAGCGTCTTGACCGCGACCTTGAACACCTCGTTGCCGGTCATCAGCACGCGCACGCCGGCGTTGGGCTCGTCCGGGCGGAATCCCGCCGAGACGCCGACCGGGTTGTAGAGGAGGTGCTTGTAGCCGCCGTCGGCGTGCAGGCGCGTGGTGAAGATGCCGGGCTCTTCGGACGCCTCCAGCACCACCGCCCCGGCGCCATCGCCGAACAGCACGCAGGTGGAGCGGTCGCCGAAGTCGAGCATGCGGGTCAGCGTCTCGGCACCGACCACCAGCGCCTTTTTCGCCTGCCCGCTCCTGACGAACTGGTCGGCGACGCCGAGGGCGTACACGAAGCCGGAGCAGGCCGCGTTGACGTCGAAGGCC
Organism: Lysobacterales bacterium; assembly: GCA_017305135.1. GTDB lineage: Bacteria > Pseudomonadota > Gammaproteobacteria > Xanthomonadales > Rhodanobacteraceae > Dokdonella_A. The sequence goes on along the minus strand of JAFKNA010000006.1, from coordinate 81,683 downwards.
GCGCAGCCGTTAGCGCCCAGCCGGTGCTGGAGCAGGCAGGCCGTGGACGGGAAGATGATGTCCGGCGTCGTGGTGCCGAGCACGATCAAGTCGAGCTCCGGACCCTTGACGCCGGCCGCCTCCAGCGCACGGGTCGCCGCGTAAAAGGCGAGGTCGCCGGTGGTCTCGCCCTCGGCCGCCATGTGCCGCTGGCGGATGCCGGTGCGCGAGGCGATCCACTCGTCGGTGGTGTCGACGAGCTTCTCGAGGTCGGCGTTGGTGACGACCTTCTCCGGCAGGTAGCTGCCGGTACCGGCGATGCGTGAGTAGATCAGGACCCTATCCCCCAACAGGGGACGTTCCGCGGGACGGAACGCCCGTTCGACGGACGCGCGCGAGCGCGGGCGCGACCGCGCCCGGCATCGTGTGGAACCAGGCGCCGCAGCGGACCGCGCGGCCCGCGGGAGGTCAGTCCTCGTCGCGGACGGTGCCGCGCGACTCGATGACCTTGCGGCCGCGATAGTAACCGTCGCGGGTCACGTGGTGGCGCAGGTGCACCTCACCCGAGGTCGGATCGGTCGCGAGCTGCTTGGCGGTCAACGAATCGTGGCCGCGGCGCATGTCGCGGCGGGACGGGGTGGTACGGCTCTTGGCAACGGCCATGGTGTTCTCCAGTTCAATGTTTCTTCAGTGCGCCGAGGGCCGCGAACGGGTTCTCCCGCGCCTCCTCCGCCGCACCTTCATCCGAAGGATCGGTCCACTCCAGCGGCGCCCCGGGTTTGACGGGCACCACCGGCAACGCGAGGATCAACTCGTCTTCGATCACCTCGCCGATCGAGACCGTGCCGTCGGGCGCGAGCAGGGGCTCGTAGCCTTCGGGCAAACCTGCTTCCGCCGCCTCGCTCGTGATTGCGCCGAGCCGCTCCCTGACCTCGACCGGCAGCACGAAGCGCTCCAGCGTGCGCTGGCAGACCAGCGGCAATCCGGCCTCGACCACGAGGTCGAGGTACTGGACGCCGAGCTCGTCGATGCCGAACGCCACCGTGTACCGGGCTTCGCCGGCGACATCGGCGAGGCTTTCCGCCAAGCGACGCATCCCCGCCAGCGGCAACGCACCTTCATATATGCGTCGCGCCTGCGCCTGGCGCGCAATCTCCACGCGGTCTGGCAGGGCGGATGACATGGGCGCGCGATGGTAGGTGCGGGCTGGGACCATGTCAACCTGAACCCCGCGCCCGCGGGCGATTTGCCGAACGCGCGGCACATCCGCAGACTAGCGGCCTTCCCGCCCGATGCCGTCCCCGTGAGCTACCTGCTGCCCGCGATCGCCAGCATCCTGGTCCTGGTTGCCCTCGCCGTGTACTGGCGCGAGCGCGGCCTGCGCCGGCGCACGCAACTGCTGGCCGAGATCTTCGACCTCGCCGACGCCCTCGAACGCGAGCTGCTCGAATGCCGCGCCCGCCTGCGCGAGGTGCCGGCGCTCGCCAAGCCGCTGCCCGGTGCCGGCGCACAGCTGTCGGCCAGCGCCACGCTCGCCGCAGAACCGCAGGTCCAGGACGCGCTGCGCGATCTCCTCGCACACCGCCTGTGGCTGCGCGAACACGCCGCCGATGCGCCGGTACCGAAACTCCTCGCCGCCCGCGACGCGCTGGCGGAAACGCGCGCCATGCTGGTGCGCCAACTCGAACGGCTCGCCGACGTGCGCGCGGACCTCGCCCAGGCGCGTGAGCACGCAGCGCCATGATGGAAACACCCGAGCTGATCCTCGCCTCCACCTCGCCCTACCGGCGCGAACTGCTCGCCCGCTTCGGCCTGCCGTTCCGAAGCGTCGCACCCGAAGTCGACGAGGCGTCACTGGACGGCGAAGCTCCACGCGCCTTGGCGGTGCGCCTCGCCCGCGCCAAGGCTGAAGCCGTGGCCGCCCGCCATCCCGGCGCGCTGGTCATCGGCAGCGACCAGGTCGCCGACCTCGAAGGCCGCGCACTCGGCAAGCCCGGTTCCGTCGAGGCGGCCCGCATCCAGCTCGCCGCCAGCGCCGGGCACAGCGTGCTGTTCCACACCGCCGTGTGCGTCGTCGATGTGCGCACGCCGGGAGCCGCCGCCCACGAGGCGGTCGATACCACCCGCGTGGCCTTCCGCCCCCTCGCGACCGGCGAGATCGCGCGCTACCTCGCCGCCGAGCCGGCGCTCGACTGCGCCGGCAGCTTCAAGGCAGAGGGGCTCGGCATCAGCCTGTTCGAACGCATCGAGAGCACTGACCCCACGGCGCTCGTCGGCTTGCCGCTGATCACCCTGGCGCGACTGCTTCGGGAAGCGGGCCTGCGCGTGCCCTGAGCTTGGGGGCAGAGGCCGGGTTCCCGCAGGAGCGCACCTGGGCGCGACCGACGCCCGCGACCGGCACCCTGGCGCAGCCACCTGCCGTCGGCGAACCGGGCACCCGCCGGGCTGAGGCCCGGCCCGGCTCAGGCTACACTCCGGCGTTCCCCCGCACCCCCGCCGAGCAATGACCGCCGCCCCATCGAACACCGCCCTGCCGCAGGACCTTCGCGAACCCCTCGCCCGCGCCATCGCCCAGGTCAACACCGTGGTGCTCGGCAAGCGCGAGGAAGTGCGCCTGGCCTTCGTCTGCCTGATCGCCGGCGGGCACCTCCTGATCGAGGACATCCCGGGTGTCGGCAAGACCACCCTCGCGCATGCGCTGGCGGCGACGCTCGGCCTCGATTTCCAGCGCGTGCAGTTCACCTCCGACCTCCTGCCCTCGGACATCATCGGCGTCGGCATCTACGAGCGCGAGACGCAGGGCTTCCGCTTCCATCCGGGCCCGATCTTCACCCAGCTCCTGCTCGCCGACGAGATCAACCGCGCGATGCCGAAGACGCAGAGCGCGCTGCTGGAGGCGATGGCCGAGGGCCAGGTCACGGTGGACGGCACCACCCACCTGCTGGAGCCGCCGTTCTTCGTCATCGCGACGCAGAACCCGCTCGACTTCGCCGGCACCTGGCCGCTGCCCGATTCGCAACTCGACCGCTTCATGCTGCGCATGAGTGTCGGCTACCCGGACCCGGACGCGGAGCGCGCCATGCTCGCCGCCAGCGACCGGCGCGACCTGATCGACACCCTCGCGCCCTGCCTGATGCCGGCGCAGATCCTGGAGCTGCGCCGCGCCAGCGCCGCGGTGCTGGCCAGTCCCGCGCTGATCGACTACCTGCACGCCCTGCTCGCCGCCAGCCGCAGCCACGGCGAGGTGCGGGTCGGCCTGTCGCCCCGTGCCGGACTCGCCTTGCTCGCGGCGGCGCGCGCGCACGCGCTGCTGAGCGGCCGCGCGCACGTGCTGCCCGAAGACGTGAAGGCGGTATTCCCGCAGGTGGCGGCGCACCGGCTGGCGCCGGGGACCAGCACCCGCAGCGATCGCGATGCCATCGCCCGCGACATCCTGGAACGGACGCCGGTGCGATGATCCCGGGCCCGGCCCGACGCCCCGCGCCGTGAACGCCGCCCCGGTCGGGCAACGCATCTCCAGCGCTGCCGAGCGCCGCCTGCCGGCGCTGACCCGCAAGCGCCGCCCCGAGCCGCTGCCGATCCGCCTCGACCGCCGCCGCATCTACGTGCTGCCAACGCGCTTCGGGCTGATGTTCGCGTTGCTGCTATTCGTGATGCTGCTCGGCGCGCTCAACTACGGCAACAACCCGGCGTTGCTGCTCACCTGCCTGCTCGGCGCCGCCGCCGGGGGCAGCATCTTCGCCGGTTTCCGTGCGATGAGCGGCCTGCGCCTGGTCGCCATGCGTGCCAATCCCGCGCACGCCGGCGAGCCGCTGCGCCTGCGCCTCGCCTTCGATGCCGCCGGCCGCGATCGCCAGGCACTGTGCATCCGCCGCGGCGATGACGAAACCGCGTTCTCGCTGCTGCGCGGCGAGCCGGGCGAGGCCTTGTTCGCCATCACGGAGACGCGGCGCGGCTGGCTGCGCCCGGGCCCGCTTCGTCTTTCGACAACCTATCCGCTCGGCCTGTTCCAGCTCTGGAGCTGGGCGCATCCGGACGCCGCGTTCCTGGTCTGGCCGGCGCTGGAGACACCCACGCCGCCGTTCCCGGCCGGCCACGGCAGCGAAGGCGCGCTGGCCCGCCACGGCGCCGAGGGCGAGCCGGCCGACCTTCGCGAATACCGCAGCACCGATCCGCCGCGCCTGATCGCCTGGAAGGCCTCGGCGCGGCACGACACCTTGCTGGTCCGCGAACCCGAACGCGAAGCCGGCGAGATCCTGGTGTTCGACCACGCGCGGCTTTCCGGCCTCGACGCGGAAGCGCGCATCAGCCGCCTCGCCGCCTGGGTGGCGGCGGCGGACGCGGGCCGGCGGACCTACCTCCTGCGCCTGCCGGGCGAGGAGTTCGGTCCCGGCTCCGGTGCCGCCCAGCAGGCCGACTGCATGAAGGCGCTCGCGCTGCTGCCAGGGCCCGGCCGTGCTTAGGCGCAGGCGGGGGCGGACGGCGCCGCCGGCGAGCTCGGTGGAACGCCTCGACGCGCACACCTTCGGCCTGCTCAGCGCGACCACCGCGGCGACGCTGCTGGCGCATGTCGGCCACCTTCCCGCCTGGCTGTCGCTGCCGCTGCTGGCGCTCGTGGCGCTGCGCTGGTGGAGCCGCCGTCGCGGCGCCGGCGTGATCGCGAGCTGGATCCGCCTGCCGCTCGCCGGCCTGCTGCTGGTGCTGGTGGTGATGCACTTCGGCAATCTCTTCGGACGCGAACCGGGCACCATGCTGGGCTGCGGCCTGCTGGCGCTGAAGCTGCTGGAGACCGAACGCCGGCGCGACGCGCGGGTCGCCCTCGGCTTCGCGGCCTTCGTATTGATGAGTGCGCTGCTGTTCGAGCAGTCGCTCCTCTTCACCCTGCTGATCTGCACGGTGCTGGTGCTGCTGCTCGCCAGCCTGGTGTCGCTTCAGCCGGCGTTGCCGCGTGGCAGGACCGCGCTGCGCCTGCAGCTTCGCACCGGCGCGGTGCTGCTCGGTGCCAGCCTGCCGCTGGCGGCGGCCGCCTTCGTGCTGGTGCCGCGGCTGGCCTCGCCGCTGTGGGGCGCGCCCGGCGACGATCTCGATGCACGCACCGGCCTCTCCGAGGAGATGGCGCCGGGCTCGATGACGGAGTTGCTGATCGACGACTCCCCTGCCCTGCGCGTCGATTTCGACGAGGGCGCGCCGCCGGCACCGGCGCAGCGCTACTTCCGCGCCCTCATCATGTGGGACTTCGACGGTACCACCTGGACACGCGGGCCGCGCCGGGCCTGGACACCGGTCGAGGAGGTGGAAGACACCAGCGCGGCCCTCGCCTACACGGTGACGCTGGAGCCCTCGCGGCAACGCTGGCTGCCGGCGCTCGACGTGCCGCTGGAAGCACCGGCGGGTGCCCGCCTCTCCGCCGGCCGCATCGCCGTGGCCATGACGCCGGTCAACCAGCCGCGCCAGTACCGCCTGCGGTCGGCTACCGGGTACCGGTTGGCGCCGACGCTGGAAGGGACCGAGCGGGCGCGCGCGCTGGCGTTGCCGGCCGGCGTCGACCCGCGCTCCCGCGCGCTGGCCACGCGCTGGCGGCTCGAGGGGCGCGACGATGCCGGCATGGTGCAGGCCGCGCTCGAGTTCTATCGCCGCGAGTTCACCTACACCCTCGAAGTACCGCTGCTCGGCCGCGACTCCGTGGACGAGTTCCTGTTCGACACGCAGCGCGGCTACTGCGAGCACTATTCCTCTTCGTTCGTGTTCCTGATGCGCGCAGGCGGAATCCCGGCGCGCGTCGTCACCGGCTACCAGGGCGGCTGGTGGAACGCGACGTACCGCTACCTGTTGGTGCGTCAGTCCGACGCCCACGCCTGGGCCGAGGTCTGGATGGAGGGCCGCGGCTGGCTGCGCGTGGATCCCACCGCGGCGGTCAGTCCGACACGTGTCGAGGCGGGCAGCGGCGGCGCGGCCGGCGCGGGTGGATGGGGCGACGATGACTGGCTGCGCAGCCTGCGCAACCAGCTGGACGTGGTGAACCGCCTGTGGACGCAGGGGGTGCTGCGCTTCGACGCCCTGCGCCAGAAGGGGCTGCTGACGCCGTTCGGCGTCGCCGACGCGCGACCCGGCGATCTTCTGCTGGCGCTGTCGGCGGCACTCGCGGTGGCCATGGTGCTGGCGACGCTGTGGGCGCTCAGGGGTGGCCCGCGGGTGCGCGGCGACGAACTCGATCGCGCCTGGGCGCATCTCCTGCGCAGGCTCGGCAGGCGCGGCATCGCGCATCGCCCGGCGGAGGGGCCGATGGAGTTCCTCGCCCGCATGAACGGTGATGCACCGGCACTCGCCGCGCGGCTCGCGCCGGTCATCGGCGAGTATGCCGAGCTGCGTTATGGTGCACGCATCGCCGATGCGGCGCGCGTGGCGGCCTTCGCCCGACGCGCCCGGCGGCTTGCGCTGCCATCGCGCCGCGCCGCGGGCGCGCCGGCAGGCGCGACGGCGCAGCCGGACGCGGCGCGGATCGAGGTGTGACATGAACAGGCAATGGCTGATTGGAGTGGCGGCACTGGCGCTCGCTTCCTGCGCCACCGTGCCGGCGCCGCTCAAGGGCGAGTTCCCGGCGCTGACCCCGCGCGACGCGGTCGAACAGGGCGCGCCCGCGCAGCGCGTGCGCTGGGGCGGCGAGATCATCGAGGTGCAGCCCAAGGCCAGCACCACCTGCTTTGAAATCCTCTCGCGGCAGCTCGACCTCAGCGCGCGGCCGATGCTGCGCGATCCCGCCGATGGGCGCTTCATCGCCTGCCGCAGCGGCTTCTACGACCCGGAAGTCTTCGAGCGCGGACGCCTGGTCACGGTGGTCGGCGAGGTGACCGGCACCGATGTCGCCAAGGTCGGCGAGTTCGATTACCGCTATCCGCACGTGGCCGCCGACGCGATCTACCTGTGGCCGCCGCGCAGCCAGTACTCGGGCCCGCCGCCGTACTGGGATCCCTGGATGTACGGCTCTCCGTACGGCTGGGGACCCTACTGGGGCCCCTACTGGGGCGGCAGCGTCATCATCCGCTCCGGGCCACGCCACCCGCCGCGCCGCTAGCAGCGCCCGGTCAGCGCCTGTGAAAAATTGCCCATCCTGCGCAATTTTCCAGTCGCAGGTCCGATACACGCCCGGACCTGCTCTCGCGAATCAGTCACTTGCGTGCCTGCCTCGCGACCGGCCATCCCTGGTCGGGCCGAGAATTTGTGTTTCATAAACTCTCAGCCCGGCGGCCAGGTCATGACGCGCCCGCCGAGCAGGTGCAGGTGCAGGTAATACACCGTCTGCCCGCCGTGGCGGTTGCAGTTGATGACGAAGCGGTAGCCATCCTCGGCGAGGCCTTCGGCACGCGCGTATTTCGACGCCGCCACCAGCAGGCGCCCCACCCGCGTCGCGTCCGCGTCGGTCAGGTCGTCGAGGGTGGCGATCGGCTGCTTGGGGACGAACAGCACGTGCACCGGCGCCTGGGGATTGACGTCGCGGAAGGCCAGCACGTCCTCATCCTCGTAGACGATGTCGGCCGGTATCTCGCGGCGGATGATCTTGTCGAACAGGGTGTCGGACATGTTCGGGAATGGGGAGTCGGGAATAGGGAATCGTCATCATAAGCGGCAGTTGACCTGACGCGAACCTGACGCGAACCGCGAGGACGCGGAGGCGCTTGCTTGAACCATTCCCGATTCCCGATTCCCCATTCCCGGCTTCACAGCTCCTGCCTGCCACCGAACGCATGCGCCAGGGTGCCACGGTCGATGTATTCGAGTTCGCCGCCGAGCGGCACGCCGTGGGCGATGCGGCTGGCACGGATGCCGGCGCCGCTGGCGAGCTGGGCGAGGAGATGGGCGGTGGCCTCGCCCTCCACGGTGGGATTGGTGGCGACGATCAGTTCCTGCACCTCGCCTTCGGCGAGTCGCGCGGCGAGGCGATCCAGTCCCAATTCCTGCGGACCGATGCCGTCGAGCGGCGAGAGCCGGCCGAGCAGCACGAAGTACTGCCCGCGGTAGCCCGTCGCCTGCTCGATGGCGAGCTGGTCGACCGGCGTCTCCACGACGCACAGCGCGGCGCGATCACGCGAGGCGCTGGCGCAGAACCCGCATACCGCTTCCTCGCTGAAGGTGCGGCAGCGCGTGCAGTTGCCGATACGTTCGACCGCGGTGCCGAGCGCTGCCGACAGCCGCCGCGCGCCGGCGCGATCGCGCTCCAGCACGTGGAAGGCCATGCGCTGCGCGGTCTTCGCGCCCACGCCCGGCAGGCAGCGCAGGGCGTCGATCAGTTCGGCAAGAAGCGGGGAGGAAGACATGGCTTCGGGTCGGGAATCGGAAATCGGGAATGGGGAATCGCAAAAGCGAGTGCGACCGCCCTTCCGGACGCGGAAGCTACTCCATCGGAGGAGGCAATCTGCGGGCCCGCGAAGAGCTGGCTGTAACTATTCCCCATTCCCGATTCCCGATTCCCGGCTCCTCAGAACGGCATCTTGAATCCCGGCGGCAGGTTCATGCCGGCGGTGAGGTTGCCGAGCTTTTCCTGGTTTAGGCTGGCGATCCTGTTGACCGCGTCGTTGATGGCGGCGGCGACCAGGTCTTCGGCCATCTCCGGATCGTCGGCGAACAGCTTGCGGTCGATGCTGACGCCGCGCACCTCGTGGCGGCCGCTCATGCGCACGCTCACCAGCCCGCCGCCGGCCTGGCCGGTGACTTCGGCCTGCGCGAGTTCCTCCTGCGCGCGCTTCATTTCTTCCTGCATGCGCTGGGCCTGCTGCATCAGGCCAGCCAATGGACCTCTCATGTCGATCTCCTGACGTTCTGGACGAAACGGATGCCGTTCAATCGGCCGGTCGCACGCTGCCCGGGATGACGCGCGCGTCGAAGGTGTCGATCAGCGAGCGCACGACCGGGTCGGCCTCCACGGCGCGCTCGGCCGCCTGCTGGCGTTCGCGCGCCGCACGGTCGGCAAGGTCGGCCGGCGTCTCGATGCCGTCACGGGTGGGCTCGAAGCGGACCTTCACGGGTTTGCCCATGGCCGCGCCAAGCTGCCGCTCGAGCTGGCCCAGCATCCGCTCATCGGCAAGATGGGCATGCACCGGGCGGATCGCAAGCCGCATCACGGCGCCATCCACGCCAAGCAGGGTGGCGTGGCGGGCGAGCTGGCCGACCGGACCGCGGAGACCCGCGCGCTCGATCAGGGCCGGCCAATCCCCCGCCGCCGGGGCGGGAGAGTGGGAATCGGGGATTCGGGTTTCCGACTCGGCGGCGGGCGGAACCGGCGGGGCGGGCCTGCTGCCCGCAGCCTTCGCTTCGGCGACCGCGGCAGGCGGCGGCATTGGCGCGCGAGCCGGCGGCGTCGCAGCGGGACGCGGTGCCGCCGCTGCCGGGGCAGCGGGCGCCCGCGCCTTCGACGCCGCGCCGACGGGCACGAAGGCCAGCATGCGCAGCAGCGCCATCTCGAAACCCACGCGCGGGGTCGGCGCAAGCGGCAGGTCGCGCCGCCCGGTCACCGCCATCTGGTACCAGAGCTGCACGTCCTCGGGATGGATGCGGCCTGCCATCGAAACCAGCGTCGCATCCTCCGCGGCGGCCGCGGCGGGCACCAGTTGCAGCACCTGCACCCGGTGCAGGAGTCCGGCCAGCTCGTCGAGCACCTGGCCGAAATCCGGCGCGAAGTCGGCAATGCGTTCGATCTCCGCCAGCAGCGCCTCGCCATCGCCGCTGGCGAGCACCTCGAGCACCGCGCGCACCCGGCTGCGCTCGACGGTGCCGAGCATGGCATGGACCTCCGCCGCCTGCAGGGCGCCGTTGCCGTGCGCGATCGCCTGGTCGAGCAGGGACAGCCCGTCGCGCAGCGAGCCATCGGCGGCGCGCGCCAGCACCTCGATGCCTTCCTCGTCGAAGGCGATGCCCTCCTCGCCCAGGATGTGGCGCATCTGGCCGGCGATCTGCTCGGGCGTCAGCCGCTTCAAGTTGAACTTGATGCAGCGCGAGAGCACCGTCACCAGCATCTTCTGCGGGTCGGTGGTGGCGAGCAGGAACTTGACGTGCGGCGGCGGCTCCTCGAGCGTCTTCAGGAGCGCGTTGAAGGCGCCCTTGGACAGCATGTGCACTTCGTCGATCAGGTACACCTTGTAGCGGCCGCGGGTCGGCGCGTACATGGCGTTGTCGATCAGGTCGCGCACGTTGTCGATGCCGGTGTTGCTGGCGGCGTCGATCTCCAGCAGGTCGACGAAGCGGCCGGCATCGATGTCGACGCAGGCGCTGCATTCGCCGCAGGGGCTGGAGGTCGGCCCCTGCGCGCAGTTAAGCGATTTGGCGAAGATCCGCGCGATGGTGGTCTTGCCGACCCCGCGCGTGCCGGTGAAGAGGAACGCATGGTGCAGGCGATCGCTGTCCAGCGCGTGGGTCAGCGCACGGACGACGTGTTCCTGGCCGACCAGCTCGGTGAAACGGCGCGGCCGCCATTTGCGGGCAAGTGCTTGGTAGGACATGGGATGCTCGCGGCGAGCCTGTCATTCTACCAGCCGCGGGCGCGGGCTTCCGTTAGCGACGGGGCGCAACGCCTGTCAGCAGCAGGATCGCAGATCGGCCCTGCGGGGCCGGCGCCGGCTCACGCTCCCACAGATTCGAGATGGTTGTGGGAGGGAGTTACGGCAGGCCGCCTGCGGCGTTCGCGCGCGCTCCGGATTCCATTTGCCCCGCATTGGAGCAAAAGCATCGCGGCTGAAGCCGCTCCCACACGCTCGTGACGGTTGTGGGAAGGACTTCAATCCCGATGCTCTTTTCCCGCATTGGAGCAAAGCATCAACGGAGGGTGGCAGCTCCGCCAGCCACATCCCGGCACCCGAATCACCTGCTGCCGCTGCTTCCTTCCGGACCTGACGGGGTTCACAGGCTATCGTCGCGGGAGAACCGACGGAGCCGCCATGAACTGGCGGAGAGAGCGGGATTCGAACCCGCGAAGCGGTTTGACCCGCTTACACACTTTCCAGGCGTGCTCCTTCAACCACTCGGACACCTCTCCGGATACCGCTGCACCGACTGAGGCCATGCGGCGGGGCGCGCAGCATACAAGCGGGGCATGCCTGATTCAAGGAAAAGAGCCCCGGTGCCCGCGCGCCCATTCATGCCTCCGCGGCCGGCATTGGCAGTCGCGGGGTGGCGAGCGGGAAGGCGTCGCCGCGGCGCGCGACGCGCAGGCCATGGGCACGCATGATCGCGGCGTCCGCTTCGCTGGCATAGTGATAGAGGACGAGGCGCTGGCGGAGCTCGGCCGGGTACTCCCGTTCGAGATCGTCGAGGCCGGTGTGCGAGGGATTGCCGGTGAGCCCGCAGTCGTGCGCGACCAGTTCCCCATTGGCGGCGTGGACGGACAGCATCTCGGGAATCGGGCGAGTGTCGCCGGTCCAGGCGAAGCTGCCGCGAAGGGCCAGCCCGAACGAGGTCATCGGCGCGTGGTGGCGGGTCGGAAACACGTCGAACCAGAGCCCATCGCTCCAGAACCCGCGCGAGAGCGGGATCAGGCGGAAGGCTTCCCAGAAGTCCGTGCCGCCCTCGGCCAGCACGCCCGGGTAATCCGCCACGCGCGATTGCAGGAACGGGATCAGCGCCGCATGGGCATAGATGCGGATCGTGCCGCGCAACTCCGGATCGAACCAGGCGCGGTAGAACAGGCGCTCCAACCCGCCGACGTGGTCCATGTGGGTGTGGGTGATGTAGATCGCCGGCGGCGGCGCGCCGTAGTGGTCGAGGTAGGCCGACAGCGCCTCGGCGCCGCAGTCGATCATCAGCCGTGGCAGGCCGTCGAGTTCCAGCACGCCCGCGGCCGAGCCGAGTTCCGGCGACTGCGCGCCGCCGACGCCGAGGAAGCGCAGGACCGGGTTCATGCGCGCGCTTCCGGCGACTCCGCCCGCGCCAGCCCATCGTGGTAGGCCGCCAGCAGCGGATGCCAGAAGCCGCCGTCGAAGCCGTCGCGACGCACGGCGCCCAGCTTTTCCAGGGAGCGCCGCAGCCGCGCGAGGTTGGCCTGCTGCCAGGCGAGCCGCGGCTCACGCTTGCGGCCGCGGTCGAAATCGATCAGCCAGGTATCGCCCGCCGCATCGACCAGGATGTTGTGCGCGTTGAGGTCGGCGTGCCAGACCCGCGCGGCGTGGAAGCGCGCCAGCATGGCGCCGATGCGTTTGGCCACGGCGGCGTCCGCGCGACCGGCGTCGAGCAGCGCCGCCAGCGTCTGCGAGCCGTCGATGCGGCGGGTCAGGAGATCGCCGCGGTAGCGCGCGCCATCACGCACGATGCGCGCCGCCACCGGCACCGGCACCGGCAGGCCCTGGTTGGACAATTCCGCCAGGAGCTCGAATTCGCGCATCGCGCGCGTGCGCGCAAGGCCCGTCCAGAGATAGCGATCGCGGCTGAGGCGCGCCATCAGGCCGCCGCGACGGTAGTGCCGCAGCACGCAGGCGCCGAGCGGGGTTTCCACCACCGCCACGCCGCCACGGCCGCCCGGCGCCTCGGCCGACCGCCCGAGCGCCGTCCAGTGCGCGGGCTCGAACCAGTGCGTGTCGGGCACGATGCCGGCTGTCCGGTCGAAGGCGATGGCGGTGTCGCCGCTGGATTGAACTTGCGTCTCGATCATGCCTCTGACGGCTTGCCGTTCGCGCGTGGCGCCCTCATGTCGCGTCCCCCCGACACATGGTAGCAAGCACCGCATGGATCAATCCCCGACCGCCGACCCCCAGCCGGACTCGCTGTGCCTCCTGCGCACCTCCGCGATCGGCGACGTCACGCACGTGGTGCCGCTGGTGCGCACGCTGCAGGCGCGCTGGCCGCAGACGCGGCTGACCTGGCTGGTCGGCAAGCTCGAACATCGCCTGGTGGGCGACATCGAGGGGATCGATTTCATCATCTTCGACAAGCGCGCGGGGCGTGCCGGCTACCGCGCCGTGCGCGAGCAGCTGGCCGGGCGCCGCTTCGATGCCCTGCTGCACATGCAGGTGGCCCTGCGCTCGAACCTGCTGAGTCTCGCGGTCAAGGCGCCGCTGCGCATCGGCTACGACCGCGCGCGCTCGAAGGACCTGCACGGGCTGTTCATCAACTGCCGCATCAAGGCGCGTCGCGGCGACCACGTGCTCGACGCGCTCGGCAGCTTCCTGGAGCCGCTGGGCCTCGAACAGACGCGGGTGCGCTGGGACATCCCCATCCCGTCCGCCGCACGCGAATTCGCCGCCCGCCACGTCCGCGGCAACGCGCCACTGCTGGTAGTGAGCCCCGTATCCAGCCACCGCCTGCGCAACTGGGCTCCGGAACGCTACGCGGCGGTGATGGACCACGCGGCACTTGGCCTCGGCTGGCAGGTGATCCTCTGCGGCGGGCCGAGCGCGTTCGAGCGCGAGTTCGGCGACGCCATCCTCGCCCACATGAAGAGTTCGCCGCTCGACCTCATCGGCAAGGACACGCTGAAGGAACTCCTCGCCCTGCTCGAACGCGCCGACCTGGTGCTGGCGCCGGACTCCGGCCCGATGCACATGGCCAACGCCGTCGGCACGCCGGTGCTCGGCTTGCACGCGGCGAGCAATCCGGCGCGCTCCGGGCCCTACTCGGACCGCCAATGGTGCGTCGACCGCTACGATGCCGCCGCGCACAAGTACCGCAAGAAACCCGCCGACGCCCTGCCCTGGGGTACCAAGCTCGAACACCGCGGCGTGATGGATCTCATCGGCGTGGATGACGTGGTCGAGCGGCTTGAGGCGTTCGACGCGGCGCGAGGATCGTTGCCGCGGGTGGCACCGCCCCGCCAACAAAAGCTGGCCCATCCAGCAGGCGCGCGGAGCGTCGTTCCTGAGAGGCCCAGGCCCGTGTAGGCCGAGCTGGGGCTCGGCCGTTCCCGGCAAGAATCCACCCGGCGGCACCCGCCGGGAAAGTCCACGCGACCAGGCTGCCGCGCGGCGTTCGCGGCGGCTCCCCGGCTCCTCAGCGGTAATCCTGGTAGGACTTCTCTTCGACCAGTGTCGAGCCGAGCTTCTCGTTGATGGCGCGTTTCAGCGCCGCGCGCTCGTCGTTGCGGACATAGACCGAACGCGCCAGTTCGATGAACTCGGCATCGAAGCTGCGGGATTTCTCCTTCAAGCGGATGCAGTCCTCGATTTCCCACAAGGCCTCATTCACCTTGCGGAGTTGCCGCCGTTCACTCGAGATGTCGGCATGCGAAGCCTCGTTTCCCGCCCACTCCTGGTTGAGGAGATCCAGCTCCGTCTGCACATTGGCGCGCTTGCCGGCATCACCGATGCGCTCGGCCTTGATCTCGAGGATGGTGATCTTGTCGATCAGCTCGCCGTGAGAAACCGGCACGCGGGGCTGGTTCATGCACCTGTCTCCATGCTGCTGCACGCGCCCGACCCGGGCGCGGCGGCGCAGTATACCTGCCGGCCCGGCTGGCTTGTCTCGCGCCCCGCCGCCCCGTATCATGCGCGGCCCACCGGAGAGGTGGCAGAGTGGTCGAATGTACCTGACTCGAAATCAGGCGTGCGTGCAAGCGCACCGTGGGTTCGAATCCCACCCTCTCCGCCAGACAAAAAAACGCCCCCTCGCGGGGCGTTTTTCATGTTCCGCTCAGCCGAACGTGAACGCGTACGCCCTCACGCCCGCGTCCAGGAACTCGATCTCGAAGGTGGCTGGCGCCGTGTCCCCATCGCGGCGGATCAGCTGATAGAGCCGCTGCTCGCGCACCACGCCCGCGCCGGCCGCATCGACGTCGAGCCCGTGGTCGGCGGCGGGAGCCTTGCCGTCGATGCGCACGCGGAAACGCACCGGGCGGTCGTCGGCGCCCGGCCCGAGCACGAGGTTGAGGTCGCGCCCACCGAAGCGGAAGCGGATGCGACCGCCGGCTTGGTCGAGGGCGGCGTATTCCGCCTGCACCGTCCAGCGGCCGGACAGCGTCCACTGGTCGGCGGCTAGCGCCGCTGCCGGTGCGTAGTCATTTGGGCGCCCGCGCACCAGCGCGCCATCCGCAAAGCCGGATGCCCGCGCGTAGCCGAGGTAGGTCTCGGGCGAGGTGCCCGCCGCGAACAGGGCCTGCACGCCGATGCCTCGCGGGCGCGGCTCGGCGCGGCCGGCAGGCAGATCCTGCCGGCCCGCTTCCGCGAGCAGGCGGCGGATGACGTCCTCGCTGGCCGCGTAGTCGCCTTCGCCGAAGTGGTGGTGGCGGATGCGCCCGCGCGCGTCGACGAAATAGTGCGCCGGCCAGTACTGGTTGCCGAAGGCGCGCCAGATGGCGTAATCGGCGTCCAGCGCGACCGGGTAATCGATGCCGAGGCGCCTCACCGCCGCCGCCACGTTGGCGGGGTCCTTCTCGAAGGCGAACTCCGGCGTGTGCACCCCGATCACGACCAGGCCGTGGTCGGCGTAGCGTTCCGTCCAGGCGCGCACGTAGGGCAGCGCGCGCAGGCAGTTGATGCAGGAATAGGTCCAGAAGTCGACCAGCACCACCTTGCCGCGCAGGGCGGCCGCATCCAGCGGCGGGCTGTTGAGCCAGCCGCTGGCGCCGGCGAGCGAAGGCATCGGCCCTTCATCGGGCAGGGTGCCGGTGCGGGATTCGGATGATCGGCGCGGCGCGGCCGCGGGAGCCAGCTGCCCGACCAGGCGCTGCTCCAGGCCGCCGCTGGAGGCCAGCGACCAGCGCGCGAGGATGCCGCTGTCCAGGCCCAGCGCCGCCGCCATGACGGCGACCAGCGCGGCCACGCCCAGGCCGCGGCGCAAGCCCTCGAGCAGTGCGGGGCGACGCCGCGCTGCGCTGGCGACGGCGCCGCCGGCGAGGCGCAGCACCGCCAAAGCCGTGGCCGCGCCGACGGCAAATGTCAACAGCAGCAGGCTGGTGCCGACGCCGGGGCCGTTGAGCGCGGCGGCGGTGAGGATGAGGCCGAGGATCGGCCCGGCGCAGGGTGTCCACAGCAGGCCGGTGGCGATGCCGAGGGCGACGGCCGACCCGATCCCGCCCTGTCGGCTCGGGTCGTGCGGCAGCCAGCGGTTCCCGGCCGCGACGAAGGGGCGCGAGAAGACGCCGGCCAGCGACGGAAACAGCAATGCAAGGCCGAACAGCGCAAGCCCGGCGAGGGCGAGCAGGCGCCCGTACTGGTTGGCCCGGACGATCCAGCCCGCGCCCGCCGCGGCGAGGCTGGCCAGCACCGTGAAGCTGAGCGCGAGGCCGAGCAGCATCGGCAACCCGCTGCGGGCGAAGGGCTGCCTGGAGCGCGCCAGCACGAACGGCAGCACCGGCAGGATGCAGGGGCTGGCGATGGTCAGCAGGCCACCGAGCCAGGCGAGGATCAGGGTGAGCATGGATCGATCCCGAAGGGAGGGCGATGGCGCGCTGCGGCAGCGTGCGCCGGCTTACCCTTGGCCGCGCTCGAGCAGAACGACGGCGAAGCGTCCGTCGGCATCGGTGAAGGCCTCGGCCAGGCGCAGCCCCGCCGCCGCGGCCATGCGCGAGAAGCCGGCCAGCGTGTACTTGTAGCTGTATTCGACCAGCATCGCCTCGCCTTCCTCGAAGCGCACCGGCGTGCCGGCCACCCGCACCAGCTGGTCGGCAAGGCTGACGATGTGCGTCTCGATGCGCTGCGCGAGCGGGTTGTAGCGCGCGCGGTGTTCGAACAGCCGCAGGTCGAAGTTGCCCTCGAGCTCGCGGTTGATGCGCTCGAGCAGGTTGAGCGTGAAGGCCGCGGTCACGCCGGCGGCGTCGTTGTACGCGGCTTCGAGCAACGCCGGATCCTTGACCAGATCGATGCCGACCACGGCCATGCCGCCGGTGCCCATGTCCGCGCGCATGCCGGCGAGCAGGCGCGCCGCGTCGGCGAGATCGAAGTTGCCCAGCGTGGAGCCGGGGAAGAACACCAGCCGGTGCGCGGCCGGGCGGCTCGGTTCGGGGAGTGCCAGCCGGGTGGTGAAATCCGCGCACAGCGGCAGGAGTTCGAGGCTTGGAAATTCCTCCGCCAGCGCGGCCGTCGTGGCCTCCAGCGCGGCCGGCGAGATCTCCACCGGCACGTAGGCGACGGGCTCTTCCAGGGCGGCGAGCAGCCGGCGCGTCTTGAGGCCGCTGCCGCTGCCGTATTCGACCACCATCGCCCGCGCGCCCACCCGCGCCGCGATGTCCGGCGCATGCCGGGCGAGGATCGAAAGCTCGGTGCGGGTCAGGTAATACTCGGGCTGCGCGCAGATGTCCTCGAACAGCGCCGAGCCCCTCGCGTCGTAGAAGTACTTGGACGGGATGCGCTTGGGACGATGCGCCAGTCCGCCCGCCACGTCGGCGGCAAACATGGACGCGGGATCGGCCGGCTGCAGTCCGGAAAGCGGCATCGGCGTTGCCATCAGCGGTCCCTTGCCAGGCGCAGGCCGGCGAACTGCCAGCGCGTCGCCGGCGCCCAGAAATTGCGATAGCTGGCGCGGACATGCCCGGCCGGGGTGGCGCAGGAGCCGCCGCGCAGCACGTACTGGCCGCACATGAACTTGCCGTTGTACTCGCCGACCGCGCCCGGCAGCGGGCGGTAGCCGGGGTACGCGACGTAGGGACTCGCGGTCCATTCCCAGACGTCGCCGAACAGCTGCTGCGGACCTTCGCCGGCAGGCGCGGGCCGGGGTCGCAGGGCGCCGCCGTCGGCGAAATGGCCCCGCACCGGCCGGCTGGCGGCGAAGCTTTCCCACTCCGCCTCGGTCGGCAGGCGCGCACCCGCCCAGCGCGCGAAGGCATCCGCTTCGAAGAAGCTCAGATGGCACACCGGCGCCGCCGGATCCATCGCCATGCGCCCACCGAGGGTGAATTCCGAAGCCATGTCCTCGCCGGCGTACAGCGGATGGCGCCAGCCTTCGCCCTGCACGCGATCCCAGCCCTCCGACAGCCACAGCGTGGCGGTGCGATAGCCGCCGTCGCGGATGAATTCCAGGAACTCGCCGTTGCTCACGCAGCGGTTCGCCATCGCGTGCGGCTGCAGCAGCGCGCGATGGCGCGGGGTCTCGCAATCGAAGGCGAAGCCGGCGCCGGCGTGGCCGATCTCCACGATCCCGTCCGCGCCGGCGATGAAGGTGAGCGGCGGCGGCGTGGATCGCGGCAGCGGCCGCAACGGCCGGTAGGCAGGTTCGAGGGGATTGAGCGAGAAGAGATGCTTGATATCGGTCAGGAGCAGTTCCTGGTGTTGCTGCTCATGATTGAGACCGAGCACCAGCAGGGCTTCGGTGTCCGCATCCAGCGGCCGTTGCAGGCGCGCTTCGACCGCCGTGTCGACGCGCGCGCGGTAGTCGAGCACCTCGGCCAGCGTCGGCCGGCTCAGCAGGCCGCGCTGCGGGCGCGCGTGCATCGGCCCGACGCTCTGGTAATAGGAGTTGAAGAGGAAGTCCCAGCCCTCGTGCAGCGGGCGATGAGAAGGCTCACGCGCGAGCACGAACCGCTCGAAGAACCAGGTGGTATGCGCAAGGTGCCACTTCGCCGGGCTGGCCTCCGGCATCGACTGCACGACGGTGTCCTCGGGCGCGAGCGGCGCGGCGAGCGCCACGGTGGTGCCGCGGATGCCGCGGAAATGCTGCGCGTGGGAATCCGCGATCGCGGGCCGCGCAGCGACCACTTCAAGGGCGGCGTGATCGGGCAAGCTGGCCTCCTCCTCTCCGCTGCGGCGCCGGTCGAGCGGCCTCGGGCGAATGGATCATCTTCACTGGTGCTGCATTTACTCCGGATGAAGCGCTGCGGAAAACCATCCCGCCTCGCGGGTCGCGCACAGGGTGCGCTCCTACATCAATGCTGCGGGGGTCGATCCGCTTCGCGGGTCGCGCCCGGGTGCGCTCCTACAGGACACGGCTTGGCGTGCAGGGGCGCGCTTGCGTGCGACCCGGACGGCATGGCGTCGGAAGTGCTAGAGATCGCGGGCGACGCGGAAACCGACGCGCGCGCTGCGCGTGTCGGCGGCGGCAGGCAGGCGGAACGCCGAGCGCACCTGCAGCGGATCGCTGCCCCAGGAGCCGCCGCGCACCACGTGCTGGCGGCAGCCCGGGTTGACCCAGGCCGTGCTCTCGCGCGGCGCGCGGATGTAGTTGTCGTGCCAGCAGTCCTGCACCCATTCGGAGACGTTGCCGTCCATGTCGTAGAGGCCGAACGGGTTGGCGGGGAAGCTCTTCACCGGCGCCGGCCCCCAGTAGCCGTCGCTGTAATGCGGGAAGGCGATGCTCCAGCTGCGCCGGGACGGCGAACGGTCGCCGTCGCCGGTGAAGTTGCCGACCACCTTTCCCGGGTCGCCGGACCCCCACGGATAGCGCGTGCCGGTGCCCGCACGCAGCGCGTATTCGTACTCGGCTTCGCTCGGCAGGCGGTAAGGTTTGCCGGTGTGCTGGCTGAGCCAGCCGAGGTAGGCGATGGCATCGTTCCACGACACGTTGATCACCGGCAGGTTGTCGCGCGCGCGGCCGCCGCTGTAGTCGTTGCGCCAGGTCATGCCGCGCCGCTCCACGATGCGGCCGGTGCTCTCGTCGTAGATCGCGCTGCCGCCCAGCTTCTCCGCATCGCTGGTGTAGCCGGTGACGTTCACGAACTCGCGGAACTCACCCACCGTGACCTCGCTCTGGCCAAGCGCGAAGCCGACCTCGATGGCGACCCGCCGCTGCGGCTCCTCGTGCTCGGAATGGCCCTCCTCGTCGGCCGGCGAGCCCATCGTGAAATTGCCGGTGGGAATCACCACGATCGGCGGCGCGCTGCCGGCGATGTCGAGGAAACGGTCCTGCAGCACCTGCCCCGGCGACAGGCTCGCGTAGAGCCGCGCGTTGCGCAGGCGCACGTTGAAGCGGTCGAGCCCGGCGAGGTCCGGACTGATGGCCTGGGCGCGCTGCGCGAGCTGCTCGGCGAGATCGGCGTTACCCGCGTCGAGAGCCGAACGCGCCTGCGCCAGCACCGTGCCGGCGCGCTGGGTGCGGATGCCCTCGATGCGGCTGCGCGTTTCCAGGAGCTCCTGCGAGCCCGGGCGGATCGCCGAAGCCTCGGCCAGTGTGGCGTCGGCGGCATCGAAGTCGTCCTGCGCCGCCTGCGCCAAGGCGTTGTCGAGGTAGGTGCGCTCGATCGACGCCAGGCCCGCATCGGCGAGCCGGTTGCCTGGATCCAGCGCCATGACCTGGCGGTACACCTCCAGTGCATTGCCGCCCTGGGGCCCGGTGGCGTGGCCCGCCTTCATCAGGCCGGCGGCGCGGGTCAGCATCGGCAGCACTTCATGCAATGTCTTGACGCGCGCGCGGACGTCGGCCAGCTCCTGCTCGGAATGCGGCAATTCCGCGTAGGCGGCCAGATAGCGCTGCGCGCTGCCCTCGTCGCCGCGCACAGTGGCGGCGAGGGCCCAGTCGCGGAGCGCGCCGCCGATGCGTTCGAGGCCGGCCTCCGCCTCGCGGTTGTCGGGTGCGGCGGCCAGCACCTCGCGGTAGAGCGCGACGGCGTTGCCCTTCTCCGGCTCGATGAGCGCGCCGGCGTCCTCGGCGTCCTGCGCCTTCTTGAGCAGCGCGGCGACCACCTTGGTGGTGGCGACCGGCGGCCCCATGCGGACGGCGTCGGCGAAGGAGGTGCCCTCCTCCGGCACCGCCGCCGAGGGCGGCGCGGTTTCCGGCGGCGGCGCCGTGACCGCCGACCAGGTGGAGGTCGGCGCCGGCGCGCGCGGGCTGCTGGTCGCTGTCACGCCCTCCTCGAACTGCGGCTCGACGTGCAGCAGGCCGGGGAAGAAGCGGTAGGCGAGCGCGAACGCCAGCAGCACGAGGCCGGCCGCGCCACCGAGGGTATGCTGCTTGCGTGCGACATCGCTACCGGGCATCGTGATCGATTATCCGTGCTTGCGGCGGGCGGGTGAAGCGCTGGCGCCTCCGCCGCATCCTCTTTCCTGCCGCCATTCCACCATGAACCATCCCACATCCGCCCGGCCCGACTGGATCGCCAGCGAGGGCGCCCTCGCCGGATTCCTCGAGGCTGCGCCGACAACCATTGGCCTCGACACGGAATTCATGCGCATCAACACCTTCGCGCCGCGGCTCGCCCTGGTGCAGATAGGGCTGGGCGAGGCGGTGGGGCTGGTCGATCCCCTCGGCGTCGAGGACCCCGGTCCGCTGGCCGCGCTGCTCGGCGACCCGGCGCGCATCATCGTGATGCACAGCGCGAGCGAAGACCTGGAAGCGCTCGCCACCTGGTCCTGCACCATCGCACACCTCTTCGACACGCAGATCGCTGCTTCGTTCGCCGGTCTCGGCGCCGGGCTCGGCTACCAGAAGCTGGTGCAGGCGCTGACCGGCGTGGAGCTTCCCAAGGGCCAGACCCGCTCGGACTGGATGCAGCGCCCGCTCAGCGCCGCCCAGCTCGACTACGCCGCGCAGGACGTGATCCACCTGCCCCGGCTCCGCGCCGAGCTCGCCGAGCGGGTCGAGCGCCGCGGTTTCGGCGCCTGGCTCGACGAGGACTGCCAACGCATGCTGGAGCGCGCCCGCGAGCGCGGCCCGGAGGCCGACCCGCAGGTGGCGTTCCGCGCCGCCGCGGAATGGCCGCGCGGATCCCAGGCACGCCTGCGCCGCGTGCTGCTCTGGCGCGACGCCACCGCGCGCCGCATCGACCGGCCGCGTCCCTGGCTGCTCGACGATGCCCACGCCCTCGACCTCGCCGCCCGGCCCCCAGCGGACGCCACGGAACTCGCCGAACGCAGCCGTGGCCTGCGCGCCCTGCGCTCGGCCCAGCGGGCCGAGCTGCTGGATGTCCTTTCCATTCCGCTCACGGCCGACGACCTGGAATTCCGGCCCATCCCACCCCTGCCCTCGACGCGCGACAAGCAGGCCGTCGCGGCCATGAAGCAGGCGGTCGCCACCGTCGCCGCCGAACTCGACCTACCCGACGCGCTGCTCGCCTCGCGCCGACACCTGGAAAAATTCGTCGCCTCCCGCCGCTGGCCGTCTGCCCTCGAAGGCTGGCGCCACAATCTGCTGCACGGCCGCCTCGCCACCCTGCTGCCAGGCTGAGTCACCGCCTCGGGGCCGGATCGCAATCCGGACTTGGCGAGCGCCGGCGCGCACGCTATCATGCGCGCCCTTTCGCGGCCCCGCCGCCGCGGAAGCGACCTGTGGGGCGGTAGCTCAGCTGGGAGAGCGTCGCGTTCGCAATGCGAAGGTCGGGAGTTCGATCCTCCTCCGCTCCACCAAATACACCCGGAACACCCAAAGAAACCCCGCCGCAGCGGGGTTTTTTCTTGCGTTCGAGCGTGGCTCGCGGATTCCCGGGCCGATGTCCGGAGCGGACGACTTCACCAGCGCCATGCCCCTGCTGCCGCGGCAGCCGTGACGATCCGCCGAAACGGCCGCGTGGAAAACGGAAAGGTCGCCCTGGTCACCGGTGGCGGCCAGGGCATTGGCGAGGCCATCGTGCGGCGCCTGCACGGCGATGGTTTCAAGGTGGCGATCGTCGATCTCAAGATGGAGATCGCCGAGGAGCTGGCGCGGGAGCTGCGCGGCGCGGACGCGGGAGTCATTGCGATCGAGGCGGACGTTGCCGACCGCGACAGCGTGTTCGCCGCGGTGCAGCGCACGGTGGACGAACTCGGCGGCTTCGACGTGATCGTCAACAACGCCGGCATCGCGCCGACGACGCCGATCGAGACATCACCGAGGAGGTGATCCAGCGGCTGTTCTCGATCAACTACAACGGCGTGGTGTGGGGCATCCAGGACGCCCACTGCTCGCTGACACGACGTCAGGAGATCCGGGCAGGGTCCGTTACCGCCGGTGTGCGCGCGCCAGCCGTTCCAGCGCAGCCTCGACGGCGGCGGTCGGCGCGGCGATGTTCATGCGCTCGAAGCCGGCGCCTTCCTCGCCGAAGGTCGTGCCTTCCTCGAAGAACACCAGCGCCTCGCGCTGGTGGATGGCCCTGAGTTCCGGGGCGCCAAGGCCAAGGCCGCGGAAATCCATCCACTGCAGGTAGGTGCCTTCCAGGTCGAACACCGTCACCTGCGGCAGGTGGTCGGCCATGAAGCGCCTGGTCAACCGGTGGTTGCGGTCGATGAGCCCTAGCAGGCCGTCGAGCCAAGCCTCGCCTTTCGTGTAGGCCAGTTCGCAACCCTTGTAGGCGGGCGCGGTGAGGAAGAAGAAGCCGGTGGCATCCCGTTCGGCGGTGAAGCGGCGGCGCAGCTCCGGATCTGAAATGACGATGTTGCTGGCGCCGAGGCCGGCGAGGTTGAAGGTCTTGCTCGGAGCGGTGCAGACCAGCGTGCGCGCGGCGATCTCCGCGCCCAGCGTGCTCATCACGGTATGGCGGTGCCCCGGCAGCACGAGGTCGAAATGGATCTCGTCGCTGACCAGCACCAGGTCATGCGCGATCACGATTTCGGCAAGGCGGCGCAGCTCATCCGGCGTCCACACGCGGCCGGTCGGATTGTGCGGGCTGCAGAAGAGCAGCAGCTTGTTGGCGGGCTCGGCGGCGAGGCGTTCCAGCTGCCCGAAATCGATCGTGAAGCGGCCTTCGTCGAGCCGCAGCGGATTGCGCACCACGCGGCGGCGGTTCTTCTCGATGGCCAAGTAGAACGGATGGTAGGCCGGGGTCTGCACGATGACGCCGTCGCCGGGCTCGCTGAAAGCGCGCACGGCAGTGAACAGCGCCGGCACCACGCCCGGCGTCTGCACCAGCCAATCGGCATCCACCGTCCAGCCATGGCGGCGCTGCATCCAGCCGGTGACGGCGTTGGTGAAGGCGGCAGACGGCGCGGTGTAGCCGAGCGGGGTTTCTTCGATGAATGCCTTGAGGCCGTCGATGATTTCCGGCGGATGCGGCAGGTCGAGGTCGGCCACCGAGAAGGGCGCGATTCCGGGCGGCACCTCCGGGTTGGCGCGCCGCATCGCGTTCCACTTGGCCGAGCTCATGCCCGAGCGATCGACCAGGGTCGTGAAGTCGTAATCGGGCACGCGTCCTCCGGCACGCGCATCCGGTCGGATGCGACGCGTGCATCATCCCGCGCCGTCGGCGCGGCGGCAACGCGGTCGGGCCACCCACTCCGCATTGCAGAAGGCGCGGGGCTCACGCATGCTGCGCCTTCCTCCGCCGCCTTCGCCGCCATGCCCTCGCAGCCCGAGCCGTTCTGGAACCGCCTGCGCGACATCGCGCTGTATCCCTTCCGCGGCGCGGCGCTGTCGAGCCTGGTCGCCTACGCGCTGGCGAGCCTGCTCGGCTTCCTGCCCGGCATCGGCTGGCTGGTCAGTGCAGTGGTCTGGCTCGCCGCCTATCGCTACGCCTTCGAGGTCCTGGTCCGCACCGCCAATGGCACGATGGATGCGCCGGAGTTCGCTACCCACACCGACACCGGCGTGGTGACGCGCTTCGCGTTCCTGCTGCTGCTGTTCGCCATCGCGACCATCCTCGCGTTTGCCCTCGCGGGCGTCGCCATTGGCGTCACCGTGCTGCTGCTGGTGAGCCTCTTCATGCCCGGCGCCACGATGTCGCTGGCGATCGATGGCAGCCTGCCGCGCGCGCTCAACCCGGCCACGCCGCTGGCGATCATGTCGCGCATCGGCGGGCCTTACCTCGCCGTGTTCGGCCTGCTGTTCGTCATCCAGGCCAGCGCCGCGACCGCGGGCGGGCTGCTGGCGCAGTTCATGCCGGCGCTCTTGGCCGAGCTGGTGCTGAATGCGGCGTCGCTGTGGGGGCTGTTCGCCACCTTCCATTTGATGGGGTATCTCGTCTACCAGTACCACGACGTGCTCGGCTTCGAACCGGAGCGGAGCGGGCTGCCGGCGCTGCGCACGCGGGATTCGGAGCTGATGGAGAAGGTCGGGGGAAACGTCGCCGATGGCGACGTCGATGCCGCCCTCGCGCGCATCGAGCAGGAGATGGCCGAACGCGCGGTGCCGCTGGACACCCACGCGCTGTATCGGCGGCTGCTGCGCACCCGCAGGGACGACGCGCGCCTCCTGAAACATGCCGCGCCCTATCTCAACCTGCTGCTGCTGGAGAGGAAGGACCGCGAGGCGCTGGCCTTGATGCGCGAGGCGCTGGTGCTCGATCCCGCCTTCACGCCGCATCAATCCGAGGACGGGCATCGCCTGGCGACGCGCGCCCGCGACCTTGGGCAAAGCCAGCTGGCCATCGACATCTGGCTGGCGATGCTCAAGCGCTGGCCCCGCGATCCGGCGCGCGCCGAATGGGTGCTCGCCGTCGCCCCCCTGCTCGCCCAGCGCGACCGGCTGCCGCTGGCCCGCTCGCTGCTGGAATCCACCGCCGGCGAAACCGGCGATGCGGAAGCGAAATCCCGCCTGGGTGCGGCGCTGGCGGCGCTGCCGGCGGTGTGATCCGCGATTGCGTTCGCTTGTGGTCGCGCACAGGGTGCGCTCCTGCACGGTGGTCGTGAAATGCGAAATGGCCTGTAGGAGCGCGCTCGCGCGCGACCCGAACGTCGACGATCCATGTTTCGCCGGTCGCCCCCAGGTGCGCTCCTGCATGGCCCGGGAGGCGCTTATTCCGCTTCGAGCAGGAAACGGGCCTTGCCGGCTTCGGGGGCGTGCGGGAAGCGGGCGACGAGGCGTTCCAGCGCCGTGCGGAAGGCGGCTTCCTCGCCGTTGGCGCGGCGCGCCAGTGCCAGCTCGAACCAGTGCAGCGCCCGCGCATCGTCGGCCAGCCAGCGTTGGAGCAGGGCTTCCACCAGCTCGTACTGGCGCAGGGCCATCCAGCGCCGGTAGATGCCGACGCGCCAAGCCCCGCGCGGTACCGAGCGCCCGGCCAGGCCTTCTTCCATGGCCCGATACTGTTCGGCGGCCTCGGCCGCGTCGGCGGCGGGGATCGACAGCAGCACGAGCAGCCTCTCCAGCGCCAGCGTCGCGTTGCCGGCAAGGGACGCGCAGCGGTAGCGGAGGATGGCGACTTCGAGGTTCCCGGCGTGCTGCGCCGCCAGGGCGGCGAGCCGCGCCTCCGCACCGGCGAGATCCATGCGGCCGAGGAGCCGGCGCGCCTCGGCCAGCTCTTCCACGCTGCGATCCTCTTCGATCTCTTCGAAGAAATCGTGACGCACCTGCCCGGTCCGCGCCAGCACCCAGCCGGCCAGCGCGCCGGCAAGGAGGCCGCCCAGATGCGCATCGAAGCCGACGCCGGCATCGGCGTTGAAGGCGAGGTTCAGCGCCTCCCAGCCGATCCACGCTGGGAGCAGCCAGATGGCGGGCTTGCGCACGTAGTCGAAGACGACGAAGAACCACCAGAAGAACCGCACCGGGCGCCGCCCCCAGATCACGCAGAAGGCGCCCATCAGGGCGGCGATGGCTCCGGACGCGCCGAGGCCGCCGCCGCCATCGCCCCAATGCCAGGCGAGGGAAAAGGCCGCCGAACCGAGGATGCCGACGAGGTAGAGCAGCGCGAAGCGGGCCTCGCCGAGCGCGCCTTCCACCAGCAGCCCGAGCGCGATGAGGAACAGCATGTTGCCGGCCAGGTGCATGACGCCGGCATGCAGGAACGCGTGGCCGAGCAGGCGCCCCGGATCGACTTCGGAGTGGCGCAGAAGCCAGGAGAGCGTGACGATCCTGCCGGCACGGCGCGTGTACTCCGCCTCCAGTTCCGCGCGGCGCTCGGCTTCGCCGCCGGCCGCGCCGACGGGCGCCGCGCGCAGGGCGGCTTCGAGGCGCACGTCCATCAGGCGCTGGTGGAAGAGGTAGGTGCCGCGGGCCTCCGCCGGCACCTCGGTGGCGGCCTCCTGTTCCGCGGCATCGCCCTGCGTGGCGACGAAACGCTGGTACGCCGGCCATTCGAGATCCGCCAGGCCGGACTGCGCGTACCAGTGGCCCAGCTCCTCCACGCGGGCGCCATCGCCGCCCTGGGCGAGCGCGAACACCAGCACGTTGACCAGCACCAGCACGGCGGTCACGAAGGGGAAGGTCGCGCGGGTCAGCGGCCGGTGCAGAGGCAGGATCAGCATGGCGCACCGCCGCCGCGGCCCGGCGTGCGCAGCGGCGCCGGCATCAGCGCCGATCCTCGCGTTCGGCGTCGATGGTCCGCTGCACGCGACTGACGAAGGCGCGGCGGCCGGCCACCAGTTCCGCCGAGGTGGCGCGCGGCCAAGAGGCCAGTTGCGCGATGACGAGTCCGCGCGCCGGATCGATGAACACCATCTGCCCGAAGATGCCGATCGCGGCGTAGCTGCCGTCGGCATCGGTCCACCACTGGTATCCGTAACCGCGCTGGTCGGCGCCGATGGCGGTCTGCCGCCGCACGGCGCCCTCCAGCCAGGCTTCGGCGATCACCGGCTGGCCGTTGATCCGGCCGCCGTCGAGCATGAACTGGCCGAAGCGCGCGTAATCCCCGAGCGTCGCGGACAAGCCGCTGCCGCCGGTGTCGCCACCGTCGCATTCGTCCTTGATCCAGAACGCATCGGCGGCCATGCCGTAGGGCTGCCACACGCTTTCGGACAGCCAGGTGGCGAGCGGGCGGCGCGTGGCACGCTGCACCACGACGCCGAGGAGGTCGGTCTCGGCGGTGTTGTAGTTCCATTCGCTGCCGGGCGGGTGCGCACGTGGCAGACCGGACAGGTAGGTGACGACGTGCGCGCGCCCGGGCACGCAGGCGCCGCGGTACATCCGCGCGACGTCGGCGGCCGGATCCTCGTAGTCCTCGTTCCAGCGCACCCCGGTGGTCATGGTGAGGAGCTGGTGCACGGTGACGCCGGCGTAGGCGGTGCCGGTCAGTTCGGGCACGTAGCGGTCGACCGGGTCGGCCAGGCTGGCGATGAATCCCCGTTCGAGCGCGATGCCGAGCAGCACCGAGGTGACCGACTTGGCGACAGAGAACGATTCCCAGCGCTGCGCCGGCCCGAAGCCGAGGCCATAGCGCTCCAGGCGCAATTGGCCATCCTCGAGGATCATCAGCCCGGCGATGCGGTTCTCCGCCATGTAGCGGCCGAGCCAGGCGCCGCCCCCTTCCGCTTCGCCCAGCGACAGCGGCCGGCCGGCCGGCAGCGGATGCACGCGGCTGCCGTGCGCCACCATGTGGCTCGGAAACTGCGCCTGCATGTGCCGGAAACCGGCGTCGCGCTGCGCCTGGCTCCAGAACAGCACGTCCTCGCGCTGCTCGCCGATGCTGCGCGTGGCGGGCTGCTGCGCACACGCCGCGAGGCCGGCCACGAAGGCCAGCAATGCCGCGCACGCAAGGCGCCGGAATGCTGCGGATCCAGGCATGGAGTCAGGCCCTCTGGAACGGTGTTGGAGGAAGCAGGCAACGCCCGCCGCCGCGCCTGCGCGCCATGGTGCGCGCCGACTTGCACGAAACGCGAGGCTGGCGGCATTCTATTCCGCCACGGCGCCACGGAGGCGGCCGGATTCGCCCGTCACGAGGCGATGGTTCCCGTGATGGAACCTCGAACAACCTCGTCATGCGCGCGCAAGCGGGAGTGACGCCCTTCGAGGTGTTTCGAAGTTCTGCAGAGGAAACCTCACGCCGCATGATCGAATTCGGACACGGCAGCCACGTCGGCCTGCGCCGCGAGCACAACGAGGACACCTATTACGCCGACGCCGAGCTCGGCCTGTGGCTGGTGGCCGACGGCATGGGCGGACACGAGCACGGCGAGGTCGCCAGCGCCTTCGCGCGCGACACGCTGGTGCGCGAGGTCGGCCGCGGCACCGAACTGGTGCGCGCGATCCAGCTTGCCGACGAGGAGATCATCCGCCATTCCACGCGCCGCTCCGAGGCGCTGCCGATGGGCACGACCGTCGCCGCGCTGCGCCTCCTGCCCGACTCGCGCTTCGAGGTGGCCTGGGTCGGCGATAGCCGGGTGTATGTCTGGAACGAGGGCCTGCGCCAGCTCTCGCAGGATCATTCCTACGTGCAGGAACTGGTCGACCAGGGCGCGATCACGATCGAGCAGGCACGCAGCCATCCGCACCGGAACGTGGTGACGCAGGCGCTCGGGGTCACCGATCCCGAGTCGCTGCGGGTGGAGACCACCGAGGGCGAACTCCGCCCCGGCATGCAGCTGCTGCTGTGCAGCGACGGCCTCACCGAAGAGGTGGGCGATGCCGAGATCGCGGCCATCGTCGGACGCCTCGACCTCTCCGCCCAGGAGTGCGTCGACCACCTCATCCTGGCCGCGCTCGACGGCGGCGGCTCGGACAACATCACCGTGGTCCTGCTGCGCATGCGCTGATCCGGCGCGGCATTTTGTTGCGCGGCAAACGTCTGGTGCGGTGCGGCACATTCTGCTAGCTTGAGGCCATGACCACGCCCCGCATCATCAAGAAGTACCCGAACCGGCGCCTCTACGACACGGAGATTTCCAGCTACATCACGCTGGAGGAAGTACGCCAGCTGGTCCTCGACGACGAGGAGTTCGAGGTGCGGGACGCCAAGACCGGCGAGAACCTCACCCGCTCGGTGCTGCTGCAGATCATTTCCGAGTACGAGGAACGCGGGCAGCCGATGTTCACCTCGCGCCTGCTGTCGCAGATCATCCGCTTCTACGGCGACTCCCTGCAGGGCTTCATGGGCGGCTACCTGGAACGCAGCCTGCAGATCTTCCTCGACCAGCAGCAGCAGTTCCGTGGGCAGCTCAACAACCTGCTCGGGCAGACGCCCTGGTCGATGCTGAACGACCTCACCGAGCGCAACATGGACATGTGGAAGTCGATGCAGCAGGGCTTCCTCAATGCGACGGCGGAAGGCCTGCGCCAGGGCGCCGCGGACGCCAAGCCCGGCCGCAAGGACGACAAGTCCTGAGCGCGGCACCTGCCCGCGGCATTTGACACACCGGCGCAGGCTTCCTAGCATCCGGCGTCGCTGCATTGCAGCATGACGTGGCGTCCGCCGCGTCCCAACTTGCGGGAATCCTGCGAATGAGCAAGCGCGTGGCGGTCGTCACCGGCGGCATCGGTGGCCTGGGTACTGAAATCTGCAAGTTCCTGGCGCGCCAGGGTCGCCACGTCATCGCGGCCGATCTCGCCGCCCGCGGCGAGCGCGTGGCCGCGTTCGAGGACGAGGTGCGGGAGTTCGATGGCGCGATCCATTTCGAACCGCTCGACGTCGCCGACTTTGCCGCCTGCGGCGAATTCATGCAGCGCGTCGCGGCAGAGCACGGGCCGGTGTCGATCCTCGTCAACGGCGCCGGCATCACGCGCGACACCTCGCTGCGCAAGATGACGCCCGAGCAGTGGACCGACGTGCTGCGCGTCAACCTCGCCGGCGTGTTCAATACCTGCCGCCACGCCGTCGACGGCATGACGGGTCAGGGCTTTGGCCGCATCATCAACATCTCGTCGGTGAACGGCCAGACCGGCCAGTTCGGCCAGACCAACTATTCCGCTTCCAAGGCCGGCATCCATGGCTTCACCATGGCGCTGGCGCGCGAGGTGGCCAGAAAGGGCGTCACCGTCAACAGCGTGTCGCCGGGCTACTGCAACACCGCGCTGGTGCAGGCGGTGCCGGAAGACATCCGCAAGCAGATCATCGCCGCCATTCCGGTCGGCCGGCTCGGCGAACCGTGCGAGATCGCGCGCACGGTGGAGTTCCTCGCCGCCGAGGACGCCGGCTTCATCACCGGCGCCAACATTCCGGTGAATGGTGGGTATTTCATGGATTTCTGAGCCGCGGCTCGGGCGCCAGGAGACTTCAGTCGCGACCAGGGTCGCTCCTGCAGGGACAACTGCGACATCGATCGATCTCGCCGTCGCGTTATTGTATCCAGGCGCGCGTCGCTGCTAGCTTGTCGCCGATGCAACGCCACCTGGCCAGCCTGAAGCGCGCCATTGCCCTGCTGCTCATCGCGGTGCTGGTGATCGTGCCCGTCGCCGACGCCTTCGCCTGCTCGCTCGAGGTCGATGCGGCGCACGCGATGGTGGCCGCGCACGACCACTCCCTCTCGGCGCCGTGCGACGACGCCGGAACGGGCGGCGCGCCCGATGGCGCGCATGGCGGCTGCGCGCACAGCCACTGCCACCATGCCACCGCCGACCTCTCTTTCGGCACGGCGGTGAGCTACGACGCCGCATGTGTCGTGGTGGTCGGGCTGGTGGATGCCACGCTCCCGCCCGGATCCTCCGAAGGCCCCAGGCGGCCTCCACGAAGCTGACGTGCCTGGCCCGTCCTGACGGGCACCCACGTCCATATCCGCTTCCGGAGTACCCATGTCCCTGTTGCCTGGCCGACCGCTCATGGCGGCCGCATGGGCGGTGGCCGTGCTGGCCTCGGCGTCGCCCCCGATGGCGGCCGCTGCCGCGCACGTAACCGCCCCGTCATTCGAAGAACTCCTCGCCCGGCTCGAGGCGCTGCCGTCGGTGCTCGAAGCCGAGGCCCTCCACGACGCGGCTGCCGCCCGCGCGCAGCAGGCGCGGGCCGCACCCAATCCGGCGATCGCCTGGGAGCGCGAAAACGTCTACGGCTCCGGCCCGTACAGCGGCAGCGGCAATGCCGAATCGATGCTGTCGATCAGGCAGCCGCTGGAACTCTTCGGGCAGCGCAGCGCGCGCATTGAGGCGGCGGGAGCCGAAGCCGGCACCGCCGGCTTGCGCCGTGAGCAGGCGCGCTGGCAGGCCGCGGGCCGGCTGGCGCTGGTCTACGCCGAAGCCGAAGCCGCGGCGCGACGCCACCAGCTGGCGAATGAGGCGCTGGCATCAACCGAGCAGGACGCGCGGGGCATCTCCGCCATGGTCGAACAGGGCCGCGCGCCCAGCGTGCGCGGCATCCAGGCGCGGAGCGAGGTGGAGGCCGCCCGCGCCGCGCTGGACGAGGCCACTGCCGGGCGCGACGGCGCGCTGGCGCGGCTGGCTGCCATCGCCCTGCTCGATCCACCGCCGCAGGCGATTGGCACCAGCCTGCTCGACCGCGCACCGCCCGCACCCGCCAGCGGGATGGTTGAGCCACCGGCGGTCCAGCTCGCCGAGGCCGAACTCGATTCGGCCAGCCGCCGAGTGACGGTCGAACGGCGTCGCGCCTTTCCCGAGGTCAGCGCAGGCATCGGCATGCGCCGCTTCCGCGCCACGGGCGACCACGCGCTCACGCTCGGCATCGAATTCACGCTGCCACTGTTCGACCGCAACGACGGCGGCATCCAGGCGGCGCGCGCCGAGCAGCGGGCCGCGGAAGCACGGCTGGTCGCGGAGAAGCAGGAGGCCCGGGCGGAACGCCTCGCCGCCACCGCGGCACTGGCCGCCTCGGCCAGCCGCACGCACGCTGCCGACAGCGCCGTCGCGGCCGCGGAGGAGGCCTATCGCCTGTCCCGCATCGGGTTCGAGGCCGGACGGATCTCGCAGCTCGAACTGCGCAGCTCGCGCGCGGAGCTGATCACCGCCCGCAACGCCGCCGTGGACGCGCGGATGGCGCGCGTCCGCGCCGAAATCGACCTGGCGCGCCTCGAAGGTCGCGCCCCGTTCGGGGTACCACGATGAACACCTGCGCAAACCGACTGATGCTAGCCGGCGCCCTCCTGGCCGCACTCGCGCTCGGCTTCGGCCTGGCGAAGCTGACCACCGCTCCGCCCGCGGCGACGTCCGGGACCAGCCAGAAGCCGGCCGCCGAAGCTGGCGAAGACACTCCCGGCGGGAACGGCGAGCCCGGCGGCAACGGCACCGGCGAAGAGGATCTCGTCGCCCTGACATCACGACAGATCGAGGCTGCCGGCATCCAGGTAGTCACAGTGGGACGCGGCGGCGTGGGCCATGAAATCCGCCTCAATGGCCGGGTCGAGCCCGCCATCGGCGCGCGCGCCGCGGTCGCCGCGGCAATCAATGGTCGCGTCGAGCGGGTGCTCGTGGCGCCGGGGACGGGCGTCGCAACCGGTGAGCCGCTGGTCGTGATGGCCAGCGGCGAGGCGGCCACGATGCGTGCCGATGTCGAGGCCGCACGCGCCGAGGCGGAAGCGGCCCGGCTCACGTACCAGCGCGACCGCTCGCTGGTCGACCAGGGCGTGGTCGCGCGCCAGGACCTGGAAGCCTCACGCGCCAGGTCGCTCGCCGCCGATGCGGCCGCCAGGGCAGCCGCCGCGCGGGTCGGCGCGGCGGGCTGGCCCGATGCGCAGGGCCGGGTGACGATCAGCAGCCCGGTGGCCGGCATCGTCGGCGTAGTGCGGGTGATGCCCGGCGGTTTCATCAACGCGGGCGAGGTCGTCGCCAGCGTGACCGATCCCGTGCAGAGCGAGCTCGTCTTCTCCGCGCCGCCTGGGCTCGCGGCGCGGATCACGCCCGGAACCCGGATCGAGGTGACCGGCCCCGTCGGCAGCTTCGGCGCCATCGTCATGGGCGCCGCCACCGAGATGCGCGAGCAGGGCGGGCTGGTCATCATCCGCGCGCGCCCCGAATCCGGAGCGCCACCGCCCACCGGTTCGGCGCTCACCGCGGTGGTGTTGGCCAGAGATGAGGACGATGCACTGACCGTTCCCGCCGACGCGGTGCAGACCATCGAAGGGCGGGCGGTGGTGTTCGTTTCCGAAGATGAGGGCTTTCGCGCCGTGCCGGTGCTGGCCGGGCGCCGTGTCGGCGATCGCATCGAGGTCCTCAAGGGGCTCTCGGGCGACGAGCGCATCGCCGGCACCAAGGCGTTTCTGCTGAAGGCCGAACTCGCCAAGGGCGAGGCCGGGCACGGTCACTGAGGATCCCGCGGATGTTCAGATTCGTGATTGAAACGGCGGTCCGCTTCCGCTGGGCGGTGGTGTTCGGCGCGGCGATGATCGCCGCCGGGGGTCTGTTTCAGCTCGACCAGCTGCCGATCGATGCGGTGCCGGACATCACCAACCGGCAGGTGCAGATCAATACCATCGCGCCGGCGCTGGCGCCCGGGCAAATCGAGCGCCAGGTGAGCTGGCCGCTGGAGACCGCGCTCGCCGGTATCCCCGGCCTCACCAGCACGCGCTCGCTCTCGCGCAACGGCTTTTCGCAGGTCACCGCAGTCTTCACCGACCGCACCGACATCCATTTCGCGCGCCAGCAAGTGGCCGAGCGCATGCGCGAGGCGCAGGACGAACTGCCGGTCGGGGTGACGCCGATGATGTCGCCTGTCACCACCGGCCTGGGCGAGGTGCTGATGTGGACGGTGGACTTTGCCCCGCGCGATTCGGGCAAGGCCGGCGCAGCGGGCGTGCCGGGCTGGCAGGCGGACGGAACCTACCTGACGCCGGAAGGCGAGCGGCTCGCGACGCCCGTCGAGCGGGCCACTTACCTGCGCACCGTGCAGGACTGGATGGTGGCGCGGCAGATGCGCTCGTCACCGGGGCTGGCGGGCATGGACACCATCGGCGGCTATGTCAAGGAATACGCCGTGCGACCGGACGCGGCACGCCTCGCGGCATATGGCCTCGGCCTCGACGACCTTGTGCGGGCGCTGGAGCGCGCGAACGTGCAGGCGGGTGCCGGCTTCATCGAACGGGCCGGCGAAGGCCTCATCGTTCGCACGGATGGCCTGACGAGAAGCGTGGACGACCTCGCGCAGACACCCGTGGCCAGCCATGAAGGCATGGTGATCCGCGTTGCGGACGTGGCCGAGGTCGGCCTGGGGCAGGCGCCGCGGCTGGGGGCGGCGAGCCGCGATGGACACGAGGCGGTGCTGGGCACCGCGCTGATGATTGCCGGCGGCAATAGCCGCACCATCGCCCGCGCCGCGGCGGAGCGCCTGGCCGAGGTCAACCGCTCGCTGCCACCCGGCATCGCCGCCGAGCCGGTGCTCGACCGCAGCGTGCTGGTCGACTCCACGATCCGGACGGTCGCCCGCAACCTCGCCGAGGGCGCCCTGCTGGTCATCGTGGTGCTGTTCCTGCTGCTCGGCAACCTGCGCGCGGCAGCGATCGCCGCGCTGGTCATTCCGCTGTCGTTCCTGTTCGCGGTGACCGGCATGCACCATTTCGGCATCAGCGGCAACCTGATGAGCCTGGGCGCACTCGATTTCGGCATCCTCGTGGATGGCGCGGTGATCGTGATCGAGGCGACGCTGCTGAGGCTCGGCGAGAAGCGGGCGGTCCTCGGCCGCCGCCTCACGGCCGGCGAGCGGCTGGCCGCGGCGACCGCGGCGGCACGCAGCATGGCGCGGCCGGCCGCCTTCGGCCAGCTGATCGTGCTGCTGGTATTCGCGCCGGTGCTTACCCTCGACGGCATCGAGGGCAAGACCTTCCAGCCGATGGCGGCGGCCTTCATGCTCGCGCTGGTCGGCGCCTTCCTCTTCTCCTTCACCTTCGTGCCGGCGATGGCGGCGCTGTTCGTGCGCGAGCCTGAGGCCGCGCCCGGCTCGCCACCCGACGCCGAGGTACCTGCCGGCGGGCACGAAACCTGGATCATCCGACACGCGCGCGGCATTGCCGGGCCGCTGATCCACGCCGCGGTGATGCGCCCGCGCAGCGTGCTGGCGGCGGCGGCTCTGGCGCTGGCGCTCGGCTTCGCGGCCTTCGCCTCGCTGGGGCGCGAGTTCATGCCGACGCTCGACGAGGGCAACCTCGCCATGCAGGCGCTGCGCGTGCCCTCCGCCTCGCTGGAACAGTCGCTGTCAATGCAACTCGCGCTGGAGCGGGCGGTGGCACGGGAGCCCGAGGTCGAGACGGTCTTCTCGCGCACGGGTACCGCGGAGGCGGCCATCGATCCGATGCCGCCCAACATCTCCGACAGCGTGATCGTGCTCAAGCCGCGATCCGCGTGGCCGGACCGGTCGCTGGACAAAAACGCGCTGATCGATCGCCTCGAAGCCGTTGCCGGCGAGCAAATCGGCAATGCGCTGGAATTCAGCCAACCGATCGAACTGCGCTTCAACGAGCTGATCTCCGGCGTGCGCACGGATCTGGCGGTGATGGTGTACGGCGACGACTTCGCCGTCCTGCAGCCGATCGCCGAGCACATCGCACTCCTGCTGCGCGGCATCGGCGGTGCAGCCGACGTGCGCGTGGAGCAGGTGTCGGGGCTGCCGATGCTCACCGTGCACATCGATCACGCCGCAGCGGCCCGGCATGGGCTCACCGCGGCCGACGTCAGCGAGGCCGTGGCGACCGGCATCGGCGGCAGCACCGCCGGCCGGATCTTCGAGGGGGATCGCCGCTTCGACGTGGTGGTGCGGTTGGACGCCGACGCCCGCAACGATCCCCTGCAGCTCGCCACCCTGCCGGTGGTGACGCCGGATCGAAGCGTAGTGCCCCTGTCCTTGGTGGCGCGGATCGAGGTCGGCGAAGGGGCCAGCCAGATCAGTCGCGAAAACGGCAGCCGGCGCATCGTGGTGCAGGCCAACGTGCGCGGACGCGACCTCGGCGGCTTCGTCGGCGAGGCCCAAGCCGCCGTCTCTGCCGTGTCGCTGCCCAGCGGCGTCCATCTCGACTGGGGCGGGCAGTTCGAGAACCTGCAGCGCGCAGAGGCTCGCCTGGCGCTGGTGATCCCGGCCGTGTTCCTGATGATCGGCGGCCTGCTGTACCTGGCACTGGGGTCAATCCGCCAAGCGGCGCTGGTGTTCACCTGCGTGCCGCTGGCACTGATCGGTGGCGCGGTGATGCTGCTGCTGCGCGGCATGCCGTTTTCCGTCTCGGCAGCGGTGGGCTTCATTGCCGTTTCCGGGGTAGCGACGCTCAACGGCCTGGTGCTGATGCAGGCGATCCGCGAACGCCTCGACGCCGGCGATGCACCGCTGGAGGCGGCAACCAGTGGTGCGGCGAGTCGCCTGCGCGCCGTACTGACCACCGCGCTGGTGGCGATCGTCGGCTTTATCCCGATGGCCACCGCGACCGGCCCGGGCGCGGAGGTGCAGAAGCCGCTCGCGACCGTGGTCATCGGGGGCCTGGTCACGGCCACGCTGCTGACCCTGGTGGTGCTGCCCGCCTTCGCGACGCGGGCCATCGCGCAGCATCCTGAGCGAGCAGCGTGATATCACATCGCCTCGATCCGGGCTGCCGGCCGTGCATGCACGGCCACGTGGTCGCAGGCTCCCCCCTCTGCGGCACTGGCCGCGGTGCACTCACCACATCAGGTCCGGTGGCACGTCGTCCTCGTCGTTGCCGTGGGGGTCGCACAGCAGCGCCAGCGCGTCCGGATCGATGGCCTGCGCGGCCAGAGCGGTGTCCCGCGCCACCAGGACGTAGCGGCCGGACTGCTGCACGATGGCGAGTTCGCCGCCGTTGAGGCGCGGCAATTGCTCAGCGGTGACGTAGATGCGGCGGATCCTGTTGCCGTACGGGAAATGGCGCGGGATCTCCGCACCGGAGTCGTTCAGCGCCTTGCCGTCCAGCAGCGCGGCCAGCTTCTGGCGTCGCTCCTTGCGTTCACGCGCACGCTGCTCCGCTTCGCGCCGTTCACGCTCGGCCGCCTCGCGCTCGTGCCGGTCGCGGAGCGCGTAGGCCTTGGCGAGATCGATCTCGCCTTCCTTGCGCGGCGCCGCAGCGGTCGCAGGCCTGCCGGCCTTGCCCTCCCGCGGCGGGCGATTCCGCCCCTCCGGTTCCGCCCGCGGCCGCGATTTCTGCTGGGGCTTGCCGTGTTGCTTCGGCGCCGGCTTCGGCGGGGCCTTGGGCGCAAACCCCGCCTTCAATAACTGGTCACGCAAGGATTCGGACATGACTGGAGACTTTCTGCTGAAACCCGATGATCGTGGAACTTCCGGACAATGCTCTTCCCTGCAATCGGGCAGCCGGATCCGCTGCCGCGCACTGCTGAAAATGGATTCCGGCCTGCGTCGGAATGACGCCTCGGATGAAATCACCGGGCGTTCAATGGATGCCCCGCATCCGCGGCATGACGTCTGCGAGAGGATTGATCGCGGAGACTCAGGCCGTTACCCGAACCCGCTGCTCCATCGGTCGAACTCTGCTGTTCATTGATTGCCGCCTGAAATGGATGCCCGCTTCCGCGGGCATGACGTCGGAACCTGACCAGAGCTTCCCAAGAGGGTTGCACGTTACACACTCAAGCTGTTTCCCAACCACTGCTCCCCCGCTCGAAGCCTGCTGTCCATTGAAAGTGCGGCCATGGATGGCCGCGGTAGACCCGACGGAGCCTTTGCCCTCCGGCAACCCTGAACCGGTCCGAAGCAGCGTTCACGGACGAACGCATCAGTAATGCGGCGGCAACGGCTCATCCCGCGCATCCCGCACCTGACCCAGGGCGTTGCGCGCCTCCACCAGTTCCTCGCTCAGGCGTTCCATGGCGTTGCGCATGGCCAGCATCTGGCGGTCATGCAGGGCGATGGCGTCGCCGAGCGACTGCACCGCATCGTCCACGAAGGCGAGGCGGGTTTCGAGCTCGGTGAGGCGTTCCTCGAGCGAAGCCATCGCCTAACGGCCGAGCGTCTCGATAAGGTGGCGCCCGTGCCGCGCGCCGACCATGCCCTGCACTTCGCGCTGCGCCAGGGCGAGATCCGCCGCCGCCATCTCGCGTACGAGGTCGGCGAAAGACGTCTTCGGCGTCCAGCCGAGGCGCTCGCGCGCCCGCGTCGCATCGCCGAGCAGGGTTTCGACCTCGGCCGGACGGTAGTATTGCGGATGGATGCGCACCAGCGTGTCGCCGGCGGCAACTTTCGCGTGCTCGCCGGACACGCCGGCCACGACCGCGTGCTCGTCGGCGCCTTCGCCGCGGAACTCCAGCTCGATGCCCATCTCGCGGGCGGCCAGGCGCACGAAGTCGCGCACCGAGTTCTGGATTCCGGTGGCGATCACGTAATCGTCCGGCTGGTCCTGCTGCAGGATCAGCCACTGCGCTTCCACGTAGTCGCGCGCGTGGCCCCAGTCGCGGCGGGCATCGAGGTTGCCGAGGTACAGGCAGTGCTGCAGGCCGCAGATGACCCGCGCCAGGCCGCGCGTGATCTTGCGCGTGACGAAGGTCTCGCCACGGATCGGCGACTCGTGGTTGAAGAGGATGCCGTTGCAGCCGTAGAGCCCGTAGGCCTCGCGATAGTTGACGGTGATCCAGTAGGCGTAGAGCTTGGCGACGCCGTAGGGCGAGCGCGGATGGAAGGGCGTGGTCTCCCGCTGCGGGGTCTCGCGCACCTGGCCGTAGAGTTCGGAGGTGGACGCCTGGTAGAAGCGGCAGCGGTCGCCGATGCCGAGGCTGCGCATCGCTTCCAGCACGCGCAGCGTGCCGATGCCGTCCGCGTTGGCGGTGTACTCGGGCTCCTCGAAGGACACCGCGACGTGGCTCTGCGCGGCGAGGTGGTAGATCTCGTCCGGCTTGACCTGCTGGATCACGCGCAGAAGGCTCAGCGAATCGGTGAGGTCGCCGTAATGCAGGCGCACGCCCGGTTCGCCCTCGTCGAGCTCGTGGTAGAGGTGATCGATGCGCTCGGTGTTGAACGAAGACGCGCGGCGCTTCAGGCCGTGCACCTCGTAGCCTTTCTCAAGCAGCAGCTCGGCCAGATAGGCACCATCCTGCCCGGTAATGCCGGTGATGAGGGCTCGCTTTTGTTCCATTCGTCCTGACCCGCGGTGGGATGCAAAAGCGGGATGTTAGCCGATGCAGCCGCTGAAAAGCCGGCCGCCGATTCCCGACCAGGGGAACGGTGGCGGAGCCACCACCGACCCGCGGCTACGCCGGATGCGCGACGCTGCGGCCGCGACCAATGCCGTAATAGGCGAGCCCGGCCGCCTCGACCGTCGCCGGCTGGTAGATGTTGCGCCCGTCGAATATCACGCGTTCGCGCAGCATGCCGGCGATACGCTCGAAGTCGGGGCTGCGGAACGCCTTCCACTCGGTCGCGACGATCAGTGCATCGGCGTCCTGCAGCGCATCGTAGGGGCGTTCGCAGAGATGGAGGTCGGGCCGTTCGCCGAAGATGCGGCGCGTCTCGGTGGCGGCCTCGGGGTCGTATGCGCGCACCCGGGCACCTGCGTTCCAGAGGGCCTCGAGCAGGGCCAGGCTCGGCGCCTCGCGCATGTCGTCGGTGTTGGGCTTGAAGGCGAGTCCCCACAGCGCGAAGGTGCGCCCCTGGAGGGCGGCGTCGAAGTGCCGCTCGACCAGCCCGAACAGCTTGTGCTTCTGCCGGGTGTTGACGGCCTCGACCGCCTGCAGCACGCGCGACTCGTAGCCGTGCGCGCGCGCCGTGTGCTCCAGTGCGCGCACGTCCTTGGGGAAGCACGAGCCGCCGTAGCCGATGCCCGGATAGATGAAGTGGTAGCCGATGCGCGGGTCCGAGCCGATGCCGCGGCGTACGTGCTCTATGTCGGCGCCGACCTTCTCGGCGATGTTGGCCATCTCGTTCATGAAGCTGATCTTGGTCGCCAGCATCGCGTTGGCGGCGTACTTGGTCAGCTCGGCCGAGCGCACGTCCATCAGCACGATGCGCTCGTGGTTGCGGTTGAACGGTGCATACAGGCTGCGGATCACCTCGATGGCGCGCTCGCTTTCGGCGCCGATGACGATGCGGTCGGGGCGCATGAAGTCCTGTACCGCGTTGCCTTCCTTGAGGAATTCCGGATTGGAGACGACGTCGAACTCGACCGCGCTGCCGCGTGCGGCGAGTTCCGCCGCGATGGCGGCGCGCACCGCATCGGCGGTCCCCACCGGCACCGTGGACTTGTTGACGATCACGGTGTGGCGGGACAGCGCGCCACCGATGGTGCGCGCGACTGCCAGCACGTGCGAGAGGTCGGCGCTGCCATCCTCGTCCGGCGGCGTGCCGACGGCGATGAAGATGACCTGGGCGTGCTCGATGGCGGCCGCGGCATCGGTGGTGAAGGCGAGGTAGCCGTCGGCGTGGTTGGAGCGCACCAGGGGTTCGAGGCCGGGCTCGTAGATCGGGATCTCGCCGGCCTTGAGGCGCGCGATCTTCGCCGCATCCACGTCCACGCAGACCACCTCGTTGCCGACCTCGGCCAGGCAGGTGCCGGTGACGAGGCCGACGTAGCCGGTTCCGAAGATGGTGACGCGCATGCAGGCTCTCCCCGGGCACCGCCGGCCGGCAGCGCCCTCGCTGGCGGCCACGCGGGCCGCGATATCCCCGTGCTGGATGGCAGGCAGGCCCGGCGTGCGGGCCCGCTGCCGCACGGCTGGCGGGAGTCGCCCGACGGGCGAATCCCGCCGCCGTGTGCCGCTCGTTACTTGCCGGCCTTGGCGTCCTTGGACTCGTCGGCCGGGTTCTCGATGCCGAGCAGTTCCACCTCGAAGATCAACGTGGCGTTGGGGCCGATCGCGCCCGGGCCGTTCTCGCCATAGGCGAGGTCCGCGGGGATGAAGAACTTGTACTTGGAACCCACCGGCATCAACTGCAGGCCCTCGCTCCAGCCCTTGATCACGCCGTTCAGCGGGAAGGTCGCCGGCTGGCCGCGGTCATAGGAGCTGTCGAACTTCTCGCCGTCGATCTTGGTGCCGAGGTAGTTGACCTTGACCGTGTCGGTGGCCTTGGGCCTGGGACCCTTGCCTTCCTTCTCGACCAGGTACTGCAGCCCCGATGCGGTGGTCTTCACGCCCGCCTTGGACTTGTTCTTGGCCAGGAACTCGGCGCCTTCCTGCTTGTTCTTGTCGGCCGCGGCCTTCTGCTCGGCGACGCGCTTGGCCTGCATCTGCTGCATGAATTCCTGGCGCACCTGCAGGGCTTCCTCCTCGGTCAGCGAGGTCTTCTCGCCCTTGAGGGTCGCCTCCAGCGCCTGCTCAAGCACCTTGACGTCGATGTCGTCCTTGATCTGCAAGAGGCTGCGGCCCATGTCCATGCCGACCATGGTGCTGATCTTGTTCTTGTCGATCTTGATCGCGGGCTTGGCGGCGTCGGCGGCCGGCTTGGCCGGTTCGGCGGCGGTCACGCTGCCCAGGGTGAAACCGGCCGCAAGCGCGGCAACGAGGGCCTTCTGCACAAAACGCGTCATGTCTGCTCCTGATGATGGATGCCGGAATGGGTTTCCGATGAGCTTGCGGGCAATGCGCCCGGTGGTCGGCCCGGCTCGGTGGTCATGCGGGCCGCGTATTGTGTACGCGCCCTTTTCGCTTGGCAAACGCGAGCGTGGCCGTGCGACCCCCACGGCTTGCGGCGACCCGCGCGTTTCGCAGGATCCGCGTGCAGGCGACCGGGCACCAATCGGCTAGGCCCTGGTCGCGACCACGGTCGCTCCTACAGAGCCGTTGCAGCACCACGCGGCTCCGCGCGATGCGCGTAGGAACCTGCGTGCAGGCGACCGGGCGCCAATCGGCTAGGTCCGGGTCGCGACCACGGTCGCTCCTACACGGCCAGTCAGGTTCCCGCAGCAAGGCGCAGCTCACCTGAACGGCTCGTGAGCCTGGCAGGGCTGAAGAACTGCAGCGTTGACATCTGCGTATTTGGTGTTATAGTTATCTACAACACTACTTCATCGGCCCGCCAAAACGGAGGTTGTCATGCAAAAGCGTCTGACCCAACTGCTCGCACTCTCGACATCGCTCCTCGCCACGGGAGCGGCCATCGTATTCCTGGCGCCCGGCGAGGCCACACCGGCCACGCAGGCGGCCGCGGTGGCGGACCTGCCCACGACGCACCTCCCCACCATCCATGTGGAAGTGGATCTGTCGCCCCGCCTGCTGCCCACCGTGATCGTGCGGCCGGTGTCCCAGGCGGTCGCTCGCGGCCACGTCGAAACCCCGGACCCGCTGCAGGGCTTCGAGTTCGAACTGGCCCAGTTCGGCTCCGGCGGCTCCGGTGGTGCATTCTTCGACATGCCCTACTATTCCTTCGGCCAGAGCTACCGGCGCGCCAACAAGGACTGACCTGCGATGAGCATCGCCTGGAACGATTCAACGCCGATCTACCGCCAGTTGCGCGACCGCGTCGTGGCGATGATCCTCGACGGCGTCCTGAAGCAAGGCGATGCGTTGCCGTCGGTGCGCCAGGTCGCCGCCGATTTCCAGATCAACCCGATCACCGTGTCCAAGGCGTACCAGGAACTGGTCGACGAGAACCTGGTGGAGAAGCGCCGCGGCCTCGGCATGTTCGTGACCGAGGGCGCCCGCAAGGCCCTGCTGAAGTCCGAGCGCGAACATTTCCTGCGCGAGGAATGGCCGGCCCTTTCCGCCCGCCTGCAACGCCTCGGCCTGGACTTCGCCACCCTCATGCAAGAAGCACCCGCCGGAGACGACCGATGAGCGCCGTCGTACACGCCAGGAACCTCAGCAAGCGTTATGGCGCGACCGTCGCGCTGGACCAGGTGAGTTTCGACATCGAGCCCGGCCGCATCGTCGGCCTGATCGGCCCCAACGGCGCCGGCAAGACGACCGCGCTCAAGGCGATCCTCGGCCTCACCGAGTTCGACGGCGAGCTTTCCGTGCTCGGCATGGATCCGCGCCGCGAGCGCGCCACGCTGATGCGCGAGGTGTGCTTCATCGCCGACGTGGCGGTGCTGCCGCGCTGGCTGCGCGTCGGCGAGGCGATCGAGTTCGTCGCCGGCGTGCATCCGCGCTTCTCGCGCGAGAAGGCCGAAGCCTTGCTCGCACGCACCAGGCTCAAGGCCGGGCAGCGCGTGCGCGAGCTTTCCAAGGGCATGATCGTGCAGCTCCACCTCGCCCTGGTGATGGCGATCGACGCGCGCCTGCTGGTGCTCGACGAGCCGACGCTGGGCCTCGACATCCTGTATCGCAAGGCGTTCTACGAGAGCCTGCTGAACGACTACTTCGACGAGCACCGCACCATCCTCGTGACCACCCACCAGGTGGAGGAAATCGAGTACATCCTCACCGACCTCATGTTCGTGCGCGACGGGCGCATCGCCCTGGCCGCGACCATGGACGAGATCGGCGAGCGCTACGCGGAGGTGCTGATGAACCCGGATCGCGCCGAGGCCGCGCGTGCGCTCGGCCCGCTCAACGAGCGCCAGGTGTTCGGCAAATCCATCTTCCTCTTCGACGGCGTGGACCGCACGCGGCTGGCGGCGCTTGGCGAAGTGCACAAGCCGAGCGTGTCGGACCTGTTCGTCGCCATCATGAAGGACACCTACGCATGAAGACCCTGGCGCTGCTCGTCAAGCGCGAGTACTGGGAACACCGCGGCGGCTTCCTGTGGACGCCGGTGTGGATCACGGGCGTGATGCTCCTGTTCACCCTGCTCGGCATCGTCACCACGGAAGTGCTGAAAAGCCGCGTGCAGGTCAACGTCGGGCCGTCGCTGGACATGCTCCGCTCCAGTCTTGGCGCCCACGACATCGCGCAGGCCGCCAACGCGCTCGACCTCGCGCAGCTCACCTTCGCCGGCATTGTGAGCGTGGGCGTCTTCTTCGTCACCTTCTTCTACCTGCTCGGGGCGCTCTACGACGACCGCCGCGACCGCAGCGTGCTGTTCTGGAAATCGCTGCCGGTGACCGATGCCCAGACGGTCGCCTCGAAGGCGCTCGCCGCCATGCTGCTGATCCCGCTGGTCGGACTCGTCGTGGCCACCGTCGCCTATCTCGGGTTCATGCTGATCGTCGCCGCCTGGACCGGGCTGCACGGCATCAATGCGCTGCCGGCGATCCTCGCCGCGCATCCGGCCGGCATGTTCCTGCGCCTGCTCCTGATGGTGGCGGCCGGCGCGCTGTGGGCGCTGCCTACCATCGGTTGGTTGCTGTTCTGGTCGGCCTGGGCGCGCAGCAAGCCCTTCCTGTGGGCGGTACTGCTGCCAGTCGTGGCGCTGATCCTGGACAGCTGGGTCAGCGTGCTCGGCATGCACCGCTTCGGCGAGGACCTGAGCCTCGCCCGCATCTGCGGCCGCCTCCTGTTCAGCGTCATGCCGGCCAGCTGGATGGGCGTGCCAGGCGTGGCCGGCGTGCCGAACGTGTCGATCGGCATCGACGACGAGCACGTCGCCGCCAGCCTCGGCCCGGACAAGCTGCTCGCCCTGCTCGCCACGCCGGACCTGTGGATCGGCGTCGTCGGCGGCCTGGTCCTGCTCGCCGCGGCGGTATGGCTGCGCCGCCGACGCATCGAGACGTCGGTCTGACCGCCGGCCGAGCCTTCACGACGCCGGGTCGCCTGCACGCAGGCTCCTGCAGATCCGTGGGAACGCGTCGACAGCCGCGCCCTGCTCGCAGGAGCGAGCGTGCTCGCGA
This sequence comes from Lysobacterales bacterium, assembly GCA_017305135.1. GTDB lineage: Bacteria > Pseudomonadota > Gammaproteobacteria > Xanthomonadales > Rhodanobacteraceae > Dokdonella_A. The sequence goes on along the minus strand of JAFKNA010000006.1, from coordinate 36,792 downwards.
CCTTTCAAGAGCAACACCCACTTCGGCGGCCTGCTCCGCGCCCGTGGCAGGGCGCCCGGCGGTCAGCCCTCGTGCACGCCGCCGCGGGTTAGGCTGAGCGGATCGAGCAGCGCCTTGAGTTCCGCTTCGGCGAGCCCGGTCGTCTCCAGGGCGACTTCCATGATCGGCCGGCCTTCCCGGTAGGCCTGCTTGGCGGTGGCGGCGCCCTTGTCGTAGCCGATCACGCCATTGAGCGCGGTGACCAGGATCGGATTCCGGTCCAGCGCTTCCCGGATCCTGTCCTGGCGCACCTTGAACCCGGCAATCGCCTTGTCGGCAAGGAGGCGCGAGGAATTGGTGAGCAGTTCAACCGACTGCAGCAGGTTCAGCGCGATTACCGGCAGCATCACGTTGAGCTGGAAATTGCCGCTCTGCCCCGCCACGGTGATGGTGGCGTCGTTGCCGATCACCTGCGCGCAGACCATTGCGACCGCCTCCGGGATCACCGGGTTGACCTTGCCCGGCATGATCGAGGAGCCGGGCTGCAGTGCCGGAAGTTCGATCTCGCCGAGGCCGGCAAGCGGACCGGAGTTCATCCAGCGCAGGTCGTTGGCGATCTTCATCAGCGCGCAGGCCAGGGCCTTGAGCTGCCCCGAGACCTCGACCGCGGCATCCTGGGCGCCGATGCCCTCGAAGTAATTGTCGGCGGAGTCGAACCTGACGCCGGTCATCTTGGTGAGCTCGGCGGCGATGCGCGGCCCGAGCTCGGGATCGGCATTGATGCCGGTGCCGACCGCCGTGCCGCCCTGCGGCAGGCGGCGCATGCGCTTGAGAGAATCGGCGAGCCGGTCGCTGGCCGACTTCACCTGCGCCGACCAGCCGGCGAGTTCCTGGCCGAAGGTCACCGGCATCGCGTCCATCAGGTGCGTGCGGCCGGTCTTGGCCACCTTCCTGAGCTCGCGCGCGCGGCCGTCGATGGTCTTGCGCAGGTGCGCCAGCGCCGGCAGGAGCCTTTCCGACACCGCCAGCACGGCGCTGACGTGGATGGCGGTCGGGATCACGTCGTTGGACGACTGGCCGTTATTGACGTCGTCGTTGGGATGCACCGGGGTGCCGGCGTTCGCGCACAGGTGCGCGATCACCTCGTTGGCGTTCATGTTGGTCGAGGTGCCGGAGCCCGTCTGGAACACGTCGATCGGGAAATGCGCGTCGTATTCGCCCTTCGCGACGCGCTCGGCGGCCTTGCGGATGGCGCGCGCCGGCGCCTTCTTCAGGTGCCCGAGGTCGGCATTGGCCTGGGCGGCGGCGGACTTGATGAGACCCAGCGCGCGGATGAACTCGCGCGGCATGGCGAGGCCGGAAATCGGGAAATTGTCGATCGCGCGCTGCGTCTGCGCGCCGTACAGCGCATCGGCGGGCACCTTGAGCTCGCCCATGCTGTCGCGCTCGGTCCGGAACGTGGCCATCACTCACCTGCGGGGGAAAAGGGGCCGGGATTATAGCGACTGGCAACCGGTGCCCGGCCGGCTGTAATCGGGCGCGGCAAAGCTGGAACACGAAGAACGACCCCACCAGGAGTGCGCGACATGTCCAGCCATCCCCCCTGCATCCCCCGGTCCGTCCCGGCACGGCACGGGCGCGGCCTTTCCTTCCTCCTTGCCGGTGCGCTGGCAACCCTGCTGGCGTGCTTCATGCCCGCAGCCGGCGCACAGGGCGTGCAGGCCGCGCCCTTCGACCCCAACCAGTCCGGGCTTTCCGGATCCTGGGCCAATGCCGCCACCGACGGCCAGGGATTCGTGCTCGACGTGGTGGCCGACTTCTTCGGCACCGGGCGTGCCCTCATCTTCGGCGGCTGGTTCACCTACGACACGGCGCTGCCGGGGCACCTGCGCTGGTACACGGTGCAGGGCGAACTCGCCCGCGACGGCGTCTCCGCGATGGCCATCTACCGGACGCTGGGGGGCAGCCTCGACTCCGCCCAACCGACCACCACCGAGCCCGTCGGAGAGTTCCGCATCCGCTTCACCGACTGCACGCACGCCGCCGCCAGCTACCGCTTCGACGATGGTCGCGCGGGCGACATTCCGCTGGCGCGCCTGCTCGGCAACCCCACCTGCACCAGCGCCGCCGCCGCGGCCGCCCCGGCGCCGGGCAGTTCCGCCTGGTCGGGCGCCTGGGCCGACACCGGCAACAGCGGACAGGGCCTGGTGCTGGAGTTCGATCCGACGCAGGAGCTGATGTTCGGCGCGTGGTACACGTTCGCCGACGCCGCCGACCCGGCCGCGGGTACCGCGGGACTGGACTGGTACACCCTGCAGGCCGGCGCGCCGCGCGACACCGCCACCTTCCAGGACATCGGCATCTACGCGACCAGCGGCGGCAGCTTCGATCGCGCCGCGGTCACCGCCACGGTCCGCGTCGGCACGATCGGGCTCGTCATCCATGATTGCAGCCATGCCACGCTTTCCTACGCGTTCACCGCCGGCCCGAACGCCGGCAGGCACGGCACGCTCGAGCTGACGCGGCTGACGCCATCGCGGGAGGACTGCGCGGTCCCGCCCCCCCATGCGGGCAACGCGGAGGGTTACTGGAAAGCGAGCACCGCGACGGGAGACGTCCGCATCATCATTCCCGGCAACGGCGAGGTCTACGTCGTTTACCAAGGGAATGGAGTGGACGCGCGACTGGTGCGTGGAACGCTGCTGGATGAAGCAGGGCGCCTCAGCTCCGACGACGCCTATTCCTTCAAGGTCACATCGGTACCCGGCGAATGGCCGGAACGCCTGGTCGCGATCACCATGGAAGGAACCTATGCGCCCCGCGAATGGCTGCGGCTGCGGTTGCGCGGAGGGGCGGGCATCCAGACCCTCGATGCGACCTGGGACCCCGCGTACGACATGCCGGCCAGCGCCGCGGTCGCCGCCGGCACCTACCAGGGCATATCCGGCATCGATAATGGAGGGCTCGCAATCCAGTTCAGCATCGGAGCAGACGGTTCCTTCACCGGTGCGAACCTGATGTGCTCGCTCTCGGGAACCCTGGTTCCGCGCGGGACCAGCAATGTCTTCGACTGGCAGTTGCGCGGCCACTCGCCGGGTTGCATCTTCGGCGCCGGCCCCCTCGATGGCATCGCCTGGTACGAGCCGGCGAACCGGTCGTTCCACAGCTACGTCGCCTGGCAGGGTCGCAAGAACGTGCAGTACGTCAACGGTTTCAGGCAGTGAGCCGGTCCTGAAGGGACGGCGGCCGGCCAGTGCTAGACTGGCCGGCCGTGGCCCGACATCCCCCGGATGCTGCAGAACCTGTTCTACGTCTTCGCGGCGCTGCTGCTGGTCTTCCTCAACGGCTTCTTCGTCGCCGCGGAATTCGCGCTGGTCAAGCTGCGCAACACCCAGGCGGTGGCCCTCGCCGAGGGCCTGGGCTGGCGCGGACGCATCCTGATCGACGTGCACAAGCACCTCGACGCCTATCTTTCCGCCTGCCAGCTCGGCATCACCCTCGCCTCGCTGGCGCTCGGCTGGATCGGCGAACCGGCCTTCGCGCACCTGCTCGGGCCGCTGCTGGCGCGGATCGGCACGTCGCCGGAAACCAGCCAGGTGATCGCGCTGGTGTTCGCCTTCACGATGATCTCGTTCCTGCACATCGTGCTCGGCGAGCTCGCCCCCAAGTCGCTGGCGATCCGCAAGCCCGAGCCGATGTCGATCTGGACCGCGCCGCCGCTGTACGCGTTCTACTGGCTGATGTATCCGGCGATCTGGCTGCTCAACAAGAGCGCGCTGCGCATCCTGCACCTGGCGGGCCTGGATGTGGCGAAGGAGGGCGAGGAAGCCCACTACTCGCGCGAGGAGCTCAGGCTGATCCTGCACGCCAAGCGCGGCGCGCGCGGCGGCGAGGAATACGCGATCATGAAACATGCGCTGGACCTGCCGGAGCTGGTCGTCGGCGACATCATGCGCACGCGTGACCAGCTCTGCGTGCTGCGCGAGGGCATGAGTCAGGCGGACGTGCTGGCCGAGTTCCGGCGCAGCGGCTACAGCCGCTATCCCTGGTTCGACGAAAGCGCCGACCACGTGCTCGGCGTGCTGCACGTGAAGGACCTGCTGCACTCGATCGCCGAAGGTGGCGCCGGCAAGGACCCGGCCCTGCTGCTGCGCCCGCCGATCCTGCTGCCGCTGCATGCGCCGGTGCTGGACGTGCTGAAACGCTTCCGCGCCGGGCACACCCATCTCGCGCTCGGCGTCGAGGAGTCGGGCCGCGTCGCCGGCTTCTTCACCCTCGAAGACCTGCTGGAAGTGGTGGTCGGCGACATCGAGGACGAGCGCGTGCGCGGCGGTGCGCCGGCGGCGACGCGCGGGCCGGACGGCAGCTATCTCCTCTCCGGCGGCACGCCGATCTACCGGCTGGAGCGCCTGCTCGAGCGCGACATCGACGCGCCGGCGGACGTGAACTCGATCGGCGGCCTTGTCATCCACCGTCTCGAGCGGCTGCCGGTGGAGGGCGAGGCACTCGCCTTTGACCATTTCGACCTTGCCGTGCACACGATGGACGGCGCGCGCATCAAGCTCGTCTCCGTGCTGCCCCGAAGCCATTCCGAAGAGGTATCCCGATGAGTTCCACCCTGACCGCCCTTTCGCCGCTCGACGGCCGCTATGCCGCCAAGGTGGCGGCGCTGCGGCCGATCTTCAGCGAGGCCGGCCTGATGCACCGGCGCGTCAAGGTGGAGCTGGCCTGGCTCGCGGCCCTCGCCGCGGAACCGGCGATCGGCGAGGTGCCACCCCTGTCCACGCCGGCGGCGGCGCTGCTGCACGCGGTCGGCGAAGAGTTTTCCGAAGCCGACGCGGCGCGCATCAAGGAGATCGAGCGCACCACCAACCACGACGTCAAGGCGGTCGAGTACTTCATCAAGGAGAAGATCGCGGGCAACGCCGAACTCGCGGCGATCCGGGAGTTCGTGCATTTCGCCTGCACCAGCGAGGACATCAACAATCTCGCCTACGCGCTGATGCTGCACGATGCGCGCGAGGACGTGCTGCTGCCGGCACTGGATGGCGTCATCGACACGCTGCGCAGCATGGCGCACGCCCACGCGGCGCAGCCGATGCTGTCGCGCACCCACGGCCAGACCGCCTCGCCAACCACGCTCGGCAAGGAGCTCGCCAACGTGGTGGCGCGCCTCGAACGCCAGCGCCGGCAGATCGCCGCGGTGGAGCTGACCGGCAAGATCAACGGCGCGGTCGGCAACTACAACGCGCACGTGGCGAGCTATCCGGAAGTGGACTGGCCGTCCTTCGCGCGGCGCTTCGTAGAAGGGCTTGGCCTGGTCTTCAATCCCTACACCACTCAGATCGAGCCGCACGACGCGATTGCCGAGATCGGCGACGCCGTGCGGCGCGCCAACACCATCCTGGTCGACTTCGCCCGCGACGCCTGGGGCTACATCTCGCTCGGCTATTTCCGCCAGCAGCTCAAGGCCGGCGAGGTCGGTTCATCGACAATGCCGCACAAGGTCAACCCGATCGATTTTGAGAACGCCGAGGGCAACCTCGGCCTCGCCAATGCGCTGTTCGAGCATTTCAGCGCCAAGCTCCCGATCAGCCGGTGGCAGCGCGACCTCACCGATTCCACCGTGCTGCGCGCGCTCGGCACCGCCTTCGGCCACACCCAGATCGCGCTCGATGCATTGACGCGCGGGCTCGCCAAGCTCGAGGTCGCGCCCGAGCGCCTCGGCGCCGATCTCGACGCCAGCTGGGAAGTGCTCGCCGAGGCCGTGCAGACCGTGATGCGCCGGCATGGCCTGCCCGAGCCCTACGAGCAGCTCAAGGCGCTGACCCGCGGCCACGGCATCAGCCGCGAGGCGCTGCGCGCGTTCGTCGCCGGCCTGGAACTCCCGGCCGAACCGAAGGAGCGCCTGCTCGCCCTGACCCCGGCCGGCTACACGGGCCTCGCCAAAGCGCTCGCCGAAGCGGTCTGACCGCCGCAACCGCATCTCCCCCGAAGGAAACGAACATGCCCGACGTGACCCTGCCGCGCCCGTTCACCGCCCTGCTGGCCCTTGGCCTGCTCGCTCTCGCGCTGCCCGCCACCGCGGAAGACGATGGCGGCGCGCTCTTCGTCAACTCGCAGGAAGGCGTGGTCGAGTGCGAGGACCGCGACGTCAACGTCACCGCCTCGAAGGCGACGCTCGCCTTCACCGGTCACTGCAAGGCGATCCACCTCGTCGGCGACGAGTCGCGCATCACCGTCGAGAAGGCGGAGCTCGTGCAGGCGAGCGGCAACGGCATCCGGCTGACCGCACGCGGCGCGATCGGCGAGGTGCACCTGGTCGGCAGCCGCAGCCGGTTCCAGCTCACCCGGGTGGAGACGCTGCGCATCGACGGCGACGACAACCACGTCGAAGCGAAGAAGATCGGCCGCATCGAAGGAGCCGGCGGGCGCAATGACGTGCAATGGTCCTCCGGCAAGCCCGAGATCGACGACCTCGGCAGCGGCAACACCTTGCAGCGCACGCCGTAAGCGCGCCACCCATCATCACCTTTGCACGAAGAGACCCATGAAGATCGGGCGTAACGTTCCCTGTCCCTGCGGCAGCGGCAGGAAGTACAAGCAGTGCTGCCTGGCCCGGGAAACCCTCGCGCGCCTGGAGTCGGATGAGATCGCTGCCCAACGCAAGGCGCACGAGTGGCTGGGTGCGCGCTTCGGCCACCAGGTCTTCGATGCCACCTGCGACTATTTCGAGCTGATTCTCATGGATGCGGAGGACGACCAGTCCGACGGCGAACTCATCCAGGATTTCATGGAATCCCTCTCCGAGGGCCAGGCCTATATCTGCAGCGTCGGCATGTACGACTGGCTCCTTTGCGAAGCCCGCTTCGAGCGCCATGGACGCCAGGCGCGCGGCATCGACTGGGTGCTCGGCGCCGGCGACCTGCGCCTGACGGCGGCGCAGCGCGCCTGGCTCGAGGCCGTCGCGGAGGCGCCGTTCGGGATCCATCGGGTGATCGAGGTCGAAGCGGAGCGCGGCCTGCTCCTGCAGGATCTCCGCCAACCGGAGCTGCCGCCACGATTCGCGGAAGAAAAGGGCGCCACCCGCTCCCTCGTCGCCGGCGACGTGATCGCGGCGCGCATCTGCCGGATCGGCGACCACGTCGGACTCAGCGGCTGTCTCTACCCACTGTCGCGCCTGGGCGCGCTGGAGCTGCTCGCGTCCTTGGATGCGGCCGGCGAGGACGCCGCCAGTGGTCCGGGTGCAAGCGATGCGCAGCACCGCCTCGCGCGGGACGCCCGCGATGCCTGGATCGAGGATCGGCTCACCCCATGGCCGGAGCGGGTCCGACCCTTCCCCGCCTTCGAGAGCGACTGCGACTTCTATGCGGTGGAGGACCGCACCGCGTTCGAAGCCGCCATGGCGGCGTGCCCGGCGCTGGGCCCGAGCGAGTTCATTGCCGGCGGGTACGTGCACCTACCCAGGGACGCGGAGGCGGAGGCGCTGCTCTATTGCGTCTTCCCGGACGAAGAGGGCGCCGACGCGGGCCCGGACCGGCTGAAGGTGTTCAGCATGTCGCCCGCCCGGCAGGATCAGGCGCGCGACCATTTCGAGTCCGTGGCCGGAGCAAGCGCCAGGCATCTTGATCGCGGGACGTCGCGCGGGAAGCCGCTGGACGAAATCCGCGCGCCGCATTTGCCGGGCGACGAGGATGCGCCCGCCGCACCCGCCACCGAGCGCACCGCGCGTGCACAGGCGTATTACGGGGAAGCGTATGCCGGCTGGCCGGATGCCGCCCTGCCGATCTTCGACAACCGCTCGCCACGCGACCGCCTGGCCACCCCGGCGGGCAGCGTGCAGGTGGAATTGCTGCTGGAAATCTACGACGAGACGGAAGCGCACCATGCTCGCGTCGCCGGCCGGGAACCGGCGGACTTCGGCTTCCTGCGCGCGGCACTCGGGCTCGCTGCGCGGCCGGCGTGATCCAGCCACGCCTCCAATGCGTACGATGCGGACCTAAGGCGATGCACGAAGCCAGCACCAGCGGCCCCATCGAAGTCCGCGCGCGGCGCGGGCAGCCGCTCGGCATGCCGCCGGCCCGCTTCCTCGCCGGGTTCTGGCAGAAGCGCCCGCTGCTGGTGCGGGCGGCGTTCCCGGACTGGAAGGATCCGCTCGAACCCGACGACCTCGCCGGCCTCGCCTGCGAGGAACTCGCGCTGGCGCGGATCGTGATCGAGCATCGCGCGGCAGGGCGCGGATCCGCCGCGGCGAGCCGCTGGGAACTGCGCAGCGGACCCTTCGCCGAAGCCGACTTCGCCACGCTGCCGGAGACGCACTGGACCCTGCTGGTGCAGGACGTCGACAAGTGGGATGCCGACGTTGCCGCCCTGCTCGGGCATTTCGCCTTCCTGCCGTCCTGGCGCATCGACGACGTGATGGTGAGCTACGCCGAGGACGGCGGCTCGGTCGGCGCGCACGTCGATCAGTACGACGTGTTCCTGGTGCAGGGGCTCGGCCATCGGCGCTGGTCGATCAGCGCGGACCCGGAGGCGCCGCTGGCGTTCCGCGACGATACCGAGCTCAAGCTCCTGCGCGAGTTCGCGCCCACCCACGAATGGGTGCTGGAGCCCGGCGACCTGCTCTATCTCCCGCCGGGCGTACCGCACCACGGCGTGGCGCTCGGCCCCTGCATGACCTTCTCGGTCGGCATGCGTGCACCGGCGGGAGCGGAGCTCCTCGCCGACCTTGCCGACCAGCTCGCGGCGGAACTGCCCGAGGATGCGCGCTATGGCGATCCGGATCTCGCCCCGGCACGCCAGCCGGGCGAGATCGACGCGGCGGCGCTGGCCCGGGTCAGGGCCAGCCTGCCGTGGTTGCGCTTCGCCGATGATGGCAGCGGGATCGACGAGGCTTTCCTGCGGCGCTGGTTCGGCGGCTTCATCACGCGCTACCGCAGCGCGCACCAGGCCCAGCCGCCAGCGCGGCCGCTGGGCGACGCCGCCTTCGCCAGCGCGCTGGCGGGCGGCGCGCGCCTGCGTCGGAACCCGTGGTCGCGCGTGGCCTGGCTGCGCGAAGGTCGCGAGGCGCTGCTGTTCGTTGCCGGCGACATGCACCGGGCGTCGCCTGAATTGGCGCGGCTGGTCGCGGCGGCGGACGAATTCGAACTGGCCGACGCGCCGGCCGGCGCCGGCGACGCGGCCGTACTGCGGGCGCTGATCGACGCCGGGCACCTGGCCCTGGTGCGCCGCAAGCCGGCGCGGCCGGCGCCATGATCGGCGATGGCTTCCATGTCACGGTGGCCGACTGGAACGCCGATCTCGCCGAGCTCCGCCGGGTGCGCGAGCAGGTGTTCGTCATCGAGCAGGGCGTGCCGGTCGAGGACGAATGGGACGCGCTGGACGAGGCGTCCCGCCACGTGCTTGCCCGTGATGATGCCGGGCGCGCGATCGGCACCGGCCGCCTCACCCCGGAACGGCGCATCGGGCGCATGGCCGTGCTCGGCGAATGGCGCGGCCGCGGCGTCGGCGCGGCGCTTCTGCAGGCGCTCCTCGACCTCGCGCGCGAGCGCGGCTTCGAGGCCGTGGAGTTGCATGCGCAAAGCCACGCCCTGCCCTTCTATGAGCGCTTCGGTTTCGAGCCCTTCGGCGAGCGCTTCGACGAATGCGGCATCGAGCACCTGGCGATGCGCCGCGCGCTCGAACCATTCGCGGCGCGCGAGTCCGCAGCACCCGTGGCCCGGCCTGAGGAGCGCCTCCTGAAGGCGGCGGACTGGGCCGAGGCGCTGGCCGCAACGAATACGCTGCTCGACGAAGCCCGCCGCGAGATCGCGATCTGGACCCGCGACCTCGATCCGGCCCTCTACGATGCCGCCGAACCGCTGGAACGCCTGAAGCGCATCGCCCTCGCTGGCCGCGGTGCGCGGGTGCGCATCATCGTGCTCGATCCGCGCGCGCCGATCGCGGGCGGCCATCGGCTGATCGCGCTGGCGCAGCGCCTGTCGAGCCGCATCGAGGTGCGCGTGCCCGGCGAGGAGCAGGAACGCGAATACCCCGGCGCCTTCCTCCTGAACGACCGCGCCGGCTATTTCTTCCGCACCGATGGCAGCCGTCCCAACGGTGCCGGATCGACCTGCAATCCGGGCCGGCACGCGCAACTCCTCGGCCTGTTCGATGCCGCCTGGGAGCGCGCGCTGCCCTGCGGGGAACTGCGCGTGCTTGGAATCTGAGCCTGCGCCCCCACGCTGGATGGTGCAGTAGCAGGACAGGAACCACGGTGTGCGCTGCAGCAAAAGCCGGGTGCGAGCGGCTATAATCCCCGAGGTTGGGTCGGCCACCGTCAGCGGCCGCGGCATGCATCTTCCGAGGGCGCGCAACCGGCGCGTCTTTTCGTGTCTACGGGTGGCAGAGTGAGCGCGAATTCCCAAGAGCCCAGTCTTCTCCAGCAGTTCGAAGCCTCGTCGGCATTTTCCGGCGGCAATGCCGTCTTCATCGAAAGCCTGTACGAGCGATGGCTCGATGATCCCGCGGCCGTCGCGCCCGAATGGCGCGATGCCTTCGCCGCCCTGAAGGGGCGCGAGGCGGGCGACGTGGCGCATGGCGCGGCGATCGCGCGCATCGAGGCCGCGCAGCGCGATGGCGGGCGCGGCGGCAATGCGCAGGCCACCGTCGAGGGCGCGCCCTCGCAGAAGCAGGCGGCGGTGCTGAAGCTGGTCACCGCCTACCGCTCGCGCGGGCACCTGGCCGCCGCGCTCGATCCGCTGGACATGGTCAATACCTTCCCGGAATCGGAGCTGGAGGCGCTCGGCCTGATGCCGCGCCCGGCCGCCCCGGATCTGGATCCCATGTTCCACGGCCTGGAACAGGCCGACCTCGGCACGGAATTCAGCACCGGCTCGCTCGGGGGGCCGCAGCACCAGAAACTCGGCGAGCTGGTCGACCGCCTCAGGGCGACCTACGCCGGCAGCATCGGCGCCGAGTTCATGCACATCCCCGACGTCGAGCAGCGCCAGTGGGTGCACGAGCAGCTCGAGCGGGCCGGCGGGCGCTACGAGATCAGCGCCGACGACCGCCGCCGCGTGCTGGAGAAGCTGGTGCAGGCCGACGGCCTGGAACGCTACCTGCACACCAAGTACGTCGGCCAGAAGCGGTTTTCGCTGGAGGGCGGCGACAGCCTGATTCCGCTGCTGGACGGCCTCATCCGCCGCGGCGCGGACGACGGCATGAAGGACATGGTGATGGGCATGGCCCATCGCGGCCGCCTCAACGTGCTGGTCAACGTACTCGGCAAGGCGCCGCAGAAGCTGTTCGAGGAATTCGACGGCAAGTTCGACCATGCCGACGACCCGGCCCACACCGGCGACGTCAAGTACCACATGGGCTTTTCCGCCGACGTGAAGACGCCGGAGCGCACCGTGCACCTCGCCCTCGCCTTCAATCCCTCGCACCTTGAGATCGTCAACCCGGTGGTGACCGGTTCCGTGCGCGCGCGCCAGACCCATCGCCGCGACGAACGTCGCGAGCAGGTGGTGCCGGTGCTGATCCATGGCGACGCCGCCTTCGCCGGCCAGGGCGTCAACATGGAGCTGCTCAACATGTCGCAGGCGCGCGGTTTCTGCGTCGGCGGCGCCATCCACGTGGTGGTCAACAACCAGGTCGGCTTCACCACCTCCAACCCGCACGACGCGCGCTCCACGCTCTACTGCACCGACGTCGCCAAGATGGTCAACGCGCCGGTGTTCCACGTCAACGGCGACGATCCGGACGCGGTGCTGTTCGTGGCGCGCCTCGCCTACGACTTCCGCCAGAAGTTCAAGCGCGACGTGGTGATCGACCTCGTCTGCTACCGCCGCCACGGCCACAACGAGGCCGACGAGCCGAGCGCGACGCAGCCCTTGATGTACAAGATCATCCGCGAGCGCCCGCCGGCGCGCGAGCTCTACGCGCGGCAGCTGGTCGCCGACGGCGTGATCGCCGAGGGCGAGGGCGAGCGGCTGGTCGAGGCCTACCGCGCCAGGCTCGAAGCCGGCACGCCGATCGCCGAGCTGGATCCCGACTTCCGCGATGATTTCGCGGTGGACTGGGGCCGCCACGTCGGCAAGTCGCTGCAGCAGCCGGTGGACACCGGCGTGCCGATGCAGCGGCTTGGGGAGCTCGACGAGAAGATCCTCACCCTGCCAGCCGGCGTGGTGCTGCATCCGCGCGTGGCCAAGATCTACGAGGACCGCCGCAAGATGGCGGCCGGCGAACACGGGCTCGACTGGGGCTTCGCCGAGAACCTCGCCTATGCCTCGCTCATTGCCGACGGCTACAACCTGCGCCTGGTCGGCCAGGATTCCGGCCGCGGCACCTTCTTCCATCGCCATGCGGTGCTGCACGACCAGCAGAGCGGCGGCGAGTACTTCCCGCTGGCGACGATCCGCCCCGATGCCAACGTCACCATCATCGATTCGCTACTGAGCGAAGAAGCGGTGATGGCCTTCGAATACGGCTATTCGACCGCCGAGCCCGGCACACTGGTGCTGTGGGAGGCGCAGTTCGGCGACTTCGCCAACGGCGCGCAGGTCGTCATCGACCAGTTCATCTCCTCGGGCGAAGCCAAGTGGGATCGGCTTTCCGGCCTCGTGCTGCTGCTGCCGCACGGCTACGAGGGCCAGGGGCCGGAGCACTCCTCGGCCCGGCTGGAGCGCTTCCTGCAGCTGTGCGCGCTGGACAACATGCAGGTCTGCGCGCCGACCACGCCGGCGCAGATGTTCCACCTGCTGCGTCGGCAGATGCTGCGCGACGCCAGGAAGCCGCTGGTGGTGATGACGCCGAAGTCGCTGCTGCGCCACAAGCTCGCCGTGTCGATGCTGGACGATCTCGCCGGCGGCCGCTTCGAACTGGTGATCCCGGACACCACCGCGAAGGATCCAGCCAGGGTCGAGCGCGTCGTGCTGTGCTCGGGCAAGGTCTATTACGACCTCGTCGAATACGCCACGAAGAACGACATCCACGATGTCGCCATCGTGCGCGTGGAGCAGCTCTATCCCTTCCCGCGTCCGGAAGTCAGCGCCGAACTGGCGCGCTTTGGCGCCGTGAAGGAAGTCATCTGGTGCCAGGAGGAGCCGATGAACCAGGGCGCCTGGTACCAGATCCGCCACCACCTGCAGGCGGTGACCGGGCCGCAGCTGCCGCTCGCCTATGCGGGCCGCGCCCGATCGCCGGCACCGGCCGCGGGTCACCTCAGCACCCACCAGGTGGAACAGGCGGCACTGGTCGAACAGGCGCTGGTGCTGCCGGTCAGCTCGGAAAACGTCGCGGAGTAAACTCCTCCAACCCCATTGAACCACGCGCCCCGGACGGGCGCCTGCCGCAGGGAAACATCATGTCGATCGAAGTCAAAGTTCCGGTGCTGCCCGAATCGGTGTCCGACGCGACCATCGCCAGCTGGCACAAGAAGCCGGGCGAGGCGGTGAAGCGCGACGAGAACCTCGTCGACCTCGAGACCGACAAGGTCGTGCTGGAGGTGCCGGCGCCCGCCGATGGCGTGCTCAAGGAGATCAGGTTCGAGACCGGCGCCACCGTGACCAGCCAGCAGGTGCTGGCGATCCTGGAAGAAGGCGCCGCGCCGGCGGCCAGGACCGACACGAAGTCCGATTCCAAGGCCGAGTCCACGAAGTCCGAGCAGGCAAAGGCCCCCGCCAGCCCTCAGCCCTCAGCCTCCAGCCCTGAAAGGGGCGATCTGTCGCCCGCCGCGCAGCGCGTCGCGACCGAGAACAAGATCGACCCTTCGCAGGTCCCCGGCACCGGCCGCGACGGTCGCGTCACCAAGGAAGACCTGATCAACTTCATGCGCGGCGGCCAGCAGGGTGCATCCGCGCCGGCGTCAAAGCCGGCCAGCCCTCAGTCCTCGGCCCCCAGCCCTCGGCCTTCCGGTGAGCGCGCCGAAGAACGCGTGCCGATGACGCGCATGCGCACCCGCATCGCCGAGCGCCTGATGCATTCCAAGGAATCCATCGCGATGCTGACCTCGTTCAACGAGATCAACCTCGCCAGGGTCGCCGCGATGCGCAAGGAACTCGGCGAGGCCTTCCAGAAGGCCAACGGCATCAAGCTCGGCTACATGAGCTTCTTCGTCAAGGCGGCCTGCGAGGCGCTGAAGCGCCATCCGATCGTCAACGCCTCGGTTGACGGCAACGACATCATCTACCACGGCTACCAGGACATCTCGATCGCGGTGTCGACCGAGCGCGGCCTGGTGACGCCGGTGCTGCGCGACGTGCAGCACATGGGCTTCGCCGACATCGAGAGGGCGATCGCGGAGTTCGCGAAGAAGGCCCGCGAAGGCGGCCTGACCCTCGACGATCTCACCGGTGGCACCTTCACCATCACCAACGGCGGCACCTTCGGCTCGCTGTTCTCGACGCCCATCGTCAACCCGCCGCAGAGCGCGATCCTCGGCATGCACACGATCAAGGAACGCCCGGTGGTCGAGAACGGCCAGGTCGTTGCCGCGCCAATGATGTACGTCGCCATCAGCTACGACCACCGCATCATCGACGGCAAGGACGCGGTGCTGTTCCTGGTCGACATCAAGAACCAGCTTGAGAATCCGCATGCGATGCTGCTGGGCCTTTAAGGCCCAGCAGCATCGTGGGAATGGGGAATGGGGAATCGTCAGAAGCACCCGCGCGCTTCGACGGTTTCCTTCCATTCCCATAGGGATCGCCTTCGCGAACGCTTCGGCTTTTCCCATTCCCGATTCCCGATTCCCCATTCCCGTTGCGAGCAAATGAAATGAGCGAACAATACGACGTCATCGTCATCGGCGGCGGGCCGGCGGGCTACGTGGCCGCGATCCGCGCCGCCCAGCTGGGGCTCAAGACCGCCTGCGTGGACATGTTCGCCGGCAGGGATGGCAAGGCGGCGCTCGGCGGCACCTGCCTCAATGTCGGCTGCATCCCGTCCAAGGCCCTGCTCGATTCCTCGCGCCAGTTCCACAACCTGACGCACTCGTTCGCGGTGCATGGCATCAAGGCCGACAACGCGGCCATCGACGTCGGCACGATGGTTGGCCGCAAGGACAAGATCGTCAAGCAGTTCACCGGCGGCATCGCGATGCTGTTCAAGCAGAACAAGGTGACGCCGTTCTTCGGCAAGGGCCGGCTCCTTGCCGAGCGCAAGGTCGAGGTGACCGCACCGGACGGCGGTAAGCAGACCCTCGCCGCGACCAACGTGATCATCGCCACGGGTTCGGTGCCGATCGAGCTGCCGTTCGCGAAGTTCGACGGTGAGCACATCGTCGACAACGCCGGCGCGCTGGACTTCAGCGAGACACCCAAGCGCCTCGGCGTGATCGGCGCCGGCGTCATTGGCCTCGAGCTTGGCAGCGTGTGGAGCCGCCTCGGCAGCAAGGTCACCATCATCGAGGCGCTGCCGGACTTCCTCGCCGCCGCCGATGCGGATGTCGCCAAGACGGCGCTGCGCGAGTTCGGCAAGCAGGGCCTAAAGATCGAGCTCGGCGCCAAGCTCCAGAAGGCCGAGGTCAAGGGCGACGAGGTCCACCTCATCTATGCCGGCAAGGAAGGCGAGAAACAGCTCGTCGTCGACAAGCTGCTGGTCGCAGTCGGCCGCCGCGCCTACACCGAAGGGCTCCTCGCCGAGGGCACCGGTGTCAGGACCGACGAGCGCGGTCGGGTCGAGGTGGACGAGCACTGCTGGACCGGCGCCGAGGGCGTTTGGGCGGTCGGCGACTGCGTACGCGGTCCGATGCTCGCGCACAAGGGCTCCGAGGAAGGCGTGATGGTGGCCGAGCTCATCGCCGGCAAGGCCGGCCACATCAACATGGACACCATTCCCTGGGTCATCTACACCGAACCGGAAATCGCTTGGGTCGGCAAGACCGAGGCGCAGTGCAAGGAAGCGGGCATCCCGTACAAGACGGGTTCCTTCCCCTTCGCCGCCATCGGCCGCGCCGTGGCCATGAACGAGCCCGCCGGCTTCGTGAAGGTAATCGCCCATGCCGAAACCGACCGCATCCTCGGCGTGCACCTGGTCGGTGCCAACGCCTCCGAGCTGGTCGCCGAGTGCGTCGTCGCCATGGAATTCAAGGGCTCCTCCGAGGACCTCGCCCGCATCGTCCACGCGCATCCGACGCTCTCGGAAGCCGTGCACGAGGCCGCGCTGGCGGTCGACAAGCGGGCGATCCACAAGGCGAATTGAGGGATCAATTCGCCCCGGACAGCACATGGATGTGCGGCGATCCGGGGCCCAGCGCCTTGCACATCAGGATGAACTCATCCCGTGCAGGCCATGGATGGCCGGAGACACGGGATGGAGTGCAGGGCGGTGGCCCGGCCGGCACGCGGGCTGTGCGGTGATCCGGAGCCCTACCGTAGATAGGTGCCTTCCGTACGCGCATGCCACCAGCGCCAGGCATAACAGGTACTGGGTCCCGGCTTACGCCGGGACGAAGCTTTGAGGACGTCCGCCCGACGTCGCGGTCTGCGCGGAGGCCGCCACCGATCAAGCGGAATTCGGCGAAGTCGCACATCGCGCCGAGGCGGGATCGCAGCTGAGATCGCGAGGGTCAGCGATGGTCGATGCAGCCGCTTCCGGCAACACTCGAGTTCCCGCAGCTCGTCGTCCCGGCGCACGCCGGGACCCAGTGCCTCATGCCACGACAGATCGTCCCGTGCGTGTACATCCTCGCAAGCCGCCGCAACGGCACGCTCTACACAGGCGTAACCTCGAACCTCGTCCAACGCGTGTGGCAGCACAAGCAAGGCTGCATTCCGGGGTTCACGCGCGATCATCACGTACACTTGCTGGTCTGGTTTGAAGTGCACGTCACCATGGAAACGGCAATCACGCGCGAGAAGTCGCTGAAACAGTGGCGGCGGGCGTGGAAGCTCGACCTGATCGAGCAGGTGAACCCCTACTGGCGTGATCTATTCGACGGCCTTTCGTGAGTCCGAAAGGCACTGGGTCCCGGCGTGCGCCGGGACGACGAGGTTTAGGTAAATCATGAGCCCGACTACCACCTTCAACGCCTTCCGCATCCACAAGGACGCCTCCGGCCACCGCGCCGGCATCGAGGAGATGTCAATCGACGCGCTCTCGCCGGGCGAGGTGCTGGTTAAGGTTGCGTACTCCTCGGTCAACTACAAGGATGCGCTGGCCGGCAGCGGCAAGGGCAGGATCCTGCGCCAGTATCCGCTGAACGGCGGCATCGACCTTGCCGGCTACGTGGCCGAATCGACTGATCCTGCGTTCAAGGAGGGCGACGAGGTCCTGTGCACCGGCTGCGGCCTTTCGGAAACCCGCGACGGTGGTTATGCCGAGTACGCGCGGCTGGAATCGAAGTGGACCATTCCGCTGCCGGCGGGGCTCACTCTACGCGACTCGATGGCGCTCGGCACCGCCGGCTTCACCGCCGCGCTCGCCCTGTACCAGATGATCCGCAATGGGCAGACCGCCGACATGGGTCCCATCGTCGTCACCGGCGCCACCGGCGGAGTCGGTTCGCTCGCCATCGACATCCTCACCCGGGCCGGTTTCGAGGCGCATGCGATCACCGGCAAGCTCGAGCAGTTCGATTACCTGATCGGCCTCGGTGCCAGGCAGTGCATCGCGCGCGAGGGACTCTACTGGGGCCAGCGGCCGCTGGAGAGCGCGCACTGGGCCGGCGCCATCGACAACGTCGGCGGCGACATGCTGGCCGGCCTGTCGCGCGTCATCAAACCGTACGGCAACATCGCCATCTGCGGCAATGCCGCCAGCATCGAGCTGGCCACCACGGTGATGCCCTTCATCATCCGTGGCCTCAGCCTCCTCGGCGTCGCTTCGGCCGGTACCGCGCGCGGCATCCGCGAGGAGATCTGGCAGCACCTGGCCGACGACTGGAAGCCGGCGCAGCTCGCCACCATTGCGAACCGTGAAGTGGAGCTGGCCCACCTGCCCGCGGTTTTCGATACGATGCTGGCTGGGAAATCGCACGGCCGCACGATCGTCAGGATCGCCTGAGTGCTTGGCCGGCGCCGCATCCACGACTAGAATGCCCGCTCCTGCAGGGGGAATTGACGCATGTCCAAGGTATTGATCGTAGACGACTCGCCATCGCAGCTGATGGGCATGAAGCAGACGGTCGAGAAGCTCGGCCACCAGGTGATCACGGCCGAAGACGGCGCTGCCGGCGTCGATGCCGCCAAGCGCGAGTTGCCCGATCTCATCCTGATGGACGTGGTGATGCCGAACCTCAACGGCTTCCAGGCCACGCGCACCATCGCCAAGGATCCGAAGACCAGCCACATCCCGATCGTGCTGGTGACCACCAAGGACCAGGAAACCGATCGCGTCTGGGGCATGCGCCAGGGCGCCAAGGCCTATGTCACCAAGCCGATCGATGACGCCGAGCTGACCCGCGTGGTCAACGAGTACCTGCCGGCCTGAGCCAGGTCGCGGCGCGGCCTGCGCGCCGCGCATCACGGCGAGGGCTCCAGCTTCAGGGCGTGAATTTCCCGGCCGGCGTGGGTGGCCGTGCATTGCGCACCCGCGGGCTCCGCCGCGACGGGCGCCGGCTCCTCCGGGCGCCCTCAGGTCAGGGCCATCACCCGGTCGCGGCCATTGCCCTTGGCCTCGAAGAGCGCGACGTCGGCCCGGGCGAGGGTGGCTTCGGGGCGTTCCTGCGCCGACCATTGGGCCACCCCGATGCTGATCGTGATGCGATGTTCGGCCGGAATCCCCTCCACGCGCACGTCGCGCACCGCGTCCAGGATGCGCTCGGCCGCCGGCATGGCATCGTCCAGCCGGGTGGCGGGAAGGATGACGAGGAACTCCTCGCCGCCCCAGCGCCCGCACAGGTCGCCTTCGCGCAGCGCGCGGTCCATGGCCTGTGCCACCGCGCGCAGGGCGATGTCGCCCACCTCATGGCCCCAGCTGTCGTTGACGTGCTTGAAGCGGTCGACGTCGGCGAGGGCCACGCACAGGGGTTCGCCGCTGCGGCGGCTGCGTTCGGCTTCCTGCTTCAGGCGCTCGGCCAGGAAACGGCGGTTCGGCAATCCGGTGAGGAGGTCGTGCGTGGAGGCCTGCTGGAGCTGCAGGTTGAGCTCGCGCATCATCTCCTGGTAGCCGTCGGAGATGCGCGTCATCTTCTCCACCTGGCGCAGGCGCTTCTCGAACTGCTCGGTGCGGGTGAGGTCGCGGTCGCGCACCAGCGCCTGGAAGCGGTCGGAAAGGCTGGCGATGCGGTCCAGCCGATGCAACTGCGCGAGATAGCGCTCCCAGAGCGCCGCCAGCGCCTCGCGCAGCGGATGGTCGAGCCAGGCCGGGTCGGCCAGCAGTGCCTCGATCTTCCGGTCGAGTTCGCCGGCAGCGGCATTCATCCTGCGGCCTCTTCATCGGGCAGGATGCGGAACGGGAAGGTGCAGTCCTCGGCGAATTCCTCGGCCAGCTCGCGCACGCGCTCGTTGCGGTGGTCGTAGAACCAGTCCACCGACACCTTGCGCTGGTGTGTGAAGGCCTCTTCCAGCAGGTCGAAGATGTCCATCACCGCGCGGATGCTGCTGGTATTGAGATAGAGCAGGCGCAGGTCGAGCCGGAGCGGCGCATCGCCGGCCGCGAGGTAGCGTTCGACCCAGTCGATCACCGGGCCGAACAGCTCGAATGCGTTCTCGGGATAGGAATCGCCGGCGAGGCTGAGCACGCCGGCCGCGGCATCGGCGCGGATCTCCGGCGTGGACTGCGTTCCGGCGATGGACAGATCAGTGACTTGCATGGGGCACCAGGCTCAGATGAGGGCCGTCAGGCTGAAGAAGGCACGGCCATCGCCGCGTTGGTGGAGCGAGGCCTGGAGCGGTCCGCTGGACTTGCGCGCGACGTCGATCAGGCCGAGCCCGGCGCCGCTCGGGGAATCGGGATCGCGCGGCGCGCGGAGCTGTTCCTTGTAGCGCGCCTTGAGCGCGGCCCTGTCCAGCGGCGCGAGGTCGGCGATGCGATGCATCAGCGCCTCCGCATCCGCCGCCTCCACCACGTTGCCGGCCGACACCTCGTGGCGACCATCGCCGTGGCGCGCGATGACGACGGTCGCGCTCGCCTCCTCCTCGCCGTAGTTCATGCGCGCGGCGTAATGGCGGATGTTCTGCGTCAGCTCGATGTACACCGCGAAGACGTCCATCGCGGCGCCGGGCTGCACGCGGTCGGCCTCCAGGTGGTTGCGCAGGGCGTTGCCGATCTCCTCGATCAGCGAGCGCGACATCGGCCCGTTGAAGCAGAGCATGATGCGCCGCTCGGTGCAGAACTCGCGCAACTCGTGCAGGTCGGCCGATTGCATGGAGCCTCCGTTCAATCGATTCGGAACGATAGTACCGTGATGTCGTCACGCTGCGGCCAGCCGGCCTGCCACTCGGCCAGCGTCGCCGCCAGCCGCCCGGCCTGCGCGGCCAGCGGCAGCTGCGCGCTGGCGCGCAGGTGCTCGCTGAAGCGCCCGCGTCCGAAGCCGAAGCCGTGTTCGCCGCCGGACTGGTCGAGCAGGCCGTCGGTGACCAGGCACCAGGTCGTGCCCGGCCGCAGCGGCAGGCGCACGTTGCGGTATTCCGCCACGCGGCGGTCGGCGAGCCCGCGCCGCGAACCGGCGACATGCGCCACCTCGCCACCTTCGGTGTGGAACAGGCCGATCGCGGCGCCGGCGAAGACCAGTTCGCCGCGGCGGCGATCGACGTGGACCAGGCCCGCATCGGTACTGGTAGCCAGCGCGCGCTCCAGCCGCGCGTTGGCCAGCAGCGCGCGCAGGGCGACATCGGCTTCCCGCAACACGCCGGCGGGATCGGCAGCGCCGACCTTGGCCAGCGCATGGTCGATCGCCGAGCGCGCCAGCATGGTCATCAGCGCGCCCGGCACGCCGTGGCCGGCGCAGTCGAACAGGCCGATGAGGAAACCGTCATCGTCCGCGCGGAACACGTAGAAATCGCCGCCGACGACATCGCGCGGTCGCCACAGCACGAAATGGCGCTCGCCGAGCACGCGCTCGAGGTCGCGATCGGGCAGGATCGCGCGCTGGATCAGGCTGGCGTAGTCGATCGAGGCATCGAGCTGCCGGTGCGCGTGCAGGGTCGCGGCGTGGCTGGCTTCCAGCGCCGCGGTGCGCTCGCGCACCTTGTCCTCAAGCTCGGCGGTGTGGCTGCTGACCTGGCCCGCCATGCGCGCGAACGCGGTGGTCAGGGCGCCGATCTCGTCGTTGCCGGCCGGCGGCAGGTGCACGGCGTACTCGCCGCGGGAGATCGCGTCGGCGGAACGCTGCAGGGCGCGTAGCGGCCGCAGCACCAGGCGCTCGGTGAGATAGCCGAAGCCCGCCAGCAGCACCAGCAGCACCAGTGCCAGCCCGAGTCCAAGGTAGAGCAGCCATTTGCCCCCGCTGAGTTCGGCCGAGCCGAGGTCGACCAGCGCGGCCACGTGCCAGCGGAGCTCCGGGATGTAGGTCACGGCGAGCAGGCGCTCGTCGTCGCCCACCCGTACCTCGCGGAGGATCGCCTCGTCCGGCTGGCTGCGGCTCTCGGCGAGGATCGCCGCGATCCCGGCGGCCTCGGTTCCGGGCAGCAGGCCGGCCAGCGTCTGCGAGGGCCGCGCTTCCTTCTCGGCCGAGTTGAGGGCCACCCGCTCGGGGTCGGGATGGGCCTGGATCGCGCCGTCGGCGGCGACGATGATCGGTACCACGCCCGGCTCGTGGCGGCCGGTGAAGTCGGTGAGGAAGGTGCTGAAGTCGAGACCGGAACCGGCGAGGCCGATCGCTTCGCCGGCGTCCTCGACGAGCACGTTCAGCCAGATCCGCGTCTGCTCGAGCTTGGCGTCGTAGTTGACGTTGATGTTGTACGGCTCGCCGCCGGCGAGGGTGGCGAAGAACCAGCCATCCTCGGGATCCTCGCGGGACAGGCGATAGCGCGGCTGCTGGCTGCGCGGCTTTCCCTCCTCGTTGAACCAGTAGTTGAGGTCGAGCGCGCTGATGGCGAACCAGGAGCGCCCGCGAAACGCGTGCCGATAACCTTCGGCCTCGTCGAAGAAGGCGGCGCGCACGGGCGCATCGGCCGGATCGCGCAACATGCGCTTGAGCAGCACCGAGTCGGCCAGGCGCTGCGACAGCGCCAGTTCGCGGCTGATCGGGGCGAGGATGCGCTCGCGATGCAGCAGGGTGAAGTTGCGTGCGTAGGCCGCGCCGAACTGCGCGCGCGCACCGGCCGCAAGGCCTTCGGCGAGCAGCACCGCCGCCAGCAGCGCGGCCGCGCAGGCGATGGCGAGGGCCAACAATGATTTGCCGCGAAGTCCCGGCGTCCAGCGAGCCATGATGCATCCACCGGCCGCGCGCGGCCGCAAGCGAGGCCCGCAGACCTGCGCTGCCAAGGGTCGCGATTGTGCCGCAAAGCCGGTCACGGAAGAAGCCGGCGCCGGGGCTCAGGTGCGGGTGCGACTCAACGCCGCGGGTCGAACGAGCGCATTCAGCGCCGCGGGTCGAAGTCAAACCCGCGTGCCATCGCCTCGTAGAGTTCGCGCTGCGCGTCGGTGCTGGCCCTGGGCACGTGGATCGCCAGCGTGACGATCTGGTCGCCCGCCGGCTTGCCCGGCCAGCCGCGACCGCGCAGGCGCATCTTGCGGCCGCCGTCGGAACCGGCCGGAATGCGCAACTGCACCTCGCCACCGAGGGTCGGCACCGGCACTTCCGCGCCGAGCGCGGCCTCCCACGGCGTGACCGGCAGCGTCACCAGCACGTTGCGACCGTCGAGCTGGAAAGTCGCATCCTCGCGGATAGCCACCTCCAGGATCAGGTCGCCGGCCGCGCCGCCGCCCTGGCCGGGATTGCCTTGGCCCGCCAGGCGGATCTGCTGGCCGGGCGAGATGCCGGCCGGAATCCTGACTTCCAGCGTGCGCTCGCCGCTGCCGTCGCGCAGGGTGATGCGCTCGGCGCCGCCGGCGTAGGCGGAGCGGATGCCGATCGCGACCTGCGCGTGCAGGTCGCGGCCGCGCCGCGGGCCGGCATGCGCCCGGCCGCGCACGCGATCGCCGAACAGCGACTCGAAGAAATCGCTGAACTCCTCGCCCTGGAAGGGCTGGCCGCCGCCGTGGGCCTGCTGCTGCCAGTTCGGCGGCGGGCCGCGGAACTCGTCGCCACCGCGGTAGCCGCCGGCGCGGAGCTGGTCGTAGGCCTTGCGCCGCTCCGGATCCTTCAGCGCCTCGTAGGCCTCGTTGGCGGACTTGAACTTGTCCTCGGCGCCGGCTTCCTTGCTGACGTCCGGATGGTACTTGCGTGCAAGGCGCCGGTAGGCGGCCTTGATCTCGGCGTCGGTAGCCTCGGGCTTCACCCCGAGGGTGTCGTAGTAGTCCTTGAACTCCATCGATCCTCCCTACGGCGGAAGACGAACGGCCCGCGGGGTGAGCCGCGGGCCGTGACCTTCGGTCGGGCAAGCCACGACCAGCAGGGTAGCAGAGCCGCCGCCCGCATCCGGGCGGCGCCACCTTCAGCCGTTGATCTCGATGCGTCGCGGCGTGGTCTCGGGCTTCTTCGGAATCGAGATTTCCAGCACGCCGTGGCGGCCGCTGGCGGTGATGCCGTCGGCATCGGCGCTGTCGGGAAGCGCGAAGCGGCGATGGAACGTGCCATGCGTGCGCTCCACGCGCGTGAACTGGCCATTGCCTTCCCGGGTCTCGGACTGGCGCTCGCCCTTGAGGGTGAGGATGCCCTTGTCCATGTGGATCTCGATTTCCTTCGGGTCGACGCCGGGGATGTCGGCGAGGATCACGAAGCGCTTGTCCTCTTCCTTGATGTCCACGCGCGGCGTCCACTGGCTGGTCACCACGTTGGACTGGTCGGTGTCGGCATTGCTGAAGAAGCGCTCGAACACGCCCTTCAGCTCGTCCTGCAGGTGGGCCTGTGACGGCCACGGGTTGTAGCGGGTAACGGCCATGATGATCCTCCGTCAGGTTGGGGCGGCGGCGGACGCCGCGATGGCCGATAGATGCGTACGCGGGAAGGTGTTTCAAGGGCGCGGCGGCGGCTGGCCTTATGATGCGGGACCCTGCACGAGAGGAGACGGGCGATGGCGATCCAAGAAGGCGAGAGGCTTCCCGAGGCGAGCTTCGAGGTGCTGCGCGAAGGCGTGCAGCAGGTGTCCGGCGCGGAGGTGTTCGGCGGCCGCAAGGTGGTGCTCTTCTGCGTGCCCGGCGCGTTCACCCCGACCTGCTCGGCCAGGCACCTGCCCGGCTACGTGACGCACTTCGGGGAGTTCAAGCAGCGCGGCATCGACATCGCCTGCGTGGCGGTGAACGACGCCTTCGTGATGGACGCCTGGGGCAAATCGCAACACGTGCCCGAGGGGCTGCTGATGCTCGCCGACGGCAACGGCCACTTCATCCGCGCGCTGGGCCTGGAGATGGATGCCACCCGCTTCGGCATGGGCCGGCGCGGCAAGCGCTTCGCGCTCTACGCCGAGGACGGCGTGGTCCGGCACCTGGCGGTGGAAGCACCGGGCGAATTCAAGGTGTCCAGCGCCGAGGCAATGCTGGAAGCGATCGGCTGATCGCGGGCTGGAGGCCCGCGATCAATGGAGGATCCCCGGAGCGCGGGCGTCCGCCCGCAAGCGGGCCGGAGGCCCGCGATCCGGATCAGCCGGCATCCGGCGACGGCGCGTCGGTCGCTTCGGCCTCGTCGCCCTCGGCGAGTTCCTCCACGGCTTCGGCGCCCTCCAGCTTGACCACGGCGACCAGGTTCTCGTCCTCGGGCAGGCGGATCAGGGTGACGCCCTGGGTGTTGCGCCCGACGCGGGCGACCTCGGCGGCGCGGGTGCGCACCAGGGTGCCCTGGTTGGAGATCAGCATCAGCTCGTGGCCGTCGTCGAGCTGGACCGCGCCGACCAGGGCGCCGTTGCGCTCCGAACACTGGATGGCGATCACGCCCTGCGTGCCGCGACCCTTGCGCGGATGCTCGGCGAGCGGCGTGCGCTTGCCGTAGCCGCGCTCGGTGGCGGTCAGGATGTCGCCCTCGCCCTCGGCCACGATCAGGCTGACCACCTGCTCGCCCTCGGCCAGGCGCATGCCGCGCACGCCGGTCGCCGAACGGCCCATCGAGCGCACCGACGCCTCGTCGAAGCGCACCGCCTTGCCATTGGAGGCGAACAGCAGGATGTCGCGCTCGCCGTCGGTCAGCTCGACGTCGACCAGCGCATCGCCCTCATCGAGGTTGATGGCGATCTTGCCGCGCTGGAGCTGGAACGCGAACTCGGTGAGCGGCGTCTTCTTGACGGTGCCCTTGCGCGTGGCGAAGAACACGTAGCGGCCTTCCGCGAACTCGCGCACCGGCTGCACCGCCTGGATCGATTCGCCCTCCTCCAGCGGCAGCAGGTTGACGATGGGCCGGCCGCGCGCGTTGGGACCGGCGTCCGGCAACTGGTAGACCTTCAGCCAGTACACGCGCCCGGTGCTGGTGAAGGTGAGCAGGGTGTCGTGGGTGTTGGCGATCCACAGCTGCTCGACGAAATCCTCCTGCTTCATGCTGGTCGCCGAGCGGCCCTTGCCGCCGCGGCGCTGCGCGCGGTACAGGCTGGCCGGCTGGCGCTTGGCATAGCCGGCGTGGGACAGCGTCACGACGACATCCTCAGGCTCGATCAGGTCGAGGATGTCGAGGTCTTCCTGGCTGGCCTGGATCGCGGTGCGGCGCTGGTCGCCGTATTGCTCCTTCAGCGCCTCCAGCTCGCCGCGGATCACCGCCAGCAGCTTGTCGGGGTCTTCCAGGATCGCGATCAGCCCGGCGATGGTGTCGAGGAGCTGGCGGTACTCGTCGGTGAGCTTGTCCTGCTCGAGGCCGGTCAGGCGGTGCAGGCGCATTTCCAGGATCTGTGCGGCCTGGATCTCCGAGAGCTGGTAGCCCTCGGCCGTGAGGCCATCGGTCGGCGCCATGTCCTCCGGCCGCGATGCGCCGGCGCCGGCGGCGGCGAGCAGCGCGCTCACCATGCCCGGCTGCCACACTCGCGCCAGCATGCGCTGCTTCGCCTCGTCCGGCGAGGCGGAGGACCTGATCAGCTCGATCATCGCGTCGATGTTGGCCAGCGCGACGGTCAGGCCCTCGACGATGTGCGCGCGGGCGCGCGCCTTGCGCAGGTCGAAGATCGTGCGCCGCGTCACCACCTCGCGGCGGTGGCGGATGAAGGCATCGAGGATCTCGCGCAGGCTCAGCGTGCATGGCTGCCCGTCCAGCAGCGCCACCATGTTGATGCCGAAGGTGACCTGGAGCTGGGTCTGCTGGAACAGGTTGTTGAGGAGTACGTCGGCCGAGGTGTCGCGGCGCACCTCGATCACCATGCGCAGGCCGTCCTTGTCCGATTCGTCGCGGAGCTCGGAAATGCCCTCGATGCGCTTTTCCTTGACCAGCTCGGCGATCTTCTCGATCAGCCGGGCCTTGTTGACCTGGTAGGGCAGCTCGGTGACGACGATGGTCTCGCGGCCGTTGTCCTCGGTCTCGATCTCCGCCCTGGCGCGGACCAGGATGCGCCCGCGCCCGGTGCGGTAGGCCTCGACGATGCCGGCCGCGCCGTTGATGATGCCGGCGGTCGGGAAGTCGGGCCCCGGCACCAGTTCCATGAGGTCGTGGAAGCTGAGCTCCGGGTCGTCGATCAGCGCGATGCAGGCCGACAGGATCTCGCCGAGATTGTGCGGCGGCACGTTGGTCGCCATGCCGACCGCGATGCCGGCCGAGCCGTTCACCAGCAGGACCGGGATGCGCGTCGGCAGGACCGTCGGCTCCTGCTCCTTCTCGTCGTAGTTCGGCTGGTAGTCGACGGTTTCCTTGTCGATGTCGGCCAGGAGCTCGGAACTGAGGCGATCCAGGCGGCACTCGGTGTAGCGCATCGCCGCCGGCGGGTCGCCGTCGACCGAGCCGAAGTTGCCCTGCCCGTCGATCAGCGGGTAGCGCATGGAGAAGTCCTGCGCCATGCGCACCAGCGCATCGTAGATCGAGGCATCGCCATGCGGGTGGTACTTGCCCATCACGTCGCCGACCACGCGCGCGCACTTGACGTACGGGCGGTTCCACGACGTGTTGGACTCGTGCATCGCGTACAGCGTGCGGCGGTGCACGGGCTTGAGGCCGTCGCGGACGTCCGGCAGCGCGCGGCCGATGATCACGCTCATGGCGTAATCGAGATAGCTCCGGCGGACCTCGTCCTCGATGCTGACGCGAATGATTTCCCGGGCGGTCTCGGCCATCGGCATCCCTCTAAAGGACAAGGTTGAGGCGTCCCGCGCGGGCTGGCGCGCAGGAGCCGAACGCAGGAACGGGTCCGCCGGCATACCGGAAGCGCGCCCTGTGGCGCTCGCCCCGGCCGGCGGAACAAACGACGGATTTTACCATATCGGGCGCGGCCAAGGCCCGGTTTTTGCTGCCAAAGCGCAGCGTCCAGGCCTGGAACCGAGGCGATCGGCAACGCGCCGGCACGGGTCGACGCGGAAGTCCGTCACGCCGTCTCCGGGCAAGCCGCGGCGAGCCATCAGGCCTGGCGGAAGATCCAGTATTTGGAGCTCAGGAAATTGACCGCCGCGCCGGCGATCGAACCGGCGGCCACGCCGAGCGCAGGCCACTCGCGTACCAGCGGCGAGGCGGCGACCAGCGCCGCGTAGCTGCCGTAGTTGAGCGCGAAGCCGCCCGCCATCGCGACCAGGTAACGGAACCACTCCTGGCGCCGGTTGCTGCCGGCGTGCCCGGCGAAGGTGAAGCGGCGGTTGAGGCCCCAGGTGGTGGTCGCCGCGGCAAGGAACGACACGATCCGCGCGAGATAGGGATTAGCGCCAAGCTCGCGCACCAGCACCTGCACGATGCCGGCGTCGACCACGAAACCCAGTGCGCCGACCAGGGTGAACAGCGCGAGCTGGCGGCGCAGCACCGGTGCTGCCTGCTCAGGGCGCGACAAACAGGGCTGCCATGCGCCCGGTGTCCGGCCGCTCGACCACGCCGCGCTCGGTCACCAGCGCATCGATGAGCGTGGCGGGCGTGACGTCGAACACCGGGTTCCACGCCTCGGCGCCAGCGACCGCCGTGCGCTGGCCGCCGAAGGCCAGGAGTTCGTCGGCGGCGCGGAGTTCGATCTCGATGCCGTCGCCGGCCGGCATCGCCATGTCGATGGTGGAGGCCGGCGCCACCACCATGAAGCGGACGCCGTAATGGCGGGCCACGATCGCCAGCTGGCTGGTGCCGATCTTGTTGGCGGTATCGCCGTTGGCGGCGATGCGGTCGGCGCCGACCACGACCCACTGCACCGCGCCCGAACGCATCAGGTGCGCGGCGGCGGAATCGGCCACCAAGGTCGCGGCAATGGCATCGCGCTGGAGCTCCCACATGGTCAGGCGGGCGCCCTGCAGCCACGGCCGGGTCTCGCCGGCGAACACGCGCGTGATGCGGCCGGCGCTCACCCCGGCGCGGATCACGCCGAGCGCGGTGCCGTAGCCGGCGGTGGCCAGCGAGCCGGTATTGCAATGGGTCAGCACGCCCGAGCCCGGCCCGATCAGCGCCGCGCCGAGTTCGCCCATGCGGCGGTTGGCGGCCAGGTCCTCGTCCTGGATCGCCTGCGCCTCGCGCTCGAGCGCCGCCGCGTCCGCAGCGACGCCGCGCATGCGGTCGAGCGCCCACATCAGGTTCACCGCCGTCGGTCGGGCGCCGCGCAGCCGGGCCGACGCTGCCGCCAGGTCCTCGCCGTTGCGGGCGGCCAGCACCATGCCCCAGGCCGCCGCGATGCCGATCGCGGGCGCGCCACGTACCGCCAGGTCGGCGATCGCGCGGGCCACCTCGTCCGAATCCCGGCACTCGATGAAGGCTTCCTCGTGCGGAAGCCGGCGCTGGTCGAGCAGGCACAGATGGTCGCCACGCCATTCGACGGCGCGCACCGAATCGTGCGGGGCTGCGGCTGGATGCGTCATCGGTCGGACGGTGGCAGGACATTCGCGCATCTTAACGTGCCGCCGCCCTGCAGGTTCATCCCATCACGACATCGATCCGATGCGCGTGGCCGTCGCCGCGCAGCGCCACGCGGATGCCGCGCAGGCCCGCTTGGCGGGCAATGGCCGCGCCGTCATGTTCGGCACGCGCGATCCCGCATTCGACATGACCGGGATTCTCGACCGTGATCCGATACGGCGTGGTGCCGCCCGCGGCCTGGCGTTGCCAGCGGATCTCGAAACCCGGCCACGCCGAGGGCATGCACGGGTCGATCTCGAGCGATTCGCCATGCACGCGGAAGCCGAGCACCGCCTCGACGGCGGCGCGATAGAGCCAGCCGGCCGAACCCGTGTACCAGCTCCAGCCACCACGCCCTTCCAGCGGCGCCACCGAATAGACGTCGCCGCAGGCGACGTAGGGCTCGACCTTGTAGCGTTCGATCTCCGCCGGGCCGCCGCCGTGGTGAACCGGGTTCAGAAAGGACAGGAGCTCCCCGGCGCGCTCGCCCTGGCCGAGCCTGGTGAAGGCGAAGATCGACCAGGTCGCGCCATGCGTGTATTGCCCGCCGTTCTCCCGCAGGCCGGGCGGGTAACCCTTGATGTAGCCCGGGTCCAGCGGCCCGCTGTCGAAGGGCGGCCAGATCAGCGGCGCGATGCGCGAGCGGCTCCTGACCAGCTCGCACCAGACCGCTTCCATGGCGGGGCGCGCGCGCTCCTCCGCCGTGCCCGCCAGCACGCTCCAGGATTGGGCGATCTGGTCGATCCGGCATTCCTCGCTCGTCGCCGAGCCGAGCGGCGTGCCGTCGTCGTAGTAGCCGCGGCGGAACCACGCGCCATCCCAGCCGGAGGCATCGAGGGCCTGCCGGATGCGCGTTTCGCATGCCTGCCAGCGGCCCAGCCGCCCATCGTCGCCGCGCTGCCGGGCACAGGGCACAAGGCGGTCGATGCAGGCGAGCAGGAACCACGCCAGCCAGATGCTCTCGCCCCGGCCGCCGGCGCCGACGCGGTTCATGCCGTCGTTCCAGTCGCCGGTGCCGAACAGCGGCAGCCCGTGCGGGCCAAGCCCGAGGCTCGCGTCCACGGCGCGCGCGCAGTGCTCGTAGAGGCTGCCCGACTCGTCGGAAACCTTCGGGGCGAAGAAGGCATCGAGCTGCCCATCGGCCAGACGCGGACCGTCCAGGAACGGAACCGGCTCGTCCAGGATCGCGGCGTCGGCCGTCACGTCCAGGTAATGCATTGCCGCCCAGACCAGCCACAGGCGATCGTCGCTGATGCGGGTGCGGATGCCGCGCCCGCCGGGCGGCAGCCACCAGTGCTGCACGTCGCCTTCGCGGAACTGCCGCCCGGCGGCGCGCAGGATGTGCTCGCGGGCGATCGCCGGGCGCGACAGGCAGAGCGCCATCACGTCCTGCAACTGGTCGCGGAAGCCCCACGCCCCGCTGGCCTGGTAGTAGGCGGTCCGTGCCCACACGCGGCAGGACAACACCTGGTAGGGCAGCCAGTCGTTGACCAGCACGTCGAGCGCGGGGTCGGGAGTGCGCACCTGCACCGCATCGAGCAGCCCGCCCCAGTCCTCGACCACCTCGTGCAGCACGCGGCGGGGATCCGCATCGCGATACTTCAACACCAGCGCGCGGGCTTCCTGTTCCGATGATGCATCGCCGATCAGGCACAGGAGCTCCGCCCCGGCACCGGGCTCCAGGCGCAGCGGCGCCTGCAGTACGCCGCAGGGATCGAGCCCCGCGCCGGTGCGGCCCGACAGCGCCGCACCACGGAGCAGCGCCTCCGGATGGCCGACATCGCCGCCACGGCCGATGAACTCGCAGCGGTCACCGGTGGCCGCGGCCTGACGTCCGCCGAAGTCGAGGAAGGCGATCTGTCCGTCGAATTCCTCGCGCCAGCAATTGCGGGCGAACAGCGCTCCACTGGCCGCATCGCGCGAGGTGACGATGCTGGGCGCCGCATCCTGCCCGATCGGCGCCAGCGCCCATTGCACATAGGCCGTCACTGACAGGCGGCGGGCATGGCGGCCGCGGTTGCGGACGCGCAGCCACGACAGTTTCACCGGATCCTCGCGCGGCACGAACTGCAGCAGCTCGACCTCGATGCCATGCGCCTCCGCGGCGAAGCGGCTGTAGCCCTTGCCATGGTCGATCGTGTAGGTCGCCGAGCGCACGCGGATCGGCGCCGCGCAGGCGCTCCAGACCTGGCCGCTGTCCTCGTCGCGAAGATAGATTGCCTCGTGCGGCGCATCGGTGACCGGATCGTTGGGCCAGGGCGTCAGTGGGTTCTGCTGCGAGTTGAGCGACCAGGCATAGCCGCCACCCTCGGCCGAGACCAGGAAGCCGAAGCGCGCGTTGGCGATGACGTTCACCCACGGCAGCGGCGTGCAGGTGGATTCGTCCAGCGTGATGCGGTATTCGCGCTCGGCGATCGCGAAGCCGCCATGGCCGTTGCAGAAGGCAAGCCGCGGCGGCGCGGCGTCGAGCGCCCGAGAAGCCGGATCGCTTGTGGCTGCTCCGTTGCGACCGGGCTCCTGCCGCGCTGCATCACCGGCACCGCGCCGCGCCACCTGGGTATCTGCTTCGGGTGGCGGTGGTGCCTTGGCCGGCGCCACTGCGGCGGGCGCCGGGCGGCTTCCGAGAAGCACCCGGGCCGCCGTGAACAGGCCGGCGCGAAGCTCCGCCGCGACCTTCCTGCCATCGAGCAGGAAGGCCTCGGCCTTGGTGGCCTTCGCCGCCGCAAGGGCCTTCTGCTGGGCATCGATCGTCGCCTCCAGCCCGGGCGGATGAACGGCCGCGCCGTCCGCGGCATCGAGCAGCACCACCACGTCCACGCCGAAGCCACGACATTGCCAGGCCCGCTGCGCCACCAGCAGATCGCCGAGTGACTCGGTGTCGCCCTCCGCCGCGATGCGCAGCAGCACGATCGGGCGGTCGCCGGAGATCCCGGCCGGCCACAGGGTGGGTGCGCCGCCGCGGCCGGCGGCCAGCAGGGCGGCGTCGGCGCGGAACGCCGGATCGTCGTGGATCAGCGGCGCCAGCAGATGGGCCATCCGCCGTGCCGCCGCGGGATCGACCCCGGCCGCACGATCGAGGTCCGCCGCCTGGCGGCCGGCAGCGGCGATCACTGCGCTGCTGCCGCCGAGCCGCGCAAGTTCCGCGCGGATAGCGATGGCGCCGGCGGGAGAGTCGGCCAGCGCGGTCCAGAAGGCCACGCGCAGCACCGAACCCGGCTCCACCCGGATCCGCCGTCGCACGCAGAACACCGGATCGAGCACGCAGCCGGTCGCGCCCTCGAGGCGGGCGCCGCGCTGCATCGCCGCCGCCTCGCGCAGCAGGCGCCCGCGGCCGAGGAAGCGCGCGCGGTCGCTCTCATGGGTGCCGGCGACCTCGTCCGGTCGCTCCGCGGCGGGCGGGTCGACCTCCGCCCAATGCACAGCGGCAATGCGCGGCTCGTCCGGCGCGCGCGGCCGGCGTTCGGCCAGCAACGTGCCGTCCTCCGTCAGGCGGGTGGTGACGAACATCTTCGAAAACGCCGGGTGTGCGCCATCCTGCGCTCCCGGCCCGAGCACCAGCTCCGCATAGGAGGTGAGCTCGACGGTGCGCGCGTCCGCGCCGTGGTTTTCAAGCGTGACGAGGCGAAGCTCCGCATCATGGTCGCGCGCGACGACCACCTCGAGCGTGGTATGCAGCGGCACGTCCCGGCGTACGAACCGCGCGAAATCGGCGTCCAGTTCGCCCTCGCCCGCCGCCGCCATGCCCAGCGGCCCGGGGCCCATCGACCACACCGCATCGCCGTCGATGTCCCGCAGCAGCACGTGGCTGCCACGATCGTCGCAGGTCGGGTCGTCGCGCCAGCGCGTGACCGCGAGACCCTGCCATGTGCTGAAGCCACCGGCCCGACGGGTCAGCGCCACGGTGAGCCGACCGTTCGAGAGGAGCGTGGCGCGCAGCGGTTCCGGACCGGAGGGTGGCATGGAAAGCCTCCTCGTTGCACCAACCCGGCCAGCATACGCCGCGCGCCTGCATGGAAATTGAAGGCGGCTCCGCACGATCGCCGGTGGGCTCCGGCTGCACGCCAGTGACGGCGCGGATGGTTCACGGCGCCCCGCGTCCCTGCAATCATGCCACCTTTGGTCGAGGGGCTGGAGCATGCGCAAGGCAAGGCGCTGGGCGCGCAGAATGGCACTGGCGACGATGGGGTCGCTGGCCTGCACCGCGGGCGCGGGCTGGTGGCTGCTGCGCGGCAGCCTGCCCGACTACGCGGGAGCGCTGAGCGGGTTCCCGCTTTCCGCCCGCGTCACGATCGAGCGGGATGCGCTCGGCACGGCCACGCTCCACGCCGGCAACCGGCATGACATCTCGTTCGCACTCGGCTTCGTCCACGCCCAGGAGCGTTTCCTGCAGATGGACCTGCAGCGGCGGCGGGCCGCGGGCGAGTTGTCCGAACTTTTCGGACCGGCGGCATTGCCCATCGATCGGGAGGCGCGGCAGCACCGGATGCGTGCCCGCATGCGGGCGCGGCTCGCCGAGTTGCCGGACTGGCAGCGGAGTGGGATCGCCGCCTACCGCGACGGCGTGAATGCAGGACTTGCGCGCTTGCGCGTGCGGCCCTTCCCCTACCTCCTGACGGGCGCCACGCCAGCGCCGTGGCGGGAGGAGGACACTCTCCTCTGTATCGCGGCCATGGCGTTCACCCTCAATGATGCGGGCAACACGCGCGAGCTGGCCCTGGCCAGGATGCACGCCGCGCTGCCCCCGCAGGCGTACCGGTTCCTCGCCGCCAGCGGAGGTGCGCTGGATGCGCCGCTCGAAGGCGCGCCGCTGGGTTGGCCGGAGCCGCCACCCACGGAAGTACTGGACCTGCGCGGAATGAAGGCCGCTACTGCCGGCAGCAGCATCGACGAACACCTCCCGGGCAGCAACAGCTTCGCGGTCGCGGGCGCACTCGCCGGAGGCCCTGCCCTGCTCGCCAACGACATGCACCTGGACCTGGGCGTGCCGAACATCTGGTTCCGCACGCGGCTGGTATATCGGAGCGCCACCGGCAATGAAGTGGACGTCACCGGCGCCAGCCTTCCCGGCGCCCCCGCCATCGTCGTCGGCAGCAACGGCCAGGTCGCCTGGGGCTTCACGAATTCGTACGTCGATACGGCCGACTGGGTGCGGGTCGAGCGCGATCCGGGCGACCCGGATCGCTATCGCGGCCGCCACGCCTGGTCGACGATCGAACGCCATTCCGAAGTGATCCACGCCAAGGGCGCGGCCGACGAGGTGCTCGAAATCGAGGAAACCGGATGGGGCCCGATCCTCGGGAAGGACGCCGATGGCACTTCCCTTGCGCTGGCCTGGACGGCGCACCGGCCGGGCGCCATCGATCTCGGACTCCAGCGCATGGAATCGGCCCGCACCGTCGAGGAGGCGATCGCGATCGGACAGGCCAGCGGCATCCCGCCCCAGAACCTGCTGGTGGGAGACCGCTCCGGACGCATCGGCTGGTCGATTGCAGGTCGCCTGCCGATGCGCGTCGGCGGCTACGATCCGGCGCTGCCGGCGGACTGGTCCGCCGCCGATGCCGGCTGGCAGGGGTGGCTGGACGGCACGGCCATCCCGCAGGTGGTCAATCCCGACGGAGGACGGATCTGGACCGCCAACCAGCGCATGGTGGGCGACGACGCGCTCGGCATCCTTGGCGACGGGGGTTACGACCTCGGCGCGCGGGCGGGGCAGATCCGCGGCGACCTCTTCGCAACGCAGGCGTTCACGCCGGAAACGATGCTCGCCATCCAGCTCGACGATCGGGCGCTCCTCCTCGCCCGCTGGCATGATCTTCTCGAAAGGACGCTGGAAAGACATCCGGAGTCGCCGCTTGCGAAGGCCCTGGCGCCGGGGCTGCACGACTGGAATGGACGTGCCGTCGTGACATCCGTCGCCTACCGGCTGGTGCACGACTGGCGGGCCGAAGTGATCGCGAACGTACTGGACGGGTTTGCTGCGCCGGTCCGCCAGCGCTTTCCCGACTTCGTGCTGCCGAAGCTCCAGCAAGCCGAGAATGCCGTGTGGATGCTGCTGGAACAGCGCCCGGCCCACCTCCTGCCGGGCCCGCACGCGGATTGGGACGCCCTGCTGCTGAGCGCCGCCGAGCGCGTCAGCGCCAGGCTGGAGGCGGCTCCCGGCGGCCTCGCGGGGTCGACCTGGGGTTCCTACAACACGGCGCGGATCCGCCACCCCCTTTCGCGCGCACTGCCCGGGCCCCTCGCCCGCTGGCTGGACATGCCGCCGGACGAGTTGCCCGGCGACAGCAACCTGCCGCGCGTGCAGGGGCCCTCGTTCGGCGCGTCCGAACGCTTCGCCGTGGCCCCCGGCCAGGAAGCGTCCGGCTACTTCATGATGCCCGGCGGGCAGAGCGGGCATCCGCTGTCGCCGTATTACGGGAGCGGACACGAGGATTGGGTGCACGGGCGAGCGACGCCGTTCCTGCCGGGCCCGCCTGAGCAGGTGCTGTCCCTGGCTCCGGGCCTTGCCCACGGCAACGACTGACCAGATCTGGTTTGGATGTCGGGGCCACGGCCCGTACGTTCACGCGCCGATCGCCTGCAAGGCCTCGACGGGCATTGCGGTGCAGGAGCGACCGTGGCCCGCGACGATGCCTTGCGCTCCGCAGTGCAGTGATCGCCTGCAGGCTCCGACCAGTACGCGAGTCACCACGCGGGTACGGTGTAGGCGCGAGCATCTCTCTGGCCTGATGCTGCGCGATGCTTTGCGGACCTCCAACAGCCAGAACGCAAGGCCGATCTTCACCTGAACTTCAACCATGGATGGCCGGTCGGGATCATCCGGTTATGCGCCCTTCGCGCGCCCGCGTTCGCGTCGTCCAGCGATTCTGGATGGATCGCACACGTGCCAAGCCCTCCAAAAAGAACGGCCCCGTTTCCGGGGCCGTTGAAGTGACTTGATCCCGGCGATGGCCGGGTGGCGGATCGGGGCGGGCCATTGCGGCCCGCCCCGGGCGATCAGGGAATCGTGATCGCGTTGCCCGCCTTGTCGTAGGCGTAGTCGAGGAGCGTCGCCGGGAATCCGTTCGGCGCGGTCGTCGACAGGTGCACGTAGCCGTAGCAGATGCCACTGGCCGGTGCGCCCGGGATCGAGGAGCAGTTGAAGCGGAAGCCGAGGTAGCCATCCGCCCCAGCCGCCCAGCCCGCCGGGCCCGGGTTGTTGGTCGTCGACCAGATCGAGGATGGACCGACCACCGCACCCGATTGCAATACCAGGAACTCCGAGCTGGTGGCGCCGGAGGACACGCCGGCGATGTCCGGCGCGCCGGTCTGCCACCAGAAGGTCAGCTGGTTGCTGTTGTTGTACGGGTTGAAGTGGTAGCCACTGATATCGGCGTCCTGGATGTCACCGGTGATCCAGTTCACCGACGTGCCGTCGATGTTGTTCTGGATCGCGTGGTTGATCGGGCCGCTGACGACGATGTCCTCGTTGATCGGATCCGGCGGCGTGCCGCAGGAGCCGTCCTCACCGACTTCGAAGCCGCTGCAGAAGATGCCGTCGTCGCCGGCGGCCTCCACCGTCAGCGTGACCGGCACCGGCACCAGCGCGTGGGTCGGGTCGTTGGTGGTGACGCACAGGTTGGCCGAGTAGTCGCCCGGGGTGAGGCCCGCCGCATTCACCGTCACCGCCACGTTGTCGCTCGCACCCGCGGTCAGCGAGCCCGAGGTCGGCGTGGCCGACAGCCAGGGGATGTTGCTCGGGCTGTCGCAGGCCTCGGGCTCGCTGCCACCGTCATCCAGGGTCACCACCATGGTCAGGTGGAAGTCCGGGAAGCCGATGGCCGTGGCCGTTTCCGGCTGGTTGAGACCACAGCCCGACGAGGACAGGAAGG
>JAFKNA010000030.1 GCA_017305135.1 Lysobacterales bacterium | reverse complement strand
GCGCGCCCGCTACATGCCACGAGAGACCTTGACCGAGCTGCTCGACCAGCCCGCCACCGAACTGCCTGCCATGGCAAACTGAGCCTGCCGCCCAGCACCGCCTGAGAGCCTCCGAGGTCAGAAGCTACACCACGTGGTGGGACACAACCGACCGTCGCGATGACCGACTCGCGTCCTGCGTGTTCCGCTCGCATCCTTGCGAGCGGGTCACTTCTCTTGACTCCGGGCATCCTGCCCTTCGCCCTTCGGACCGGCTTCGCCGTTCGCGCCGCTCCTGCGGCGCAGTGCTTGCCCAAAGAGAAGTAACCAAGAGAAAGGGCACCCCGACAGCGGCGCCCTTCGGGTTCGTGGTCGCCGGCCGGGGTTCGCCGACGGCACATCCCTGTGCCTGCGGCGAACGCGCGCGCATCCTGCGCGCCCCCCTGCGGGCTGTTCCGTCCGGCGCCCACCGCCGCTGAAGGGGTTGAGAGCCGCAGCAAAATCAAAAGCAAACGCTCGCACGGATGCGAGCGGAACACGCAGGACGCGGAGTGCAAGCCGTATGACGGCACCACCATCACCTTGTGGCTATTGAATCCAGCATGGACCGTCCGGGAACCGTGCGGAACCACTCGGCGTGGCCGATGAGGAATGCGTGCCAGGCGGTATTGGCGTTGGCGGGGTCGCGGGTGATGGCGTGGAAGTACTCGACTTCGGACAGCGCGAAGTCCACGTGCACCAGCGGCAGGAGGGCGGCGAGGAGTTCGAGCGCATGGCCGTCGAGCGGCTGCTGCTCGTGGTAGCCATCGATCAGGGCGCCGGCGATATCCGGGCGGGCGCGCCGCTCCGGCGGCTTCAGCCAGGCGATGGCGTTGCGCTCGATCGCGGTGGCGAGGTCGAACAGGGCGAAGTTGCGCGCGCTCAGGCCGAAATCGAGCACCGAACTCACCGTGGCATCGGCATCTTCTCCAGTCCAGAAAAGGTTGGAGACGTGCCAGTCGCCGTGCGTCCATAGGGCCGGCAGCGTGGCCAAGCGTGGTCGCGCGATGTCGTGCCATGGTTGAAGGGCAGCCGCGAGTTCCGCTCGCCAATTCCGATTTTCAAGATAATCGGCAAGGCCGGGCCGCGATGGCAGCTGGTTCTCGAGTCCGGCCACCGGATCGGCGGCGCCGAGGATTTCGCTGCGCGCCACCAGAATGTGCGTACCGCGTTGCGGCGCCTCGTAATCGGCTGCGGCGCGATGCAGCCGGCCGAGCATGTCGCCGGCGGCGCGGGCGTGCGCGAGCGCATGCGGCGGCTGCCAGGACATGAGCTCGCGGTAGAGGTCCACGCCAGCCGCCGGCTCCTGCACTTCGTACACCCAGTCGCCGATCCGGATGGCCGTCTGGCCGTCCGTATCCTCCAGCAGCGCGGGAACGGGTATCCCGCGCGCTGCGAGGTGCCTCGCGAACCGGTGCTCTTCGGGCAACGTCGCGAGTGTGCGCACGCTGACGTGGTGGCGTTTCACGAACAGCCGCCCGTGGGCGGTTTCCACGAGCGCCGCTGCGGACAGCGGGCGCGGGCTGTGCCAGCGGAGCCCGCGCGGCGCGCCGGCGGCGGGCACACGCTCCAGGACCGCGGCGACTTCGCGCGCTTGCAGCGGCGGCCAGTCCGGCGCGGTGTGGTCGCCGGCCATACCGTGGGCGAGGTGCTGGTTCGTCATTGCAGCCGTGGGCCAGGGAGGCGCGTGATTATTGCGGAACGGCCGAGCGATGGAAGAATGCTCGATCCGCAGCAGCGGCGTGCGGCAAGCGGCGGAGCTGGGCTCCGCCATTCCCGGGTGGAGTGCGCGTGCCTTGCCGGGAGCGGCCGAGCCCCAGCTCGGCCCATATGCGCTCCTCTCATTCTGGCAGCGGCGATGCGGAAAGGCGGCGGAGCTGGGGCTCCGCCACTCCCAGGTGGCGGCGGCCGTCACGTGCGCGTGCCTTGCCGGGAACGGCCGAGCCCCCGCTCGGCCCATGCACTCACGAGCCCAGCAGCGGCACGCGGGTCAGGAGATCGGCAAGCCCCAAGGCGACCAGCAGCGCCAGCCAGGCGAAACCGGCCATCGCCACCATGCGCAGCAGCGGGCTGTCGGTCGCCAAGCGCATGTAGATGATCATCACGATCAGCGCCTTGGCGACGGCGATGCCGACATTGGCCACCGTGTTGAATGCGCCCATTGGGATGAAGGCGCTGCCAGCGGTCAGTCCGAGCAGCGCCAACAGCGCGACCAGCGCCCACAGGTTGCTGGCGAGCGAGGGCGGACGCGGACCGCTGCGATGGCTGCGTGGCTGGCGGGTGCGGGCGTTCATGGCGCGCGTCCGATCAGATAGAGCAGCGGATAGACGAAGATCCACACCAGGTCCACCAGGTGCCAGTAGAGCACCGAGATCTCCAGCGGCGTGTGGTAGTCGGCATCGAAGTCGCCGTGGGCAGTGCGCCACGCCATGATCGAGACGAGGCCGATGCCGACGCCGACATGCAGGCTGTGGAAGCCGGTGATCGCGTAATAGAGAAAGAAGAAGATCTGCATGCCGCGCTCGTGCGGTCCGGTCTGGTTCCAGTGGAAGCCGGGTACCAGGCCCTCCTGCCACTCGCTGTAGTACTCGTAGCCGTGCAGCAGCAGGAAGCTGATGCCGAGCGCCGCGGTGCCGGCGAGCAGCCACACCGCGACTCGGCGCCCGCCGAGCTGCACTTCGCGCACCGCCAAGGCGGCAAGGCAACTGCTGGCCAGCAGCACGCCGGTCTCGATGGTGCCGAGCAGGAAGTCGGTATGCCGGCTGGCGGCGGCGAAGGCGTCCGGCTGAGCCACGCGGCTGAGGACGTAGCCGGCGAACAGGATGCCGAAGAACAGCACCTCGGTGGCGATGAAGATCCACATGCCGAGCGTCGCCGCCTCGCGCTGCTGGGGCGGATCATCGAACTGCTGTCGGAGGCGGGCGGCGCGCGCATTCATGGGCCGGCGGGCTCGGGCCGGGTGGCGCGCACCTTGGCGGTCGGCACGGGATAGTCATAGGGGCCGCCCTCGACCACCGGCGGCTCACCGAAATTGCGCACCGGCGGCGGCGAGGTGGTTTTCCACTCGAGTCCGGCCGCCCTCCAGGGATTCGCACCCGCGCGGGCGCCGTAGCGAAGCGACCACAGCAGGTAAGCGAGCGGCATCAGGTAAGCCACCGCCAGCAGTGAAGCACCGGCCGAGGACAGCACGTTGAGCACCTGGAACTGCGGCGCGTAGCTCTGGTAGCGGCGCGGCATGCCGGCCACGCCCAGCAGGTATTGCGGGAAGAAGGTGAGGTTGAAGCCGAAGAACATCAGGATGGCGGCGAAGCGCGCCCACATCTCCGGGTACATGCGCCCGGTGATCTTCGGCCACCAGAAGTGGATGCCGCCGAGGTAGGCCATCACCGAGCCGCCGACCATGATGTAGTGGAAGTGGGAGACCACGAAATAGGTGTCGGTGAGGCCGACATCGAGCGCGACCGCGGCGACGAAGATGCCGGTCAGGCCGCCCAGCATGAAGAGGCCCACGAAGCCGAGCGCATAGATCATCCAGGCGCTGAAGGTGATGTCGCCCTTGTACAGCGATGCGGTCCAGTTGAAGACCTTGATGGCCGAGAACACGCCGATCATGAAGCTCAGGATCGAGAACACGATGCTGGCGTACATCGACTGCCCGGCGACGAACATGTGGTGGCCCCAGACGAAGAAGCCGACCACCGAGATGCCGAGCAGCGAATACACCATGAAGTTGTAGCCGAAGATGCGCCGCCGCGCGCCCGCGGTGATGAGTTCGCTGACCAGCCCCATCGCCGGCAGGATCATGATGTAGACGGCGGGGTGCGAGTAGAACCAGAAGAAGTGCTGGAACAGCACCGGATCGCCGCCGAGCGCAGGGTCGAACAGGCCAATGCCGAACAATCGCTCAAGTGCGATCAATGCGAGTGTCATCGCCAGCACGGGCGTTGCCAGCACCATCACCAGCGCCACGCCATAGAGGCTCCACACGAACAGCGGCAGGCGGAACCAGGTCATGCCCCGCGTGCGCAGGGTGTGGATGGTGACGATGAAGTTGATGCCGGTGAGGATGCTGGAGAAGCCGACGATGAAGACCCCGACCACCGCCAGCATCACGTGGGTGTTTGAGAACATCGTCGAGAACGGCGTGTAGAAGGTCCAGCCGGTGTCGACGCCGCCGGCCAGCAGGCAGGCGATGGTGAAGAGGCCGCCGCCGGCGTACAGGTAGAAGCTGAAGAGGTTGAGGCGCGGGAAGGCTACGTCGCGCGCGCCGATCATCAGCGGCAGCAGGAAGTTGCCGAGCGTGGCCGGGATCGAGGGCACCAGGAAGAACCACACCATCACCACGCCGTGGAAGGTGAAGGCCTTGTTGTAGGTTTCCGGGCTCATCAGGTCGCCGGCCGGCGTCACCAGTTCCAGGCGGATCAGCGCCGCGGCGACGCCGCCGCAGAGGAAGAAGAAGGTGATGCCGGCGGTGTAAAGGATGGCGATGCGCTTGTGGTCGTGGGTCAGCAGCCACGAACGCAGCGTGTTGCCGGCGAGGAGGTAGTTGCCGCCGGCGGCGTCAGTCGCGGTCATGGGAGCCCTCGTCAGTATTAGAGCTGCCGTGATCGCCAGCTCTGACCAGCAAGCCACCGGAATCGGTTGCCTGGGAGTGGCCGAGCCCCAGCTCGGCCGTGCGCGTGTCGCGCGAAGCACCGCGCTGGTGTGTGACGTTTTCGGGAGACGACGCGTGAGCTGTCGGATCGGCAGCGGTCGCGAAACCAGGGGCCGAGCTGGGGCTCGACCGCTCCCAGGTCTCCCCGGCCTCCGCCTCGCTGGGGCCGAGGATATTCGGAGCGACCCCAAAAGAAGGCGTCATCCCCGCGAAAGCGGGGATCCACTTTGATGTTGCTTCCACACTACCGACAGCAAAATGGATTCCCGCTTTCGCGGGAATGACGTTATTCAAGGTTGCGCTATCAGCCGAGGTGCTCGTCGGCCCGCCAAGAGTGCCGCGGCCGCTCGGGGTCTGGCGGAGCTGCTCGCTCTTGCCCCGGAAGCTGGCCGGCTCGGCGCCGCGGGACTTCAGGTACTCGATCAGCGCGAGCACGTCCTCCTCGCCGATGCGGCCGGCGAAGCTCGGCATGATGGGCGCGTAGCCGGCGGTGATTTCCTTGCCGGGCAGCAGGATCGAATCGTGGAGATAGCGGTCGTCGGCCAGCACCTGCGCCCCATCCGATAGGGCGACCGTGCTGCCGTAGAGGTTCTCCAGGCTCGGCGCATGCACCGCCGAACGCGCGCCGTGGCAGCCGCTGCAGCCGAACTGGCGGAACAGCGCCGCGCCCTGCGCGGCAAGGTCGGTGCCGGCGTGGCCGGCCAACCAGCGCGCGTACTCGGCCGGTGGCATCACCACCACCCGGCCGCCCATGCGCGAATGGTCGGTGCCGCAGAATTCCGCACAGAAGAGGTCGAAGGTGCCTTCCTTCGTCGCCGTGAACCACATCTCGGTGTAGCGCCCGGGCAGCACGTCCTGCTTCAGCCGGAAAGCCGGCACGTAGAAGCTGTGGATCACGTCCTGCGAGGTCATGATGAGCCGGATCGGCTGGCCGAGCGGCACGTGCAGGGTGTCGATCTCGCGCTGGCCGCCCGGGTGCTGCACCTTCCACATCCATTGCTTGGCGACCACGTACACCGGCGCGGCGTCGGCCGGCGGAATGCGCAGCTCGCGCCAGATGTGGGTACTCCAGTAGAAGAGGCCCATGAACAGCACGAAGGGAACCAGCACCCAGGTGGACTCGATACCCAGGTGCCGGTGCTGCTCGCCGCTGCGATTGGCCGTGCTGCCATGGCGGTAGCGAATGCCGAACCAGAGCATCACGGCGAACACGCCAACGACGACGATCGCGCTCAGGATCAGCATCGCCAGGAACAGCTGGTCGATCGATGCGGCCAGGCTTGAAGCCTGTGGCGGGCGGAAGTTCATGGCCGCGCCCTCGCCGGACGGTTGAGATAGAGCAGCCAGGCCCCGAGCAGCAGCAGGAAGCAGGCGCCGAGGACGCGCATGATGCGGCCGACCACCAGGCTGTAGCGCCCGGTCGCCGGGTCATAGCCCGAGCAGAACAGCACCAGGTGATCGACCAGGCTGCCGAGCTTGCCGCGCGAGGCGTCGACCAGCGCCAGGCGCAAGGTCTCCGGTGGGAAGCCGATGTCGAGGAAGTACTGCGCGACGCGCGGTGCAGTGGAACCCGCGGTCGGCGTCAGCAGCACGGCGCCGGAGGCATGCGCGTATTGATCGAGCATGCGGTCGTGGAAGTAGCGGAAGCCGATCGCGCCGGCGAGTCGCTGGATCGAGGCCGCATCGCCGGTGAGGAGATGCCAGCGCGCCACGGCCGCGCCCGGATGCTGGTTCGCCAATCGCTGGCCGATTTCGGCGGCATCGATGGGGCGCTCGCCAGGATCGATGCTGAGGAATGCGAGTTCGTAGTCGGCGCCGGGACGCAGCTTCACCCGCGAGGCCACGTCAGCCAGGCCATGCAGGAACACGTCGCAAAGGTTCGGGCAGCGGTAGTAGCCGAGTGCGAGCAGGAGGGGGCGGCCGTTGGCGACGTCGGCAAGCGAGCGCGCCTCGCCATCGGCTTCGGTGAAGCGGAGCGTGGCCGGGACGCTGGCGCCGAGCTTCTGGTCGACACCGACGCGTGCCGCAAGGTCCGGCGGCGGGGGCGGTGCATGGTCCGCCGCTTCAGCGCCACCGGCAAAAAGCACGAGCAGGGCGAGCCAGAGGCCGCGCGTCATGGTTCGTGCTCCCCGTCCGGTTGCGGCGCCGCGGGCTGCTCCGCCTTCTGCCCGGGCGTGTCGTTCGTTGAGGACTGCCGATCGGCACTGCGGGTCGCGATGATCGACATCGCGCGCTGGATCGGTATGCGCGCGATACCGCGGTCCTGGTCGATCCATCCATATCCTTCGAGCTGCGCTTCCTCGCGCGCGCGCAGGGCGGCGAGGTCGGCAAGCGGCGCGGGCTGCAGGCGCGGTGCGGGCGGTTCCGGCGGCACGGCGAGTTCGCGTGCACTTCGCAGCAGCGGCTGCGCGAACCAGTACATGCCGGCCACCACCAAGGCCAGGCTGCCGACCAGCCCGAGCGCGATCCAGTGCAGGTTCCCCGCCGCGACGCGCCAGGTTTCGTGGGCATCGGGCTGCCTCATGGCGCGGCCTCCGTCCGTGGGGTGGCCTGCGCGGGCGAATTCCCCGGTGCCAGGACGGCGTGGCCGCGGAGCGCGACCGCCGCGCAGCCGGCGCCGATGCCGAGGAGCGCCAGCAGCAGCGCGGCGAGCGATCGCCAATCCGGCGTCCAGACGCCGGGCAGCACCATCCAGGCCGCAAACAGTGCCTGGCCGAGGAGCACCAGCGCCGCGGCGGTGGCGAGCCCCCGTGCCGTGCGCTTGAGCGCGCTGGAGAGGAGCAGCACGAACGGCAGCACGAGGCCGATCACGATCAGGGCGCCGCCAAGCCAAGTCCAGCCGGTACGCAGGCGCGGCCAGTACCAGGCGATCTCCGGCGGCAGGTCGGCGATCCAGGCGGTGAGGAAATCCATGAAGGCCAGGTACCCCCAGACCAGCAGCAGCGCCAGCAGCAGGGTGCCGAGGTCGGCGCGTCGCTCCGGCTCTTGGCGAACAGCGCGTAGCCAGACCGCGAGCGCGGTCGCGGCAAGGAGCTGCGAGGTGCCGAGCGTCATGCCGAGCACGGTCGAGTGCCAGGCCGGCACCAGCGAGCCGACCCAGTCCACCGCGGCGAGGGTGATGGTGATCGCGTAAAGGATGAGCCCTGCCGAGGCGAACGCGGCGGAGATCCGCCCGGCGCGCTCGAGCCGCGTGCGCAGCCCGTGGGCGAGCCAGAGCCAGAGCGCGATGCAGACGATCGCGCGCAGCCAGAAGAAGGGCAGGTTCAGGTACCAGCGTTGGCGCGCCAGATCGGGATCGGTCGCCGTTTGCGGATCGGCCCAGGGGAACAGCCATTCCGCGCCGAGCAGCACCGGCAGCAGCAGGAGAGCGAGCATCGGCAGCGCG
Source organism: Lysobacterales bacterium (assembly GCA_017305135.1). Classification (GTDB taxonomy): domain Bacteria; phylum Pseudomonadota; class Gammaproteobacteria; order Xanthomonadales; family Rhodanobacteraceae; genus Dokdonella_A. The sequence continues at coordinate 23,923 of JAFKNA010000030.1, read as the reverse complement.
CGCAACGCCAGCAACAAGCCGGGGCGCAGATCCTCGGCCCAGCGTCCGCCGGTCAGGCCGTGCACCAGCAGCAGCGGGATGCAGCCCACGGCGATGGCGAGGAAGAACAGCCACGCCGCGAGCCAGGCGGGGAGTGCCTGGCGCGGCGCCAGCCAGGCCAGCAGCAGCCATCCGGCCACGGCGACCGCGCCGGCCAGCCCGGCGACCGAACGCCAGCGGCGGGAGCGCACCATCATGGTTGCCTCTCCGAGGCCGGGTGCGGCGCGTGGGGCCTGGCCAGCTCGGCCAGATCCTGCGGTGCGAGCAGATCGCGACCAGCGTTCTGGCTGAGCTGCAGGGCGCGGATATAGTCGATGATCGCCCAGCGGTCGGCCGGCGCGATGCGGTCGGCGTAGGGGTACATGGCGCCGTAGCCGTGGCTGATCACCTGGTAGAAATGGCCGTCCGGCGCGTTCCTTAGCTTCGTGGTGTGGTAGCTCGGCGGCGCCGGGAAGCCGCGCTGCACGATCATGCCGGCGCCGTCGCCGCTGCGCCCGTGGCAGGGCGCGCAGTAGATGTCGAAGCGCTCGCGGCCGCGTTGGAGGACGGCCAGCGTCGGTACGATCGGATTGGCGGGAGGCGTCGCGTCTTGCGGCGCCAATGGCCTTCCGCCCTCATCCAGCGGCACGGCGCGGCCGGGATCGGGCACCACCACCACATGGCCCATGCGCCCGCTGGAGCTGTCGGCCTGCTCGCCGGCGGCGCGCGCCACGCTCCCCTCCGGCGGCACGCGCGCGCTGCTGCCGTCGGGGAACATCGTGTTGGGCGTCTGCGGGTCGTTCTTCGGCTGCGCGTACATGTCGTGCATGGCGCGCTCGCAGGCCGCGAGCGCCAGGCAGGTCAGCAGGAGCGCAACCGTGCGCGGCTTCACGCCGGCACCTCCTCGATCTGCTCGGCGCCGAGCGCGAGCAGGCGCTGGCGCGCGCGTTCGGCATCGTAGCCCGGTGCATCGGCCAGGATCAGCACCATGAAGCGGTCCTGGCTGGCGCGTTCGAAATAGGTGCTGGCGAAGATCGGCTGGTGGAGCTTCGGCAGGCGGCTTCCCGCCAGCATCGCCACCACGCCGAAGACGAACGCGCCGAGCAGGGCCATTTCCAGCGCCGGCGGCAGGAACGCGGGCCAGCTCGCATCCGGGCGCCCGCCGACATCGATCGGGTAGGACAACACCGCCGACCAGACCTGCAGCGCCAGCATGCCGAAGCCGCCGATGAGGCCGCCCAGCAGCACCCAGAACGCGATGCGCCGGTGCACGGGTTCGCGCGGACGACTCAGGACTTCGTCCAGGCCTGGCACTGCAAACGGCGAATGGACTTCCAGATGGCCGAAGCCGTCACGGCGCAGCGCACGCAGCGCGGCGAGCAGCGTCGGCACGTCGGCGAAGCCGGCGAGAAGGCCATGTGCCGGCGCGTTCATGGCCTGGCCTCGCGATGCTGGACGAGCTTGCGCATCTCGAACATTGGCAGCACCGGCAGCACGCGCACGAAGACGAGGAACAGCAGCGCGAACAGGCCGATGGAGCCGGCGAGCGTGGCGTAATCCCAGAACGTTGGCCGGAACGTGCCCCAGCTCGAAGGCAGGAAATCCCGGTACAGCGTGGTCACGATCAGCATGAAGCGCTCGAACCACATGCCGACGAGCACCGTGAGGCCGATCGCGAACAAGGCCGCGGGATTCGCGCGCACGGCGCGGAACCAGAGCGCCTGGATCGCCACCACGTTGCAGGCAATGGCGATCCAGAAGGTCCAGGCGAAGTGGCCGGTGAGGCGGTTCATGGCCAGCGCGATCTCGTAGCGGTCGCCGCCGTAGAACGCGGTGAAGATCTCCACCGCGTAGCTGTAGCCGACGAAGAGGCCGGCGGCGAGCACCATGCGCCCGAGGTTGTCGAGGTGCCGCGCGGTGATCAGATCGGTGAGGCCGAAGAGGCGCCGCAGTGGGATCGCCAGCACCAGCACCATGGCGAAGCCGGAGAAGAGCGCGCCGGCGACGAAGAACGGCGGGAAGATCGTCGAATGCCAGCCCGGCAGCAGCGCCTCGGAGAAGTCCAGCGCCACCATCGAATGCACCGAGAACACCAGCGGCACGGCGAGCCCGGCGAGCAGCAGCGAGAGCGTTTCGTGGCGCCGCCAGTCACGCGCCTCGCCGCTCCAGCCGAGCGCCAGCAGGCCGAAGAAGACCTGCTTGCCGCGCGTCCGCGAGCGGTCGCGCAGGGTGGCAAGGTCCGGGATCAGCCCGATGTAGAAATAGAGGATCGAGGCGATCAGGTAGGCGAGGATGGCGAAGAAGTCCCACAGCAGGGAACTGCGCCATTGCGGCCACAGCGCCATGCGGTTGGGGTAGGGCGCGAGCCAGTAGAAGAACCACGGCCGGCCGAGGTGCAGGATCGGAAACAGGCTTGACACCGCCACCGCGAATACCGTCATCGCTTCGGCATAGCGGTTGAGCGCGTTGCGCCAGGGCTGGCGGGCGAGCAACAGCGCCGCGGAGATGAAGGTGCCGCCCATGCCGATGGCGATCCACCACACGTAGTTGGCGATCGCGAATGCCCATACCACCGGCATGTCGATGCCCCAGATGCCGACGCCGCGGTACAGCAACCAGGCGATGCTGGCGGCGAGAAGCCCGGCGAGCGCGAGCGCGACGACCATCGCGATGAGCCAGCCGCGTCCGGGCGGGCGCTCCAGCACCAGGTCGCTGAGGCGCGCGGTGAGGCCGCCGATGCCCGGATCGCCATGGATGACCGGCGCGCGCGGCGAGGTCGCATTCACGACTCGTCCTCCAGCGCGGGATTGGGATTGCGCAGTGCGGCGAGGTAGGTCGTGCGCGGGCGCGTGTTGAGTTCCTCCAGCAGCGCGTAGCTGCGCGGCGAGGCCTTCTCGCGCGAGACGGCACTGTCCGGATCGGCGACGTTGCCGAAGGTAATGGCGCGGGTCGGGCAGGCGGCCTCGCACGCGGTGGCGATCTCACCGTCCTCGATGCGCCGGCCCTCGCGGTCGGCGCCGATGCGGGCGACGCGGATGCGCTGGATGCAGTAGGTGCACTTTTCCATCACGCCGCGGTTGCGGACGCTGACGTCGGGATTGCGCTGGGCCTCGAGCTGCGGCGTGTCGAGGTCGGCGTATTGCAGGAAGTTGAAGCGGCGCACCTTGTAGGGGCAGTTGTTGGAGCAGAAGCGCGTGCCGACGCAGCGGTTGTAGACCTGCAGGTTCAGCCCTTCCGAATCGTGCACGGTGGCGCCGACCGGGCACACCACCTCGCAGGGCGCGTGCTCGCAGTGCATGCAGGGCACCGGCTGGTGCCAGGTGGCGGGCGCCTCGGGCCGGCCCTCGTAGTAGCGGTCGACGCGGATCCAGTGCATCTCGCGGCCGCGCCGGACCTCCTCGGCGCCGACCACCGGGATGTTGTTCTCCGCCTGGCAGGCGGCGGTGCAGGCGTTGCAGCCGATGCAGGCGTCGAGGTCGATGCTCATGCCCCAGGCGTAGCCCTCGGCGCCGCTCTTCTGCAGGCGCGGTGGGTAGAGGCTGCGCCGTTCGGGCGTTTTGGCTGGCGGGTTGGCGAGGAACGCGGCGAGGGTCATGCGGTGGACCGGATCGCGGCCCTCCATGCGGTGGTGCTGCTGGGTGCTGGCCAGTGCCACATGCCGATCGGTTTTCGTGAGCCTGGCACCTTCGATGCGCCAGGGCGAAGCGGCGTGGCGCAGCGCATTGGCGTCAAAGCCGAGCTTCTCGCCGACATGGCCCGCGACCAGTCGTCCATAGCCCATCGGCAGGGTGATGCTGCGTTCGGCCTGCCCGGGCATGATCCAGACCGGCGCTTCCAGCTCGCGGCCATTGGCGGCGATGCGAATCACGTCGCCGTTGCCGAGCGCAAGTTCGGCGGCGAGGCGCGGGCTGACCAGCGCGGCATTGCTCCAGGTGAGGTGGCTGAGCGGCTTCGGGAGCTCCTGCAGCCAGCCGTTGTTGGCGTAGTGGCCGTCGCGGATGTGGGGATCGGGACGGAACAGGAGTTCGATGTCGCTGCCTTGCGTCTCGTGCGACAGCTCAACCGACGGGGCGGCCGACGCTGTGGCACCGACAGCATGGGGTGCGCTGCCCCCGATTACGCCCTGGCGCAGGCTCTGCTGCCAGCCGGCCTCGTCCAGGACGCCATCCCAGGTCACACGCACCAGGTCGATGGGCGGCGCGCCGCCGCTGCCGGTCAGGAGGTCGAGGAGCTGGTGCATCGAACGCCCGTCGTAGAGTGGCGAAATCACCGGCTGCACGAGGCTGGCGCTGCCGTCGAACGCGCGCAGGTCCGACCAGGATTCAAGCGCATGCGTGGCCGGCAGGTGCCAATGGCAGGCGACGCCGGTTTCGTCGCGATGGAGGCCGAGGTGCACGCTCAACGGCACCTTGGCGAGGAGTTCGGGGAAGCCGAGTTCCCCCGGCGTCGCATAGGCGGGATTGCCGTCCAGGATCACCAATGCCTCGACCATGCCTCCCGACATCGCGGCGGTGAGGGCCTGCAGGCTCGCCGCCGAGGCTTCGCGCGGCTCCGCGGGTTCGAAGTAGTCCAGCGTCCTGCCGACATTGCCGAGCGCCGCGTTGAGCCGGTGCACGAGGGCATGCACCTCGGCTGGCAGCGAGGGCCCGGCCAGCAGCAGCGACTGCCCGCGATTCGCGCGAAGGTCGGCGGCGATCGCCTGGACGCGGCGCTCCGGCATTCCGCTCGCCGGCCCGCCCGCAGCATCCGCAATGCCGAGCGCAGCGGCGAGTTCCCGGGCGAACGCGGGCAGGGCCGATTCGGCCAGCGGCCAGGAATGGTCGGCATTGGCGCTGGTGAGGCTCGGCGTCGCTTCGATGGCGTACAGGCGGCCTGGAGTCGGCGCGCTGCTCGGATCCCTACCCGTGAACCCTTCGAGCACGCGCTTGCGGCGATCCGCGTAGTCGCGGGCGTGGCGCAGGTGGCCGGGCATCTCGTAGAGGAAATCCGCGCCGAGGCTGACGATCACCGCCGCCTGGTCGAGGCGCAGCCGCATCTGCAGCGGACGGCCAAACGCAAGCATGGCACCGGCGAGCGCATTGTCCTCGTCCACCGCCTCGTACTGGTGCCATGCGGCACCGGGGAAGCGCGCCAGGAACTCGCGTCGCTGGCGGGCGAGGGTGGGCGAGCGGATCGTGCCGGAGAGCACGTGCAGGCCACGGCCGTCGGGCTCGAAGCGGCGCTGCAGTGCCGCCGCCTCGGTGGCGAAGGCATCCCAGGTGCTGGCGACGCCTTGGTGCACCGGCGACTGTGAGCGGTCCGGGTCCCAGAGTTCCAGCACCGCGGCCTGCAGCAGCGGGTCGGTGCCGCCGAGGCTGGCCGGATGCGCGGGATTGCCCTCGATCTTGGTCGGCCGGCCCTGGTGCGTCTCGACCAGCACGCCGGCGACGTTGCCGCCCGCGCAAAGGGTGGTGGCGTAGAACTGCGGCAGGGAATCGGGCACGCCTTCGGGTTGCTGGATCCACGGCAGGATGCGCTCGGGTGGCGGCCCGCTGCAGGCGCCAAGTCCGGCCAGCGCCAGCGAGGCGCCGAGCAGCTTCAGGAAGGCGCGCCGGTCCAGCGCCGGCGCGAGCTGCGACACCTGCGGCAGCGCGTCGTGCAGGTGCCTGCGGAACGCCGGTTCGTCGATCAGCTCATCCAGCGCGCGCCAGTAGCGCGGCCCGCGCGCGTTGCCGACACGGGTGCGGAGCGCGGCCATGATTTCGGCCTGGTCGGCGCTCAGCGATGGCATGTCGAGCACTCCGTCAGCGTCGAGGTGTCGATGCGGTATTCGTGCATCAGGCGCGTGCCGAGGCGCTGCGGATCCTCGTTCGTCCACGCCATGTCGAACACCGCCTCGCGCGGACGCAGGTTCGGCGCCGGGTTGCGGTGGCAGTCCAGGCACCAGGCCATCGACAGCGAGTGCGCGCGCCAGGTCAGTGGCATGCGATCGACGCGCCCATGGCAGGTCACGCAGCCGACGCCCTTGGCGACGTGGATGGAATGATTGAAGAAGACGAAATCGGGGAGCATGTTCACGCGCTGCCAGCGCAGCGGCTCGCCGCTTTCCCAGCTCGCCACCACCGGCGCCAGCAGCGGCTGGTCGGTGAAGAGCTGGGAATGGCAGGTCATGCAGGTCGAGACCGGCGGGATGCCGGCGAAGGCTTCGGTCTCCACCGAGGCATGGCAATAGCGGCAGTCGATGCCGTCATCGCCGACGTGGTGCCGATGGCTGAAAGGGACCGGCTGCGGCACCGGTTCGTCGACGGCGAACGGCGCCGCGGTGAGTCCGCGCCAGGCCAGCACCGCCACGATCGCGGCAACCCCGAGTGTGGCCAGCACCAGCCAGGCGTAGAGCCCCGCGCGCGGCGAGAAGATCTGCGCCATGGTTCACGGCTCCCGCGGTCGCCCGCATGCGCGGCACGGCATGCACGGCTCCGGAAGCAGCAGAGCAGGGCCGCAGCCGTCACCGCGAATTCGATGCGACACGCGGGTCGCCTGCACGCAGGCTCCTACCGTGGGATGGCGTGCTTCGGGGTAGGAGCGAGCGTGCTCGCGACCGGGTGATCGATCCGTAGCGTGCGAGTGGTCGCCTGCTCGCTGGCTCCTACCGCGAGGGTCTCGCCTGCGACGCGGCCTCGCCTGCCGTGGAGTGGCGCACCCCATCGCCCGCGCCGCTCAGAAGTAGATCTGCGCGCGCATCTCGAAGATGCGCGGGTCGATGGGCGACAGGTACTGGTTGGCCGGGCTGTCGGTGGCGTGGGCCTGGATGTAGTTGGCCTGCAGCTTGAAATGGCGGCCGAGGTACCAGTTGGCGCCGATCGTCCAGTCGTGCTGCCGGCCGCCGCGGATGCTGCCGTCGGCGAGGTCCAGTTCGCTGTAGCGGGCCGCGAGTTCCAGCGCGCCCCAAGGGCGCGTGGGCTGGGTGTTGGTGAAGTTGCCATCCTTGTAGCCGCGGCTTTCGCCGGTCAGCATCCAGGCGCCGAGCACGTAGAAGCCGCGGCCCGTGAAGTCCGGCTGTGCCGTCGTGCGGCGCGCGCGGATGGCGAGGTATTCGGCCTGCATGTGGAAGGGGCCCCGCATCCAGCCGAGCTCCAGGCCGGCGCGATCGACTGCATCTGTATCGATCAGCGTGCCGGTGCGCACCAGGCGCGTCGGGGTCAGGGCCGCCTCGGGTTTGGCGCCGATGCTCAACGCGTGGTCATCGGGCCAGGTGCGCGAGGCGGCAAGGGCGAGGTGCAGGACCCGGGTCGGGGTGTTCACCGGCTCGAAGACCATGCGTCCGGCCAAGCCGTCGCCCTTGTGCTCGCCATCCAGGTTGCCGCCCATCAGTGCGGCAGCGGTGAAGCGCCAGTGGTCGACGCCGGTGAAGGTCCAGTCGGCGCCGAGGCGGCGCCCCTCGAACACCGCGGAACCTGGCAGCGAGGGTTCGAGGAAGGTCTGCGCGTTGGCGCTTTCGATGCCATCCCAGCCGACCGGGGTCTTGAACTGGCCGAGGCGGAAGCTGCCCAAGCGATCGGAGCTGTACTTGAGGTAATTGTCGGTCCAGGTGTTCTGCCAGTCGTAGCCGGCGCGAAGCTCCAGGCCGAACGGCATCTTGAGGGAGAGGTCGAGTTCGGTGCGACGCCAGTCGTCGGCGTTCTCGAACAGCGGCGTGCCGGTGGCCGCATTCCAGGTGTCGCCGGAGAAATGATTGGTGTCGTACTGGAACAGCCCCAGCACGGAGACCTCGTAGCCGTTCCCGCTCTTCCAGGTGGTCGGCCAGTCGCCGAGCAGGCCGTAGTCGTTGGCGTTGGCGACGGCGGAGAGTGCGAGCATGAGGCCCGCAGCCGGCAGCACGTGGCGGCGGGCGCAGCGCTTCCGTGCTGTCCTCACCGCACGTCTCCGCCGCCGTGGCGGGTGTCGCTGCGCAGCTGCGCCACGGTGTCACTGGACACCGCTCCGGCGCTGTTGCCCCAGCCGTTTCGGACGTAGGTGACGAGGTCGGCGATTTCGCCATCGTCGAGGCGCGCCGCGAACCCGGGCATCTGCAGCCCGGTGAAATCCCCATCCGTGACGGGCTTGCGCGCGCCGTTGAGGATCACGTCGATCAAGGTGTCGGCGTGCTCGGCCTGGATGGACGAGCTGTCCTTGAGCGGCGGGAATGCCTGCGGCTGGCCGGTGCCGCCGTCCATGTGGCAGGCGCGGCAGTTGTCGTAGTAGAGCGCGGCGCCGTGCTGCATGCGTGAATCGTCACTGGCCAGCGCCGTGCGTGAATCATCGCCCCGGCTCTGGCTGGCGCCGCCCGGCAGGTCCTTGAGGTAGGTGGCTATGGCGCGAAGGTCGGCTTCCGTGAGGTATTGCGTGGACATTTCGACCACTTCCGCCATCGGACCGGCGGCGCTCTCCCGACCGTTGCTGCCGGTCTTGAGGAAGCGGACGATGTCGTCCTCGCTCCAGGCACCGAGCCCGTCCCGCGTGCCGCCGGTGAGGCTTGGCGCGAACACGTTCTCGGCGTAGCCGCCGCCGAACGGGTGGTCCTTGTCGGTGGCGCCCAGCAGGTTCTTGTCGCCATGGCAGGCGCTGCAGTGGCCAAGTCCCTCGACCAGGTAGGCGCCGCGGTTCCACGCATCGGATTTCTGCGGGTTGTCCTGGTACACGCCGGTATCGAGGAACAGCCAGTCCCACGCGGCGACCGGCGTGCGCATGTTGAGCGGCCACGGCAGTTCGTTGTCGCGCGGCAGGCTGCGTACGGGCTCGAGCGTGTCGAGGTAGGCCTTGATCGCCGCCACGTCGTCGGGCGCCACCTTCGTGTACCAGGGATACGGAAAGGCCGGATAGAGCTGGCGACCCTCGCGGTCGATCCCGTGGTGCATGGCGCGCAGGAAGTCCGCGTCGGTCCACTGGCCGATGCCGGTTTCGGCGTCCGGAGTGATATTGGTCGAGTAGATGGTGCCGAAGGGCGTCGGCACCGCGCGCCCCCCGGCGAACGGCTGGCCGTTGGGCGCCGTGTGGCAGGACCTGCAGTCGCCGGCACGGACGAGGTAAAGCCCGCGCTGGATATCGGTGTAGGGGCCGGCGCTGAGGCGCGCGGGCGAGGTGCCCGGCAGCGATTGCGCGGCCACGAGGCCACAGCCGGCCGCGCCGAGCGCGGCAGTGAGCATCATGCGTTGAAATGCGCCGGGCAGGTTCATGCCGTCACCAGCGGGCCGGGGTTGGCGAGGTAGCGCTTCATGGCGGCGGCCGCCCAGTAGGTCAGCGCGCCGACGGTGCCGGTCGGGTTGTAGCCGGCGTTCTGCGGGAACACGGTGGAGCCCATCACCCAGAGGTTCGGGATGTCCCAGGACTGCAGGTACGGGTTGACGAAGCTCGTCTTCGGGTCGGTGCCCATGATCGCGCCGCCGGTGTTGTGGGTGGTCTGGTAGGGGACGATCGAGTAGTGGCCGTCGCGCTGGTTGACCTTGATCGAGGTCGGGTTCATCGCCTCGGCGATCTTCCTGGCCTGCGCGGTCAGGTACTTCGACATCGCGTGCTCGTTGGGCTTGAAGTCGAAGGTCAGCCGCAGCATGGGGTTGCCGTAGGCGTCGGTCCAGGTGGGATCGAGATCGAGGTAATGGTCGCGGTAGCTCATCACGCTGCCGTGGGTGGCGATCGAGCAGGCGGTGAGGTAGTTCTCGTGCATGCCCTTCTTCCAGCCGGCGCCCCACTTGGGCGTCCCTTCGGGGAGATAGTGCTGCAGGATCGGCCGGCCGCCGGTATTCCACAGCGCGATGTAGCCGCCGCCGATGAAGCCGAGCGGGCCGTGGTCGAAGTTGTCGCCGTTGAAGTTGTCGATGCCCTGGCCGAGCGCGCCGGCGCCCATGAAGGGGTTGAGTATCTCCTTCTGGAACACGTCCACCGACGAGGTGATCTGGTAGGCATAGTTGCGCCCGACCACGCCCTCGCCGCTGACCGGGTCGTAGGGCTGGCCGATCTTCGAAAGCAGCAGCAGGTGCACGTTGTGCTGGGCGAAGGCGCACAGCACCACCATGCCGGCCGGCTGCTCGAACTCGTTGCCTTCGATGTCGACGTAGGTGACGCCGGTGGCGCGCGTGCCGCTGGAGTCGGTCAGCACGCGGGTGACGTTGCAGTGGGTCCTGTAGGCGAAGTTGTCCTTGCGCAGCAGCACCGGCAGGACCGTGGTCTGCGGGCTTGCCTTGGAGTAGTTGCCGCAACCGAACCATTCGCAGTAGCCGCAATAGGTGCACTGGCCCATCTGCACGCCGAGCGGGTTGCGGTAGGGCTCGGAGGTGTTCGCAGCCGGGCAGGGAAAGGGATCGAAGCCCGCCGCGCGCGCCGCCTTGTCGAACAGCACCGTGGAGGCGCTGCGCTTCAGCGGCGGCAGGGGATAGCCGCGCCGGCGCGGACCTTCGAAGGGATTGCCGCCGGGCTGCACCGTGCCGCCGATGTTGCCCGCCTGACCGGACACGCCGCACAGGTACTCGAACTGGTCGTAGTGCGGTTCGAGGTCGTCGTAGGTGACGCCCCAGTCCTGCAGGTTCATGCCCTCGGGCACGAAAGCCTTGCCGTAGCGCTCCTCGGTGTGCGTCCTGATGACGAAATCCTGCGGCAGGAACCGCCAGCACTGGCCGTTCCAGTGCACGCCGGCGCCGCCGACGCCTGCCGCGGGCAGGAAGGATCCCAAGTGCCGCATCGGCAAGGCGGTCTGGTCGCGGCTGTTGCGGAAGGTGAGGCTTTCCCGCACCGGCGCCTCGAAGATCTGGTGGCGCACGGCGTAGCGGAGCTCGTCCTGGATGTGCGCCGGCGAAAAATCGGGCACCGTGTCGCGGAAGGCGCCGCGTTCGAGGGCGAGCACCTGCAGGCCCTGTTCGGTCAGCTCCTGGGCGATGATCGACGCGGTCCAGCCAAAGCCCACCAGCACCACGTCCACTTCCGGCAATCGCCTGGCCATGTCAGAGTGCCTCCCTGCGGCGGTTGGGGTCGCGACCGACCAGGCTCACGTACGGTGCGTCATAGCGCTGGCCGTGTTTCTCGATGTCGTACACGTAGTTGTAGCGGGGGCCGGGAAAGCCGATCAGCTTCCAGCCGGCGAAATCCCGGTTGCCCTCGTACACCGGGTCGGCGAGGAAGCCTTCCTGGGTGTTCTGCCAGAGGAGCGCGAAGAAGGTGTCGCCCGGCAGCTCGCCAAGGTCCACCTTGCCGGCCTCGAGCTGGTGCAGGAGATCATCCTGCTGGGCGCTCGAAAGCTGCGCGAACGGTTTTCCCGATTGCTGTTGGCAGTGCTGGTCGATGGCGGCGATGGCGTCGCGGTAGAGCTCGGCCGGCGTCTGCTTGAGCTGATAGCCCTGGCCGGTCTTGCTCGGTGCCTTGTGGTTGCCCGCGCCCTTGGTGCCTTCGGCCGAAGCCTCCGATTGCTGCGCGGGACTCTTGTTGCCCTGCGCGAAGGCTTCATCGCCCCCGCCCGAGCCGGTTGCCTCGGGTTTTGGCCACGGGCCTTCCATGTACCAACGGTAGGCCCGGCCGTAGGGCCCGGCCAGTTGCTGGTCGATGAAGCTGGTGACGTTGGCCTCCAGCGCACCGGGGCCAAGTTCGTCCTTGGGGATCAGGCGCGACACCGCGGCATCGACGAAGGCGGCTTCCTGCTCGCGGAAGAAGGCGCGCCCGGTAGCGAGGGCGCGACCGGCAGCGGCTGGAGGTGGCTCACCGCGCGCGCACCCGAGAAGTCCAAAAGTCGGCGCAAGGCCGAGCAGGGCACCGGTACGCGCGATGAACCCACGACGAGTGAGCGAGTCGGGCATGGGAACTCTCCGGCAACGGGCGTGCGGCAGATCCTGCTCCGCGAAAGCTTAATCTGCCGAGGGGTTCACCTTCCCCGGTCAGGTCCGCTTCATTCGTGACGGCGGCATTCATGCCTGATTCATGGCAGTCGGGCTGATAAAGCCTGCCGGTCGAGGCGCAAGCGGTATGCCTTACGTCGCCGGATGGCGGGCGCGCCAGTCCTCGTGCGTCTGCGGCCTCACGAACAGGGCCGCGAGTTGAGGGTGGCGGAGCCGCGCGTGCTTCTCGATGCGGTTGATGCAGGTTTCGATCTGTGGCGTGGAACGCGCGTCCTCGAATTCGATGCTGAGCGCGGCGACGATGCGCTCGGGGCCGAGTTGCACCGTCAGCAGGCCATTGGCGTGGCGCACGTCCGGGTCTTCGGCGGCGATCGCCATCAGCGAGCGGGCGATGCCGGGATCGGCCGGCTCGCCGAGCAGCAGGCCCTTGGTCTCGCGCAGCAACAGGAACGCGGCCGTGGCCAGCAGCAGGGCGATGCCGAGCGAGGCCACGCCATCGAGCATCGGCATGCGGAAGTGATGGGCACCGATGAGGCCGATGGCGGCGATCAGGAGTCCGAGCAGTGCAGCGCTGTCCTCGAGCAGCACGGTGAAGACGCTCGGATCCTTGCTGTTGCGGAATGCCTCGAAGTAGCCCATGTCGGCCTTGCGGCGGCGGAACTCGCGCAGCGCGACCAGCCACGAGCCGCCTTCGAAAACGGCACTGATGCCGAGCACCACCAGGTTGACAGCGAGGTGGCTCGCCGGCTCCGGCCTGCGGATGTGGCTGATGCCCTCGTAGAGCGAGATTCCCGCGCCGAAGGTGAGCACCAGCACGGCGACGACGAAGCTCCAGAAGTAGAGCTCGCGGCCGTAGCCGAACGGGTGGCTCGGGTCGGCGGGACAATCCGCCCGGCGCATTCCGTAGAGCAGCAGGAGCTGGTTGCTGGTGTCGACCAGCGAGTGCACGCCCTCGCTGAGCATGGCAGAACTGCCGGAAAGGGCCGCCGCGATGAACTTGGCCACCGCGATCGCCGCGTTGCCGAGCAGTGCCGCATGAACCACCGTCCGCGCCGATCCCGGGCTCTTCATCGGCCGCCTCAGAACTGCGAGCCGGGGAGGGCGGCGAGCCACTCGGTTGCGCGCCTGAACCAGCCGCGTCGGCGCCACTCCTCGAGCGTCACCTCGCGGGAGCGGGCGATGTCGGCGTCGACCACCTTCCGCATCCGTGCGCCGAATTCGTGGTCGTATACGTTGAGGTTGGATTCGTCGTTGAGCCGGAACGAGCGGTTGTCGAAATTGGCCGAGCCGACGATCGTCAGGTAGTCGTCGACAATCATCATCTTGGTGTGGAACATCGAGGGCTGGAAGCGGAACAGCCGCGCGCCGTGCTGCAGTACCGCGCCCCACTGCGCCTGCGACGCGGTCGCCACCCACGGGCTGTCGCCATGCGGCCCGGGCACCACGATGCGCACCTTCACGCCGCGCGTGAGCGCCGCCTGCAGTGCGCGCAGGGTGAGCTCGTCGGGCAGGAAGTAGGCGGCCTCGAGGTCGATCGAACGACGCGCGCCGTTGATGGCCATGAGGTACATGAGCTGCATGTTCTCGCTGCCACCGTCTGGCGAGCTGGAGAACAACTGCGCGGCGCTGCCGCCCGCCTGCTCCGGCGGCGGGTAGTAATCCGGGCCAAGCGAAACCTCGCCGGTGCTGGTGATCCAGTTGTCCTCGAACGCCGCCTGGAACTGCGCCGCCACCGGACCCTCGACCCGGAACTGCATGTCGCGCCAGCGGTCCGGCCGGTCGGCATTGCCGTCCCATTCGTCGGCGATGCCCACGCCGCCGGTGAAGCCGACGCGGCCGTCGACGATCAGCAGCTTGCGATGGGTGCGGTTGTTGATGCGGTCGAGCGTGTACCAGGTGAGGGGATGGAACTTCTCGAAGCGCACGCCCGCCGCGCGGAGTTCCTCGACCACGCCCTCGTCCATGCGCGAGGCGCCGACCCAATCCACCAGCACGTGCACCGGGATGCCGGCGCGTGCGCGCTCGCCGAGCGCCTCGACGAAGCGGCGCGACACCTCGCCGGACCAGTAGATGTAGGTCTCGAAGTTGATGCTCTTCCTGGCGCCGCGGATGGCCTCCAGCATCGCCGGGAAGATCTCGTCGCCATTGTTGAACGCCTGCACCGCGTTGCCATCGACGACCGGCGGTCCAAGCAGGTTGGAAAGCTCGGTGCGGAACTGCCCCGATTCGACGGGGCTGACGTTGTGGAGGTCATGCGCGAGCTGCGGACTCTGCGGGATGAGGTTGAGCCCCACCAGCACCAGCGCGAAGGCGATCAGCGCCCCGATCGCGCCCCAGGTCAGCCTGCGTTTCAGCTTCGAAGCCAAGTGATCCCCCTGGGAACGCCCCGGAGCCGGACGCGTGGACGGGTGTCAGGCCCGGTTGACGGAGCGATGATCCTGTTGATTTGTGCGCTCGCGGCACGATAAGGCGCAGCCGTCGAAGCAACCGCCGCGGTGCATCGTCCCAGGTGTGCTTGATCGTGAGCGGGACGCGCCACCTTCGGGGCGCGCCGCTCGGGGCGGCCCGCCACTCAGGCGGGCCGCACTTGACATCAACGCATGACCTTGAGGCCACTCGCGTCGACCTTCTTCACGCCCTTGATGTCGCGGGCCGCAGCCGTCGCCTTCTCGATGCTCGCTGCATCGTCGACGACGCCGGTGAGGTACACCGTGCCGTCCACCGTATTGACGCTGACGTCGGTACTGCTGACGCCGTCCGTGGTGGCGAGGGTCGCCTTCACCTTGGTGGTGATCCAGGTGTCGGTGACCGGCTGCGAGGAATCCTTGTCCTCGACGCGTTCCTTCTTCGCGTCAGCCTGGTTCTCGAGGTTCTCGCGGCGGGCATCGAGCGTCGCCTGCTGCGCGTCCTTCTGCGCATCCATGCTGTCGTTCATTCGATCCTGGCGCGAGTCGACGGCATCCTTGTGCGCGTCCATCCGATCCTCCATGCGGTCCTTGCGTGCGTCGATGGCGTCCTTCTTCGCGTCCATGCGATCGTTCATGCGATCCTGCTGCGCCTCGGTGGCGTCCTTCCGGGCCTGCGCGGCGGAGGCGGCCGAAGCGCCGGCGCCGACCGCATGGCCCTCGTGCATGTCGCCCGAGTTCATCGTCGACTTGCGCTGCGCGGCCGCTTCCTTGACCTCGCGGTCGTGGCGCACGATCTCATCGTGCTTCTTCGCGTCCTCGCGATTCATCATCTGGTCGTGCGAAAGGGTCTTTTCGAGCTTCAGCGACGAGGAATCATTCGTCGTGGTCGAATCCTGCGCGAGCGCAAACCCACTCATCGCGGCAAGCGGCATCGCAAGGGCGCTCACAAGGATCTTCTTCTTGAATGCGTTCATGTGCTCCTCCTGGCTGGAAGTTGGCGCGAATTGCACCACCCGCATTTCGCGGCGGCCCGCATCGCTGGCACCCCAGTCTCCTGCCGGCTGGATTCACGCGCGATGAATATGGCGTCCGGCCCAGGTGTTTCGTTCAGGTAAAGGCGGCGGTCGATGAGTCGTAGCCGGGGTGGAGCCGCGAAGTGGCGGGAATCCGGGATGGCCTTGTTTCGGGCCAGCCTAGTCCTGGCGAGAAGCAGTCCCGGATTCCGCTGCGCTGCGCCGGGCTACATGCACGTTGCACGGGACCGCGCAACGAGAGGGCGTCAGGACGGAGGCGAAACGGATGGGCGCGCGGCTGGCAGTCGCGAATCGATCCGCGTCCGCCATGTTCGGAGATCGATGGACAAGGACCGGCATGGATTCCGACTTCATCCGTACAGCCGGGCCTGTATGTCGAGGAACGCGCCGCGAATGGCCGGCGCCGGCCCGAGCGCCTGTTTGGCATCGTGCATGCCGCCGTAGCGGACGCGCAGCAGGTCAGCGAGCTTGCGCGGGGCGAGTTCGTCCACGCCATGGCGCGCGTAGGACTCCAGCACGTACTCGAGGAAGCTGCGCATCTCGCGCTGGTAGCCGGCAAGGCCGCTCGCCTTGACCGCGTGGGCCCGCTCATGGCGCGACAGCGGCGCAAGGGCGAAGCGGACGTACGCGAGCACGTCGAAGATGTCGCTGTCGGGTGCGTCGATGAGGCGGCGCATGTCGTCGAGGCGATCGGCGTCGTAGCCGAGTTCGGCGAGGCGCTGCTGGAATGCTTCGCGCTGGTCCGGGTCGCTCCAGCGGGCGCGGAGCTCCTCTTCGGTTGCGACCAGCGTGCCGAGATCGCCGAACAGCTGCTCCATGAATTCCTGCGCGGTGATCGGACGGCCATCGTGCGACCAGTAGCTGGTGGCGGCGATGTACTGGATGCTGCGTTCGCGGCCGTCGGCAAGTTTCACCACGATCCTCGGCGCGGGCGGGGGTGGGTCGTCTTCGATGCCGCCGGGCGGATCATCCGTCGTTCGCCCGGATTCCGTCTTCGCCTTTCCGGGCGGCTCCGGCGGCAGCGGCTCGCCGTCCCATTCCGGATCCTTGAAGTGATCGGAGGCGCCAACGAAATCGTAGATGGTGAAGAAGCGCTTGCCTTCGTAGACACGGGTTCCGCGGCCGATGATCTGCTTGAACTCGATCATCGAGCGGATGGGCCGCATCAGCACGATGTTGCGGATGTTGAGCGCATCGACACCGGTGGAGAGCTTCTGCGAGGTGGTGAGGATGGTCGGGATGGTCTTTTCGTTGTCCTGGAAAACGCGCAGGTGCTGCTCGCCAAGCTCGCCGTCGTCGGCGGTGACGCGAACGCAGTAGTTGGGGTCGGGGTCGGCCTTCACCTGGTTGATGTAGTCGCGCACCCGCGCCGCGTGCTGCTGGGTGGCGCAGAACACCAGGGTCTTCTGGCGCGGGTCGATCTCGTCCATGAAGCGATCGACGCGGCTGTGCTCGCGGGCTTCGATCTCGATGCGGGTGTTGAAGTCCGCCTCGCTGTATTCCCGGTCCGGATCAATCTCGCCGGCGATCACCTTGTCGCCCGCGCTGTAGCGGTAGGTATCGAGCGAGCTTGCAAGCTGGCGCAGCTTGAAGGGCGTGAGATACCCGTCGCCGATGCCTTCCTTCAGCGCATAGGTGTAGACCGGTTCGCCGAAATACCCGTAGGTGTCGGCGTTGGCGTCGCGCTTGGGCGTCGCGGTCATGCCGAGCTGCACCGCCGGCGAAAAGTAGTCGAGGATGCTGCGCCAGGTGCTTTCGTCGCGCGCCCCGCCGCGATGGCATTCGTCGATGACGATGAAGTCGAAGAAATCCGGCGCATAGCCTTCAAAGGTGAACTCGGGTTCCTCGGCGCTGCCGGCGCCGGTCATGAAGGTCTGGAAGATGGTGAAGAAGATGCTGGCGTTGGTGGGGATGGCACCGCGCTTGCGGATTTCTTCCGGGCGGATGCGGCAGAGCGCATCGGCAGGAAACGCGCTGAAGGCGTTGAAGGCCTGGTCGGCCAGGATGTTGCGGTCGGCCAGGAACAGGATGCGCGGACGGCGTACCGGCTCGCGCGAGAGGTTCCACGAGGACTGGAAGAGCTTCCACGCGATCTGGAAGGCGATGGAGGTCTTGCCGGTGCCGGTGGCGAGCGTCAGCAGGATGCGGTTGCGATCCCTGGCGATCGCTTCCAGCACGGCGTTGATGGCGTTGTGCTGGTAGTAGCGCGGCTGCCACTTGCCGCCGCCGGTTTCAAACGGCACCGCACCGAAGCGGTCGCGCCAGGCGTTGCCATCGGGAAAGCAGCGCGCCCAGAGTTCATCCGGGCCGGGAAAGGGCAGGGCGAGATCGCCCTCGCGGCCGGTGTGCATGTCGATGCCGTACCAGCCGATGCCGTTGGTGGCGTAGGCGAAGCGGGTCTTGAGGCGCGCGGCGTAATCCTTGGCCTGGCCGACGCCTTCGGTGTGGCCAAGGCCGGCACGCTTGGCCTCGATCACGGCAAGCTTCTGGCCGCGGAAGCTCAGCACGTAATCCGCGGACAGCGGATTCACGCGCCCGCCGGCGGTAATGCGGCCGGGACAGATCATCTCGCGGCGGATGCGCGACCCCTCCACCACGCCCCAGCCGGCATCGCGCAACACCGGATCGATGCGATTGGCGCGCGTATCGGCTTCGGTTTCGCTCATGGCCTGTGTTGCCCCCTGTTCCCTCGCGCCCGGGTTACGAGCGGCGATTCCAACGTGCAGCTTGCGCATGCGGCGCGCGCAGCGCAAGCCCGGCGCTCAGGTCAGTTCTCCGGCGAAAGCTTTTTGCAGGATGGATTGGCGGAGGGTGGCGAGATCGGTGAGTTGTGCCTGGTAGCGCGCCTGCAGATCTTCGCAGTGATCCTCCAGAGCGAAAAGATCTGAAGCGAGCTTGCGTTGGTCGGCCAAGGAGATGTTGGGCAAGCTGCGCTCACGGATGAACCTGAAATGGCGTGCATAGCCGACAGTGGGGACGGGCTTGCTTCGCAAGCCAAAATACAGATATCCAGCGTCGATTCCCGGCCGCGGCTGCAGGATCTTCGTGCCATCGGCGCCCGCTGAGAATCGAAAGTCGATATATTTGAGACATCGTGTATGGTCGCCAAAGACGACGACGGGCGGCTCGATATCAAGCAATGTTTCTTCATCATTGCAATAACCTGACACGAGCGAGGCGTCCTGGGAGACAACGGGGAATGCGCCATCAGGCAGATAATCCTGCCGCTTCACCTTGTGCCGCGGTGCGACGGTTACACATAGCTCATCGAGAGGTATGGACTCACCATCGCCTTCCAGTGTTTGAAACCTGTCGGACAGATTTGTTGCGAACAACGCTTGGGCATCCGCAAGATTGGCTTCGGTGTGGGCACGGGCGCGGTCGAGGGCGGCGAAGGCCTGGTCGAGTATGGCGACGATGCGCTTTTGCTCTTCGAGTGGTGGGAGCAGGATTTCTAAATTCTTCAGGCTGGTGGCAGAGAGTTCCTTGAAGGTGGTGCCTGTGCCGAGATCGTTGAGTAGATCGCGACTTGCCGCAAAAAAGTAGTAGAGGAAGATGTGATCAAGGTCCGGGGAGGGCACGAGCGCGCGACAGCCCTGATTGAATGCCATTGGCACCTTGTTGATCGCGAGATGACCAATTGGCGCGCGTGTCGAGAGAATCACCGATTTGGCGGGGACAAGGCGTGCCGAGGAATGTTGTAGGCCCGAAGATGAAATCGTGCGTGGTGTCTGTGAAATTTCCCTTGTCCGCATTTGGCCCATGTCTTTTGGCGTGAGCCACTGAATGTCGCCAGACCAGTACTTCGCGATCTTTGACGACGGCGTGCCGCCGTTGACGATTTGCGCTACATCCGCGAGCCTGGCGGTGCTCCAAATTGATCGCGGACACAGATTCGCATCTTGCACTGCACTCACAACAACCCCCTCACTTCCTCAAGCAACTCCGCCGTCTCCGCATCGCGCGCCAGCATGTCGGCGATGATCTCGGCGGGATCGCGCAGTGGCTCGGCTTCCGGGGCGTTCGGGTTCTTGACCGAGAGATCCCAGGTGCTCTGGTCGATGTCCTTGATGGCGATGGACCAGCTTTTTGCGCTGTCCTTCTTCCTGGGCTGCAGGGCGATGAATTCGGCAAGGTCATCGTCGTTCAGCGGATTGGTCTTGCCGAGGCTGCGGCCGGGGTCGAGCTGGTAGTACCAGACCTTGCGGGTCGGTGCGCCCTTGTCGAAAAAGAGCACCACGGTCTTGACGCCGGCGCCCTGGAAGGTGCCGCTCGGGCAATCGAGCACGGTGTGGAGGCGGCAGGTTTCCAGGAGTTCCTTGCGCAGGGCGACGCTGGCCTTGTCGGTGTTGGACAGGAAGGTGTTCTTGATGACGACGGCGCCGCGGCCGCCGGCTTTCAGCTTCCTGATGAAGTGCTGCAGGAAGAGGTACGCCGTTTCGCCCGACTTGATGGGGAAGTTCTGCTGCACCTCGGGGCGCTCGCCACCGCCGAAGGGCGGGTTGGCCAGCACGATGTCGTGGCGGTCCTTGGGCTGGATGTCCATCACGTTTTCCGCCAGCGTGTTGGTATGGCGGATGTTCGGCGTGTCGATGCCGTGGAGGATCATGTTCATCACGCCGAGCACGTAGGCGAGCGACTTCTTTTCCTGGCCGAAGAAGGTGCGCCGCTGCAGCTGGTCCCACTCGGTGGCGGAAAGATCGGCGCGGCGCAGGTAGTCGAAGGCCTCGCACAGGAACCCGGCCGAGCCGCAGGCGCCGTCGTAGATGGTTTCGTCGATCCTCGGCGCCACCACCTTCACCATCGCCCGGATCAGCGGCCGCGGCGTGTAGTACTCGCCGCCGTTGCGGCCGGCGTTGCCCATGCGCTGCAAACGGGTTTCGTAGAGGTCGGAAAGCTCGTGCTTGGCCTACTGGCTGCCGAAATCCAGGGTATCGACGATGTCGATGGCGTCGCGCAGGGTGTAGCCGGAACGGAACTTGTTGCCGATCTCCGAGAAGATCTCGCCGATCTTGTATTCCAGCGTGTCGGCGCTCTCGGCGCTGTCTCGAAAGCCCTTCAGGTAGGCGAACAGCTCGCCGTTGATGAACGTGATGAGGTCTGCGCCGGTGCGCGCGCGGTCGTGGTCGAACGCGCCATCGGTGCGCGGCGCGGCCCAGCTCTGCCAACGGTAGGGCTCATCGAGGATCGGGTGGTACTCACGACCCTCCAGCACGGCCTCTTCGGCCCATTGCTGCTCCATGTCGTCGAGGTACTTGAGAAACAGCAGCCATGAGGTCTGCTCGGCGTAATCGAGTTCGGAGGAAAGCCCCTCGTCCTTCCACAGGACGCGGTCGATGTTGTTGAAGGCGTTTTCGAACATGCGTGATGAAATCCCCTGGTTTGGAGCGAAGCCGGCACGGCGCGATTCCGGCCCTCGCGCAGGCAATGCGCTCCCTTGGCAGCCGACCCGCAAGCTTACCCGCAGTGTCGCAGCGACGGATCGGGTGAACCGTAGCCAAGCGGCGTGGCGGGGCAGGACGGACCTGTCAGCGGCTGCCCTTATGATGAAAAGGGCGGCCGGCGAGGCGCGGCGACGCAGGAGGGCTCGGAAGACATGAGACGAGAAGACCAGTCCCGCGAATGGATGTGGGCCAACGCGCTGGCGGCACTGGACCGCGCGGAGCGGCTGCACCGGGAGTTCTTCCGACCCGGCGGCACGCGTGCGCCGGAGTGGGAGCCGCCCGTAGACGTGCTCGAGAGCGCCGATGCGGTGCTGATCTATGTCGCCCTGCCGGGCGTTGCGGCGCGCGACGTGCGCACCGTGATCGAGGGCGCGACGCTCACCGTGAGCGGGCGGCGCTCGCCCCCCGAAGGCATCGGCGAGGCCGTCATCCACCGCATGGAACTCCCGCAAGGGCGCTTCGAGCGACGCATTCCGCTGCCCCCCGGCCATTATGCCGGGATCAGCGTCGGCACCGATCGCGGCTGCCTGGTCATCCGCCTGCAGAAGCTGTGAGGGGCACGCATGAACCCGTCAGAATCTGATCCCCGGCCCGATCCGGTGCCTGCCGAGGGCACGAATGCCGCGCACGAAGCAACGCCCGCGCCCGGTGCAGAGGCGGCTACGCAGGAAACGGTGCACCCGCTTCCGCCGGGCGTGCTGCCGCTGGTTGCGGTGCGCGACACGGTGCTCTTCCCGGGCACGGTGTTTCCGCTTGCGATCGGCCGCGCGCCGTCGGTGCGGGCGGTGCAGCACGCCATGCGCGTGGAGAGCCCGATCGGCATCGTTCTGCAGCGCGATCCGCAGCAGGAGACGCCCGATGCCGCCGGTCTCCACACCGTCGGCACGCTCGCCAACATCCTCCGCTATGTGCGCGCCTCCGATGGAGGCCATCACATCGTGGTGCAGGGGCTGCAGCGCTTCCGCGCGCTGGAACTGGTGCAGGAAGAACCCTTCCTCGCCGTCCGCTTTGAAGCGATCGACGATGCCGAGGCGCAGGACGCGGAACTGGAGGCGCGCATGCTGTACCTGCGCGAGCAGGCGCTGGAAGCGCTGCAGCTCCTTCCCGGCGTGCCGCAGGAACTGGTCGCCGCAGTGCAGTCGATGACCGGCGCCGGCGCGCTGGCGGACCTCGTCGCCGCGCACCTGGACATCCCCGCGCCCGAGAAGCAGGAGCTGCTGGAGGCCACCGATCTCGCCGCGCGCGTCGAGAAGGTGTCGGCGATCCTCGCCCAGCGCATCGAGGTGATGCGCCTCACGCGCGAGATCGGCCAGAAGACCAAGGCCACCTTCGACGAGCGCCAGCGCGAGGCGATCCTGCGCGAGCAGATGGCCTCGATCCAGCGCGAGCTCGGCGAGGATGGAGGGCGCTCGGCCGAGGTCGCCGAACTCGAGAAGGCGATCGACGAAGCGCAGATGTCGGAGGACGCGCGCGAGCAGGCGCAGAAGGAGCTGGCCCGCTATGCGCGGATGCCCGACGGCGCGCCGGAAGCGGGCATGATCCGCAACTATCTGGACTGGCTGATCGACCTGCCGTGGGCCGAGCCGCCGCCGCGCAGCATCGACCTCGAGGAAGCGCGGCGCATCCTCGACGAGGACCACTTCGGCCTCGACAAGATCAAGAAGCGCATCATCGAATTCCTCGCGGTGCGCAAGCTCGCGCCCGAGGGCAAGGCGCCCATCCTCTGCTTCGTCGGACCACCTGGTGTCGGCAAGACCTCGCTCGGCCAGTCGATCGCGCGCGCGATGGACCGGCCGTTCGCGCACGTCAGCCTCGGCGGCGTGCATGACGAGGCGGAAATCCGCGGCCACCGGCGTACCTACATCGGCTCGATGCCCGGCAACATCATCCAGGCCATCCGCAAGGCCAAGGCACGCGACTGCGTGATGATGCTGGACGAGATCGACAAGATGGGCCGCGGCGTGCAGGGCGATCCCTCCGCGGCGATGCTGGAGGTGCTCGATCCCGCGCAGAACTCGAGCTTCCGCGACAACTACCTCGGCGTACCCTTCGACCTCAGCCGGATTACCTTCATCACCACCGCCAACATGCTGGAGACGATCCCCGGGCCGCTGCGCGACCGCATGGAGATCATCTCGCTGGCCGGCTACACCGAAGGCGAGAAGTTCGAGATCGCGCGCCGATATCTCGTGCGGCGCGAGCTGGAGGCCAATGGCCTCGATGCCGACCAGGCCTCGATCAGCGACGAGGCGCTGCGCCGCATCATCCGCGACTACACGCGCGAGGCCGGCGTGCGCAACCTGGAGCGCGAGGTTGGTCGCGCGCTGCGGCACGCGGCGGTGCGGATCGCGGAGGGATCGGACGCCCACGTCGACATCGATGCGGACGCACTGGAGGCGATCCTCGGCCCGGTGCGCTTCGAGAACGAGGTGGCGATGCGCACCAGCACGCCGGGCGTGGCCACGGGGCTTGCCTGGACGCCGGTCGGCGGCGACATCCTGTTCATCGAGGCGACCAGCTTCCCGGGCAAGGGCCAGCTGATCCTGACCGGGCAGCTTGGCGACGTGATGCGCGAAAGCGCGCAGGCGGCGCTGTCCATCGTCAAGCACCGCGCCTCGGAACTCGGCATTGACGAGGAACGCCTCGGCCGCATCGACATCCACGTGCACGTGCCCGCCGGTGCGACACCCAAGGACGGCCCGAGCGCCGGCGTCGCCATGTTCACCGCGCTGGTCTCGCTGCTGACCGGCCGCACCGTCCGCAGCGACACCGCGATGACCGGCGAGATCAGCCTGCGCGGCCTGGTGCTGCCGGTGGGCGGCATCAAGGAGAAGATCGTCGCCGCCGCCGCCGCCGGCCTCACGCGGGTGATGCTGCCGGCGCGCAACCGCCGCGACTACGACGAGATCCCGACCGAGGCGCGCGAGCGGCTGGAATTCATCTGGCTGGAGCGGGTGGACGATGCCGTCGCTGCCGCGCTGGGGGCGCAATCGTAGGAGCGACCGTGGTCGCGACCATGGAATCGCATGATCGCGACGCCGGGTCGCCTGCACGCAGGCTCCTTATGTCTCGATTCTGGTCCCTTACAGGATGAGAATCGCCGACTGATCATCGGTGGGGACGGGGTGACGTCCACAGGCTCCTTGGGCTTCGCGCCCGCGCAGTAGATTCGCGCCCCCGTTCCG
>JAFKNA010000029.1 GCA_017305135.1 Lysobacterales bacterium | reverse complement strand
TGCCGCCAAGCAGCGGATCGTTGACCGAGACGCCGGTCAGCGTCACGTCGCCGGTGTTCTCGACCGAGAAGCTGTAGGTGATGGTGTCGCCGACGCCATAGGGGCCGGTCGAAGTGACCGACTTCTCCAGCGTCAGCGCCGGGTTCTGGGCGATCGGCGTGTCCGTCGAATCCGGCGGCGAGTCGATCGGGCCCGGTGGCGGATTGCCGGGGACGGTCGGCGGCGTGCCGCTGGCCGTCGCGGTATTGGCGACGTGGCCGGCTTGGACGTCGGCGGCGGTCACTGTGTAGTTAACCGGGCCGCAGGTGGCGCTTGCGCCCGGGGCGAGCGTTGCCGGCGCGCAGGCAATCGTCCCACCGAGCAGCGGATCGTTGACCGAGACGCCGGTCAGCGTCACGTCGCCGGTGTTCTCGACCGAGAAGCTGTAGGTGATGGTGTCGCCGACGCCATAGGGGCCGGTCGAGGTGACCGACTTCTCCAGCGTCAGCGCCGGGTTCTGGGCGATCGGCGTGTCCGTCGAATCTGGTGGCGAGTCGATCGGACCCGGCGGCGGGTTGCCGGGGACGGTCGGCGGCGTGCCGCTGGCCGTCGCGGTGTTGGCGACGTGGCCGGCTTGGACGTCGGCGGCGGTCACGGTGTAGTTAACCGGGCCGCAGGTGGCGCTTGCGCCCGGGGCGAGCGTTGCCGGGCTGCAGGTGATCGTGCCACCCAGCAGCGGGTCGTTGACCGAGACGCCGGTCAGGGTCACGTCACCACTGTTCTGCACCGAGAAGCTATAGGTGATGGTGTCGCCCAGCGCATAGGGCCCGGTCGAGGTCACACTCTTGGTGAGTGTCAGGCCCGGCGCCTGGGTGATCGGGGTGTCGGTCGTGTCTGGCGGCGACTCGACCGGTGGGGGATTCGGGTTGCCCGGCGTCGCCGGTGGCGTGCCGCTGGCGATGGCGCTGTTGTGCACATTGCCGGCATTCACGTCGGCCGCGGTCACGGTGTAGTTGACCGGGCCGCAGGTCGCCGTCGCGCCGGGAGCCAGCGTCGCCGGCGTGCAGGCGATCGTGCCGCCGAGCAGTGGGTCGTTAACCGAGACGCCGGTCAGGGTCACGTCGCCGCTGTTCCTTACGGAGAAGCTGTAGGTGATGGTGTCGCCGAGCGCGTAGGGACCGGCCGAGGTCACGCTCTTGGTGAGCGTCAGGCCCGGCGCCTGGGTGATCGGCGTGTCCGTCGTGTCCGGCGGCGAGTCGATCGGGCCCGGCGTCGGATTGCCCGGCGTCGCCGGCGGCGTGCCGCTGGCGGTCGCGGTGTTGGCGACGTGGCCGGCCTGGACGTCGGCCGCGGTCACGGTGTAGTTGACGGGGCCGCAGCTCGCGGTCGCGCCGGGAGCCAGCGTCGCCGGCGTGCAGGCGATCGTGCCACCCAGCAGCGGGTCGTTCACCGCCACGCCGGTCAGGGTCGTGTCGCCGCTGTTCTGCACCGAGAAGCTGTAGGTGATGGTGTCGCCGAGCGCGTAGGGACCGGCCGAGGTCACGCTCTTGGTGAGCGTGAGCGCAGGATTCTGGGCGATCGGCGTCGAGGTGCCGTCGGTGGCCGATACCGGGTTGTTCGCCGGGTCGGTGCCGCTGGTGCTTGCCGTGTTGTCGACGCGGCCGGCATTGACATCGGCGAGGGTCACCACATGGCTGCCCGTGCAGGTCATCGTCGCCAATGGCGCGAGCGTCGCGGGGGCGGTCGGCGTGCAGGAGAGCGCACCGAGCAGCGGGTCGCTGATGCTGACGTTGCTGAGCGGCGCGGTGCCGGTGTTGGTCGCGACGAGGCTGTAGGTGATGGTGCTGCCGAGGCCGTACGGGCCGGTAGACGTGACGGTCTTGACCAGGTCGATGCCGGCGGTCCAGGTGATCGGCGTGACCACCGGCGGGCTGGAGCATGGCGTGCCGATCGGGCACGCGGGATCGCCGCCACCATCGACAGTCGCGGTATTGGTGACGCTCGGAACGGCGGCGGTGGTCGGGGTGACATTGACGATCAGGGTGACGAAGCCGCCCGCCAGCAGCGAGGACGGCGACACGGTCCAGGTGACGGTCTGGCCGCTGGCGCTGCAACTTGGAATGCACGAGTTGATGGTGAGCCCGGCTGGAATGACGTCGGTGACGGTCGTATTGGCAGTCGCGTTGCCGGTGCCGGTATTGGTGACGGTGATCGTGTAATCGAACGGCACCCCGATTGCAGCAGAGGCGGGGCCGGTCTTGTCGATCGTCAGGTGCGGCGAAGGGATCGGATGCGACGTGCTGCAGGGATCGCAGGTCGGCGGATTGGTGCCGCCGCCGCCGGTTGCCGTCACCTGGTTGGCGACGCTGGATCCGGCTGCGTTGTTCACGGTTGCGGTGTAGCTGACCGAATAGGTGCCCGTGGCGGTGCCGGTCGGCAGGGTGCAGGTGAGGCTGCCGCTGCAGGCAAGGCCGGGGCTGGAACTGGCAACGCCGCCAAAGGTCAGGCCGGGACCGAGGGTGTCGGTCAGGGTGAACTGCGCGGTCAGGGGTGCGCTCTGGATGGTTACGGCGACCGTATAGGTAATGGTGTCGCCGATGACGACGCTGCTGCCGTCGGCCGGATCGGCGCTCTTGGCGACCGAGATCACGGGTTTGGCGACAACGGTCTGCGCGGCTGCCGTATTGGGAGCCGGCGCACCGGGCGTTTCGTTCGTTGCGCCGATGGTGGTGGTGACCGGAATGGGACCCGGATTGGATGCGGCCACCACGTAGTTGAAGTTGAACGCCAGGCTCTGCCCGGCCGTCAGCGACGTTGGCATTCCGGCGAAGGTGACGTTGCAGGCCGGTGCCGGATGGTAGGTGGCGGTGACGCCCGCAGGCAACATGCTGAACGTCACCGCGGCCGGACACGTCGCCGGTACCGCGGGGTTGCCAAGCGTCATCGCATAGGTGACGCCGGTAGCCGTGCCGCTGCCGGCATTGGTGAACATGAACGAGCCATAGGCCGAATCGCCCGGCAGCACGGCCGGCGTGACCGAGACCATCGTGCCGACGTCCACCGAGACGGACGGTTCGACGATGACCACCGGCTCGACGAATACCGGCGAGCGCTCCAGCGCCCAGACGTCGAGTCCCTTGGCGGTACCGAAATACTCGGCGGAGCTGTTGCGGCAATCCGAGTTGTTGTCGCTGCTGCCGGTGAAGGAACGGTAATACTTGCCGCTGCCGTTCCAGTTGTCATCGGCCGAGTCCACGCCCACCAGCGAGTGATTTGGCGCCGGCTGCACCTGGGCGTTGCCGGCTCCGCAGAGATGGCCGTTGAGCTGGCCGATCAGGGTGCCGTTGGAGGTGCGATGACCGCGGTCGTCGAAATAGACCGTGGTGGCTTCGGTGGTATTGAAGGCATTGAGCTTGGTCAGCGTCGGACCGCCATCCACGTTGCCTTCCAGGTCGATCATCGGGAAATGGATTTCGCCATTGCGGCCGACGATCTGGAAACTGTAGCTTCCGGCCGGGAACGGGAAGCCATCGTTGTCCTGGCCATTCCACAGCACGGAGTGGTTGCCGGTCAGCGCGACGCCCGTCAGCGTGCGGTTGCACACGTTGGCCGGGTCGTAGTCGTTCACGCAGCCGGCCGGATGGTTCGGGTCGACGCCCGCCCCCACCGCGCCACGGCTCACCACGATTTCATAGGTGAGCGTGTTCTGCGTCGTGAACGTGAACACGCCACCGCTGGACACGGTCGAGGTGTGCCCCCCGACGTTGCCGACGAAGGTCGGCACGGTGAGGATGGGCTGCTTGGGTAACTGCGGAATCGCCAGCGCAGTGAGGACGCGATTGACTTCGGCAGCATTGGGACCGGCAGGGCTGACATCGCTGAAGAAGATCGGGTAGGCGGGCCTGTCGGCGGTCACGCCGGCGTTGAACGAGGTGCCGGAATTCACGTTCTGGTTGCTGCCGCGCACGTCCTTGTAGAGTGGCGCGCCACCGTCGATGAAGCCGCCCGGATTGGCGTAGAACACAGCGCGATTCGGGTCCAGGCCCTGCATGGTCTGGCGGTAGCGGTAGCCGTCAGCCGACACGTAATAGAGGTTGTTGCGCAGGTACCGGCCATTGGCGTTGAGATAGATCGCCCAGGCGTAGGTGAACACGCGCCCATTGATGTCGGCGAGGGACGACATGCCACTGCGCACCGTCACATCCCAGGCCTGTACCGTGCTCTCGTGGGCCGCCGGGCTTGGAATGCTGGCATTGTTGGTGCTGCCGGAACTTGCACCGTAGAAGCGCACGCCGTAGATACCTGTGCCCCCCGCTGGCACCTGGTACCAGCACGGGGTGAAGCCGTTGGGGACGGTATTGCTGCCGTCCGCACTGTTGGGCCCTGCGAGTTCGGCGGCACGGCTGGCGATGAGGCCGCCGGATCCTGCGCCCGGGGAACCGTCACAGGTCAGCACCGCCGAAGCATTGGACGGATCCGTCTCGATGCCCTTGGTGCCGAAATCCTGTGGGGCCCAAAGACGAATCTGGCCGCGGTTGCTGCCGCTGTTGGTGGTGCGATTGCGCGAACCGAGCAGGATCACCTCGCCTTCGCGCGCATAGACGTAGGTGAATTGCCTCTGCCTCGCCACCCCGGCGGCATTCGTGGTGGTGAGATCCATCACGCCGCGGTTGCCGGTGGAGCCGGTGCCCGTGGCTGGATGAAGGGTGCGCGTGCCCTCCGCGGCGGCGCTGCCAGCGCCCAACAGCAACATCGTTGCCGCCAGTAGCGCCATCGCGCGCCCCGGGGCGCGGCCAAGCAAGGAAGGGACGAAAGTCCACGGCTTCATCATCGGCTCCAATTGACCAATCCCACGTTCGGCAGGGTGCACCCTCCACCGGGACCGCGGCCGCTGGGCGCGCGATCTCCTGAGCCGCATGCGGCTGGTGACGTGAAGGGGTTCCCCGGAAAGCCAGGCGCGTTTGCGCCGAAACCCTGTAGCACGCTCAACTTATTCGGAGAATGTGAAGGGCGTCAACAAACCGGATCTTGCTTTCTCACGAAATCTCACGGCCGACGTTGCCGGCGTGCGGAAAGGCTCATGAGGCGAGCCGCAGATCCCGGGCGAGCGGCCAATCGAGGAAAACCGCGGTGCCGCGCCCTTCTTCGCTCTCCAGATGCAGTACGCCGCCAGCGTCGGCGAGCACGTCGCGGGCGACCGCGAGGCCCAGGCCCGTGCCCTGCGGGCGGGTTGTAAAGAAAGGTTCCAGCGCCTGGCGGCGGGTTTCCGCATCCATGCCGATGCCGTTGTCACGCAGGGTGGCGGTGGCGCGAGGATGCTCCTCGCACCCTCCGAGCGATGTCGCGATGTGGAACTCTCCACCTTGTGGCATGGCCGCTCCCGAATTGGCAGCCAGATTGAGGATGACGAGCTCGAACTGGCCCAGATCCATGAGGATCGGCAAGGCTTCGGCGCAGGATGCGATCTCCAGCCGGACATCGGCGGCGAAGAGCTGGCGCAACATCGGCCGCATGTCGGCAAGCGCCTCATTGATGTCGAACACGCGGGCTTCGGATTGGCCGCGGCGACTGAAACTCAGGAGTTGCTGGCTCACCGCCGTCGCGCGTCGCGCGGCCGAGTCGATGCCGGCCAGCGCCCCCGCGAGGCTGTCGGCATCACTGCTGGCGGAGGCCCGTGCGCGGTAGCCGAGGATCAGGCTGAGCAGATGGTTGAAGTCGTGGGCGAGGCCGGCGGCGAGGCGGCCGGCAACCTCGACCTTCTGCGAGTGGACCAGTTGCTGGTGCACGCGCTGACGGTGTTCGATCTCCTCGCGCAGGCGGTTGCCGGCGAGGATCAGTTCCTGCTCGCGCGCGTGCGCCTGGGCGAGCGCGCGACGGAACGCGGTGCTGGCGCGGTCCACCAAGATGGCCACGAACAGGTTGATCGCCAGGTTGACGGCGGCCATTGCGAAGAGCGCGGCTGCCGGGTCGGGGCTGCGGGGAACATCGATGCCGGTGCCGATCAGGATGGCGGCGCCAATCCAGCCATAGAGCAGCCACAGCACGCGACGCCCGGCCATGAGCCCGGCCATCACCAGCCAGGCGAGTTGCAGCGGGGCCTCGTAGGCATTGGCGCCCGCTCCCTGGCCGACATAGGACAGCATCAACACAACGGCGATCACGCCGAGGAAGCCGCGTACCACCACCTGGAAGTGCCCGCGCCGGATCAGCCATTGGCCGGCTGCGGCGAACGCAACGACTGCCGCACTCAGTCCCGCCGACAGCCCCTCGCCCGGGCGCAGGGGCAGATCGCTGAAGACCAGGCGGTAGATCCAGGGTGGTGGCGCGGTGATGACGATGCCGAGCAGGATCAGCTGCAACACCACCGCGTTGTTGCGATCGATCGGGTCGGCTATTGGAACGCGTGACAGCCAGGCCCGTGCCCGCCCGATCAATGACGGCATCACGGTGCCTCCTGCCGCGACGGGATGCCCGTGGCGCCCGATGCCTGCGCCTCATCGGTGCCGCTCGACTGCAGCAGCACCAGTCCCTGGCCGCGGATGGCCTTCAGCGGGAGCGGCGGCAAGCCCGACTCCTCGACCTTGCGGCGGAGGCGATGCACGAGCATGTCCAGCCGGTGCGAGGTGAAGCTTTCCTCGCCAGAATCGGCGGCAAGAGCTGCCAGCAGGTCTCCACGCGCCATCGTGCTGCCGGCCCGGGCCGCGAGCGCGGCGAGCAAGGCACGCTCGGCGGCGCCGAGCGCCAGGCTTCGGCCGTCCGGAGCCACCAACTGCCAGCCGTCGTCGTGGAAGGTCCACCCGCGCGCTTCGGCTTCCATCACTCGCGGCGCCTGGAGGCGCCGAAGGAGACTGCGCACGGCGGCAACCAGCACCGCGCCTTCAATGGGCTTTGGCAGGTATGTGTCCGCGCCGACATCCAGCCCCGCGATCTGCCAGGCGGGGCTCCTGTGCCGGCTGAGCATGATGATGCCCGTCTCAGGCTGTTGTTTACGCAGACGGCTCGCCACCGCGAAGCCGCTGCCGTCGGGCAACTGGACGTCGAGGATCGCGACACTGATGGACCCGTGCGCCAGGAGGCACTGGGCCTCGCCCACGCTCCCCGCCTCGTCGACCTTGAACCCGTTCGCAGCAAGCTCACCCGCCAGCAGGCCGCGAAGCTCGCCGTCATCGTCGACCAGCAACACACGCGTTGCACCCCGCAACGTGTCTTCCTGCATTGCCACTGCTTCCGTCTTTTCCGGGATCATAGCGCGGCGCCGGAAAGCGAGTGAGACGTGGATCGCGGGAAACCCGCGCCGCCGTATCACTACCGCAGCAGAAGGCATGAACCTCTGCAGATGCCGTGGAAATCCCGGCGCGCTTGGCAGCGCATCGCCGCAGCGATCCACTTGCGCCTGCAGGGGGGACATTTTTTCCATTGCCCCGCGACCATCGATGCTGTAAGCTGCCGCGCACTGTGTTTGCCGGGCCGCGATTGTCGCGTACCGATGGTGTCGATCTTGGGATCCGCCTTACCGCTTCACCCCATTTTCTTCTTGCAATCCAGTCGCGACCGCGGATGTGCCGCGGGCGCGTTTCTTCTTGTTTGAGTTTCAGGAAACAGTCATGGCAGAACGCCAGTTTGGTACCGTCAAGTGGTTCAACGATGCGAAGGGTTTCGGGTTCATCACGCCCGAGAGTGGTCCCGACCTCTTCGTGCACTTCCGCTCCATCACCGGCAACGGCTTCAAGTCGTTGCAGGAAGGCCAGCGGGTCAGCTTTGTCGCCGTGCAGGGCCAGAAGGGCATGCAGGCCGACCAGGTGCAGGCGGCGTAAGCTCCGCACCCACTTGCAGGACATTCAACCCCGGGCCGCGAGGCCCGGGGTTTTTTGTGCGCGCGGACGACCGAGGTCGCGTGCCACCACGCGCGCCGCGTTGTGCCCCGGCGCGCCGGTCACGCCGCCGCCCGGATGCGTGCCCGAACCACACAGATACAGCCCGGGCAGCGCGCCGCGGTAACTGGCCTGGCCGAGCATCGGCCGCGCGCTGAACAGCTGGTTGAGGCTGAGCGCGCCGTGGAAGATGTCGCCGCCGATGAGGCCAAACTCGCGTTCGAGGTCGAGCGGGCTCAGCACCTGTCGTGCCAGCACCAAGGCCTTGAACCCGGGCGCCCAGCGCTCGATGGTGTCCAGCATCAGGTCGGCGACCTCCTCGCGATGCGCATCCCATGACGCGCCGCCCGGCAGCTCCGGCGCGACGTGCTGGCAGAAGAGGCTCGCCACGTGCCGGCCGGGCGGCGCCAGCGAGTCGTCCAGCGTGGACGGAATCAACATTTCGATGATCGGCTCCCGCGACCAGCCGTCGGCACGCGCATCCTGGTACGCACGATCCATGTAGCCAAGGCTCGGCGCGAGGATGATGCCGGCCGTGAGGTGATCGCCCGCCTCGGGCAGGGCGCTGAAGCGCGGCAGCTCCGAGAGGGCCACGTTCATGCGGAACGTGCCCGAGCCGCAGCGCCAGTGCGCCATGCGCTCGCGCGTCGCCGCCGGCACCACGGCGGGATCCAGCAGGCGTTCGTAGAGCAGCTTCGGGTTGACGTTGGCGACCACTGCGCGGGCGCGGATCGCTTCGCCGGCTTCGCTGACGACGCCGACCGCGCGACCACGCTCGACGATGATCTCGCGCACGCCACAGCCGGTGCGGATCTGCGCGCCCGCTTCCAGCGCCGCCTTCGCCATCGCCTGGGTGATTGCGCCCATGCCGCCGATCGCGTGGCCCCACGCGCCCTTGACGCCGTTCACCTCGCCGAAGACGTGGTGCAGCAACACGTAGGCGCTGCCCGGGGCGTAGGGGCTCGCGTAGTTGCCGACCACGCCGTCGAAGCCGAACAGCGCCTTGACCGGTTCGCTCTCGAAGAAGCGCTCGAGGTATTCGGCCGCGGACACGGTGAAGAGGTCGAGCAGATCCTGGCGCAGCGTGGCATCGAGTCCATGCAGGCGGCGGCCGAGCCGTCCGGCCCGCAGGAGCTCGGGCAAGGCCTTGAGCCAGCCGCCGTCGGTCACGTTGGGTGGCGGCTGCAGCGCCAGCGCGCGCAGCACGTCGGCGATGGCGCCGAGGCGCCGCTCGTATTCGGGCAGGCGCTCCGCATCGCGCCGCGAGAACTTCGCGAATTCCGCCTGCGTGCGCCCCGCGCCGGCGAGGAGATGGCGGCCTTCCGGCAGCGGCAGGAAGTTGCCCAGCTTGCGCTGGACGATGGTGAGCCCGTGCCGGTGAAGTTCCAGGTCGGCGATCACCTTCGGCTGCAGCAGCGATACGGTGTAGGAGGCGACCGAGTTGCGGAAGCCGGGATGGAATTCCTCGGTCACCGCCGCCCCACCGACGATGTTGCGGCGTTCCAGAACGCAGACCTTCAGGCCCGCTTTCGCCAGGTAGGCGGCGCACACCAGGCCGTTGTGACCGGCGCCGACGAGGATGGCGTCGAAGGGTTCCTGGCGTGGGCGAGCCATCAGCGAACCGCCTCGACCGAGGCCGTGCCAGCCGCGCCGCCCTTTCCCCGCCTCCGAGCGTGTTGTGGTGGCGCGGTCGTGGCGGCGGGGCCGTTGACGCGGGCACGGAACCGGAGCGCACTCCGGCGCATCGCGGGATCTCGCCTGGCCGGCTGGCGGCGGTGGTGTGGCAGGGACATGCGGATACTCGCTGGTGGCGGCAACGCATAGCATGGCGCGGGTGGCGGCGGCGGAAAAGACGTCCGACCCAGGCAGCCGCTCAGGTCGCGCATGGGATAATTGCAAACGCCTTCGACACCTTTGCATAGGGGACTCCATGCGACCTTCCTGGATTCTCGCCCTCGCCGCCGTGCTCCTGGTTGCCGCCTGCATGCGGCCGGCGGTGCGGGTGGATGGCTTTTCCGAGCCACGCCCCGGCCTCGTCACCGGTGGCCAGCCCGATGCACCCGCCCTGGGCCAGTTTGCCAACGCGGGCGGCGCCCTGGTGATCGACCTGCGCGCCGCCGGCGAGCCGCGGGGTTACGCCGAGGCGGCGCTGGCGCGCGAACTCGGGCTTGGCTACGTCAACCTGCCGATCGCTGACGCCGGGGACCTGACGGCGGAGAACGCGGCGCGGCTGCACCAGCTCCTGGCGGACGCCTCCGGGCCGGTGCTGCTGCATTGCGCTTCAGGCAACCGGGTGGGCGCGCTGCTCGCGATCGAAGCGGCCGAACGCGGCCTCGATCCGCAGGCCGCGCTGGAGCTTGGTCGGCGCGCCGGCCTGACGACGCTGGAGCCAGTCGTGCGCGTACACTTGGGCATCGGCAACGGGACCGGCCACTGAGTCCCGCCGCATCCCTTGCCGCTTACCCGCTCCGGACGCGCGGGACTGATGTGTCCGGCCGACACGTGCTGCGGGACGTGGCAGCCGGGGCAACGTATCCCGATCGCGAGACGGGACGCACGGCACCGCAACCGATGCCGTCGCGGGCCGTTCCTTGAGCATCCCCGACCCGTCCCGGCCACGGCTCGCCTGGCTGCGTACGCTCTTCGACGGCTTCACCCTGGCGCTCGTCGGGGCGGTGGTGCTCGCGGCGCTCTTGCCGAGCCGGGGCGCCATGGCATCGGCGCTGGACGTGCTGTCGATCGCCGGCATCGCGCTGCTCTTCTTCCTGCACGGCGCGCGGCTGTCGCGCGAGGCGATCCTCGCCGGCATGGCGAACTGGAAGCTGCACCTGGTGGTGCTGGCCACCACCTTCCTCATGTTCCCGCTGCTCGGCCTGGGGCTGCGACCGCTGCTCGCGCCGTGGCTGGCCGCGCCGCTGGTGCTCGGCTTCCTGTACCTGTGCGTGCTGCCCTCGACCGTGCAGTCCTCGATCGCCTTCACCTCGATCGCGCGCGGCAACGTGCCGGCCGCGGTGTGCAGTGCCTCGGCATCGAACCTGATCGGCGTGTTCGCCACGCCGCTGCTGCTCGCCGCCATGGTGGCGGGCGGCGGCGAAGGGGGATCGCCGCTGGACGCGATCGGTTCGATCGTGCTGGAGCTGCTGCTGCCGTTCGTGGCTGGGCACCTGCTGCGGCCGTGGATCGGCGACCTGGTGGCGCGCTGGCACCGGCTGCTCGCCTTCACCGATCGCGGGACGATCCTGCTGGTGGTCTACGTGGCCTTCAGCGAATCGGTGGTCGACGGACTCTGGGAAGGCCTGCCGCTCGGCATCATCGCCGCGACGACGCTGGTTTCCGCCGTGCTGCTGGCCGTGGTGCTGCTCGCGACCACCGGGATCGCGCGCGCAATGGGCTTCGCACGCGCCGACGAGGTGGTGATCGTCTTCTGCGGCTCCAAGAAGAGCCTGGCCACCGGAGTGCCGATGGCCAAGATCCTGTTCGCCGGGCATCCGGCGCTCGGCCTCATCGTGCTGCCGCTGATGATCTTCCACCAGCTGCAGTTGATGGTCTGCGCGGTGCTCGCGCAGCGCTACACGCGCTCAGCCGAGGCGCTCGAGCGGCAGGCCCGGGGCGGCGAATGAGGGTGGCGGGGCAATGTAGTGGTCGACCAGCAGGAACGCGAACAGCGCCATCAGATAGACGATCGAATAGTTGAAGACGCGCATCGCGAAATAATCGTCGGGCGGGTCGAGCAGGCGGATCGCGTACCAGAGGAAGCCGCCGCCGAGGACCAGCGCGCCACCGAGGTAGAACACGCCGCTCATGCCGGTGAGCCAGGGCAGCACCGTGACTACGAGCAACAGGATGGTGTAGAGCAGCACGTGCCAGCGCGTGTAGGTGACGCCGTGGGTCACCGGCAGCATCGGCACGTGCGCGCGCGAGTAGTCCTCGCGGCGGAAGATGGCGAGCGCCCAGAAGTGCGGCGGCGTCCACACGAAGATGATCAGCACCAGCAGCAGCGCATGTGCCCAGTCGCGCGGCCCCTGCATGGCGGTCACCGCCGCCCAGCCGCACAGCGGCGGCGCGGCGCCGGCGATGCCGCCGATGACGATGTTCTGCGAGGTGGCGCGCTTCAGGAATGCGGTATAGACCACGGCGTAGCCGATCAGCGAGGCGAAGGTCAGGAGCGCGGTGATCGGGTTGACCAGGGTCAGCAGGATCAGCATCGACAACGCCCCCAGCGCCAGCGCGAACACCAGCACCTGGCGCGGCGTGAGCGTGCCGGTCGCCAGCGGGCGGCGTGAGGTGCGCGCCATCACACGGTCGATGCGCTGGTCGATCAGGTGGTTGAGCGCCGCCGCGGAGGCCGCCGCCAGCCAGATGCCGATGAAGCCGGCGATCGCCTGGCGCAGCGGCGGCACGCCCGGCACCGCCAGCAGCATGCCGATCAGCGCGGTGAACACGATCAGGGCGACGATGCGCGGCTTGGTGACTTCAAGGTACTGACTGACGAGGGCGGACATTGGGAGCGTTGTGGATCGGGAACAGGAGATTGAAGCACGAACGGCAGGTCCGCGCGGCGGCCTTGGGACGAGCTCCCGCGCTGACGACGGCGGGCCGATCAGGGCGTGCGGGACGGCATGGCGGCGGGCTGGGCGCCGACCCTCACCAGCAGGGCGACCAGTGCGATCAGCAGCAGGGCGGCCACGCCATTGTGCGCGGTCGCGACGGCCAGCGGCAGCAGGAACCTGACGTTGGCGATACCGAGCGCGACCTGCAGGCAGGTCAGCACCAGGAGGGTGGCGCCGAGGAAGCGCAGGCGCCGGCGCCACGCCGCCACCGCCAGTGCGACCAGGGCGACGAACACCACCAGCGCGCCGACGCGGTGCGCGACCTGGATCGCCGCCCGCGCCGCGCCGTCGAGGATGCCGCCTTCGTAGTTGACGCCGATGCCACGCCAGAGCACGAAGGCTTCGCGGAAATCCGTCTGCGGCCACCAGGTACCGGCGCATTTGGGGAAGTCCACGCCGCAGGCGAGGGCCGCATAGTTGGCGCTGGTCCACCCGCCGAGGGCGATCTGCAGGGCCAGCAGCACCAGCCCCGCCACCACCCACGGACGCAGCCGCCGCTGCGCGGCGCTGGCTTCCGTACGCCAGCCGAGCGCGAAGGCGACATAGCCGAGCAGCGCGAAAGTGAGCAGCCCACCAAGGAGGTGCGCCATCACCACCACCGGTTTCAGCAGCCAGGTCACCGTCCACATGCCGAGCATGGCCTGGAAGATGATCACCGCGAAGCTGATGATGGCCACCCGCCATGGAGCGCCGCGGCGGGACAGCAACGCCGCCGCGAATGGCAGCGCGATGGCGATGCCGGACAGGAACGCCGATGCCAGGTAGGCGCGGCTCATGTAGAGGCCGATGCCGATGGCAGCGCAGGCGGCAGCGGCGAGCAGCATCAGCAGAAGGCGCCGCTGCTCGCGCACCGCGCCAAGCGCAAGGCCGAACACCAGCAGCCCCAGCGTGCCGGCGATCATGCGATGCACCTGCTCGCGCCACGCCTTGTGGTTCTCGAACGGGCGCTCGGGAAAGGCCTCGTTGGCGCGCGCGATCTCGTGCTCGTGCCCGGGCCAGGTGGCCTTGCCGTAGCAGGTCGGCCAGTCCGGGCAGGAGAGCCCTGCATCGGACAGGCGCACGAAGGCGCCGAACACGATCACCACGAAGGCGAAGGCGGTGGCGAACGCCGCCAGCCGTGCCATGGCGGGCCAAGCCGCGCGCGCGGTCACTTGATCACCCGTCCGAGATCCTTGCGCAGGCCGCTGGCGTCGTAGCCGGGCAGGTAGCGCAGCACGAGGTAGCCATGCGGGTCGGCGACCGCAACGGCGACCGTGTCGCTGGCAGATGGCCGCCACGCGGCCAGCACGCCGTCCTTGTCGACAGCCGCGGTGAGCGGCTCGAGCGGCGCCAGTTCCGGCGCCAGCGCGGGATCCAGCACGAGCACGCGCAGGCGGCGGTCGTTCTGGTTCATGCTCACGCGGACGCGGCGGAGCTCATCCAGCCGCTCCATGCAGTGCGTGGAGCAGCCCGGGCCGGGCAACGCGAACAGCGTCCACGGCATTTCCGGCGCCTGCCATCCCAGCGTGCTGCCATCGGCGAGCACGAAACGGGCGGCGCGGATGTCCTGCGGCGGCTGCAGCAGCTCGCCGTGGCTGCGCGTGCCCGCGGGGTGCCAGCCGGACAGGGTGAGGCCGAGGGCGAGCAGGATCGGCGCCGCGAAGAGGCCGATCAGGAGGATGCCGCCAAGCGGCTTGCGAGCGGGTCGGTTCATTTCAGTAGGGCGTCATCGCCAGTGGCGCACCGCGAACAGCACCAGGCAGAGCGCGGCAAAGCCGTACCAGGTCGCCGCGTAGCCCCAGTGGCGTTCGGGTGGAAAGATGCCGGGTCGCCATTCACGGACGAACGGACTGCCCGGCGCGGGCTCCAGCAGCAGCACGCGCGGATCCAGCGAACGGCCGAGGTCGGCCCCGACCTCGGCGATGTCGAGGTAGATGCTGGTCTTCGGCCAGCCGGCCTGGCCCGGCAGCGCATTGCCGCCCAGGCGCAGCCCGATGCCGGGCGGCGGTGCGTAGATGGCATCGAGGGTCTGCTCCCCCGGCGGCGGCGCCGGCACCTGCGGAATGGTGCCTTGGGGATCGCGCGCGAGGAAGCCGCGATTCACCAGCAGCGGCGTGCTGCCATCGCGCGGCTCGAAGACGTCGAACAGCATGATTCCGCTGCGGCCTTCACGCACCTGGTTGTCGAGGATGTAGGCGTGCAGCGGGTCGTAGCTTCCGGTCACCTGCACGCGCTGGTAGCTGCCCGGGGTGGCTTCCCGGCGCGCGCGGTCGAGCGGCACCGGCGCGGTGTCCACCATGCTGTCGAAAGCCGCGAACAGCCGCGCCTTCTCCTGCCCGCGCCGCACCTGCCAGCTCCCGAGCGAGATGAACACGGCCAGACCCGCGAGGGTCAGGAGGACGGCGAACGCGCCGGGTCGATACCAGTGCCTGGCCACGGGCTATACAATTTCCGCTGCCGCCACGCGGCCCCGCCCCTGGAATACGCCAACGATGTCCATCAGCAAGATCCTGATCCTGCTCTTCCTTGCCGCGATCATCTACAACCTCGGCGCGAGCCTCTATTTCATGATGGCCGACAAGGGCGGCAGCGACCGCATGCTGAAGGCGCTGGTCAAGCGCATCGCCTTGTCGGTGCTGCTGATCGTGCTGATCATCCTCGGCATCTGGACCGGCATCATCCAGCCGCATGGCCTGGGCGGCTGAGGAAGGCCGGGATTCGGGATTGGGGATTCGCAACCGCAACTCAGCCTCGAGCGCGTCACCCGGTCGAAGATTCAACGCTCCGGCGCATGTCGCACCGCGCTTTCCCAATCTCCAATCCCGAATCCCGAATCCCCGCCCTCAAAGCACGTACACGAACACGAACAGTCCGAGCCAGACCACGTCGACGAAGTGCCAGTACCAGGCCACGGCCTCGAAGCCGAAGTGGTCGTTCCTGCTGAAGTGGCCGGCGGCGCTGCGCGCCCAGATCACGCACAGCATGATGGCGCCGAGCGTCACGTGCGCGCCATGGAACCCGGTCAGCATGAAGAAGGTGCTGCCGTAGATGCCGCTGCCCAGCGTCAGGTTGTAGTGGTGGTAGGCCTCGTAGTACTCGTAGACCTGGAAGCCGAGGAAGATCGCACCGAGGACGACGGTGAGGCCGAGGAAGGTCAGCAGCCGCGCGCGATGGCCGACGCGCAGTGCGTGGTGGGCGATGGTGAGCGTGATGCCGGAGGACAACAGCAGCAGCGTGTTGAGGAGCGGGATTCCCCATGGGGACATGACTGTGAAATCGCCGCCGATCGCATCGGGACCGTTGCTCGGCCAGGCGGCGGTGAAGGCCGGCCACAGGAACTCGTTGGTCGGGCCGCCATGGCCCATGCCACCGAGCCAGGGAATGGAGAGCATGCGAGTGTAGAACAGCGCGCCGAAGAACGCGCCGAAGAACATCACCTCGGAGAAGATGAACCAGATCATCCCGAGGCGGAAGGAGACGTCCACCTGCTTGTTGTACTTGCCGGCCACCGACTCGGTGATCACCGAGTGGAACCAGCCGATGAACATCACGATCATCAGCGCGATGCCGACCGCCATGACCAGCTTGCCGATCTGGAAGTCGTCCATCCACAGTGCGGCCCCGCCGAGCGTGCCGAGCATGCCGAGCGAGCCGAAGATCGGCCAGTGGCTGCCGTGGGGAACGTAATAAGCACCTTGTGTTTGCGCCATGGCGGCAGGTCCCGTGTATTGCGATCGTTGAGTCAATTCA
Organism: Lysobacterales bacterium; assembly: GCA_017305135.1. Lineage (GTDB taxonomy): Bacteria > Pseudomonadota > Gammaproteobacteria > Xanthomonadales > Rhodanobacteraceae > Dokdonella_A. The sequence goes on along the minus strand of JAFKNA010000029.1, from coordinate 19,198 downwards.
CCGCGCCGCGCGCCGAGCCGGTGTCGGCCAGGCGCTCGGTGGCGGCTTCATTGGCGAAGAAGGTATAGGAGAGGGTGAGCTGGCGCACCTGCGCCGGCAGCTTCGGGTCGACGAAGAAGCGCACCGGCATGCGCCGCGATTCGCCCGCCGCGAGCACCTGCTCGGTGAAGCAGAAGCATTCGGTCTTGTTGAAGTAGAGCGAGGCGGAATTGGGCGCCACGCTCGGCACCGCGTTGCCGACGATCGCGGCATCGCTGTGGTTGGCGGCGTCGAACCAGACCTCGGTGAGCTTGCCCGGATGCACCTCGATGCTGCTCTGCTCGGGGGTGAAGCTCCACGGCAGCTTGCTGTTGACGTTGGCGACGAACTGCACGCTGACCACGCGGCTGGTGTCCTCCACCAGCCCGGTCGCGTTCGCGGCCTCGCCCGACAGCTTGATGCCGAGCACGTGCTCGCAGACCACGCGGTACAGCGGCACCATCGCGAAGCCGAAGAAGAACGAGGCCAGTACCACCGCGCCCGCGGTCCTGATCAGGCTGCGATTCAGGCTGGTCGCCTGCTGTGTCACCGCAAGAGTGCTCCGTTGATGATCGACACGATGAAGATCAGCACCACCACGCCAAGCAGGATCCACGCGGTGCGCCGCGCATGCGCGCGCCGCGTTTCCACATCATCGGGATCATGCTTGCCGGTGGCCATGCCTCACCTGCTCACGTCCCCGTGGGCCAGCATGCCCGCCGTGATCACCGGCGGCTCCGAGAAGCTGTGGTAGGGCGCCGGCGAGGGCAGCGTCCATTCCAGGCCATGCGATCCTTCCCAGACCTGGCCGGTGGCGCGCACGCGCGAGAAGAACACGCAGTGGACGATCACCCCGACGAAGATGATCTGGGTCAGCCCGAACCAGAAGCCGCCGATGGAGCTGATCATGTTGAACTCGGCGAAGGCGACGTTGTAGTCGGCGATTCGGCGCGGCATGCCGGCGAGGCCGAGGAAGTGCTGCGGGAAGAACAGCAGGTTCACCGAGATCGCGCTGGACCAGAAATGGACCTTGCCCCACTTCTCCGAATACATGTGGCCCGACCACTTGGGCAGCCAGTAGTACACCGCGGCCATGATCGCAAAGGCGGCGCCGGTGACCAGCACGTAGTGGAAGTGCGCGACGACGAAGAAGGTGTCGTGGTACTGGAAGTCCGCCGGCACCAGCGCCAGGCTGACGCCCGAGAAGCCGCCGATCGAGAACAGGATCACGAACGCGCAGGCGAACAGCATCGGCGTCTCGAAGGTGAGCGAGCCGCCCCACATCGTCGTCACCCAGTTGAAGATCTTCACCCCGGTCGGGATCGCGATCAGCATCGTGCCGTACATGAAGAAGAGATTGCCACCCAGCGGCATGCCGACCGTGAACATGTGGTGCGCCCACACGATGAACGACAGGAAGGCGATGCAGGCCAGCGCATAGACCATCGCCTGGTAGCCGAACAGCGGCTTGCGCGAGAAGGTCGGGATCACCTCGCTGACGATGCCGAACGCCGGCAGGATCATGATGTAGACCTCGGGATGCCCGAAGAACCAGAAGATGTGCTGGTACATCACCGGGTCGCCGCCGCCAGCGGCGTTGAAGAAGCTGGTGCCGAAGTACTTGTCGGTGAGCAGCATCGTCACCGCGCCGGCCAGCACCGGCAGCACGGCGATGAGCAGGAACGCGGTGATCAGCCAGCTCCATACGAACACCGGCATGCGCAGCAGGTCCATGCCCGGCGCGCGCATGTTGAGGATGGTCGCGATGATGTTGATCGCGCCCATGATCGAGCTGATGCCCATCATGTGGATCGAGAAGATGGAGAACGCCACGTTCATGCCGCCCTGCAGCGCCAGCGGCGGATACATCGTCCAGCCGCCCTGCGGCCCGCCGCCAGGCATGAACATGGTGGAGAAGAGCATCAGGAAGGCGAACGGCAGGATCCAGAACGACCAGTTGTTCATGCGCGGCAGCGCCATGTCCGGCGCGCCGATCATCATCGGCAGCATCCAGTTGGCGAGCCCCACGAACGCCGGCATGATCGCGCCGAAGATCATCACCAGCCCGTGCATGGAGGTCATCTCGTTGAAGAACTCCGGCTGCACCAGCTGCATGCCGGGCTGGAAGAGTTCCGCGCGGATGACCATCGCGAAGGCGCCGCCGACGAAGAACATCGCCAGCGAGAACACCAGGTACAGCGTGCCGATGTCCTTGTGGTTGGTCGTGAACAGCCAGCGATGCAGGAAGCCGTGCGGCTTGTGATCGTGGATGTCGTGGGTGTCCTGGTGGATGGCGGGATTGACTGCGGCCATGGCCTGCGAACCTCGATGTTTTGATTGCGCGACCCGCATGGGCCGCTGTGTCATGGCGCGATCGGCCCGCCGGTCGCGCGTACGGCTGTCAGCCCCGGTGGCCCGGGCCCGTCACCAGCGCGGCCGTGCTGGCCGCCCCGGCCTTGCGCGAGGCCAGCCACTGCTCGAACTCGGCCTTCGGCAGCGCCCTGATCACGATCGGCATGAAGGCATGGTCGCGCCCGCACAGCTCCGCGCACTGGCCGCGGTAGGTGCCGGGCTCGTCGATCTGCGTCCAGGCGTCGTTGACGATGCCGGGAATGGCGTCCTGCTTCCAGCCGAGGGTCGGCACCCACCACGCGTGGTTGACGTCGTCGGCGGTGATCACGAAGCGGATCTTGACGCCGACCGGCAGCACCAGCGGGTTGTCGACGTCGAGAAGGTAGCTCGCGTAGTCCTCGTCCTTCACCGAGTGCGGGTCGAGGCCCGAGCCGAGCTGGCGCACCCGGTTGGATTCGGCGGCCAGGCTGGAGATGAAGGCGACGCCGGTGTTCGCCTTCTCGTACTCGACGTAGTCGTAGTGCCAGCGCCACTGGAACCCGGTCACCTTCACCGTGAGGTCGGCGTCGCCGACGTCGTTCATGTCGATCAGCAGCCGGGTCGCCGGCCAGGCCAGCATCATGAGCAGGAGGATCGGGATGATCGTCCATACCGTTTCGAGCCTGGTGCTGTGGGCCCAGGTTTCCGCCACCGCGCCGCGCGACTTGCGGAAGCGGAACATGGCGATGAACATGATCGTGAACACCACCGCGCCGATGCCGAGGCAGACGTAGAAGCCCAGCATGTGCAGGTCGTACACGCGCTGCGAAATGCCCGACACGCCCTTGGGCATGTTCCAGTCCCACGGCTGCGGATTGGCCATCGCCGCCGCGCTCCCCAGAAGGCCACCAAGCAGGAGCGACAGCCGTGCGAGTGCATGCCGCGCGCGAGTTACCCCGGATGAAATCATCGCCATCACCTTGTCGAACACCGGCCGTCCGCCGAACGCTGCAACGGGCGTCGACGGGTCCCGGGCCGGGTGTCATTCGGAAAAATTCGGGTGCGTATCGCCAGCGATCATAGTGGATAGCGCCGATCAGCGACAATATGACGCGCCGCGTCCACCGCCCCTGCCGCATCCCGATCCACCCGCCGGAGGGCGCCGTCGGAGCCGCGATCTTGGCCGCCGCAGGGCGGCTCACTACACTAGCAGGAATGCATCCTGCTGGGCATGGCGGCGGCGCAGGGCGCGTCTTGGGCGCTAGCGCATGCCGCCGCCATCCCTCCCTTCTCCACGCGCGAGAGCCGCCTTGAGCACACCGCTGATCCCCGACCTGCCGCCCCCCGCCGCGCCGGCGCGCGCGCGCATCACCGCGGCCTGGTCGCGCGACGAGACCGAGGCCGTCGACGAGCTCCTCGCCCAGGCCAGCCTGCCGCCCGCCGAGCGCGACCTGGTGCTGGCGCGCGCCGCCGAACTGGTCGCGCGGGTGCGCGCCCGCGCCGGCGAGCAGACCGCGGTGGAGTCCTTCATGCGCCAGTACGACCTTTCCAGCGAGGAAGGCGTGCTGCTGATGTGCGTGGCCGAGGCGCTGCTGCGCGTTCCCGACCGCGCGACCGCCGACAAGCTGATCCGCGACAAGCTCGGCGACGCCGACTGGCGGAAGCACCTCGGCGGCAGCGATTCGGTGTTCGTCAACGCGTCCACCTGGGGCCTGATGCTGACCGGCCGCCTGGTCAGCCTCGCCGAGGAAACCCGCCGCGACTTCGTCGGCGCCGTGCGCCGCCTTGCCGGCCGCGCCGGCGAACCGGTGATCCGCCTTGCGGTGCGCCAGGCGATGCGCATCATGGGCCACCAGTTCGTGATGGGCCGCAGCATCGGCGAGGCGCTCGACCGCTCGGCGGACAAGGACAACCGCGCCTACCGCCATTCCTACGACATGCTCGGCGAGGCGGCGCTGACCCGGCCCGATGCCGAGCGCTACCACCAGGCCTACAAGGACGCGATCGTCGCCCTCGGCGCGCGCGGCCCGTACCCGGACGTGCTGGACGCGCCGTCCATCTCGGTCAAGCTGTCGGCGCTGCACCCGCGCTACGAGACCGCCAAGCGCGGGCGCGTGCACGTGGAGCTGACCCCGAAGGTGCTGGAGCTCGCCCAGCTCGCCCGGGACAACGGCATCGCGATGACCGTCGATGCCGAGGAGGCCGATCGCCTGGAGCTGTCGCTGGACGTCATCGGCGCGGTGTTCGAGGCCGGCTCGCTGGAGGGCTGGAACGGCTTCGGGCTCGCCGTGCAGGCCTACCAGAAGCGCGCGCCCTTCGTCATCGACTGGCTGGCCGAAACCGCGCGCAAGGCCAACCGGCGCTGGTGCGTGCGTCTGGTCAAGGGCGCCTACTGGGATTCGGAGATCAAGCGCGCGCAGGAAGGCGGCCTCTCCGGCTACCCGGTGTTCACCCGCAAGCCCAACACGGACGTGTCCTACCTCGCCTGCGCGCGGCGCCTGTTCGATGCCGGCGCCGAGCTCATCTACCCGCAGTTCGCCACGCACAACGCGCACACCATCGCCGCCATCCACCACTTCGCGCAGGGACGCCCGTTCGAGTACCAGCGCCTGCACGGCATGGGTACCGACCTCTACGACGAGGTGATCGGCGAGCAGCACCTCGGCGTGCCCTGCCGCGTCTACGCGCCGGTGGGCAGCCACGAGGATCTCCTGCCCTACCTCGTGCGGCGCCTGCTCGAGAACGGCGCCAACACCTCCTTCGTCAACCGCATCGTCGACGAGGACGTGCCGATCCGCGACCTCGTCGCCGATCCCTGCGAGACGGTGCGCGCCTTCGCCAGCAAGCCGCATCCGCGCATCCCGCTGCCGGTCAGCCTCTACAGCGACAGCGCCGCGGTCGCGGCCGGCCCGAACTCGGTTTCCCGGAAGAACTCCATGGGCATCAACCTTGCCAACGACAACGAACTGCGCGCACTCGCCGACAGCCTGAACGCGCCGCGCGCGCCCTGGACGGCGGCGCCGCTGGTGCCGGGCGCCACCTCCAGCGAACCGCCGCGCGAGGTCACCAACCCGGCCGACCGCCGCCTGGTGGTGGGCCAGAGCCGCAACGCGGACGAAGCCACCATCGACAAGGCCCTCGCCAACGCGGTGTCCGCGCAGGAAGGCTGGGACGCCCTGCCCGCGGCCAGCCGCGCCGCGATCCTCGAGCACGCCGCCGACCTCCTCGAGGCCCGCCGCGGCGAGTTCATGGCGCTGTGCGTGCGCGAGGCCGGCAAGACCATCCCGGCGGCGATTTCCGAGGTGCGCGAGGCAGCCGACATGTGCCGCTACTACGCCGCCGTGGCGCGCAAGCTGTTCGGCCAGCCGGAGAACCTGCCCGGCCCCACCGGCGAAACCAACCAGCTGTTCCTGCGCGGGCGCGGCGTGTTCGTCTGCATCAGCCCGTGGAACTTCCCGCTGGCCATCTTCATGGGCCAGGTGGCGGCCGGGCTTGCCGCCGGCAACGCGGTGATCGCCAAGCCCGCCGACCAGACCACCCTCGTCGGCCATGCGGCGGTGAAGCTGTTGCACGAAGCCGGCGTGCCGGAAAAGGTGCTGCAGTTCGTGCCGGCCAAGGGTTCGATGATCGGCAAGACCCTGCTGACGCGGCCCGGGATCGCCGGCGTGTGCTTCACCGGATCGACCGAGACCGCGTGGACCATCAACCGCACGCTGGCCGCGCGCAACGCGCCGATCGCCGCGCTGATCGCCGAAACCGGCGGCCAGAACGCGCTGATCGCCGACTCCTCGGCGCTCCCCGAGCAGCTGGTCAAGGACGTGGTCGCCTCCGCCTTCGACTCGGCCGGCCAGCGCTGCTCGGCGGCGCGCGTGCTGTTCGTGCAGGAGGACATCGCCGACAAGGTCATCGCCATGCTGAAGGGCGCAATGGACGAGATCGTGGTCGGCGACCCGGCGAAGCTCTCCACCGACGTCGGTCCGGTCATCGATCCGCCCTCCTGCGCGGTGCTCGACGAGCACGCCGCACGCATGCAAGGCGTGGCGACGCTCATCAATGAAGCGAAGCTTCCGCCGGAGGCCGCGCACGGCACCTTCTTCGCCCCCCGCGCCTACGAGATCGCCTCGATCTCGGTGCTGGAGCGCGAGGTGTTCGGCCCGGCGCTGCACGTGGTGCGCTGGAAGGCCAGCGAGCTGGACCAGGTGATCGACGCCATCAACGCGACCGGTTTCGGCCTGACGCTGGGCATCCACAGCCGCATCGACGACACCATCGAGCACATCGCCCGGCGCGCCAGGGTCGGCAACTGCTATGTCAACCGCAACCAGATCGGCGCGGTGGTCGGCGTGCAGCCCTTCGGCGGCGAGAACCTCTCCGGCACCGGCCCCAAGGCCGGCGGTCCGCACTACCTGCTGCGCTTCGCCACCGAACGCACGCTCACCATCAACACCACCGCCTCCGGCGGCAACGCCTCGCTGCTGACACTGGGCGAGTAGTCGGCACCTCGCACCGCAGGAGCGCACCCGGGCGCGACCGGCGCAGCGCACCGGCAAACCGAGAGCGCGTACGACTGACGCGGCGCACCCGGCAACCTGGCGCGTGGGAGCGCACCGGGCGCAACCGCCGCCTCTCATCCTGCCCAAAAATCGACGGGCGCCCGCAGGCGCCCGTCGAGGTCCTCCCCAAAACGGAACGGCTCAGAACAGGTACTGGGCCGCGATGCCGAAGACGTTGCCCTTGCCTTCGGAGTGGCCGACCAGGGTGCTGAAGGTCGGCGTGGTGTGGTTGATCTCGGCCTTGTCCACCCAGATGCGGGTATAGCCCACGTCGAAGCGCAGCGCCTCGCTGTAGCGGTAGCCGACGCCGAGCGAGAGCCACTTGCGATCGTTGTCGGGGACGCGCGGAGTGCGCGTGGCCAGGTGCGTGGGGGTCTCGTCGAATGCGATGCCGGCGCGCAACGTCCAGCGCTCGTCCAGACGATAATCGCCGCCGATCGAGTAGAACCAGGTGTTCTTCCAGTCGAACTCCGAAACCGAGTCGGGCTGGACCGGATTGGCGTAGCGGACGCGCAGTTCCTTGAAGCTCGACCAGTGCGTGAAGCTCACATCGGCGCCGAGGCTGAAGCGGTCGCTGAAATCGTGCCACCAGCTCAGGCTGGCGAACCAGGGCGTGGTGAAGTCGGCCTTGCCCGTGGTGTTGGTGAACGCGCCATTGAGCAGGGGCACGAGATTGGACGGCACCAGGAACTTGCCGTTGCCATCGATGACGTGGTCGATCTCGGAGTGGTAGCGCAGGCCGAAGCGGTCGTTCGGCGTCGGCTTCCAGAGTGCGCCGAGGATGAAGCCATAGCCCCAGTCATGGCCCTTGAGGCCGCCGAAACCGTCCGCTTCCTGCGGCAGGATTGCGCCATTGGTCGGCCCGGCGAGGACGGTGCCGAAATCGATCGCCTGCGTCAGCTCGGCGGCCGTGCGCTGCACGATCACGCTGCCGCCGATCGAGAACTGGTCGCTGAGGCGCCAGCCGAGCGAGCCGGTGAGGTCGATCGACTCCAGCTTCGAGAGCAGCGCCTCGTAGCGACCGACCCAGCCATCCTTGTATTCGGTCTGGAAGCCATAGGGGGCGTTGATCGAGAAGCCGAGGGTGAAGTCGTCGTTGAGGCGGAAGGTGCCGTATGTTGCCGGGACCGGCTTGGTCAGGCCGCCATCGCCGCCGTTGCCGCCGGTCAACGGGCTGCCGAATGCATCGCTGCCACCACCGTGGAAGTGGGTCTCGAAGTTGATGACGTTGAGGTCGACCTGGGCACAGTTGGCCGGCAACTCGACCATCGCGGCCGGGTTGTTCACCACCACCGCGCAATCGCCCGGCGCCGCCGAGGCGCCGGCAAAGGCGCGGCCCAGGCCCTGCACGCTGTTCTCCTTGAGCTGGAAGCCGCTGGCCATCGCATCCTGCGCCACGAGCGCAGCGGCCAGCGCCAGGGGCAGGACAGCGAGTGCGGGGGTGAGCCGCGAACGGCTGCTACTGAAGTGCATGGGGCGCTCCTGGAAAAAGGCGAAAACGACTTCTTTGCAGCTTTATAACAAACCTGTAGCGATCTTGCCTCAACTCCGGCCCCGTCGCCATCGTGCGCCGCCGCAAACCGCAGGTCATGCGGGCGCGACGGAACGATCGGCGTGCGGACCCGGGGCAAGGTACGGCGCGGCGGAACTCCATCTCGCAACCTGCTCCGCGAATTCGGCTGCCGGATCCGGCCGCCTCGCCTACCATTGGCTTTTCCCGCGCCTGCCCCGCCATGGCCAAAGCCTACGACCGCGCCTACTTCGACCGCTGGTACCGCGACCCGCGCCACCGCATCGGCGCGCGCGCGGCGCTGGCGCGCAAGGTGGCGATGGTGGTGCACCTGGCCGAGTTCTACCTCGGCCGCAGCATCGCCAGCGTGCTCGACGTCGGCTGCGGCGAGGCGCCGTGGCGCGCGCCGCTGCTGAAGCTGCGGCCCGGCCTCCACTACCGCGGACTCGATCCCAGCCCCTACGTGGTATCCCGCTACGGGCGTTCGCGCAACATCGGCCTGGCGCGCTTCGGCGACCTCGAATCGCTGCGCTTCCCGACCCGCTTCGACCTCATCGTGTGCTCGGACGTGCTGCACTACGTGCCGGCCGACGAGGTGCGCCGCGGCCTTTCCGGCTTCGGCGAGCTGCTGGAAGGCCTGGCCTTCCTCGAGGTGTTCACCTCCAGGGACGACGTCGACGGCGATCTGGAAGGTTTCATCCGCCGCCCGCCGGCCTGGTACCGCGAGCGCTTCGTGGAGGCGGGCCTCCTGCCCTGCGGTTCGCAAGCCTATCTCGGGCCGCGCCTGATGCGCGCCGTGTCCGCGCTGGAATGCCTGTAGGAAGCGGCGATCCGCACGCAGGGATTAAGATGGTGGCCATGCCTTCCCTGCCCATCCACTGCCGGCTTGCGGTGCTCGCCCTCTGCGGCCTGCTGGCGGCAACATCCGCCCGCGCCGACCTCGCCGATGCCACCGAGCGCCTCGCCGCCTGCAGCGCCTGCCACGGTGAGCAGGGAGAGGGCGTGCGCGGCGCCGAGTACTACCCGCACCTGGCCGGCAAGCCCGCCGGCTACCTCTTCGAGCAGCTGCAGAACTTCCGCGATGGCCGCCGCGTCAATGCGCAGATGACGTGGCTGGTCGGCTCGATGGACGACGCCTACATGGCGGCGATCGCGACCCACTACGCCGCCATGCCGCCGCGCACCCGACCCGCCGACACCGGCGCGGAAACGCTGACCGAGGCCATGCGGCAAACCGCCGTGCGCCTCGTCGAGGAGGGCGATCCGGCCCGCGACGTGCCGCCCTGCACCGCCTGCCACGGCAAGGCGCTGACCGGCCTGGAACCGGCCATTCCCGCCCTTGTCGCCCTGCCCGCCGACTACATCATCGCCCAGCTCGGCAACTGGCGCAGCGGCGTGCGCCACGCGCAGCCGCCCGACTGCATGGCCGAAGTGGCGCGGGATCTCTCGCCCGGGGACATCCGCGCCATCGCCGTGTGGCTGTCGCGGCAGGTCGCCGCCGACGGCGCGGGCCCGGCGCCGGCCGGCAGCTTCCTGCCGCCGCGCGCCTGCGGCGCCATGCCCCACGGGGAGGCACCGTGAGAAGCCGACGCCTGGCGATCGCCCTGCTGGCCGCGCTGCCGCTGCTGCTCCTGATCCTCACGATCGGCGGCGCCCTGCTCCTGTTCCAGGGCGGCCTCGAACCGTACCGGGTGCCACGCGACGCGGGCACGCCGATCGATGCGGACACGGGACTGCTGGCCCATGGCGAGTACGTGGCGGCGATCGGCAACTGCGCCGGCTGCCATACGGTGCGCGGCGGCACCGCCTTCGCCGGCGGACGCCCGTTCACCACGCCCTGGGGCACGATCTACAGCACCAACCTGACGCCCGATGCGGAAGCCGGCCTCGGCGACTGGTCGCTGCCCGAATTCCGCCACGCCATGCGCCACGGCGTCAGCCGCGACGGCGTGCTCTATCCCGCATTCCCCTATGCCCATTTCGCCCTGCTCGACGAGGCCGACATCCGCGCGCTGTTCGCCTGGCTGCGCACCCTGCCGGCGAGCGACTACCGGCCGCCGCCCAACCGCCTCGAGTTCCCGGCCGGCTGGCGCTGGACGCAGGTGCTGTGGCGGATGCTCCACTACCGCCCGCAGAACCCGGATTTCGGCGCCGAGATGCCGGCCGAGTGGCGACGCGGACGCTACCTCGTCGATGGTCTTGGCCATTGCGGCATGTGCCACGGTCGCCGCGGCGCGATGGGATCGCTGCCGGCCAGCGGCTATCTCGCCGGCGGCCGCATTGCCGATTCGGGCTGGTATGCGCCGCCGCTCGACGGCCAGCAGCTGGCCCGCTATGACGCCTCCGAACTGGCCGATTACCTCCGCTCCGGCATCTCGCCCCACGGCTCGGCCTATGGCCCGATGGGCGAGGTGGTGTACCAGAGCCTGCAGCACCTGACCGCGGAGGATGCGCGAGCCGTGGCGACATTCCTGAAGTCGGTGCCGCCGCGCACGCCGCCGCGGCCCGCGCAGGGCGAGGCGGCGCACTCCTTCGTCGCCGGCGCGGCCGACCTCTACGAAAAGCATTGCGCCGGATGCCACGGCCGTGATGGCGAGGGCGGCAAGGACGGCGCGTGGCCGCCCCTCGTCGATGCCGTCGCCGTCACCGCGCCCGACCCGGTCAACGCGGTGCGCATGATTCTCTACGGCGGCATCGCACCAACCACGCCCGGCAACCCGCAGCCGTATTCGATGCCGCCCTTCGTGGAGGCGCTCGATTCCGCGCAGGTCGCCGCCCTCGCCAACTACATCCGGGTCCGCTTCGGCGGGCAGCCACCGCTGGTCACCGCCGAAATGGTACGCGCACGGCACGGCATTCCCGCCCATTGACGGCCACGCGGCATGACTCCACTGATCGAAAGCGGCCTCGCCTTCCTCCTCTTCCTGCCGCTGTTCGCGATCCTCGGCGCGCTCTACTGGATACTGCCGCGCCAGCCGCGCACCCGCGCGCGCCGCCTCGGCGACGCCGCCGTCCTGATCGGCGCGGCGGTGCTGAGCTACGCCGCGGTGCGCTGGGGCTTCGCCAACGCGAGCCGCGCCGGCGGGCAGATCTGGGCGCAGGTGCTGGCGGCGCTCCTCGCCTACGGCATGTTCGTGCTGTGCCTGGTCGTCGCCGCGTTCGTGCGGGCCTGGCTGCTGCGGCGGCCGCCCGGCTGAACCGCATTCACCGGCCGGCCATGCGGCCCGGTGCAGATTGGCGCTCCCCCTGCCTCGAAGGAGCTGCCATGCGCGCGCTGCCCGTCGCCACCCTTCTCCTCCTCGCCCTCGCCTCCGCCGGTTGCGCCAGCCATCGCAGCAAGCCGCTCGCCGAAGCGCCGCCTACCCACGCTGAGCGGGACGCCAGCTTCGCCTGGCTCGACGTCGACGGCAATGGCCGCCTCTCGACCGACGACCTCGAGGTCCGACATGCCGTCGCCCTGATGCAGGATTTCGACAATGCCGACACGAACGGCGATGGCCAGGTCTCGCGCGCCGAGTGGGACGCCTGGTGGCCAAGCCTCGACATCGCCGCACCCGCGCCGAGCATGGCCAGCCTCAACCGGCGCATCCGACGGGACTGAGCCTCTGCCGCTACCGGGTATCCAACCAGACGCCGATCGCTACCACGGCGCATCCGAAACGGCGCGCAGGGGATTCAGCGAGCGGCCATTCCCGCATCGCTAGCGTGACCTTCGTCCGCCGCCCGCACCCGCGCCGCGGCGGCATCACAAGAAGGAGGGCGACATGCTGAAGTGGGCCATCGTGTTTGCAATCATCTCCCTGGTGCTCGGCGTGCTGGGTTTCACCACCCTGGCCGGCGCCACCATGGGCATCGCCAAGATCCTGTTCTGGCTGGCGGTCATCGTCACCGTGATCCTGCTGGTGCTGGGCTTCACCATCGCCAAGAAGGTGACCTGAGGGTCGGCATCCAAGCGCATGCGCTGGAGTGGCGTCATGCGTCCGCGTCCACTCCATCGCGAATACCGGAGCGCGTCACGCGACGACGCTCCGGCAGCGCAGCGGGCATACCCCATAACCTGGAAGGCGCAAGTTGCCGGTTCGAAATCCGGCCCGGAGCACCCCGTCCGGTATGCATCTTCGTGGGGACTGCGGATGGTGGGCCCGCTCGGATTCGAACCGAGGACCAAGGGATTATGAGTCCCCTGCACTGACCGCTGTGCTACAGGCCCGCACCGGGAGCGGAGTGTAGCAACGCGGGAGCGGTTGCCGTGAGACTCAGCCGTTGGCTCAGTCCCCCTCAAAGCCGCTGGCGAACACGCCATCACGCATCAGGCGGGTCAGCGTGTGGTACGCATCCGGGATCGGGAAGACGAACTCCCACAGTGAAAACCCGGCGACCAGGACGCGGTCATGCGAATCGACCAGCAGCGAGCTCGGGCGGCCCTGCGCCGGGAAGTCGCCGCCCACCGGGTACTCAATCGAGACCGTGGCCGTCGGGCCGTTGCCGGCCGCATCGAACTGCACGATCGACTGCTGGATGGCGGGTGTGTAGGGATTGGGCAGCAGGCCGCTGGATGCCATTCCCACCACGATGTCGCCGTTGGGGCGCACCACCATGTCCTGCACTTCGGTGTTGAGCCCGACGTTGGTGCGAATCATGCCGCTGGCGCCGAAGCCGGCGGTGGGCGTGCCATCCGGGTCGAGCGAGGCCAGCAGGACGTTGGTGATCGAGTTGAAGAACTCGTCATCGTAGTTGCCGTTGCCGGCCAGCAGGATGCGGCCGTCCTCGAAGACATGCAGCGCACGCACGTCCAGGCGATCGAAGTGCACGCCGTCGCTGGCGGAGAACCAGGCATAGCCGCCGATGCCGAAGCCGGTGTCGAGCGCGCCCGACTCCGGATCGATCGCCAGCACGTAGGCATCGCTGCCGGAATTGCCGTTGCCCTGCGCGCCGCCGCCAACGAGCACCTTGCCGTCGGCGGAAAAGGCGGCCGCGTAGGCGAAATCGAAGCCTCCCGGGACGAGCTCCGGATCGAATACCGAAGTGCCCGGCAGCGGGCCGCTGCCGTCGCCGAAGCTCGCGTCGAGCGCGCCGGTCGCGGCATCGAGCCTGGCCACCGCGATCGCGCTGGAAAAGCCCAGGGGGCCGCCCGGATCCGTGTTGCCGATGGCGTACAGCTTGCCGTCGCGATGCAGGATGCGGGCCACGTCACTGCTGCGGCCAGGCTCGTTCACGGCGATGGTCACCGTGCCGCCATCGCCGAACCCGGGGCAGGGCGTGCCGTCGAGGCCGGCGCAGCCGATGGCGAAGACGCTCGGGCCGGAGGACGTGAGCAGGTGGAGGCCAGCGAAATAGAACCGGTCACCGACCAGGATCGCATCGTGGATATAGCTGACCGCGGTCGGCGACAGCGTCCTGCCGCCCTCGCCGTAGTCGGGATCGAGGCGGCCATCGGCGTCGAACCTGGCGATTGCGAGGCGGTCGGCGAATTCGGCGGTGCGATGGTAGCCGACCAGCCAGGAGCCGCCGTCGGCCGCGGCGAGCACGCGCACGGTTTCGTCCTGGATGCCCTCCTTGTCGTTGTAGTCGACGGCGACGAAGCCGGCGTCGCCGAAGCGGGTATCGACCACCAGGTCGGTGCCGATGGAAATGCCGACGGCGCCGTTCGGGTTGGCCGTTGCGGCGAAACTGGCGGGCGCATGGGCCAGGCCGGCGAGGCCGGACGCGATCGCGATGGCGATCGCTCCCGGAAGGAAGGTTGCGTGGCGGCGATGGCTGCGCATGGTCGAATTGCCCCTCGATAGGTTGCCTGTGACGGTAGCGCCCGATTGTACGCAGCGACCGTGCCGAGCGATGGCGACTTTCCGCCATGGCACAAACACGTCGGGCACAGTGTGCACTCCTACGCACTCAGGTGATCGGTGCGCTGCGCCGGTCGCGCCAGGTGCGCTCCTGCATCGAGGCATGCTGTGCAGGAGCGTGCTTGCGCGCGACCCGGGTGGGCGATCGTTCGTGCAGCGCCGGTCGGCAGGGCTCAGTCGGGCCCGGGCCCAGATCGGCCCGTCACGCTGCGCAGGGCCGCCTGCCAGCCCGCCTGGAAACGCGTCCGGGCGCCGAGGTGCTGCGACAGGTCCGCGATGCGGCGCTCGAGGGTGCGCGCGGAGACGCCAAGCTCGTCGGCAATCGACTTGTCGTTCATGCCAGCCGCGAGCAGCGAGACCAGGTGGTCTGCATCGACCGCATGCCGGCTGGTCTCGGAAAGCTGCACCGACACCGCCGCCGTACCGAACGGCGTGGCGCGCTCCCACAGGACCTCGAACAGCTCGCACAGCGAGTCCAGCAGGAGCGACGGGCGCAATACCAGCGCCACGTCGCGGGTGCGTTCGAGGGTCAGCGGGATCAGCGCGGTGCGACGGTCGGCGATTACCAGCTTCATCGGCAGGCGCGGCAGCAGCCTGATGTCCTCGCCGTCCCCGACGTCCTTGCGGAGCGATTCCACCTTGCCCGGCGCCTCCAGCACCGAGGCATCGATGATGTTGCGCAGGACGACCCCGCGCGCCATCGCCTGCTTCTGCACCGAGAAGTAGTGGTAGGTGGGGCTGATCACGTAGGGCGGACGCTCCAGGCACAGCACCTCCTGGCGGGCGGTACGGTGCAGGTGCTGGAACATCTGCGAAATCGTCTCGCGGCCGGTGGTGATCTCGACCGGCTGCTCCTCGAAGCGCGGATGCTGGACCATCGCCTGCCAGCGCGCGGCCGCCATGCGCGCGCGCTGCAGTTCCTCCTGCTTGCGCGTCGTCAGCAGTTCCAGCACCACCTCGGGCGGCGCCGGCAGGTAGCGCGGCGTGCGCTCGGGCAGCCGGTTGACCATGCCCTTGGCCTCCAGCGAGCGGAGGACCTGGCCGGCGCGGCGCGTGGTCCAGCGCCTTGCGCGCGCGAGATCGGGCGCCGCGCTGCCCGGGTTGGCCAGCAGGAACTCGTAGGCGTCTTCTTCGTCAGCGGAGATGCCGAGGGCGAGCAGCGCCGGGTCGCGTTTCATGGTGGCGCAGTCTACGGCCTCCCGCCCCGGCGAAGCATCGGTAGGCGTTCCATGCCCTTCTCCGGATCGCCGCCCCGGCAGCGGAGCCGGCCGGGGCGAACCCTCACTCGATGTCGAGGAACGAGCGCAGCTGCTCGCTGCGCGAGGGATGGCGCAGCTTGCGCAGCGCCTTGGCCTCGATCTGGCGGATGCGCTCGCGGGTGACGTCGAACTGCTTGCCGACCTCTTCCAGCGTGTGGTCGGTGTTCATGTCGATGCCGAAGCGCATGCGCAGCACCTTGGCCTCGCGCGGGGTGAGGCCGGCGAGCACGTCGCGCACGGTTTCCATGAGGCCGATGTTGGTGGACGAATCCACCGGCGAGACGATCGCCGCGTCCTCGATGAAGTCGCCGAGGTGGGAGTCCTCGTCGTCGCCGATCGGGGTCTCCATGGAGATCGGCTCCTTGGCGATCTTCAGCACCTTGCGGATCTTGTCCTCGGGCATTTCCATCTTGATGGCGAGTTCTTCCGGCGTCGCCTCGCGGCCCATCTCCTGCAGCATCTGCCGGCTGATGCGGTTGAGCTTGTTGATGGTCTCGATCATGTGCACCGGGATGCGGATGGTGCGCGCCTGGTCGGCGATCGAGCGCGTGATGGCCTGGCGGATCCACCAGGTGGCGTAGGTCGAGAACTTGTAGCCGCGGCGGTATTCGAACTTGTCCACCGCCTTCATCAGGCCGATGTTGCCCTCCTGGATCAGGTCCAGGAACTGCAGGCCGCGGTTGGTGTACTTCTTGGCGATCGAGATCACCAGGCGCAGGTTGGCCTCGACCATCTCCTTCTTGGCGCGGCGGGCCTTGGCCTCCCCGATCGACATCGCGCGGTTGATTTCCTTGATGTCGGCGATGCCGAGATAGAGCGTGTCCTCGATCGCCACCAGCTTGGCCTGTTCGGCGACGATCGCATCACGCTGCGCCTTGATCGCCGGCGACCACTTCTGGCGCTTGCGGCCAAGCTCGTCCGCCCATTCGGGATTGGTCTCGTTGGAGGGGAAGAGCTTGAGGAAGTCCTTGCGCGGCATGCGCGCATGCTTGACGCAGAGGTCGGCGATGGCGCGCTCGTGGTGGCGGATCGTGTTGACCACCTCGCGGAGCTTGCGCACGAAGCTGTCGATCATGATCGCCGGCAACTTCAGGCGCAGGAACAGCTCCGCCATCTCGTCGCGCACCTTGAGCGCCTTGCGATCGTCGCGGCCGTGCTTCTCGGCCACCTTCTGGAACTTCGCGTAGTAATCGCGCAGTTCATCCATGCGGCGCCGCACCTCGACCAGGTCGATGCCCTGGTCGGTGGTGGTCTCCTCGCTGTCGCTGCTGTCCTCTTCCTCGTCGCCCTCGGACTCGCCCTCGGCGGCCTCGCCTTCCTCGGCGGCAGGGGCGTCCTCGGCCGCGGCGGCCGCCTCGTCCTGCAGCTGTTCGAGATCGGCAAAACCCGCCAGCACCTCGGACAGGCGCTTCTTGCCCTCGACGTGCTGGTCGTATTCCTCGACCAGCAGCTGGATCGACCACGGGAAGCTGGCCAGGGCGGTCTGCACCTGGTTCAGGCCTTCCTCGATGCGCTTGGCGATGGCGATCTCGCCCTCGCGGGTCAGGAGCTCGACCGTGCCCATCTCGCGCATGTACATGCGCACCGGATCGGTGGTGCGGCCGACTTCCGCATCGACCGCGGACAGCACCGCGACGGCTTCCTCGGTGGCAGTGTCGTCGTCCGCGCTGACCGGGGTTTCCGGCATCAGCGCCTCGGTATCGGGTGCGACCTCGTGCACCTCGATGCCCATGTCGTTGATCATGCCGATGATGTCTTCGATCTGCTCCGGATCGACGATGTCGTCGGGCAGGTGATCGTTGACCTCGGCATAGGTCAGGTAGCCCTGCTCCTTGCCCTTGATGATCAGCGTCTTGATCTCGGACTGCTGCTCCTGGTTGTGTTCTGCGGCCATAGGTGTTCCGGGGTTCGAGTACGGCAAAAGACAGGTAGTATAGAAACGGCGTCAAGGGCGCCCATTCCCGCGCCGTCCGTCGCGAAGTGCCGCCGCCGCAGGCGGTGGCATCTCCGGACTGGCTGGCCGGCGCGTGGGTGTGGGCGGTCCTGGATCTCGCGTCAGTGCGCTTCGAGCCAGAAGGTCACCGGCCCGTCGTTGACGAGGTGCACCTTCATATGGGCACCGAAGCGCCCGGTTTCCACCCCCGGGTGGCGCTCCCTTGCGCATTCGACCAGCCGCGCGAACCAGGACTCCGCCTCGACCGGCGCGGCGGCGGTCGAAAACCCCGGCCGCATGCCCGAACGGGTGTCCGCGGCGAGGGTGAACTGCGACACCAGCAGCAGGCCGCCGCCGGTGTCGGCGAGCGAACGGTTCATGCGTCCGTCCACGTCGGCGAACACGCGGTAGCCGAGCAGGCGTGCGAGCAGTCGCTGCACCTGCGGCTCGCCGTCGCCCGGCTGCACCGCGACCAGCGCCAGCAGGCCCGGCCCGATCGCGCCGACGCGGGTGGCATCGACCTCCACGTGTGCGCTGGCCACGCGCTGGATCAGGGCAATCATGGGCACGCCTTCCTGCAGGCTTCCGGGCAGGCGCCATCATGCCGCAGCCGGGCGGGGCGGCGCACCCGCGGCCGGGCGCTTCGGAAGCGCTGCCGTGGCACGCGCGATCGCGCCCGGCATCGCCCGTACAATCGTGCATGACCATGGACACCCCCTCTCTTGCATGGCCGGTCAGGTTGCTGCGCGGCGGACTCGGCCTCGCCGGACGCCTGCCGCTGCCGTTCCTGCACGCGGCCGGCGCCCTGCTCGGAGCCGTGCTGTGGCTCCTCCATGCACGACCGCGGCAGGTGGCCGAGCGCAACCTGCTCCTCGTATCAACGCAGGACGAAGGGAAAACCCGACACGCGCTCGCCCGCGCCGCGCTGATCGAAACCGGCAAGGCGCTGGCCGAGACGGCGAAGATCTGGGGCAATCCCCCTGGTCGCGCGCTCGCCCTGGTGCAGGAAACGATGGGCGCGGAGCTTCTCGACGAAGCCCTGGCGTCGGGCCGGGGCGTCATCATCGCGGCACCGCACCTGGGCTGCTGGGAGCTGCTCAACTACTGGCTGGCGGCGCGCACGCCTCTGGCGATCCTCTACCGCGCGCCGCGCACGTCCACGCTCGAGCCGCTGCTGCGGCAGGTGCGCGGGGCGCTGCCGGTCGAGCAGGTGCGCGCCGAAGGCAGCGGCGTACGGGCACTGTACCGCCGCCTCGCCGCCGGCGGCGCGATCGGCATTCTCCCCGACCAGAAGCCGCGCCAGGGCGAAGGCGTGCCGGCGCCGCTGTTCGGCGTGCCTGCCTCGACCATGGTGCTGCTGCCGAGGCTGGCGCAGCGCACCGGCGCGCGCGTGCTGTTCGCCTTCGCCGAGCGCCTGCCGCGCGGGCGCGGCTACCGCATCCACGTCCTGCCCGCGCCCGAGGGCCTCTGCGATGCCGATCCGGTGATCGCCTGCACGGCGCTCAACCGCGGCGTCGAGGCCTGCGTGCAACGCGCGTTCACCCAGTACCAGTGGACCTACAAGCGCTGGCCGAAGGACGCCCACCCGCCCGACGCCGGGCCGTAGATACCGTCTTGATCGAGGTTAGGCAAGAGCGATTTTCGGGTCGAATGATTTGCCGGAATGAATGACGCCCCAGGCGAGGTGGAGGAGCTTGCGCATCGCGGCGCCGAGGGCCAGCAGGGGCGGCTTTCCCCGCGCGACCAAGCGC
>JAFKNA010000001.1 GCA_017305135.1 Lysobacterales bacterium | reverse complement strand
ACCCGGTGATGCGGGTTCTCTGGACGGCGACGCCGGCAAGGTCGGCGGCTTCTCGCTGCATGCCGGCGTGGCCGCGGAAGCACACGAGAGCCACAAGCTCGAAAAGCTGTGCCGCTACATCACGCGCCCGGCGATCAGCGAGCAGCGGCATACCCTCCAGGCATCATCGCCACCGCCCACATCGCAGTGTTCCGCGCCTGTACTGGCCGTTCCCGACTCGACCCCGCGTGGCGCGGACGCTACCCTGCCACCATGCCGCGCCATCGCCCGCTTCCCACCAGCCGCCATCCCGAACTCCACCGCACCAACCGGGTCGGCTGGCTGCGCGCGGCGGTGCTGGGCGCCAACGACGGCATCGTCTCGGTGGCCGGCATCGTCGTCGGCGTGGCCGCCAGCGGCGCGAGTTCCGAAACCATCCTGATGACCGGAGTGGCCGGCGTGGTCGCCGGTGCGATGTCGATGGCCGCGGGCGAATATGTATCGGTCCAGTCACAAGCCGATACCGAAGCGGCCGATCTGGCGATCGAGAAACGCGAACTGCGCGCCGAGCCGGGCCTGGAGCTCGCCGAACTCACCCAGATCTACGTGCAGCGCGGACTCGAGCCCGCCCTGGCGCGCCAGGTCGCCGAACAGCTCACCGCCCATGATGCCCTCGCCGCGCACGCGCGCGACGAACTCGGTCTCACCGAGGAACTGCGTGCGCGTCCCTTGCAGGCGGCGTTGGCTTCGGCCGCCGCCTTCACCGTCGGCGCGGCGCTGCCAATCGCGGCGTCGGTGTTCGCGCCGGCGGACCGGGTTGCCGCGGTGACCACCGCGGTCACCCTGGTCGGCTTGCTGATTTCCGGCGGCATCGCCGCGCGGATCGGCGGTGCCTCGATCCTGCGCGGCGCATGGCGGGTCGGCTTCTGGGGCGCGGTGGCGATGGCCGCGGCGGCGCTGGTGGGCAGGCTGTTCAACGTCGCGGTCTGATTCGATCAGGTTCGGATGAACGCGCCGCAGGATCCCCGTTCGTTGCTGCTCGCCCGCCTCGGCTCGCTGGTCGGCTGCGCCCGCGCGGAAGGCTATGCCTGCATCACCGCGCGCCATGAGCACGGCGCGCACGCGGTGGACATCGATCATCCCTGCATCGCGATCGTATTGCGCGGGCGCAAGCAGGTGCGCACGCATGCGCAGGCGCTGGAGTTCGCGCCTGGCGACCTGTTCCTGATCGCGCGCCGCTGCCGGATGGACGTGACCAACATTCCCGATCCCGACAGTGGCCTCTACCTGACCGTCACCATTCCGCTGTGCGAGGAAGTCCTCGCCGCCGCGCGCCTGTTGTGGACCGATCCGATCAGCGGCCGCGGCGATGATCTCGCCCGCCTGGACAGCGCCGAGTTCGCCACCGATCTGCAGCACTGGCTGGCCGCACTGCAGGCCGGCCGGTACACCGAAGCGCGGTTGGCGTTGGCCGCGCTGACGGTGGCGTTGTGCCGCCGCGGGCACACCACCATGCTGGTGCCGCCGCCACCCAGCCTGGCGATGCGGATCCGCGATCTGATCCGCGCCGATCCCGCGCGCGACTGGCAATCCACGCACGTCGAAGCCGCCCTGGGCGTCAGCGGCGCCACGCTGCGCCGTCGCCTGGTCGCGGAGGGCACCGGCCTGCGCGAGGTGGTTGCCGCGGCACGCCTGGCCTGCGCGATGGATCTGCTCTACACCACCCATTGGCCGGTGAAAACGGTGGCCGCGCGGGTCGGCTATCGCTCGGTCGCCAGCTTCACGCGCCGCTTCAGCGAGCGCTACGGCCTGGATCCGGCCCATATCGGCAATGCCTGATCGGCCGGGCGACGTGAGCGTTTGACGCCATGGATTGAGCGTTGCGCTCGATCCCGCCTGCCTACGATGGCGGCTCCGCGGCATGCCGCTTTCTTTCCTTCCCCGTCATGGTCCCGATCCGGTTCCGTTCCCGCTCCTTCATCCTGGCGTCGCTGCTGCTGACGGCCACGGCCTTGCCCGCCAGCGCCCAGACCGCGCCCATCCGCCAGGTGCCGGGCGTCTATCACCAGGCCATCGGCGAGGTGCGGGTCACCGCCCTGTTCGATGGCGTGGTGCCGCTGGCACGCGCCGAGCTGTCCGGTATCGACGACGCCGGCAAGCAGGCGCTGCTCGCTTCGCGCCACGTGCCCGAAACGCCGCAGGGCCTGCAGACCGCGGTCAACGCCTATCTGGTGCAGCGCGGCGATGTGCTCACGCTGGTGGATGCCGGCACCGCGCGCTGCTTTGGCCCGGGCCTGGGGCATGTGCTGGAAAACCTGCGCAGCGCCGGCTACTCGCCCGAGCAGGTCGATCAGGTGCTGATCACCCACGCGCATCCGGATCACCTGTGCGGATTGCTCGACGGCCAGGGC
Organism: Lysobacterales bacterium; assembly: GCA_017305135.1. Classification (GTDB taxonomy): domain Bacteria; phylum Pseudomonadota; class Gammaproteobacteria; order Xanthomonadales; family Rhodanobacteraceae; genus Dokdonella_A. The sequence goes on along the minus strand of JAFKNA010000001.1, from coordinate 2,005 downwards.
CACGAGGCCTTTCCGAAGGCGACCGTCTGGCTGGCACGCGCCGACGCCGACTACTGGCTGGATCCGAAGACCGAAACCCGTGCCGACACCCGCGCGGCGTTCCGCCCGCTGTTCAAGATGGCGCGCGACGCGGTGGCGCCCTACCAGGCGGGCGGGCGACTGCGGCTGTTCGCCCGCGGCGAGCGCCTGCCCGAGGGCGTGAGCGGCCTGGATTCACCCGGCCATACGCCGGGGCACACCTCGTTCCTGTTCGACGCGGGCGCCGGCCAGCAACTGCTGGTCTGGGGCGACATCGTCCACTACCACGCGGTGCAGTTCAGCCGTCCGGACGCCTCCTTCGAGGCCGATCTGGATCGCGGCCTGGCGATTGCCAGCCGCCGCGCGCTCATGGCGCGGGTCGCCGATGGTGGGTGGTGGCTGGCGGGCGCGCATCTGCCGTTTCCCGGCCTGGGCCATGTCCGCCGGGACGACGATGCCTTCGCCTGGGTGCCCGCGGAATTCTCGCCCTTGCCGGGAGAGCAGTGAACGCGGGCTGGAAGCCCGCTACGCGAGCTCCAGCCAGTCCGTCACCACCTGGCGCGCCTGGTCCACGCCCTGCTTGGACTCGGAGGAGAACACCTGCACGCCGACGCTGTCGCCGAACGCCGAGAACAATTCCTTCTTCACCGCCTGCAGGGTCTGCGACTGCTGGCCACGGCCGAGCTTGTCGGCCTTGGTCAGCAGCGCATGCGCCGGCAACCCGCGCTGGACCGCGTAGCCCAGCATCTGCCGGTCGTAGTCCTTGAGGGGGTGGCGGATGTCCATCACCACCACCAGTCCCTTGAGCGACTCGCGGCGCTGGAAATAGTCCTGGATGAAGGCTTGCCAGTGCGCCTGCAATTCCTGCGGCACCTTGGCGTAGCCGTACCCGGGCAGGTCGACCAGGTGGCGATCCGGCCGGACTTCGAAGAACACCAACTGCTGCTGGAACATGTCGGTACGCAGCGCGGGATCTCTTGGTGAGTGGACCGGGGCGGTCATTATACGCGCGCGGCAACGTGCTGACGGTGACCGTCCGAACATAGCGATGGCGCCGCGGCGCGCCTTGGCGCGCGATTGATCCGGATCAGGCGGACAGCGCGACCGCCGTCACGCAGCGCGCGTGACGGCGCGCAAGCAGGCCCGTCAGCGCTCGAGGATCGCCACCACGCCCATCCCGCCGGCGGTGCAGATGCTGACCAGGCAGCGGCCCCCTGCCGGATCAGGCCGCATCGACCGACGTCATCGCCATCAGCTTCCCGGAGCAGGCGTTCGCGGAACCCGCCGACGTGCGCGTGCACACCAGCACCGACCCGACCCTGCTGGCGGGAATCGACCGCTTTCTCGAAACGGTGCCACGCCGCTTCATCCGCGACAGCCATGCCATCCGCATCACCACCGGGCGCAGCGCGCCGCAGCAGGCCGCGACGGTGGAACTGGCCGTGCCGGCCGCCTTGACCGCACGCTCGGCCTCGCAGGACGAATACCTGGTGTGGGCCCGCTACCCGCAAGCCGGCGATGCCGTGCCACCGCACACCTATCTCACGGCCGACGTGCGCTACATCCAGGCGCGCGACCTGCTGCGGTTCGACCTTGAACCGGCCGCCTTCACCCTTCGCCCCGACGGGCAGTGGGAAGCGGTGCTGGTGCTGAGCACGCCCGACGTGCAGCCTGAACCCGAGGCGGACGCACCAGCCGAAACGGCCACTGCCAACGCCAGCCGCTGACGGCAGACGCTGAAGGGCTGACTGGCGCCGTCGCCATCAGCCCGCCGGCGGCACCAGTACCTCGCCGCGCATCAGCACGCGTGCGGAGCGCGACATCACTGCTTTCTGGCCTCCGACGTGGGAAACGCCCTGTCTTAAGCGCGGCGATGTCCGATACGAAAACCGGAAAAGGCCGATATGAACCGGCCGGGGCGGGCGCAAGCCTGAGCAGCCATTCCCTGCACCGGAGTGTTTCGTGCCGCGCCTCGCCGCGACCGTGT
>JAFKNA010000028.1 GCA_017305135.1 Lysobacterales bacterium | reverse complement strand
CACGCCGATACCGAGCGGACCACTCTCCTACACGGGTGCACACGTGCACACCACTGCGACGTCGGTCTCCACTCTCCGCGCGCCCTCAATCATGCATCCTGTTTGCTCCGCGACAGCGCGCCGGCGAAGACGGGGGGACGTCTCCTACAGGTAGGAGCCTGCGTGCAGGCGATCCTGACGCCGCTCCCATGACACCCGCGCGATCAGACCAGGAGCTTGCGCACGCGATCGATCGCCTCGATGAAGCGGTCGACCTCCTCGCGCGTGTTGTAGATCGATAACGAGGCGCGCACGGTCGCCGGCACGCCGAAGAAGGCCATCAGGGGGTGCGCGCAGTGGTGGCCCGAGCGCACCGCCACGCCCTCGTGGTCGAGCAGGGTGGCGAGGTCGTGGCCGTGTACGCCCTCGATCAGGAACGAGATCACCGTCGCCTTGTGCGGCGCCTCGCCGATGATGCGCAGGCCCGGCACGGCCTTCAGCGCAGCGGTCGCATGCCCCAGCAATTCGTGCTCGTAGGCCGCCATGCGCTCGCGGCCGAGCGACTCGACGTAGTCGAGCGCGGCGCCGAGGCCGACGAAGCCGGCGATGTTCGGCGTGCCGGCCTCGAAGCGGTGCGGCGGATCGGCGAAGGTGGTGCCCTCGAAGCTGACCTCGCGGATCATCTCGCCGCCGCCAAAGAAGGGCGGCATGTCGCGCAGGATCTCGCGCCGCGCCCACAGCGCGCCGGTGCCGGTCGGGCCGAACAGCTTGTGGCCGGTGATGGCGTAAAAATCGCAGCCGAGCGCCTGGACGTCCACCGGCAGGTGCGGCGCCGCCTGCGAGCCGTCGACCATCAGCGGGATGCCGCGGCGGCGCGCGTGGCGGGCGAGTTCGGCGATCGGGTTGATGGTGCCGAGCACGTTGGAGACGTGGGTGACGGCGGCGAGCTTCACCTTTGGCGTCAGCAGCTCGACGAAGCGATCGACCAGGAGTTCGCCGCGCTCGTTGATCGGCGCCACCTTGAGCTTCGCCCCGGTGCGCTCGCAGACCAGCTGCCAAGGCACGATGTTGGCGTGGTGCTCCATCATCGTGGTGACGATCTCGTCGCCCGGCGCGAGGCGCGGCAGCGCGAAGCTGTACGCGACCAGGTTGATCGCCTGCGTGGTGCCACTGGTCAGCACGATCTCATCGCGCGAGGGCGCGTTGAGGAAGCGCGCGAGTTTGCTGCGCGTCTCCTCGTAGGCGGCGGTCGCCTCGGCGCCGAGCTGGTGCACCGCGCGCGACACGTTGGCGTTGCTGGTGCGGTAGAACCGGTCCACCGCCTCGATCACCGCCGACGGCTTCTGCGCAGTGTTGGCGCTGTCGAAATAGATCAGCGGCTTGCCGTGCACCGTGCGCGAGAGCAGCGGAAACTCGGCGCGCACCGCCGCCACGTCGAGTGGCGCGAGGACGGATTCGGCGCGCGCGCTCATGTCATTCCCCGGCCTGCGGCAGGCGCGTGGCGAGGAGTTCGTCGAGGCGCTCGCGCAGCACTGCGGGTTGCAGGTCGGCGAACACCGCACTGCAGAAGGCGGACACCAGGATGCGCCGCGCGGCATCCAGCGGAATGCCGCGGGTGCGGAGATAAAAGAGGGCCTGCTCATCGAGCTGGCCGACGGTGGCGCCGTGTGCCGCCTTCACTTCGTCGGCGTAAATCTCCAGCGCCGGCTGCGTATCGATCTCGGCCTGCGGCGAGAGCAGCAGGTTCTTGTTGGAGAGTGCCGCATCGGCGCCATCGGCACCCTCGGCGATGGTGATGGCGCCATGGAACACGCCGCGCGAGCGCTGGTCGGCGACACCACGCCAGAGGACGTCGCTCGAGGTATCGCGCGCCTCGTGGCGAACGTCCATGTGCGTGTCGGCATGCTGGCGCCCGTGCAGCACGAACACGCCGCGCGATTCGAGGCGCGCACCGCGCCCGGCGAGGTGCACGCGGAAATCGTGGCGCGTCATCTGCGCACCGGCCTCGAGCGTGGTGGCGGCGAGCTGCGCATCTTCGCCCACGTGGAAGCTGCCGCGGCGGATCAGCGTAGCGCGTTCGCCGGCATCCTGGACCTGCAGGAGTTCCAGCCGCGCACCGGCACCCAGCACGTAATTGGCGACGAGGTTGCCGAGATGCGCGTGCTCGTCGTTGCCGAGATGATGCTCGACGAGGGACAGGCGCGCGCCGGCGCCGAGCTCGACCTGCAGGCGCAGTTGCCAGGCGAGGTCGGCGGCGGCCGGCGCGCCGAGGATGACGAGATGGATCGGCGCCCCGGCGTCCGCACCGGCGACGACGCGGATCGACGCGCCATCCTCGACCAGCGCCGTGTTGAGGCGCAGGAAGGCGTCGGCCGACCCGGTGCCATGATGCCCTTCGAGATCCTTGTCAAGCTGGCCGGGATGCTCGCGATACGGCAGGATCTCGACACCCGGTGCGGCCTGCAGGTCCGAAAGCGCCGGCTGGAATACGCCGTTGACGAACACCAGGCGGGCGCCATCGACGCCCGGCAGCGCGAACGCCGCCAGAGCCGGCACGTCGGTCGCCTCGCCCGGAGCCGGCGCATAGCGGCGCTGCTCCAGCGCGCGCAGGCTGGTGTACTTCCAGGCTTCCTCGCGCGGCCCGGGCAGGCCATCGCGCAGCAGCGCCGCCGCGGCCTCCGCGCGGACGCCGCCGAGCCCGTCGCGGCCGGCGAGCATGGAGTCGAGAAAGGCGCCCATCAGGCCGCCCCGGCGGGCGCGTGGCGGCCGGCGACCCAGCCGTAGCCGTGCGCTTCGAGCTCGTGTGCGAGCGTCCTGTCGCCGCTCTCGACGATGCGGCCCTCGGCGAGCACGTGCACCACGTCCGGCACGATATAGTCTAGCAGGCGCTGGTAATGGGTGATGACGAGGAAGCTCCGCGCCGGGTCGCGCATCGCGTTGACGCCGTCGGCGACCAGCTTCATGGCGTCGATGTCGAGGCCGGAATCCGTTTCGTCGAGGATGGCAAGCTTCGGCTCCAGCAGGGCGAGCTGGAAGATCTCGTTACGCTTCTTCTCGCCGCCGGAAAAGCCCTCGTTGACGGCGCGGTGCAGGAGCTCGTCCTTGAGGTGCAGCACGGCCAGCTTCTCGCGCACCTTCTTGAGGAACTGCATGGAATCGAGCTCGGCCTCGCCGCGCTGCCGGCGCTGCGCGTTGAGCGCGGCGCGCAGGAAATAGGTGTTGTTGACGCCGGGGATTTCGACCGGGTACTGGAAGGCCAGGAACACGCCGGCGGCGGCGCGCTCCTCGGGGGCGAGCTCGAGCAGGTTCTGCCCCTCGAACTCCACCGTGCCGGCGGTGACCTCGTAACCCTCCCGCCCAGCCAGCACGTTGCCGAGCGTCGATTTGCCGGCGCCGTTCGGACCCATGATGGCATGCACTTCGCCGGCCTTGGCCTCGAGCGAGAGGCCCTTCAGGATTTCACGCCCGGCGACGCGGACGTGGAGGTTGTCGATCTTGAGCATGAAGTATTTCCGTCAACGGAGAATGCAGCGGCTTGCTTGTCTTGGCGTAGAGCCCGAGGCGGTGAGCCACCGTCATCCCGGCGAAAGCCGGGATCCATCTTGATCTTGGCTGGCCATCACGTCGTGAAAATGGATTCGGCCTTCGCCGGAATGACGGAGAAGCGGAGGTGCGCGCTCCTGCGAATCCCGAATCTCCAATCACGAATCCCGGCTTTCAACCCACCGCGCCTTCCAGCGAAACCTCCAGCAGTTTCTTGGCCTCCACCGCGAACTCCATCGGCAGCTCGCGGAACACCTGCTTGCAGAAGCCGTCGACGATCATCGATACCGCGTCCTCCTCGCCGATGCCGCGCGAGCGGCAGTAGAACATCTGGTCCTCGGAGATCTTGGAGGTGGTCGCCTCGTGCTCGACGATGGCGCCCGGGTTCTTCACCTCGATGTAGGGGAAGGTGTGCGCGCCGCAGCGCTTGCCGATCAGCAGCGAATCGCACTGGGTGTGGTTGCGCGCGCCCTCGGCGCCCTTCTCGATCTTGACCAGGCCGCGGTAGGTGTTCTGGCCGCGCCCGGCGCTGATGCCCTTGGAGACGATCTTCGACTTGGTGTTGCGGCCGATGTGGATCATCTTGGTGCCGGTATCGGCCTGCTGGCAGTGATGGGTCAGCGCGACCGAGTGGAACTCGCCGGCCGAATCGTCGCCGCGCAGCACGCAGGAAGGATACTTCCAGGTGATCGCCGAACCGGTTTCCACCTGCGTCCAGACGATGCGCGACCGCGGGCCGCGGCACTCGCCGCGCTTTGTCACGAAGTTGTAGATGCCGCCGACGCCGTTCTCGTCGCCCGGATACCAGTTCTGCACCGTCGAGTACTTGATGCTGGCGTCATCCAGCGCGACCAGTTCCACCACCGCGGCATGGAGCTGGTTCTCGTCGCGCATCGGCGCCGTGCAGCCCTCCAGGTAGGACACGCTGGCGCCCTCCTCGGCGATGATCAGGGTGCGCTCGAACTGGCCGGTGTGGCCGGCGTTGATGCGGAAATAGGTGGAGAGCTCCATCGGGCAGCGCACGCCCTTGGGAATGAACACGAACGATCCATCCGAGAACACCGCGGAGTTGAGCGCCGCGAAATAGTTGTCGCCCTGCGGCACCACGGTGCCGAGGTACTTCTTCACCAGTTCCGGATGGCTTTTCACCGCCTCGGACATGGAACAGAACACGATGCCCTTGGCCGCCAGCTCCTTCTGGAAGGTGGTGCCGACCGACACCGAATCGAACACCGCATCCACCGCGACGCCGGCGAGTTTCGCCCGCTCGTGCAGCGGCACGCCGAGCTTGTCGTAGGTCTCGATCAGCTCCCTGGGCACCTCGTCCAGCGACTTGTACTTCGGGCCCTTGGGCGCCGAGTAGTAGCTGATCGCCTGGAAATCGATCGGCCCGATGCGCAGCTTGGCCCAGTGCGGCGGGGTCATGGTCAGCCAGTGGCGGTAGGCCTTGAGGCGCCACTCGGTCATCCATTCCGGCTCGTGCTTGCGTGCGGAGATCGCCCGCACGGTGCCCTCGTCCAGGCCCGGCGGCAAGCTGTCGCTCTCGATGTCGGTGACGAAACCGGCGTCGTAGCGGCGGCTCAGCGCCGCCTCGACCGCCTCGTTGCCGGTCGCGGGCGCGCGCAGGCGATCGCGGAGCTCCGATTCCATCTGGATGCGTTCTGTGGCCATGGGACTGTTCAGGGCGCTGCGACGCGCAGCGGGATGGCGGGCCGGCGGGGCGCCGGCGGCGCGGTCATGTCGGCGAGGGTCACGCTTTCCAGCGCGTCGGCGATCGCCTGGTTGATGCGCCGCCAGTTGACGCGCACGCTGCACCAGGGCTCCAGCTCGCACTGGCCGCCCTGCAGGCTGCACTCGGTCATGCCGAACGGGCCTTCCATCGCCTCCACGATGTCGCCGATGGTGATCTCCGCCGGCGCCCGCGCGAGGCGATAGCCGCCGTTGCTGCCGCGGGTGGAAACGACCAGGCCCGCCTGGGCAAGCTGCTTCAGGAGCTTGCTGACCGTCGGCGCCTCCAGCCGCGTGCGCTCGGCCACCACCTGCGCGCTGGTCACGCGCTCGCCCGTCCCGACCAGGCAGGTCATGACGACGGTGGCGTAATCGGTGAGCTTGCTGACGCGGAGCATGGCGGGCGTGCGCTGGCGGGCTAACTAGGACCGATATGGTACTGTTTCGGACCTGGCCGCGTCAAAGCCTCACGACGGCGCCCGCCTGCCCGGCATGCTCAAGGCGGCCGCGATTCACCGCGCGGGCATTTCGCCGGGACCGTGCAGCCAATCAACGAACGTCGGGAATCCCCTTCCGGGTACGGCTGGGAAGCCGTGGCGCATCGGAACCCCGGTACCCGGCCGCGTCCACCTGCGGCACGCCGAGGGGTTGGGGCGAAGTGCCATCGGGAATCGGCCCCCAAGGCTGTACCGGGAAAGGATCGACGTAATTGATGCCGAACAGCGCCATTGGCATGGGCCAGGCAGCCATTTCAATGTTCCGCGGCGTCCCATCCTCTGGCACGAATGCGAGGACATACGTTGGCCCGGCGACCAGAAAATCGGGAGCAACGGCGATACCGTCCTCATCCGTGTAGGCTTGGCCCTGCTGGCCCTGCCCGATGAACCAGCCGCAACGGCAGATCTCGTTGCTGGCCCCGCCTCCCTGCGCGCTATAGAAGCGCGGGAGGTCAAACATGATCAGCAAGTCCGAAACAGGCTGTCCAGCCGCGTCCTTGACCTGCACCGCGAAGGACGGCGACAACAAGGTACCCCCTGGAACTTCCAGGTTGATTTCCCCGATCACGGACATCCGGATATTGTTGTTGCCATCGTAGAGCTGTGCGTTCGCCGATCCCATCGCGGCCAGGAAACCACAACAGGCAATCAGAAGTTGCCGGATCATGAGCATGCCTCCCACGTTAACCAACGAAATCCCTCGTATGAAATCTAACACTTTGATGTGCAAAGTCAACGACAGGGACGCGCGAAGGAGGTAGCCGGCTGCAGGGTACACTTCCGGTTTTCGTGGAACTCCGCCCGATGCCACCCGCCCGCCGGCAACTCCTGACCCGCTTCGCCGAGGATCATTGCCCGGCATCCGTGTCCTCCATCCAACCGGCATCCTCCGACGCCAGCTTCCGCAGCTACTGGCGCGTGGCGATGGAAGGCCAGCCGCCGCTGGTGATCATGGATGCGCCACCGGACCGGGAAGACATCGATCCGTGGCTGGACATCGGCTCGCGCCTGCGGGCGGCGGGCCTGCATGCCCCGGCGGTGCTGGCCGCCGACCGGCGCAACGGCTTCGTGCTGATGGAGGACCTCGGCGTGCGCACCTTCCTTCCCGAGCTCTCCGACGGGAACGTGGACGGCTTGTATGGCGATGCGCTCGCGGCGCTCCTGCGCATGCAGGAGCGCGTCGATACCAGCGGCTTGCCGCCGTACGACCGCCGGCGCCTGGTCGATGAACTGGAGTTGATGCCGGAGTGGTTCCTGCAGCGCCATCTCGGCTTCACGCCGTCCTGCGAGGAGTGGGACGTGATCGAGGCCGCCTTCACCGTCTTGATCCAGGCCGCGCTGGAACAACCGCGCGCCTTCGTGCATCGGGATTACCACAGCCGCAATCTGCTCGTGGTCCGGGAATCGGGAATCGGGAATCGGGAATCGGAAAAGCAGGTGCTGGAGAATCCGGGGATCATCGATTTCCAGGACGCGGTCGACGGGCCGATCACCTACGACCTGGTGTCGCTGCTGCGTGACTGCTACATCGAATGGCCCGCGGAACGCGTGGAGGCCTGGATGGCGGAGCACCACCAGCGCCTATCGGCCGCGGGTCTCATGAACGCGGAGGTGGGCCTGGACCGCTTCCGGCGCTGGTTCGACCTCATGGGCCTGCAGCGACACCTCAAGGTGCTCGGCATCTTCTGCCGGCTCTGGTACCGCGACGCCAAGGCGCAATACCTCGGCGACCTGCCGATGGTGTGGCGGTATGCACTCGACGTGGCCAACCGCTATCCGGAACTCGCCGCACTCGCGGAATTGCTGGAGCGCGCGCGGGCCGGGCGCGACCTGGCCGAGGCACGCCGGGAACTTCCCGCATGAGCCCGCGCCGGGCGCTGATCCTGGCGGCCGGGCGCGGGGAACGCATGCGGCCGCTGAGCGATACCACGCCCAAACCCCTGCTCCGTGCCGGCGGAAGGATGCTGATCGAGCATCACCTGGAAAAGCTCGCCATTGCGGGCGTGCAGGAGGTGATCATCAACATCTCGCATCTTGCCGCGCAGTTCCCGGCGGCGCTCGGCGATGGCGCGCGCTGGGGCGTGCGCATCCGCTACAGCGACGAAGGCCCGGAACCGCTCGAGACCGGCGGCGGCATCAAACATGCCTTGCCCCTGCTCGGCGCGGCGCCCTTCATCGTGGTGAGTGCCGACATCGTCAGCGACTACGACTACGCGCGCCTGCCGGCGGAACCGGACGGCATTGCCCATCTGGTGATGGTGCCGAACCCGGAGTTCCACCCGCAGGGCGACTTCTGGTTGGACGGGCGCCGCCTCAACGAGGATGGTGCCGGCGAGCGCCTCACCTTCGGCAACATCGGCGTCTATCACCCGGAGATCGTCGCTGGCGAAGCGGCCACGCGCTTCAAGCTGCTGCCGATGTACCGGCGCGCGATGCGCGAGCGGCTTCTGAGCGGCGAGCGTCACGACGGCTGCTGGCGCAACATCGGTACGCCGGGGCAGCTCGCCGAACTCGACCGGATGCTGACGGCACACGCTTCCGGCCAGGAGCATCGCGGCTGAAGCCGCTCCGACGCGGCGATGTCACGATGCCATGTCGTCCGCCTGCATGATCCCGCGCAGGAACGGCACGGTTACGCGGCGGCGGGCGGCGAGGGAGGCGCGGTCGATGCGGTCGAGCACCGCCAGCAGCGAGCCGAGGTCGCGCCGGCCGTGGGCGAACAGCCAGTCCGTCACCGCATCGTCCAGCTCGATGCCGCGCACGCGCGCGCGCTCGACGACGAGCTCCCGGCGGGCAGCCTCGTCCAGCGGCTTCAGCACCGCCTGCGTGGAGGCACCGAGGCGCGACACCAGGTCCGGCAGCCCGAAGCCGACCTGCGCCGGCGGCTGGCCGGCGGCGAACAGCAGGCCGACCGCTTCCGCACGGCAGCGGTTGTAGAGATCGAACAGGGCGTGCTCGGCGGCTGCGTCGCCGGCAATCGCATCCACATCGTCGATGGCGATGAGGTCGCTGCCGCCAAAGCCGCGGATCAGGCCGGCGCCGTGCCTGCGCAACGGAAGGTATTGCGCGCGCCGGCCTTGCTCCCCGGCCTCGGCGCAGGCGGCGATCAGGAGATGGGTGCGTCCGCTGCCATGCGCGCCCGAAAGGTAGAGCGACGCGCCCGTGGAGGTCGCGGCGTCGCGCACCAGTTCGATCGGGACGCCGTTGGCGCCCGCGGTGAACGTCGCGAAGCGCTGGTGCGCGGGCCAGCGCAGGGCCAGCGGCAACTGTCCGCTCATGCCGTTCCGTGTGGATCGCCGCCACCCGCGGGCGGCGTGCCGCCGGGCAGGTCCGCTGTCTGCTGAACGGCCGGGCTGCCGGCCACGACAATGGCCGGTGCCGGCGCTTCGGCAGACGCGACGTAGAGCTCGCTGCTGGTATAGCGCTGGTATCCGTAACGCAACAGCACCATCGCCACCGAGGCCACCGGCAGCGCCAACAGCACGCCGAGGAAGCCGAACAGCTCGCCGCCGGCCAATACCGCGAAGATCACCGCCACCGGGTGCAGCCCGATCTTGTCGCCGACCATGCGTGGCACCAGCACGTAGCCTTCCAGCAATTGGCCGACGGCGAACACGCCCGCCACCAGCAGCACGTGGGTCCAATCCTGATACTGCATCAAGGCGGCGACGAGTCCCATCACGACGCCGGTGATGGCACCCAGATAAGGCACGAAACTGATCAGCCCGGCGACCATGCCGATCAGGGGACCGACGCTCAGTCCGACCAGCCAAAGGCCGGCGCCGTAGTAGACGCCGAGCACGACCATGACGCTCAATTGGCCACGCAGGAAGGCCCCCAGGACCACGTCCGACTCGTGCGCGAGCCGCGACACCGTCGGCTCCACCGGGCGCGGGACCATCGCGCGGATGTGCCCGACCATCAGATCCCAGTCGCGCAGGAGATAGAACGCCACCACCGGGATCAGCACCAGGTTGAGCACCCACCCGACCACCGCCATGCCCGACTTCGACACCCCGGCCAGCGCGGCAGCGGCAATGCCGCCGGCCTGCTTCCAGTTCGCCTGCAGCGCGGCGACCAGGCGCTGGGTGTCGAGCGCGTCCGGCGAGATGCCGAAGCGCAGTTCCAGCCAGGGCCGCGCACGCGTCTGGAACCAGTCGATCCAGGTCGGCAGCTGCACCAGGAAGTTGCTGATCTGGCGCTCGATGTATGGGATCAGCACCAGCAGGATGCCGATCACGATGATGGTGACGACCAGGAACACAAGGCTCACCGCGAGCGTGCGCCCCATCCAGCGTTCCATCCGGTCGACCACCGGATCGGTGAGGTAGGCGAACAGCGCCGCGATCACGAACGGCATCAGCACCGGCGACAGCGCATACACCACCGCGCCGAGCAGCAGCAGCAGGATCAGCCAGCGCCAGCGGATGTCGAGCCGGCCATCCCTCCTCGGGTCGCTCATTGCAGTCTCTCCCCCGGCCCGCGCCGCGCGTGGCGCGCACGCGCGGTCCAGACCATGACGTAATGGAATCCGCTGGCCAGCGTGATCGCCGCGGTGGCCAGGGCGAGAACCAGCCACAGCCACCCCGGAATCGCCAGCCACGCGGAAGAGCGCAGCAGGGTGGCCAGCACGAAGGCGATCTGGATGGCCGTGGTCGCCTTGGAAAGGCGGCTCGGCGCCGCCTCGAACGGCCCGATCAGGAAATGGTACGCGAAAGCGCCGCAGACGATGACCAGGTCCCGTCCCACCACGATCAGGGCGAGCCACACCGGCAACTGGCCGGAGAGCGCCAGGCAGACGAAGGCGACGGTCAGCATCAGCTTGTCGGCGAGCGGATCGAGGATGCCGCCGATCCAGCTCTGCCAGCCGTAGCGCCGCGCCAGGAAGCCATCCACGCCGTCACTCGCGCCCGCCACCGCGACCAGGCCGAGCGCCGCCGGGTAGCGCCCCTCGTCGATCAGCCAGCACAACGGGATCACCAGCACGATGCGCAATGCCGTGATCAGGTTGGGCAGGTGGCGCACCATCCGCGCCCGCCGTCAATGCGCCAGGGAAAACACCGCGTCCGCCGCGTCGGCCGGCGCGGCTGTCGCCGTGGCAGGCTGCAGGACGCGCTCCAGCGCGAGCGCATCGCCGAACCGCGCAAGCCCCGTCGCCAGTGCCAGCCTGACCAGCATGCCATCGCCCGCGGCCTGCAGCGGCTCCACGCCGCGCACGAAGTTGCTGCGCTCGAGGTAGGCCATCACCCGCAGGAAATCGTCGGCGTTACGGATGTCGCCGATCCACAGCGTGGCCTCGCTGGGCGTATCGAGCGCACCGGGGGCGACACTTTCGGCGCCCACGCCCAGCCGTCCGAGCATGGCATCGACCGCCGCGCTGTCGAAGCTCGCGACCAGCGTCAGCGGGGCCTCGGCGCCCGGCGGATTGCCGCGGTACTGATACTGCACGACATAGCGCTCCGCCTGCGCCACGGCGCTCGCGACCTCGCTGCGGGCGAGGATGCCCGGATCGCCGGTCTGCTGGATCACCACGTTGGCCAGCGCCGTGCGGAGCGCGCCGGCGCGCTCGTCGTCGGACTGCGAGGTGACCGGCGCCTCGCCGGTGTAGGTGGACGGCGCCGCCGGCGCGAGCGCGGGCATGGCCATGAAGAGCATGCAGATGAAGCACAACGGGGCGAAAGCTCGCACTCGCGGAATCCTTTTCTGCCAAGGGCACGAGTTTAGAGGGGAAGAGGAAGCAGGGGCTAGGGGCCGGGTTGGGGCGCAGGGCGCTCGCAGTGGCGTAGCTTGGCGGTCGCCCACAGGGGGCTCCTACAAAGATCGCCCTCGCCGCAGGAGCGCACCCCGTGCGCGATCAAGGTCGCTCCCCAGCCCCCAACCCTCAGCACTTGCTAGAATGCACGGCTCGCTTCCGCAGACCTGACCGCATGGCCACCGAACACGAAGCCCTGAGCTACCGCGATGCCGGTGTCGACATCGATGCGGGCAATGCGCTGGTCGAGCGCATCAAGCCGCTGGTGAAGCGGACCTTCCGGCCCGGGGTGATGGCCGGCCTCGGCGGCTTCGGGGCGCTGTTCGAGCTCGGCGGACGCTACCGCGAGCCGGTGCTGGTGTCCGGCACCGACGGCGTCGGCACCAAGCTCAAGCTCGCGCAGCAGCTCGGGCGGCACGACACCATCGGTATCGACCTGGTCGGCATGTGCGTCAACGACGTGCTGGTGCAGGGCGCCGAGTCGCTGTTCTTCCTCGACTATTTCGCCACCGGCAAGCTCGATGTCGACACCGCCGCGCGCGTGGTCGGGGGCATCGCCCGCGGCTGCGAGCTCGCCGGCTGCGCCCTCATCGGCGGCGAGACCGCGGAAATGCCGGACATGTACCCGCCGGGCGAATACGACCTCGCCGGTTTCTGCGTGGGTGCGGTGGAAAAAGCCGACCTCATCGACGGTTCGGCAATCCAGGCCGGCGACGCCATCATCGGCATCGCCTCCAGCGGCCCGCACTCGAACGGCTATTCGCTGATCCGACGGATCCTCGCCCGCGCCGGCATCATGGCCGAGCGCGGCTTCGACCTCGATCTCGGCGGCACCCCGCTGGCCGACGCGCTGATGGCGCCGACCACGATCTACGTGAAACCCATCCTGGAACTGCTCGGCCGGAGCGGTGGTGATGCGATCCCGAATCCCCGATCCCCAATCCCGGCCATCCACGGCATGGCCCACATCACCGGCGGCGGCATCCGCGAGAACATCATCCGGGTGGTGCCGGAGACGCTCGGCATCGCCCTCGACCGCTCGGCCTGGCGGCTGCCTCCGGTATTTGACTGGCTGCAGCGCGAGGGCAACATTGCTCCCGACGAGATGCTGCGCACCTTCAACTGCGGCATCGGCTACGTGCTGATCGTCGCCGGCGAGGCACGCGAGGCGATGCTGGCCGAGCTGGCCGCGCGCGATCTCCCCGCCTGGAGCATCGGCGAGGTGGTGACCGCGGACGACGGCGAGCGGGTGAAGATTTCGGGCTGAGCGCCGAGGAACATCTGAACAAGTCGTCATTCCGGCGAACGCGGGGCAAGGGCGCAGCCCGCAGAACGCCCGCAGGGCGGCCCCGGAGGGGAGAGCGCAGCGAGTAATCCAAATTGCTGTTTCAAATGGATGCCCGCTTTCGCGCGCATGACGTCAGGAGACCTGGTCAGAGCTTCCCAAGGGCGGAAGCGGCGTTTCATCGCTGGCAACTCTTCCGGCGTCCATCAACCAGCAAGGTGACACTGAACCCGCAGCCCATGACCACGCCGGCCGAAGACCCAGCCCTCAGCCCTCAGCCCTCCCCTCTCAAGGTCGCCGTGCTGGCCTCCGGCCGCGGCTCCAATCTGCAGGCTCTGCTCGACGCCAGGCGCGAGGGCCGGCTCGCCATCGAGCTGGTGCTGGTGGCCAGCGACAAGGCCGATGCGCCGGCGCTGCGCCGCGCGGAAGAGGCCGGGATCCCGACGCTGGCGCTGGCGCCCAAGGCCTATCCCGACCGTGCCAGCTTCGATGCCGAGCTGTTCTCGCGGGTGGCTGCACACGCACCGGACCTGATCGTCCTCGCCGGCTACATGCGGGTGATCGACGCGGCGGCGCTGGAGGCGTGGAGCGGCCGCATCATCAACATCCATCCCTCGCTGCTGCCCAAATACCGTGGCCTCCATACGCACCGGCGCGCGCTGGCGGCCGGCGACACCCTGCACGGCGCCAGCATGCACTTCGTCACCGCCGAACTTGATGGTGGCCCGCTGATCGCCCAGGCGGAGATCCATGTGCATCCCGGGGATACCGAGGACAGCCTCGCCGAGCGCCTGCTGCACCGCGAACACCGCCTGCTGGTCGCCTGCGTCGAGCTGATCGCCGCGCGGCGGCTGCTGCTGGGCGCGGCCGGCGTCTGCCTCGACGGCGTCCCCTTGCCAGCGCCGCTGCGCCTCGAAGGCGAGCGACTGGTCGGCGCCAGCGCCGGCTGACCTGACCGCGCCGCGAAGCGCCATTCAGCGCATGCCGGGCAGACTCGCGCTTGACTTGTCGGAACGATCAATGAAGCCCGCCCTCCTCCTCGCCACCTTCGGCGCCGCTGCGCTCCTGGCACTCGCCGATGCGCGCGCGGCCGAAGCGCCGCTCCAGCCTTTCAGCGCCGAGTACGCCACCCTGCGGAACGGCAGCGAGGCCGGCCGCACCACCCTCACGCTCACCGCCAACGACGACGGCAGCTGGACCCTGGTCAGTGATACCCGCGGCACCGCCGGGCTGGCCCGCCTCGCCGGCATTCAGGTGGTGGAGACGACGCGCCTGCGCTGGAACGACGGCCGACCCGAGGCCCTCGACTACAGCTATCGCCAGGACGGGCTGAAGAAGCGCAGCCGGCGCGGCGAGTTCGACTGGGCCGCGGGCCAGGTGCGGATGGAGGAGAACGGCAGGCAGGCCACCTACGCCATCGTGCCGGGCCTGATCGACCGACAGACCGTCACCCTCGCCATCGCCGCCGACCTGAGCCAGGGCGCCCGCGCGTTCGACTACAAGGTCGCGGTCAAGGACCACGTCGAGGACATGCGCTACAGCCGTGTCGGCGAGGAGTCGGTCCGCGTTCCCGCCGGCGCCTTCGATGCCGTGCTCATGCAGCGCGAGCGCGCGCCTGGCGCGGAACTCAAGCGCGTCTCGCAGAGCTGGTTCGCGCCTTCGATCGGATGGCTGCCGGTGAAGATCGAGCAGGCCGAAAAGAAGGGCGACACCATCACGCTGGAACTGGTCTCGTTTTCCCGACCGGGATCGGAGTCGAAGGCCAAGGATTGAGACACGAAGGAAAGGTGGTTCTTCACGCGTCGACGGGTCGACGCTGCAACGAGCTCATCTGTTTGGAGCGAACGGGCCTGCAGGAGCGCGAATCGCAAGCCGGCGCGCGGCTCTCGGTCGCCCGCGAGCGGGCTCCTACAAGAAACTCCCACCTTTTAAGGCGGCTTCCAGAAGAGGTCAGCCCGGCAGGCGGCGGATGTGGGCACCGAGGCCGCCTAGCTTTTCCTCGATGTTCTCGTAGCCGCGGTCGATGTGGTAGATGCGGTCGACCACGGTGTCGCCCTGTGCCACCAGGCCTGCCAGCACCAGCGAGGCCGAGGCGCGCAGGTCGGTGGCCATCAGTGGCGCGCCGGACATGCGCTCGACGCCGCGGATGATCGCCGCATTGCCTTCGAGCTGGATGTCGGCGCCGAGGCGCTGCAGCTCGTGGGCATGCATGAAGCGGTTCTCGAACACCGTCTCGGTGATGATGCCGACGCCTTCGGCGACGCAGTTCAGCGCCGTGAACTGCGCCTGCATGTCGGTCGGGAAGGCGGGGTACGGCGCGGTGGTGATGTTCACCGCCTTGGGGCGGCGCCCGCGCATGTCGAGTTCGATCCAGTCCTCGCCGGTGTTGATGTGGGCGCCGGCGTCCTCGAGCTTGGACAGCACCGCCTCGAGCGTCCTGGGCCGCGCGTGCTTGGTCATCACGCGCCCGCCGGTGATGGCACCGGCGACCAGGAAGGTGCCGGTCTCGATGCGGTCCGGCAGCACCTCGTAGGTGGTGCCCTCGAGCCGCTCCACGCCCTCGATGACGAGGGTCGCGGTGCCCGCGCCTTCCACGCGCGCGCCCATTGCATTCAGACAGTTGGCGAGGTCGACCACCTCCGGCTCCTGCGCCGCGTTCTCGATCACGGTGGTGCCGGAGGCCAGCGCGGCGGCCATCATCAGGTTCTCGGTGCCGGTGACGGTGACCAGGTCGAGGTTGATGCGCGCGCCCTTGAGGCGCTTGGCGCGGGCGCGGATGTAGCCGTTCTCGACGGAAACCTCGGCACCGAGCGCGGCGAGGCCCGAGAGGTGCAGGTCGACCGGCCGCGACCCGATCGCGCAGCCGCCGGGCAGGGAGACCACCGCCTCGCCGAAACGCGCGACCATTGGTCCAAGCACGAGGATCGAAGCTCGCATCGTCTTGACCAGGTCGTAGGGCGCGAAATGGTTCGCCGCCGAGCGCGAGTCGACCTGGATCTTCATGCGCTCGTCCACCACCAGTTGCACGCCCATCTGGCCGAGCAGCTCCATGGTGGTGGTGACGTCGTGCAGATGCGGCACGTTGCCGATGGTGACCGGCCCGTCGGCCAGCAGGCAGGCGGCCAGGATAGGCAACACCGCGTTCTTGGCGCCGGATACCAGCACTTCGCCGTTCAGCGGTTCCCCGCCGTTGATGATGATCTTGGCCATTGTTTCAGGAGCCGGGAATGGGGATTCGGGAATCGGGAATCGTTGGAGAGCGGAACAGCAGGTGCTGCGATTGCCTATTCCCCATTCCCGACTCCCGCCTCCTGCGGCGTGACGGTGCGCAGGGACAGGGCGTGGATCTCGTTGCCCATCAGCGTACCCAGCGTGGCGTAGACCATGCGGTGGCGGGCGAGCGGCAGCTTGCCGGCGAAGTCGGGGCTGACCACCAGGGCCTCGAAATGGACGCCGTCGGCGCCGCGGACCTCGACCTCGGCTCCCGGCAGGCCGTGCCGGATGAGCTGCTCGATGCGGGATGGATCCATGATGTGTTTCCTCGGCGCGGCGCGCCAGAAAGGCCGCCGGCGCGCGAAGCGCAGGCCGGGACGGGCTACAATGGGGCGCGCATGGTACTCAAATTCCCGCCCCGGCGCAGAATGCCGGCGGCAACCGGATCCGGACTCTACCGCGAAGCGGCAGCGTTCCCTCGTTGCGCATGCCCTCCCAATCGGCCACTCCCGTGAATGCCTCGATCCTTGTCGCTCCGCGCCCCATGAGCCATCCGCTGCTCGATGCCGACACCCTGGTGCGCAGTGCCCAGGCTGCCATCGACACCGAGGCGCAGGCGATCGCGGCGTTGCACGACCGCATCGATGCGAGCTTCCTGCGCGCCTGCCATCTGATGTTCGACTGCCCCGGGCGGGTGGTGGTCTCCGGCATGGGCAAGTCCGGCCACATCGCACGCAAGATCGCCGCGACGCTCGCTTCCACCGGCACGCCGGCCTTCTTCGTGCATCCCGGCGAGGCCAGCCACGGCGACCTCGGCATGATCACGCAGAAGGACGTGCTGCTCGCCCTCTCGCATTCGGGTGAGACCGACGAGCTGCTGATGATCCTGCCCGCGATCAAGCGCCAGGGCATCCCGCTGATTGCGATGAGCGGCAATGCGTGCTCGTCGCTGGCGCGGTTGGCCGATGTCCACCTCGACACCAGCGTGCCGGCCGAAGCCTGCCCGCTCGGGCTCGCGCCGACCTCCTCGACCACCGCCGCGCTGGTGATGGGCGACGCCCTGGCGGTGGCGCTGCTGGAGGCACGCGGCTTCACCGACGAGGATTTCGCGCGCTCCCACCCGGCCGGCGCACTGGGGCGGCAATTGCTGCTCAAGATCAGCGACGTCATGCATACGGGCGAGCAGATCCCTGCGGTCGGTCCGGACATGTCGCTCAGCGAAACGCTGGTGGAAATGACCCGCAAGGGACTCGGCATGACGGCCATCATCGATGCCGGACGACGGCTGCTGGGCGTGTTCACCGACGGCGACCTGCGCCGCGCCATCGACGACGACGACATCGACCTGCGCGCCACCCCGGTCATCCGGCTGATGACGCCGAACCCGAAGACCATCACCGCAGACAAGCTCGCCGCCGAAGCCGCCCAGCTGATGGAGGCGCACAAGATCCACGCCCTGCTGGTGGTGGACGATGAAAAGCGCGTCGTCGGCGCCCTCAACATCCACGACCTGCTGCGCGCGAGGGTGGTTTAGGGGCATGGACCTGGGGCTGACAGCCCCTGGCCCTTCGCCCCGCGCCCGCGCCCCTTGCCCTTCGCCATGCCCGAACCCACCGCCATCCCCGACGCCATCCTCGAACGCGCCGCGCGCGTGAAGCTGGCCGTGTTCGACGTCGACGGCGTGCTGACCGACGGCACGCTCTGGTATGCCGCCGACCGGCGCGAGCTCAAGGCCTTCCACGTGCATGACGGCCTCGGCCTCAAGCGCCTGCTCGCCAACGGCATCGAGGTGGCCATCATCACTTCGCGCATGAGCTCCGTGGTCACCGAGCGGATGGCCGAGCTCGGCGTCGCCCACGTCTACCAGGACCAGCAGGACAAGCGCGCCTGCCTGCTGCAGCTGCTGGAGGCGCTGAAGCTGGCCGCGGACGAAGCCGCCTACACCGGCGACGACCTGCCGGACCTCGCGCCGATGCGGATGGCAGGCCTGGCCATCGCCGTTGCCAATGCCCAGCCGGCGGTGCTGGAACGCGCGCACTGGCAGACCCGGCACGCCGGCGGCCACGGCGCGGTGCGCGAAGTCTGCGACCTGCTGCTGGAAGCACAGGGCAAGGCGGCAGCCGACCTGGCGACGTTCCTGGGCTGACCTTCCGGTGGAAAGGCGCCAGTGGCTGGTCATCATCGCGCTCGCGGCCGCGGCCGCGCTCAGTCAATGGCTGGTGTGGCTGAACCGCGAGCGCCCGAATGCCGAGACCTATGCCGGGCCGCCGCGCTCGGATTACAGCCTGACCGACTTCACCCTTACCGCGCTGGATTCCAGCGGCAAGCGCTCGTTCGAAATCAGCGGCCCGCGCCTGGCGCGCCGCGGCGACGACGGTTCGATCTACGTGACCACCCCCGACTACGTGCTGGTGGACGGCGGCGGGCAGCTCTGGCGCGGCCACTCCGATGCCGCCTGGGTCGACCGCGAGGGCGAGGTGATGAAGCTGGAAGGACAGGTCCAGATGGAGCGCGAAGCCGGCCCCGAGGACCGGCCGGTGCGGCTGGAAACCCGTGACCTCACCGCGTTGCCCAAGGACAGGAAGATCGAGACCGCCGCGCCGGCGACGATCACGCAGCCGGGCTCTATACTCCGGGGCGTCGGCCTGCGCGGCGACCTCGACGCCAAGACCCTGGAGCTCCTTTCGGATGTGCACTCCACCCTCGAACCCCGGCGCGCACCGCAGCGTGCGCGCAAGAATTGACGCCGTCCGGCTGCCGGCCATCCTTGCACTCGCCCTCTGCGCCGGTCTCGTGCACGGGCGCGAAAGCGATCGCGAGCAGCCGATGGAGATCGAGTCGGACTACCAGAAGACTGTCCTCGAAGACAGCGGCGGCAAGGGCGGCGTGACCGAACTTCGCGGCAACGTGCGCATGACCCAGGGCTCGCTGAAGATCCAGGCCGACCGTGCCACGCTCTACCAGCATCCGGGCAACGCGCGCGACGCGCAGGGCAACGACGTCGGCGGCACGGTGGCGCGCGTGGTGCTCACCGGCAGGCGCGCGCACCTGGAGGAACGCCAGGACAACGGCGGCGCGCTGATCCGCGCCGATGCGGAAACCATCGACTACGACGCCGACACCGGCATCGCCAAGCTCACGGGCGACGTCAACGTGGTGCAGCAGGGACGCGGCGAATTCAGCGGCCCGCAGATGGTCTACAACACGCGTACCAGCGAGATCGAGAGCGATGCCGGCGGCGGTGGCCGCGTGCGGCTGATCATCCAGCCGAAGGCGAAGAGCCCGGCGCCGCCGCGCCGCGAAGCGAAGCCGGACGACGCGCCGAGCCCGGGCGGCAGCGCCTGATGCTGAGCGCGAGCGGCCTGCGCAAGAGCTTCCGTGGGCGGGCGGTGGTGCGCGACTTCAGCCTTGATCTCGGCGAGGGCGAGGTGGTCGGCCTGCTCGGCCCCAATGGCGCCGGCAAGACGACCTCCTTCTACATGATCGTCGGCCTGATCGGCGCCGATGCCGGCGCCATCCGCATCGACGAGCGCGACGTCACCGGCATGCCGATGCACGCACGTGCACGACTCGGGGTCGGCTACCTGCCACAGGAAGCCTCGGTGTTCCGGCGCCTCAGCGTCGCCGACAACATCCTGGCGATCCTCGAACTGCGCGCCGACCTCGACAACCACGGCCGCAAGCTCGAGCTGGAGTCGCTGCTCGATGACCTGCAGATCGGCCACATCGCCGACCAGAAGGGCGTCAGCCTGTCGGGCGGCGAGCGCCGCCGGGTCGAGATCGCCCGCGCGCTGGCGGCGCGGCCGCGTTTCATGCTGCTCGACGAGCCCTTCGCCGGCATCGACCCGATCTCGGTGATCGACATCCAGCGCATCGTGCGCCAGCTCAAGTCACGCGGCATCGGCATCCTCATCACCGACCACAACGTGCGCGAGACGCTCGGCATCTGCGAGCGCGCCTACATCATGAGCGAGGGCGCCGTGCTCGCCGAGGGCGCACCCGCCGAACTGCTCGCCAACGACCGCGTGCGCGAGGTCTACCTCGGCCACGAGTTCACGATGTGAGGCCGAGATTGGAGATTCGGGATTCGGGATTCGGAAGAGCGGGCAAGGATGCAGCTTCGTCGCAGACGGGCGCACGCCGCGACGCCGCTCATGCGGGAGCGGCGACCCAGGCGGCGCGCCTCGCCTTTGCAAATCCCGAATCCCCGATCCCGAATCCCGGCTGTTACGATTCAGTCACCAGGGACTTGGCATGATTCCCGCATGAAACCCGCCCTCCAGCTCCGCCTCGGCCAGTCGCTGGCGCTGACGCCACAGTTGCAGCAGGCCATCCGCCTGTTGCAGCTCTCGCGCATGGAGCTGGAGCTGGAACTGAACCTGGCGCTGGAATCCAACCCCCTGCTCGACCTGGACGCGCCTGCCGACGAGGAAGCGGAATCGGCCAGCGAAGCGGAAGCGGCGCCGGAACCCGCGCAGGAGGCCGCGGACGGCTTCGATGGCGACGAGATGCCGCTCGACCTCCAGTTCGAGCGCAGCGACTATCGCGGCCCGGCGCCGGACGATGAAGGCCTGGAACCGCAGGACGCCGAAGCCGAGGACCTGCGCGACCACCTCCTCTGGCAGCTCAACCTGATGCCGATGTCGCCGCGCGACCGCGCCATCGGCACCGCCATCATCGAGGCGGTGGACGACGACGGCTACCTCGCCGAGAGCGCCGAGGCGCTTTGCGATGCGCTTGCCACGCTGCACGCGGTGAGCCCGGACGAGGTCGAATCGGTACGCCGGCGCATCCAGCACTTCGACCCGATCGGCGTCGCCAGCCGCTCGCTGAAGGAGTGCCTTGCGGTGCAGCTCGACGAGTGCGCGCCCGAAACCCCGGGCCTCGCGCTGGCGAGAATGCTGGTCGACCAGCACCTGGAGGCCCTGGCGCGCCTCGACCGCGGCCGCATGCAGCAGCTGCTCGACTGCGGCGCGGAGGCCTTCGACACCGTGCTGGCGCTGGTGCGCTCGCTGGTGCCCAGGCCCGGCAGCGGCTACGCCGCGGCGACCCCCGAGTACGTGACGCCCGACGCCTATGCACGCAAGGTCGCCGGCCGCTGGCAGGTCGCGCTCGCACCCGGCTGCCAGCCGCGGCTGGGCATCAACGAGCACTACGCGAGCCTGATCGCCAAGGCGCGCCGCGACGACGCGCAGTACCTGCGCGGGCAGCTGCAGGAGGCGCGCTGGCTGATCAAGAGCCTCAAGACCCGCGCGGAGACGATGCTGAAGGTCGCCAGCGCGATCGTGCGGGCGCAGGAGGGATTCCTGGAGTTCGGCGCCGAAGCGATGCGGCCGCTGGTCCTCAAGGACGTCGCCGACGAGATCGGCATGCACGAATCGACCATCTCGCGCGTCACCACCCGCAAGTACCTGCACACGCCGCGCGGCACCTTCGAGTTCAAGTACTTCTTTTCCAGCGGCGTGACCACCGTGGACGGCGGCGCCGCTTCGGCCACGGCGATCCAGGCGATCATGAAGAAGCTCATCGACGAGGAGCCGCCGACACGTCCACTGTCCGACCAGGCGCTCGCCAACGAACTCAACCAGCGCGGCATCAACGTGGCGCGCCGCACCGTCGCCAAGTACCGCGAGGCGATGCACATCCCCTCGTCCAACGACCGCAGCAGGCTGGGCTGACGCCACGCGCCGGGCCTGGCCACCACGAAGGAGGGAACACTCGCACCCGATCGCCTGTCCCAACACCAGAACGCCAGCAGCGGCGCGCGCATGCGTCCTGCCGAGGCGTCCATTCCGGTCCGCACGGTGCGGGCCGAACAGCTAAGGAGTACGTCATGCAGATCATCGTCAAGGGTCACCAGGTCGAAGTCACCCCCGCGCTGCGCGATTACGCCACGAGCAAGTTCGAGCGCGTGACGCGGTTCTGGGACCAGCTGCATGAGATCAACGTGGTGCTCGGCCTCGACGGCGTCATGCACAAGGTCGACGCGACCATGCAGCTCTCGGGCAAGACCCTGCATGCCGATGCCACCGGCCAGGACATGTATGCGGCGATCGATGTCCTCGTCGACAAGGTCGAGATGCAGCTTCGCAAGCACAAGGGCAAGCAGACCGACCATCGCGCCGAGGCGGTGCGCGCGGAGCGCTACGTCTAGGACGGCGCGAGAGACTTGCCTCGATCCGGCCACGGACGGCCGGGTCGAGGTGCGCACGCAAGCACCGGATTTCCTGGTGTGCTGGCCACGGTGGCGATGTGTCGGCGAGCGGCGTGCACGCTTTGACGGGCGCTGAGGCACAATTACCCTTTCGCCCAGGGATCCCGCCACCGATGCGCTTCATCGATCTGCTGCCCGCGGAACGGGTCCGCGCCGGACTCGCGGTCCGCGACAAGGCCGAACTCATGGAGCGCCTGGCGGGGCTGCTCGCCGGTGACGGCGAGATCGCGCCGGTCCGCGAGGCGCTGCTTGCCCGCGAGCGCCTCGGTACCACCGCACTTGGCCACGGCGTGGCCATCCCCCACGGCAGGAGCGCCAGCCTCGACGGGGCACGGGCCGCCTTCGTGCGCCTGGCGGAGCCCATCGGCTTCGGCGCCGGCGACGGCCGCGGCGTGGACCTCGTCGCGGCGCTGATCGTGCCCGCGCATTTCACCGACCAGCACCTGAAGCTCCTCGCCGAACTCGCCGAGATCTTTTCCGATCCCGCCACTACCGGCGCGCTGCGCAACGCCGCCGACGCGCCGGCCCTGCGCCACCTGCTCGCCCACGGCCATGGCTAGGCCGCAACCCGCCTCCACGCCATGGACCGGCTGAGCGCGCGCGAGCTCTTCGATGCGGTCGGCGAGCGCCTGGCGCTGCGCTGGATCGCCGGGCAGCGGGGCGAGAACCGCGCCATCGAGACCGGCGGCGACCAGGAGCGGCGCCCTTCGCTGGTCGGCTACCTGAACGTGATCTACCCGAACAAGGTGCAGATCATCGGCCGCGAGGAACTCGGCTATCTCGACGGCCTGGATTCGCGCCAGCGCTGGGAAACGGTCGAGAAGATCATGGCCTACCAGCCGACCGCGCTGCTGGTCACCAAGGACCAGAACGTCCCCGCCGACCTGCGCCAGGCGGCCGAAGAATCCAATACGCCGCTCTGGCAGAGCGCCAAGCGCGGCCACGAACTCCTGACCTACCTGCAATACCAGCTGGCGCGGACGCTCGCCCGCCAGCTCACCGTGCACGGGGTGCTGATGGAGGTGTACTCGATCGGCGTCCTCATCACCGGCGAGAGCGGCACCGGCAAGAGCGAGCTGGCGCTGGAACTCATCACCCGCGGGCACCGCCTGGTCGCCGACGACGCGCCGGAGTTCACCCTGATCGCGCCCGACGTGATCGACGGCAACTGCCCCGAGCTCCTGCGCGACCTGCTCGAGGTGCGCGGCCTCGGCGTGCTCAACGTGCGCGAGATGTTCGGCCAGACCGCGGTCAAGCCATCCAAGTACCTGCGCCTGATCGTGCACCTGAAGCCGCAGAAGCTCGATGCGCCGGGCGATGCCATGAACCGCCTCACCGGCGATGTCGGCTATCGCGAGATCCTCGACGTGCGGGTGCCGCAGATCGTGATCCCGGTGGCGCCCGGCCGCAACATCGCGGTGCTGGCCGAAGCCGCCGTGCGCAGCCACATGCTGAAGTCCAAGGGTTTCGATCCTGCGCAGACCTTCATGGACCGGCAGGCCCACCAGATGCGACGATTGCCGCCATGGTAGAAACCGTGTCGTCCCAGGCGTCGCCGCCGCGACCCGAGCAGCTCATCATCGTCAGCGGCCTGTCCGGCTCCGGCAAGTCGGTGGCGCTGCGCACGCTGGAGGACCTAGGCTTCTATTGCGTGGACAACCTGCCGGCAGCGCTGATGCCGGCCTTCGTCGAGGCGCTGTCGCGCAGCGGCGGCGGCATCGGGCACCGGCTGGCAGTGGGCCTGGACGTGCGCAATCCCGCCGAGAACCTCGGCCGGCTGCCGCACATCCTGTCCGAGCTCGGCCGGGCTCACGTCGATTACCACCTTCTGTTCCTCGACACCGCCGACGAGGTGCTGATCAAGCGCTATTCGGAGACGCGCCGCCGCCATCCGCTGTCCGGCGACGGCCTCGCCCTCGCCGACGCCATCGCCGAGGAGCGCCAGTTGCTGCGGCCGATGCTGGCGATCGCCGACCAGGTGATCGACACCAGCACGCTCAACGTGCATCAGTTGCGCCGCCAGGTGATCTCGGCGATGGGCCTGGCCGGCAGCGCGCTTACCCTGCTGTTCCAGTCCTTCGCCTACCGCCGCGGCGTTCCCGCCGACGCGGATTTCGTCTTCGACGCCCGTTGCCTGCCCAACCCGCACTGGGAACTCTCGCTGCGGCCATTGTCCGGTCGCGACGCGCCGGTGCGCGAATGGCTGGAAACGCAGCCGGAGGTCGCCCGCTTCGCCGACGACGTGCAGGGCTTCATGGATACCTGGCTGCCGGCGTTCCAGAACGATGGCCGCAGCTACGTGACGCTCTGCATCGGCTGCACCGGCGGCCGGCATCGCTCCGTCTACCTGGTCGAGCGCCTCGCCGCCCACTTCCGCGGCCGCTACGCGCAGGTGCTGACCCACCATCGCGAGCTGGAGGGGTGACTTGAAGGCCGGGCGCAGGACGCCGCCATGACCGTCGGCGTGCTGCTGATGACCCATGAATCGATGGGCCATGCGCTGGTCGGCGCGGCGCGGCACGTGCTGGGGCGCCTGCCGCTGCCGGTCGACGTGCAGGAAGTGGCGGCGGACGCCGATCCGGAGCAGATGCTGCGGATGGCGGCCGCCCAGGCCCGCGAACTCGACTGCGGCGCGGGAGTGCTGGTGCTGTCCGACCTCTACGGCGCCACGCCCTGCAACATCGCCCGGCGCCTGCCGGACCTGGGCGTGCGCATGCATTGCGTGTCCGGGCTCAACCTGCCGATGCTGCTGCGCGTGCTCAACTACCCCGAGCAGTCCCTCGACGAACTGGCGCAGACCGCCGCCAGCGGCGGCCGCGGCGGCATCGTCGTCGACAACCCGTGAACCCGCCACCCATGCTCGAAAGAGAAATCACCATCAGCAACCGGCTCGGGCTCCACGCCCGCGCATCGGCCAAGCTCGTGCAGGCCCTGCACGGCTTCGAGGCCAGCGCCTCCATCGCCTGCCGCGGCAAGGAGGTCAACGCCAAGAGCATCATGGGCGTGATGATGCTGGCGGCAGGGCCCGGCACCGCGGTCACCCTGCGCACCGACGGCCCCGAGGCGGAACAGGCCATGCAGGCGATGCTGGACCTGTTCGAGCGCAAGTTCGACGAGGGCGAGTGAGCGTGCGCCCGGGCCGCTTGCCGAAGCCGCGCCCGGAGCGCGCCTGAGATGCGCCTGGTCTTCGCCGGGGCCGGTGCGTCCCGCGGCATGGCGCTGGGTCGCGCCCGCCTCGAGCAGCCGAGCCGCTTCCTGATAGACGAACGCCCCCTCGGCGAGGACGAGGTCGACGCCGAGCTGGAGCGCCTGCGCCTGGCGATCGAGGCGGCGCGGGAGGAACTGCAGCAGCTGCGCCGCAAGCTCCATGGCTCGACGGCGCGGGAAGTGGCGGAGTTCCTCGATGCGCACAGCCTGATGCTGGCCGACCGCGAGCTCACCGCCGGCATCTACGAGCTGATCCGCAAGGGCCGGCACCGCGCCAGCGCCGCGGTCAAGATGCAGCGCGACCGCCTGGTCGGCATCTTCGAGGCCATGGACGATCCGTACCTGCGCAGTCGCAAGGAAGACATCGACCATGTCATCGGCCGCGTGCAGGCCAGCCTGCTGCGCGAGTCGAGCGCGGAGGAGCGGCGCCTGGCGGCCCGCGTCGGCGAGATCCTGGTCAGCGACACCGTCGCGCCTTCCGAGCTCCTGCCGCTGGCCGAGCACGGCGTGCTGGGCGTGGTGCTGACCTCCGGCAGCAGCTTCTCCCACAGTGCGATCCTGGCCCGCTCGCTGCGCCTGCCGATGATCGTCGCCGCGCACGCGGCGCTGTCCGCGGTGCACGACGACGATCTCCTCCTCATCGACGGCGAGAGCGGCGAGGTGGTGGTGCACCCGACCGCGCAGGACCTCGCCCGCTACCGCAACTGGCAACGCGAGACGGCGCAGCGCAGCAAGCAGCTCGCCCTCCTCCGCGACACCGACACGCGCACCCGCGACGGCGTCGCCATCACCTTGCATGCCAACGCGGAAGCCCCCACGGACGTCGCCCAGGCGCGCACGCTCGGCGCCGCCGGGATCGGCCTCTACCGCACTGAATTCCTGTTCCTGCAGCGGCGCGAACTGCCCGGCGAGGAAGAGCAGTTCCTCGCCTACCGCGATCTGGTGCTCGGCATGCAGGGGCGACCGGTCACCATCCGCACGCTCGATCTCGGCGCCGACAAGTCCGATGCCAGCGGGCTGGTCCTCGACGCCGAGGAGAATCCCGCCCTCGGCGTGCGCGGCGTGCGCCTGTCGCTGCGCCTGCCGCAGCTCCTCGCCATCCAGTTGCGCGCGATCCTGCGCGCTTCCGCCTACGGCCCGGTGCGCGTGCTGGTGCCGATGGTCTCGGCGGCGGCGGAAATCGAGAGCGTGCGGCGCATGCTCGCCGAATGCGCGCGCGACCTCCGCTCGGCCGGCCACGAGGTCGCGCACAACGTGGAACTGGGCGCCATGGTCGAGGTGCCGGCGGCGGCGCTCGCCCTCGGCGGGATGATCCACCTGGTCGACTTCGTCGCCATCGGCACCAACGACCTGGTGCAGTACACCCTCGCTGTCGACCGCAACAACGACCACCTCGCGCACCTCTACGACCCGCTGCATCCGGCGGTGCTGAAGCTGATCGCGCACACCATCCACACCGCCCACCGCCACGGCCGGCGCGCCACCCTGTGCGGCGAGATGGCCGGCAACCGCCGCTACACCGCGCTGCTGCTGGCGCTCGGCCTGACCGACTTCAGCATGCACCCGGGCCTGCTCCTGGAGGTACGCGAGACCATCAACGGACTCGACCACGCCACGCTGCGCCGGCACGCGGCGGCGCTTCTCCGCGCGCCGACGCGCGAGCGCATCGCGCGCGTGCTGCAGCGGCTCGGCCTGCCGGACTGATGGCCGGGGCGCCGCGACCCCGGCATCCGGGCCGCAGGGCCGGTGCCGCCACCGGCCGACATCGCGCCATGACCGCACTCCGGGCGTGCGATAATCCGCCGATCGACCATCGCCCCCGGGGCCGGGCGGCGATGGAATTTCCGCCGGAGCAAGTCATGGTTTTGAGCATCCGCGACGTGGAGCCGCGCGATCTGGATTCGATTCTGGCCCTCAACAACGCGGCCGGCGCCACCATCCTGCCGCTGGATGCGGCGGCGCTGCGCGTGCTGTTCGCAGAGGCGAGCTATTTCCGCCTCGCCGAGGTCGATGGGCATGTCGCGGGCTTCCTCATCGCCATGCGCGAGGATGCCGATTACGACAGCCCGAATTTCCGCTGGTTCGCCGCCCATTACACCCGCTTCGTCTACATCGACCGCATCGTGATCGCCCGCCCCTACCGTGGCCTCGGCCTGGGCCGGGTGTTCTATGCGGACGTGACCAGCTATGCGGAAACACGCGTGCCGCTGCTCGCCTGCGAGGTGTTCCTGGAGCCCCGCGACGACGTGTCGGTGCTCTTCCACGGCACCTGGGGCTTCCAGGAGGTCGGCCAGCAGGTGATGCCCGACCACGGCCGACGCGTGTCGCTGCTCGCCAAGACGCTGTGCAGCTTCCCGTTCGTGCGCGACACCTATCTCGCCGCGGCGGGGCTGCCGGATCTCCCCTGGCTCGCCGAACGGCCGCGCCTCGAAGGCCACCTCGGCAGCCGCGCGGCGGGGGGCGCGTGATGCAGGCATCCACGGGCCCGGCACGCGCCGCCACGCTGGAGCCGGTCGCCGAGATCAAGTTCGGGCAGGTCGGCATCGCCAACCTCCGGCTGAAGCGCCTCGACGCGGAGGCGCTGGCGGCCGAGCTCGCCGACAAGGTCGCGCAGGCGGCGAAGCTGTTCCTGCACGCGCCGGTGGTGCTGGACCTCAGCCACCTCGCCACGCTGCCCGACCGCGATACCGTGCGCGACCTTCTCGAACGCATCCGGGCCAGCGGCATGCTCCCGGTGGGCCTTTCCTACGGCACCAGCGACAACGAGGCGCTGGCGCGCGCGCTGGATCTGCCGCTGTTCGCGAAGTTCCGCACCGCCTACGAGCCGCTCGCCGCAGCACCCGCGCCACCGGCACAGGAAATCCCGGAACCCCCGACCGCGCGCGAGCCGGTTCCCGTCGAGCCGCCGCCCACCGCGGCGACGGCGACGGGACTGATCCACGAGCAGCCGGTGCGCTCGGGCCAGCAGGTCTACGCACGCGGCCGCGACCTGATCCTCGGCGCCCTCGTCGGCAACGGCGCCGAGGTCATCGCCGACGGCTCCATCCATGTCTACGGTGCATTGCGCGGACGCGCCCTCGCCGGCGCCCAGGGCGACACCGGCGCGCGCATCTGGTGCCAGGAATTCTTCGCGGAGCTGGTCTCCATCGCCGGCCGCTACCGCGTATTCGAGGAAATCCCGCCGGACCTGCGCGGCCAACCCGTGCAGGCCTGGCTGGACGGCGAGAAGTTGATGTTGCGAAAGCTGTGATTGGTGATTCGTGATTGGTGATTCGGGAAAGCCGCCACGCGCCAGCCGGAGCCCGGGTACTCCAATCGCCTTCCACATGTCCGAATGCCTGCTGTTGCCAATCACCAATCACGAATCACCAATCACGGCCCCAAAGGAGCATTGCCTTGACTGAAATCATCGTCGTCACCTCCGGCAAGGGCGGCGTGGGCAAGACCACCACCAGCGCCTCGCTGGCGGTCGGGCTCGCCCGCCTCGGCAAGAAGGTCGCGGTCATCGACTTCGACGTCGGCCTGCGCAACCTGGACCTCATCATGGGCTGCGAACGGCGCGTCGTGTACGACTTCGTCAACGTCATCCAGGGCGAGTGCACGCTGCGCCAGGCGCTGATCAAGGACAAGCGCCTCGACAGCCTCTACATCCTCGCCGCCTCGCAGACGCGCGACAAGGACGCCCTCAGCAAGGAGGGCGTCGAGCGCATCCTCGGCGAACTCGCCGAAGACGGCTTCGACTACATCATCTGCGACTCGCCGGCGGGCATCGAGAAGGGCGCGGCACTGGCCATGTACTTCGCCGACCGCGCCATCGTGGTGGTCAACCCCGAGGTCTCCAGCGTGCGCGACTCGGATCGCATCCTCGGCCTCCTCGCCAGCAAGACGCGACGCGCCGAGCGCGGCGAGGGCGCGGTGGAGCAGCACCTCCTGCTCACCCGCTACAGTCCGGAGCGCGTCGCCGGTGGCGACATGATGGGCGTCGCCGACGTCAAGGACATCCTCGGCATCGAGGTGCTTGGCGTGATCCCCGAATCCACCGGCGTGCTGACCGCCTCCAACGCCGGCGTGCCGGTGATCCTGGACGCCGACTCGCCCGCCGGCCAGGCCTACGCCGACGCCGTCGACCGCCTCACTGGCAAGGATCGGCCCATGCGCTTCATCGACGCGCAGAAGAAGGGCCTCCTCGCCCGCATCTTCGGGAGCTGAGCCATGGGACTGTTCGATTTCCTGCGATCGCGGCCGAAGGGCTCGGCCTCCGTCGCCACCGAGCGCCTGCGCATCATCGTCGCCCAGGAACGGGCCAAGAGCGGGCGCCCGGACTACCTGCCGCTGCTGCGGCGCGAACTCCTCGAGGTGATCCGAAAGTACGTCAACATCGATCCGGAGGCGATCGAGATCAACGTGGAGCGCGAGGGCAACCAGGAAGTGCTGGAGCTCTCGGTGGCACTGCCGGACAAGGGCGTCGTCGAGCAGCCGGCTGCCGCCGACGACGAACCCTGAATGATGGCGGCGGCCGGCCATCGGGTGCTGGCCATCGGCGACGTCGATCCGGTCGCGATCCGGACGCTCCTGTCGCGCCATGGCCTGGTCCTGCACGAGGTGCCGGACGCCGCCGGGATCCCGGGCAGCTACTGGGGCGAACCGGAAGCCGGCGTGATCGCCGATGGCGTGTATGCGCGCGCCGACACGCCGGTGCATTCCCTGCTCCATGAAGCCTGCCACCTGATCGTCGCGCCGGCCGAACGGCGCGCGCTGATCCACACCGATGCGTCGGACTCGCAGGAAGAGGAAGACGCCGCCTGCTACCTGCAGATACTCCTCGCCGATGCGCTTCCCGGCGTCGGCCGCGAGCGCCTGATGGCCGACATGGACGCCTGGGGCTACAGCTTTCGCCTCGGGTCCACGCGCGCCTGGTTTGAACGCGACGCCGAGGACGCGCGGACCTGGCTTGCTGCGCGCGGGCTGCTGCCGGACTGATGCCAACGGCCGCGGCCAAGGCTCCCATCCCGCGACCGTGATGGAGACCCGGGCGCACCGCGCGTCCGTAACGCCGGTCGCCTGCACGCAGACACCTGCAACACGACCCAGTGCGGGCGTCGTTTGCAGAGCGCCCGTGGTCGCGACCACCGTGCTTCCCACATCCGTAACGCCGGTGGCGCACGCAGGCACCGCAACACGACCCAACGCGGACGTTGCATTGCAGGAGCGCCCGTGGTCGCGACCCCGGGCGCGTCAGGAGGGGTACATGCGCCGGCTGGCACCATACCGCGCTGTCCTTCCGACGGAGTCCTGCGTGCCCCGCCGGCACGCCTACCCGCGATGATCAGCGCCAACGCCCGTGCCGACACGATTCCGACGCTCCCGCCGCCTCCGTTGCCCGCCTGTGCCACGAGCGCGTTGTTCCTTGATCTCGACGGCACCCTGGTCGACTTCGCCGAACGGCCCGACGGCGTCGAGGTGGAGCCCGGGCTGCCCCCTCTGCTGGCGCGGCTGGAGCGGCACTTCGACGGCGCCCTGGCGCCCCTGAGTGGCCGCCCGCTGAAGGAGATCGATGCCCTCCTGCGCAGGCGTGGCGGCGCCGCCGGCGGCTCGCACGGCGCGGAGATCCGCCGCGCCGACGGCGTGATGCTGGCCAGCACCGCGCACCTTGCGCCAGAGCTGAGCCGCCTCGAGACGCAAGCGCGGGAGCTCGCCACCGCCGTCCCCGGCGTGCTGGTCGAAACGAAGCCGGGCGGCATCGCCCTGCACTACCGCGGCGCGCCCTCGGCGGCCGGCGCGGTGCGCGATGCGGCCGATGCGCTGCTGGACGCGGCCGGCCCCGGCTACATGCTGCAGGCCGGCAACCACGTCATCGAGCTCAAGCCCGCGCACAGCGACAAGGGCGCCGCGGTGGCGGCGCTGATGGCCACCGCCCCGTTCGCCGGGCGCCTGCCTTGGGTGCTCGGCGACGACCTCACCGACGAGCACGCCTTCGAGGAAGCCCAGCGGCTGGGCGGCGTGGCGATCGTGGTCGGGCCGCGGCGTCCCAGCGCCGCCAGCCACGCGCTGGCGAGCCCGGCCGCGGTACGCGCCTGGCTCTCCGCGGTGGCGAACGCCTGCAGCAGCGGAGCCGCCGCATGAGCGACAGCGACGCCGCCCCTCCGCCGCAGCAGACCCTCGACCTCGGCGTCATCGGCAACGGCAGCATCGGCGCCCTGATCGACGCGCGCGGCAGCATCGTCTGGTGCTGCCTGCCGGCGCTCGATGGCGATCCGGCGTTCTGCAGCCTGCTCTCGCCCGCCATCGCCGACGCCGGCCGCTTCGACATCGCGCTGGAGGGCGAGACCCGCGCCATCCAGCGCTATCGCGACAACAGCGCCGTGCTCGTGACCCGCCTGGAAGGCAGGGACGGCAGCGCGATCGAGATCACCGATTTCTGCCCGCGCGCCAAGCGCAACGGCCGCATCTACCACCCGATGAGCATCATCCGCACGATCCGCCCGCTGGCCGGATCGCCGCGCATCACGGTGCGCCTGCGCCCGCTCACCGGCTACGGCGAGCGGCGCCCGGAGCGCACCTTCGGCTCGAACCACCTGCGCTACCTGCTCGATGGCGTGGTGCTGCGCATCACCACCGATGCGCCCCTGCCGATGCTGCGCGATGAACTCCCGTTCCTGCTCGACCGCCCGATCCACATCATACTCGGCCCGGACGAGACCCTGACCCAGGCGCCGGACATCCACGCCCGCGAGTCGCTCGATGCCACCCTCGACTACTGGCACGAATGGGTGCGCTACCTCTCCATCCCGGCCGAATGGCAGGAGGCGGTGATCCGCGCCGCGATCACCCTCAAGCTCTGCCAGTACGAGGGCACCGGCGCCATCATCGCGGCGATGACCACCTCGGTGCCGGAGGCGCCGCACACCCAGCGCAACTGGGACTACCGCTACTGCTGGCTGCGCGATGCCGCCTTCGTGGTGCGGGCGCTGAACCGGCTCGGCGCCACGCGCAGCATGGAAGAGTACATGCGCTACCTCTTCAACCTCGCCGCCAGCGAGGATGGCGAGATCGGCCCGGTGTACGGCATCCATTTCCAGAAGGAGCTGATCGAGCGCGAGGCGCCGCATCTCGCCGGCTACCGCGGCATGGGTCCGGTGCGGGTCGGCAACGATGCCTGGCGCCAGCGCCAGAACGACGTCTACGGCAGCATCGTGCTGGCCGCGGTGCAACTGTTCTTCGACCAGCGCCTGGCCGCGCCGGGCGGCGAGGCCGGCTTCAGGCGCCTGGAACGCGCCGGCGAAACGGCCTGGCGCGTGCACGACCAGCCAGACGCGGGCCTGTGGGAATACCGCGGGCGCGCCGCCGTGCACACGCATTCGGCGGTGATGTCCTGGGCCGCCTGCGACCGCCTGGCGCGCATCGCCGACCACCTCGGCATCGCCGACCGCGCCGAGCTCTGGAAGGAACGCGCGATCAAGGTGCGCGAGCTGATCCTGGCCCGCGCGGTGCATCCCGAGCACGGCTACTTCGTGGACGCCTTCGACGGCGACCGCCTCGATGCCAGCCTGCTGCTGCTCGCCGACCTGCATTTCATCGAGCCGGACGATCCGCGCTTCATCGCCACGGTGGAGGCGATCGGCAAGGCGCTTCGTCATGGCGACTACCTCTTCCGCTACATCGTCGCCGACGATTTCGGCACGCCCGAGACCAGCTTCACCATCTGCAGCTTCTGGTACGTCGATGCGCTGGCCGCGATCGGCCGAGTCGACGAGGCGCGCACCCTCTTCGAGCAGCTCCTGTCGCGCAGGAACCCGCTCGGGCTGCTCTCCGAGGACGTGCATCCGGCGACCGGCGAGCTATGGGGCAACTTCCCGCAGACCTATTCGCTGGTCGGCCTGATCGGCGCCGCGAGCCGGCTCTCGCGGAGTTGGGAGAGCGTGCTGTGAGCCGCCTGGTGGTGGTGTCCAATCGCGTCGCACTGCCGCGCGAGACGCGCGCGGGCGGGCTTGCCTCGGCCCTCGAAGCCGCGCTGCAGGAACGTGGCGGCCTCTGGTTCGGCTGGAGCGGCAACCTCGCCGACGCCGGCGAGCCTGCCATCCACACGCAGCAGGCGGGACAGGTCGAATACGCCCTGCTCGACCTCACGCGGCAGGAGTACGACCGCTACTACCTCGGCTTCTCCAATCGCACGCTGTGGCCACTGCTGCACTTCCGCCCCACCCTGCTCGGCTACCGCCGGGCCGACCGCGACGGCTATCTCCGCGTCAACCGCCTCTTCGCCCACCATCTCTCGCAGCGGCTGCAGCCGGATGACCTGGTGTGGGTGCACGACTACCACCTGATCCCGCTCGCCGCGGAACTGCGCCGCATCGGCGTGGACGCGCGGATGGGCTTCTTCCTGCACATCCCGGTGCCGCCGCCGGCACTGCTGTCGATGCTGCCGCAGCACGAGGCACTGCTCGGCACCTTGGCCGAGTACGACCTGGTCGGCGTGCAGGGCACGCACGACCGGAATGCGCTGCTGGACTATTTCCGCGACTTCCTCGGCGCCACCACCGGCGCGGATGGCAATGTCACCATGCCCTCGGGCCGGCGCTTCCGCATCGCCGCCTTTCCCATCGGCATCGACACCGGCAAGGTCGCGCGGCTGGCCGAGCGCTCGATCGAGCACGCCACCACGCTACGCCTGGCGCAGAGCCTCGCCGGACGGCGCCTGGCCATCGGCGTCGACCGGCTCGACTACTCCAAGGGCCTGCCGCAGCGTTTCGAGGCCTTCGCCCATTTCCTCTCGCAGCATCCGGGCTGGCGCTCGCGCATCTCCTTCCTGCAGATCGCCCCGCCCTCGCGCGGCGAGGTGCCGGAGTACCGCGAGCTGCGCACCCAGCTCGAACGCACCGCCGGCGCCACCAACGGGCGCTACGCGGAGCCGGACTGGGTACCGATCCGCTACCTCAACCGCAGCTTCAACCAGGCCACGCTCGCCGGCTATTACCGCCTGGCCGACATCGGCCTGGTCACGCCGCTCCGCGACGGCATGAACCTGGTCGCCAAGGAGTACATCGCCTCCCAGGCCGCCGCCGACCCCGGCGTGCTGATCCTGTCCCGCTTCGCCGGCGCGGCGGAAGAGCTGCCCGAGGCCGTGCTGGTCAATCCGCTCGACGTCGACGACATCGCCGACGCCATCGAGACGGCCCTGACGATGCCGCTCGCGGAGCGCCGCGAGCGCTGGCAGGCGATGTTCGACACGGTTTCCAGCAACGACATCGCGCATTGGCGCAGTTCGTTCGTCGAAGCGCTGGAACATCCCGCATAACTCCCGCCCGGGGCGGCCGGCCTCCCGACCGGCCGCTCTGGCTTCGAAGCGACGCGCGATCGGATGCATAGCGGCCTGGAGCCGCTCCCCGCAATGGCATCCGAACGTTGGCCGCGTAACGCCGACCTGCGATCCGATGCCGGCCACGGGAGGGCCGGTCTCCTGACCGGCCGCTCCGGCCTGCCCGCGCGCGCAGTTCGTGGACCGGGATGAAATGCAGGTCGGGGCTACCGCCCCGATGCGCATGGCGTGCCAACTACAGGTTTCGCCAGAAACATCGCGGCTGAGGGTCGCTCCCAAAGAGCAGCACCGAATCATGTGGGAGGGACTTCACTCCCGATGCTCTTGCAGTGGTTGACCGACCGGCATCGCGAGCTGGAACCGCCTCCTTGACGCGGCTCCTTGCTTGCGGACTCCGCGACCGGCTAGCCTGCGCCGTCCATACCCGGGGAATCTCGCGCATGAAACTGCGGACGCTGTCGCTCGCCCTTGTCTTCACGCTGGCCGTTCCGACCTCGTTCGCCGAGGCACCGGCGACAGCCGACCCGCCAAAGGCCGACAGGGCCTCCGCGCACACCTTCGTCGAATCGATCAATACCGAGCTCAAGGCGCGCTACGTCGAGCCCACCGCGGCCGAATGGGTGGCCGAAACCTACATCACCGACGACAGCCAGATGCTCACCGCCCGCGCCAACGAGCGCTGGCTGAAGTGGCTCTCGGACGAAATCGGCGAGGCGCGCCGCTTCGACGGCATCACGGACTTGGACGCGAAGGACCGCCGCGCGCTGGAACTCCTCAAGTTGCAGACCGCGATGCCGGCGCCGAAGGACCCGGCGCACCTGGCCGAACTCACCCGCCTCGCCTCGCGCCTGACCGCGGCCTATGGCGGCGGCAAGTACTGCACGGACGACAAGGACCCGGAGACCTGCCGCAACCTCGACCAGCTCTCGGCGGTGCTCGCCAACGACCGCGACTGGGACCGCGACCTCCAGGCCTGGGCCGGCTGGCACCGCGTCGGCCGCGGCATGCTGAAGGATTACCAGCGCTTCGTCGAACTGCTCAACGAGGGCGCGCGCGACCTGGGTTACGGGGATGCCGGCGTGCTGTGGCGCTCGGGCTACGACATGCCGCCGGGCGAGTTCGTCGCCGAGACCGACCGCCTGTGGGGCCAGGTCAAGCCGCTCTACGACGACCTGCAGTGCTACACCCGCACGAAGCTCGCCGGGAAGTACAAGGACCGCATGCCGGACGATGGCACCATCCCGGCGCACATCACCGGCAACATGTGGGCGCAGGACTGGTCGGCGCTGTACCCGCTGCTGGAGCCCTATCCCGGCGCCGCCAGCCTCGACGTCGATGCACGCCTCGCCGCCGAGCGCGCACAGATGCTGGCCGGTGCGCAGAAGGATCTCGGCAGGCAGCCGGCACCGCTCGACCTGGCCAGGGCCGAGCACGATGCCAGCATGAAGATGGCGGTCGCCATGGTGCGCCGCGCCGAGGACTTCTATACGTCCATCGGCTTCCCCGCGCTGCCCGCCTCGTTCTACGAGAAGTCGATGTTCCTGCGCCCGCGCGACCGCGATGCGCTGTGCCACGCCAGCGCCTGGCCGATGGAACTCGGCGGCACCGACATGCGCATCAAGATGTGCATCAATCCCACCGAGGAAGACCAGTACGTGATCTACCACGAGATGGGCCACATCTACTATTTCCTCGCCTACAAGGATCTCTGGCCGATCTTCCAGAACGGCGCCAACGACGGCTTCCACGAGGCGATCGGCGACACCATCCGCCTCAACATCACGCCGGCCTACCTGGCGCAGATCGGCCTCGCCGGGAAATCGGGCAGCGACGACAAGGCCGCACTCAACGCGCAGATGAAGCTGGCACTGGAGAAGGTCGCCTTCCTGCCCTTCGGCCTCCTCATCGACAAGTGGCGCTGGGGCGTCTTCGACGGCTCCATCGCGCCGCAGGACTACAACGCCGCCTGGCTGAAGCTGCGCCGCGAGTACCAGGGCCTGTCCTCGCCGGTCGCGCCCGAGCCCGGCGACTTCCAGCCCGGCGCCAAGAACCACGTGCCGACCAACGTGCCCTACATGCGCTACTTCCTCGCCGACATCCTGCAGTTCCAGTTCTACCGTGCGCTGTGCGAGACCGCCGGCCACACCGGCCCGCTCGCCGCATGCTCGATCTACGGCAACAAGGAAGCGGGCGCGAAGTTCTGGAAGATGCTCGGCGAGGGCGCCAGCCAGCCCTGGCAGCAGACCCTCAAGGAACTCACCGGCAAGGAGGAAATGGACGCCAGTGCCATCCTCGACTACTTCGCCCCGCTGCACGCCTGGCTGAAACAGCAGAACCAGGGCAAGGAATGTGGGTGGCGGTGAGGCGGTGAAGCCGGAATTGGGGATTGGGGATTGGAGATTCGGAAACGCGCGCGGCGTGCAGGTTCGCGCACTTTCCGGGTAGCATCCCCTGCGGCACGGGTGGCGACGAGCTGCTCTTTGCCATCCCGAATCCCCAATCCCGAATCCCCGCCTCATGCAACGCTGGCTCAAGCTTCCCGACGGTCGCATCATCGACGCCAACCGCATTGCCTACATCGGCAAGGTGGAAACCTACGCGCGGATCGACGAGGACGGCACCGACCTCGGCACCGGGTATTCGGTGTACATCGGCACCGATTTCCCGCGTGAGGCGCAGATCAGCGTGACCGGCAGCCGCGACGAGGTCCTCGGCCTGCTGCGCGCCCTGCTCGGAACGCCGGCCGGCGCCCCGGCCGCGGGCGCGGCGCCAGCCCAGGCGTCGTAGAAAGCCGTCGCGGCGACCTGCGAACGCAGGTCGGCTCGCTCTCGTGATCCGGAAAGGCGCCGGGGCGGCAACGCCGGCCTGCGACGGCCGCGCGCGAGATGGCGTGTCCTGGCCGGACGGCGCATTGCGGCTCGCAGGTCGACGCTGTACGCTCGCGCTCATCCAGAGGGGGACGCCGGATGACGATCATCGATCGCCGTGGGGACAAGCGGTTCGGGCTCGGCTTGGCCGCAATCGCCGCCGTCGCCCTGGCGTGTCCGCATTTCGTGGCCGCGCAGGAAGTATCGATCGCCGCCGGCTCGAGCTGGCAGCTCGGCGACGGCGGGGTCGACCTCGATTGCGCCACGCTGCGCATCGGCGGCACGCTGGAGGCCGCAGATGGCCATGCCGCCGGCATCGGCGACCTGCTCATCGCGGGCGAGGCCAGCGCTTCCACCGCGCTGCTCGAAGTGGGTGGCGAATGGATCAACGGCGGCAGCTTCCAGGCCGGCGACGGCGTGGTCCATTTCACCGACCGCTGCGACCGGGCCGCCGCTGCGGTCCGCGGAAGCACGCACTTCTCCACCCTCGCGATAGACAGCGCACGCGGCAAGGCATACCGCTTCGAGGCGGGTGCGACGCAGTCAGTTGCGCAGGCCCTGTTCCTGGCCGGCGCAGCCGGCACGCGGATGTCGATCGGCAGCTCGTTCACCGGCCAGCAGGCGGGACTCGCACTCGCACCGACCGGCAGCCAGCACGTCGAATGGCTCGCCGTTTCCGACATGGCGGCACCGGAGGGATCGGCCTGGCTGGCGCCGGGCGCGCCCGAGGACTACCACTCGGTCGACGCCGGCAACAATCTGCGCTGGTTCAAGGCGGACCCGGCCCCGCCGATCGTGCCGGTCAGCGTGCCGACGACGTCGGGCTGGGCGCTCGCCGTCCTTTGCCTCGCGCTGTTCGCGGGCGCGCAGCGTGCGTTCCGGCGTGGCCAGGCGGAATCATCCCGCCGCGTGTGATCCACATTCCACCTCATCCGGTGAACAGGGGTTCCCAATGATCCATAACGAATCGTGTCGCCACGCCTTCGCCCGGCGTGTGCTGGGTGCAAGCCTGCTGCTGGCGTTCGCCGCCCCGGTCTGCGCCCAGGTGGTGGTGACGCCCAAGCCGGGCTCGAGCTTCGAGGTGCATAGCCAGGACGCGACGCCCGTACTGCGGGTCGAGGAAGCGGGCGGCGTGCAGATGCCGGGCCTCCCGGCCGCCGCAGAAGCGGATTCCGTCCTGTGCTTCGGCGCCACCACCGGCGCGCTCGGACCTTGCGCGCCGGGCTCGGTGGTCGGTCCCGCCGGGCCGATGGGTCCCGCCGGCCCCGAAGGGCCCGTCGGCCCCGCCGGCGCGACGGGCGAGCCGGGTGCAATCGGTCCCATCGGTCCTGCGGGTCCAGCTGGCGAGCAGGGGCCGGCCGGACCGGCCGGTGCCACCGGCGCGACGGGTCCCGCCGGCCCCGTGGGAGAGACCGGCCCGATGGGGCCCACCGGTCCTGCCGGAGCCACTGGCGAGCAGGGTCCCGCTGGACCGCCGGGAGCCACCGGGGCGACGGGCCCCGCCGGGCCCATGGGAGACACCGGCCCGATCGGACCGATCGGGCCTGTCGGAGCCACTGGCGAGCAGGGTCCTGTCGGACCGCCGGGCGCTGTCGGCGCGACCGGTCCCACTGGCCCGATGGGAGATCCCGGCCCGATCGGGCCGGCCGGTCCTGCCGGGGCGAATGGCGAACAGGGTCCCGCCGGACCGCAGGGTGCTACCGGCGCCACGGGTCCGGCCGGGCCGATGGGCCCGGTGGGAGCCACCGGCGCGCAGGGCGAACCAGGGCCGATGGGCCCCATGGGGCCCATCGGCCCGGCGGGCGCCGTCGGACCAGAGGGGCCGCAGGGACCGACGGGGCCTGCCGGCAGTTCGGGGGACATCCTGCGTTTCCACACCTACGGCACCGCCGGCCGGCTGAACGTCACGAGTTCCACGGCGACGATACAGCCGGGCATGTCGGTGACCTTCACCCTGGCCAGTCCCGCCACCGCAATCATCTGGGCCAGCATCGGCGCGCGCACCACCATCACCACCACGGGCTCCTACGCCACGGTGGACGCGATCATCTACGTCAACGGCAATTTCCTGCCCTACGGCGGCTGGAACCGCTTCAACGTCGTCAACCCCACCAACGCCAACAGCTTCGCCACGGTCGCCATCAACACGATGGTGGTGCTGCCGGCGGGCACGCACACCGTGGATCTGCGCACGCTGCGCGGGCTCAGCAGCACGTCGCCCGTCGACATCGGCGGCAACGCCGCCGTGGACACCAACCCGGGCGAACTGACCGTGCTCCTGCTCGGCGGCCAGGGCACCCTGCGGGTGCTGGATGCGGACGCGCCGCGGACATCCCGGCGGAACTGAGGCGCCGGCCGCGAGAGCCGCGTACATCCGCAGGGCGGCGAGGAACTTCGTTCGTGCAGGTGGCGCCCTCGCGCCGCCTGCACGTCAGCGACTGGAGCGCACCGGCAGGCACACAGGTGCGCCATGACGCGCCCCGCCGCTCGCCCGCCCAGCCGCGGCAAGCGCCGTTCTGAGCCGATCGTGAACCGCGCGCGATCGCTTGCGGGCGGGGGTCAGCACCAAATCGCTATGTTCCATGGCACAGGGCAACGCCCGTTTCCGACAGGAGAAATCCATGGTCAATGCTTCCACCCATCTTTCCGCTTCCACGCTCATCGGCGACACGATCGAGAACCTGCAAGGCGAATCGCTCGGCGATCTCAAGGAGATCATGCTCGACACCTCCCGCGGCACGATTGCCTACGGCGTGCTGTCCTTCGGCGGCGTCTTCGGCCTCGGAGACAAGCTGTTCGCGGTGCCGTGGGATGCGCTGACGATCGACCATGAAGGCCACAAGCTGATCCTCGACGTCAGCAAGGAGCGGCTGAAGGATGCGCCCGGCTTCGACAAGGATCACTGGCCGAATTTCGCCGACACCGCGTTCGCTGAGCAGGTCAGCACCTACTACGCGCGACACTGACCGGAACCTCGCCTGCCCCGACATCATCCCCGCGAAAGCGGGGATGTTTTTTGGGCGGCAAATCCCCGGTCGCGACCACGGTCGCTCCTACATTCGCGATCGGTCGGCCGGCATGACGCGGCAGAATCACGCCGCGCCGTAGATACCGTCTTGATCGAGGTTAGGCAAGAGCGATTTTCGGGTCGAATGATTTGCCGGAATGAATGACGCCCCAAGCGAGGTGGAGGAGCTTGCGCATCGCGGCGCCGAGGGCCAGCAGGGGCGGCTTTCCCCGCGCGACCAAGCG
>JAFKNA010000027.1 GCA_017305135.1 Lysobacterales bacterium | reverse complement strand
TGGCGTGAAAAGGTGGCGCAAGCGGGGTGAAAATTGGAGTTCGGCCCATGCTCGATGAACGCCGCCGGAGAACACCAGCCCCGAACATCACCCGTCAGTCCGAGCCAGCACTCGCGGAACGGCAGAAACCGGGTTGTTCAAACTGCTCTGAAGCTTCATGGGCGACAAGAAGTACGGAAAGGAGTTCTGGTTTCCGCGGCTAACTAGCCGCGGCCTCATTGAAGCCAGCTTGCCAGAAACGTCAGTGACCTTGATCCCCATGTTTCCGCGGCTAACTAGCCGCGGCCTCATTGAAGCCTTCGGGAGCCTCACGTCCAGCCCTCCGAGCCGCATGGTTTCCGCGGCTAACTAGCCGCGGCCTCATTGAAGCGCACGGCGGAAGGATGAGCTGGCGCTGTGCTGGCCGGTTTCCGCGGCTAACTAGCCGCGGCCTCATTGAAGCGTGATCGCCACCGCGTTCCCCTTCGCCTCGACTTTCGTTTCCGCGGCTAACTAGCCGCGGCCTCATTGAAGCTGATAATCAATCACCGTAGCCATGTCGTTCTGCTCGGGTTTCCGCGGCTAACTAGCCGCGGCCTCATTGAAGCAACAGCGCCATCAACGGGTCAATCTTGGCCGAGCCCGGTTTCCGCGGCTAACTAGCCGCGGCCTCATTGAAGCAGCGTGACCCGAAGACCCGACTACTGGATTCGTGCATGTTTCCGCGGCTAACTAGCCGCGGCCTCATTGAAGCCACGAGCGAGCCGGTGCGGGTCTGGGCCATTACGGCGGTTTCCGCGGCTAACTAGCCGCGGCCTCATTGAAGCCTTGATCCGTCCTCCTTTACTTCCGACCAAACGTCGCGGTTTCCGCGGCTAACTAGCCGCGGCCTCATTGAAGCCATCGTGCGCGCCTCGACCTTCTCCGCGGTCAGGCCGGTTTCCGCGGCTAACTAGCCGCGGCCTCATTGAAGCCGCTGCGCAGCAGCGTCTTCTGCGATTCCTCGAGCTTGTTTCCGCGGCTAACTAGCCGCGGCCTCATTGAAGCCGCGGGGCAGCTATTGGTTGCGCGGCGCGCAGGAAGCGGTTTCCGCGGCTAACTAGCCGCGGCCTCATTGAAGCCACGTCGGTTTCGATGCGCCGCAAGCTGCGCGGGTCGTTTCCGCGGCTAACTAGCCGCGGCCTCATTGAAGCCCGGTCTCGCGCAAGGGCTACCTGGAGGGCCAGCGCAGGTTTCCGCGGCTAACTAGCCGCGGCCTCATTGAAGCGCGGAATACCAACCGCCAGCTGGCTCGACCGCATCGGTTTCCGCGGCTAACTAGCCGCGGCCTCATTGAAGCAATCTGGAGCGAACGGCGCTACTGGAGGCGTTCAAGAGTTTCCGCGGCTAACTAGCCGCGGCCTCATTGAAGCATCCTGTCCGAGGCCAATGGCACCCGCAGCCGTTCCAGTTTCCGCGGCTAACTAGCCGCGGCCTCATTGAAGCGGGTGCGCCGGGTAAGGGTGCGCGCCGGGTGGATAGAGTTTCCGCGGCTAACTAG
The DNA here is from genome assembly GCA_017305135.1 of Lysobacterales bacterium. Classification (GTDB taxonomy): domain Bacteria; phylum Pseudomonadota; class Gammaproteobacteria; order Xanthomonadales; family Rhodanobacteraceae; genus Dokdonella_A. The sequence goes on along the minus strand of JAFKNA010000027.1, from coordinate 39,553 downwards.
CCGCGGCCTCATTGAAGCACGTCGCGCAGGGCGCACACGCCGCGCTCCGCGTCCGTTTCCGCGGCTAACTAGCCGCGGCCTCATTGAAGCTCGGGAGTCGGCCGACTGGTTCCCGGTAGCGCTTGAGTTTCCGCGGCTAACTAGCCGCGGCCTCATTGAAGCACCTGGTCAGCCAGCAAGGCTTCGGCGAAGTTGCGGGAGTTTCCGCGGCTAACTAGCCGCGGCCTCATTGAAGCCGTTCCTGCGCGCGAACGGCATCCGGCACTACGTCGGGTTTCCGCGGCTAACTAGCCGCGGCCTCATTGAAGCGCTGCCAGCTCATCGTCGGGCACCGGCTCCGCCGGCGTTTCCGCGGCTAACTAGCCGCGGCCTCATTGAAGCGATAGACCAGCCGACGCGACGCGGAGCGCCACGGCGCGGTTTCCGCGGCTAACTAGCCGCGGCCTCATTGAAGCCGCGTCCGCCGCCTCTGGATCGCCCGGTACTCCCGGTTTCCGCGGCTAACTAGCCGCGGCCTCATTGAAGCCTTTCGCCGGCACAGATGGGCTACCGGCCCGACCGCGGTTTCCGCGGCTAACTAGCCGCGGCCTCATTGAAGCGAAGAGGCGTCCGCATCGGGCGGTGAGTCGTGGCGCCGTTTCCGCGGCTAACTAGCCGCGGCCTCATTGAAGCGACTGCCGCCAGTTGAGGATCGCCAGCGAGAGCATCGTTTCCGCGGCTAACTAGCCGCGGCCTCATTGAAGCGTGTACATCAGCGCACCCCCAGCGCCCGTTCCGCCGGGTTTCCGCGGCTAACTAGCCGCGGCCTCATTGAAGCCCGGCGCGCCGTCCACCAGCAGCGCGCGCACGTCCTGTTTCCGCGGCTAACTAGCCGCGGCCTCATTGAAGCTCCATCCAGGCCATCAGCTCGGCCAGGCCCCGAGCGCGTTTCCGCGGCTAACTAGCCGCGGCCTCATTGAAGCCAGGTAACCCCGACTGGCTGGATCGTGATCGTGGACAGTTTCCGCGGCTAACTAGCCGCGGCCTCATTGAAGCGTGCCGGCCTGCACCGTCGCCTTCTCGCCGTCGGGAGTTTCCGCGGCTAACTAGCCGCGGCCTCATTGAAGCAACACAATGCCCGTGGCGCGGTATTCGGCGACCCGGGTTTCCGCGGCTAACTAGCCGCGGCCTCATTGAAGCAAGGTGCAGCAGCAGCTGGCGCGATGCTTCCGGCGCCCGTTTCCGCGGCTAACTAGCCGCGGCCTCATTGAAGCCATCCCATTACATCTTGCCGTCTGGGCGCATATTGACGTCGTTTCCGCGGCTAACTAGCCGCGGCCTCATTGAAGCGCTATTTCCGACATCCGCGCCTTGGTGCGCGCCAAGGTTTCCGCGGCTAACTAGCCGCGGCCTTATTGTCGACCAGAGCGCGCATCGCCTGCGCATTTTCGCGGCTAATCAGGCCCGGTCTGCACGCATCTTATTGGCTGGCGAGGCTGGTTCTGTCTGCCCGCCCCTCAATCCCGATGCGCCGCATTCCGGTCCCGTCCCGCGCCGAGCCGGCGATCGAGGCTGCCGAAGACACGTTTGAAAAGGCGCGACAGCGTGCCGCGCCGGGTCTTGCGCAGCTTCTCCTCTTCGCTGGTGAGCCAGGCGATCTGGATTACGCGGCGCTCGCCTTCGTGCGGCAGGTGGCCGTGGAAGGAGTTGTCGGCTCGGGCGAAGGCGGCGAGGTTGCCGTAGAGCGGGCGCAGTTCCGGTACGACGAGGTCGTCGATGTCGTCGATGCGGTTGAGGAAGCGCAGGCAGCCGCCGCTGGTGTCGGGCCAGTCCTCGTTGAGGTAGACCAGCGCGGTCACGATCTTGGAGCGGCTGTCGGTGTGGATGGTGCCGTGGCGCTTGTTGAGGAAGCGGCAGAGGGTGACCAGGTGCGGGTACTGGCCAAGATGCGGGATGCCGAGCCGGGCGCCGATGGCGTCGGCGAACGCCGGCGCGGTGAGTTCGTCGATCAGGCGGTTGACGGCCGGACCGCAGTCCTCGCGCTGCCAGGGGAAGAAGCCGGCGCTCGGGTAGCGCGGGAAGTCGCGTGCCAGCGCCTCGCGGGCGGAACCGGGCACCTGGTCCTGCGCGATCAGGAAGTGGAAGGGTTCGCTCCGCACCAGCGTCTGCGGCGCGTCGAGGCGCGCCGGATCAAGCAGCCGCGCGGGGACTTCGGCGGCGGAGGGCAGGGGCAAGGTGCTTGCGTTCATGGCCGTGGCCTGGAGGCGGGGAGCGACACGCGGATTGTAGTCCCGTGGTGGACAGCCGGCGGCGGCGCCTCTAAAATTCCGGTTCGCCTCGATTCCTTTTGCCCCGGACTGGCCCTGCGCCAGGCTGCGGGTTCTGCCGCACCCGGTGCATGGCTCCGGATGCCCTCCCTGAACGACCACGGGCGAACGCATGACCACTCCCGCTTTGCTTGCCCTCGCCGATGGCAGCGTGTTCCACGGCGTCTCCATAGGTGCGCCCGGCAAGACCGTCGGCGAGGTGGTTTTCAACACCTCGATGACCGGCTACCAGGAGATCCTCACCGATGCCTCCTACGCGCGCCAGATCGTCACCCTGACCTATCCCCATATCGGCAACACCGGCTGCAATGCCGCCGATGACGAGTCCGGCCGCGCGCAGGCGGCGGGGCTGGTGATCCGCGACCTGCCGCTGATCGCCAGCAGCTGGCGCAGTGAGGAAACGCTCGACGCCTGGCTGCGGCGCAACGGCGTCGTCGCCATCGCCGGCGTCGACACGCGGCGGCTGACCCGCATCCTGCGCGAGGGCGGGGCCCAGGCCGGCTGCATCCTCGCCGGCGAGGACATTGCCGCGGACGACGCGATCGCCGCGGCACGCGCGTTCCCGGGCCTGGCCGGCATGGACCTCGCCAGGGTGGTGTCGCTCACCCGCCCCGAGCCGTGGACGGAAGGCTGCTTCGACCTTGACCGCAACGCCTTCGACAGGCCGCCGAAGCGTTTCCGGGTGGTGGCGTACGATTACGGCGTGAAGCGCAACATCCTGCGCCTGCTGGTCGACCGCGGCTGCGAGCTCAGCGTGGTGCCGGCGGAAACGCCGGCCAGCGAAGTGCTGGCGATGGAGCCGGATGGCGTCTTCCTCTCCAACGGGCCGGGCGATCCCGAACCCTGCGCCTATGCGGTGGACGCGCTGCGCGAGTTCATCGCCGCGAAGCTGCCGGTGTTCGGCATCTGCCTCGGCCACCAGCTCCTTGGCCTCGCCGTTGGCGCGCGCACGGTGAAGCTCAAGTTCGGCCACCACGGCGCCAACCATCCGGTGCTGGACCTCGATACCGGCCGGGTGACGATTTCCAGCCAGAACCATGGCTTCGCGGTGGACGAGGCGACGCTGCCGGCCAATGCGCGCGCCACGCACCGCTCGCTCTTCGATGGCACCCTGCAGGGCATCGCGCTCACCGACGCCCCCGTGTTCAGCTTCCAGGGCCACCCGGAAGCCTGCCCCGGCCCGCACGACGTGGCCGCCCTGTTCGACAAGTTCATCCAGATGATGGAGGCGCGCGCGCTCGCCGCGGCGTAATCGCATGCCACGAAACGTCCTGTTCTCACTCGTTGCCGCCGTCGCCTTCGCGATCCCCGCCGCTGCCCTGGCCGCCCCGCCGGCGAAGGCGCCCGCGCCGCAGGTCGCCGGCGAGGCGGTCGCCTATGCCGAGCTCGAGCACCGCGTCGGTGCCACGCTGGTCATCGAGACCACTCACAACACCGTGCGCCGCGGCGTGCTGGTCAAGTACACCAACGTGGGGCTGACGATCGAGCTTGGCCCCGACCACGGCTCGATCGAGCTGTCCGTGCCGCGCGACACCATCCGCAGCGTGCGCGTGCTCGGCGCCGCCACCGCCGACGCCAGGTAATCCCGTGCCCAAGAGAACCGACCTCAAGACGATCCTGATCATCGGCGCCGGCCCGATCGTCATCGGCCAGGCCTGCGAGTTCGACTATTCGGGCGCGCAGGCCTGCAAGGCGCTGAAGGAGGAGGGCTACCGCGTGGTGCTGGTGAACTCCAACCCGGCCACGATCATGACCGATCCCGGCACCGCCGATGCGGTGTACATCGAGCCGATCAACTGGCAGACGGTGGAGAAGATCATCGCGCGCGAGAAACCCGACGCGCTGCTGCCGACCATGGGTGGCCAGACAGCGCTCAATTGCGCGCTGGACCTCGCCGACCACGGCGTGCTGGAGAAGCACGGCGTGGAGCTGATCGGCGCCTCGCGCGACGCCATCCGCATGGCCGAGGACCGCGAGCTCTTCAAGCGTGCGATGGCCGAGATCGACCTGGAATGCCCGCGCGCGCAGATCGCGCGGAGCTACGAGGAGGCCGTCGAGGCGCAGGCCAAGGTCGGCTTCCCGACCATCATCCGGCCGAGCTTCACCCTGGGCGGCACCGGCGGCGGCATCGCCTACAACAAGGAGGAGTTCGAGGAGATCGTCAAGCGCGGTCTCGACCTCTCGCCCACCCACGAGGTGCTGGTCGAGGAATCGGTGCTGGGCTGGAAGGAGTTCGAGATGGAAGTGGTCCGCGACCATGCGGACAACTGCATCATCGTCTGCTCGATCGAGAACCTCGACCCGATGGGCGTGCACACCGGCGACTCGATCACGGTGGCGCCGGCGCAGACCCTCACCGACCGCGAGTACCAGCGCCTGCGCGATGCCTCGATCGCCATCCTGCGCAAGATCGGCGTGGATACCGGCGGCTCCAACGTGCAGTTCGGCGTCGATCCGCGCAATGGCCGCGTGGTGGTGATCGAGATGAACCCGCGGGTGTCCCGGTCCTCGGCGCTCGCCTCCAAGGCCACGGGCTTTCCGATCGCCAAGGTCGCGGCCAAGCTCGCGGTCGGCTATACGCTCGACGAGCTTCGCAACGACATCACCGGCGGCCGCACGCCGGCCTCGTTCGAGCCGGCCATCGACTACGTCGTCACCAAGATCCCGCGCTTCGCCTTCGAGAAGTTCCCCTCGACCGATTCGCGCCTCACCACGCAGATGAAGTCGGTCGGCGAGGTGATGGCGATCGGCCGCACCTTCCAGGAATCGCTGCAGAAAGCGCTGCGTGGCCTCGAAATCGGCAAGAACGGCCTCAACCCGACGGGCCTGGACCTCGCCAGCGCCGAGGACCTGGCGCGCCTGCGCCGGGAGCTCCGCGAGCCGGGCCCCGACCGCATCTTCTACATCGCCGACGCGTTCCGCGCCGGGCTCGGTCGCGAGGAAGTGTTCCAGCTCACCTGGATCGATCCCTGGTTCCTGGTGCAGATCGAGGACCTGGTCCGCGCCGAGGCCGCGGTGAAGGCGGGCGGCCTCGCCGCGCTCGACGCGGCGCGCCTGTTCCAGCTGAAGCGCCAGGGCTTTTCCGATGCGCGCCTGGCGAGCCTCGTCGGCACCGACGAGAACGCCGTGCGTGCGCTGCGCCGCGCCTTCAACGTGCATCCGGTCTACAAGCGCGTGGACTCCTGCGCGGGCGAGTTCGCCACCACCACGGCCTACCTCTACTCCACCTACGAGGAGGAGTGCGAGGCGGCGCCCACGGATCGCGAAAAGATCATCGTGCTCGGCGGCGGTCCCAACCGCATCGGCCAGGGCATCGAGTTCGACTACTGCTGCGTGCATGCGGCGCTCGCCCTGCGCGAGGACGGGTTCGAGACCATCATGGTCAACTGCAACCCGGAAACCGTCTCCACCGACTATGACACCTCCGACCGCCTCTATTTCGAGCCGGTGACGCTGGAGGACGTGCTGGAAATCGTCGCGCTGGAAAAGCCGAAGGGTGTGATCGTCCAGTACGGCGGGCAGACCCCGCTCAAGCTCGCCCGCGCGCTTGAAGCCGCCGGCGTGCCGATCATCGGCACGAGCCCCGATTCCATTGACCTTGCCGAGGACCGCGAGCGCTTCCAGAAGCTGATCGAGCGGCTGGAACTGCGCCAGCCGCCCAACCGCATCGCCCGCAATGCCGAGGAGGCGCTGGTGCTGGCCCGCGAGATCGGCTATCCGCTGGTGGTGCGGCCGAGCTACGTGCTCGGTGGGCGGGCGATGGAGATCGTCCACGACGATGCGGACCTCTCCCGCTACATCCGCGAGGCGGTGCGGGTGTCGGAAAGCTCGCCGGTGCTGCTCGACCGCTTCCTCGACCACGCCGGCGAGGTGGACGTGGACATCGTCGCCGATGCCGAAGGCCAGGTGCTGATCGGCGGGGTGATGGAACACATCGAGGAGGCGGGCGTGCATTCGGGCGACTCCTCCTGCGCACTGCCGCCGTTTTCCCTCAGCGATGGCGTGCAGGCGGAACTGCGCCGCCAGGTGACGCTGCTGGCGCGCGAGCTGAAGGTCGTCGGCCTCATGAACACCCAGTTCGCGGTGCAGGGCGAGACCATCTACATCCTGGAAGTGAACCCGCGCGCCTCGCGCACGGTGCCGTTCGTGTCCAAGGCGACCGGCCTGCCGCTGGCCAAGATCGCCGCCCGCTGCATGACCGGCAAGTCGCTGGCCGAGCAGGGCGCGACCCGCGAGGTGGTGCCCGATTACTGGTCGGTGAAGGAAGCGATCTTCCCGTTCCTGAAGTTCCAGAACGTCGATCCGATCCTCGGGCCCGAGATGCGTTCGACCGGCGAGGTGATGGGCGTCGGCCGCAGCTTCGGCGCGGCCTTTGCGCGCGCCCACGAGGCGGCCGGCATCGCCACGCCAAGTACCGGCAAGGCGTTCCTGTCGGTCCGTGACGGCGACAAGGAACCGCTGCTGGAGGTCGCCCGCGACCTCATCCGGCGCGGTTTCAGCATCGTCGCGACCGGCGGCACGCATGCCTTCCTCGAGGCGCACGGCGTCGCCTGCGAACGCATCAACAAGGTGATGGAAGGGCGCCCGCACATCGTCGATCTCATCAAGAACGGCGACATCGCATTCATCGTCAACACCACCGAGGGCAAGCAGGCCATCGCCGACTCCTTCTCCATCCGCCGCGAGGCGCTGCAGCAGCGCGTGACCTACTCGACCACGGTGAGCGGCGCGCGCGCCCTGCTGCATTCGCTGGACTTCCGTGACAGTGCTGAGGTACACAGCCTGCAGGAGCTGCACCGGGAGCTGGCCTGAAGGTCCCGGGTGGCGCGTGCGGCCGGATCCGGAAGAGCCGCGAGACCTCTGAACGTCGTCATTCCCGCGAAAGCGGGAATCCATCTTGCTTTCCCCTGGCAGGAAAACCAAGCTGGAAGCGCGCTCCAGCGCGCATGGCGGAATTCGCAACCGTCCGCCGGCTCGTGGCCGGTCGGATCGCAACCAGATTGGACGAACCGACAGGTCGCGCCCTCCAGGCGGCACCTGCGGCCAGGAGCAATGACCATGAACCGTGTTCCGATGACACAGAAGGGCGCCGAGCGCCTGCGCGCCGAGCTGGAGAGGCTGAAGGGCGAGGATCGCCCCAAGGTCATCGCCGCGATTGCCGAGGCGCGCGCCCACGGCGACCTGAAAGAGAACGCCGAATACCATGCCGCGCGCGAGCAGCAGGGCTTCATCGAGGGCCGCATCGCCGAGCTGGAATCGGCGCTGTCCTATGCCGAGGTGATCGATCCGACGCGCCTCAACGCCGGCAAGCGCATCGTGTTCGGCGCCACCGTCGATCTCGCCGACGAGGATTCGGGCGAGGAAGTCAGTTACCAGATCGTCGGCGAGCTCGAAGCCGACATCAAGCAGAACCGCCTGTCGGTGACCTCGCCGTTCGCGCGCGCGCTGATCGGCAAGAGCGAGGGCGACAGCTTCGAGTTCAACGCGCCCAACGGCACGCGCCATTACGAGATTCTCTCCGTCCGCTACGAAGGCTGAGGCCGATGGCGGCACGAGCGGACGTGGAGCACGGCGCGGGCTGCGCCAGCGGCGGTACGGCCTGCCTGGAAGGGCGGGGCCGCGCCGCTCCGGCTGGACCGAGCGACCGGCGGCCATGACGCCGCTTGCAATCCGCCGGCGTGAATTCCGCGCAGGTGCGGACTGGCCGGCCGACCTTCATCCGCTGCTCGTCCGCGTCTACGCGGCGCGCGGACTCGTGCCTGAAGCGCTCGCCCGCTCACGGCTGGCGCACATGGTGGCACCCGATGCGATCGGAGGCATGGAGCAGGCCGCGCGCGTGCTCGCCGATGCCATCGATCGGAACCTCGCGATCTGCGTCGTCGGCGACTTCGATTGCGATGGCGCAACCGGTACCGCGGTCGCGGTACGCGGCCTCAGGCTCCTGGGTGCGCAGCGCATCAGCTACCGCGTGCCGAACCGGGCACGGGAGGGCTATGGCCTTACCCCGGCTCTGGTGGAGTCGCTGGCTGGCGCCAACCAACCCGACCTGCTGCTGACCGTCGACAACGGCATCGCCAGCATCGCCGGCGTTGCCACGGCACGCCAGCGCGGCATGCGCGTCGTCATCACCGATCACCACCTGCCCGGCGCGGAACTGCCGGCGGCCGATGCCATCGCCAACCCGGTGCTGGACGCGCGTTGCGCGCAGCCAGGTGACGGCCACGTGCCACGCCACCTGGCTGGCGTGGGGGTGGTGTTCTACCTGCTGCTCGCCCTTCGCCGACACCTGCGCGATGCCGGCCGGTTCGTGCGCAGTGGCAGCGAGCCCGATCTGTCCGCATTGCTCGATCTGGTGGCGCTCGGCACGGTCGCCGACCTGGTCCCGCTGGATGGCAACAACCGCATCCTCGTCGCGGCTGGACTGCGGCGCATCCGTGCCGGCCGCGCCTCTCCGGGCGTCGCGGCGCTGTTCCGCGCCGCGCGGCGTGATCCTGCGCGCGCAGTGGCCTCGGACCTCGGTTTTGCGCTCGGCCCACGCATCAATGCGGCCGGGCGGCTGGAGGACATGCGGGTCGGCATCGAATGCCTGCTCGCCGACGATCCCGCGCGCGCCGATGCGCTGGCACTGCAGCTCTCAGGCATCAACGGCGAGCGACAGGAGTTGCAGGCCGCCATGGTCGAAGAGGGCGAGGCACTGGTCGCGACCTTCCTCGCCCGCCACGGCAATGCGGGCCTGCCCCATGGCATCGTGCTGCACGAGCCGGGCTGGCACCCGGGCGTGGTCGGGCTGGTCGCTTCCCGGCTCAAGGAACGCCTGCACCGTCCGGTCATCGCCTGCGCGCCGGCAGAGCCCGGTAGCGGGGAACTGCGCGGCTCGGCCCGCTCGATTGCCGGCTTCCACCTGCGCGATGCATTGGCCGAGGTCGATGCGCGCTGTCCCGGCCTCCTGATCCGCTTCGGCGGCCATGCGATGGCGGCGGGACTCACTATGGACACGGCGGGGCTCGCCCGTCTCGCCGCCGAATTCGATGCCGTGGCGCGCGAGCGGATCGGCCCGGGCATCCTCGAGCGCATCGCCTGGAGCGACGGCGAGCTGGAGCACGACGGCTTCAGCCTCGAAGCCGCGCACGTGATCCGATACGCCGGCCCTTGGGGCCAGGGCTTCGAGGAGCCCGCGTTCGACAACGATTTTGCGCTGGAATCCTGGCGCGTGGTGGGCGAGCGGCACCTGAAGCTCAAGCTTAGGACGGCAGCCGGGCCGCTGCTCGATGCCATCTTCTTCGGCGGCGCGGAACATGGCCCACCCCCGCCGCGCCTGCGCGCGCTGTTCCACCTCGACATCAACGAGTGGAACGGCCGCGAATCGCTGCAACTCCTGGTGCGCCACATCGAACCTGCGTGACTGACTGCTTGCGGAAGCAGAGCTGGGACAGGAAGAACGCGAAGGAAAAGCCGAGGAAGAGCACAAGAAGCATTCAACACGCAGGGGCACGGAGGACACGGAGAAAGGCCGGCGGGCTTCTACTTCCTTGCATGGGCTGACTCTTCCAGACGTGCCCGCGAGAACGGGCATTCATTGGCCCCAACATGTGTAGTCAGGGTGGGATCCCAGGCTGTTGCTCTCCCCAGCCATGGCGCGGTGCAGCACGAGCGCGCGATTTGCTATGCTTCGCGACCACTTTTTCTCGCGGAACATCGCAATGATCGAGACCAATCCGATCCACGCGCGCCTCGCCGATCTGGCCGATCGGGTGGCGTCGCTCAGGGGGTATCTTTGACTTCGATGCCAAGGCCGAGCGCCTGGAGGAAGTCACCCGCGAACTGGAGAGCCCGGACGTCTGGGACAACCCGCAGCGGGCGCAGGACCTGGGGCGCGAGCGCGCCACGCTGGAGCGCATCGTCGGTGGCATCCGCGGGCTGACCACGGACATCGCCGAAGCCGGCGACCTGCTCGACCTCGCCATCGACGAGGACGACGAGGGCACCGCGCAGGCGGTCGAAGCGGATGCCGATACGCTCGAACAGCGCGTCGAGAAGCTCGAATTCCAGCGCATGTTCTCCGGCGAGATGGACGGCGCCAACGCCTTCGTCGACATCCAGGCCGGTGCCGGCGGCACCGAGGCCCAGGACTGGGCGGAAATGCTGCTGCGCATGTACCTGCGGTGGGCCGAGGATCGCGGCTGGAAGACCGAGCTCCTGGAAGCGAGCGCCGGCGACGTTGCCGGCATCAAGAGCGCCACCTTCCGGGTGGAAGGCGACCACGCCTATGGCTGGCTGAAGACCGAGATCGGCGTGCACCGCCTGGTGCGCAAGTCCCCCTTCGACTCGGACAACCGCCGCCACACCAGCTTCACCTCGGTGTTCGTCTCGCCCGAGGTGGACGATGACATCGACATCGAGATCAATCCGGCCGACCTCAAGACCGACGTCTACCGCTCCTCGGGCGCCGGCGGCCAGCACGTCAACAAGACCGAATCGGCGGTGCGCATCCACCACATGCCGAGCGGCGTGGTGGTGGCCTGCCAGACCGAACGCTCGCAGCACGCCAACCGCGACCGCGCGATGAAGATGCTGAAGGCCAAGCTCTACGAACTGGAAATCCAGAAGCGCAATGCGGAGAAGGACGCGCTGGAAGCGACCAAGTCCGACATCGGCTGGGGCAGCCAGATCCGCAACTACGTGCTCGACCAGTCGCGCATCAAGGACCTGCGCACCGGCATCGAGCGCAGCGACACGCAGAAGGTGCTGGACGGGGACATCGACGAGTTCATCGAGGCCAGCCTCAAGGCGGGCCTGGACGCCGGCGCGAAGCGCTCGGATGCCTGAGCCGCGACGCGCCACCACGCATTCTCGCGCCGTTTCCATCTCTTGCCGGTTTGTCGAACATGCCTGAGCACCCCATCGAAGCGCCGCCCGCGGTCGACGAGAACCGCCTCATCGCCGAGCGCCGCGAGAAGCTCAACGCGCTGCGCGGGGCCGGTGTCGCCTATCCCAATGATTTCCGCGTCGACGGTTTCGCGGGCGACCTCCAGGACGAGTTCGCCGACGCGGAACGGTGGTCGGCTGATGCGCTGGAGGCGTCGGGGCGCCGGATCGCGCTGGCCGGTCGCATCGTGCTCCGGCGCGTGCAGGGCAAGGTCAGCTTCGTGCAGGTGCAGGACTTCACCGGCCGCATCCAGCTCTTCATCCACCAGGGCACGGTGGGCGCGGACACCTACGAGGCCTTCAAGGGCTGGGACGTCGGCGACCTGGTCGGCGCCGAGGGCGTGCTGATGCGCACGCGCACCGGGGAACTCTCGATGCGGGTGGAGACGCTGCGCCTGCTGGCGAAGTCGCTGCGCCCGCTGCCGGACAAGTTCCATGGCCTCGCCGACGTCGAGCAGCGCTACCGCCAGCGCTACGTCGACCTCATCGTGACGCCCGAGTCCCGCCGGGTGTTCCAGCTGCGCTCGGCGGTCATGCGCTTCATGCGCCAGTGGCTCGACGAGCGGCGCTTCATGGAAGTGGAGACGCCGATGATGCACGTCATCGCCGGCGGCGCCACGGCGCGGCCATTCATCACCCACCACAACGCGCTGGATCTGGACCTCTATCTTCGCGTCGCGCCGGAGCTGTACCTGAAGCGCCTGGTCGTCGGCGGCTTCGAGCGCGTCTACGAGATCAACCGCAATTTCAGGAACGAGGGCGTGTCGACGCGGCACAACCCCGAGTTCACCATGCTCGAGCTCTACCAGGCCTACGTCGGCTACCGCGAAGTGATGGATCTCACCGAGGCGATGATCCGCGACACCGCGCAGGCGACGCTCGGCCGTACCGCGCTCGAATGGGAAGGTCAGGCGATCGATCTCGGCGCGCCGTTCCGGCGCTGGTCGATGGCCGACGCGGTGCGTGAGCTCAATCCGGAGATCGGCGCCGGGGAGCTTCGCGACCGCGAGGCACTGGCGCGCCATGCGGCGCGGCTCGGCGTCCCCGTAAAGCCGGGGCAGGGCTGGGGCAAGCTCTTGCTGGAGATCTTCGAGAAGACGGTCGAACATACGCTGCTGCAACCCACCTTCATCACCGATTATCCGGTCGAGGTGTCGCCGCTGTCGCGCGCCAGCGATGCGGATCCGGGCATCGCCGAGCGCTTCGAGCTTTTCATCGGCGCGAAGGAGATGGCCAACGGCTTCTCCGAGCTCAACGACCCCGAGGACCAGGCGCGGCGCTTTCACGCCCAGGTCGCCGCCAAGGCGGCCGGCGACGACGAGGCCATGCACTTTGACGCCGACTACATCCGCGCGCTGGAATACGGGCTGCCGCCGACCGGGGGCCTTGGCGTCGGCATCGACCGGCTGGTGATGCTGCTCGCCGACGTGCCCTCCATCCGCGACGTGCTGCTGTTTCCGTACATGCGCCCGGAAGCCTGAGGCGCCCGGTTGGAAGTGTCGCTGGCGCCTTCCCTGTCCCGTGCGTATACAATGCGGCAATTGGGGCCGGGTTTGCCGGACCCGCCATGGGGGCGGGCGTGTGCTAGGCTGGACGCGGTGGCATGCAGCGACGCGCACGCTGGCGCCGCGGGCCTTCGCCCGCCATGCGCCAGCAAGCCAGGGAGCGCCCACGGCCGATGCAGCCGGTACGGCATCACTGCGGAGTTTTGCGTGAACGTGCTGATCGTCGATGACCAGAGCTCGGTGCGGACCATGTTGCGCCACGTGGTGGAGGCGATCGGTCCAAGCGTCCGCGCGACCGACTTCTCCGACCCGGTACAGGCCCTGCAGTGGTCGGACAGCCACGTCGCCGACCTGGTCCTGCTCGATTACCGCATGCCGGAGATGGACGGCCTGGAATTCGCGCGCCGATTCCGCCGGCCAATGTCACGTCGCGACATTCCCATCGTGCTGATCACCGTCGTCGGCGATGAGCCGGTGCGCCGGGCAGCGCTGGAAGCGGGCGTGATCGACTTCATGGTCAAGCCGGTCCGCCCGCGCGAGCTGCGCAGCCGCTGCAAGAACCTGCTGGAACTCCGCCAGCACGGCGAATCGCTGAAGGAACGCGCGCACTCGCTCCAGCAGCGCGTGCTGGAGGGCCTGCACGAGGTCGAGCAGCGCGAACGCGAGACGCTGTATCGCCTGGCCAAGGCGGCCGAGTTCCGCGATCCGGGCGCGGGCCTCAGCCTGTTGCGCATGTCCCATTACACCGAAATCCTCGCCGAGGCGCTGGGCCTGCCGGACGACGAGGTACGCGTGCTGACGCTGGCCGCGCCGCTGCACGACATCGGCAAGATCGGCATTCCCGACGCGGTGCTGCTCAAGCGCGGCAAGCTCGACGCGGACGAGTTCGCCGTGATGCGCGGCCATCCGCGCATCGGCTACGAGATCCTCAAGGACAGTTCCAGCCGCTTCGTGCAGATGGGCGCCACCATCGCCCTGCGCCACCACGAGCGCTGGGACGGCAGCGGCTATCCCGACGGGCTGGCGGGCGAGGCCATCCCGCTTCCGGCGCGCATCGTTTCCGTCGCCGACGTGTTCGATGCCCTCACCAGCGAGCGGCCCTACAAGCACGCCTGGAGCCCGGACGAGGCCTTCGCCTACATCTCCTCGCACAGTGGCACGCTTTTTGATCCCCTTTGCGTGAATGCGCTGCTGGCCAGCAAGACGCGTATTCTCGACATCCTGCACGCGAAGCTCGAGCCGACCTAGACCGGGAGCAGGCGGGCAGGGCCCGCAATCCTGTAAGGTAAGACGACCCATGGCCCCCAGCTTCGCCGCACTCAAGGAACGCTTTACCCGGCGGCCGGACAGCGAGCACGGCCAGGCGATCGTGCGCCTGGTCATCGTCGGCCTGTTCCTCGGCTATCTCTTCGCCCTGGTGCGGATCGCCGGCGGCGAACACGCGCCGGTGGCCGCCGCGGCACTCAAGTTCGTGCTGCTGGACGCCATCGCCGGTGCCATCATCCTCGCCTGGATCGCCTGGCGCCCCGGCATTTCGCACCCGCGCCGGGTGCTGGGCATGCTGGCCGACTTCGGCTGCATCGCCGCCATCATGACGCTCTCCGGGCAGGAGCTCGCGCCGCTCTACACCATCGTCATGTGGGTGACGATCGGCAACGGCCTGCGCTTCGGGCCGCGCTACCTGTTCGCCGCGATCGGGCTGGCCAGCGCCTCGTTCCTCTGGGTGATCCTGACCACCCCGTTCTGGCGCGAGAACTTCGCCCTCGCCTGGGGCCTGCTCGCCGGACTGGTGGCGATCCCGCTGTACCTCGCCTCGCTGCTCCGCGCCCTCACCCGTGCCACGGAGGACGCGCGCCGCGCCAACCAGGCCAAGAGTGCCTTCCTCGCCAACATGAGCCACGAGTTCCGCACGCCGCTCAATGGCGTGGTCGGCATGTCCGAGCTGCTGGCCACCACGCGCCTGACGCCCGAGCAGCGCGAATGCGCCGGGGTCATCCAGGCCTCGGCGCGCTCCCTGCTGGCGCTGGTCGAGGACGTCCTCGACATCTCGGCGATCGAGGCCGGCAAGCTGCGCCGGATGGACACGGAATTCGACCTTTCCGAGCTCCTGGCCAGCGTGCGCGGCATGCTGCAGCCGCTGGCCGACGGCAAGCGCATCGCCTTCGCGCTGGACGTCGACGCCGCGGTGCCGCTGAAGCTCCGCGGAGACGGCGGGCACCTGCGCCAGATCCTTGTGAACCTGGTGTCCAACGCGATCAAGTTCACCGAGGAAGGCAGTGTGCGCGTGCACGTGGCGGCGCTCCATCCGCCCGCGGAGAACCGGGTGTGGCTGCGCATCGTCGTCGACGACACCGGCATCGGCATTCCCGCCGCGGCCCAGGCGCGCATCTTCGATGCCTTCGAACAGGCCGACGGCGGCCATAGCCGCCGTTTCGGCGGCACCGGCCTCGGCACCACCATCGCCCGCTCGCTGGCCGAACTCCTCGGCGGGCGCATCGGCATGGAGAGCGCCGAGGGCGTGGGTTCCTCGTTCTGGGTGGAAGTGCCGTTCCGCCTCGCGCCCGCGCCGGCGGCGGACAGCGCGCCCGCGGCCGGTGCAGGCAACGTCATCGCTTTCGACGACCCGTTCGTGCGCCACCGTGCCCGCGTGGCGCCGATGCACATCCTGATCGCGGATGACCAGCCTGCCAACATCACGGTGTTGCAGCGGCTGCTGGAAAAAGCCGGCCACCGGGTGACCGCGGCCCACGGCGGCGAGGAGGTGCTGGACCGGATTGCCGCCGAATCCTTCGACGCCGCCATCATCGATCTCCACATGCCGGGCGTCGGCGGCATCGAGGTGCTGAAGCAGGCGCGCTTCATGCACGCCGGCCGTGAGGCGTTGCCGTTCCTGGTGCTGAGTGCGGATGCCACCCCGGAGGCGCTGCGCGCGACGGAGCGGGCCGGCGCACGCGCGTTCCTGACCAAGCCGCTGGCCCTGCCCAAACTGCTCGACGAGCTGGCGCGGATCGCCCGTGAGCGGGAAGAGCCGCGCGCGATGGCGGTGCTCGCGCCGGGACCGCTCGCCGCCTCGGACATCATTTCACGTGACGTGCTGGACGAACTGGCGGAACTTGGTCTCGGAGCGGACTTCGTCGAGCTGTTCACCGGCGAATGCCTGCGTGACGCGGCCAAGGCGCTGGCTGCGGTCGAGCAGGCGGGTGGCGATTCCCGCTGGGAAGCCGTGCGCCAGCAGTGCCACGCCCTCAAGGGCGTGGCCGGCAATCTCGGAGCGGTGCGTCTGGCCGAAGCGGCATCGGAAGCCATGCGCCTGCCCGACTGGCAACTGTCACGCGAATGGCGCCGGCGCCTCGACGGCATGCGCGCCCAACTCGAGGAAGCGCGCGCCACGCTGCGCAGCCTGCCGCTGCACGAATTGGGCAACGGCAGGCCCGGTTCCGGGGATTGAGCCCGGCGCGCTCGCTCCCCGGTCCGGGTTCAGCGCACGGCGGACAGGGTCGCCGGCTCTTCGTCCTCGCCGAAGTTGGGGCGCTTGAGCTGTGCGCGGACCAGCCGCTCCATCGTGCGCAACGACTTGTCGCCGAGCTGCAGGGCGGTGTCCACCCAGATCTCGGTGATCTGCATCAGTTCCGCCAGGGTCACGGGGTTGGAAAGGTCGCGCACGCGGTTCATCGCCATGCGTGCGTGCGGGATGCGGCGGTTGCGGCGGATCAGGTCGTTGACCGCCTGCACGCCCTCGCCGCGCGGCACCAGCACATCGACGATGCCGAGCTGGTGAAGCTCGTCGCTGCTGCGCACGCTGCCGTCCAGCATCAGCTCCTCGGCAAGCCGCGGGCTGACGCGGCGCGACAGGAACGACCATGCACCCATGCCGGGGAAGAGGTCGAACAGCACCTCGGGCAGGCCCATGCCGACGCCGCTTTCCGCCACGATGGTCTGGCAGGAGAGCGCGGCCTCGAAGCCGCCGCCGAGCGCATCGCCCTGCACCAGGGCAATCGTGTGCACGTCGCGGTTGAGGCGCGAATGGAATCCGAATACGCCCTCGACGCACTGGCGCGCATAGGCCAGGAGGTGCTCGCGCCGCTGCTCGCGGATCAGGCGCGAGAAGAGGTCGAGGTCACCGCCGAGGTTGAACACGTTGGCGTCGGAAGCCAGCACCACGTGGCCGGGGTCTCCCGCGTGTCGTGCGCGCAGCGCCAGCCGGTCGGCGGTGCGCTTCTGGAACTCGCGGATGTCCCGGATGAGTTGTGGGGTGAAGCAGGCGCGATAGCTGTCGGACGGGGGTTGGCACGGCGCGTGCATGAAGCACCAGTGCACGTTCAGGGCGGGATCTTCATGGGTACGCAGGAGACGGTAGCGGGCGGGGTCGCGGTGCAGAACTTCGACGGTCATGGCTTGTTATCCTCGGGACAAGAGCCGCTCGTCGATCGCAAGCCGAGCGGCACACGCTCAGCGCCGTGCACCACGCACGACGCATCCGCGCTCCGCGCGGGGGCGGCCACGGAGTGGGACGATCCCCTGCAGTCTAGCGCGCGCCACGCCGCCCGCGGCGTCGCGGGGGTTCACCGCGAAGGTGCACTGTGTTATGAAGCGGCGAGGGAGAGCGGCCTTCCGGGCCGTGCAGGGAGGTAGCGAGGAGCCATGACGAAATCCGGAAACGGCGCAGGCATGCGCCCGGCTCGCATGCGCCTGCGTTCGGCGGTGCTCATCAGCCGGGGCGCGGACGCCTGGAGCAGCGAGATCGAGGACATTTCCGCCACCGGCGTACGCGTTGGCCGCCCTGACAACTGGGCGGGCAACATCGGCGATCTGTTCGTGCTCGACATGCTGATCGGGGATTCGCTGAACATCCATGTCGAAGCGGAGCTGGCGCGCATGCAGGCGGGCCAGCTCGGCTTTGCCTACGCGCGCATCCCGGAAGACAAGGAGATCCCGCTCTGGACCCTGCTCGGCGGCTATGCCGACCTGACCGAACCCTGGCCTGACGAGCCAGCCTGAGCGACTCCAGTGCGGGCGCCCGCTGCTGGATCGCGGCAGGCCTCGCCGGCGCTGCCGATCCCCTTCATCGTGCGTGCGCGGTTTTGCTAGGCTCGTTCCTTTTCCCCGGGTGAGCCTCGATGAAGCACCAGCACCTCGTTGCGGACCACGCCTGGACGGCTGACGGTTTCCTCGATGCTGCCGTACTGGAAGCGGCCCATGGCCACTGGGTGCGCGTCGAGGCGGGCGCGGATATCGGCGGTGCGATGCCGGCCGGCCGCTGGCTGCTGCCGGGCATGCCGAACCTCCATTCCCATGCCTTCCAGCGCGCCATGGCCGGCTTGGCCGAACGGCGTGGGCCGGCAGGCCAGGCCGAGGACAGCTTCTGGACCTGGCGGGAAACCATGTATGCCTTCGCCGGGCGCATCGGCCCCCGCGAACTGACCGCGATCGCCGCCCAGCTCTACATGGAAATGCTCAAGGCCGGCTACACCCAGGTCTGCGAGTTCCATTACCTGCATCATCGGCCGGATGGTCGCCCATACGACGATTCCGCAGAGATGTCGCTGGCGCTCATCGATGCGGCGCGCGAGGCGGGCATTGGCCTCACCCTGCTGCCGACGCTGTACATGAGCGGAGGCTTCGACGGGCGTGCCCTCGCCGAGCGCCAGCGCCGCTTCGGCCATGAACTCGAGGCCTACCTGCGCCTGGTCGAGCGCCTGCGCCTTCAGGCCTCGCCAATGCTCCAGGTCGGCATCGCGCTGCATTCCCTGCGCGCGGTGCCGGCCGAGGCGCTCGCCGCCCTGCTTGGATCAGGCCTCGCGCAGGACGGTCCCATCCACATCCACATCGCCGAGCAGATGGCCGAGGTCGAGGAATGCCTTGCCGTGCGCGGCGCGCGGCCGGTCGAATGGCTGCTCGATCATGCCGAGGTCGATTGCCGCTGGTGCCTGGTGCACGCCACCCATCTGTCCGCTTCGGAAGCCATGCGCCTCGCCGCGAGCGGTGCCGTGGCCGGCCTCTGCCCGACTACAGAAGGCAATCTGGGCGACGGCCTGTTCCCGCTCGAGGCCTATCTCGGCCATGGCGGCATCATCGGCATCGGCTCGGACAGCCACGTCTCGATTTCGCCGGTGGAGGAGCTGCGCTGGCTGGAATACGGGCAGCGGCTTGCCACGCATCGCCGCAACGTGGCGGCGGCGCCTGGCGGCAGCACCGGCGAGCGGCTGTGGCAGGCCGCCCTGGCCGGCGGCGCGCAGGCGTCCGGCGTGTCCATCGGGGCCATCGCGGAGGGACACCGGGCCGACCTGCTGGTGCTGGACGAGGATTCGCCGCTGCTTGCTGCGCGGAACCCGGACGAGGTGGTCGACAGTTTCGTGTTCGCCGGCAACACGCCGCTGGTGCGCGAGGTCATGGTTGCCGGCGAGTGGCGGGTGCGCGATGGCCGGCATGTCGACGAGGATCGCATTGCCGGCCGCTTCCGGGCTGTCGCAAGGCGCCTGCGCGGTGCATGATGTTCCCCCTCACCCACGAGGAGGATTGGCCCATGCAGGCTTCAGCGGATCTCGGAAGACTGGTGCCGCGAGTCGCGCTCGGCGTGCTGGTGCTGCTCCACGGCATCGCCAAGCTGATCCACGGACCCGGCTTCATCGTCGGCCTCGTCACCGGCGCCGGGCTGCCGTCGTTCCTGGCGTACGGCGTCTATGTCGGCGAGGTGGTGGCACCGGTGCTGGTCATCATCGGCCTGTGGACCCGCGCCGGCGCGCTGGTGATCGCCGCCAACATGCTGGTCGCCTTCGCGCTGGTGCACTTGGGCCAACTCTTCAGCCTGAACGCACAGGGCGGCTGGGAGCTGGAACTCCAGGGCATGTTCCTGTTCACCGCGATCGCGGTGGCCCTGCTCGGCGCCGGCCGCTTCAGCGTGGCGGGAGCGAACGGGAGGTGGAATTGACGGAGCCGAGAATCGGGAGTCGGGAATGGGGAATCGTAAAAGGCGCTCCATCCCGCACGGCCGTCATCCCGGCGAAGGCCAATCCATCCTGGTCTGGGCGGCGCACGCTTTCGAGAGGCCGCCCAGGCCCTCCTGACGTCATGCCCGCGAAAGCGGGCACCCATTGGAAAACGGCGACTTGCCTGCTTGGGGCCCACACCGTGACCGCCGAGACGCGTGTTCTTGCGATTCCCCATTCCCGATTCCCCATTCCCGGCTTCTAAACCTCCAACGACGCCAGGTCGCCCTTGGTTTCCAGCCAGTGGCGGCGGTCGGGGGCGCGTTTCTTGGAGAGCAGCATGTCCATCACGCGCGGGGTGCCGTCGTCGGCTTCGACGGTGAGCTGCACCAGGCGGCGCGTGTCGGGGTGGATGGTCGATTCGCGAAGCTGCGAGGGGTTCATCTCGCCGAGGCCCTTGAAGCGGGTCACGCTGACCGCGCCGCGGATCTTCTCGCGCTGGATCCGTTCGAGCGTGGCGTCGCGCTCGGCCTCGTCGAGGCAATAGAACACCTGTTTGCCGACGTCGACGCGGAACAATGGCGGCATGGCGACGTAGACGTGTCCCTCGCGCACCAGGCGCGGGAAGTGGCGCAGGAACAATGCCGACAGCAGGGTGGCGATGTGCAGGCCGTCCGAATCGGCATCGGCGAGGATCACCACCTTGCCGTAGCGCAGGCCCGAGATGTCGTCCTTGCCCGGATCGCAGCCGATGGCGACGGCGAGGTCGTGGACTTCCTGCGAGCCGAGCACCGAGCCCGACTCCACCTCCCAGGTGTTCAGGATCTTGCCGCGCAGCGGCAGGATGGCCTGGAAATCCTTGTCCCGCGCCTGCCGCGCCGAGCCGCCGGCCGAGTCGCCCTCGACCAGGAACAGCTCGGTGCGCGAGAGATCACTGGAAGCGCAGTCGGCGAGCTTGCCGGGCAGCGCCGGGCCTTGCGTCACCTTCTTGCGCACGATCTGCTTCTCGGCCTTGAGGCGCAGCGCGGCGCGCTCGATGGCGAGCTGGGCGATCCGCTCGCCGATCTCCACGTGCTGGTTGAGGTAGAGCGAGAACGCATCGTGCACGGCGTTTTCGACGAAGCCTGCGGCGTCGCGCGAAGACAGGCGCTCCTTGGTCTGGCCGGAGAACTGCGGATCGGTCATCTTCAGCGAGAGCACGAAGGCGAGCCGGTCCCACACGTCCTCCGGTGCCAGCCTGACGCCGCGCGGCAGCAGGTTCCTGAAGTCGCAGAACTCGCGCAGTGCGTTGGTGAGCCCCGAGCGCAGGCCATTGGCGTGCGTGCCGCCCTGCGCGGTGGGAATCAGGTTGACGTAGCTTTCCTGCACCAGCTCGCCTTCCGGCAGCCAGGCGAGCGCGAATTCGACCGCGCCGCTATCGCGCTCGTGTGCGCCGAGGAAGAGTTCCGGCGGCAGGCGCTCGGCCTCGCCCAGCATCGACGCCAGGTAATCGCGCAGGCCGTTCTCGTAGTGCCATTCCAGCTTCTCGCCGCTGGCTTCGTCGGCCAGGCGCACGGTGAGCCCGGCGCACAGCACCGCCTTGGCGCGCAGCACGTGCTTGAGGCGGGGCAGGGCGATCCGCGGCGAGTCGAAATACTTCGGATCCGGCCAGAAACGCAGGCTGGTGCCGGTGTTGCGCCGCCCGACGGTGCCGACGACCTCCAGCGGACTCGCGCGGTCGCCATCCTGGAATTCCATGCGGTGCACCTGTCCGTCGCGACGGATCAGCACCTCCAGCTTCTGCGACAGTGCATTGACCACCGACACGCCGACGCCGTGCAGGCCGCCCGAGTAGCGGTAGTTGCGGTTGGAGAACTTGCCGCCGGCATGCAGGCGGGTCAGGATCAGCTCGACGCCGGGGATGCCTTCCTCCGGGTGCACGTCCACCGGCATGCCGCGGCCGTCGTCGGAGACCTCCACCGAACCGTCCGCATGCACCACCACGTCGACCGATTTCGCGTGCCCGGCCAGCGCCTCGTCCACCGAGTTGTCGATGACTTCCTGGGCGAGGTGGTTCGGCCGCGTGGTGTCGGTGTACATGCCGGGGCGGCGCTTGACCGGGTCAAGGCCCGACAGGACTTCGATGTCGGCGGCGTCGTAGCGCGAGCTCATGGGCGGTTCTTCGGCTGCAAAAGCGTTCCAGCATGGCGATTCCGGCGGCTCCGATCAAGCACCGCCGACGCCCGCACGATGGCCGCGAATGCGCGCAGCCGCTACCATGCGCGGCGCTGCCCGGGTGGCGAAATTGGTAGACGCAGGAGACTTAAAATCTCCCGGCCGCAAGGCCATCCCGGTTCGATTCCGGGTCCGGGCACCAGCACAGGGTCGCGACCGAGGTCGCTCCTGCGAAAAGCCGCACGGGGAAACCTGCGTGCAGGCGACCTGATGCCCTATTCGCCGCCGCGGCGCACGACACCACGGGCGACGAGATGGTCGACGATGCACGCGGCGGCCTGCTCCGGCGTGGTGTCCTCGGTGGCGATGTGCAGGTCCGGCGCGGCCGGCGCCTCGTAGGGCGAATCGATGCCGGTGAAGTTGGCCAGCTCGCCGCGTCGGGCCTTGCGGTAGAGGCCCTTGGGATCGCGTGCCTCGACGATCGCGAGCGGAGTGTCGACGAAGATCTCCACGAACTCGCCGGCCTCGACCATGCTCCGCGCGAGCTGGCGCTCGGAGGCGAAGGGGGAGATGAAGGCGGTGATGACGATGAGGCCGGCGTCGACCATCAGCCGCGCCACTTCGCCGATGCGGCGGATGTTCTCGACGCGGTCGGCGTCGGTGAAGCCGAGATCCTTGCTGAGGCCGTGGCGGACGTTGTCGCCGTCGAGCAGGTAGGTGCGCGCGCCGAGCGCGTGCAACTGGCGCTCGACGATGTTGGCGATGGTCGACTTGCCACTGCCGGAGAGCCCGGTCAGCCACAGCACGCAGGGGCGATGCCCGTTCTGGCGCGTGCGTGCCTGCTTGTCGACCTCGAGCGCCTGCCAGTGGATGTTCTGCGAGCGGCGCAGGGCGAAATGGAGCAGCCCCGCGCCCACGGTCTGGTTGCTGAAGCGGTCGATGACGATGAAGCTGCCCATGTCGCGGTTCTCGCCATAGGGATCGAACGCCACCGCGTGGTCCAGGCCGAGATTGCAGACACCGGTCTGGTTGAGCTCCAGCGTGCGCGCGGCGAGGTGCTCCAGGCTGTTCACGTCCAGCGCGTACTTGGGCTGGCCGAACGAAGCGCCGAGCGTACTGGCGCCGAGCTTCACGAGGTAGGGGCGGCCGGGCAGCATCGGCTGCTCGGCCATCCAGATGACGGTGGCCTCGAACTGGTCGGCGAGGCCGGGCGGATCGTCCGCGGCCGCGATCACGTCGCCGCGGCTGATGTCGATCTCATCGGCGAGGGTCAGGGTGACCGACTGCCCGGCCACCGCTTCGGCGAGGTCGCCGTCCCACGTGACGATCCGCGCGATGCGCGTCTCGCGCGCCGAGGGCAGCACGCGTACGGCGTCGCCCGGTCGCGCACGGCCGCCGAGGAGGCGCCCGGAAAAGCCGCGGAACTCGGCATCCGGGCGGTTGACCCATTGCACCGGCATGCGCAGCGGTCCGGCGGCTGGCGTCGCGATCGCGACGTTTTCGAGATGCTCGAGGAGGGCGGGTCCGTGATACCACGGCGTGTGGGCGGAGGCGCCAGACACGTTGTCACCGCCGAGCGCCGACAGCGGGATCGCGGTCACCTGCGGAATGCCGAGGCGGCCGGCGAATTCCCGGTAGTCGCGCTCGATGGCCTGGAAGACATCGCGCGACCAGCCCACCAGGTCCATCTTGTTGACCGCCAGCACGACCTGGCGGATGCCGAGCAGCGACACGATCACCGAATGCCGGTGCGTCTGCGTGAGGAGGCCCTTGCGCGCATCGACCAGGATCACGGCGAGGTCCGCGGTCGAGGCGCCGGTCACCATGTTGCGGGTGTACTGCTCGTGGCCGGGCGTGTCGGCGACGATGAAGCGGCGCCGCGGCGTCGCGAAATGGCGATAGGCGACATCGATGGTGATGCCCTGCTGGCGCTCGGCGCTGAGGCCGTCGACCAGCAGGGCGAAGTCGAGCGCCTCGCCCTGGGTGCCGAAGCGGCGCGAGTCCTCGCCGAGGAGGCGCAACTGGTCCTCGCCGAGCGCTTGGGCCTCGTAGAGCAGGCGTCCGATCAGGGTGCTCTTGCCATCGTCCACGCTGCCGCAGGTGATGAAGCGCAGCAGGTCGACGCTCCCGCCGGGCAGTTCCGTGCGTCCGGCGTCGGCGGCCATCAGAAGTAGCCCTCGGCCTTCTTGCGTTCCATCGAGGCGCTGGCGTCGTGGTCGATGAGGCGGCCGCTGCGTTCGCTGCTCCGCGCCTGCTGCATTTCGCGGATGATCGCGGCAACGGACTCCGCGTCCGATTCGATGGCGCCGGTCAACGGATAGCAGCCGAGCGTCCGGAAGCGCACGCGGCGGAGTTCCGGCACCTCGCCCTCCTGCAGCGGAAAGCGATCGTCGTCGACCATGATGAGCTGCCCGCCGCGGCTCACCACCGGCCGCTCGGCGGCGAAATAGAGCGGCACCACGGCGATGCCCTCGCGCGCGATGTACTGCCACACGTCGAGCTCGGTCCAGTTGGAGAGCGGGAACACGCGGATCTCCTCGCCGGGGCGGTGGCGCGCGTTATAGAGGCGCCAGAGCTCGGGACGCTGGTTCTTCGGGTCCCAGCGGTGCTGCGCGGAGCGGAACGAGAACACGCGCTCCTTGGCGCGCGACTTTTCCTCGTCGCGGCGGGCGCCGCCGAAGGCGAGGTCGAAGCCATGCAGGTCGAGCGCCTGCTTGAGGCCCTGCGTCTTCCACATGTCGGTGTGGAGCGAGGAGCCATGTTCGAAGGGATTGATGCTGAGGCGCTCGGCCTCCGGGTTCAGGTGGACGATCAGTTCCATGCCCGATTCCTCCGTCACGTACGCGCGGAACTCGTACATGGCGCGAAATTTCCAGGTGGTGTCCACGTGGAGCAGCGGGAAGGGCGGGCGCGAGGGATGGAAGGCCTTGCGCGCCAGGTGCAGCAGCACCGAGCTGTCCTTGCCGATGGAGTAGAGCATGACCGGCCGCTCGGCCTCGGCCACCGCCTCGCGCAGGATGTCGATGCTTTCGGCTTCGAGCTGGTCGAGATGGGTGAGCGGCATGCGTCAGGGGCGGCATGCCGGGCGGAAGCGCCCGGGCAACGACCAAGCATGGCCGCTCGCCGGGTGCCTTGCAATACGCCGGTGGTTCGGGCGATCGGGTCTAATGTTCCGGCGCGCGCGCCACGATCAGGTAGCTGTTGAAGGGCGTGCGGCCCCAGAGCGGCTGCATCTCGACGGCAAGGCCCGCCGCGCGGAGCGGCGCTTCGATTTCCCCGCGATCGGGATAGTGCTGGGCCGGGGTGCCGATCCAGCGCACGGCGTGGATCAGGTGCTCCTCCAGCACCGTCGCGCGGAAGCGCCAGCCCGGCTCGCGCAGCACGTTGCGGATGATGATCAGGGCGCCGGGAGCAACGCGTGCGGCCGCATCCCGCAGGAGTTGCTGCTGCGCCACCTTCGGCATGTAGTGCAGCACGTCGATCAGCGCCACGTGCCCGGAGAATTCCGGCAGGCTCGCCGCCTCGGTCGCGACGAGGCGCATGCGCGGGTCATGTCCCTGCGCGGCGGCATTGCCCGCATCGACCTTCCGTGCGTCGAAATCGATGCCCAGATAGTCGCCGGCATAGCCCTTCTCGCGGAGGTAGAAGCCGAGCAGGCCGAGCCCGCAGCCGACGTCCAGCAGCGGTTGGGCGGAGGCGGCAATGCGTTCGGCGACCGCCGCGTAGGCCGGATCCAGGCGCAGCTTGTTGCGGGCGTAGCCGCGGTGGAGGCGGCTGCCGAAGCGTGACGCGACGCGCGTGGCGAGGGCGCGGGCATCGTCGGCCCTGGCGATCGATGGGGAATCGGGCATCGCGCGTCATCCGGCTGGGCTCCGCAGGGTAACCCACCGCGGCGATGGCGTCCGGGATTTCTCAACGGCAAGGCAAGCTGCTAGGCTCGCGCGCCTTCAGCACGCGGAGCAGGCGATGAACGTCGCAGAGAACACGGTGGTGTCGTTCAATTACCGGACCACCGCCGACGGCGCCGAGGTGGATTCTTCCACCCAGCGCGGCGGTCCGCTCACGGTCCTGGTCGGCCACGGCGGCATCATCCCGGGGCTCGAGAAGGCGCTGCTCGGCCGCGCCGCGGGTGACCGCTTCGAGGTCAGCATTCCGCCCGCGGAGGCCTATGGCGAACGGCGACCCGGCCTCGCGCAGCGGGTGCCGAAGAAATACTTCAGGAACCCGGCCCAGCTGCGCCCGGGCATGATGACCGCCCTGCAGAACCGCGACGGCGGGCGCCAGATGGTCGTGGTGACCAAGGTCGGCTCCAGCGTGGTGGACGTCGACCTCAATCACCCGTTTGCCGGCCGCACCCTCGACTTCGAGATCGAGGTCACCGACGTCCGCGAGGCGACACCCGAAGAACGCGCCCACGGCCACGCCCACGGCCCGGGCGGGCATGAGCACTGAGAGCCGGGAATGGGGAATCGGGAATAGGGAATGGTCAACGCCCGCTGTCTCGGGCGGGATTACCTTGGCCGGACGCTGATACGCCAATGGGATTCGGGGGTCGGGCTCGCGCGGCTAAACGATTCCCGATTCCCGATTCCCCATTCCCGGCCCTTAAAGCACTCTCTTCCCATACACGAAGTGCTCGCGCCACCACGGGCCGTCGAGGCTGTCCAGGCGCACGGTGCCGCCGCTGTTGGGCGCATGCACGAAGCGGCGCTCGCCGACGTAGATGCCGACGTGGCTGATGCGCCGCCGGTCGGCGAAGAACACCAGGTCGCCCTGCTGCAAGGAGTCGATGGCGAGCTTGCGCGCGCCGACTTCGGCGATCTGCGCGGAGGAGCGCGGGAGCTGCACGCCGGCCGCGTCGCGATACACGTATCCGACCAGGCCGCTGCAGTCGAAGCCGCCCTGCGGCGTGTTGCCGCCGAAACGATAGGGCGTGCCGACCAGCGCGATGGCGCGGAACAGGACGGCATTGGCGGCGTCCGCGCGCGGCGTGCCGACCACCAGCGGCGGCGGCTTGCGCGGCTGCGAACCGCAGCCGCCGAGCAGGGCGAGGAGAACGGCGGCCAGGAGAAGGCCGGTCAGGCGTGTCATGCGCGAACGCTTGTCGAGACGGTGCATGGTGTCAAGCGGGAGATCAGCCGGAGCCTGCCGCCTTCGCTGCAACCTGGCCTGATCGTGGCGACGAATCGAGCCGTGCCTTGGAATGCCGAGCTTGAATTCGGCGCTGTTCGCGAATGCGCTGCGAGCGAGAGCGGCCGGGCAGGAGCGCGGGCCCCGAAGATGACGTGATTGCGGTGCAGCGCAGTGGTGCCGTGCCGGAATACCGGGTTCCAGCGCGGCATTCGCGCGGGGCAGGCACGCGCAGCGCGCGGGATAGCTCCGGGTGTCAGGCCACGCTGCCGCAAAGTGTCAGTTTCGGACGCACAGGGGCTGGTGCGATCGGCTCTTCGGAGCCGGCCGTGAGCATCATGTGCAGGTCCTGCACGGTCTGCTCGAACCTCGCCAGGCGCTCGTTGGCGGCCTCGGCCACGTTGCCGGGAACGTAGCCGGCGTCCAGCAGGCGCTGCACGAGCTGGCGCTGCGGCGCGCCAAAATCCGGGTCCTGCAGGGCCTCGTCGAGCGCGCAGATCAGCGCCGCCAGCCAGCCGGAGTTGGGGGCACGCAGCGCCAGCAGCAACTCGTTCGCAGAGACTTTCATCGGGTCGGTCCATCACCGGGAGTTGGCGGTTCCCACTGCAGGTTTGATGCCAGCCCTGGCGCCCGCATGGCCGAAGCCGGAAGGCTGCGCTTACACTGGCGCAGGAGCAACCAGGGAACATCATGACGAACGACTTCGATCTTGTCGTGCTCGGCGCCGGCTCCGGCGGCATCGCCGGCGCGGTCCGCGCGGCCGAGCACGGCGCGCGCGTCGCGCTGGTGGAGCCGGGGCCGCTCGGCGGCACGTGCGTGAACCACGGCTGCGTGCCAAAGAAGGCCACCTGGCTCGCCGCCGAGCTCGCCGGCATGCAGCAGCAGGCGCGCGCAATCGGTTTTGCGCTGGAGCCCGGTGGGCTCGACTGGGAGCGCTTCATCGCCCGCCGGGACGGCTACATCGCCAACATCCACGCGGCCTACCGGCGGCGTTTCCTCGACCGCGGCGTCCATCTCGTCGCCGCGCGTGGGCGGCTGCTCGGCACGGGCCGCGTGGCGGCCGGCGAGGTGGAGCTTCGCGCCGGCAGGATCCTGATCGCGACCGGAGCGCGGCCGAGCCGGCCCACCATTCCCGGCGGCGACCTCGGCATCGATTCGGACGGCTTCTTCGGCCTGCGCGCCTGCCCGCGCCGGGTCGCCATTGTCGGCAGCGGCTACATCGGCGTGGAACTCGCCGGCGTGCTGCGGGCGCTCGGCGCCGAGGTCACCCTGTTCGCGCGGGGCGAGCGCCTGCTGCGCGGTTTCGATGCCGAGCTCGGCGAGCGGCTGGCCGTGGCCATGCGGCAGCGTGGAATGGAGCTTGCGTTCCACCGCAATGCGGTTGCGGCGCGGCGGACGCCGGAAGGCTTTGCGCTGGACTTCGGCGATGAGCGCAGCGCCGCTGGATTCGACGTACTGCTGTGGGCGATCGGCCGCACCCCGAACAGCGAGGAGATCGGCGCCCGGGCGATCGGCCTGGAGCTCGATGCCAGGGGCCACGTCGTGGTGGACGACTGGCAGGACACCTCGCTGCCGAACGTGCACGCGGTCGGCGACGTCACCGGCCGACTGGAACTGACGCCGGTCGCCATCGCCGCGGCGCGACGCCTGATGGACCGGCTGTTCGGCGGCGACGCCGAGGCGCGCCTCGATTACGCGAACGTGCCGAGCGTGGTGTTCTCGCACCCGCCGATCGGCAGCGTGGGCCTCAGCGAGGCCGCGGCGCGCGAACGCCACGCCGAGGTGAAGGTCTATCGCGCGGGCTTCCGGCCCATGCTGACCGCGCTCGCGGGCGGCGAGGAGACGAGCTTCATGAAGCTCGTCTGCGCCGGGCCGGAGGAGCGCGTGGTCGGCATCCACCTCTTCGGCATTGGCGCCGACGAGATGCTGCAGGGCTTCGCCGTTGCCGTGAAGATGGGCGCGCGCAAGTGCGATCTCGACGACACCGTCGCCATCCACCCGACCTCGGCCGAGGAAGTGGTGCTGATGCGCTGACGCGCTGCGGATGTCGCGGGAGCCATCCTGTGCGCGACCGGCAATCGCGGGTGCAGGAGCGACCGTGGTCGCGACCCGCGTGAGTCGGAACGGCATCCAAAGGTCGCCTGCACGCAGGCTCCTGCCGCGAATGCCCCTTGCAGGAGCGCACCCTGTGCGCGACCGGCGGAGCCGGAATCATCACCCGCTGGCCGACCGCAGGAACTCCGCCGGGATGGGTCCGCAGGCGTCAATCAGGATCGTAATCGAGATTCGCCGACAGCCAGCGCTCGGCTTCCTGTCGCGTCCAGCCCTTGCGGCGGGCGTAGTCCTCGACCTGGTCCAGGGTGAGCTTGCCGACGACGAAATACTGGCTGGCCGGGTGGCTGAAATACCAGCCGGAGACCGCCGCGGCCGGGTACATGGAAAAGCCTTCGGTGAGCTCGATGCCGGCGTTGCGCGTCGCGTCGAGCAGGCGGAACAGGGTCTGCTTCTCGGTGTGGTCGGGGCAGGCGGGATAGCCGGGCGCCGGGCGGATGCCGCGGTAGTTCTCGGCGATCAGTGCCTCGTTGTCGAGCGCCTCGTCGGGGGCGTAGCCCCAGAATTCGCGGCGCACGCGCAGGTGCATGTACTCGGCGGTCGCCTCGGCCAGGCGGTCCGCCAATGCCTTCAGGATGATGGCAGAGTAGTCGTCGTTGTCGTGGTGGAAGCGCTCCAGGTGCTGCTCGATGCCGAGCCCGGCGGTGACCGCGAAGCCGCCGATCCAGTCCTGGGCGCCGACGCCTTCCGGCGCGATGAAATCGGCCAGGCACAGGTTCGGCCGCTCGACGGGTTTTTCCGCCTGCTGGCGCAGGTGATGGAGCCGCACCGTTTCGCCATCCGCGATGATCTCGAGGTCGTCCGCGCCGACCCGCGCGGCCGACCAGAAGCCGATCACCGCGCGCGCCTGCAGCCATTTTTCTTCGATGACCTGCTTCAGGATGGCCTGCGCGTCGTTGAAGAGCTCGGTGGCCTGCGCGCCGACCACGGGATCCGTGAGATTGTCCGGATAGCGGCCGTGCAGCTCCCAGGCTTGGAAGAATGGCGTCCAGTCGATCACCGGCAGGAGTTCTGTGAGCGGGATGTCATCGAACACCGTTATCCCGGGGTGGCGTGGAACCGGCGGCGTGTAGCCTGACCAGTCCAACTTCGATCCGTTCGCGCGCGCCGCCTCCAGTGACACCAGCCGTTTCATGGTGCCGCGGTGCTTGTGGCGTTCGCGTACGTCCGCATACTCGGCACGCACCTTCGCAAGGAAGCCATCGATGAGGTCCTTGCTGACCAGCGACTGCGCCACCCCGACCGCGCGCGAGGCGTCCTTCACCCACACGCAGGCCTTCTCGTAGTGCGGCTCGATCTTGAGCGCGGTATGGGCGCGCGAGGTGGTGGCGCCGCCGATCAGCAGCGGGATCCGGAAGTCGCGCCGCGCCATCTCCTTCGCCACGTGCGCCATCTCCTCCAGCGAGGGCGTGATGAGACCGGACACGCCGATCATGTCGGCGCCCTCGGCGATGGCCGTGTCGAGGATCTTCTGCGCCGGTACCATCACACCGAGGTCCACCACCTCGAAGTTGTTGCAGGCGAGCACCACGCCGACGATGTTCTTGCCGATGTCGTGCACGTCGCCCTTGACGGTGGCCATCACGATCTTGCCGTTGGGCTTCGAGGCTTCGCCGCTGCGCTTCTTTTCCTCTTCCATGAAGGGCAGCAGGTAGGCGACCGCCTTCTTCATCACGCGCGCGGATTTCACCACCTGCGGCAGGAACATCTTGCCGGCGCCGAAGAGGTCGCCGACCACGTTCATGCCGTCCATCAGCGGACCTTCGATCACGTCCAGCGTGCGCGTGGAGAGCTTGCGGACCTCCTCGGTGTCCTCGACCACGAACTGGTCGATGCCGTGCACCAGCGCGTGTTCGAGACGCCTGGCGACCGGCAGCTCGCGCCACGCGAGGGCGTCGCCGTTGTCCTTGTTGCGCGCACCCTTCCTGTGGCGTTCGGCGATCTCCATCAGTCGCTCGGTGGCGTCGGGACGGCGGTTCAGCACCACGTCCTCGACGCGCTCGCGCAGTTCCGGTTCCAGTTCGTCGTAGATCGCCAGTGCGCCGGCGTTGACGATGCCCATGTCCATGCCGGCCTGGATGGCGTGGTACAGGAACACCGAGTGGATCGCCTCGCGCACGTGGTTGTTGCCGCGGAAGGAGAACGACACGTTGGAGACGCCGCCGGAGATGTGCGAATGCGGGAAGCGTCGCTTCAGTTCCTTCGCCGCCGCGATGAAATTGACCGCGTTGTCGGCGTGCTCCTCGATGCCGGTGGCTACGGGGAAGATGTTGGAATCGAAGATGATGTCCTCGGGCGGGAAGCCGATCTTTTCCGTCAGCAGCCGGTACGAACGCTCGCAGATCTCGAGGCGCCGCTCGACGGTGTCCGCCTGGCCCTGCTCGTCGAAGGCCATCACCACCGTGGCCGCGCCGTATTGCAGGATCCTGCGCGCGTGCTCCAGGAACTCCGCCTCGCCTTCCTTGAGCGAAATCGAGTTCACCACGCCCTTGCCCTGCAGGCACTTGAGGCCCGCCTCGATCACGCTCCATCTGGAGGAATCGACCATCACCGGGATGCGGGCGATGTCGGGCTCGGAGGCGATCAGGCGCAGGAACCGTTCCATGGCGGCTTCCGCGTCGAGCAGGCCCTCGTCCATGTTGACGTCGAGGATCTGCGCGCCATTCTCGACCTGCTGGCGCGCGACCTCGACGGCCTCTTCGTAGCGGTCTTCCTTGATCAGCTTCTTGAACTGCGCGGAGCCGGTGACGTTGGTGCGCTCGCCGATGTTGACGAACAGCGTGTCCGGCCCGATGACGAGCGGTTCCAAGCCCGAGAGGCGGGTGGGGCGGGGTGGTGTATTCATCGTCGTGATGTCGTGCTGTTGCCGTTATCCCGGCGAAGGCCGGGATCCATTCTGCTTTTGGAACATGGCGCCGAGATCAAGATGGATCCCGGCATTCGCCGGGATGACGAAGCCAAAGTCATGCGGCCCGGCCTTCAACCGCGGCGAGAGGCAGCGCGCGCGGCGCCACACCCGCGACCGCTTCGGCGATCGCCGCGATGTGCGCGGGCGTGGTGCCGCAGCAGCCGCCGACGAAGTTGACCAGCCCCGAGCGCGCGAACTCGCCGATCAGCCCGGCCATGTGCCCGGGTGTCTCGTCATACTCGGCGAAGGCGTTCGGCAGGCCGGCATTGGGATGCGCGCTGACGTGGCAGCCGGCGATGCGCGAGAGCACCTCGACGTGTTCGCGCAGTTCCGTCGCGCCGAGCGCGCAGTTGAAGCCGACGGCGAGCGGCCGCGCATGCGCCACCGAGATGTAGAAGGCTTCGGCGGTCTGCCCGGAGAGCGTCCGCCCGGAGCGGTCGGTGATCGTGCCCGAGATCATCACCGGCAACCGCGCGCCGCGCGCCTGGAACACCTCGTCGATGGCGAACAGCGCCGCCTTCGCGTTCAGCGTGTCGAAGATCGTCTCCACCATCAGGATGTCGGCGCCGCCCTCGATCAGCGCCGCGACGGCCTCGCGATAGGCGAGCCGCAGTTCGTCGAAGCTGGTGTTGCGAAAGCCCGGATCGTTCACGTTCGGGCTGATCGAGGCCGTGCGGCTGGTCGGGCCGAGTACGCCGATCACGAAGCGCGGCCTGGCGGGATCCGCCGCTTCGGCCTCGGCGCAAGCGGCGCGGGCGAGACGTGCGGCCTCGAAGTTGAGTTCGCGCACCAGCGGCTGCAGGTGGTAGTCGGCCTGGCTGATGGAGGTGGAGTTGAAGGTGTTGGTCTCCACCAGGTCCGCGCCGGCGTCGAGGTAGGCGCGGTGGATGTCGCCGATCACGTCCGGCCGCGTCAGCGTCAGCAGGTCGTTGTTGCCCTTGAGGTCGTGGTCGTGGCCGGCGAAGCGCGCGCCGCGAAAGTCGGATTCCTCCAGCCGGTGCGCCTGCACCATGGTGCCCATCGCGCCGTCGATGACCAGGATCCGCCGCGCCAGCGCATCGAGCAGCGTGGCCACGCGCGCGGGGTTCGACCAGGGAAGGGCGGTGCTCACGGTTTCCTCGCCAGCAGGCTCATGACTTCAAAATGGGGCGGCTTGCGCTCGCGGCTGAGGCGTCCGCAGGCCGAGATCTCGAGTCCGGCGGCGCGCGCGAAGGCTTCCAGTTCCACGGCGGTGAAACCGAGGTTGCGATGCTCGAAGGGCTCGACCACGGTGCGATGCGCGTGGCGGCCGAGGGTCGCGGCCAGCAGGCGCCCACCCGGCCGCAGCACGCGCGCCGCTTCCGCGATCACCGCGGCGGGCTCCTCGGTGTAGGTCAGGGCATGCATCAGCAGCACCAGGTCGAAACGCGCGGCCGGGAAATCCAGCGCGTGCATGTCGCCTTGGCGCACCTCGACGTTCGCGAAGGGCTCCAGGCGCCGCGCGGCCGCCTCCACCACCCGCGCGCTCGCGTCCACGCAGACGATCGAGCGCGCATGCGGCGCGAGGAGTTCGGCCAGCACGCCATCGCCCGAGGCGACGTCGAGCACGTCGCCGGTGTCGACCAGTTGCGTCATCCCGCGCGCCAGCGTTTCCCAGGTGCGCCCGGGCGAGTAGTGGCGCTCCATGTCGCCGGCGACCGTGTCCGCCCAGCCCTCGCTCCGCGCCCGCTTGGCGAGCACCGTCGGCAGCCGCCGCGCATCCTCGTCGAGCAGCGCATCGTCGACGCTTTCTTCCAGCGCCCGCAGCAGCGCGCGCTCCTTCGCCTCCAGCTCGCCGTTGTAGCGGTAGTAGGACGAAACCCCGGCGCGCCGGTCGCGTACCAGGTCCGCTTCCTTGAGCTTGGCCAGGTGCGTCGAGACCCGCGGCTGCGCCAGCCGCAGCACCGCCGACAGCTCGGCCACGGTCAGCTCCTCCTGCTCCAGCAGTGCCAGCAGGCGCACCCGCGTGGGATCGGAAAGCAGCCGCAGCAAGGCGGACGTCGCAGCCAGGTCCAAGGCTTATCCTTTCATCCGGATCGAAAGATGGAAGCCTAGCGACGGCGATGCGGGGCGTCAATGGCGGTTTGGGGTCCACGCGGCAGCCGTTGCAGGCTCGAACGTGCTGCCGCGAATACCTTGATGGAATTCCTAGCCCTGGTTGGACAGCGCGGGCGCAGCCTCTTGAATGCGGCCGAGGCGGTTGCACGCGGCACGTCTGGACAGCCACGCATGGATCAATCCGGCCTGGAAGAACTGGACCGGAGGCTCGAAGCCGCCAGCCGCAATGATCGACGCGATATGGACGGGTGGTAGAACGCCGACGTCATCGGAATAGGCCTTCCGCATTCGATCCATCGCTTCGGGCGAAATGTCCGAGTGCGCCATCATGTTCATCCAGGCGCGGAGCAACACTTCGTATTCGCGTGAAGCCAGATCCGACGCCAGGTCGGAACTCGCAAGAATTCCCCCCGGCTTGAGCTTGCGTGCCATTCCCCGGAAGAACTCCGACCGGGCCTGTCGGTCGAGAATGAACTGGGACACGAGGAAACAAGTGGCTGCGTCGTGCGCCCCGCCAGTTGACAATGAATCAAGATAGCCCTCATGAAAGTGACAGCGGGATGCAAACCCCTCCGTTTCGGCACGCTGTCGGCAGACCTCAAGCATGGCGGCGGAAGGCTCTACCGCAGTAAACCGCCACCCCGGATTCCTCTGCGCGAAGTAGGCCAGCTCCGCTCCCGTTCCCGCCCCAACGCAGAGGATACGTGCGTCAGTGGGCAGTTCGGCAAACAGCGACCCCACGAGGAAATACAGGCACTCCTTGATCGGCGCCGTCCGGGCCCACTGCGCATCGTAGCTGGCAGCCTGTTGATCGAATATCGCCTTCACTTCGTCTTGATGCATCTGCACTCCAAGTCGTTGATGCGTGGTGCTTGAACTCATTCGCTGCAGCCCGCCTGCGCCGTGGCGCAGCTTCCAGGGACTTCGGCTTCAGCTACTTCCAGAGCCGCCTTCGCAGGGCGGTGGTGTAGAGGTACGAAGACGCCGCGGTCCCAGGTCACGACGTAAACGCTCCAAATCGCCCGGCTGCAGGTGAAACTCACTTCTTTCGCTTCTACTGCTCTCACCGATCCTGAAGACGCGGGAAAATTCTTCAGGATCCGGTTGTGGTGACGCACGATATCCTCCGCAGGAAGGCGCGCCGGCGTCAGCGCCGCGCTGCCGGCCGATGGTCGGCATACCGGCCCCGCAGGGCGATGAACACCGGCTCCTGCCGGATTGGATCCCAGACGGGATCGACCCACAGCAGGACGGGTGCGTAGATGTTGCCGCTGCCCGGCGCGGCCAGCACTTCCGCGATGATCGAAACCGCGGCTTCTGCGCGCCCGGCTTGGGCATAGGTGAACGCGTTGACCAATGCGGGCACGGCGATGGTCAGGCGGTCCGGGCTGGCGGCGAGGATCTCCTGCGAGCGCGCGATGCTTTCCAGCGCCTGCTGGACGTGGCCCAGATTCAGCTCGGCGCCGGCGGTGCAACTCCAGACGAAGGCGAGGTTGACGTCGGACTGGCCCGCCTGCTGCCCGCGCAGCTCGACGAGGGCACGCTCGTACAGGGGCGTGGCGGCGGCGGGATGCCCGGCCAGCCGGTGCAGTTCGGCCAGTTGCAGCGATTTGGGCGGGTTGAGCC
Organism: Lysobacterales bacterium; assembly: GCA_017305135.1. GTDB lineage: Bacteria > Pseudomonadota > Gammaproteobacteria > Xanthomonadales > Rhodanobacteraceae > Dokdonella_A. The sequence goes on along the minus strand of JAFKNA010000027.1, from coordinate 3,885 downwards.
CGGGCTGGAAGTTCTCCGGCAGGTCCGGCACCGCCTCGACCTCCGCGATCGCCGCCTCGTAGCGGCGCAGGTAGCCGAGCACGGTGCTGCGCTGGAGCTTCATGTAGGCCGAGTCGCCGGCCAGCGGTTCGAGCGCGGCGACCGCGTCGCCGCTCGCGAACAGGATGGCATTGGAGAGGAAGTAGCGCGCGTTGAGGTTGTCCGGATCGAGCTCCAGCGCGCGTTCCAGGCTGGCCTTGGCATCGTCGTACGTGCCGGCCAGCATCGCCGTGGCGCCTGCCTCGAAGGCGAGCGTGCTGTTGCGCGGATCGCCGGTGCGCGCCTGGTCGAGGAACCGCATGGCCTCTGCGAACCGGCCCTGGCGCCGCGCCACGAAGGCGCGCGCTGCCAGCGCGTCGCCATAACCGGGCCGGAGCGCCAGCGCAGCCGCGAATGCCCGGTCGGCGGCGGCATGGTCGGCGCGGCCCCAGTAGGCTGAATAACCGAGCGCAAGCTGGGCCTCGGGCAGTTCCGGATCGAGGCGGGCGGCGCGCTCGGCATCGAGCCGGGCGCGGGCGGAGAGCTGCTCGGAATCGGTGCCGCCGCCACCGAACCAGGCCAGTTCGCTCTCCACGTACGAGAGCCGTGCCAGCGCCAGCGCGAATCCTGGATCGTGCGCGACCGCTTCGCGGTACAGCCGCACTGCCTCCTGCAGGCGCGCGGTGTCGTAGTCGCGATGGCCCTGCTGCGCCGCGAACCCGGCCTGCAGGTAGAAATCCAGCGCCATCGGGTCGCGCGTCGCCGGGTGCGCCAGGGTGGTCGATTCCGCGGGCGAGAGCTTGACCTGGAGCGCCGCGGCCACCCTCCCGGCCACCTCGCCCTCCACGCCGAAGATGTCGTCCAGCGTGCGGCGGTAGCTTTCCGCCCACAGGTGGCTGTCGTCATGGGCGTCGATCAACTGGACGTTGATCAGCACGTCGCGGCCCTGCCGCTGCACGCTGCCTTCGATGATGCGGCTTACGCCGAGTTCCTCGGCAACCTGGCGCAGGTTCGCGGGGCGGCTGGCGTAGCCCTGGACCGAGGTGCGCGACACCACGCGCAGCCCGTTGATGCCGGCGAGCCGGGTGAGGATCAGGTCCTGCATGCCGGCGACGAAGTATTCGTTGTCGGCATGGTCGGAGAGATTCTGGAACGGCAGCACGGCCACGGATGGCGAGGCCACGGCGGGCGCCGGCGCGGCATCGCGCTCGTCCAGCCGGAACTGGTTGACGAGCAGCAGCACCACCGCGAGCGAGAGCACCGCAACCAGCGCCAGGTCGCTCCTGCGGCCGCGCCGTGGGGCGGTGCCGGCTGCCATCTCCGGCCCCTCGTCACGGCGCAGGCCCTGCAGGCTCAGGTCATGGCGCCAAGCGAGCACCATCCAGAATGGAAAGGCGACCGCCGCGGCGAGGACGAACCAGCGCACGCTGGCCGGCGGCGCGCCGAACTCGGGCGCGAGCTGCGCGATCCCCTGCGCCAGCGCCCAGACCGCGCCGACATAGAGCAGGGCCGCACGGGGAACCTTGCGGCGCTGGAGTTCCCGCCACCATCTGCCCATGTGCACTGGAGCCACCCGCCGGAATGCAATCGATCCGCGCCGAGTGTCCGCCCGGCCGAGCGACGACGCAAGCAAGCCATCCGTGTGCAGTTCTGGGCGGTAACGGCAGCGGCCGGCGGGCGCGCTGCCTGCGGCAGTGCCTGGTGATCCGACCCCGCAGGCCGGTCACCGGGCGCCTTCTCAGTGCCCGACCTTCACCGTCCCGACCTTCTCCCCGTAGGCGATGATCTCCGCGGCAGTCATGCCATCCACCTGGTCCTTGATGCGCGCAATGCCAAGTTCCTGAAACTCGGGATTGCCGACGACCTCATAGGCGGAGTGCACGCCCGCCAGGTTGATCCGGATCACGGCTTCGAGGAGCTTCCGCCGCTCGGCCGGAGGCGCCGCCTCAACGATCCGCTTCCAGGTGGCCTCCGCGGCCGCGTTGGAAGAACCATCCAGCCTCGGATCCTCGCCAGCCTGCGCCGAGAGCGCCAGCCCGAACGCGAGAACCAGTGCGACCAGTCGAATCTTCATCCTTCCTCCTGCATCAGTGCATCGTCAGGGCGCGACCGTACGCCAACGCTTCTGTTGAGATCGGCTGGCACGAGCGGGGCTACATCCACACCCTTGGTCATGATCTGCTCGCGCGCCAGGATGCGCCAGCGAGACAACATAAAGGGGCAGATATAAAGCGATTCGGCAGGGTGGGATTGAGACGGCGAGGGCGTGCCAACGCTTGAGCTAAGCCGAGCCACGAAGCGGCTTCGGATTGAGAATTGTTAGATGGCGTTCCCAGATGGTTGAGACGCCTTCCGGGGCATGACGACAACCCGGTGGACCTTGTCGTCCATATCCCGCTCAAATGATGGCGTAAGAGCAATGTTGGCATCCATCGCTGCATCCCAGTCGCGGACCCAAGCACCGTCCGAGAAGTAGTACATCTTGGCAGTGACATGGGACTTGTCACCGTCCGGGACTGCTGCGTTTGCAACGACGCGCACTTTGCCAGGAATCTCAATGACGGCGTTTTGGCCGAACGGAACCCAGATGCTTGGCGATGCAAGAGGCTTCCCAGACTCGGTGACGATGGTATCAAAACGGATGCCGGGGTCGCCGGCAGAAGCGAGCAAAGGGACTGCGGCGAGAATGGGAAGAACTGGAAGCTTTTTCATGAGACCTCCTTTTGCTATCAGTGGCACCTAACGCTCAAGTTAAGCCGAATTGCAGCGCGTAGCCAACGACATGGCAAGCTTTATCGACCATGTTGTTGGCATAGCGATGCAATTTCGGCTTGAACGCATTGTTAGGCCGCGGCTACTCAATCTGGCCCGCCTTGTCTGCTTGTATCTCCCTAGTCATCTGTTCGTTGAGTTGTTGGAAGTCACGAACCAGTTGATCGCAGGCCTCTTTAGAAGCGCCGCATTGCACACTCATGTTTACGTACATCCCGCCGTCCTTTTTCACCACTGTCCGCTTCACGGCAGACGGATACGCCGAGTGGCTTTTGGGCGGGAAGGACCATAAAGTGAAGCTGCGCCGATCCTCAAAGAGAAGCCAGCCCTGCTGTTCTCGTTCTACAACGTCAGGATCTGAGCGCAGGGCGGCCAGCGCCTCTCCAACACTGCTGTAGCCAGTGGTGTTACCTTTGACCTCTGCCAAAGGCGGCGGATCCGCAGCCAAAGCTGAATTTGCAAATAGAGCCAGCAGCAGGAGCAAATTTCGATTCATGTCGTTCTGCGGCCAAACGCCTGAATTTAGCGGCACGCGCAGCGCGTCCGCTGGAATGAATAATAGTTAGGAGCTGCACTAATCTGACGTGTCCGCCTGGTATGCCGAGTAACACAGCGTGCAGCCCAAAGACGCGAGCAGCTCAAGTTCCCGATGACCCAACTCTTCGTTGCACTGCTCGTGATATTCGCGAACAACCCATAATGTGAATTCAGTGGCTCCGGCCAACTTGAGGGAAGAAAGCCACTTTCTAGCGTGTTCGCACATAGCGATGATGCCACGCTCTCCGTCGGGCTGCGACGGCAGTGACATCTCGGCATGGCCGTATGGCATACGTTGGCCCTTATATTTACCTCGGATAGCAATAGTTCCGGGCTCAATGGCATGCACAAAATTGTAGCCAACCCGACTGGGGCCAAACTGTGCGCCATAGGCATGGAAGGAAATGTTGAGCAGTTTGAACAACCCGGTTTCTGCCGTTCCGCGAGTGCTGGCTCGGACTGACGGGTGATGTTCGGGGCTGGTGTTCTCCGGCGGCGTTCATCGAGCATGGGCCGAACTCCAATTTTCACCCCGCTTGCGCCACCTTTTCACGCCAT
>JAFKNA010000026.1 GCA_017305135.1 Lysobacterales bacterium | reverse complement strand
GCTCTTCGAATGGGGCGGGGAGCCGCTCTACAAACGAGGTCAGCAAAGCTGCCTCAAGGAGCCTACGGCTTCCCCGAAAACGATTTGACGGTAGCCAATCCACCGTCGATCACCAACATACAAGGAGCCTGCGTGCAGGCGACCCGGCGACCTGATGACCCGATTGCCGACCCTCAACGTCGCGGTTGCGGAATCCCGCCGTCCGTGGATGCACCGCGGGCGGCGTCCAGTGCGATGCGGGCGACGCGCTCCACCCGCTCGCGCGAGGGCTGGGCGAGGAGGGCACGCACGCGTGCCTCGACGTCGTCGGCGTCCAGGCGCTGGCGCTCGGCAAGGGTGGCGGCGAGCGCGTGGCCGAGGCTGTCGAACACCAGCCCGTAGGCGATCGCGTGCAGCACGCCGCCGCCCAGCGTGCCAAGGCCGGGGAAGGCCTTGAGCGCGTTGCCGGCGATCGCCAGCACGATCGCGGTGGTGTTGCGCACGGTGAGCCCGACGCGCGTGAGCAGGCCCTCGACGTCGAGCTCGCGCACCGCGACGCCGTGGATGCGCGCCAGCTCGCGCACCAGCGCGGTGCCGATCGCGCCCTGGATCAGGATGTCGCTGCCCGGGGCGACCGCGGCCAGCGCCCCGACCACCGCGCGCCGGGTGTACTTGACGACCGCCCGTTCGGCTTCCGCCGCCGCCGTGGCGCGGGCCAGCTCGTCGCCGCGGCGGCCGACCTCGGCCAGCACCGCCGCCTCGCGCGCCGGTTCCAGCGCCGCGGCGCCGCCGGCGGTGAGGTCGACGAGGGCGTCCAGCAGCGGCGCGATTTCCGGGCGGCGCTCACGCTCCACCGCCTCGCGGCGGCCATCGGCGAGCAGGCGCTCGAAACGCTCGCTGCCGCCGGCGCTGATGGCGACCACGGCCGCCGCTCCGTCCACCGCGCGCAAGCGCCCGAGCAGCGCCTCGCGTTCGGCCTCGTCGTAGAGATCGGCCTTGTTGAGCGCCAGCACGATGGGCTTGCCGAAGCGGGCCAGCCAGGCGAGCTCGGCGTGCTGGGCGCGGGTCAGGTCGGAGGCGGCGAGGTAGGCCACGGCGTGCGCGCGCAGCGCCTCGTCGCGGGCGATCTGCTCGTGCACCGCGCCGCCCACTTCGCCGCTGCCCGGCACGTCGGCCAGCACCAGCTCGCGCCCGTCCGGCAGGCGACCGCGGTGGTGGCGCACCTCGCGCGTGGTGCCGCCGCGCACGTCGACCTCGACCAGCGCCTCCGGCGCCAGTGCGCGGATCAGGCTGGATTTCCCGGTGGAGATCTCGCCGAACAGGGCGACGTAGAGCTCTCCGCTGGCGTGGCGGCGATCGAGCTCGGCCAGCTCCGATTCAAGCGCGGCGGTCTCCGCGTGGCGTGCGCGCAGGGTTTCCAGGCGCGCATCGACCTCCGCGCGCGACACCGGCACCGTGGCATCGGGCGGCACCACGCGCGCCGGCCGCGCAAGCTTCCACACCAGCCAGGCCAGCGCTGCCAGCACCAGCGCCGCCACCGCCACCAGCGGCGCGCGCAGCCACAGCGGCAGCTCGCCGAGCCGCTGGTAGAACTCCAGCACGCTGTTCACCGTCGCCGCCAGCAGGGCGAGAACCAGCACCGCGCCGATCGCGACGGCGGCGAGCAGGACCAGGCGCAGCGGCAGGCGTGGCGTTGGCATGGGGCAGCGGCAGGGGCTGGGGATCGGGGGCTGGCGGCTCGGCGCGAAACGACGGTCGGCTCCCAGAGCATGTCGATGGTACAGCGGGGCATGGCGTTTCCGCCGCGGCTTGCTGCGCCGGACTCCACTCCTGCGCCCAGGCCCTTGCCCCCGTGGCACTATGCACGCGGGAAGGAGGGTTCACGCATGCGCCTGTGGCTGGCGATGGTTTCGTTCATGGCGCTCGGCGTCGCTGCCGCGGCGGTGCCGCCGGCGGCACCGCAGTTCATGCGCATCGGCGTGGCGGAGGGCCTGCCGTCGAGCGTGACCTACAAGGTGGCGCAGGACCACGACGGCTTCCTGTGGTTCGGCACGCAGGACGGGTTGGCCCGTTATGATGGCGTGGATTTCCAGGTGTTCCGGCACGATCCGGCCGACCCCACGTCGCTGCCCTCGCACGACATCTCCTCGATCCTCATCGACCGCCAGGGGCGCCTGTGGTGCGGGGGGGAGGCCTCCGGGCTGAACCGGCTGGAGGCGGACGGCAGCTTCACGCACTGGCGCCACCGTGCGGGCGATCTCTCCACTCTCGGCAGCGACGACGTGTTCGCGCTGGCCGAAGATGCCTCCGGCGCGATCTGGGTCGGCACCTATCTCGGCGGCCTCAACCGGCTGCAGGAGGATGGCAGCTTCCTGCATCTCGACCACGACGCCGAGGACCCGCGCAGCCTGCGCTCGAGCACGGTCTACGCCCTGCACGCGGATGCGGGCGGCCGCCTCTGGATCGGCACCGACCAGGGCCTGGACGTGCGCGAGCCGGATGGCCGGCTGGTGCACGTGGACCTGCCGCCGCTGGCCGATCGTCCTGGTCCGCCGGTGGTCATGGCCTTCCTCGGCGACGACTCCGGGGACATGCTGGTCGGGACCGTGAAGGGCCTGTTCCGCGTCGGCCGCGACCTGCGGCTCGCAGGGGAGGTGGCCGCGGCCACGCCGCCCCTGCGGGTCTCGGCGCTGGCGCGCACCGACGACGGCGCCCTGTGGGTCGGCACCCTGCGCGGCCTGTCACGGATGCACGGAGAAGTCCTCGAGAGCTACCGGAGCGACGCCATCGCCCCGGGTTCCTATCCCGGCACGCGCACCATGGGCATCCTCACCGACCGCGAAGGCGGCGCCTGGTTCGCGCTCTACGACGGCGGCGTCGCCCGCCTGCCGCCGCACTGGCGCAATTTCGCCTCGTTCCGCCATGTGCCGGGCGATCCGGGGACGCTCGCGAACTCGCGCGTGCGGGCGATCGGTATCGACGGTGCGCGCGCCATCTGGGTCGGCGCGGGCGATGACAGCCTCGACCGCATCGACCGCACGAGCGGCGAGGTCGAACACTGGGGCGAACGCCTGCAACTCGGCAACGCACGCCTGGTGGCCGTGCTGCCGGAGGGCGACGGGCACCTGTGGATCGGCACCCAGAATGCGCTGCGCCGGCATCCGCTCGACGGCGGCCCGCCATTGGAGCTTCCCGTCGACCTGACGCGCGCTGAGGCCCTCCCGCCCGGCATCTTCGAGCACCTGGTGCCCGCCGGGAATGGCGACCTCTGGATCGGCTCGCGCGGCGGCGGCGTGGCGCGCGTCGGCGGCAGCCCGCCGCGCGTGCTGGCGCGCTGGCTACCGGCCGCGGGGAACCTCGGGGACAGCGATATCACCGACCTCGTGCTCGATGCCGGCGGCCTGCCATGGATCGCCACCGCCAGCGGGCTGGAGCGGCTCGACGCCGACAGCGACCGCTTCGTGCCCATCGACGGGCTGCCGCAGGACGCCGTGCATGCGCTGGCCTTCGCGCCCGACGGCGCCCTCTGGCTGCACCGCCTTGGTGCCCTGGAACGCTGGCGGCTCGACGCCGGCGCGCCGGTGCTGGAACGGCGCATCGACGCCGCGGCCGGCTGGCCGAGCTTCAAGGCGCTGGCGATGGAGGCCTCACGCGACGGCAGCGTGTGGGTCACCTCCCTGCGCGGCCTGTGGCGGGTGGACGGTGCCAGCGGCGCGATCCGGCGCTTCGACATCCATGATGGCCTGCCCAGCCAGGAATTCCTGCAGAGCGGGCTGGTCGCCGCGCCCGATGGCATGCTGGTCGCCGGAACCGCCGGCGGCGCGCTGGCCTTCGATCCGCTGGCGATCGCCCTGGGGGCGCCACCGCCGCCGGTGCGGGTGACGGCAGCGCGCGTGCGCCGCGGCGGCGAGACGGTGGACCTCGATCCGGCCTCGCCCATCGCGCTGCACCACGGCGACGCCGATCTCGCCATCGAGGCGCGTGCGCTCTCCTATGCGAACCCGTCGGCGAACCGATACCGGTTCCGCCTCGACGGCCTGGACGGCGACTGGCTGGAGAGCGCCCGCGGCGAGCGCATGTGGTCGCGCCTGCCCGCCGGGCGTTACCGGTTGCAGGTGCGTGCGGCCAACGCGGCCGGCGTCTGGGACGAGGCGGCGATCGAATTGCCGGTGGTGATGGCGCCGGCGCCATGGGCGACGCCGCAGGCCTGGCTGGCCTATGCGTTGGTGCTGCTCGCCGCGCTGGCGATGATCGTTCGCACCTGGCGCGGGCGCGCGCACCGGCGCCAGGAACTCGCCCTGGTCGAGGCGAAATCGTCCTTCCTCGCCACCATGAGCCACGAGATCCGCACGCCCATGACCGGCGTCCTCGGCATGAGCGAATTGCTGCTCGGCACCACCCTCGATGGGCGCCAGCGCGGCTATGCGCAGGCCATCCGCCAGTCCGGGGAGCTGATGCTGCGCCTCATCAACGACAGCCTCGACCTCGCCCGCATCGATGCCGGCAAGCTGGCGCTGGAGGACCGGCCGTTCGACCCGGCGGGCGTGCTCCGCGAGGTGGCGGACCTGCAGCAGCCGCTGGCCGCCCGCAAGGGCCTGGAACTGCGGCTCGACATCGCAGGGGATGTGCCCGCGCGGGTGTGCGGGGATGAGTTCCGCGTCAAGCAGGTGCTCCTCAACCTCTGCAACAACGCGGTCAAGTTCACGCCGGCCGGCCGCGTGACGCTGGCCCTCTCACGGCTCGATGGCGAGCGCCTGTGCTTTCGCGTGGCCGACACCGGGCCCGGCCTCAGCGAGGAGATCCGCGCTCGGCTCTTCAACCGCTTCGAACAGGCCGAGGGCGTGCCGAACCGCCACGGCGGCAGCGGATTGGGCCTCGCCATCTGCCGCGAACTGGCGGCGCTGATGGGTGGGTCGATCGAGGTCGCCAGCGCCGCCGGCCGCGGCAGCACGTTCGACTTCTGCCTGCCGATCCGGCTCGCGCCGGCGGATCCGCAGGCGCAGGCCGGCCGCCCGGCGTCGACGGCGGGCAGCGCGGACCTGGACGTCCTGCTGGTAGAGGACGACCCGATCGTCGCCGAAGTCGTCTGCGGGCTCCTGCAGCGGCTTGGCCATCGTCCCGTGCATGCGGCCAACGGCCTCGACGCGCTCGGCCGGATCGGCGCCGGCCGCTTCGACCTGGCGCTGGTCGACTTCGACCTGCCGGGAATCGATGGATTGCAGCTCGCGCGGATGATCCGCAGCGGTGCCCAGGCCGGCCTGCCGCTGCTCGCCATCACCGCCCGCTCGGTCGGCGACGAGGAGCAGCTCGCCCGCGCCGCCGGCATGGACGGCCTGCTGCGCAAGCCCTTGACCAGCGACCTGCTGGCGCTGGCGATCGAAGCCGCGCTGGCACGCCGCAAGCCGCCCGACCCGCGCTGAACCGCTCCCGCCCGTGTAGGAGCGCACCTGGGCGCGACCGGTGGCGTGCGCGATCGTGGCCTGCCAAGGTCGCGTGCAAGCGCGCTCCTACATAGCGTTGGGGCGCACCTGGGCGGGACCGAAGCTCGCGTCAGCGGCGGCTCAGCTCGTGCACCGTGTCGACCAGCACCGCGACGTGTTCGGGTGGGATGTCGGGGGTGATGCCGTGGCCGAGGTTGAAGACGTGGCCGGGATGTGGCCCGAAGCTTTCCAGCACCGCACGGGCCTCGGCGCGGATCGCCTCGGGGCTGGCGGCGAGCACCGCCGGATCGAGGTTGCCCTGCAGCGCGACGCGCTCGCCGACGCGGGCGCGTGCCTCGCCGATGTCGGCCGTCCAGTCGAGGCCCAGCGCCGCGCAGCCGGTGGCGGCGAGCGCTTCCAGGTGCGCATTGGCGCCCTTCGAGAACAGGATCAGCGGCAGCGTGGCGGCGATCGGGTCGTCCGCCAGGCGTGCCGCGATCTCGGCCAGCCAGCGCAGCGAGAACTCGCGGAACAGGCGCGGCGCCAGCAGGCCGCCCCAGGTGTCGAACACCATCAGCGCCTCGGCGCCAGCGGCGGCCTGGGCGGCGAGGTAGCGGGCGACCGCGTCGGCGAGCGTGCCGAGGAGGCCCTGCATCAGCGCGGGGTCTTCCAGCGCCAGTGCCTTGGCGCGGGCGAAATTGGGTGAGCTGCCGCCCTCGATCATGTAGCAGGCCAGCGTCCAAGGGCTGCCGGAGAAGCCGATCAGGGGCACCCGGCCGCCGAGTTCGCGACGGATCAGGCGCACCGCGTCCATCACGTAGCGCAGGTCCGTGTTCGGGTCGGGCACGCCGAGCCGCGTGATGTCGGCGGCGCTGCGCAGCGGCCGCGCGAACTTCGGGCCCTCGCCTTCGACGAAGTGCAGGCCAAGGCCCATCGCGTCGGGGATGGTGAGGATGTCCGAAAACAGGATCGCGGCATCCAGCGCGAAGCGCGCCAGCGGCTGCAGGGTCACTTCGCAGGCCAGTTCCGGCGTCTGCGCCAGCGCCATGAAGCTGCCGGCGCGGGCGCGCGTGGCGCGGTACTCGGGCAGATAGCGACCGGCCTGGCGCATGATCCAGACCGGCGTCATGTCGACCGGCTGGCGGCGCAGCGCGCGCAGGAAGCGGTGATCGGAGGCATCGTGCGGCGCTGCCGCGGGAGCGTTCTCAAGCTGCATGCGGACCATCGAATCCCTGGCTGAACATCACGTGGAAACCGCGCTTGAGCTGGGCATCGCGGGCCCGCTCGAACGCGCCCAGCGCCTCGTCGCGTTGCAGGAACAGCTCGCGCCGGCTGCTGGCGCGGCTGCCCTGCTGTCCCCACTCGCGAAACAGCAGCCAGCCGCCGAGGAGATCCTGCTGCAGCACGATCTGGTAGAAGCGCGGCGCGTCGTCGCCGACGGGCTGGGTCTGCATGAAAAGGCGCATGCGGCCATTGTAGCCGGCGCCCGTCGCGCGATGTCAGGAACGCCCGCCGCCGAGGAAGGCCAGCAGCGTCGATTCGGCGACGTCGGACACCACCTCGGCCGCGCCGATGCCGCGCCAGAGCACCAGGCGCAGGTGCCCGGCGAGGTTCTTCTTGTCCAGCCGCATCAGCGCCAGCAGCCGCTCCGGGTCGATGGCAGGCATGGCGCAGGGCAGGCCGAGCGCCGAGAGCAGCGCCGCGAGGCGCTCGGCGTCGCCCGCCGGAGCGCGATGCAGCGCGGCGGCAAGCCGCGCCGCGGCCAGCATGCCGATCGCCACCGCCTCGCCATGCAGGAGGCTTCGATAGCCGCTGGCCGCCTCCAGCGCATGGCCGAAGGTGTGGCCGAAGTTGAGCAGCGCGCGCTCGCCCTGCTCGTGCTCGTCCTGCGCCACCACCGCGGCCTTGTGGCGGCAGCTCGCGGCGATTGCGGCGGAAACCGCGGCGGGATCACGCGCCGCCAGCGCCGCGGCGCTCCGTTCCAGCCAGGCAAAGAACACGGCATCGCCGATGGCGCCGTACTTGACCACCTCGGCCAGCCCGGCGCGGTACTCGCGGGCGGGCAGGCTGGCGAGGGTGTCGGTGTCGGCGATCACCGCGCGCGGCTGGTGGAAGGCGCCGACCAGGTTCTTGCCGGCGGCCAGGTTGACGCCGGTCTTGCCGCCGACCGATGAATCGACCATCGCCAGCAGGGTGGTCGGCATCTGCACGAAATCGATGCCGCGCATCCAGCAGGCGGCGGCGAAGCCGGCCAGGTCGCCGACCACGCCGCCGCCGAGCGCCACGATGCAGGCGTCGCGCGTGGCGCCGAGCGCGGCGAGGGCGTCGAAGATGCGGCTGGCGCTGGCGAGGGTCTTGTGCGCCTCGCCGTCCGGCAGCACCAGGGTGGCGTGCCGCAGCCCCTCGAGCTGCGGCAGGACGCGCGGCAGGTAGAGGGGCGCAACCACCTCGTTGGTGACCACCAGCGCGTGGCGGCCGCGCAGCGCCTCGCGCCAGCGCGGGCCGTCGGCGAGCAGGCCCGGCCCGATGTGGATTGCGTAGGAACGCGCACCGAGCGCCACCTCCACTGTCGCCGGCGTGCTCACGCCGATGCCTGCAGGTCGACGCGCTGCCAGCGCGCCTCGAGGAGATCGAGCAGGTCGTGCGCGAGGTGCATGCTGCTGCTCGCGCCGAGGCTCGGCAGGCGCAGGTCGGCGACATCGGCATAGAGCGGATTGCGCTCGGCGGCCATCCGTTCCAGCCGCTCGCGGCGGTCGGGCGATTGCAGCAGCGGGCGCTGGCGGTCGCGCTCGAGGCGGGCGAGCTGCGCTTCCACCGGCGCGTCCAGCCACACCACGAAGCCGCGGCGGGCCAGGAGCTCACGATTGGCCGCGGCCAGCACCGCGCCGCCGCCGGTGGCCAGCACGATGCCCTGGCGCGTGGCCAGGGCTTCCAGCATCGCGCCCTCGCGGCGGCGGAAGCCGGCCTCGCCCTCCAGCTCGAAGATGAGCGACACCGCCGCGCCGGTGCGCGCCTCGATCTCCTGGTCAAGGTCGAGGAAGGGCAGGCGGAACAGCTCCGCGATGTGGCGCCCGACGGTGGTCTTGCCGGCGCCCATCGGGCCCACCAGGAAGAGATTGGACGCGGGATTCATGCCGCCGATGCTAGCAGGCGGGCGGGCCCGCAGCCGGCTGCGCGCCCGGCTGGGATAAGATGACCCCCAGTCCCAAGGCCAATCGTCCGTGGAGCAGTCCCCGGTCGGCATCCTGCCTCCCCTCAGCCGCTCGTGGCGGCTTCGACCTCGACCCCCAGCCCATGCTCCGCTTCATGCTCGTCTTCATCGGCTGCCTGCTCGGCCTGTTCGTGCTGGAACTGCTGCAGCCGGTCGAGCGCCACGTCATCGAGCCCTTCACCGCGGCGCTGGCGCAGGTCTGCGTCTGGCTGGTGGGTCTGTTCGACGCCAATGCGGTCGCCCACGGCAAGATCCTGCAGACGGCCAGTGGCAGCTTCGCCGTGTCCATCGAACGCGGCTGCAACGGCATCGAGGCGGTGATCATCCTGGTCGCGGCCATGCTCGCCTTCCCGGCTGGGTGGAAGCACAGGCTGGCCGGCATCGGCGCGGGATTCCTCGCCATCCAGGTGCTCAACCTGGTGCGCATCATCAGCCTGTTCTATCTCGGCCAGTGGAACCGCGTCTGGTTCGATTGGTTCCACCTCTATCTCTGGCAGGCGCTGATCATCCTCGATGCGCTGGTGGTGTTCCTGCTCTGGCTGCGCTGGCTGCCGCGCTCACCGACAGGCGCCCGGCCGGCGCTGGGCGGCTGAATGGGGGCCGGCGGCGCGTTTGCTATAGTGGCCGCGCGTCCCCCACACAGGAGCATGCGTCATGTCGGTCACCAAGGTTCTGGAACTCAGCAGTTCGTCGGCCAAGGGCATCGAGGATGCCGTGCAGCAGGGCCTCAGCAAGGCGGCCTCCACGGTGAAGAACATCAAGGGCGCCTGGATCAACGAGATCAAGTGCACCACCCGCGACGATGGCAGCGTCGCCGAATGGCGCGTCAACATGCGCGTCAATTTCCTGGTCGAGTGATTCGCGCCGGACGCGGTCTGCATCCGAGGTGACATGGGCAGGCAGGATCAGGTCATAGGGCTGCTGGAAGACGATCCGGACATGGCCGCGCTGGTCACGGCTTGGCTGGACGGGGCCGGCTATCCGGTTCGCTGGTTCCGTAGCGCCACCGAGTTCAGGCGCCGCCAGGGCGCCGGATCGGTGGACCTCCTGCTGCTCGACTGGATGCTGCCCGATGCCGCGGGTCCGGAAGTGCTCGCGGCGATCCGGGCGTCCGGGAATGCGCGACTGCCGGTCGTGTTCCTGACCGCCCGCGATGCCGAGGACGACATCGTGCGTGGGCTGGCGGAAAACGCCGACGACTACATCGTCAAGCCGCCACGCCAGCGCGAGTTGCTGGCGCGGGTCGCGGCCGTGCTGCGCCGGCACGCGCTGGACGGCGAAGGCGACACGCTGGAACTGCCGCCCTACGTGCTCGATTCCACGCGCCGGCGCATCAGCATCGACGGCGAGGACGTCGAACTCACCCAGCGCGAATTCGCGCTGGCCAGCTTCCTGTTCCATCGCCATGGCCGCATCGTCAGCCGCGACGCGCTGCTCGAGCACGTCTGGAACGTGAGTTCCGCGGTCTCCACGCGCACCGTCGACACCCATGTCAGCCGCCTGCGCAAGAAGCTCGACCTCGCCGGCGGCAAGGGCTGGCGCCTGGCCGCCGTGTACCAGCACGGTTACCGGCTGGAGCAGGTTTGAGGCGCCGCGGGCGCGGCTGTCGCGGCGCCGTCTTCCTGCGCGGCCACGCGCCGCCGGCGGCGCAGGCGCGGCCTGCAGGATGCGCGCAGCCACGCGGGATGCCAGAATGGATGCCGTTGCGCATTGCCGTGGGAGGGTCTTGCGATGAGCCCATCCAGACCGCGCCGCAGTAGCGGCCCGGCTCCGGTTCCTCCCGCGATGCGCCCTGCGACCAGGAGCAAATCGACCGTGCCCGACCCGGCCAAGCCCGCCACCGACGGCGGCATCGACCGCAACGTCGACCAGATCCGCGACATCCTCTTCGGCGGCCAGATGCGCGATTACGAGCGCCGCTTCCAGGAGCTCAACCAGCGCCTTGAAGCGGATCTCGCGCGCCTGCGCGAAACCCAGGACAAGCGGCTGGCGCAGATCGACAAGCGTATCGACGAACAGCTCGACAAGCTCTCGCGCCTGCTGCGCCAGGAAGTCGACGACCGCGCCAGCGCCATCGACGACCTGGAATCGCGCCTGCAACAGGCGGCCCGCACCATGCGCGCCGAGATCAACAAGGCGCTGGATGGGCTGGGCCAGGACCTGGCCGGCAGCGACGAACGCCTGCGCGCCGCGCTGGCCGAGCAGCAGGCGGCCGCCGAAGCGCGCGCCGACGCGGCCGACGCCGCGCTGCTGCGCACCGGCGAGACCCTGCGCGGCGACAAGGTCGGCCGCGACGACCTGGCCGCGCTGCTGACCGAGTTTGCCCTGCGCCTGCGCGGCGACTTCGACCTGCCAGGCTCCTGAGCCACGCGGGTGTGGCCATGACCCGGCCCGCTCCCGCCGCGCCCCGGCCGTCGCTGCCGCCCGAGGATCCGGCCACCCCGCCGGGCGCCTTCGAGCGCCTGCGCGAACTGCTGCTCGGTAGCGAGGCGCGCGAACTGGCCAATGCCCGCGCGCGCATCGCCGCACTCGAGGAGGCCCAGCGGGCCCTGCCGGAGCGCCTGCCAGCGGCCTTGGCCGCCGCGCCCGACGCCGATCACGCCGGCCGTCTCGCCGCCGCGCTGGCGGCACCGGTGAGCGCGGCGCTCGGCACCGCCGTCCGCACCCAGCCCAAGCTCCTCGTCGACGGCCTCTTCCCGGTGATCGGGCCGCTGATCCGGAAATCCATTGCCGAGGCGCTGCGGAGCTTCGTCGCCGACCTCAACAGCGCGATCGAGAGCAGCCTCACGCCGCGCGGCCTGCGCTGGCGGATCGAGGCCTGGCGCGCCGGCGTTCCATACGCGCAGGTGGTGTTGCGCCACCGGCTGGCCTGCAGCATCGATCACGTGTTCCTGATCGAGCGGGAGTCCGGGCGCGTGCTGTGGCATGCGGCGGCGCCCGAGCTCGCCGCTCTCGACGGCGATGCCATTGCCGGCATGCTGACCGCGCTCGGCGAGTTCGTGCAGGACTCGGTCGGGAAGACCAGTGGCGGCGGCCTGGAATCGGCCAGCGTCGGCGAGCACCTGGTGTGGGTGGTGGCCGGCCCGGCCGCCAACCTCGCCTGCTTCATGCGGGGCGCGCCGCCGCCGCAGTTGCGCGAGCGCCTGCAGCAGCGGCTGGAGGAGATCCACCTGCATCTCGGCGAACCCGGCGGAAATGGCCCCGACGCCTCGTCTTGGGCGGCGGGACTGGAGCCCGGTGGACTGCTCTCGGCCGCCGATGCGGCGCTGCCGGCGGGGCGCGCCCGGCTGTGGCCGTGGCTGGTGCTGATCCTAGTCGCCTGCGCCGCGCTGGGGCTTTGGGTCGTGCGCGATGTGCGCTGGAACGCGAGGGTGGCGGAGCTGCAGGCCGCGCTGGCGACGCACCCCGGGTTCCTGCCGCTGGGCATCGAGACGAAATCCTGGCGGGCGCTGACCATCCGCGGCATGATCGACCGCGACGCGCCGCCGCTCGAGGCCGTCCTCGCGCGGGCGGATCTGGGCAAGGTGACGCCGAAGCTCGAGTTCGGCCGCTATGTCTCCGGTGACGACGCCATCGTCGCCGCGCGCGCGCGGCGGCTGTTGGCGCCGCCGGCCGGCGTCGGCATCGCCGTGGCTGACGGCGTCCTTTCCGTCACCGGCAGCGCACCGGCGGGCTGGGTGGCGGCGGCCCGCGAGCGCGCGCCCTTGATCGCCGGGGTCGCGGATGTCGATTTCAGGCTGGCGGAGCGGCTCGACCGAGCCGCGGCGCTGCAGGCGCTGCAGCGGCTCGCGGCGCGCGCCGCCGAGCTGCAGGTGCCCTTTGCCGAAGAGGCCGAACCCGCCGCCGACGCGGCCGCTGTGCTGGCCGCGATCGTCGCCGTCGCCCGCGAGGCCGCCGCACTGGCCGAGACCGCCGGCGTCACGCTGGTGCTGCAGAGCGTCGGCAGCAACGACGAGAGCGGCGGCGAGGCCATCAATGCGCAGGTGCGGGCGCTTCGCGCGCGCTGGCTCGCGGACGCCCTCGCCGCGGAGGGGATTCCCGGCGTTGAGCCGGTGGCCGGCGATCCGGGCAGCCGGCGCAGCGCATGGCTGCGCATCCGCATCGAGCCCGCGCCGTGACCGCGCCCAGCCACAAGCTCTGCCTGCTCGGCGATTTCGGGGTCGGCAAGACCAGCCTGGTCGCGCGCTTCGTGCGCAGCACCTTTTCCGAGCGGTATCTCACCACGGTGGGGGTCAAGGTCGACAGCAAGCTGGTCGAGCGCGGGCAGCTGGGACCCGCCAAGCTGGTGATCTGGGACATCGCCGGCCGCGATGCGCTCGACGCCCTCGGCATGAACTACCTGCGTGGCGCCTCGGCGCTGCTGCTGGTCGCCGACGGCACCCGCGAGTCGAGCCTGGCCTCGGCGCTGGACCTCCTCATGCAGTCGCGCAGCATCGTGCCGCGGGCCGTCGCCGCGATGGCGGTGAACAAGCTCGACCTGGTGGACGAGTGGGAGGTCGGTCCGGCGGTGCTGATGGAGATCCGCCGCAGCCTGCCGGTGTTCGAGACCAGCGCGCTCAGCGGCGACGGCGTCGAGGCGGCCTTCGCCGACCTCGCCGCGCGCCTCCCGGCATGAACCTGGCCGATCCGTCGCGCCTGCTTCCGGCGCGCGTGCGCGACTACCTCCACGAGCTGGTGATCGGACGCACGCACCCGCTGGTGCTCAGCTTCGCGCCCGGCTGGCGGCTGCTCGGCGTGGCCGGCGACGGCGCCTTCCACGGGCTGCACGGCGAAGACCCCACGCCGCTCGCGGCGGAGCTGCGCGATCTCTTCACGGGCCTTGCGACCGACCGCGACCAGAGCCTGCCGTTCGTCGAGCTCGGTGGCAGCCGGCCCGTGCACGTGCACCTGGTCGCGGGGGCGGACCGCTTCCACGTCCTGCTGCTGGATGCGGAGGACGAGCGCCAGCGCCAGCAGGTGCAGCAGCAACTCGGCAACGAGGCGGCGCTGGCCGGGCTCGCCCAGTCGCGGGCGATCGGCCAGCTCAAGGAGATCCGCGGCGCCCTCGAGCGCCAGCATGCGAGCCTCGAGGAAGCGAACGCGTTCAAGGGCGCCCTGATCGCGACATTGAGCCACGAGTTCCGCACCCCGCTGACCTCCATCTTCGGTTACCTGCACCTGCTGGAGCGCCGCCATCCCGAGGACGGCGGCCTCGGCGAGCTGCAGGCCATCCGCCGCAACGCGACCTACCTCTTCGCGCTGGCCGAGAACCTGCTCGAATACGCGCGCGGGGAATCGGGCGCGGTGCCGCTCGATCCGGCCCGGACCGAACTGGCCGTCCTGGTGGAGGATCTTGAGGCCATGTTCCGGCCGCTGGCCGAGGACAAGGGCTTGGCGTTCGAGGTCGGCCTTGCCGCGGGCTCGGCCCCCACCGCGGTGCTGGACGGCGTGCGCCTGCGCCAGGTGGCGATCAATCTCGTCTCCAATGCGGTGCGCTACACCCATCAGGGCAGCGTGCGCGCCCGCTTCGATTGTGACGGCAGCCGGCTGCGGCTGCGCGTCGTCGATACCGGCATCGGCATCTCCGAGGAGTTCCAGGCCAGCGTGTTCCAGCCCTTCAACCGTGGCGCGCAGGCCGGCAGCAAGGGCGCCGGGCTCGGCCTCAGCATCGTGCGCCGGCTGGTCGCGCAGATGCGCGGGCAGCTGCGCCTGGGCTCGCGGATCGGCGAGGGCAGCTGCTTCGAGGTCGAGTTGCCGGTCGAGCCCGGTGGCGGCGAGCCGGCCGCCGCGGCGGCGCATCCTGGCGGCAGATGGTGCCGGGGCGCCGATGTGCTGGTGGTGGACGACGACCCGGACATCGCCCAGCTGCTGGAGGCGCTGCTGGTGGACCTCGGCTGCCGCGTGCGCATCGCCCACGACGGTGCCGCGGCACTCGCCGAAGCCGCCCGCCAGCCGCCGGACCTGCTGCTCATCGACGTGCAACTGCCGGGGCTATCCGGCAATGCCGCGGTGTTCCAACTGCGCGCGCGCGGCTATCGCGGTCGCATCGTCACGCTGTCCGCCTCGGCCACCGCGACGGCACGCGAGGCTGCGCTCCATGCCGGGGCCGACCATTACCTGACCAAGCCGCTGGACATCGACGCCTTCCTCGGCGTGATGGAGCGAGCGCTGCGGGAATAGCCGGTCAGCGCGCGGCAGGCGAAGGCCGGATCGCCTGCACCCGGCGCTCGCGGTCGAGCACGATGCAAAGATCGGCACGCGCCGGGAGGCTGCGCAGGGCGTGGCGACCGAGGCGTTCGTAGTGCATCAGGAAGCGCTCCAGCGTGGCGTCGTCGAGCGCATGCGGGGCCGCTTGCGCCAGGCGCGGTCGTTCCTGCTCGGCGCGCCAGCCGCGGACCACCTCGAAGCCCGGCGCCTGCAGCACGATCAAGCCCTCCAGCTCGCGCCACAGCGACGCATAAGGTCCGGCGAGCTGCGCGTTGACCCAGCGTCGCCAGCGACCGTCGGCATCCTCCTCGCGTTCGAGCGTGTTGCAGGGCGTGGCGAGCGCGGCCGCAGGTTGCGGGGGGACGCCCACGCACCAGCCCTCCAGCAGCATGATGTCCGGCGGCCGCTCGACGCGCCGCCAGCGTGAGGGCGGCAACCGCGTGTCGCGGCCCTTGTCGAAACGCGGCACCCGCACGGGCCGGGCAGGGCTCGCCGCTGGCAGCGCGGCGAGGACTTCGCCAAGGAGTTCGATCTCGTGCGTGCCGGGCACGCCGCGCGTGGCGAGGAGTGGATGCACCTCGCGCGCGAGCCGCTGGCGCGCGTCGCGCGTGAGGTAGAAATCGTCCAGCGTGAGCACGAGCAGGCCGACGCCCCGGCTCGCCGCAAGGCGCTCGAGGGCGGCGGCGAAGGTGCTCTTGCCGCTGCCCGGTACGCCGGAAAGCCCAGCCAGCGCCGGCTGCCGTTGCCGCAGCAGCAGGGCGAGCGCGGCTTCCAGCGCGGGGTCGCCGGCGCCGCGCATGCTAGCATCCTCGCGCATGTCCGCGCCCCCTCCAGCCAACCCGAGCACACTCTATCAGGAGGCGCTCGCCACCTTCGCCGAACTCCTTTCGCAGGCGCAGGCGGCCGGCGATCCCGAACCCACCGCGATGACGCTGGCCACCACGGAGGGCGAGCGGGTGTCCGCGCGCGTCGTGCTGCTGAAGGGCGTGGACGAACGCGGCTTCCGCTTCTTCACCAACTACATGAGCGACAAGGGCCGGCAGCTCGCCGCAGAGCCCCGCGCGGCGCTCTGCTTCCACTGGAAAACCCTGCGCCATGGCGTGCAGGTACGCGTCGAAGGCGCGGTCGAGCCGCTGTCCGCGGCCGAATCGGATGCCTATTTCGCCACCCGCGCGCGCGGCAGCCAATTGGGCGCATGGGCCTCGCTGCAATCCCGGCCGCTGGTCGATCACGCCGCCTTCGAGGCACGCCTTGCCGAGGTGGATGAGCGCTTCGCCGGCGCACCGGTGCCCCGGCCGCCGCATTGGGGCGGCTTCGTGGTGCGGCCGGAGCGCATCGAATTCTGGTACGGCGCCGATTTTCGCCTCCACGAGCGGCAGCTCTATGTGCGCGAGGCCGGAAGCTGGCGGCGCGGGATGTTGTTTCCGTAGATTGAGGGCTGAGGGCTGAGGGCCGCGCGGTGCCGGGTCTCCTCGTCTCCACAATGGATGCCCGCTTTCGCGGGCATGACGTCGAGTTTTTGATCCCGGGTTCCTGCGGATCGGCCTTTCAGCCCTCAGCCCTCAGCTCTGACCCGAACGGGTCAGCAGCCCCCTGAGTCAGGGGGCGACCCGCGCCAGCGGCGCGGGTGGGGGGTGTGGGAGGAGCAGGCGGGGGCCCGAAGTGTGCGCAGCACACTTTGGGGCAGACCTGTGAAACAGGTTTGCCGTAACAGGTCTATGCCGCCTGCGCCAGGCGCATGCCGAAGTCCATGATCGGGGCCACGATCAGCACCTGGGCGAGCAGCACGGCGAGCCAGGCGACGATGGGTGAGAGGTCGAAGCCGCCGATGGCCGGGAGGATGCGGCGCAGCGGCTTCAGCACCGGCTCGGTGAGCTGGAAGATCAGCGGCACCACCGGGTTGGAGCGCTCGAGGCTGATCCAGCTCAGCAGCACGCGCACCAGGATCAGGCCGAGGTAGAGCATCAGCACGAAGTTGACGAGGTCGGCCAGCGCCATCACCACCAGGCCGGCGACGCCGAGTGCCTGCCCCGCCAGCACGTAGAGCAGCGCCAGCTTGATCGCGGTCAGCAGCCAGGCGAGCACGATGCCGGCAATGTCGAGGTTGCGCCAGGCCGGGATGATCTTGCGCAGCGGCATCAGCACCGGATTGGTCAGCTTGTAGAGGAACTGGCAGATCGGGTTGTAGAAGTTGGCGCGCACGCATTGCAGCAGCACGCGCAGCACCACCAGCGCGATCAGCGCGCCGAAGGCGAAATTGATCAGGATCTGGCCGGCGTTGGCGAGATAGCTCATCGGGATGGAAAGGGCCGCAAGGATTCAGGAGAACTGCCGCGACAGCTCGGCGCCGCGCGTGGTCGCCGCGGCTACCGCGCCGGCGACCAGTTCGCGCAGGCCACCGGCGTCGAAGGCGGCGAGCGCGGCGGCGGTGGTACCGCCGGGCGAGGTGACGCGTTCGCGCAGGCGCGCCGGCGGCTCGCCGCCCTCGACCAGCATGCGTCCGGCGCCGAGGCAGGTCTGCGCGGCAAGCGCGCGCGCCGCATCGCGTGGCAGCCCCTGTGCGACGGCGGCGTCTTCCAGCGCCTCGACCAGCAGGAAGAAGTAGGCCGGTCCGGAGCCCGACAGCGCGGTCACGGTGTCCATCAGGTCCTCGTGCCCGATCCATTCGATGATGCCGGCGGCGCCGAGGATGGCGGCGGCGGTCTCGCGCTGGGCGGGGCCGGTGGCGGCATTGGCGACCAGCCCGCTGGCGCCGGCGCCGATCAGTGCGGGCGTGTTCGGCATCACGCGCACGATGGCCAGCCCCGCGCCGAGCCAGCTCTCGAGTTGCGCGAGGCGGATGCCGGCGGCGATCGAAACGACCAGCGGCCGCGAATCGGCCGCGGCGGCCGCGATGTCGCCGCACACGTCCTTCATGATCTGCGGCTTGATGGCGAGCACGACCACGACGGCGCCGCTGGCGGCCTCTGCGGCGGTGGCGTGCACGATGACCCCGAAATCG
Source organism: Lysobacterales bacterium (assembly GCA_017305135.1). Taxonomy (GTDB): domain Bacteria; phylum Pseudomonadota; class Gammaproteobacteria; order Xanthomonadales; family Rhodanobacteraceae; genus Dokdonella_A. The sequence goes on along the minus strand of JAFKNA010000026.1, from coordinate 24,889 downwards.
CGCTGCAGCGCGGCGCGCGTGGCGGCATCCGGTTCGGCGACCGCGATGGAGCCGGCGGGCGTGCCGCCCCGCAGCAGCGCACCGATCAGGCTGCGTGCCATGTTGCCGCCGCCGATGAAGGCGAGCGGGCCGGGAATCGTCGCAAGGACTGGGCTGGGCATGCGCGGCACGATAGCAGTTTCCGCCCCGGGCCAGCAGCCGTCACGGCCGGGTTGCCCGGGACCGGCCCGCTTCGCATGGGTGGTGGTGCGGCAACCCCTTTTCGGGCGGCTATACTCCCCGGGCGGCCGGCCCCGCCCGGCGCATGCTCACTGGGGAGACTCGATGGATATCGCCGAACTGCTGGCCTTCTCGGTCAAGAACAAGGCGTCGGACCTGCACCTCTCGGCCGGCCTGCCGCCGATGATCCGCGTCGATGGCGACGTGCGCCGCATCAACATCGCCGCCTTCGACCACAAGCAGATCCACTCGCTGATCTACGACATCATGTCGGACAAGCAGCGCCGCGACTACGAGGAATTCCTCGAGGTCGACTTCTCCTTCGAGATCCCCTCGCTGGCGCGTTTCCGCGTCAATGCCTTCAACCAGAACCGCGGCGCGGGCGCGGTGTTCCGTACCATTCCCTCCGAGGTGCTGACACTGGAGGACCTCGGTGCGCCGCGCATCTTCAAGGAACTGATCGAGCAGCCGCAGGGCCTGATCCTGGTGACCGGTCCGACCGGCTCGGGCAAGTCGACGACGCTCGCGGCGATGGTCGATCATGTCAACAAGAACGAGTACGGCCACATCCTCTCGGTGGAGGATCCGATCGAATTCGTGCACACCTCGCAGAAGTGCCTGATCAACCAGCGCGAAGTGCACCGCGACACGCATGGCTTCAACGAGGCGCTGCGCTCGGCCTTGCGCGAGGATCCCGACTACATTCTCGTCGGCGAGTTGCGCGACCTCGAAACGATCCGCCTGGCGCTCACCGCCGCCGAGACCGGGCACCTCGTGTTCGCCACCCTGCATACCAGCTCCGCGGCAAAGACCGTCGACCGCATCATCGACGTGTTCCCGGCCGGCGAGAAGCCGATGGTGCGCTCGATGCTGTCCGAATCCCTGCGCGCGGTGATCAGCCAGTCGCTATTGAAGAAGGTCGGCGGCGGACGCATCGCCGCGCACGAGATCATGGTCGGCATCCCGGCGATCCGGAACCTGATCCGCGAGGACAAGGTAGCGCAGATGTATTCGGCCATCCAGACCGGCAGCCAGCACGGCATGCAGACGCTGGACCAGTGCCTGCAGGACATGGTCAAGCGCGGCCTGGTGACCCGCCAGCAGGCGATCGGCTACGCGAAGAACAAGGAAATCTTCAAGTAGGAGCGAGCGTGCTCGCGACCGATCGGAGCGCAGCTTGGTGGCGCCCGGTCGCCTGCACGCAGGCTCCTACGCCAGCATCTTCATGCGCTGGTGTAGGAGCGCACCCGGGTGCGACCGGCGCCATCGCGGCGGAGAATCGCCGGGATCGCGCCCAGGTGCGCTCCTACGGTGTCATGGCTGGCGGGGGCTTTCCTTGAGGCCGCGATCGACCAGCATGGGTTCGATGCTGGGCGGCTGGCCGCGCCAGGTGCGGTAGAGCGTCGCCAGGTCCTCGCTGTTGCCGCGCGAGAGCACCATGTCGCGGAAGCGCTGGCCGTTTTCGGCGGTCAGGCCGCCGTGTTCCTTGAACCACTCGAAGGCATCGTCGGCCAACATCTGCGTCCAGAGATACGCGTAATAGCCGGCGGCATAGCCGTTGCTCCAGATGTGCAGGAAATAGCTGGAGCGGTAGCGCGGCGGCACGTAGGAAAGGTCCACGCGATCCTTGCGTAGCGCATCGGCCTCGAAGCGGTCGACGTCCTGCCGCGGCGCGCTGGCCGGGAGCGTGTGCCAGTTCATGTCCAGCAGCGCCGCCGAGACCAGCTCGGTCATGTCGTAGCCCTTGTTGAAGAGGCCGGCGCGGCGCATCCGGGCGACCAGTTCGGCCGGCATCGGCTGGCCGGTGCGGTAGTGGCGGGCATAGTTGGCGAACACCTTCGGGTCGGTGGCCCAGTGCTCGTTGAACTGCGAGGGGAACTCGACGAAGTCGCGCGCCGTGTTGGTGCCGGAGAGGCTCGGGTATTCCTGGTCAGCGAAGAGGCCGTGCAGGGCGTGGCCGAACTCGTGGAACAGCGTGATGACGTCGTCGAATGAGATCAGCGCCGGCTGGCCGGAGGCGGGCTTGGTGAGGTTGGCGACGTTGTAGATGACGGGCTTCGTGCCGAGCAGCCTCGACTGCTGCACGAAATTGTCCATCCAGGCGCCGCCGTTCTTGTTGTCGCGCTTGAAGTAGTCGGTGTAGAAGAGGGCCATCGACTGGCCGTCCTTGTCGAACACCTCGAACACGCGCACGTCCGGCTGGTAGACCGGGATGTCGTGGCGCTCCTTGAAACTGATGCCGTAGAGCAGGTTGGCGGCGTGGAAGACGCCGTCCTCGAGGACCCGGTCGAGTTCGAAGTAGGGCCGCAGCTCGGCGGCGTCGAGGTCGAACTTCGCCTTGCGCACGCGGGCGGCGTAGTAGGGCCAGTCCGAGGGTTCGAGCGCGAACGTGGCCGCGTTCGAGGCCGCCTGGTCGCGGTCGATCTCGGCCTGGATGGCCGCCGCTTCCTGTCGTGCGCGGGCGGTCGCCGGCGGCGCCAGCCTGCCGAGGAAATCCATCACCGCCGAGGGCGTGTGCGCCATCTGGTCCTGCAGCGTCCAGGCGGCGAAATTGTCGAAGCCGAGCAGTTGCGCCGACTCGGCGCGGATGCTGGCGATCTCGGCGATGATGGCGCGGGTGTCGTTGGCGTCATTGCGTTCGGCCCGGTTCCAGGAGGCCGCGAACAGTTCCTGGCGCATGTCGCGCTGCTGCAGGAACTCCAGATCCGGCTGCTGCGTGGTGTTCTGCAGGGCCAGCACCCACTTTCCGGCCTCCTTGCGCTCGGTGGCTGCCGCCGCAGCGGCGGTGAGCGCCTCGTCCGGCAGGCCGGCCAGCCGACTCCGGTCGGCGACGATCGGGGCGGCGTCGTTGGCGGCGGCGAGGAGGCGCGTATTGAACTGCGCCTCCAGCGTGGACTGGCGCTGGTTGAGTTCGCGCAGGCGCGCCTTGCCGGCCTCCGGCAGCAGCGCCCCACGCAGCACGAAGCGCTGGTGCACCACCTCGACCAGGCGTCGCGATTCGGGATCGAGGTTCAGTGAATCGCGCGCGTCGTAGACCGCCTTGACGCGGGCGAACAGCTTCTCGTCGAGGTACCTGGCATCCTCGTGCGCGGCCAGCCGTGGTGCTTCCTCTTCGGCCAGTTTCTGCAACGCCGGATTGGTGTTGGCGGCGGTGATGGCGTTGAACACCGCCATCACCCGCTGCAGCAGCGCGCCGGATTTCTCCAGCGCGACGAAGGTGTTGTCGAAGTCCGCCGGCGCGGGATCGTTGGCGATCGCCGTCCACTCGGTGCGCTGCCGGCGCATGCCTTCCTCGATCGCCGGCTGGTAATCCGCGTTCGTGATGCGGTCGAATGGCGGCGCCTGGAAGGGCAGGGTGCTCGGGGCGAAGAAGGGATTGGATGCCGGACTCGCCATGTCCGGGGCTCCGCTGGCGTGCGAACGGGGGTGCGAGGGCGTGACCGGCACCTGCGAACAGGCGGTCATGCCGAGGGCGGCGATGAGGGCGGGAAGAACCAGGCGCATGGGAGGCTCCATTGGGCGCGCCCGGACCCCGGCCGCGTGGACAGCGGCCGACCGCTGCGGCGCCATCTTGCGCCGCAGGATCGCTCCCGGCAAGAAACGCGCTATTCCTGCGGGGCGACGCGGAGATAGGCGCCGGCGGCGGCGATCGTGGCCCAGAATTCCGGCGCGATGGCGAAGGAACGCGCGAACAGGCGCTCGGCCCCGGCGCGATCGCCATTCAGGAGGTAATGCGCGCCAACCTCGGCCAGTGCCTTCTCATCCTTGGGGTTGGCGGCGAGATAGCGGTCGAACAGCGGCCTGGCCGCGTCCCATTCGCCGGCTTCGGCGTAGACGCGGGCGATCCGGTACACGTCGCTGTCCTCGGGCTCGGCGAGGATGGCGTCGAAGATCGCCCGTCCCTCCGCCTTGTGGCCGCCGAGATAGAACACGCGCCCCACCGCGATGCGCTCCCAACTGCCCTTGCCCGCTTGCGCCAGTGCGCGTTCGAGCAGCGCCTTCGCGGCATCCTGTTCCGTCCGGCCCTGGTAGACATCGGCCTCGATCCTGGGTTGCCTGGCCGCGCTCGCGTCGAGGGCGGCGGTGGCGAGGAGGGCGACAGCTACAGTGACGGCCAGGCGGATCTTCATGTGCAACCTCGGTGGTTGGAGTGGAGCGCGGAGCATGGCGAGCGCCCGCGCGCCGGTCAATTCACACCCCGTGGGCGGCGCTGCGCACGATCCAGCTTCCCTGGTAGAGCAGGTAGAGCACTGCCAGCGACAGGTGCACGCGTCGGCGCACCGTGCTGCCGGCGACGATGCACAACGCGATGCCGAGCGGCACCTCCACCATGTGCGCGCGGCTCCAGATCTGCCAGTAGTCCGCGCCCTTGATCATGGTATCGATCGCATCCATGACGAAGGTCGCACCGAGCAGGCCGAAGAACCACCAGCGGCGGCGGATCAGGTAGGCCTCGTAGCCGCCGTACTCCTCGATGCTGTCGGGGAACAGCAGCGCCGCCATCAGGAACAGCAGGATGGTGTAGACGATGAGGAACATGAATATCGTGAAGGTCCACACCTCGATCCGCGCCAGCGCGAACTCCCACCACCAGAACATCACCAGATCGAGCAGGATCGACAGCGCCCACAGGAGGTGCGTCGCCGACAACGGGTAGCGACCGGGGTACTGCACCAGGCTCGCGAAGCCGGTGAGGAGCCGCGTCATGGCGAGGCCCAGCACCATGCCCATGACGATGCGGACGTGCGGGAAGAGGTCGGCGGCGTGCTCCGCGTGCATGTGGGGTAGACCTACACCGTCGTGGAGAGAATGCGCGTCATCCAGTAGCCCTGGTAGCCGACGTGGATCAGCGCCAGGGCGAGGTGCGCGCGGGTGCGGGTGGTGGCGCAGGCGACGGCGCACAGCGCCAGCCCGAACGGAATCTGGATCACGTAGTCGAAACTCAGGCGCTCCCAGTAGGCGCTGCCCTTGATCATGGTATCGACGGCATCGAGCACGAAGGTGAGCCCGAGCAGGCCGAAGAACCAGTAGCGGCGGCGCATCAGGTAGGCCTCGTAGCCGCCGTACTCGTCGATGCGTTCGGGGAACAGGAGCGCCGCCAGCAGGAACAGCGTGATGGTGTAGAGAATCAGGAACGAGAACGTGCCGAAGGTCCAGGCCGGGATTTCCGACAGCGCGAACTCCCACCACCAGAACAGCACCAGTTCGACCAGGATCGACGCCGCCCAGAGCAGGTGGACGGCCGACAGGCGGTAGCGACCGGGATGCTGGACCAATCCGGCGAAGCCGAGCAGCAGCCGCGAGATGCCGAGCCCGAGCACCATGCCGAGCACGATGCGAAGGTGCGGGAACATGGCGCTGGCGGCGCCCTCCATCATGCGGTCCGGGGCGGGGAAGGGCGCCCCGGCCGGCCTGCCTCCCGCCGCTTACATGTCGCCATGGCAGGCCTGCAGGGCGGCGATGGCGGCGAGACCCGCCGTCTCGGTGCGCAGGATGCGCGGGCCGACGGCAAGCCCATCGAAGCCGGCCTGCTGCAGGATGCTGCGGTCCTGTTCCGACAGCCCGCCTTCCGGACCGATCGCCAGCGTGATCGCGCTCGCCGGCGCGAGGTCGCGGACCCGGCGTGAGCCCTTCGGATCCAGGATCAGCCGCAGGCCGGGCGCGGGGCTGCTGGCCAGTTCGCCGGCCCAGTCCACCAGCCGCGTTGGTGGATCGAGCGCGGGCAGGCGGTTGCGGCCGCACTGCTCGCAGGCCGATGCCAGCACCGCCTGCCAGTGCGCCATGCGCCGGCCGGCGCGCTCGGCATCGAGCTTCACCTCGGTGCGCCCGGTGATGAGCGGCACCACGCGCGCGACGCCGAGCTCGGTCGCCTTCTGCAGGATCCAGTCCATCTTCTCGCCGCGCGCGATGCCCTGTCCGAGGGTGATGGACAGCCGGCTCTCGCGATCCGGCGCCGGTACGGCTTCCAGCACGCGCGCGGTGACGCGGCGCCTGGCCAGCGACGCCAGCTCCGCCGCGTATTCGCTGCCATCGCCGTGGAACAGCCGCAGCGGATGCCCCGCCTCCAGCCGCAACACGCGCGCGACGTGCTCGCCGGCCTGCGGCGGCAGCTCCACCTCGACGCCGGGTGCGAGCGGTTGCGGCACGTGGATGCGTGGAATGCGCAAGCGGCGTCTCGGGCCTGGAAGACGCCGCATTGTGCGCAACCATGCCGCTTTGCGCCAGTTCGTGTCGTCGGCCGCGTAGGGCCGATCTGAGGGATGCGGAGCACCGCGGGTCGGGCTACGCCCCCGACAAGTCGCTGCAGAGCAAAGCAAGCCATGCAGTGGCAGTCCGCGAGCAAACGCGTGGTGTCATTGCATGCACCATTTCCTGGTCGCGGGAGACGAGCCCTCGCCTTCATCGATCATTCGATCTCCCCTCGGCAGGCTGCGGGCATGCATGCATCGGCGAAGCAATCGCAACACAAAGGCCGGATACGCATCGGCATTTCCGGCTGGCGGTATGCGCCGTGGCGGGGCGTGTTCTATCCGGAGGACCTGGTGCAGCGGCGCGAGCTCGAATATGCCGCTGGCCGTTTTGCCAGCATCGAACTCAACGGCTCGTTCTATTCGCTGCAGCGGCCGAAGAGCTGGCGCGACTGGGATGCGCAGACGCCGGCGGATTTCGTCTTCGCGGTGAAGGGTTCGCGCTTCATCACGCACCTCCTGCGGCTGCGCGGGATCGAGCAGGCGCTGGCCAATTTCCTTGCCTCGGGGCTGCTCGACCTGGGCGAAAAGCTCGGGCCGCTGCTATGGCAGTTCCCGCCGAGTCTCGTCTACGGGCGCGAAGTGCTGGAGGCGTTCGTTGCCCGCCTGCCGCGTGACACACGCGCGGCGCTCGCCCTCGCGCGCGGCCACGACGATCGGGTGCGCCATGCGTCCGTGCCGGAAGATCTTCCGAATCGGCCGCTGCGGCATGCCTTCGAGGTGCGCCACGAGAGCTTCCGCGACGAATCGTTCATCGCGCTGCTGCGCCGGAACGGCATCGCACTGGTGGTCGCCGATACCGCGGGCAAGTGGCCGTACCTGGAGGACGTGACCGCGGATTTCATGTACCTGCGCCTGCACGGCGACAAGGAACTCTACGCCAGCGGCTATTCGCCGGCTGCGCTCGACCGCTGGGCCGGACGCATCCTCGCCTGGAGCACCGGCGGCGAGCCCGCCGATGCACAGCGGGCGTCGTCGGCACCCCCGTCCCGGCGCGCCGCGCGCGACGTCTACTGCTACTTCGACAACGACATCAAGGTGCACGCACCGTTTGATGCCGCGGCACTTGCGGAACGGCTCGGGGTGCAACCCGTGCGGCCGCGGGACCGAGCCGCGCCGTAGAGGACGGACGGCTTGCTGCAGCAGCCCGTTGGACGGTCCGCATCCGCGCGCCTGATATGATCCAGCGCCCCTGCCAGCCGCTCGCCACGACCATGCGCCGCCCTTCCGAATCCCGAATCCCCGATCTCCAATCCCGGCGTCCACGCGGCTTCACCCTCATCGAGATCCTGGTCGTCGTGGTCATCCTCGGCATCCTCGCCGCGATCGTGGTGCCGCGCGTGCTCGAGCGCCCCGGCGAGGCCCGGGTGACGCGCGCGAAGCAGGACATCCAGAACATCGTCACCGCGCTCAGCCTCTACAAGCTCGACAACTACGTGTATCCCGGTACCGAGCAGGGCCTGGAGGCGCTGGTCGCCAAGCCCTCCGGCCAGCCCGAGGCGCCGAACTGGAAGGGACCCTACCTCGATCGCGTACCCAAGGACCCGTGGAGCCGCCCCTACCTCTACCAGCACCCCGGCCAGCACGGCGACATCGACGTCTACAGCTACGGCGCCGACGGCCGCCCGGGCGGCGACGGCGAGGCGGCGGATGTTGGCAATTGGCAGTAGTGCCGGGATTCGGGATCGGGATTCGGGATTCGTGGAACAGCAACAGCACGCATCCGCCGGTCCTCCATCTGATTCGTCACGTTTCGGCTGCACCGGTGCAATCCCGCTCGCGCAGCGCTGCTGTTCCCAATCCCGAATCTCCAATTCCCAACCCCGGCCCCAACGCGGCTTCACTCTCGTCGAACTCCTCGTCGTCGTCGCCATTGCCGGTATCCTCGCCGCGGCGCTGGTGATCGCGACCGGGGGCGGCGCGGAGCGGCGGCTGTCGGATGCGAGCGGGGAGTTCGCGGCGCGGGTGATGCACGCCTGCGAAGCCGCCGAGCTCGGCGGGAGGAACGTCGGCGTGGAACTGCGTGGCGATGGCTACGCCTTCAGCCGGCTCAACGGCAGCACCTGGGAACCGTTCGGCAAGGCGGATGCACTGCGCCCGCGCCGCTGGCCGGAAGGCCTGCGCCTCAAGGCCACCCGCGATGGCCGCCCGCTCGACCTTGGGGAGGCGGCCGACGGGCGGCCGCAACTCGTCTGTTTCGCCTCCGGCGAGCTCACGCCATTCCAGCTCGTGCTTGCCCTCGGCGACGCGCCGAGCCGCCATCGCGTGCAGGGCAGCGAAGACGGCAGCGTGTCCGTCGATACGCCGTGATGCACCCGAAGGCTCATCTGAATGGACGCGGTGCCGGTCGCAGCCGCCGCACTCCTGGTATCGCTGATGGTCGCGCACACTGCCTCAACGATTCCCGATTCCCGATTCCCTATTCCCGGCCCTCAAGCGGCTTCACCCTGCTCGAAGTCCTGATCGCCCTCGCCATCGTCGCCCTGGCGCTGGTCGCGCTGACCCGCACCGCCATGGTCCAGGTGCGCGATTTCGATGCCCTGCGCGAGCGCACGCTGGCCAGCTGGGTGGCCTCGAACGTGCTGGCCGAGACCCGCCTCGGGGCCAGCCGGATGATCGGCCGTTCCGACGGTCGGGTGGAATTCGCGGGCCGACCGTGGCGCTGGACTCGGGAGATCCAGGCCACCCCGAACGCGGAGATCCGTCGCGTCGACATCCAGGTCTTCGCCGTCGGCGAGCAGCGGCCCTCGGCCACCCTCCACGGCTTTGCCGCGGCCGCGCCGTGAGCCGCACCGCGCGCCATCCCGTATCCCCGCCGCGAAGCTGCGGAAGGCAACAGCGGCCGGGCGGGAGCCCGGCCCTCCCGGGAGTGGGCGCCGGCGCCGGCCGCGCCCCCACGAGGCGCCGGTGCCAATGATCGGTCAAATGGATGCCCGCCTTCGCGGGCATGACGCCGGGAAGATCGATCGGCGTACGCCAGGGGCCGATCGGCGTATCTCCGGATGCGCGCCGAAGCGTCAATCCAGTCAAGCCGTCATGCCGGCGCAAGCCGGGATCCATCTTGCCCCTGGCGAAGCACCGGCACGACCCGGCCGCGGTTCGACCCTTTTGGCCCCGGAGGAAGCCCAGGCGCTTTTGACCGGTGCACTGGGTGCCCGCGTTAGCGGGCATGACGCCAGTGAGGTCCATCGAGTTTTGCTGCAAACCGCGCGATCCGCAGCGCCGAAAGTCGCGTGGACCCAAAAGCAATCGCGATGCCGCTCTTTCGAATCCCGAATCACCAATCACGAATCCCCGCCCTCAAACGGCTTCTCCCTCGTCGAGCTGCTGGTCGCCGTGGCCGTGTTCGCGGCGCTTGCGGCGGCGGCCTACGGCGGGCTTTCCAGCATCGCCAGGACGCGCGGTGCACTGGTCGCGCAGCAGGACCGCTTCGCCGCGATTACGCGTGCGATCGGCGGGCTGGAGCGGGATCTGCGCCAGGCCGTGGCGCGCCCGGTGCGCGACGAGGCCGGCATCATGCGGCCAGCCCTCATCGGCCGCGGCGATGGCCTGGAGCTGACCCGCCTCGGTTTTGCCGATCCGCGCCGCGAGGCCAGCAGCAATCTCTCGCGCCTCGCCCTGGCGCTGGACGGGCGTGAACTCAAACGCCGACGCTACGCGGTGCTGGATCGCGCGCCAGGTTCGGTTCCCACCTCATCGACGGTGCTGGATCGGGTGGACGGCTTCATGCTCCGCTACCTCGGCCAGGACGGCGCCTGGCAGACCAGCTGGCCACCCGCCGGGGCCGATGCCGACGTGCTTCCGCGCGCGGTGGAGCTGCGCCTGGTGCTGGACGATCTCGGCGAACTGCGGCGCATGGTGGAACTTTCAGGATCGCCCTACGCGGTCGCGCCGCCCGCAGCGGGGGTGCCGTGAGGCGGCATGGCCAACGCGGCGTGGCCCTGCTGGTGGCGCTGCTGGTCGTCGCGCTGGCGGCGATGCTGATCGCCGGGCTGCTCGCACGCGGGGAACTCGCCTTCGCGCGCACCCGCAATGCGCTTCGCGCCGCGCAGGCGGAGGCCTATGCGCAAGGCCTGGAGCACTACGCCGGCCAGGTGCTGCTGGAAACCTGGCAACAGGGGCCGGACACCCGCGCCAGCGCCTGGGCGATGCCGCTGCCGCCGCAGACGGTGCCGGGCGGCATGATCAGCGCCTCCATGCGCGACCTCGGTGGCTGCTTCAACCTCAACAACCTGGGTCCCGACGTGCCGCGGCGTGCGGACTGGCGGCGGACGTTCGAGGCGCTGCTTGGCCAGCTCGGCCTTGATCCGCGCATCGCCATCGCGGTCGCCGCCTGGCAGGATCCGGCCGCCTCCGGCGAAGACGGCCGGTACATGGCCGCAACGCCGCCCCATCGCGCGCACCAGGGGCCGTTCACCCACGTCTCCGAGCTGCGCCTGGTCGCGGGTGTGGATGGCGCGGCCTATGCGCGGCTTCTTCCGCACGTCTGCGCGCTGTCGCCGGACACCCGCCTCAACGTCAACACCGCCGGCGTGCCGCTGCTGCAGGCCCTTGGCCTCGGCCGCGCGGATGCCGAGCGGGTCTGGCAGCAGGGCCAGGCGCAATTCAACGATGTCCGCAGCTTCATCGGCGAGGCGCGCACGCCGGAACTCACGGCCATGCAGGATCTTCTCGACACCCGCAGCGAGTGGTTCCTGGCCCGCGGCGAGGTGGTGCTCGACGATATCCCGTTCACCTTCTTCAGCGTCATCCAGCGTGCCGAGGGCAGCGGCATCCAGGTGGTGGCACGCAGCCTCGGCAGCGACGGCGCCTGGTCAGGCACTGGCGGGGACGCCGCCGCCACCTTGCATTAGCCGCACGGCATCTCGACTACAATCCGGGCCGACCCGGTCCACCTTCGTTCCCGATGCCCGATCGCCTGCTGCTGCGCCTCGCTCCCGATGGCAGCCTCGCCTGGCTGCTCCAGCGCGATGGCCAGCCGTCGGCGGCCGTCGCCACCGCGGGCGACCCGCCGGCCGAGGTACTCGCGGCGGCCACCGGGATCGTCGTGCTGGCGCCGGCCGAGGATGTGCTGCTGGCCTCGGCACGCGTAAGCGCGCGCAGTCGCGCGCAGCTCCTGCAGGCGCTGCCCTACGCGATCGAAGACCAGTTGCTGGCTCCCGTCGAGGATCTCCACTTCGCCGCGGCGCGAAGCAGCGGCGAGGAGGTCGGGGTCGCCGTGGTCGCGCGTACGCGCCTGCAGGGCTGGCTGGATTCGCTGGCCGGGCGCGGCATTGCACCCGATGCACTGCTTCCCGAGTCGCTGGCGGTGCCGGTCGGCGCCGTCCTGGTGGAGGACACGCGCGCCACGCTGCGGCTCGATGCGTGGTCGGCAAGCACCTGCGAGCCCGCTGCACTGGCCGCCTGGCTGGAGCATTGCGCGACGCTTCCGCCGGCGCTCGGCCTGCACGACGCGCGCAGGTCCGGGGCGCCGCTGTCGCTGCCGGTTCCGCACGAGGATTTCGAGACCGTCGACGCGCTGGCCTTCCTCGGCCAGGCGCTCGATGGCTTGCCACTCAACCTGCTCGAAGGCGACTTCGCGCCACGCCGGCGCCGCCGCGGTCCCCGCCGCGCCTGGCGCATCGCCGCCGTGCTCGCGGCCGCGGTGGTCCTCCTCGCGCTGCTCGACATGGGCGGCGCCGTGCTGCGCCTGTCGCGCCAATCGGCGCAGCTCGAGGCGCAGGCCGCGGATGCCGTCCGTGCCGCCTTCCCGGACGTCGATGCCGGCCAACTCGCGCGGCTCGGCGCCGAGCCGCTGATGCGCGCGCGCCTGGAGCGCCTGCAGGGCGGTGCCGACAGCAGCGGGTTCCTGCAGGTGCTCGGCACCGTCGCCCCCGTGCTCGGCGCGGTGTCGCCGACGCGGGTGCAGACCCGCGGCATGGAATACCGCAGCGGCATCCTGGAGGTGGCCTTGCGCACCCCGGACGTGGCCGAACTCGACCGCATCCGCGAAGGGCTGGCCACCTTGCCGGGCCTTGCCGTCGAGGTGGTGCAGGCCAATTCCGGCAGCGACGGCATCGACGGACGCCTGCGCATCAGCGGGGCCCGGCCGTGATGCGCGACTGGTGGAACGGCCTCGCTGTCGGCGAGCGGCGGATGTTGCTGGTCGGTGCGCCGCTCGCGCTGCTGCTGCTCGGCTGGGCCTTCGTATGGCATCCGCTTGCGCAGCGGCGCGCCGTGCTGCAGCAGGACGTGGCCTTGCGCGCGGGCGAGCTTGCCTACGTCCAGCGCGGCGCGGCCGAGGTTGAGCGCTTGCGCGCCACCGGCGTGCGTGCGCGCGCCGACCGCGCCGGACGCTCCCTGCTGGCGCTGGCGGACGCGACGGCGCGCGGTGCGGGCCTCGAGTCGGCATTGCGCCGGGTCGAGCCCGCCAGTGGGCGCGGCGTCCGCGTGGTGTTCGAGAACGCCCGCTTCGATGCGCTGGCGGCGTGGCTCGAAGAGCTGTCCCGCGGCTACGGGGTGGAGGCCAGCGATGTTTCCGCGGATCGCGCCGATGGCGTCGGCCTGGTGAATGCGCGCGTGACGCTGCAGGATGCGCCGTGAGCTGCCGAGCCCCGGCTCCCATCGACGCGCACCGCGGCTGAAGCCGCTCCCGCGCCACCCACACGAATGAAGCCGCCAGAATGAGAATCCTGAAATCGCTGCTCGTCCTCCTCGTGCTCGTCGCCGTCGTCGGCGCGCTGGTGCTGTGGCGCCTGCCGGCCGAATTCGCCTGGCGCCAGGTTCAGGACCGCTTCTCGCCGCTGGTGCTGACCGGCGTGCACGGCACGATCTGGGAGGGGCGCGCGGATGGCGTCAGCCTCTCCGGCAGCGACCTCGGCGAGCTGGAGTGGCGTCTCGAACCCTTGCCCCTGCTCGGTGCCCGCGCGGTCGGCGACGTGCGCCTGAGGGGCGCCGAGGTGGAGGCGGCGGGCGAGATCATCCGCGGCGCGGGGACCATCGCCCTGCGGGACTTCCGCTTCAGCGTGCCGGCGGCCCGGCTGACGCCGCCGCAGGACGCCGCACTGCATCAGCTCGAAGGCACCATCACCGGCGTGATCGAGGAAGCCTCGCTGCGCGGCAACCTGCTGCAGTCGGCGCGCGGCACGGCGCGCTGGTCGAACCCCGGCAGCAGCGCATTCCCGGACGAGCCCATGCCGGACCTGGTCGCGGAGTTCGCCGCCGAGCCCGACGGCAGCCTCGCCGGCACGGTGCGCGATGAAGGCGAGGGGCCGGTGGCGGTGGATGGCCGCTTCGGCATCACGCTCGCCGCGTTCAGCGCCGATGTCCGGCTGCGCGCGCGCGATGGCGATCCGGACGTGACCGAGCGCCTGCAGCGGATCGGCACGCCGCAGGGCGATGGCTCCACGCGGCTGGTCGTCCACGTGCCGTGGTTCGGGCGCCGGTGAGCGCGCCGGACGCCGACTCCCTGGCCACTGCGCTGGCCGTCGCGCAGCGCGCCGCGGACGCGGCGGAAGCGGTGATCGCGCCGCGTTACCGCGCGCAGGATTTCGAGGTCGCCACCAAGGCGGACGCCACGCCGGTGACGGTCGTCGACCGCGAGGCCGAGGTGGCGATCAAGCGGGTGCTCCGCGCGGGTTATCCCGATCACGCGTTCTTCGGCGAGGAGGAAGGCCGCGAGGGCGAGGGCGATTTCCTGTGGCTGATCGACCCCATCGACGGCACCCGTGCCTTCGTGCGCGGCTATCCGTTCTTCTCCACCCAGATCGCGCTGATGCACCGCGGCGAACTCGTGCTCGGCGTTTCCGCCGCCGGCGAGTTCGGCGAGCGCGCCTGGGCCGTTGCCGGCGGCGGGGCGTACCTGCGTGGCCGTGATGGCGTGATCCGTTCGATCCGCGTTTCCAGCGCCACCGCGCCTGGACCCGATACCGCGATTTCCACCGGCAACCTCAGCTCCCTCGCGGCTTCGGCCGATGGCTGGGCCGCGCTGGCCGCGCTGGTGCGGCAGACCGGGCGCATCCGCGGCTACGGCGATTTCCTCCACTACCACCTGCTCGCCCGCGGCGCGATCGACCTCGTCGTCGAGTCCGATCTCAACATCCTCGACATCGCCGCCCTGGTGGTGATCGTGCGCGAGGCCGGCGGGGTGTTCACCGATCTCGCCGGCGCGCCGATCAAACTCGACACGCGCAGCGCGCTCGCCGGTCCGCCGGTGCTGCATGCGTGGGCACTGGAGCAGGGGCTGGGGGCTAGACCTGTTGCCTGACGTCATGCCCGCGGAAGCGGGCATCCATCTTCGGCGCCCGGAAGGGGCGCACTCCGGGAGATGCAGGCTTTCGCACAAGCGGGTCACGGCCGGTGAAGTGAACTCACTCATTGCGGGACGCAACAGTGCGTTGCGGCGCCTTTTCCAATCGATGCCCGCTCTCGCGGGCATGACGCCTGATGGCGGCTGGTGCCCCGCCAACCCAAGCCCCAACCCAACCCCAACCCCAACCCGAAACCACCAATCCGAAACCACCAACCCCAAACCACCAACCCGGCCCTTCCTGCGTCCGCTGGTTTCGCGGCGTCGGCCGCGTAGGGGCCGACCCATGGGCTCCGACCATCGCCGTGATCGACGCGTCCGGCTCCAGTTGACGTCATGCCCGCGGAAGCGGGCATCCATTTTCATGGCGCAGGCACCCGCCGTCGCGCTCGGCCCTCGCCCCATCTTCGGGCGCTCGCCTACAATGACCGGCATGCGCAAGCTTCCCACCATCCACGCCACCCGCCCCGGGGACTCCAGTCGCTTCCTGCGCGTGGAGGAAGTGGACCTGGAGTTCTCCAACGGCGAGAAGCGTACCTTCGAGCGGCTCAAGGGCTCCGGGCTCGGCGCCGTCATCATCGTGCCGATGCGGGACGAGGACACCGTGCTGCTGGTGCGCGAGTACGCGGTCGGCGTCGAGCGCTACGAACTCGGCCTGCCCAAGGGGCGCCTCGATCGCGACGAGACGGTGGAGCAGGGCGCCGATCGCGAGCTCAAGGAGGAAATCGGCTTCGGCGCGCGCGACCTCCACATCCTCACCAACCTGTCCGTGTCGCCGGCCTACATGACGGCGATGACGCACGTGGTGCTGGCGCGCGAGCTCTACCCGCAGCGCCTCGAGGGCGACGAGCCCGAGGAGCTCGAAGTCGTGCCCTGGAGACTCGCCGAACTGCACCGGCTGCTCGCCGAGCCCGAGGTCACCGACGGGCGTTCCATCGCCGCCCTCTTCATCGCCCGCGAGTACCTCGCCGGCCGCTTCGAGCCGCGCCGATGACGACCGGGCTGGCCGAGCTGGCCGCCGGCGTGGCGGCGATCGCCGTCCGCGCCGCGGAGGCGATCCTGGCCGTCTACCGCTCCGATTTCGCAGTGGAGCGGAAGGCCGACCATTCGCCGCTGACGGGGGCCGATCTCGCCGCCCATCGCGTCATCCTCGATGGCCTTCGCGAGCTGACGCCAGGCTGGCCGATCCTGTCCGAGGAATCGGCCGACATTCCCTGGCCGGAGCGCTCGCGCTGGAGCCGCTACTGGCTGGTCGATCCGCTCGACGGCACGCGGGAATTCGTCAAGCGCAACGGCGAGTTCACGGTCAACATCGCGCTGATCGATGGGCATCGCCCGGTGCTCGGCGTGGTGCAGCGGCCGGTCGGTGGGGAGCTGGCCTGCGCTTGGCAAGGCGGCGGCGCCTGGTCGCTGGCACAGGACGGCAGCAGGCTTCCACTTCGTACCCGTCCGCGCGCGACTCCAGTCGTCGTCGCCGGCAGTCGTTCTCACGGGGCGGAGCGCGAGGCGGCCTGGCTGGAACGGCTGGGTCCCTACGAAAAGCAGCCGCTCGGCTCCTCGCTGAAGTTCCTGCGCATCGCCGCCGGCGCGGCCGACCTGTACCTGCGCCTCGGCCCGACGTCCGAATGGGATACCGCCGCCGGCCAGTGCGTGCTTGAAGAAGCGGGCGGTGCGGTGCTGGATCTCGCCGGTCAGCCGCTCCGCTACAACGCCAGCGAATCGCTCATCAATCCGGAGTTCCTCGCTGTGGGCGATCCCGCGGCCGACTGGCCGCTGCTGGATGCCGCACCCCATGCGTAGGAGCGACCGTGGTCGCGACCGGGTGCAGCACGTTGCAGCGCCGGTCGCCTGCACGCAGGTTCCTACGGCACCTCGGCTCTGCCAGCGGTGCCACCGCAGGCACTGCGGATGGATTCGGGCAAAGGCACCGAGCGGCCGCTGGTGGGGTCGATCCAGACCATGACCACCTTGCCGTCGGCGTAGAGGCAGCCAGCGTCGTCCTCGGCGACGATGCGGTGGGCGATGGTGACCGAGGAATTGCCAAGCCGCGTGGCGGCGAGTTCCACCACGATGCGGGCCGGCCAGGCAAGCTGGCGGCGGAAGTTGACGTTGGCAGCGGCGACCACTGGCATCATGCTGTCGTCGAACCAGGTGCCTTCGATGCCGGCCAGCCACTCCAGGCGCGCTTCCTGCGCGTAGACGAGGAAGGTGGCGTTGTTGACGTGGTTGAAGGCGTCGAGATCGCCCCAGCGCACCTTCATCGGCACCCGCGCCATCGCCCGCGGCGGCGCCTCTGCGGGAACGGCAGCGGCGGGAGCGGGCGACGTCTCCGCCGCAGCGGCCTGGACTGCCTCGTCGGCCCTGGCGCGCGCCGGCTTGCCGGCTGCGCCCTTTGCCGCGGCGGCCCTGGCCGGGCGCGTGGCCTTGCGCGGTGCGGGATCGTTCTTCTTCATGCGGCGACTCCACGTCGGGCGCGGCGGGACGAGGGCGGGGCCGGCAGCATGCGCGCGAGGAACTGGCCGGTGTAGGAGGCGGGCAGGGCGGCGACTTCCTCCGGCGTGCCGGTGGCGATGATGGTGCCGCCGCGGTCGCCGCCCTCCGGGCCGAGGTCGACCACCCAGTCGGCGGTCTTGATCACGTCCAGGTTGTGCTCGATGACGACGACGGTGTTGCCGGCGTCGGTCAGCCGCTGCAGCACCTTGAGGAGCTGCTCGATGTCGTGGAAGTGCAGCCCGGTGGTCGGTTCGTCGAGGATGTAGAGTGTGCGCCCGGTGTCGCGGCGCGACAGCTCGCGCGAGAGCTTGACGCGCTGCGCCTCACCGCCCGAGAGCGTGGTCGCGCTCTGGCCGAGCTTGACGTAGCCGAGGCCGACGTCGAGCAGGGTCTCGAGCTTGCGCGACACCGCCGGCACCGAGGCGAACAGCTTCGCCGCCTCCTCCACCGTCATGCCGAGCACGTCGGCGATGGTGTGGCCCTTCCAGGTGATCTCCAGCGTCTCGCGGTTGTAGCGCTTGCCGTGGCAGACGTCGCAGGGCACGTACACGTCCGGCAGGAAGTGCATCTCCACCTTGATCAGGCCGTCGCCCTCGCAGGCTTCGCAGCGGCCGCCGCGCACGTTGAAGCTGAAGCGCCCCGGGCCGTAGCCGCGCGCGCGGGCTTCCGGCACCTGCGCGAAGAGCTCGCGCAGCGGCGTGAACAGGCCCGTGTAGGTGGCCGGGTTGGAGCGCGGGGTGCGCCCGATCGGGGACTGGTCGATGTCGACCGCCTTGTCGAAGTGCTCCAGGCCCTCCGCGTCGCGGAACGGGGCGGGCCGGGCGCTGGCGCCGTTGAGCGCGGCGGAGGCGATGCGCTGCAGGGTGTCGTTGACCAGCGTCGACTTGCCGGAGCCGGACACGCCGGTGACGCAGGTGAAGAGCCCGGCCGGAATCTCCAGGTCCACGTCCTTGAGGTTGTTGCCGGAGGCGCCGACCAAGCGCAGCCAGCGCTCGGGGTCGGGCTGGCGGCGCTCGACCGGCACCTCGATGCGGCGCTCGCCGGAGAGGTACTGCCCGGTGAGCGAGCGTGGCGCGGCGAGGACGTCGGCGAGCTTGCCTTCCGCCACCACCTCGCCGCCGTGCGCGCCGGCGCCGGGGCCGATGTCGACGATGTGGTCGGCGAGGCGGATCGCGTCCTCGTCGTGCTCGACCACGATCACGGTGTTGCCGAGGTCGCGCAGGCGCCGCAGCGTGCCGAGCAGGCGCTCGTTGTCGCGCTGGTGCAGGCCGATCGAGGGTTCGTCCAGCACGTACATCACGCCGACCAGCCCCGCGCCGATCTGGGAGGCGAGGCGGATGCGCTGCGCCTCGCCGCCGGAGAGCGAATCGGCTTGGCGGTCGAGGGTGAGGTAGTCGAGGCCGACGTCGACCAGGAAGTGCAGGCGCTCGCGGATCTCCTTGACGATCCGGGCCGCGATCTCGCCGCGCCAGCCGGGCAGCGCGAGGCCATCGAAGAAGTCCAGGCCCTGGCCGATCGGCAGGGCGGTGAGGCTCGGCAGGTTGGCGTCGGCGACGAACACGTTGCGCGCGCTGCGGTTGAGGCGCTGGCCGTGGCATTCCGGGCAGTCGCGCTCGCTGATGTAGCGCGCCAGCTCCTCGCGCACCGCCGAGGATTCGGTTTCCTTGTAGCGCCGTTCCAGGTTCGGCAGCACGCCCTCGAAGGCGTGCTTGCGCGTCACCGCGCCGGAGGCGCCGGTGAGGTAGCGGAAGCTGATCGGCTCGCCCCTGGATCCGTACAGGATGTGCTCGCGGGTGGCTTCCGGCAGGTCCTGCCACGGCGTCTCGAGCTCGAAGTCGTAGTGCTTGGCCAGCGACTGGATGAGCTGGAAGTAGTAGGGATTGCGCCGGTCCCAGCCGCGCACCGCGCCGGCGGCGAGGCCGAGCTGCGGGTTGGTGACGACCCGCGCCGGGTCGAAGAACTGCGTCACGCCCAGGCCGTCGCAGTCCGGACAGGCGCCGATCGGCGAGTTGAATGAGAACAGGCGCGGTTCCAGCTCCGGCAGCGAGTAGTCGCAGACCGGGCAGGAGAAGCGCGATGAGAACGTCACCTCGGCGGTGCCGGCATCATCCATGTCGACCAGCAGCGCGATGCCCTCGCCGAGGCGCAGCGCCGTCTCGAAGGATTCGGCCAGGCGCTGCTGGATGTCGGGCCGCGGCCGGAAGCGATCGATCACCGCCTCGATGGTGTGCTTCTGGCGCAGCGCCAGCGGCGGCACCGCATCGAGCTCGTGCACCACGCCATCGACCCGCGCGCGCACGAAGCCCTGCGCGCGGAGCTGCTCGAACACCTGCACGTGCTCGCCCTTGCGCTCGCGGATCACCGGCGCCAGCAGCATGTAGCGCGTCTCCGCCGACAGCGCGAGCGTGGTGTCCACCATCTGGCTGACCGTCTGCGCCTCCAGCGGCGTGCCGTGCTCGGGGCAGCGCGGCGTGCCGACGCGCGCGAACAGGAGGCGCAGGTAGTCGTAGATCTCGGTAATGGTGCCGACCGTCGAGCGCGGGTTGTGCGAGGTCGACTTCTGCTCGATCGAGATGGCCGGCGAAAGGCCCTCGATGTGGTCGACGTCGGGCTTTTCCATCACCGACAGGAACTGCCGCGCGTAGGCCGACAGCGACTCCACGTAGCGGCGCTGGCCCTCCGCGTAGATGGTGTCGAAGGCCAGCGAGGACTTGCCCGAACCGGACAGTCCGGTGATGACGATCAGCCGGTCGCGCGGCAGGTCGAGGTCGATGTTCTTGAGGTTGTGCGTGCGCGCACCGCGGATGCGGATCGTTTCCATGCCGCGTGAGATGGGGCAAAGGAGCGACTATAACAACCGGGCTGAGGGCTGAGGAGCGCGCGCGAAGCCATGCTTCACCTTCACAGTCCGGCCATGGATGGCCGGGAGTGGATCACCCTGAAGCGCCGCGCAACCAAACCTGCACGACGTCCCGAAACACAGTGATCCTGGACGGATCGCACAAGTACCGAACACAAACCCCACTCTCTTGTTCTGTCTACGCCGCGTCGCTACAATGCCCGGCTCTTTCGCGCCCGCGGGTGCGAGGGGTGGCAGGTTCCAGAATAACTACAGAGGCATGGCCATGTACGCAGTGGTGGTTACCGGCGGTCGTCAGTACCGCGTGGCGCAGGGCGAGACCCTGCGCGTGGAGAAGCTCGTCGCCGACGTCGGCGATGAGGTCAAGCTGGACCAGGTGCTGCTGGTCGGGTCGGGCGACGGGGTCACCGTCGGCGCCCCGCTGGTGGAAGGCGCCGCGGTCACGGCGAAGGTCGTCTCGCACGGCCGAGCGGACAAGATCCGCATCGTGAAATTCCGCCGCCGCAAGCACCATCGCAAGGAGATGGGCCACCGGCAGCACTACACCGAAATCGAAATCACCGGCATCGCCGGCGCAGGCGAGTAAGGAGCAGCGCAATGGCACACAAGAAGGCAGGCGGCTCCACCCGTAACGGCCGCGATTCCAACCCCAAGTACCTCGGCGTCAAGATCTATGGTGGCCAGGCGGTCAACGCCGGCAACATCATCGTGCGCCAGCGCGGCACGCGCTTCCACCCCGGTGCCGGCGTCGGCCTCGGCCGCGACCACACCCTGTTCGCGCTTGTCGACGGCACCGTCCAGTTCAGCGTCAAGGGCGCCAAGTCGCGCAAGATGGTCAACGTCGTCCAGGGCTGATCCTCGCCCCGGATTCCGCGAGAAGCCCCGCCGCGTGCGGGGTTTTTCGTTCTGGAGCAGTGATTCGTGATTCGTGATTGGTGATTCGTCAAGCCTGTTCGACCGCGATTTCCGATGCCGTGCGACTTGCGTCCGGGCCACGAGCATCTAAGCTCTTCCAAATCACCAATCACGAATCACCAATCACGCCCCATGAAATTCGTCGACGAAGCCACCATTCACGTGCAGGCCGGCAACGGCGGCAACGGCTGCGTCGGCTTCCGGCGCGAGAAGTTCATTCCGTTCGGCGGTCCGGACGGCGGCGATGGCGGGGCCGGGGGCAGTGTCTGGCTGATCGCCGACGAGGGCATCAACACGTTGGTCGATTTCCGCCACCAGCGCCGCTTCCAGGCGCAGCGCGGCGAGAACGGCATGGGCCGGCAGATGGCCGGCAAGAGCGGCGGCGACATGCTCATCCGGGTGCCGGTCGGCACCGTGGTGGTGAACGTCGCCACCGACGAGGAGATCGGCGACCTCGCCGAGCACGGCCAGCGTCTGCTGGTCGCGCGCGGCGGGCAGGGCGGGCTTGGCAACATCCATTTCAAGAGCTCGGTCAATCGCGCGCCGCGCAAGGCGACGCCGGGCGAGCCCGGCGAGGAGCGCGAGCTCAAGCTCGAGCTCAAGGTGCTGGCCGATGTCGGCCTTCTGGGCTTCCCCAATGCCGGCAAGTCGACGCTGGTACGCGCGGTTTCCGCCGCCACGCCGAAGGTCGCCGACTACCCCTTCACCACGCTGCAGCCGCACCTGGGCGTGGTGCGCATCGAGACCGACCGCAGCTTTGTCATCGCCGATATCCCCGGCCTGATCGAGGGCGCGGCGGAAGGCACCGGGCTTGGCATCCAGTTCCTGAAGCACCTCGCGCGCACGCGCCTGCTGCTGCACGTGGTGGATATCGCCCCGCTGGACGGCATGACCGATCCGGTCGCCGAGATCCGCACGCTGCAAAAGGAACTCGAGGGCTACGACCCGGAACTCCTCCAGCGTCCGCGCTGGCTGGTCTTCAACAAGATCGACATGCTGGCACCGGAAGAGCGCGAGAAGACCGCCAGGGCAATTGTCAGGAAACTGAAGTGGAAGCAGCCCTGGTACCTGATCTCCGCCATCGCCCGCGAAGGCACCTGGCCGCTATGCCTCGACATCCAGCGCTTCTTCGATGAGCAGAAAGCCATGGCGGCGGAGCAGGCGTGAGGTGTGCCGCGTTGCCGGTGCGGCACCATTCCCACCCAACCCTCCCGTTGAAGGGGAGGGCGCGAGGTTGCAGGCCTCCCTTGAAGTGGAGCGCTTGAGGGCGGGCGCGCCTTTCACCTCCCCTGTCGGGAGGGGGATGGCTTTCCGCGCACGCTGGCCGCGTGCCGGGACAACAAAAAAGCCGGCTTGCGCCGGCTTTTTCGGGGGTGCCGCAGCGGCCGGATCAGGCCAGCGCGGCGATGTGCGCGGTCAGGCGGCTCTTGTGGCGGGCGGCCTTGTTCTTGTGGATCAGGCCACGCGAGGCGTAGCGGTCCATCACCGGCTCGGCGATCCTGTACGCCGCTTCGGCGCGCGCCTTGTCCTTCGCGTCGATCGCCTTGACGACGTTCTTGATCGCGGTGCGGACCATCGAACGCGCGCTGGCATTGCGCTGGCGGTTCTTCTCGGACTGGCGCGCACGCTTCTTCGCGGACTTGATGTTGGCCAAGGGATGACTCCGGGGAATTCGGCTGGAAAAAGACGGAGAATTATGCGGGGTCGGGCGCATCGCGTCAACGGGACGTTTGCGGCAGGCGAGGCGGATCCGCCGCTGCGCGGCTTGATCCGCCCTACGGGCGCCATGAGCGACATGCGTCGGGGGCGTAGCCCCGACCTACGGGAGGGCGGCTTTCGTAGCGACGTGCGTCGGGGGCGTAGCCCCGACCTGCGGGCGGGCGGTATTCGCAGGTCGGCCCTACGTGGCCGACGATTCGGAACGGCGCAAGGCCGCCTTTCCCAATCACCCATCACCCATCACCAATCACCGCTCCTCACATGAGCACGCCGAGCCTGCTCCGCTCGCTCGCCAGCGTCAGCGGCGGCACCTTCCTGTCGCGCATCCTCGGCCTGGTGCGCGAGCAGGCCATCGCCTACGCCTTCGGCGCCAGCGCGGCCACCGACGCCTTCTGGGTCGCCTTCCGCATCCCGAACTTCATGCGCCGGCTGTTCGCCGAGGGCTCTTTCTCGGTGGCCTTCGTGCCGGTGTTCACCGAGGTGAAGGAAACCCGCGGCCAGGCGGAGCTTCGCGAGCTGGTCGCGCGCACCGCCGGCACGCTCGGCGGCATCCTCGCGGTGGTGACGATCCTCGCGATGCTCGGTGCGCCGTGGATCGCCGGCGCGTTCGCGCCCGGCTCGATCGACCAGCCGGAAAAATTCGCGCTGACCACCGACCTCCTGCGCGTGATGTTCCCGTTCCTGCTGTTCGTGTCGCTGACCGCGCTCGCCGGCGGCGTGCTGAACAGCTTCCACCGCTTCGCGCTGCCGGCGCTGACGCCGGTGATCATGAACCTGTGCGTGATCGCCGGCGCGCTGTGGCTGTCGCGGCTGATGGAAGTGCCGATCATGGCGCTTGGCTGGGCGATCCTCGCCGCCGGCATCCTGCAGCTCCTGGTGCAGTTGCCGGCGCTGGCGCGGCTGAACCTGCTGGTACGCCCGCGGTGGGGCTGGCGGCATCCCCAGGTGCGCCGGATCATGACGCTGATGATTCCGACGCTGTTCGGCTCGTCGGTGGCGCAGATCAACCTGCTGCTCGATACCCTGATCGCCTCGTTCCTGGTCACCGGCTCGCAGACCTGGCTGACCCAGACCGACCGCCTGCTCGAGTTCCCGCTCGGCGTGTTCGGCATCGCGCTCGGCACCGTGATCCTGCCTTCGCTGTCGCGCCATCACGTGGGTTCCGATCGCGTCGCCTTCGCGCGGGCGCTGGACTGGGGCTTGCGCGCCACGCTGCTGATCGCGGTTCCCGCAATGCTGGCGCTGGTGCTGCTGGCCAGGCCCTTGCTGGCCACCCTGCTGCAGCATGGCCGCTTCACCGCGCACGACGTCGACATGGCCGCGCTGTCGCTGCAGGCGCTGGCCTTCGGGCTGCCGGCGTTCGCGCTGGTCAAGATCGTCGCGCCGGCCTTCTATGCGCGGCAGGACACCAGGACCCCGGTGCGCGCGGGCATCGTCGCGATGGTGGCCAACATGATCATGAACGTGATCTTCGTCGCGGCGCTGTTCCTGCTCTGGCAGCAGCCCGGCGATCTCGACGACGGCTGGCTGGCGGCGATCGCGAAGGTGCCCGGCCTGCACATGGGCCTGGCGCTGGCGAGTGCGTTGGCCAGCTACCTCAATCTCGCCCAGCTCTGGCTGGCGCTGCGTCGCGACGGGGTGTACGTGCGCCAGCCGGGCTGGGGACGCAGCCTGCTGCGGCTGGGGCTTGCATGCCTGGCCATGGTGCTCGTGCTGGGGATCGGCCTCATGCATTGGCCGGACTGGAGCGCCTGGCCGCCGATGACCCGCGTGTGGCGCCTGGCCGTGCTGGTGTGCGCGGGCGGCTTCAGCTTCGTGGCGGTGATGTTCGCCTGCGGGTTCCGGTTGCGGGACTTGCGTGGGGTGTAGCGCCTGACCCTGAGTGCTGCTCCTTGGTCGCGAGCACGCTCGCTCCTACAACGTAGGAGCCTGCGTGCAGGCGACCTGGCGCCGCGGCGGATTGCGAGGCCTCGGTCGCGAGCACGCTCGCTCCTGCAACGTAGACACTCTGTTCCAAGTCAAGCGGTTTTGATGTCCGCGTAGAGGAGTTCGGAGTCGTAGGGCTGAGGGTCTTTCATGATGGCCCAGGCGGCGGTGAGCATCTTGCGCATGATGGCGACGGTGGCCTGCATCTTCTTCTTACCACGC
>JAFKNA010000025.1 GCA_017305135.1 Lysobacterales bacterium | reverse complement strand
CCCTCTTCCAGCGCCCTGGCGTGGAAGCCCATTACCGGGAAACCTACGCGCGGAGAAAACGACGAAAGCAACTGGAGGATGCGCAGCATCGGTTCGCGTTCGCCGCCGCCTGCTAGCAACAACCGTGCCGGACAGCAGTGGGCTTTCGCGGGCATGACGTCTGAAGGGCCCGCCGCGACCCAGAGACGCTGCGTCCGGCTGTCACCGGGACGACGAGGATCAAAATGGCGCCTCCGAAGCACCGACCCGATCATCCGCACGGCCGCGGTGTTTGAGCGGGATCGGGACTGATTCCCTCTCCGGCACCTACCTCGACAGGCTACCCGAATCCACCTGCCCGATGAGTTCCTTGAGCTTCGCAAGGGGCATGTCGCCTTGGCTCCTCAACCTGCCGTGGTCGAAGCTCGCCGTGCAACGCGCATGAATGCGGGCGAGCCGGTGAAGAAGACCACCATCCCTTCTCCGGGATCACTTCGAGGCTCTACGCGCACCCTTTCGTACACATCGCCCACGGTGTAATGGAGTTCGGTGCCGGGCTGGAGTTTCAGGATTTCGCCGACGCGGCTGACCCAACGGTTATCTTCGCGATGATGATCGACCCGCAGGATCGCCGAAGCGCTCGCGATCTGCCGTTTGATGGGCCAGTCATGGAAATCCGCCAGCGGATCGACGGTCGCCGCGATACGCATCGAGCGCACCGCCGGCCGGCCCTCTCCGAGATCGAGCGGCCAATCGGATGATGCCGGCCAGAACAGGCCCCATAACGGGGGCACGAGCAGGCTCAACGCGGTGACGGCCACCAATGCCCACACTGCCACGGTGAGGGTGCGAACGGCCTGCACAATCATGGGGGTACTCATAGACGCAATCCTTCTACGGTACGGGGGTATTGGAGGACTCCGCATGCTCAGAACACGATCATCACCACTGAACCGGCGATGATCAACGCGCCGCCAATGGCTACGGGCCAAGAGAACGCCTCGCCGACGAACAGCACGCCGAAGAAGATGGCGAAGGCGACGCTGAGCTTGTCGATCGGCGCGACCTTGCTGATCGGCCCAAGCTGCAGGGCGCGGAAATAGCAGAGCCAGGACAGACCGGTGGCAACACCGGAGAGAATCAGGAACACCCAGCTGCGCGTGGTGATTGGGGCGTCCGGGCGCCATTCGCCGCGCAGGCTTACGATCAGCGCGAGCATGGCAATAATCACCACGGTGCGGATCAGCGTGGCGAGATTGGAATTGATGCCCGCGACGCCGAGCTTGGCGAAGAGCGCAGTCAGCCCGGCAAAGAACGCCGAGCCGACCGCGAACAGCAGCCAGCTCTCGCGCAGGTTCATGGCTTGGCCGGCAAGGCGGTCCCCGCGGGCTGCAGCTTCTCCCCGAAGTAGTCGGCGATCAGCGTGTGCACATGCGTCTTCAGCGCCGGCGTGGAGAGGCCGTGCCGGGCGCCGGGGTAGGCCATCAGGCGGAATTGGGTGCCCTGGTTCTGGAGCCGCGCCATGAGCTCGGTGGAATGCGTGAAGAGCACGTTGTCGTCGGCCATGCCGTGTACCAGCAGCAGCTTGCCGGGTTCGATGGCATCGGCCCACTTGAGGATCCCTGAATCCGCGTAGCCCTCGGGATTGCCTTGCGGCGTGCCGAGATAGCGCTCGGTGTAATGGGTGTCGTAGAGCGCCCAGTCGGTGACCGGCGCCACCGCTACGCCCGCGGCGAACTCATGGCCCGCCTTGGCCAGCAGCATCAGCGTCTGGTAGCCGCCGTAGCTCCAGCCGTAGATGCCGACGCGCTCGCCGTCGACCCAGGGCTGCGCCTTCAGCCAGGCGAGGCCGGCGAGCTGGTCGACCACTTCGGCCTGGCCCATGCGATGGAAGATGGCATCGGAGAACTTCCGCCCGCGCCGCGGGGTGCCGCGGTTGTCGAGCGCGAACACGACGTAGCCCTGCTGCGCCATGTACTGCTCGAAATGGCTGCCCCAGGCGCGGCTGACGTACTGCCGGCCCGGACCGCCGTACCAGGTCGTGAACACCGGGTAGCGCCGCGCCGGATCGAAGCCGGCCGGCTTGTGCAGGCGGTAGTGGAGCGCCTGCCCGTCCTCGCCGGGAAGGCTGCCGAACTCGGGTTCAATGAAGCCGTCCCGATACGCCCAGTAGGGATGGCCCTCCTTGAGCTCGTTCGGCTCGATCCAGGCGATCCGGCCGCCATCGGCGCGGCGCAGGCTCACCTGTGGCGGCGTCGTCGGGTTGGAAAAGGTGTCGATCCAGGTCGAGGCATCGTCGGCGAACACTGCCGCGTGCATGCCCTCGCCTTCACTGACGCGCCGCGGCTGCGCGGCATCGCTGCCGTCCAGCGCGACCACGTACACCTGCGCCTGCAGCACGTCGTCGTGGTTGGCGCCGAAGAAGATGCGACCGTTCTTCTCGTCCAGCGCCAGCAGCGCATCGACATCCCAGTCGCCCCGGGTCAGCGTACGGCGCAGGGCGCCGTCGAGGCCGAACACGTGGAGGTGCTTGTAGCCGCTGCGTTCGGAGGCCCAGACGAAGGCGTCCTCGCCTTTCAAGAAGCGGAGATCGTCGTTGAGATTGATCCAGGTGTCGCTGGTCTCGGTGAGGAGCGGCGTCTGCTTCAGGTTCGTGGCGTCCACCATGACCAGATCCAGCCGCTGCTGGTTGCGGCTCTGGCGCTGGAAGGCGAGGCGCCTGCCGTCCGGCAGCCAGTCGACGCGGGCGAGATAGATGTCCGGGTCCTTGCCGAGATCCACCCAGCGCGACTTGCCGCCGGTGGGCTTCACCAGCCCCAGCCCGACCTTCACGTTGGGGCGCCCGGCGGCTGGATAGCGCTGCTTCACCACCACCGTGCGGTCGGCGAGGATCTCGCTGCGCTCCACCTCGTCGACGCCGCTTTCGTCGAAGCGTTCGAAGGCGATCGCCGAATCGTCCGGCGCCCACCAGTAGCCGCTGGACCGGTCCATTTCCTCCTGGGCGACGAACTCGGCCTCGCCGTTGTGGATGGCGCCGCCGCCGTCGCGCGTCAGCTTCACCTCGCGCCCGCTGGCGAGGTCGAGGGCGTAAAGATTCTGCCCGCTGACCCACGACACGTAGCCGCCGCGCGGCGACACCTTCGGATCGATCACCTCCACGCCGGGCGCGGTCAGCGCACGCAGGCGCTTCGTCGGCGCCGCCTTGAGCTCGTAGAGCCACAGCCGCTCATCGACACTGAAGAGGAGCCGCTTGCCGTCTGGCGACCAGCGGTAGGACAGGATGCCCTTCAGCTGCGCCGTGCGCGCGCGCTCGCGGCGTGCCTGCTCGGTGGCCGAAAGCGCCTTGCCGGCGCCCAGTGCCGTCGAATCGACCAGCCGCCCGGTCCTGCCGGAGGCGATCTCGTATTGCCACAAGTCAAGCTGGTTCTGGTCGTCGTCGCGGCCGCGCAGGAAGGTCACGCGCTGGCCGTCGGGCGCGATCTGCAGCGCACGCGGCGTCGGCCCGTTGAGATCGGGATCGGAGAAGATGCGATCGATGGTGAGGCGTTCGGCGTGCACGAGCAGCGGGGCGAAGAGAAGAACGGCAAGGAGCAGGCGGAGCATGGCGGGTTCCAGCGGGAAAACCCAAGCATTATGGCCGCAACCGCGCGTGCTTCCCCGGCGCTCCCGGGCGCGCCCGAACCCGCCCCATGTCTTCCCGCGCTGGAGGCTACCGGCCCCCGCCGAACAGGATCTTCTTTTCCTCTTCGCCCATCGGCTGCCCGGCATTGGGATTGATCTCCTGCGCCCGCGCATAGGCCCGCTGCGTGGCCGGCCGGGCGGCGATTGCCTCGCGCCAGCGGCGAAGGTCCGGAAAGCCTGTGAGGTCGAGCGGCGCCTTCTCGTAGGCGTCGACCCATGGATAGGCGGCCATGTCGGCGATCGTGTAGTCGCGGCCGGTGATGAAGTCGCGGCCGGCGAGCTGGCGATCGAGCACGCCGAGCAGGCGTTCGGCTTCCTTGCGGTAGCGTTCGCGCGCATAGGGAATGGGCTCGGGTGCATAGACATGGAAATGCCCGTATTGCCCGGTCATCGGCCCCAGGCCCGCGACCTGCCAGAACAGCCACTCGTCGACCTCGATGCGCCCGCGCAGGTCCTTCGGGCAGAACCTGCCGGTCTTGCCGGCCAGGTACTGCAGGATTGCGCCGGACTCGAACACGCTGATCGGCGCGCCGCCATCCACCGGATCATGGTCGACGATGGCCGGCATCTTGTTGTTCGGCGAGATGGCGAGGAAGTCCGGCTTGAACTGGTCGCCCTTGCCGATGTCGACCGGCTGGATGCGGTAGTCGAGGCCGGCTTCTTCCAGGAACAGGGTGATCTTGTGGCCGTTCGGGGTGGGCCAGTAATAGAGGTCGATCATCGCGGGCTCCTTTGGGCGTGGAAACGTCCATCGTGGGGGCGAAGCCGCCGATCTCCAGCCGGGAGCCCGTGGATCACGCAGCGCCTGCCCGGCATGCCACGCGCTTGACGTGGATCAGGATCAATGCAGCATGATCGGCGGATGATCGGTCGTTGCGGCCGATCCGTGGACCCTGGAGCGCCCGATGACGCATGTCGTCACCGACAACTGCATCAAGTGCAAGTACACCGACTGCGTGGAGGTCTGTCCCGTGGACTGCTTCCACGAGGGGCCGAACTTCCTCGCCATCGACCCGGAAGAGTGCATCGACTGCACGCTGTGCGTCCCCGAATGCCCGGCCGAGGCGATTTTCCCCGAGGACGACGTCCCCGCCGGCATGGAGCGCTTCACCGTGCTCAATGCTGAACTCGCGCCGCACTGGCCGGTGATCGATGCCCGTGTCGATCCACCGGCCGATGCCGATGAATGGAACGGCAGGCCCGGCAAGCTGCCGCTCCTCGAACGCTGACGGGCGACCCATTTGGCCGCCCATCCATCTGGAGGGCCATCATGAAATCCGCGATCCACCATCCATTGAGCCAACACCCCGGAACCTCGCCGCGGGTGCATCCGCCGGGGCTGTCGCGCCTGCGCCACGCAGCACAGCGCAGCGCTCGCGTAGCACGTCACCAGCAATGGGAAGTCGACACCGCCGTCGAGGACAGCTTCCCGGCCAGCGATCCGCCGTGCTGGACGCTGGGTCGGGTCGGGTAGGCTGTTCACAGCAGGCCAGGAGGCCATCATGGATCATCCAATGTATCCGCCAGCCGGCGGCGACATCGCCCACAAGCGCCGCGAACTCGCCCCGGAAACCCTGTCCGCCTTCCAGGCCTTCAGCCGGCAGGTATTCGCCGATGGCGCGCTGCCGAAGAAGACCAAGCAGCTCCTCGCCGTGGCCGTCGCCCACACCACGCAATGTCCCTACTGCATCCGCGGCCACACCGAAGCGGCGCTCGCCGCCGGCGCCAGCGAGCAGGAAATCATGGAAGCGATCTGGGTCGCCGCCGAGATGCGCGCTGGCGCGGCCTATGCGCACTCGGGGCTGGCGATCGACACGATGATGCAGCACGCGCACAAGGCTGGGGCGGGCTGAGCCAAGCCTGGTCCTCACGCGATGCGGCAAGCAAGTGAGGGGGATTTGCTGCACTCACTCTCATCAAACACGACACACTGTGTCGAATTTCCACGCTGCCGTAGGAGCCCACCCTGTGCGCGACCGGTACCACACGGTCACGCGACTGCGCCGGTCGCGCACAGGGTGCGCTCCTACGGGGCGCCTTGAGCCTGCGCGCGGGCGTAGGCACGTCATGTTTGCTCCGCGCCAGTGCACCGGCAAAGACGGCGGAATGTCTCCTATGGGGCCGTCCGGCATGATGCCGCCAGCTCCACGATGTTCCGGCGTCGCTTGTGACGTGTCGTCGCGCGTCGGAGCCGAGCAGATGGTCGATCAGGGAGCGGCGCTTCCTGGCCTTGATCCACAGCACACGGAAGTCGGCGAGGTCGTGTGCCTCTGCCAGCACGCGGGCAATGACTTCGCGGCGGTATTCGTCCACCGGTAGCCGAAGCGCCCATCAGGGTTGCCGGCTACCCGGCGTGTTGCAACCGGAAGCCGCGGATCGGTGGCTATTTGCCAATGCAGAAGGTGCTGAAGATGGCGCCGAGGAGGTCGTCGGGGGTGAATTCGCCGGTGATCTCGCCCAGCGCCTGGTGGGCGTGGCGGAGTTCCTCGGCGGCGAGCTCGGCGCCGGCGCCGTGGGTGAGGGTGGCTTCGGCGGCGTCGAAGTGGCCGCGCGCGCGTTCGAGTGCGGCGACGTGGCGGGCACGGGCGGTGAAGGCGCCTTCGCCGGCGTCGGCGTGGCCGGCGTGGCGCTTGAGTTCGGCGGCGAGGAGGTCGAGGCCGGCGCCGCTCTTCGCGGAAAGCCAGAGGTGCACGATCTCGTCATCGACCGCCCTGCGCGGGGCAGCGGCGGCGCGATCGATCTTGTTGTGGATAACGATGTGGACAACGCCTGGCGGCAGGCTGGCCAGCAGGGCGCGATCGTCGTCGGGTACACCGGCGGCATCGTCGATCACCAGCAGTGCCAGGTCGGCGCGTTCGAGTTCGGCGCGGGCGCGGCGGATGCCCTCCTGCTCGACCACGTCGCCCGCTTCACGCAGGCCCGCGGTGTCGACCAGGGTCATTGTGACGCCGTCGAGGTCGATGGTCTCGCGCAGCACGTCGCGAGTGGTGCCGGCGATATCGGTGACGATGGCGCGTTCACTGGCCGCGAGGGCATTGAGGAGGCTCGACTTGCCGACATTGGGGCGGCCGATGATGACCACGTGCAGGCTGTCGGCCAGGCGCACGCCGCGGCGCGCGGCGGCCAGCAGATCGTCGAGATCCGATCGCACGCCGGCCAGTCGCGAGGCAAGCTCCGGCGCGGCGAGAAAGTCGATGTCTTCGTCCGGGAAGTCGAGCGCGGCCTCGATGTAGCTGCGCAGGTCCACCATGACCGCGGCGAGCGCGCCGACGCGTGTGGAAAACTCGCCCTCGAGGCTGCGCTGCGCGGCGCGCGCGGCGGCTTCCGAGCCGCTGGCGATGAGATCGGCGACGGCTTCGGCCTGGGCGAGGTCGAGCTTGCCGTTGAGGAAGGCGCGTTCGGAGAATTCGCCCGGCCGCGCGTGGCGCGCGCCGAGTTGCACCGCCCGCGCCACCAGCAGGCGCAGCACAACCGGGCTGCCGTGCGCCTGGAGCTCCAGCACGTCTTCGCCGGTGAAGGAGCGCGGCGCCGGAAACCACAGCAGCAGGCCACGGTCGATGATCGCGCCCGACCCGTCGCGGAAGGCGCAGTAATGCGCGTGGCGGGGCCGCGGCGGGCGGCCGAGCAGGTGCTGCGCGATGGCGGCAGCGGCCGGCCCGGAGATCCGCACCACGCCGACGCCGCCCGCGCCGGGCGCAGTGGCGATGGCGGCGATGGTGTCGGCTCGGCTCACGGCCGCCGGCGCCACCTCAGGCACGCGCCTTCTGGCCGCCCTCGATGCGTCGCGTGATGATCCACTGCTGCAGCAGCGAGAGGCCGCCGTTGACGGTGTAGTAGAGCACCAGGCCCGCCGGGAAGAAGGCGAACACCACGGCGAAGATCACCGGCATGATCTTCATCATCTTGGCCTGGGTCGGATCCATGCCGGCCATCGGCGTCAGGAACTGCGTGGCGACCATGATCAGGCCGTTCAGAACCGGCAGCACGTAGTAGGGATCGGGCGCAGTGAGGTTCTGGATCCAGCCGACGAAGGGCGCCTGGCGCAGCTCCACGCTCTCCAGCAGCACCCAGTACAGCGCGAAGAACACCGGGATCTGGATCAGCATCGGCAGGCAGCCGGCGAGCGGATTGGCCTTCTCCTTCTTGTAGAGCTCCATCATCGCCGTGTTCATCTTCTGGCGATCGTCGCCGTAGCGCTCCTTGAGGGCGGCGATGCGCGGCTGCAGCTTGCGCATCTTGGCCATCGAGCGGTACTGCGCCTCGGAGAGCTTGAAGAACACCGCCTTGATCAGCAGCACCAGCAGGATGATGGCGAAGCCCCAGTTGCCGGTGAGCTTGTGGAACTGGGCGAGAATCCAGTGCAGGGGCTCTGAGATCACCGTCAGCATGCCGTAGTCGACGGTCAGGGCGAGGCCGGGGGCGATGTCGCCGAGCGTGCTCTGCAGCTTCGGCCCGACGTAGAGCCGCGCACTTTCGGTGGCGCTGGCGCCGGGCGCCACCTGGATCGGCGGGGTCAGGGTGCGGATCAGGTAGCGCTGGCTGCCGTCGACGCTGAGGATACGGGTGACGTACTGGTCGGTCTCGTCGGCGGGCGGGATCCAGGCCGCGAAGAAGTAGTGCTGCAGCATCGCCGCCCAGCCGCCGGCAAAGCTCTTGTCCAGCGGCTCCTTGGCGAAATTGTCGAACTTGAGCTTCTCGAACTTGTCCTCGGGGCTGTAGATGGCCGCGCCGGCGAAGCTGTAACGGGCGGTGTTGGCGTAGCCCTTGATGCCGGAGGTGTCGAGCACCGGCGGCACGCGCTGCAGCTGGCGGTAGGCGTTGCCGGCCCAGGCCTGGCTGCTGGCGTTGTCGATGTCCTGGCGCTGGTCGATGACGTAGCTGCCACGCTGGAAGGTGAACACCTTGCGCACACCGAGGCCGGAGGGATCGGTCCAGGTGAGCGGGACTTCGAGCGTGTCCGCGCCTTCGGCGAGGCGGTATTCGGTCTGCTCGGCCTGGAAGATGGCCTGGTGGTCCGGCGCGGGCCCGGTGGCGCTGACGAGGCCGCTCTGCGCCTCGAAGTAGGTGGCGGCGCGGTCGTCGAAGAGGCGCACCGGGGTCGGATCGCCGGTGTCTTCCGGATAGTCGAGGAGATCGGCCACCGCCACGCTGCCGCCGCGGGTGTCGATCTCGACGCGCAGCACGTCGGTGGTGACGACCACGCGCTGCGACGCGGGGGCGGCGCTGCCATTGCCCCCGGCGGTAGCCGCCTCCGGCGCCGGCGCGGCCGGGGCGGCGGCTTCCGGGATATCGGCCGGCGGCTGCGCGGCGGGCGTGGCCGGCGCGGTGCTCGAAGCCTGCTCGGCGGGTGGCTGGCCGTAATCCTTCTGCCACTCCATCCACAGCAGGTAGCTGATGAAAAGCAGGGCGATCAGGAGCAGGTTGCGTGGGCTGTTCATGGCGATCGATGGGCGCAGGAGGGACGTTGCCGCCGGCTCGCGCCGAGGATGCGGCCGGCTGCGCACGGATGTGGAGGGGCGGCGGCCGCGGACAGGTCAGCCGCGCATTGTGCCGGTGCCACCGGCCGCGTTCAACGCCGCGATGCGGCGCCACAGCGTGGCGAGCTCGGCGTGCAGCGAGGCATTGTCCTGCGCGTCGGCGCTGGCGCGCGCGATCACCAGCACGTCGCAGGGCGGCAGGTCGGTGCGATGGCGACGAAAACTGTCGCGGGCGATCCGCTTGATGCGGTTGCGGCGGACCGCGCGCTTGGAAACGCGCCGCGACACGGCCAGGCCCAGCCGCGGCTCCGCGGCCTCGGCGCTGCCGACCTGGGCGCTGAAATTGGCGCTGCCCACGCGTCGCGAACCCTCGCGCAGGCGGGCGAAATCACGCGGATGCAGGAGGCGCGCCGAGCGCGGAAACGTCGCTGGCGCGCTCACGGGCGATAACGCGCCGGTCAGACGGCGAGGCGCTTGCGCCCCTTGGCACGGCGCGCATTGATGATGGCGCGGCCGGAACGGGTCTTCATGCGGGCACGGAAGCCGTGGTCGCGCGCGCGCTTGATGTTGCTCGGCTGGTAGGTGCGCTTGGTGGCCATGGAAATACGCCAACGAGGGGAAAAAGGCCGGGAATCGTACGGATCGCGCGGCGTGCTGTCAATCGCGACGCTCCTCGCCGCGGCGGCACCTGGCCGGCGCGGCTCGCCCTTGCGGAACGACGCCGCGGGGCATCCTGCTAGACTGCCCCTTTCCCCGCGCGACTGCCACCGCGGTCGTCCGCATCACTTTCCGGGTTCCCGATCCGCGCATGAGCGAGCTTTGGCGACGCTGTCTGTCCCGCCTGGAGGCGGAATTCAGCGCAGAGGACATCCATACCTATCTCGCGCCCCTGCAGGCCGCCGAGGAGGGCTCGACGCTGGTGCTGTGGGCGCCGAACGAGTACACCATGGAGACGGTGCGCGAGCGCTTCGTCGAGGCGATCGGCGCGGCGCTGGCGCAGCTTGGTGGCGGCGCGCGGCAGATCAGCCTGCAAGTGGGCGCGCGCGGCGGTGGCCGGACGGCGCCACGCGGCACGGCGCGGCCGCCGGCGCCGGCGGGCCGGCGGCCGGCCGATACGGCGCTCGATCCGCACTACACCTTCGACAACTTCGTCGAGGGCAAGTCCAACCAGCTCGGCAAGGCGGCGGCCACCCAGGTGGCGATGAATCCCGGCCAGGCCTACAACCCGTTGCTGCTGTACGGCGGCACGGGCCTCGGCAAGACCCACCTCATGCACGCCGCCGGCAACCTGATGCGCGCCAGCCGCAGCGGATTCCGGGTGCTCTACCTGCGCTCGGAGGAGTTCGTCAGCGCGATGGTGCGGGCGCTGCAGCAGAAGAACATGGACGACTTCAAGCGCCGCTTCCGCTCGGTGGATGCGCTGCTGATCGATGATATCCAGTTCTTCGCCGGCAAGAACACCACCCAGGAAGAGTTCTTCCACACCTTCAACGCGCTGTTCGAGAGCAAGCAGCAGATCATCCTGACCTGCGACCGCTACCCCAAGGAAGTCGACAACCTCGAACCGCGGCTGAAGTCGCGGCTCGGCTGGGGCCTCAGCGTCGCCATCGAACCGCCGGACTTCGAGACCCGCGCGGCGATCGTGCTGGCCAAGGCCCAGCTCAAGGGCGTGGAACTGCCGGAACAGGTCGCGGTGCTGATGGCCAAACGCATGCGCTCCAACGTGCGCGACCTGGAAGGCGCGCTCAACACGCTGGTGGCGCGCGCCAACTTCGAGCGCAAGCCGATCAGCCTCGAGTTCGCCCAGGAAACGCTGCGCGACCTCCTCACCGTGCACGCGCAGGCGGTCACGATCCCCAACATCCAGAAGACCGTGGCAGACTACTACCAGTTGCGCCTCGCCGATCTCCTGTCGAAGAAGCGCAGCCGTTCCATCGCCCGGCCGCGGCAGATGGCGATGCGACTGGCCAAGGAGCTGACCGAGCACAGCCTGCCGGAAATCGGGGATGCCTTCGGGGGACGCGACCATACCACCGTGCTGCATGCCTGCCGCACCATCAACGACCTGCGCGAGAGCGACGGCAAGCTGCGCCAGGACTGGGACAAGCTGCTGCGCATCCTGAGCGAATGACGAGGGTGGAAAGCGAGGGGAAAACCAGCCGCGGATTCTGTGCAGAGGATGTGGAAAACTCCGCTTCGAAAACTTGTCCACAGACGATGCACAACCTGGCAAATCGATTCTACCGCCCGAAAAACGCCTGCAACGAATTGATCTAAGACGATTTTATTGCGGGATCGAACTTGCCCACAAGACCAGCTACAAACAAAGTTCCACAAAAGACAAAGCCAAAGACAGGATCGACCGACATGCGATTCACCATCCAGCGCGAGGCCTTGCTCAAGAGTCTGCAACACGTGGTGGGCGTGGTGGAGCGGCGCCAGACCCTGCCGGTGCTCGCCAACCTGTTGGTGGCGGTGAGCGATGCGGGCATCTCGCTGACCGGAACCGATCTCGAAGTCGAGATGGTGGCGCGTACCGGCGCCGACGATCTCGAAGCCGGCGAAACCACGGTGCCGGCACGGAAACTCTTCGACATCTGCCGCGCGCTGCCCGACGGCTGCCAGATCCGCTTCGAGCTCAAGGGTGACCGGGCAACGCTGAGCGCCGGGCGCAGCCGCTTCGCGCTGGCGACGCTCCCGGCGGGTGAATTCCCGGTGATCGAGAACGTGGAGCTGGTGGAACGGGTGCGGATCGCCGAGGGCGCGCTGAAGGGATTGATCGAGCGCACCGCGTTCGCCATGGCGCAGCAGGATGTCCGCTTCTATCTGAATGGCCTGTTGTTCGATCTCCGCGAGCATTCGCTGCGCTGCGTGGCCACCGACGGCCATCGCCTGGCGCTCGCCGAAGCGCGCCTGGACAGCCCGGTCGCCGAGGCGCGCCAGGTGATCGTGCCGCGCAAGGGCGTGCTGGAGTTGCAGGGCCTGTTCGAAGGCGGCGAGGGCGAGATCGAGCTGGAGTTCGCGCGCAACCATCTGCGGGTACGGCGCGGCGACGTGATGTTCACCTCCAAGCTGATCGATGGGCGCTTCCCCGATTACGAGGCGGTGATCCCGCTCGGCGCTGACCGGCAGGTGCTGGTCGAGCGCGAAGCCTTGCGGCAGTCGCTGCAGCGTGCGGCGATCCTTTCCAATGAGAAATATCGCGGCGTCAAACTCGAGGTGTCGCCGAACCGGCTGCGCGTGATCGCGCACAACCCGGAACAGGAAGAGGCGATGGAGGACGTGGAGGCCCAGACCGTCGTGGACGAACTCGCGGTAGGCTTCAACGTCAACTACCTCCTCGATGCGCTGGGCGCGGTCGGCAGCGATGCGGTTCTGCTGTGCCTGCGCGACGGCCAGTCGAGCTGCCTGCTGCGCCAGCCCGATGCCGAAGACACGCGCCACGTCATCATGCCGCTCCGGCTCTGACCGGAGTTCCCCGGCCGCCCCACGACGCAGCGGGGCAGCCCCCGCACGGCGCAGGCTGACCTCGTGGAGCTGCTGAAGCTGCAGGTCAACGACCTTCGCGTCATTGCCGCCGCACGACTGGAGCTCGCACCGCGGCTGAACCTGATCGTGGGCGGCAACGGCGCGGGGAAGACCAGCCTGCTCGAAGCGACGTTCCTGCTCTCCCATGGGCGTTCGTTCCGCAGCGGACCGCGCGATGCGCTGGTCCGCCAGGGAAGCGCCGGATTCAGCGTGTTCGGTGAACTCGACTCACGCAGTGGGCGACGCCGGGTCGGCCTTGCGCGGGGCGCGGCCGGCCCGGAGGCGCGAATCGACGGCGCGACCGTCGGCACCGGCGAGCTGGTGCGGAATGTGGCGGTGCTTTACTTCGGTCCGGGTTCGCAGTCCCTGATCGCCGGTGCGGGGGAGGAGCGACGCCGCTTCCTGGATTGGGGTGTGTTCCACGTGGAACATGACTTCCTCGACGACTGGCGGCGGTACCAGCGTGCATTGAAACAACGCAACGCCCTGTTGCGATCCGGCGTGTCGGGTGGCGCCCTTGACGCCTGGGACAAGGAGCTTGAGCGAAACGCTGCGCCGCTCGTGCTGGCGCGGAACGCCTACTTCGCCGCCTGGATACCGCTCCTGCAGGATCGGCTTGCGCGCCTGGTTCCGGAGCTCGGTGAACCCACGGTACGGCTGCACCCGGGCTACGACACGGCGCGCCCCCTCGGCGAGATACTGAGGGAGCATCGGGAGAAGGACTTCGCGCGCGGCCACACTGGCGCCGGTCCCCATCGCGCCGACTGGCTGCTCAGCTTCAGTGGTTCGCTCCGGCGCGAGCACCTGTCGCGCGGGCAGGAGAAGCTGTGTGCCTTCGCCTGCGTGATGGCGCAGGCCCGCCTTTTTGCCGAACGGCTGGGCCAATGGCCGATTCTCGGGTTGGACGACGTGGGCTCCGAGATCGATGCGGAGCACCGCGAGCGCGCTTTCGGGCTGGTTGCCGAAGGTGACGCGCAGATCCTCGCCACGGCTACGTCACGGGCAGACTGGGGCCTGACCGGCCATGCGCCCGACGCGATGTTCCACGTGGAACATGGCCGCGTGGGGGCACTGGTATAATTCCGCGATTGTCCAGCCCGCGCACGCCGCGGGCGCTGTCGCGGAGCCCGCATGACCGATTCCTACGATTCCACCAAGATCAAGGTCCTCAAGGGCCTCGAGGCCGTACGCAAGCGCCCAGGCATGTATATCGGCGATACCGATGACGGCACCGGCCTGCACCACATGGTTTTCGAGGTCGTCGACAACTCGATCGACGAGGCCTTGGCGGGATTCTGCGACCACGTCGCCATCACCATTCACGATGACGGCTCGGTGACGGTCGCCGACAACGGCCGCGGCATTCCGGTTGACATCCAGCCCGAGGAAGGGCGCTCCGCCGCCGAGGTGGTGATGACGGTGCTGCATGCCGGCGGCAAGTTCGACGACAACAGCTACAAGGTATCCGGCGGCCTGCACGGCGTTGGCGTATCGGTGGTCAATGCGCTGTCCGACCACCTCTGGCTGACCATCTACCGCGACGGCTTCGAACACCGCCAGGAATACGCGCTCGGCGAGCCGCTCTACCCGCTGAAGGTCATCGGCCCCTCGGACCGGCGCGGCACGACCGTGCGCTTCCATCCGAGCACGGCGACCTTTTCCAACATCGAGTTCCACTACGAGGTGCTGGCCAAGCGCCTGCGTGAGCTGTCGTTCCTGAACTCCGGCGTCAAGATCGAACTCAGCGACGAGCGCAACGACAAGCGCGACGTGTTCCAGTACGAGGGCGGCATCCGCTCCTTCGTCGAGCACCTGTCCGAGCTCAAGACGCCGCTGCATCCAAAGGTGGTGAGCTTCAGCGGCGAAAACGAGGGCACCACGGTCGACGTGGCGATGCAGTGGACCGATGCCTACCAGGAAACGGTGTTCTGCTTCACCAACAACATCCCGCAAAAGGATGGCGGCTCGCACCTCTCCGGCTTCCGCTCGGCGCTGACCCGCACCCTCTCGGGCTACATCGACAAGTCCGGCCTGCAGAAGAACGCCAAGGTCGGCCTCTCCGGCGACGACATGCGCGAGGGCCTTATCGCCGTCCTATCGGTCAAGGTGCCCGATCCGAAGTTCTCCTCGCAGACCAAGGACAAGCTGGTGTCGAGCGAGGTCAAGGGCATCGTCGAGTCGATCGTCTGCCAGCGGCTCGACGAGTTCCTGCTGGAGAACCCGAACGACGCGCGCGCCATCGCGGCCAAAGTGGTCGATGCCGCGCGCGCCCGCGAGGCGGCGCGCAAGGCGCGCGAGCTCACCCGCCGCAAGGGCGCGCTCGACATCGCCGGCCTGCCCGGCAAGCTCGCCGACTGCCAGGAAAAGGATCCGGCGCAATCGGAGCTCTTCCTGGTCGAGGGCGACTCCGCCGGCGGTTCGGCCAAGCAGGGGCGCAACCGCCGCAACCAGGCCATCCTGCCGCTCAAGGGCAAGATCCTCAACGTCGAGCGCGCCCGCTTCGACCGCATGCTGGGTTCGGCCGAGGTCGGTACCCTGATCACCGCGCTCGGCACCGGCATCGGCAAGGACGAGTTCAACATCGACAAGCTGCGCTATCACCGCATCATCATCATGACCGATGCGGACGTGGACGGCTCGCATATCCGCACCCTGCTGCTGACCTTCTTCTACCGCCAGATGCCCGAACTCATCGAGCGCGGCCACGTCTACATCGGCCTGCCACCGCTCTACAAGCTCAAGCAGGGCAAGCAGGAGATCTACCTCAAGGATGACGCCGCGCTCAACGCCTACCTGATCTCGAACGCGGTGGACGGGGCCGAGCTCGCCTACGCCAGTGACGTACCACCGATCGGC
Source organism: Lysobacterales bacterium (assembly GCA_017305135.1). GTDB lineage: Bacteria > Pseudomonadota > Gammaproteobacteria > Xanthomonadales > Rhodanobacteraceae > Dokdonella_A. The sequence continues at coordinate 31,609 of JAFKNA010000025.1, read as the reverse complement.
GGTACCGCCCTCGAGCAGCTGATGAGCATATGGCGCCTGGCCCTCGACCAGATCGAGCGGCTCAGCTTCCGCTTCGACCCCATGCTCCTGCACGCCCTGCTGCAGGCGCCGCTTGCGCCCGAGGGCTGGCAGAATCCGGAGACGCTGTCGACGTGGCTCGATCGCCTGCGCGAACAGCTCGCCGCGTCGGGCCTGGGGCGGCCACGCTACACCCTGCAGGTGGAGCCGGCGACGCCCGAACAGGGAGCGGCGCTGGTGGTCGACCGCGACCAGCACGGCCTGCGCCATACCCAGGTGCTGCCGGCGGCGCTCCTCGCCGCGCCGGAGTTCAAACCCATCATCAACGCGGCGAATGCGCTGGCGGGCCTGATCCAGCCCGGTGCGGAGGTCCGCCGCGGCGGAAAGTCGCAGCGCGTGTCGAGCTTCGGGCAGGCCTTCACCTGGCTCATGGACGAAGCTCGCCGCGGACGCACCGTGCAGCGCTTCAAGGGCCTCGGCGAGATGAATCCGGAGCAGCTCTGGGACACCACCGTAAATCCCGACACCCGCCGATTGCTGCAGGTCAGCATCGAGGATGCCGTGGCCGCGGACCGCATCTTCTCGACCCTGATGGGCGACGTGGTCGAACCACGCCGCGAGTTCATCGAGCAGAACGCCTTGCGTGCCGGCAACGTGGACGTGTGATGGTGCCGCGGCAATCGTCGCAACGTGAAACCATGCTGCATTGCAGCATAAGAGAGGTGGCTTTCTGCCTTGTGCTGCGCGAGCGGAGGGCGCTACCCTCCCTTGATGCTCGACCCCGGTCGATTGCGATATCCTTCGTACATTGGCACCCGATGGTAACCCTATGAAGCTCTCACACTGGTTTGCGGCGCTCGCCTGCGCCACCCTCCTCGCCGCGTCGGGAAGCGCGCTGGCCGCACGGAAGCCGGACAACCCCTATCCGAACGCGACCCGGCAGGAGCCCAAGGCCGAAATGTCCGCGACGGACCAGCGCGACCTCAACAAGGCCGCCGACCTGGTCAACGACGGCAAGGACGAGGAAGCGCAGAAATACGTGACGCGCGCCCTCGAGCGCTCGCGCAGCAGCAACTATGCACAGTCCTTCGCGAACCAGTTGCAGGGCCAGATCTACTACGACCAGGACAAGAGCGACGAGGCCATCGCCGCCTACCGCAAGGCGCTGGAGATCGGCGGCCTGCCCAATGCCCAGCACTTCCAGGTGCTCTACGTCGTCGCCCAGCTGCAGCTCCAGGACGAGAAGTACGACGAGGCGTTGGCCAGCATCGCCGAGTGGGAGAAGCTGACCGGCACGCAGAACGCCGACGAGCTCGCCCTCAAGGCCAACGCCTACTACCGCACCGACAAGTACCAGCAGGCGGTCGACACCATGAAGCAGGCCATGTCAATGGCCGACAAGCCCAACGACAGCTGGAACCAGATCCTGATGGCGAGCTACTTCGAGCTCGGCCAGTACGACCAGGCAGCGCAGTTGGTGCAGCAGCAGCTGGCCAAGGATCCCACCAACATCAAGCTGGTCAACCAGCTCGCCACCGTCTACATCCAGGCCGACCAGAACGAAAAGGCCGCCGAGGTCATGGCCAAGGCCAAGAACGAAGGCCTAATCACCAGCGGTGCCGACTACCTGCAGCTGGCCAAGCTCTATTCCTCCGCCGACCGGAACAAGGACGCCATGGCGACCATGAAGGAAGGCTTCGACAAGGGACTCATCGAGGGGAACTACGACAACTACAAGCTGCTCGGCGACATCTGCATGCAGGCGGACGACGAGGCCTGCGCGATCGACGCCTACGCCAAGGCCTCGCCGAACGCGCCCGACGGCAATGTCGATTACCAGCTCGGCTACAACCTCTACTATGCCGACCGCTCGCGCGAGGCGGTCGAGGCGCTGAACCGCGCCATCCAGAAGGGCAAGCTGCGCCAGGAAGGCGAGGCCTATCTCCTGCGTGGGGATGCCGAAAACGACCTCGACCAGAGCGCCGCTGCGCTCGCCGACTGGCAGAAGGCGGCCGGGTATCCCAGCACCCGCGCGATGGCCGAGCAGCGCATCAATACCACCAGGGGAGGAGCGAAGATCAAGCGTCCCGCCCGGAAGAACTGATCCGCCCGGGTAGCCCGCGCGACGATGCCGTCCGGTGTCGCCGCGCAGGGTGCCCGCGTGCCGGCATCGTTGCCCGACCGCAATTCCGGCGCGGCCGCTCCTCCCCACCCGCAGCACGTTTCGATCCGCAACATGGCTTGTAGTCCGGGCACCGGGTGTTGTACCGTGCCCGACTCTTGCGCCGACGCTCCTTGGGGGATTCAGCAGGAGCGGATCGATGCGTCGCCCAGCGCGCACAGAAACCCTTTTTGTTGGTCATACTGATGGCAGATACCTATCAATCCGGCGGCGAGCCTTACAGCTGGCGACGTGTCACCGCCTTTGCGTGTGCGTTCGCGCTGCATGCGTTCGCATTCGCGATGATCATGGCGCCGATCGCGCCACCGCCGCCGAAGGACAAGACGGTCGACAGGAAGGTGACGGTCGAGTTCATCGAACCGCCGCCGCCGCCGCCGCCGCCGCCACCCCCGCCGCCGGAGCCGCCGAAGAAGCCGCCGCCGAAGGTCATCGAGAAGGTGCAGCCGCCGCCGAAGGCGCCGCCGCCGCCGCCGGCTCCGCCGGTCGTGGTCGAAGAAGCCTCGCCGATGGCCGTGCCCGCGCCGCCGCCTGCCCCGCCTGCGCCCCCGGCGCCGCCGCAGGACATCGCGCCGAGCGAGAACATCAGCTATCGCAGGATGCGCCCGCCCAAGTACCCGCCGCAGGCCGTGCGCCAGCGCATCACCGGCGAGGTGCTGCTGAAGGTGCTGGTCGGTCCGGACGGCTCCCCGCAGGACATCACCGTGGAGCGATCCAGCGGCTCGCGCCTGCTGGACCAGGCCGCGATCACGGCAGTGAAAACCTGGATGTTCAATCCCGGTCAAAAGAACGGCCAGCCCGCTTCGGGTTACGCCCTGGTACCCATCAAATTCGATCTGAACGAGTAAAGGTAGCGCCATGCAGCAAGATCCGTCACAAACCCCAGTTGCTCCCGTGCCCGGCGCTGGCGGCAATGCCGCTGCCATGCAGCAGATGGGCTTCCAGGACCTCATCCAGAACTTCGATGCGCTCGGCTGGATCGTCTTCATCACCCTGGTGGTGATGTCGATCATGTCGATCTACTACATCGTCTTCAATTTCCTGCGCAACACGATGGTGCGCCGGCGCATGGAGCGCATCATCCACACCTTCTGGGAGACTCCATCGGCGCAGGATGCGGTGCGCTTCCTCGAGGAGCAGCCGAAGAACGAGCCGTTCTCCAAGATCGCCCTCGCCGCGGCTTCCGCCGCCGCCCACCACCAGCGCAATGAAGGCAGCCGCCTGGTCGAGGCACTGAACCGCTCGGAGTTCATCGACCGCGCCCTGCGCCAGTCGGTGGCCCATGAGAGCCTGCGCCTTGAAGGCGGCATGACCCTGCTGGCGACCGTCGGCTCGGCCGCGCCGTTCGTCGGCCTGCTCGGCACCGTGTGGGGCATCTACCACGCGCTGATCAAGATCGCCGCCTCCGGCAACGCCTCCATGGAAGCGGTGGCCGGCCCGGTCGGCGAGGCGCTGATCATGACCGCCTTCGGTCTGTTCGTGGCCATCCCGGCGGTACTCGGCTTCAACTTCTATGTGCGCCAGAACCGCGTCATCTTCGCGCGCATGGATGAGTTCGCCCACGACCTGCACGACTTCTTCGCCACCGGTTCACGCGTCGAGTCGGGGGTCGCCCCTGTTGTTGCGAGGAAGTAAGTCATGGCAATGAGTTCAGGCGGTGGCGGTGGTGGCCCGATGTCGGAAATCAACGTCACGCCGCTCGTCGACGTGATGCTGGTGCTCCTGATCATCTTCATGATCACGGCGCCGCTGATGACCCATCGGATCCGCATCGACCTGCCGCAGGCCAATCCGAACGTGCAGGAAACCAACCCGCCCGAGCCGATCGATCTCGCGGTGCGGGCTTCGGGCGACCTGTTCTGGAACGATGAGCCGGTGACCGAGGCCATCCTGCAGGCGCAGCTGCGCGTCGCCGCGCAGAAGAACCCGCAGCCGGAACTGCAGATCCGCGCCGACAAGACCACCGAGTACCAGAAGATCGCCACCGTCATGGCGGATGCCAAGGCGGCTGGCATGGTCAAGATCGGTTTCATCACCACCGGCGCCGGCGGGGATCAGTAAGCGACCCGCCGGGACCGTGGATGCTCAAGGGCGCTGCTTCAACGCAGCGCCCTTCTTGTTTCAGCCTTGTTGCCTTTGCCGCTGCTGGTGCAACGGTGCCGGCGGCGGCTCACGTTCCAGCGGCCTCGCGCCGGGGTCCGACGTTTGCAGCGGGCGTCCGTACCCGATCAGGAAGGATCCTGCCCGCTGCCCGCCGCGGGATGCGGCCGCGCCAGGATCGAGAGATAGTTGCGGACCGTGGCCGCGAGCCCATCGTAGAGCGCCTCGCCGAACAGGGCGTGCCCGATCGACACCTCTGCGAGAAAGGGAATGGCCGCGACCAGCGGCCCGAGATTCCGCTGGTCGAGGTCGTGCCCGGCGTTGACGGCCAGGCCCGCCGCACGCGCCGCTTCCGCCGTACGCACGCAAGCTTCGAGCGCCTTGCCGTAATCGCCCGCAAGGAAGGCACTCGCGTAGGGTTCGGTGTAGATCTCTATGCGGTCCGCGCCGATCTCCGCGGCCCGCCACACCTCGGCAACGCCGGCATCCACGAACAGGCTCACCCGGCAATCGAGCGCCTTGAGTTCGCGCACCAGGGGCGCCAGCCGCGCCGCATCGCGCGCCAGGTCGAAACCGTGGTCGGAGGTGATCTGGTCGTCGCCATCGGGGACCACGGTCGCCTGGCGCGGCCTGGCCTGGCGCACCAGTTCGAGGTATCCGGGATAGCGGCCGCGCGGCGGCGCAAACGGATTGCCCTCGATGTTGTACTCGGCATGGCCCACCACCGCGCCGATACGTGCGACATCATCGACCCGGATGTGCCGCTGGTCGGGCCGCGGATGCACGGTAATGCCTTGGCAGCCGGCTTCGATCGCCACCCGTGCGGCCACCACGGGATCGGGCCGGTCGTGCCCGCGCGAGTTCCGCAGAACCGCAACCTTGTTGACGTTGACGCTGAGCGCGGTCATGGAGCGGCCTCTGCTCCCACGCCCCGCGTCCGGCATGGGCGTGCATCCAGGGAGGCCAGATCGGTCCGAGTGCCGGCGCTGCCGCATCCACCAGAGCCGGGCGCAGCGGAAACGTTCTTTAGCGACAAGGCTCGCTGACCTCCTTCCATACCACCGGCTGCCAGTAGTTCCCATCATTCCAGCGGCTGCTGTCCAGGCGCGCGGCGATCAGCAGGGTCGTATCGGCCGGGACGTCGATCTCCAGGCTCTTGTAGCGGTTTCCCGAGTTGCGCTGACGATCATTGAAGCTGAGATAGCGATTGTCGATGCGCTCGCCCACCTCGAGCACATGGTGGCCTGCGCTGACCCGCCACGCGTCGGCGTCGCGCGGCCCGGGCAGTTGGCCATCCACGCTGATGATGGTCGCTTCGTGCAGCTTTTCCTGGCGTGGCGCGACATCGAAGGTGCTGATGCGTCCGCAGGTATCGCCGCCGGCCTCCGCCGCGGCGTCCACGGTGGCAGCCGATGCGTATCCCGACAGCGTCAAGGCGAGCGCGGCGCCAAGCGCAAGCCGTGTTCCGGTGGTGCGGTTCATGTCTGGATCCTCTTTCCGATCCGGCGTGGTGCCTGCCTGCACCGTGGCACCGACGGCGGACGGTTTCAAGCGACCACCATCGGGCCGTTGCGCAGCGATGCAGGAATCGCCGGCGGTCAGCCCGACGCGAGCCCCGCATTGCCCGGGGCGGGGAAGGCGAGCGCGAACATCCGCACCCGCCGCGGCGGCCCTCGCCAGGCCAGCGCGCCTTCGACGCCGGGCGCGGGCCGGAAGGCATGCAGCCGCCATTCGTGCACCGGTCCGCACGCCGCATCGATTGCGCGCAATGCCGCCACGGCGCCGCGTGCATCGAGCGAGAACTCCAGCCGGTCGAGTCCGAACGAGAGGCCGACACCGAACGCCTTCAGCACCGCTTCCTTGTGCGTCCACAGGCGCAGGAAGGCCGCCCGCCGCAGATCCGGAGCGAGCCCGTCCAGCGCATCCGCTTCCGCCGCCGTGAAGAAGCGCCGCGCCAGCTCCTGCACCTGGATGCGGCGCTCGCGCCACTCGATGTCCACGCCCAGCGGCTGGTCTCGGGCGAAGGCGAACGACACGTGACAGCCGGCGTGGCTGAGGTTGAACTCGAAACCGGGAAAGTCCGGCGCGTGCGGCTTGCCGTGCGGGCCGCGCGCCAGCCGCGGGGGCGAGACGCCGCCCGCATAATGGCCGATCAGCCTGCCGAGCAGGGCGTGCGCCGCCGCGCCGACATCGCGCGGCGCCATCCCTGCCGGCAGCACCAGATGGCACAGGTGGATCTCGTCGCACTGCAGCGCCGGCGGCCACCCGTATGGCGACCACGACGCCCGGGCCTCGACTCCGCGGCCCGGCGCCCCTGCGGGTTTTAGCTCGTCAGGCATGGCCGGCCGTGTCGGCTGCGGTCATGCGCGCCGCCAGCGCGGCTTCCAGCCCGCCGGGCGTGGTGCGGAGCGCCTTGAGCTCGGCGCGATTCCAGGCATGGACGATGCGGCCCTGGTGCAGCAGGACGGCGCGATCGGCCCAATGCCCGGCGATGTCGAGCGCATGCGTCGCCAGCAGCACGCCACAGCGCCCCGCCCGTACGCGATCGGCCAGGTGCTGCTTGAGCCGCAGTGAACTCGTGGCGTCGAGGCCATTGAAGGCCTCGTCGAGGAGGATCAGCGCCGGATCACCCAGCAGGGCAAGCAGCACGCAGAGTTTCTGCCGCGTGCCCAGCGACATCAGGGCAACCGCATCGTCGAGCCAGGGCGCGAGGTCGAGCGTGGACGCAAGTTCCAGCACCTCGGCGTCGATCAGCGCCAGACCGCGTGCGGCCGCCATGATGGCGAGGCATTCGCGCGCGCTGAGGAGCTCCGGCAGCCGTTGTGGCGGGCCGGCGGCGCCGAGCGCCGCGCGGGCTGCGACCGGGTCGGTACCAAGGTCGTGGCCGGCGATCACGACCGTGCCGCCGCGCGGCTCCAGCCGGCCGCTGCAGCAATCGACCAGGGTGCTCTTGCCGCTGCCGTTCGCGCCAAGCAGCACCACCCACTCGCCCCGCGCGACTTCGAGCGACACGCCGTCGAGCACGCGGCGGATCCCGCGATCGGCAACCAGTCCGGACAATCGCAGTGACGCCGCACTCATGCCCGCTCCCGGCGCGCTGGTGCGCCGCGACCGCCTTCCAGGGCAAACGCTCGAATGCAGGCGGACAACCAGGTAACCGCAACCGCCAGCACGAGCCAGCCTGGAAAACCCAGCGCCAGCGCGAGAGCGGCCATGGCGACGACCACCACGAGCACCGATGCGGCGGATTTGCGCAGCACCGCCCATTGCCGCCGCCGGCTGCCGAGCGGGCTGACTCCGAGCCAGTCGGCGGCTTCGCGGAGGGTCTTCAGCGTGGCCGTCGCGAGATCCCACGCCAGCAGCGCCAGCGCCAACAGCAGCAGCACGGCCAGTGCGCGCGACAGCGGCATGTCCGGCAGCGCCATCAACAGGGAGCCCGTGATGAGCGCATGCAACCGCGGATTGGCGTCTGCCCGCAGCATCGCTGATGGCCATCGCGACAGCGCCCGAAGCCCCGCCTCCGTCCCGCCGCAGTGACTGCGGCGCGCCAGCCGCGGCAGTACCAGCGGTGCCGCCTGCGACGGGCGGCGAGCGAGCCACCACCCCGCCGTACCGCCCATCGCCACGCCGAGCGCGGGTGCGACGATCATGGCAAGCCACGCTGCACCGGCGGCGAGCGCCAACCCCATTCCCGCGAGCCACACCATGACGAGGCGGCCGATACTCCTGCCGATCACGCGGCGGCGCAGCGCTTCGCGGGTACGTTCGACCGGAAGCGGGGCGCTGGCCAGCCAACCGTGGACCAGGTCACGCCCGGCCCGGGTACGCTCGTGCCCGACGACCAGCGCCGCCAGCGCGGCGCAGGCGAGGGCAAGGCCCGGGAGGTTGCCGCTGTCGATCGGCGCACTCTGGTGGATACGAGCGAGCCACGCCGCGGTGCCGGCAAGAACGCCCAAACCGGCCAGGCCGGCCACCCGCCAGCGCAGGCCCGGCAGCCACTGTCGACGCCGACGCTCCTCCAGGTCCCAGGCCTGCGCGAGCGGATTGCCCGACATCGCCCGCGACCAGGCGCAACCGCAGTTGCCGAGGCCCGTATGCGACGCCGGCTCGGCACTCACCGCAGCAGCCGTTCCTCGACCAGCACGTCGACCACGGAAGGATCGGCCAGGGTCGAGGTATCGCCGAGCGCCTCGGGCTGGTTCTCGGCGATCTTGCGCAGGATGCGGCGCATGATCTTGCCCGAGCGCGTCTTCGGCAGCGCCGCGGCCCACTGCAGGTGATCGACGGTGGCGATGGGGCCGATCTCCTCGCGCACGCCGGCGATCAGCTCGCGGCGGAGGGCGTCGCTCGGCTCCTCACCGGCGCGGAGGGTGATGTAGGCGTAGATGCCCTGGCCCTTGATGTCGTGCGGGCAGCCGACCACCGCCGCCTCCGCCACCCTGGCGTTTGCGACCAGCGCGCTCTCGATCTCGGCAGTGCCGAGGCGATGGCCGGAGACATTGATCACGTCGTCCACGCGCCCGGTGATCCAGTAGTAGCCGTCCTCGTCGCGGCGCGCGCCGTCGCCGCTGAAGTACATGCCCGGATACGCCTTGAAATAGGTGTCGACGAAACGCTGGTGGTCGCCGTACACCGTGCGCATCTGCCCGGGCCAGGAGTCGAGCATGACCAGGTTGCCCTCGCCGGCGCCCTCCAGCACGGTGCCGGCGGCATCGACGATCGCCGGCCGCACGCCGAAGAAAGGCAGGGTCGCCGACCCCGGCTTCTGCTCGATCGCGTAGGGCAGGGGCGAGATCAGGATGCCGCCGGTCTCGGTCTGCCACCAGGTGTCGACGATCGGGCAGCGCCGCTCGCCGACCACTTCGTCATACCAGCGCCAGGCTTCCGGGTTGATCGGCTCGCCCACCGTGCCGAGGATGCGCAGGCTCGCCCGCGAGGTCTTCTCGACCGGTCCGCTGCCCTCGCGCATCAGCGCGCGGATGGCGGTCGGCGCGGTGTAGAACAGGGTGACCCGGTGCTTGTCGATCACCTGCCAGAAGCGCGAGCAGTCCGGATGGTTCGGCACGCCCTCGAACATCAGCGTCGTCGCGCCGTTGGCGAGCGGGCCGTACACCAGATAGCTGTGACCGGTGACCCAGCCGATGTCGGCCGTGCACCAGTAGACGTCGTCCTCGCGGAGGTCGAACACGCACTCGTGGGTGAAGCTGACGAAGACGAGGAAGCCGCCCGAGGTGTGCAGCACGCCCTTGGGCTTGCCGGTCGAGCCGGAGGTGTAGAGCACGAACAGCGGATGCTCCGCGCCGACCGGCAGCGGCGTGTGTTCGGCCGGTTGGCCTTCCATCAGCGCGTGCCACCAGCGGTCGCGCGGCGGCTGCATCGACACCGCGCCGCCGGTCCGGCGCACCACCAGCACCGTTTCCACGCTCTGCGTGCCGGGGCGCTCCAGCGCGTGGTCCACGTTCACCTTGAGCGGCACGCGCTTGCCGGCGCGCAGGCCTTCGTCGGCGGTGATGACCAGCTTGCAGCCGCAGTCGGCGATGCGCCCGGCCAGCGAGTCGGGCGAGAAGCCGCCGAAGACCACGGTGTGGATGGCGCCGATGCGCGCGCAGGCGAGCATCGCGATCGCCGCTTCCGGAATCATCGGCAGGTAGATGGCGACGCGGTCGCCCTTGGCGACGCCGAGGTTCTGCAGCAGGTTGGCGCAGCGGCAGACCTCGGCGTGCAGTTCGCGATAGGTGAAGCGGCGCGATTCGTCCGGATCATCGCCTTCCCAGATCAGCGCCACCTTGTCGCCGTGCGTGGCGAGGTGCCGGTCCAGGCAGTTGGCGGCGACGTTGAGCTCACCGTCCTCGTACCAGCGGATGTGGAGATCCGCGGCCTCGAAGGAGACATCGCGCACCCTGGAGTAGGGCCGGCTCCAGTCCAGGCGCTGGCCGATGCGGCCCCAGAATCCCTCCGGATCGCGCAGCGATTCGGCGTAATCGCGCGCGTAGGCGGCACGGTCCGGATACCTGGACTGGCCGGCGACCGGCTCCCGATGGTTCATGGCAGCTCTCCTGCGGGATGTGGGTGGCCAGTGTGCCACTTGCGCGGGTCGCCGGCGCAGCGCGTGATGTGTTCGCGCGGGTCGCGCCCGGGTGCGCTTCTACGAAGGGCCGGCCGCGATGGCGGCGCTGCGCGCGCTCACTCCACGCGGCAGAAGGCGGCCTTGAGATAGCGCGACTCTGGCACGTTGGCGAGCCATGGATGGTCCGGGCCGGCGCCCGCCACCTTCAGCACCTGCACGCTGCGGCCGGCATAGAACGCGGCGCGACGTAGCATGTCGAGGAACTGTTCCTCGCTGACGAGCCCGGTGCAGGAGAAGGTGGCCAGCAGGCCGCCGGGCTTCACCGCGCCCAATGCCAGCTTGTTCATGTCCAGGTACTTCTTCAGCGCCGGGATCACCTGCTCGCGGTCGCGCGTCATCTTGGCCGGGTCGAGCACCACCACGTCGTACTCGCCGTGGCGGCTGCCGGCATCGCGCAGCCAGTGGAAGATGTCGGCCTGCACGAAGCGGGGCCGCACGCGGTTGAGGCGTGCATTGCCCTCGGCGATCTGCAGGATGCCTTCGTCGAGGTCGACGCCGGTCACTTCCGCGGCGCCGCCGCGGGCCAGCGCGTAGATGCCGAAGCCGCCGGAGTTGCAGCACAGGTCCAGCACCCGCCTGCCGGCGCAGAACTGCGACAGCCACAGCCGGTTGTCGCGCTGGTCGGCGAAGAAGCCGGTCTTGTGCTTGCTGCCGGGTGCGGCGTGGAAGGCGACGCCGTGTTCGTGGATCACCACCGGCGCCGGCGTGGGTGGCGTCGAGCAGTCGAAGCTTTCCTGCTTCTGCACGTGCTCCTCGGCGAAGGCGTAGATGTCGGCGCCGGGGAAATGCCGCAGCAGGCAACGCCGGATCAGGTCGCGCTGGCGGAACATGCCGGCGGCGAAGTATTCCACCACCAGCGTGTTGGCGAAGCGGTCGACCACCAGTCCGGACAGGCCGTCGCCCTCGGAGTGGACCAGCCGGTAGGCATCGGTCGCCGCGTCGAGCTGCAGCACCTCGCGGCGCAGGGCGACCGCGGCATCGATGCGCCGCGCGAAGAAGTCCTCATCGACCGCCTCCGCCGGGTTCTGGGTCAGCACGCGCAGGGCGATGCGCGAATGGCCGTTGTAGAAGCCGCGGCCAGCGAACTGCCCTTCGCGGTCGACGATTTCCACCACGCTGCCCGGCCGCGGGCGCGGATCGGGGCGTTCCACCATCTTCTGGAAGATCCAGGGATGCAGCGAGCGGCGTTCGGTCTTGAGACGGATCAGGGGCGGCGCAGCGGCGGTATCAGGCTTCATCCGCGAATGATAGCGGAGGCGGCGCGGCACGCCCGCCGGCCGCGACGCTCGCCGCGCCCGCGCGCCAGGCCGCGATGACCGCCTCGCCATCGGGTGGGATTCCGTGCACCGCCAGGCGCGCGCGCACGCCGAGCGCGAGCGCCCGCAGCGGGGCCGCATTGGCCTGCTTGCCGGCGGCGAACGCAGCGCGGCCGAGGTCCGAATGGAAGTCGTGCAATTCGAAGAAGAAGCGCAGTTGCCCGGCAGTGAGAAAGGCCAGCACCGGCCGCGCGCTCTCCGCCGCGCCGAGCTCGCGGCCGGCCAGGCGCTCGCGCTCGCGGCACAGGCGCTCGCTGCCGTCGGCGAAGGCCAGCAAGGGCTCGGCGACGTTGGCGGTGTCAAGGTCCGCGGCGATCAGGGCGAGGTCGAGTGCGTGGCGCACCCGCGCGTCCTGCCGCGACTCGCCGCCGAGGCCATCGAGGACGCGGTCCAGCCGCGCCGCCAGCGCGCCGCCGCTCTGCACCAGATCCGCCGCGTTGAGGCGATGCGCGCCGGGCAGCGGCGCGGCATCGAAGGTGCTGCCGGCGATCATCAGTTCGAGCGCGAGATAGGTGTCGGCATCCGCTTCCCGCGAGAAGCCGCACGCATCGAGGATGCGCCAGGCTTCGGCGAGGCTCGCGCATTCGTTGGCACCGATGCCGGCGAATGCCGGCCCCGATTCGCGCTGGCGGAGGTCGTGCGCGGCACCGAACAGGAGCAGCGCGCCCCAGTCGCGCAGGTCCAGCGCGTCGGCGCCGGGTGCGGCCGACAGGCGGCCGATGCGACCGCCGCAGATCTCCGCGATGTGGCCCTCGTTGTGGTAGGCGTGGAAATCATCGCCAAGCGTGCCGTGGCGGAAGGCGAGGCGCGCATGGCAGAGTGCCAGCGCATCGAGGCAGCGCTCCAGGAACCGGGCTTCGCCGCGCTCTCCGGCCAGCGCGCCGAAGCGCTCGCGTTGCAGCGCGAGGAGAGCATCGAGGCGGGCGGCCGCAGCGCCGAGCGCAGCCCGTGCAGCAGCCGGATCGGGCAGCGCCCGTTCGACCGCATCTGGCTCGAACGCCGCCGCCGGGATGGAAAGCACCACGTTCGGACCGCCCCCTCCTGGACCCGCGCCGAGTATAGCCACAGCGCGCCGGGCGATCCGTGAAAAGGAGGGCTGAGGGCCGAGGGCTGAGGGCTGGAGCGGCGTTGCCGTCGGATTGCCTTGATGGCGGGACGGCTGTGGCCCCCGGGTCACCTGCAAAAGCGGTCGAACCCGTCGCCAGCCCTCGGCCCTCAGCCCTTCAAACCACCCTCATATCCACCCTCGCTCGGCCAGCGAGGTCGGCACCCCGCTGCCGATGACGAAGTGATCCAGCAGGCGCACGTCGATCAGTTGCAGCGCGTCGCGCAGGCGCACCGTGATGGCGCGGTCGGCGGCGCTCGGTTCGGCCACGCCCGAGGGATGGTTGTGGGCGATGATGACGGCGGCCGCGTTGTGGCGCAGGCAACGCCGCACCACCTCGCGCGGGTGCACCGCGGCGCCGTCGATCGAGCCGCGGAAGAGCTCCTCGAAGCCGAGCACGCGATGGCGGTTGTCGAGGAACAGGCAGCCGAACACCTCGTAGGGGTAGCCGGCCAGGCGTGCCTTGAGGAAGCGGGCGCTGGCGGCGGGATCGGAGAGCGTCTGGCCGGCGGCGAGTTCCGCCTCGAGGTAGCGCTTGCCGAGTTCGAGCGCCGCGCACAGCCGGCACCAGGCCACGGCGCCGATGCCCGGCCCCTCCGGCGGGGTGTCGAGCAGCGCCTTGAGGCCGCCGGCCCGTGCCAGCAGTTCGCGGCCGAGGTCGACGGCGTTCTGCCCGCGGCGGCCGGAGCCCAGGAACACCGCCAGCAGCTCGGCGTCGGAGAGTGCGCCCGCGCCGCGGGCGAGCAGCTTTTCGCGGGGACGTTCGTGTTCGGGCCAGTCGCGGATGTTCATGGGGTGCCGGTAGTTGGATGGGAGGTCGAAGCGCGTCGTCGCAGTCGCGTCTCGGGAAGCGGCAGTCTCGACCGGTCCCGTGCCGCGGGCGAGCGGCGGCCCGCGCGTTTTTCAGTAAGCTAGGCGTCCCTTTCCCCGTGCGCGGTTTCCTACATGACCGACAACGCGCTCGCCGGCGCCCGCGTGCTGCTTGGCGTCGGCGGCGGCATCGCGGCCTACAAGGCGGCCGACCTGGTGCGGCGCCTGCGCGATGCGGGCGCGGAGGTGCGCGTGGTGATGACCGCCAACGCCACGCGCTTCGTGAGCGCGCTGACCTTCCAGGCGCTGTCCGGGCACGCGGTGCGGGACAGCCTCTGGGACGAGTCGGCCGAGGCGGCGATGGGCCACATCGAACTGGCCCGCTGGGCCAGCCAGGTGCTGGTCGCGCCGGCCACCGTCGACATCATCGCGCGGCTGGCGCAGGGGCGGGCGGACGATCTCCTGGCCACCCTGTGCCTGGCGACGGGTGCCCCCGTCGCGATCGCGCCGGCGATGAACCAGCAGATGTGGGCGCATCCGGCGACGCAGGCCAACCTGGCCACCCTGCGCCAGCGCGGGGTGCGCGTGTTCGGTCCCGATTCGGGCGGCCAGGCCTGCGGGGAATTCGGCGCCGGCCGGCTGATGGAGCCGCACTCCCTGGTGGCGGCGCTGGCGGCGACGCAGGCGCCCGGCGACCTCGCCGGCTGGTCGGTGCTGGTGAGCGCCGGCCCGACCTACGAGGACATCGATCCGGTGCGCTTCATCGGCAACCGGAGTTCCGGCCGCATGGGCTTCGCGGTGGCTGCCGCGGCGGCCGCGCGCGGCGCCGATGTGACCCTCGTCGCCGGCCCGGTGGCGCTGGCCACGCCCGCCGGGGTGCGGCGCATCGACGTGCGCGGCGCGCGCCAGATGCACGAGGCGGTGCTCGGGCTCGCCGGCGCCAGCGACGTCTACGTGGCCGCCGCCGCAGTGGGTGATTTCCGTCCCGACCAGGTCGCGCCGCGGAAACTCAAGAAGGCGAGCGATGCCACCACGCTGGAGCTCCGGCTGGTGCAGAACCCGGACATCCTGGCCGACATGGCGGCCCTCACCGGGCGTCCGTTCCTGGTCGGCTTCGCCGCGGAAACCGAGCGCGTCGAGGCGCATGCGCGCGACAAGCTGGAGCGCAAGCGGCTGGATCTCGTCGCCGCCAACGAGGTGGGCCCGGGCCGCGGCTTCGAGGCCGAGGACAACGCCCTGCTGCTGCTGTGGCCGGGTGGCCGCGAGGCACTGCCGCGCGCCGGCAAGCGTGAGCTCGCCGAGGCCCTGCTCGATCGCATCGTGCAGCTGCGGCAGGGGCGACAGGACGGAAACCCGGCATGACCGTCACCCAGGCCTCGGCCGTCAGCCCCCGGCCCTCGGCCAGCATCCGCTTCAAGGTGCTCGACGCCCGGCTCGGCCGTGAGTTCCCGCTGCCCGCGCCGGCGACCGCGGCGTCGGCGGGCGTGGATCTTCGCGCCATGCTGGAAGCGCCGCTCACCCTCGCCGGCGGCGCCGACGCGCTGGTGCCGAGCGGGCTCGCCATCCACATCGGGGACCCCGGGCTGTGCGCGATGGTGTTGCCGCGCTCGGGCCTCGGCCACCGCCACGGCATCGTGCTCGGCAACCTTGTCGGCCTGATCGACGCCGATTACCAAGGGCCGCTGATGGTGTCGTGCTGGAACCGCTCGGCCACGCCCTTTACCATCCAGCCGGGGGAGCGCATCGCGCAACTGGTGATCGTGCCGGTGGTGCGCGCCGTGTTCGAACGCGTGGATGAATTCGAGCCGAGCGCGCGCGGCGAAGGCGGTTTCGGCAGTTCCGGCCGGCTTTGAGCCAGGGGAGCGCATGAACGAAGGCAAGCAGGCAATCCCGGGTTCCGTTGATCGCTTCAAGCCGGCGCTGCTGGCGGCGGGCAGCCGCGCGCTGGCCTTCGTGCCGCTGATCCTGTCCACCCTGCTGTTCGCCTTCGGCGTGTTCCTCGCCTGGCAGGCATGGCTGGTGTGGCGCACCGACCACGGCATGGAGCAGGCCGACCGCATGCGCACGGTGGCGGTGGAAGCCGTGGCGGCCGCGGTGCGCCGCGAGACACAGCGCAGCGAGGAGGCGCTCGGCGATCCGGCCGTGCAGCAGGCGCTGGCCGCCGGCGACCTCGCCGCCGCCGGTGCGGCGCTTCGCGCGCGCCTGCCGGAGGCCAATGACGCGCGTTTCTTCAGCCCGGACCTCGACGAGGTGCTCTCGGGCGACCTCGCGGCGCTCGGCTACGCCAAGGCCGCGGCGCTGATGCAGGCCAAGATCAATCCGGAGCGTCCGCTGGCCGAGATGCGCGTCGAGCAGGGCGTCGGGCAGCAGCTGATGATCGCCCTGCCGGCCCCGGTGGACGGCAAGGTGCGCGCGTTTGCAGTGGTCGAATGGCCGTTCGCGCCGATACGCGCGAGCTTCGCCCGCACGCCGCTGGAGGACGTGCGGCTGGAGCTTCGCCAAGGCGACGGGCGCGGCGATCTCGTCATTGCCGGCGCCGGGCGAGGCCAGGGCAGCACGTTGATCGATTCCGGCGTGCCGGTGCCAGGCACGCGCTTTCGCATTGGCAAGGCGGAGCCGGACTATTTCATCATCGTGCCGCCTTCGGTGCCGCTGGTCGGCGCGCTGGCGCTGTTGTGCCTGCTCGGCGGTGCGCTGGCGCTGTGGCTGCGGCACGTCGGGCTCGACGGCGCGCTGGAGCGCCTGCGGCGGCGCAAGGATTCAAGTGACGTGGAGATGACCTTGTCCCAGACCCTGAACCAGGCGCCGGCGGGCACGCCCGCCGTGTCGCCGCCGGCCGTTGCGGCGGCGCCGGTGCCGCCGGTGGAAGACATCGTGGATGTCGATCCCGCCATCTTCCGCATGTATGACATCCGCGGCGTGGTCGGCACCTCGCTGACGCCCGGCGTCGCCCGCCTGATCGGCCGCGCCATCGGCAGTGAGGCGCGCGAGCGCGACCTGCGCGAGATCGTGGTCGGCCGCGATGGGCGCCTGTCCGGGCCGGAGATGGTTTCGGCCCTGATCGCGGGGCTGCGCTCGACCGGCATCGACGTCATCGACATCGGCGCGGTGCCGACCCCGCTCACCTATTTCGCCTGCTACCACCTGCGCACGGGCTCGGGCATCTCGGTGACCGGCAGCCACAATCCGCCGGACTACAACGGCTTCAAGATCGTGCTCGGCGGCGAGACCCTGTCCGAGGGCGCCATCCACGACCTCTACCGGCGCATCGCCGAGAACCGCTTCGTGGACGGCATGGGCGGCCTGCAGGCGATCGACGTCGGCGCCGACTACCTGCGCCGCATCAGCGACGACATCCAGGTCGAGCGGCCGCTGAAGGTGGTGGTCGACTGTGGCAACGGCATCCCGGGCGCCTTCACGCCGGCCCTGCTGGAGGCCATCGGCTGCGAGGTCGAGCCGCTCTACTGCGAGGTCGACGGCACCTTCCCGAACCATCATCCCGACCCCTCGGAACCGGAAAACCTCAAGGACCTGATCCTGGCCGTGCAGAAGACCGGCGCCGACATCGGCCTCGCCTTCGACGGCGACGGCGATCGCCTCGGCGTGGTGACCGCCGCGGGCGAGGTGATCTTCCCCGACCGGCTGCTGATGCTGTTCGCCATGGACATCCTGACGCGCAATCCCGGCGCCACCATCATCTACGACGTCAAGTGCACCGGCCACCTGCAGCCGCTGATCCTGCAGCACGGCGGCAGTCCCCTGATGTGGCGCACCGGCCACTCGCTGATCAAGGCCAAGATGCGCGAGACCGAGGCGGCGCTGGCCGGAGAGATGAGCGGGCACTTCTTCTTCGGCGAGCGCTGGTACGGCTTCGACGATGGCCTGTATTCGGCCGCGCGGCTGCTGGAGATCCTCGCCGCCGACCCGGAGGAGCGCACGCCGCAGGAGATCTTCGACACGCTGCCCAAGGGCGTGTCCACGCCCGAGCTCAAGGTGCCCATGGCCGAGGGCGAGCATTACCGCTTCATCGAGGCGTTCCGCGCCGCGGCCACGTTCGAGGGCGCCCGCCTCACCACCATCGACGGCGTGCGGGCCGACTGGCCGGACGGCTGGGGGCTGGTGCGGGCGTCCAACACCACGCCGGTGCTGGTGTTGCGCTTCGATGCCGATGACGCGGCCACACTGGCGCGCATCCAGGAGGTCTTCCGCAACCAGCTGCTGGCGCTCGATCCGGGGCTGGCGCTGCCGTTCTAGCCGGGCCGGCGGACCGGAGCGCCCGCTTCAGCGACTGCCGCTGCGTTCGGCGGCGGCCTGCCTGAGCTCGCGGTAGCGCGCGAGTTCGAGCTGGAAGTTCTCGTGCGCAGCGTCGCGTTCCGCTTCGCGGCGGTTTACCGCCAGGCGCTGGTTGTCGACCTGCTGGCGTAGCCCGGCGAGCTTCTTCGCCTCCGCCTCCGGCAGGCCCCGGTTGGTGCGTTCCACCTCGGCGGCGCGCGCCAGCGAATCGGCCAGGGTCTGCTCCTGGCTGCGCAGGCTGATGCGAGCCGCCACCACCTGCTGTTCCAGGAGTTCCAGCTTCTGCTGCTGGGCGCGCCTGAGGTCGCGCTCCTCGGGATAGCCGGCGAGGAGCTGGGCATCGGCGCGCGCGCGCTCCTCGGCCTCCGTCCTGGCGGCCTGCTCCCGCGTGGCCGCCGCCCTGGCGGCAGCCAGTTCCTCGGGCGTCTTCGCGCGCTCAACGCGTTTCACCACCAGGCCCTGCGGGTTGACGATCTCGTAGCCGAGGCGGGCCGCTTCCGCCGGCAGGGTGTCGCCGTAGTGGAGATTGCCCTGGGCATCGCGCCACTTGTAGCGGTTGTGGTCGAGACTGCCAGCCGCCTGGCAGGCGCCGGCAAAGGCCAGAGCTGCCAGCGCGATGCCGGCTTGCAATCGCAGTGAATCACGCATGGGCGAAATCCTCCGGCCCCGAGTATAGGCGAGCGCTGCGTCGCCTGCCCGGATCGCGCGTCAGGCGCCGTAGCGTGCGCGGTAGTCGGCAAGGCGATCCCGATGCGCCGCCAGATCGGGCCGGTCGGCGGCGAAATCGAGCAGGTCCGCCAGGCGGGCGATCGCAAACGAGAGCACGCCCTCTTCCGCGGCCAGCTGCTGGGTCGCCGAGAGCTCCCCGCTGCCGCGTTCCTCGCGATCCAGCGCGATCAGCACGCCGGCCGGCGTGGCGCCGGCGGCGCGGATCAGCGCCAGCGACTCGCGGATCGCGGTGCCGGCGGTGATCACGTCGTCGACGATCAGCACCCGCCCGGCCAGCGGCGCGCCGACCAGGCTGCCGCCTTCGCCATGGTCCTTGGCTTCCTTGCGATTGTAGGCGAAGGGCAGGTCGCGGCCGTGGTCCCGGGCCAGTGCGGCCGCGGTGATCGCCGCCAGCACGATGCCCTTGTAGGCCGGTCCGAACAGCATGTCGAACGCGAGCCCCGAGCGCACCGCCGCATCGGCGTAGGCATCGCCCAGCGTCGCCAGCGCCGCGCCCGAGTCGAACAGGCCGGCGTTGAAGAAATAGGGACTGACCCGCCCCGACTTCAGCGTGAACTCGCCAAACCGCAAGGCATTGCGGGCGAGGGCGAGGTCGAGGAAGGCGCGTTGGGAGTCGTCCATCGGTCGTGTGCTGGCAGAAGCGCGGACCGGAGAAACGCATTCCTGTGGCCGCATCCGAATTGTAGTGGGGATCTGCGGCCCATGCGCCGCACCGGGAAGATCGAACCGGGACGACGGACACGGAGCCGGTCGCCAGCCACTGGTATCATCGGAATCGGCAAGGATCGGCGGGGGTCGTATGTGGCGGGATATTACACTTGTGCTTGCGTTTTTGATCGCGATGGCGGGCGACGCCACGGCCGCCGGTTGGCGGTATGTGCCGCTGATGGAGCTGCCGGCCAGTGCGGGCATGGCATTGGGGGATCTCGACGGTGACGGACGGGCGGAAGCGGTGATGCTCGGCGTGGCCAGGACACGCCAGGGCGATTCGCAGACCCCGCTGCTCGTGGTCATCGGTGGCCAGGACAGCCTCGCGGAACAGCCACGCTCGGCCACGCCTCTTGTCGGGAACCTGTTGCATGGTTCCATCGCCACGGGAAAAGCAGCGGACGGAATGAGCATCGTTGCGTCCCTGGCTCCTTACGACGACGGCACCGTGCGCATCTTTTCGGGCGTTCCGCTTCGCGAGGAACGGAGCGTGAAGGTTCCCGGGTTGATGCGGATAAAATCCCTCGTCCGCTTCCCGGACGGCTGGAAGATCGTGGGTCTGATGGAAGGCCCCGCGTTTCCCTATCGATACCCGGCGGTGATCGATCTCGCCAGCGGCGCGCCCGACTGGGTGGCGGCGCAACCATCGAATGACCTCGCAATCGCGCCGCTTGGACCGGATGGTTCGCTCAAGCTGATCATTGGCGGAAAGCCCGGGCGCATCCTGAATGCGGTCACGCGTGCGCAGGAATGGTTCTGGGCCGCGGGATTCGGTACCGAGATCGTCGCCGGGAACTTCGGACCGCAGGGACAGCCCGGGTTCGCGATCCGCGACGACACCAACAGCCTTGAACCACGAGTGGATGTCTTTCGCAGCCAGCCGTACCAGAAGATGCGGACGTTCACGCGCTCGCTTGCGCTGCATGGGATCATCGCGGTGCCGCAAGCGGGCGGGGCGGGCGACCTCATTGGAATGGCCGAGCACGTCATGGCCGATCCGACGCGCGAAGAGCTGTCCACGTACCGAACGCTGACGGGCGAGTTGGTCCGCAAGGTGCCACTTGGCTGCGGCGCGCCGGATGCAATGGCCATCGGCCGAATCGACGGCAGTGGGCGTGAGCGGCTGGTTTACGCGACCGGGCTCTCGACCAGCTGGCCTGATCGCTTGTGCGTCGCCGATCTCGCGACTGGAGTGACCCTGTCGGAGATGGAGGACGAGAGCGGCCCGTTTTCAGCGGTCGCCCTGGGAGACTTCGCCGGCAACGGCCGGGATGAAGTGGTAGTGGTGGGACGCACGCGGGCGGAGTCGCATTACGGCCCGTCGATCCGTGTGCTTGATTCAGCAACCGGCAACGTGGTGCGTGAAACGCGCATTGAGGATGGCTCCTGGAGCTTGACCACTCCGTTTGTCGCGTCCGCCCAGCTCGATTCCGATCCGCAGCGGGAGCTGCTCATTGCCCAGGGCGGCGGCTCCATGAACGATTGGTGGATCGAAGCCCGCGACGGGCTGAGCCTGCAGACGGAGTGGCGGACATCAGGACCGTCCCCAGGGTCGCCGGTAGCCCTTGTCGCAGCCGATGCCAACGGCGACGGCGTCGCCGACGCGCTCGTGCTGACGAGCGAGTCGCGACTGGTGGTCATCGACGGGCGGGACGGCGCGAACCTGTGGCAATCGATCACCCTGCCGGCATCCACGACCGGCGGACTGGCCGTCAACGCGAGTGGTGACACACCGCGCGCCATCATCGGCGTTGGCTCGGGGCTTTACGTTGCCGATCTCGTCAACCACACATTCCTCGCGTCCCGTGTCACCACGGGTGTGGTCACCGGTGTGCGACTGTGGCATGGGCCGGCCGGGTGTCAGCTCGGCGTGACCACCTCATCGCCCGCCCTCACGGTTCATGCCTGCGATACGCTGGCGCCGCTTGCCCAATGGAGCCTGCCCTTCACACCCGAGGCGTTCTGGCCGATCGGTGATTCGGGTGTGCACTTCCTCATCGCCGCTGAGCAGCGCTTGCACCAGCTGCGGCCGGGAGGCGTTCTCGCGACATTTTCAGCCGAGCTGGGCGCTCAATTGGCCGAGGGTAACCAAGGCAGCATGCGAGTGCTGCCGGGTAGCTCGCGCATAGAGGTGACCGTCGGTTCGAGCTACCAGATCGCGCACCTCCAATTCGATCCCGACAGCGTGTTCACGGGCCACTTCGAGGCCATGCCATGAGGTACATGGATGGATTGGCGCCGCGGATCGCCGGTGCGCTCTCCGCGTCGCGGCGGATCGCTGGATGGGCGGTGGCCGTGGGGATATTGGCGCTCTCAGCATCGGACCTGCTTGCCTGGGAAAGCTATCCCATGCCGGCCGAGCCGGGCTTCAGTGGCATCGTGATCGGCGATTTCGACGGCGATGGGCGCAGGGAAGCGGTGATCGGCGGCATCATCCCGGTGCTCGGACGGACAGGTGGGCCGACCGTACTCGCGACGATAGGCGGGGAGCAATCGGAGGCACGCGTCCGAAGCGTATCGATGCCGCCGGGGCTGGATCTCCACGCCGATTCCATGTTGCTGTTCAAGGGCAATGGTGGCCCCGACCGGATCCTCGCCATCGCCAACATTGCTGGGGAGGGCGTCCGCATCGTGCTGCTGGGCGGCATCCCGCTCAAGGTCGAAAAACTGCTTGCGCTACCGGCGCCGTACCAGCCGTACCGGTTGCATGCGGTCGCGGACGTTGACGCGGACGGCCACCCGGAAATCGTCGCCAGCGTGTGGGCACCGGGTGTCGGATCCAGGCCGGCCATCATCGACGCCAGCAGCGGGGCCCTGCTGTGGATGGGCGACATGGCGGCGGAGCATGTCGGGGTGGCTCAACTGGATGCGGATCCGGCGCTGGAGCTCATCATTTCGGGTACGCCTGGGCAGATCGTCGACGGTGCGACCAAGGCGATCGAGTGGAGCTGGGCCGGCGGCTTCCCTGGCTGGGTGTTGGCGGGGCGCTTCGATGCGGGGCCGCGCCAATCGTTTGCGGCGTCCGTGGGCAATGCCCTGCAGGTCTTCCGCGGCGAGCCTTATGGGCCGGTTTTCGAGTTTCCCCTTGCAAGCGGCATGAGCTACATGCGCGTCGTCGAAGCGGATGTCGGGGGCGCGGTGGAGATTGCGAGTCAGGATTACCGCGGGGTACGTTTTTTCGATCCCCTTTCGGGCGTGCTGACGCGGGAAGTCGCGGCCGGCGCGGATGGCATGTTCGAGATCGGCGCGATTGGCGGCGATGCAGAGCCGCTCCTCGTGAATCGCGCCCGAAACCCATGTCCGTTCCACGATGGAGCCATCGCCAAACACGTGGCTTACGGGAAATACCTGCAGTTGACTCGTCTTGATGACGGCACATGCCGCCGCTGGCTCGGCAACCATGGATCGCATGCGGCCGTGGCGCGAGGCGCCTTGGACGGCTTGGGCAGTGACCTGGTGGTGTCCTACAGCCAGGCCGACGTGCTCAGTGTCTACGACGCCCGGGCCGGCACGAGACTGCGGTTTCGCAACGAAGTTTTCAGCTTCGGCGGCGGTAGCGACAGGGTCCACATGGTGTTGGCCGCCCGTTCCGGAGGGGCCAGCAGCATCGTGCTGGCTAACGATCCCGGCGTGCCGGTGGCGGTCGACCCGGTGAGCCTCGAGATTCGCTGGCGTGCGTGGGATCCGGACAGGACGGTGTCGGACATGTCCGCCATTGACGTGGACGGTGACGGCGCGGACGAAATCGTGTTTGCGACGAAAGATGCAAAGGTCGTCATCCTCGATGGCGAAAGCGGCGCCACAATCCGCGAATCGGCGGCAGGTGAAGCGTGGTCATGGCCCAGGCTCCTCGCCTTCCACGACGCGCAGGGGCAGCCACGCGCACTCGTCAGCGCAGGCCAGAACGAGCAGCAGGTCGATCTTTTCGACCTCGCGACCGCGAGCCCGATCAGGCGCATTGACGCCGCGACGGCACCGGTCATTGGACTTCGGCAGTGGGGGCAGGGTCCGGCGTGCCGCATTGCCATGCTCGATGCCGTTGGCGGGATCAGCGTCAGGGATTGCGAAGCGCTGCTCGAGTTGCACCGCCGTCAAGCCCCGGCGGGAACCGTATTCGTACGGGAAGCCGATCCGGAAGGGAACGCGTTCATCGTCGCTGCCGACGAGCATCTGTATGCCCTCGACGCGGACGGCACCTCTCGGCAGATCTCCACTGCATTGGGTCCGGATCTGGGCGCCGGCAATGCCGGTGATGTGAGGCAACTGGCCGGCAAGGACCGTTGGCAGGTGACGATTGGCTCGGATGTGCTGGTCAGCCTGCAATATGTCGCCCCCGACCCGCTCTTCGCCAGCGGGTTCGAGTAATCTCAAGGCCATGGCGGGCAAGGCACCGGTTGCCTTGCCTTTCACGCTCTCCCTTTGGATCGCGAGCCGTGAGAATCATCACCTTCAACGCCAACGGCATCCGTTCGGCGGCCAGCAAGGGCTTCTTCAACTGGTTGGCCGAGCAGGAGGCGGACGTGGTGTGCCTGCAGGAGACCAAGGCGCAGGAGCACCAGTTGGCTGACGCGGCGTTCCGCCCCGATGGCCATCATTGCTTCTACCGGGATGCGAGTACCAGGAAGGGATACTCGGGCGTCGCGATCTATGCGCGGCGCGAGCCCGACGAGGTGCGCACGGAACTTGGCTGGGCGCCATTCGATGAGGAAGGCCGCTACATCGAGGCGCGCTTCGGAACCCTCAGCGTAGTGTCGTTCTACATCCCCTCCGGGTCTTCGGGCGAGGAGCGCCAGGCGTTCAAGTTCGAGGCGATGGCCTGGCTTGGGTCCATCCTCGATGAGTGGCTGGCCAGCGGGCGCGACTATGTCCTGTGCGGCGACTGGAACATCGTCCGTTCGCGCCTGGACATCCGCAACTGGACCTCCAACCAGAAGAACTCCGGCTGCCTGCCGGCCGAGCGCGCATGGCTCAACGCGATGATCGGCGCGGATGGCGGGAGCGACGACACCGCGCAGCCGGATCGCGGCTGGGTCGACAGCTATCGCGCGCTGCACCCGGAAGGCCGCGACTACACCTGGTGGAGCAACCGCGGCGCGGCGCGCGCCAAGAACGTCGGCTGGCGGATCGACTACCAGCTGGTGACGCCGGGCCTGTCGCCGCGCCTCGAGGCCTGCTCGATCGCCCGCGAGCCGCGCTTTTCCGACCACGCGCCCTACACGCTCGACTTCGACGCCAACGGACTCCGCGCATGAGCACGCCGCGCAGGCGCCGCTCGGCCTGGCGCTCGTTCACCAGCCCGCCGGCGTGGACGATGTTCTTCTTCGGCTTCTCCTCGGGCCTGCCGTTCCTGCTGGTCGCGGGCACCCTGGCTTACTGGCTGAAGGACCACGGGATCCAGCTCTCCAGCATCACCCTGATCGCCAGCGCGGGGATGACCTACGCCTTCAAGTTCCTGTGGGCGCCGCTCCTCGACCACGCGCGCCTGCCGGGCCTTGCGGCGTTGGGCCAGCGCCGCAGCTGGCTGCTGGCCGCGCAGGGCCTGGTGATCGTCGGCCTCCTCGCCATGGCCTGGCTGACGCCCGGGCAGCTTGGGCCCTTCATTGTCGCCACGCTGCTGGTCGCCTTCGCCGGCGCGACCCAGGACATCGCGGTGGACGCCTACCGCATCGAGATCGCGCCGGTGGAGGAGCAAGGCGCGCTGGTCGCCACCTACTCGCTCGGCTACCGCATCGCGCTGATCCTGTCGGGCGCCTTCGCGCTGATCCTCGCCGACCACGTCCCCTGGTCCTGGGTGTACGCCGCCATGGCGCTGGCCATGCTGGTGCCGGTGGCGGCGGCGCTGCTGTCGCCCGAACCCCTGGTCGAGCGCAGCCTGCCGGCGGGCTGGCGCACGGCGATGCGCACCGGCATCGTCGAGCCCTTCGCGGAGTTCTTCCGCCGCTTCGGATTCGTGCTGGCCGCGGCGC
Source organism: Lysobacterales bacterium (assembly GCA_017305135.1). Classification (GTDB taxonomy): domain Bacteria; phylum Pseudomonadota; class Gammaproteobacteria; order Xanthomonadales; family Rhodanobacteraceae; genus Dokdonella_A. The sequence goes on along the minus strand of JAFKNA010000025.1, from coordinate 6,258 downwards.
TGGTGGCCTTCATCCTGCTGTTCAAGATTCCCGAGCAGGCGCTGGTCGGCGGCATCATGGGGCCGTTCTACCTCGACATGGGCTTCACCAAGACCCAAGTCGGCGCCATCACCAAGATCTACGGAGTGTGGATCGGAATCGTCGGTGCCTTCCTCGGCGGCATCGCCGTGGCGCGCTGGGGCACGCGCCGGCCGCTGCTGGCGGCGGTCGTCATCTGCGCCCTGTGCAACCTGCTCTACATCTGGCTGACCCGCCATCCCGGCGACCTCCTCGCGCTGACCTTCGTGATCTCGGCCGAGAACCTCAGCCTTGGCTTCCTCGGCACGGCGGCGGTGGCCTTCCTGTCCTCGCTGGTCAGCCCGCGCCACACGGCGACGCAGTACGCGCTGCTGAGTTCGCTGGTGAACCTGCCCGGCAAGGTGCTCGGCATCTTCGCCGGCGGCATCGTCGCCGCGACCAGCTACGCGAGTTACTTCATCATCGCCACCGCCGCCATGCTGCCAGCGGTGCTGCTCTTCGCGTGGCTGTGGCCGCGGCTGCCGGAAGCGGCGAAGCCGGGCAATGGCGGCGGCGAGCCCGCGCCGGCAGCAGCGAACCGCGCCGCCCGCGTGGGCGGTTGAGGCGCCTGCCGCGCGCTCAGCGCCGCGGCGGCGCGGCGTGGATGGCGCCGAGAAGCCGCGGCCCGCGCGCACCCGTCACCGACGGGAGATTCCCCGGCAGCCCGCCAAGGCGCGCGCGCGCCAGCCAGGCGAAGCCGACCGCCTCGACGAAATCGGGATCGAGGCCGAGCGCGGCGGTGGTGTCGATGTGCACGCGCGGAAATTCGGCGCGCAGCGCCGCCATCAGTGCGCCGTTGTGCACGCCGCCGCCGCAGGCATGGATCTCGCGCGTGGCGGGCGCGAACGACGCCACGGCCGCGGCGATGCTGCGCGCGGTGAAGGCGAGCAGGGTAGCCTGCACGTCGGCCGGCGCGATGCCGGCTGGCAGGCGCGCCTGCAGCCAGTCGAGGTTGAACACCTCGCGCCCGCTGCTCTTGGGCGGCGGGGTCGCCAGCCAGCGATCGGCGAGGCAGCGGTCGAGGAGGCCTTCGTGCACCTGGCCGCTGCGCGCCCAGGCGCCGTCCGCATCGTGCGGCGTGCCAAGGTGGCGCTCCACCCAGGCGTCGAGCAGGCAGTTGGCGGGCCCGGTATCGAAGCCCGTGACCGCCTCGCCGGGAAGCAGCACGGTGAGGTTGGCGATGCCGCCGAGGTTCAGCACCGCGCGCGGGATCACCGGATCGGCGAACACGGCGGCGTGGAGCGCCGGCAGCAGCGGCGCGCCCTGGCCGCCGGCGGCGATGTCGGCGCGGCGGAAGTCCGCCACCGTCGTGATGCCGGTGCGCTCGGCGATGACCGCTGCGTCGCCGACCTGCAGTGAGAACGGATGTCGGCCGTCCGGCCGGTGGCGGAGGGTCTGGCCGTGCGAGCCGATCGCGCGTACGTGCGCCGGAGCGACGCCGGCCTCTCCAAGCAGGGCCAGCGCGGCATCGGCGAACGCCGCGCCAGTGGCGACGTCGAGCTCGCCGAACCCGTCCAGCGGAATCGCCGCGGTGGCGGCGGCCAAGGCCAGCACCTGTCGGCGCAGCGTGCCGGGATAGGCGAAGGTGCGGGCGGCGCGCAGTTGCGGCCGCCCAGTGGATTCGTCAGGGAAGGCCACCAGCGCGGCGTCGATGCCGTCCGCGCTGGTGCCCGAGATCAGGCCAAGGTAGAGCGCCGCGGCATCGGCCACGGCCGGTCAGTTCGAGGCGCGCGCGAACTGGACGCCATCGACCAGCTTCAGCTTGGCGAGGAGTGGCGCGCTGGCTTCGCGGAACCGCGCGAGCTCGGTTTTCGGCAGCGGCTCGGCGGGCGGCAGCGTCACCGACAGCGGGTTGCGGTGCTGGCCGCCGACGCGGAATTCGTAGTGCAGGTGCGGGCCGGTGGCAAGGCCGGTCATGCCGACGTAGCCGATGGTCTGGCCCTGGCTGACGCGCTGGCCGACGCCGACCTTGGCGAAGCGCGACATGTGGCCGTAGGCGGTGGTGATCTTGTCGTTGTGCTGGATCATCACGAAGTTGCCGTAGCCGGACTTCCAGCCGCGGAACACGACCTTGCCATCGCCCGCGGCGCGGATCGGGGTGCCGGTCGGCGCCGCATAGTCGACGCCCTTGTGGGCGCGCATGTAGCCGAGGATCGGGTGCTTGCGGCCGGTCGAGAACACCGAGGAGATGCGCGTGAATTCAACCGGCGTGCGCAGGAAGGACTTGCGCAGCGGCCGCCCGTCCTCGGTGTAGTAGAGGGTTTCGCCGGCGGCGTTGGTGTGGCGGATCGCGGTGTAGCGCTTGCCCTGGTTGATGAAGGTGGCGGCGATGATTTCGCCGTCGCGCAGGCGCTCGCCTTCGCGGTACACGTCGTCATAGATGAGGCTGAAGCTGTCGCCCTCGCGCAGGTCCTGCGCGAAGTCGATGTCGTAGCCGAAGGCGTTGGCGAGCTTCAGCACCATGGTGTCGCTGAGCCCGGCCTGCTCGCCGGCGTAGAACAGCGAGCGCGTCACCACCCCGTGGGCGATCTGCGTGCGGCGCTCCAGCGCGCGCTCCTCGGTGGCCTCGGTGACGCCCGCGGGATTGAAGTGGAGCACGACGCGCGTCGCGTCGTCGCGTTCGAAGCGCATCGCGGCCAGCGCGCCGGAGGCGTCGGTGGCGAAGGCGAACTCCTGGCCGGGGCGGATGCGGCGCAGCGCCGAGGCATCGTCCTGGGAGTCGAGCGCGCGCTGCAGCTCGTTGGGACCGAAGCCCTGCTCGCGGAAGATGTCCGAAAGCGACTGCCCGGCGCGCACCTGCACCAGGCGCCATTCGGGTTCATCGCTGTCGCCCGTGGCGTAGGCGGCGATGGCCGCATCCGCTTCCGCGCCGGGCGGCAGCGGCGGCAGGTCGAGCGCCATCGTGGTGTAGGGCGGCGGGTCCTGGCGCATCGCGTTGGCCCAGCCCGGAATGACGATGCCGACCAGTGCGGTCAGCAGGAGCGCGACCCCGCCGAGGATCCAGTGCTCGGCGCGCCAGCTCACCGGCACGGCGCCGACGTTCTGCAGGAAGGTCCAGCTGGAGCAGCGGGAGTAGAAGCGGAAGTGCCGGCGTTGCGCCCGGCGTCGTAGTGCGAGGCGACGCGCTGGTCGGCGCGCGCTGGCAAGGTCGTGTCGGGCTTCGTTCACGGGTCGCGATCCGGTCAAACGCGCGCTAACATAAAGACCTCGTGCGGCCCCGTCAATGCCAATCCGGACAATGGCTTGCACGCGCTTTTGAAATAACGATTAATTAACCGCGCAGTCGCGCCGATTGCTGCCGAGCCGGCGCGCGATCCCTCCATAAAGGACGTCCATGACGGACATCGACCACGCACTTGGCCAGATCAGCCGCGGTGCCGACGAGCTCATCAAGCGCGAGGAGCTGGAGGCACGCCTGCGCCTCGGCCGCCCCCTGCGCATCAAGGCCGGATTCGATCCGACCGCGCCGGACCTGCACCTTGGCCACGTGGTGCTTCTCACCAAGATGCGCCAGTTCCAGGATCTCGGCCACGAGGTCGTGTTCCTGATCGGCGACTTCACCGGCATGATCGGTGATCCGACCGGCAAGAACGCGACCCGCAAGCCGCTGTCGCGCGAGGAGGTGGAGGCGAACGCGCGCACCTACGCCGAACAGGTGTTCAGGGTGCTGGACCCCGGGCGCACCGAGATCCGCTTCAATTCCGAGTGGTTCGGAGCGATGGGCGCGGCGGACCTGGTCCGGCTGGCGGCGCGGCACACCGTCGCGCGCATGCTGGAACGCGACGATTTCGCCAGGCGCTACGCGGCGCAGCAGCCGATCGCCATCCACGAATTCCTCTATCCGCTGGTGCAGGGCTATGACTCGGTGGCGCTGCGCTGCGATGTCGAGCTCGGCGGCACCGACCAGAAGTTCAACCTGCTGATGGGCCGCGCGCTGCAGCAGGAGCACGGCCAAGCGCCGCAGATCGTCCTTACCATGCCGCTGCTGGAGGGCATCGACGGCGTGCAGAAGATGTCCAAGTCGCTCGGCAACTACATTGGCGTCGCCGAACCCGCCATCGACATCGTCAACAAGACCATGCAGGTGAGCGATACGCTGATGTGGCGCTGGTATGAGCTGCTCAGCCTCGAGCGTACGGCGGCCGACATCGCCTCGATGCGCGCCGAGGTGGACGCCGGCGCCTTGCATCCGCGCGATGCCAAGCTCGCCCTGGCACGCGAGCTCGCCGCGCGCTTCCACGGCGCGGCCGAAGCGGAGCACGCCGCCACGCAATGGACGGCGCTGGTGCGCGAGCAGCGTGCCGACGTCGACCTGCCTCTGCAGGAGCTCGGCGTGACCGCCGAGGGCATGCGCCTGGCGCCGCTGTTCGTCGCCGCCGGCCTCGCCGGCAGCAATTCCGAGCTGGCGCGCAAGCTCAAGGAGCGCGCGGTTCGCATCGACGGCGAGGTCGTGGAGGATCGCGAGCGCGTCTTCGCCGCGGGTGGCGAACACCTGCTGCAGATCGGCAAGCGCAGCTTCGCGCGCGTGCGGCTGGTTCCGGCCTGATCCGCCCTGCCCGCGCAGCCTCTCGGCCGCGGCATGGCGCCGGGGGCTTGACGGATACGGAATCGGTTGTAGGATGCGCGGCCCTTCGCATTGCGGCCACCACGGCCCGGCGCGGAGGCGGACCGAAACACGGCAGGCCGCGGGAATTCCCGGGGCTTGACGAAACCGGAACCGGATGTATGATTCGCGCCCCTTCGCCGAACGGCCCCGTGCCCAAGGCAAGGTCGCCCAGGACGGGCCGGCTCCACGACGAAAGATTCTTCGCTCGGGGGCTTGACGGCAGCGCGGTTGGATGTATGATGCGCGGCCCGCTTCGGCACAGACCCACGAGGTCGCCCGACGAAGCACGATCCGGACGGAGCCGGATCGCCGGAAGCAGAAAAGTTGCTCCGGGGTGTTGACGGATCAAAAATTCGATGTATGATGTGCGGCTCCCTCGGACGAAATGCCCAAGGGGCGCGGGAACACCCCGCAAGCTGATGATCATTGAAAGTGTGCGCAGGTAACTTGTGTGGGCGCCTTGAGGTGGATGAAAGTCCATCGATTCAAAGTGCGTCCAAGCAAACGTCAAAGCATAAGCTTTAACCAGCGCTTGGTTCACACTCTAAGGAATTGACCGAAGGGCTCCGGCCCGGAAGTCGAAAAATTCAACTGAAGAGTTTGATCCTGGCTCAGAGTGAACGCTGGCGGCAGGCCTAACACATGCAAGTCGAGCGGCAGCGCGGGGGCAACCCTGGCGGCGAGCGGCGGACGGGTGAGGAATACATCGGAATCTGCCTTGTTGTGGGGGATAACGTAGGGAAACTTACGCTAATACCGCATAAGACCGAAAGGTGAAAGTGGGGGACCGCAAGGCCTCACGCGACAAGATGAGCCGATGTCGGATTAGCTAGTTGGTGGGGTAACGGCCTACCAAGGCGACGATCCGTAGCTGGTCTGAGAGGATGATCAGCCACACTGGGACTGAGACACGGCCCAGACTCCTACGGGAGGCAGCAGTGGGGAATATTGGACAATGGGCGAAAGCCTGATCCAGCCATGCCGCGTGTGTGAAGAAGGCCCTCGGGTTGTAAAGCACTTTTGTTGGGAAAGAAATCCTGCCGGTTAATACCTGGCGGGGATGACGGTACCCAAAGAATAAGCACCGGCTAACTTCGTGCCAGCAGCCGCGGTAATACGAAGGGTGCAAGCGTTACTCGGAATTACTGGGCGTAAAGCGTGCGTAGGCGGTTCGTTAAGTCTGTCGTGAAAGCCCTGGGCTCAACCTGGGAATTGCGATGGATACTGGCGGGCTAGAGTACGGTAGAGGATGGTGGAATTCCCGGTGTAGCGGTGAAATGCGTAGAGATCGGGAGGAACACCCGTGGCGAAGGCGGCCATCTGGACCAGTACTGACGCTGAGGCACGAAAGCGTGGGGAGCAAACAGGATTAGATACCCTGGTAGTCCACGCCCTAAACGATGCGAACTGGATGTTGGGCACACTTAGGTGCTCAGTGTCGAAGCTAACGCGTTAAGTTCGCCGCCTGGGGAGTACGGTCGCAAGACTGAAACTCAAAGGAATTGACGGGGGCCCGCACAAGCGGTGGAGTATGTGGTTTAATTCGATGCAACGCGAAGAACCTTACCTGGCCTTGACATGTCCGGAATCCTGCA
>JAFKNA010000024.1 GCA_017305135.1 Lysobacterales bacterium | reverse complement strand
CGCGCCCGCTACATGCCACGAGAGACCTTGACCGAGCTGCTCGACCAGCCCGCCACCGAACTGCCTGCCATGGCAAACTGAGCCTGCCGCCCAGCACCGCCTGAGAGCCTCCGAGGTCAGAAGCTACACCACGTGGTGGGACACAACCCTTTCGCGGGCATGACGTCGAAAGGAGCTGGAGCTCTCCGCGGATGCGGCATGCGCGCACGGGTAGCCATGCGCGCTCCAGCTCGGCGCTTTCCGGTGGAGTGACGGGCCAGCGCCAACCGATCAGTCCACTGTGACGTCATGCCCGCGGAAGCGGGCATCCATGCTGCTGTTTCGCCGGCCTCATCCGTGCGTCGAGCCTTGGGCAGGCCTGGCGCTGTGGGATTCCCTCCGCTCTGGGACGGAGCGTCGGAGCTGAAGCTGCTCCTGCAGGCGGAACTCGGATCGGCGTTGCGATACGGAACCGTCGGCCGCGTAGGGCCGACTTACCGGGTCTCGCCTGCTCCCTCCGCCAGGACCCGCTCCGCCACGGCGAGGTAGAGCCCGGGCAGCCGCTCCAGTTCCGAGACCGCGATCCGCTCGTTGGCCTTGTGGATGGTCGCGTTGCAGGGCCCAAGTTCCACCACCTCCGCGCCCAGCGGCGCGATGAAACGACCGTCCGAGGTTCCCCCGCCAGTGCTCTCTTCGGGCGCGGAGCCGCATAGTTCCCGACAGACGCCGATGACCACTTCGCGCAGCTTCCCGTCGGCGGGCGACAGGAACGGTTCGCCGGAAAGATTCCACTCCAGATCGAAATCCAGCCCATGCCGGCCAAGGATCGCCTCGGTCCGCTCACGCAGGCCTTGCGCACTGCTCGCCGTCGAGTAGCGGAAGTTGAAGGCAACGGTGAGGTGCCCGGGGATGACGTTGGCGGCGCCGGTGCCGGCGGCGATGTTGGAGACCTGGAACGAGGTCGGCGGGAAATCGGCATTGCCGGCATCCCAGGACTCGGCCGCGAGTTCGGCCAAGGCCGGCGCCAGCGCGTGGATCGGATTGACGGCCAGCTCCGGGTAGGCGACATGGCCCTGCACGCCGTGGACGCGCAGCGTCCCGGACAGCGATCCGCGCCGACCGACGCGGATCAGGTCGCCGAGCCGCTGCCGCGAGGAGGGCTCGCCGACCAGGCACCAGTCGATGCGCTCGCCGCGCTGGCGGAAGGTCTCGGCCACCCGGCGGATGCCGTCGAGGTTCTCCGCGCCTTCCTCGTCGCTGGTCAGCAGCAGGGCGATGCGCCCGGCGTGTTCCGGATGCCGCGCCACGAACGCCTCCAGCGCCACCACCATTGCCGCCACGCCGGATTTCATGTCGGCGGCGCCGCGCCCGTACAGATACCCATCGCTGATCGTCGGCTCGAAGGGCGGCGAGGCCCAATCGCCTTCCGGGCCGTTTGGCACCACGTCGGTGTGGCCGAGGAACACCAGCGTCGGCCCGCTGCCGTGGGTTGCCCAGAGGTTGTCGACCGCGCCGAAGCGCAGCTGCTCGGTGGTGAAGCCCGCCTGCGCGAGGCGCGCGGCGATGAGCGCCTGGCAGCCGGCATCGTCCGGCGTCACCGAGCGGCGGCGGATCAGCTCCGAGGTGAGCGCGAGGACTTCGGACATGGCAGCGAACCTGGCAGCGGATCAGCCATCATGCCGCAAGCGGCGCGCCGCCTCATCCGCCGATCGCCGCGCCCAGCAGGTGGCCGATGGTATAGGTGATGGCCACGGCCGCGGCGGTGATGGCGAACTGCCGCGCAATGGAGAAGCCGGCGCCACGACCGGTAAAGAGCGCCGTGGCTGTTCCGATCAGCACCAGGCCCAGCGCGGTCGCGGCAAGGCTGCCGAAGAATGCGGATCTGCCTTCCAGGAACACGTACGGCACCACCGGGAACGCGGCACCGAAGGCGAACAGGCAGAACGAGGAGATCGCCGCGCCCCAGGCCGAGCCGCCCAGTTCCTCCGGGTCGACGCCAAGATCCTCGCGCACCAGCGCATCGAGCGTCGCCCGCGGCGATTCGGTGAGATGCCCGGCCAGGTGTTCGGCCTCGTCCGCATCGAACCCGCGGTCGCGATAGATGGCGACGATGCGCCGGCGCGCATCCTCGGGCGCGACCGCCAGGCGCTCGGCGCGCTCGGTGATCTGCGCCTGGTAGAACTCCCGCGAGCTGTTGACGCTCAGCCATTCCCCCAAGGCCATCGAACATGCACCCGCCACCAGGCCGGCGAGGCCGGCCAGCAGCACCGCCGCCTCGCCCGCGGCCGCGCCGGCCATGCCCATGACCAGGCTCGCGTTGGACACCAGCCCGTCGTTCGCGCCCAGCACCGCCGCGCGCAGGGTACTGCCGCCGCCACCGCCATGCCGGCGCGGCAATGACACCCGCTCGGGCATCGGGAAATGATCCCGATGGGCGACCCGATCCACCGGGGAGGGCGCGTGGTCGGCATGCTCCACGCGCACCACGCTCGGCATCACGAACTCGGTGCCGAAAAGTCGCGCCAGGCCCATCAGCACCCGCACGCGCAGGCCAACGGTGTGCTCCGGCACCGTGAATCCAGCGTCGCGCAGGCGCGCCTCCCAGAACCGCGCATTAGTGATCTCGCCCTCCGCGATGCGCTGGTAGGCCTGCGCCAGGCGCTTGTCCCGGGCCAATGCCGCCAGTCGCGCGTAGAGCACCGCGTTGTCGCGCTCGATGCGCAGGTTGGTGCGATACCTGCGGACCGCATCGCGCGTCACCGGAAGATCCTCCACGGCGGCGTGCGCATGCTCAGCGCCCGAAACGTCGCTTGAAGGCGTTGTCGCTGAAGCCGACCGAAACCTTGCCGTCGTCCGTCACCAGCACCGGTCGGCGCACCAGCGCCGGATGTTCCTTGATCAACAGCAGCCACTCCGCATCCGACGCCGGCGCCTTGCGCTGCGGCAGGAGGTTGCGCCAGGTCGTGGAAGCCTTGTTGACCAGCTTCTCCCAGCCGCCGAGCTGCCCTGCCCACTCCTGCAGCGTCGCCGCCGACACCGGCGTGGCGCGGTAGTCGACGAAGTCGAAGGGAACATCGAAGCGCGAAAGCCAGTTGCGTGCCTTCTTGCAGGTGTCGCAGGTGGGGAGGCCGTAGAGCAACGTCATGGATCAGGGCCGAGGGCTGGGTTGAGGGCTGAGGACTGAGGTGCGCGGGGCGATACCTTAACGCAAGCACCCGCGGGCGGCTCGAGGGCATAGGACGCAGCTGCCTTGAGTCGCGCCGAGACCCTCACCGCTGAAGTGGTCCGCCCCCAAGGCGTGCCCATCCAGAGCGTGAGCTGCAGAAAGATATTGCTCCCCAAGCCCCAGCCCTCACGCCCTCAGCAGTTCATTGATTGCCGTCTTGGCGCGCGTCTGCGCATCGACCTTCTTCACGATCACCGCCGCGTAGAGGCTGTGGCTGCCATCGGCAGCGGGGAGCGCCCCCGCCACTACGACGCTGCCGGCGGGCACGCGGCCGTAGCTCACCTCGCCGGTTGCGCGGTCGTAGATCCTGGTCGACTGGCCGAGGAAGACGCCCATGCCGATGACGCTGCCCTGCTCGACGATGACGCCCTCGACCACTTCCGAGCGCGCGCCGATGAAGCAGTCGTCCTCGATGATGGTCGGGTTGGCCTGCAGCGGCTCCAGCACGCCGCCGATGCCGACGCCGCCGGAAAGGTGCACGTTGGCGCCGATCTGCGCGCAGGAGCCGACGGTGGCCCAGGTGTCGACCATGCTGCCGGGGCCGACGCGGGCGCCGATGTTGACGTAGCTCGGCATCAGCACCGCATCCTTGCCGACATGGGCGCCGCGGCGCACCAGCGCGCCCGGCACGACCCGCGCGCCGGCCGTCTGGAAGGCCTCGGCGGCGGCGCCGGCGAAGCGCAGCGGCACCTTGTCGAAGGCCGCCATCGGGCCGCCGTCCATCACCTGGTTCGGATGCAGGCGGAAGTACAGCAGCACCGCCTTCTTGATCCACTGCTGCACCTGCCAGCCGCCCTGCCCGTCCGGCGCGGCGACGCGGAGTCCGCCCGATTCCAGGCCATCCAGCACCTCGTCCACGGCGGGGCGCAGGCGCGCCGCGTCGGCATCGGAAAGGTTGCTGCGACGCTCCCAGGCGTCCTTGATCAGGGCTTCAACCGGCATGGATGACCTCGCGGGTGATGGGTGATGCGCCCAGGCGGCGCGACAGGATGGCGGTGAGCGCGGCCTCGTGAGCGGCGCCCAGTGCCGCGTTGTTCTCGTCGCTGAGCACGAAGAAGTCCTCGGCGCGCTCGCCGAAGGTGGCGATGCGCGCATCGTGCACGCGCACCCGCGCCTCGCGCAGGGCCAGGGCGATTTCGGCCAGCAGGCCCGGGCGGTCGCTGGTGACCAGGGCCATCTGGGTCATGCCGCCGATCTTGCTGAAGTCGACCCGCGGCGGGCGCTGGAAGTGGCGCTGGCGCCGCGACAGGTTGCGCCGGGCAATGCGCGGGGTCGGGTCGCGCGCGGCGAGGGCGCGACACAGGGCCGCTTCCAGGTCCCGCGCGCGCGCGGCATCGATCGGCGCCTGGGTGGCCGCATCGAGCAGCTCGAAGGAATCGAACACCTGCCCGCCCGGCGTGGCGAACAGGCGCGCCAGCACCACGCTGCAGCCGAAGCGGTCGAGGGTGGCGGCGATCGCCGCGAACAGGCCGTCGCGGTCGGGCACCGAGACGAACAGCTCGCTGCTGCCGCCGCGCGCCGACTGCGGGCGCAGCGCGACCACTGGTTGCCCGCGGGCGGCGTCGATGGCGCGTGCCTGCCACGCCATCTGCGCCGGACGATGGCGCAGGAAGCTCCGCTCGGGGAAGCCTGCCAGCAGCTCCTGCGCACGCGCCGCGGGCAGGCCCGCATCCACCAGCAGCACCTCGGCCAGCGCGCGGCATTCGGCGATGCGGGCCTCCGCTTCCGGCGGCCGGCCGAGGCCTGCGCGCAGCATGTAGCGGGTGGCCGCGTGGAGGTCGGCGAGCAGCCGCGCCTTCCATTCGTTCCAGAGCCCGGGATGGGTGCCGGCGATGTCCGCCATGGTGAGGAGATAGAGATGGTCCAGCCGCTCGCGATCGGCGACCTGCACGGCGAAGCGGTGCACGACCTCGGGGTCGGAGATGTCCTGCCGCTGCGCGGTCACGCTCATCAGCAGGTGCCAGCGCACCAGCCAGGCGACCAGTTCGGTGTCGGCGGCGGCGAGGCCGAGGCGCCGGCAGAAGGCGCGCGCATCGGCCTCGCCGAGCACCGAATGGTCGCCGCCACGGCCCTTGGCGATGTCGTGGAACAGCGCGGCGAGGATCAGCAGTTCCGGCTTGTCGAGATCCTTGAAAATGGCTGGCGCGAGCGGGAACCCGGTCGCGCTCGCCGCATCGTCGAAGCGCGCCACGTTGCGCAGCACGCGCAGGGTGTGCTCGTCCACCGTGTAGGCGTGGAACAGGTCGTACTGCATGCGCCCGACCACACGCCGGAATTCCGGCAGCAGGGCCGCCAGCACGCCGTGGCGGTTCATGCGCGCGAGTGCTTCCACCGCCGGCGCGCCATGCCGCACCAGGGCCAGGAAGGCCGCCATCACCTCGGGATCCGCCGCGAACGCATCGCCATGCCGGGCGAGCGCCTGCTGCAGCAGCCGCATCGATTGGGCGGACAGGCCACGCAGCCCGGGGTGGTCGAGCTGCACCGCGAACACGTCCACCAGCGCGCGCGGGCGACGCAGGAAGAGCTCGGCGCAGGCCGGTTCAATGCGTGCGCCGAGGGCGCGGAAGTCGCGGTCGAGCACGCGCGGCTGCGCCGGCACGGTTTCCAGCAGCTCGGTGAAACGCTCGACCAGCTGGAAGCCGAGCCGTTCGACCATGGTGGCGGCGCGGTAGAAGGCCTGCATGAACTGCTCGACGGCGAGGTTGCCGGCGGGCGCGTCCTCATAGCCGAACGCGATGGCGAGGGCGCGCTGGTGGTCGAACAGCAGGCGCTCCTCGGCGCGACCGGCGGCCAGGTGCAGCGCATGGCGGTAGCGGGCCAGGAGCGCGGCGGCCTGCTGGAGGTCGGCAAGCTCGGCGACATCGATGAGCTCGGCTGCCGCCATCGCCTGGAAATCCGCGACCCCGGCAATGCGCCGTCCCAGCCAACGCATGAGGTCCAGCGTGCGCAGGCCACCCGGGCCTTCCTTGAGGTTGGGTTCGAGGTTGTAGGCGGTGTCGCCGAAGCGCGCGTGGCGCGCCGCCTGCTCGGCCTTTTTGGCGGCGAGGAAGTCGCTCGGTGGCCAGATCTCCGGATCCGCGACGATGTCCGCCAGGACACCGGCGCACGCAGGATCGCCGGCGAGCTGGCGCGCATCGAGCAGGCTGGTATAGACGCTGGCGTCGGCGGCGGCGAGCTCACGGCACTCGGCGGGCGGGCGCACGGCATGGCCGGGCTTGAGGCCGATGTCCCAGAGGCAGGCGAAGAAGGTCTCGAAGGCGCGCGTCTCGCGGCTCAGCGCGGCGGCGTCGGCCAGCACCAGCAGGTCCACATCCGAATGCGGGAACAGCAGGCCGCGGCCGAACCCGCCGACGGCGAACAGCGCGCATCCGGCCGCATCGCCGAGGCAGGCGCGCCAGACGTGGCCGAGCACCTCGCCGACGGCCGCGGCACGCTCGCGCACCAGCACCGTGGCATCGACACCGGCACGGAAGCGCACGGCGCCGGTACGCGCATCATCGTCGAGGAACTGGCGCAGCGCGCGCCTCGCCTCCGGCGACACGCCGCTGCGCGGCTGCGCCGGCGGCAATCGCCGCGGGGCGTCCGGTGGCGCCGTCCCGGCCATGGACTCAGCTCAGGCGGCGTCCGGCCACGGCGTCAGGATCTCGTAGCCCTCATCGGTCACGGCGATGGTGTGCTCCCACTGCGCCGACAGCGAGTGATCCTTGGTCACCACGGTCCAGCCGTCCGGCAACTGGCGGGTGTACTGCTTGCCGGCGTTGACCATGGGCTCGACGGTGAAGGTCATGCCCTTCTGCAGCTTGAGGCCGGCGCCGGGCTGGCCGTAGTGCAGCACCTGCGGGTCCTCGTGGTAGATGCGGCCGATGCCATGGCCGCAGTATTCGCGCACCACCGAGTAGCCGCGCGCCTCGACGTGGCGCTGGATGGCATGGCCGATGTCGCCCAGCGTCGCGCCCGGGCGCACCTGGCCGATGCCGAGCATCATCGCCTCGAAGGTGGTCTCGACCAGGCGCCGCGCCAGCACCGACGGCTCGCCGACGAAGTACATGCGGCTGGTATCGCCGTGCCAGCCGTCCTTGATCACCGTCACGTCGATGTTGAGGATGTCGCCATCCTTGAGGATCTTGCCGGGATTGGGGATGCCGTGGCAGATGACGTGGTTGACCGAGGTGCAGAGCGTCTTCGGGAAGCCCTTGTAGCCGACATTGGCGGGCACCGCCTTCTGCACGCCGACGATGTGCTCGTAGGCGATACGATCGAGCTCCTCGGTACTGACGCCGGACCTGACGTGCGGCACCAGCATTTCCAGCACTTCGGCGGCGAGCGCGCCGGCGACACGCATCCTGTCGATCTGTTCCGGGGTTTTTACCGTGACTGTCATGATTCCTCGAAGGCGGCTTCGCTGGCGGGCGGGATGGCCCGGCGGCAGCGCGGATGCGGGATATTGTGGCCCGAGCAGTGCAGAGGCTACAATTCCGGCGTTGATCTGTCGGCTTTCGCAGCGGGAGTTCACACAGATGTGCGCACCACCGGCGGATTCAATCCGCTCGGGCGCATCAATGGCCACACGGCCAAATCCGCACACGCATCGTCACCGCGTTCGGGGTGCCCCGCAAGGGGTCGTCCGCGGCGGATGCGTGGAGGTCCAACCCCGGAGCCGCAGGCCAGTCGCCGAGAAAGCCCGCCCGCATGGGCGTTCATCCGGACCTGCCACGGCTCCCTTCGAAGGAATACCTGCAATGCCACAAGTCACCATGCGCCAGATGCTCGAAGCCGGCGTGCATTTCGGCCACCAGACCCGCTACTGGAACCCGAAGATGGCGCCGTACATCTTCGGCGCGCGCGGCAAGATCCACATCATCAACCTCGAGAAGACGCTGCCGCTCTTCACCGACGCGATGAACTTCATCTCCGGCGTCGCACAGAAGCGCGGCACGATCCTGTTCGTCGGCACCAAGCGCTCGGCGCGCGAGGCCATCAAGGAAGAAGCCAGCCGCTGCGGCATGCCCTACATCAGCCAGCGCTGGCTGGGCGGCATGCTGACCAACTTCCGCACCGTCAAGCAGTCGGTGGCGCGCCTCAAGGAACTGGAGACGATGGAGACCGACGGCAGCTTCGGCCGCCTGGTCAAGCACGAGGTGCTGGGCCTGATGCGCGAGCGCGAGAAGCTGATGAACTCGCTCGGCGGCATCAAGGACATGAACCGCCTGCCCGACGCCCTGTTCGTGATCGACATCGGCCACGAGGACATCGCGGTCAAGGAAGCCGGCAAGCTCGGCATCCCGGTGGTCGCGGTGGTCGATACCAACTACGACCCGGCGCTGGTCGACTACGCCATCCCGGGCAATGACGACGCCATCCGCGCCGTGCAGCTCTACGCCGCCGCCGCCGCCGACGCGGTGCTGGAAGGCCGCGCCGCCGCGCCGGACATCGTCCCCGGCAGCAGCGACGAGTTCGTCGAGCTCGATGCCGAAGGCAATCCGGTCCAGACCAGGGAACCGCGCGAGCGCGATCGTGACGACCGCCGCAAGCCGGGGGCGCGCAAGCCGGCTCCGGGCAAGCGTGGATCCGAGCAGCGTCGCGGCCCCGCGCCACAGCGCGCCAAGGCGGAGCCCCGCCCTGCCGAAGCGGCGCCCATCGAGAGCGGCGGCAGCGAGCGTCCGGAAAAGGTGGAAGCGGCGGTCGAATCCGTCCCCGCCCAGCCCGCCCCGGCCAACGCCGACGAGGCTCCGGCGGCCGAATAAGGCGCCCGGGCGCGCCCCGCGCGCCCTCCCCGTCGCTCCCATCCACCAAGGGTGGCGCCCCGCGCGCCGCCCTGCATCACTGTCGAGGACACCATGGAAATCACTGCACAGCTGGTCAAGGAACTGCGCGAGCGTTCCGGCGCCGGCATGATGGAATGCAAGAAGGCCCTCACCCAGACCGGCGGCGACATCGAAACCGCCATGGAGTGGCTGCGCAAGCAGGGCCTGGCCAAGGCCGACAAGAAGGCCGACCGCGTCGCCGCCGAAGGCCGCATCATCCTGGCCCAGGATGGCGGCAAGGCGGTGCTGCTCGAGGTCAACTGCGAGACCGACTTCGTCGCCAAGGATGCGAGCTTCCTCGCCTTCACCGATGACGTCGCCGCGCTCGCGCTGTCCTCCGGCGCCCCGGACGTCAAGGAACTCGGCGACATGCCCTGGCCGGCCGGCGGCAGCGTCGACCAGGCGCGCCAGGCGCTGGTCGCCAAGATCGGCGAGAACATCCAGATCCGCCGCCTGGTGCGCGTGGACAGCCCGCACACCGTCGGCGCCTACGTGCACGGCAGCCGCATCGGCGTGCTGGTCGAGGTGAAGGGCGGCTCCGCGGAGTTCGCGCGCAACCTCGCCATGCACGTCGCGGCCATGAACCCGCCCTACATCTCGCCCGCGCACGTGCCGGCCGAGGTGGTCGCCAAGGAACGCGAGATCGCCCTCGCCCAGGTCTCGGAGAAGGACAAGGCCAAGCCGGCCGATATCCTCGAGAAGATCACCTCCGGCAAGGTCAACAAGGTCATCGCCGAGATGACCCTGACCGGCCAGCCCTACGTGATCGACACCAGCATCACCGTCGAGGCGGCACTCAAGAAGGAAGGCGCCGAGGTGCTGTCGATGCATCGCCTCGCGGTCGGCGAGGGCGTGGAGAAGCCGGTGGGCGAGGACTTCCACACCGAAGTGATGAAGCAGGCCGGTTTGGTGTGATGTATGCGATCCATCCGGGATCGCTGTGCTTTTGACGCGCTTCAGAACGGGATGGGTGTTGCCGGTCGGGTGATCCACGACCGGCCATCCATGGCCGGACTTCCAAGATGAAGCAGGGCTTCGGCGAGCTCAAGCCGGATTTGCCCTGTGCAGCCGGAGAAGCATTCGTGCTGGGATTGGATGGTGCAGGTCGGGTAGTCCACGACCGGCCATCCATGGGGACTTCCAAGGTGAAGCACGGCTTCGGCCGGGTTCGATCAGCGGTCGGATTGGTGGCTGGTTGTGGGAAGCATTCAGTCCCGATGCCTCTTGCCTCAGGACGAAAGCATCGCGGCTGAAGCCGTCCCACATGCGTGGAGCACGCTGTTGTAGGAGCGCACCTGGGCGCGACCGGCGAGCCGCAGATTGAACGATCCCCCCGGTCGCGCGCGAGCGCGCTCCTGCCCAAAGCGCTTCGACCCGTGGTTGCGCTGGCGCCTGGCACCGGTCGCGCACAGGGTGCGCTCCTACGCGAAGCGCGGCGTGCACGCCTGTCCGGTTCGGCATGGCTCCGTGCGGGACGGACCGCGCGCCGCCCGCTACAATGGCGCGCTTTTTTGCCCGCCGGAACCCGCACATGCCCGCCGACATCAAGTACAAGCGCATCCTCCTGAAACTTTCCGGCGAGGCCCTGATGGGCGATGCCGACTACGGCATCGACCCCAAGGTGCTCAATCGCCTGGCGCGGGAGGTGATCGAGGTCCAGCGTGCCGGCGTGCAGGTCGGCGTGGTGATCGGCGGCGGCAACATCTTCCGCGGCGAGGGCCTTGCCGCGACCGGCATGGACCGGGTCACCGCCGACCACATGGGCATGCTCGCCACGGTGATGAATGCGCTGGCGATGCAGGATGCGATCGAGAAGGCGGGCGGCTACGCGCGCACCATGAGCGCGATCAAGATCAACGAGGTCTGCGAGGATTTCATCCGCCGCCGCGCCATCCGCCACATCGAGAAGGGGCGCATCGCGCTGTTCGCGGCCGGCACCGGCAATCCCTTCTTCACCACCGATTCGGCGGCGGCGCTGCGCGCCATCGAGATCGGCGCCGACCTGCTGCTGAAGGCCACCAAGGTCGATGGCGTCTACAGCGCCGATCCCGCCAAGGATCCCTCGGCGACCCGCTACGAGCGGCTCTCCTATGACGAGGTGATCCAACGCAACCTGCAGGTGATGGACACCAGTGCGATCGCGCTGTGCCGCGACCACCGCATCCCGCTGCGCATCTACAACCTGTCGCACGAAGGCGACCTGATGCGCATCGTGCGCGGCGAGCCGATCGGCACCCTGGTCGGCAGGCCCTGACCGGCGGGCGATCCGCGACGCGCTGCTATACTCGGTCGTTACCCGCTGAATCCGGATGGTAGTCCGCGCCATGCTCGAAGACATCAAGAAGGATGCGCACGCGCGCATGCAGAAGAGCGTCGAAGCCCTCGGCAGGGAGCTGCAACGCCTGCGCACCGGTCGTGCCAGCACCGCCATCATCGAACCGCTGAAGGTTCCCTATTACGGCAACGACACGCCGATCATGCAGGTGGCGAACGTGGCCATCGCCGATGCGCGTTCGATCACCATCACCCCGTTCGAGAAGAACATGGTGGGGCCGGTCGAGAAGGCGATCCTCGCTTCCGATCTCGGCCTCACCCCGACCACCGTCGGCATGGTGATCCGCATCAACCTGCCGGTGCTCACCGAAGAGCGCCGCCGCGAGCTCTCCAAACACGTCTCGCATGAAGGCGAGAACGCCAAGGTCGCCGTGCGCAACGTGCGCCGCGACGCGATCGGGCAGGCCAAGGAGCTCCTCAAGGAGAAGCAGATCAGCGAGGACGACGAACGCCGCTTCGACGACGAGATCCAGAAGCTGACGGACCGTTTCGTCAAGGACATCGATGGCGTCGTGAAGGCCAAGGAACAGGAGCTGATGGCGATCTGAGGGAGAACGGGATTCGCGACGGGAACGCGGCGGGAACGCCGGCCCGGTTGCCTTCGCACAATCCCGGAATCGGCCCGCCGCCCGCCTGCGCTTCCGGCTCCCGACCGCATGGCCACCGACTCCATACCCGTCCTGCGCGTTCCCCGCCACCTCGCCATCATCATGGACGGCAACGGCCGCTGGGCGGAACGGCGTCGGCGGCCGCGCAGTTTCGGCCATCGCGAAGGGCAGAAGGCGGTACGCGCCACGGTGGAGTTCTGCCGCCGGCGCGGCATCGGGGTGCTGACCCTGTTCGCCTTCTCCAGCGAGAACTGGAAGCGCCCGGAGGGCGAGGTCGGCGCGCTGATGCAACTCTTCCTGCACGCGCTCGATCGCGAGGTGGACGAACTGCACGCCAACGGCGTCCGCATCCGCTTCATCGGCGATCTCGCGCCCTTCTCGCCCGAGTTGCGCCAGCGCATGCAGCGCGCCGCGGAGCGCACCGCCGGCAACGAGGCGCTGGTGGTGAACGTCGCCGTCAACTACGGTGGACGCTGGGAGATCGTCGAGGCCGCGCGCACGCTGGCGGCGGCGGCGGCACGCGGCGAGCTGGACCCGGCCACGCTCGACGAAGCCGGCTTCGCCGACGCGACCTGCCTGGCCGGCCAGCCGCCGGTGGACCTGTTCATCCGCACCGGGGGCGAACGCCGCATCAGCAACTTCCTGCTCTGGCACGTGGCCTACGCCGAGCTCTACTTTACCGATACCCTGTGGCCGGACGTCGATGCCGAGGTGCTGGGCGCGGCGCTCGCCGACTACGCCAGCCGCGAGCGGCGTTACGGGTTGACCTCCGCGCAAGTGCGCGCCGCCGGCTGAAGACCATGCTCAAGCAACGCACCCTGACCGCCGTGGCGCTGGCGCCGATCGTCGTCGCCCTCGTCCTGCTGCTGCCGACGCTGGCGCTGGCCACGATCATCGGCGGCATGCTCCTGCTCGCGTTCTGGGAATGGGCGCGCCTGTCCGGCGTGGCATCGCGCCCCTGGCGCGCGGTGCTGCTCGCCGCCAACGCCGTCCTCTTCATCCTGCTCTGGCAGGTGCGCGCCGAGCCACTGGCCTGGTACATCATCGGGGCCGGCCTCGTCTGGTGGCTGCTGGCCGTGGCCTGGCTCGGCAATTTCGCCTGGGGCGCAGCGCCGACCCGCGAGAACACCGCGATCAAGCTGATCGCCGGCGAACTCGCGATCGTGCCCGCCTGGCTGGCGCTGGTGGAGATCCATGGCGGCGCCGACCACGGCCATGCCTGGATGCTGCTGGCGATGCTGCTGGTATGGGCGGCCGATACGGCGGCGTTCTTCACGGGCAAGCGCTTCGGGCGCACCAAGCTCGCGCCGCGGATCAGTCCGAACAAGACCACCGCCGGCGGTTGGGGCGCGCTGGGCGGCGGCGCCATCGTCGCGCTGGCGGGTGGCTGGCTGCTCGGGGTGCGCGGCGCGGCGCTGGGCCTCCTGCTCGGGCTGGCGCTGTCCACGGTGGTGGCGTCGATCCTTGGCGATCTGGTGGAAAGCCTGCTCAAGCGCCAGGCCAACGTGAAGGATTCGGGGACGCTGTTCCCGGGCCACGGCGGCCTGCTCGATCGCGTCGACAGCCTGCTGGCGGCGCTGCCGGTATTCGCCGCAGGCAAGGCGCTGATCGACCTTGCCTCATAGCGCGCCAATGCCCGGTCGCCTGCACGCAGGCTCCTACAAAGGGATCGCGATGTAGGAGCGACCGTGGTCGCGACCGGGTCCCGGCGAACGCCGGGACCCAGAGCCTTTGCAAGCCCTTGAGGACGCTGGATTCCGGCTTTCGCCGGAATGACGAGGATGGGTGGCGCCGGACTTGTTCAGGCCTTCCCTTGGGCGGCGCTTGACGGGGATTTAACTGCCCATCCCGGGTCGCCACGTATCATGCGCCCGCCGCGGGCGTGCCCCGGTGTTGACCGCGGGCTGGACGAGTCGCCATCCCGGCGTCAGCAAGAGCAAGATGGATCCCGGCCTTCGCAGGGATGACGAAGATGCGGATTCGCCGATTTGCCGCGAACCCGGCTCCAACCGCGCCAGTGCCGAGCCCGCTCCAGCCCAGCATTTCCGCCCCAGCCCTCAGCCCTCAGCCCTCAGCCCTCAGCCCTCAGCCCTCAGCCCTCAGCCAAATCATGTCCGCTTTCTTCGGTTCCATCTGGTGGCTGATCGTCACCCTTGGCCTCCTGGTGACTTTCCACGAATACGGCCACTTCGTCGTGGCGCGGCGTTTCGGCGTCAAGGTGTTGCGCTTCTCGGTCGGCTTCGGCAAGCCGCTGTGGTCGCGGCGCGACCGCCACGGCACCGAGTTCGCCGTCGCCGCCATTCCGCTCGGCGGCTACGTCAAGATGCTGGATGAGCGCGAGGGGGAGGTCGCGCCCGAGGAGCTCGACCGCAGCTTCAACCGCAAGCCGGTCGGGGTGCGCATGGCGATTGCCGCGGCGGGACCGGCATTCAACCTGATCTTCACGGTACTGGCCTTCTGGCTGATGTTCGTCGTCGGCAAGCCGGATTACCAGCCGATCATCGGCCACGTCGGCGGCATGGCGGCCGCGGCCGGCTTCCAGGCGGGCGACCGCATCCTCGACGTCGGCACCCAACGCGTGGAGACCTGGACGGACGCCAGCATGGCGCTGGTCGAGGGCGCCATCGAACGCCGCGACCTCAAGGTCACCGTGGCCGATGCCGGCGGCACCGAGCGCGTACGCACGCTCGCGCTGTCCTCGATCCCCGCCGGCGTGGATGAAGCGGCCGCGTTCCGCGACATCGGCCTGCTGCCCAAGCAATGGGCGCTGCCGCCGGTGATCGGCAGCGTGCAGGCGGGCAGCGCGGCGGCGGCGGCCGGTCTCGAACCCGGCGATCGCCTGCTCTCGATCGACGCCACGCCGATCGGCGACTGGCGCGAGGTGCCACCGGCGATCCAGCGGCACGCGGTGGAGGGGCACGCGCTGGCCATCGAGGTGCGCCGCGGCGGCGAGGTCATCCAGCTCGCCGCCACGCCTACCCGCAACAGCGAAGCTGGCGCCGCGGCCGGCTGGGTGCTCGGCATCGGCCCGGAGGCGGTGGAAGCGAAGTACGACGCCCTGCTCCAGTACGGCGCGCTCGCGGCGGTGCCGCGCGCCTTCACGGAAACCTGGGAGCGCACGCGCCAGACCCTCGACATGCTGTGGAACATGCTGAGCGGCCGCGCCTCGCTGAAGAACCTGTCCGGCGTCATCACCATCGCCCAGGTCGCCAACAGCTCGGCCGACCTCGGCGTGGCGTGGTTCCTGAACTTCCTCGCCATCATCTCGCTGAGCCTGGCGATCCTCAACCTGCTGCCGATCCCGATCTTGGACGGCGGCCACCTGCTGTATTACCTTATCGAACTGGTCAAGGGCAGCCCGGTCAGCGAGCGCGTGCAAATCGCCGGTCAATACGTCGGACTCACGCTGCTGATGGCCCTGATGGGCCTGGCGCTCTACAACGACATCCTGCGGATCGCATCCTGATCCGTGGGCGATCCCAATGCCACACACCGCACGCGGCCTGTCGTCGCGCTGCCCAACGATGTCCTGATGGAAGCGACGATGAAGCGTATCGACCCAACTGAAGGTTCCCGCCCGCGCGCAGCCACCCGGAGCGCGCGGACGCGCGCCGTGCGCCGCCACCGCCTCGCCCTGGCATTGGCCGCCGTGATGGCGGCCGGCAGCGCCTTCGCCTTCGACGCGTTCACGATTTCGGACATCCGCGTGGAGGGCCTCTCGCGCATCGCCCCCGGCACGGTGTTCACCTACCTGCCGGTCGAGAAGGGCGACGTCCTCACCACCGATCGCGCCGACCAGGCGATCCGCGCGCTCTACAAGACCGGCTTCTTCAGCGACGTCGAACTCGGCCGCCAGGGCGACATCCTGGTGGTGACGGTGAAGGAACGGCCGCAGATCAGCAAGATCGCCATCCGCGGCAACAAGGACATCAAGAGCGACGACCTCCTGAAGGGCCTGCGCGGCATCGGCCTTGCCGAAGGCGAGCCGTTCGATGCGCTCAAGCTCTCCGAGGTGCAGGGCGAGCTCGTGCACCAGTACTACAACCGCGGCAAGTACAACGTCTCGGTGCGCACGGCCAGCGTCAACCTCGACCGCAACCGCGTCGAGGTGGCGATCAACATCGCCGAGGGCAAGGCGGCGAAGATCAAGCACCTCAACATCGTCGGCAACACCACCTACACCGACCGCCAGATCCAGCGCGACTTCCAGTCCGACACCAGCAACTGGACGTCCTGGTACACCAAGGACGACCAGTACTCGCGCGAGAAGCTCTCCGGGGATCTGGAGAAGCTGCAGTCCTTCTACATGGACCGCGGCTATGCCGATTTCAGCGTCGACTCGACGCAGGTGTCGATCAGCCCCGACAAGCGCAAGATGTACATCGTCGCCAACATCGCCGAGGGCGAGGTCTACAACGTCAGCGACGTCAAGCTCACCGGTACCCTGGTGCTGGAGGAATCGGACCTGCGCCAACTGGTGCAGGTGAAGCCCGGCGAGGTGTTCTCGCGGCGCAAGATCGAGCAGTCGGTGGATGCCATCGTGGCTGCGCTGTCCAACATCGGCTACGCCTTCGCCGACGTGCAGCCGATCCCGAGCGTGGACAAGGAGAAGCGCGAGGTCGGCATCAACTTCTTCGTCAACCCCGGCCAGCGCGTCTACGTGCACCAGATCATCTTCAAGGGCAACCAGAGCACCGAGGACGAGGTGCTGCGACGCGAAATGCGGCAGCTGGAAGGCTCCTGGTATTCGCAGGCGGCGATCGACCGCTCCAGGATCCGCCTGCAGCGCCTCGGCTTCTTCAAGAGCGTGTCGATCGACACGCCGAAGGTGCCGGGCAGCGAGGACCAGGTCGACGTGGTGGTCAGCATCGAGGAACAGAACTCCGGACAGTTCAGCTTCGGCCTCGGCTACTCGCAGGTGCAGGGCCTGATCGGCAGCATCGGCCTGTCGCAGACCAACTTCCTCGGCACCGGCGACCGCGTGTCGATCTCCGCCACGCGCAGCCGCGTGATCCAGCAATACCAGCTGTCCTATTTCGAGCCCTACCTCACCGACAGCGGCGTCGGCATCGGTTATGACTTCATGCACACCGAGCTCGATACCGGCCAGCAGAACATCGCCAGCTACTACTCCAACACCGACGCCTTCAACATCTACCTGTCGCTGCCGATCACCGAATCGGACACGATCAACGGCCAGCTCGGCGTCAACAAGACCACCATCCTGCCGCTGTATGGCGCCACGCCGCAGGGGATCGTCGACTACATCGACAACCTCGGCCATCGCACCTTCCACACCTGGAGCACGCAGTTCTCGTGGGCGCGCGACACCCGCAACCGCTACTGGAACCCGACCCGCGGCTCGCTGCAGTCGGTTTCACTGATGGCGACGCTCCCCGGCTCCACGGTCGAGTACTACAAGTTCAACTACCGCTTCGCGCAGTACCTGCGCATGACCGACGCGCTCACCTTCTACGGGCACTTCAACGTCGGCTATGGCGACACCTGGCGCACGCCGACCAGCATCCTGCCCAGCGACGATCCGCGCTACATGGCCGACCTGGCGGGCCTGCCGTTCTTCGAGAACTTCTATGCCGGTGGCGTTTCCGACGTGCGCGGCTTCCGCGACAACACGCTCGGCCCCTACACCACGTACAACGCGGCCTGCTCGCCCTCCAACAAGAACTGCCGCCTGCCGCTCGGCGGCGCGCTGAAGACGGTCGGCTCGGCGGAAGTCATCTTCCCGACGCCCTTCTCCAAGGGCGACGACGACTCGACGCGCCTCTCGGCTTTCCTCGACGTCGGCAACGTGTTCAAGAACAACCTCTGCAACTCCAGCCTGGTCAGCGACTGCGACAACTACAGGAGCTGGAGCGCGGACCAGCTGCGCGCCTCGGTCGGCCTGTCCTTCCAGTGGCGCGCCCCAGTCGGACCCATCGTGATCAACGTGGCCAAGCCGCTCCGCAAGAAACCGGGCGACGACACCGAAATCATCCAGTTCACCTTCGGCAACATGTTCTAGGCGGGCGCAGGCGGGAAGCGCGAGGAGAAGCCTTGGCGCAGCAGGCACAACCGGCCCGGATCCTTGCGCTGCTGTTCGCCGCGCTGGCGCTGTTCGCCGGTCCCGCGCCGGCCGAGCCGCCGGTCCCGCTACGCATCGGATACGTGGACATGAAGCGCCTGCTCGACAACGCGCCCCAGGTCGTCGCTGGCCGGCGCACGCTGGAACGCGAGTTCGCGTCGCGCGATGCCACGCTCCAGGAGGATGAGAAGCGCGCGGCCGCCCTGCGCACGCGGAAGACGGGC
Organism: Lysobacterales bacterium; assembly: GCA_017305135.1. Lineage (GTDB taxonomy): Bacteria > Pseudomonadota > Gammaproteobacteria > Xanthomonadales > Rhodanobacteraceae > Dokdonella_A. Next base: position 36,063 of record JAFKNA010000024.1, on the reverse strand, counting down.
GCAGCCGGAGCCGAAGCCGACGCGCTGCAGCGCGAGCTCGATGCGCTGGAGCGCTCCATCCGCCGCAATCGCGAGGCGCTGCGCGCCGAACTCAAGACCCGCAGCGACCAGGAACTGGACCGGAGCTGGCGCGAGATCAACGACGCCGTGGTCGAGTTCGCGCGCGAGCAGGGCTACGACCTGATCGTGCCCAGCCCGGTGATCTACGCCAGCCCCAAGGTCGACGTGACCGAGCGCATCCTGGAACGCCTGCGCCGCGAGGCGGCGGCGAAATCCCCATGACTCCGCCGCAGCCCACCCTGGGCGATCTGGCCGAACGCTTCGGCCTGGTGCTGCGCGGAGATCCGGCCCGCCCGATCACCGGCGTGGCCACGCTCGCCGGTGCCGGCGCGGGCGAGCTCGCCTTCCTCGCCAACCCGCGCTACCGCGCCCAGCTCGCCGGCAGTCGCGCGGGCGCCGTCGTGCTGGGCGAGGCGGACGCGGCGGAATGCCCGGCCGACTGCCTGGTCGCAGCCGATCCCTATCTAGCCTTCGCCCGCATCGCGGCGCTGTTCGAGCGCCGCCCGGCCGCCGTTCCGGGCATCCACCCGTCGGCGGACATCGCGCCGGGAGCACGCATCAGCCCCGGCGCATCGGTGGCTGCTTTCTGCAGCATTGCCGATGGCGTGGTGGTCGAGGAGGGCGCCGTGCTCGGCCCGCACTGCATCGTCGGCCCGCGCTGCAGGGTGGGCGCGCAGTCGCGGCTGGTGGCGCGGGTGACCCTCATGCAGGACGTAGCGATCGGCAAGCGCGTGCTGATCCATCCGGGCGCGGTGCTCGGCGCGGACGGCTTCGGCCTCGCATTCGACCGCAGCGCGGACGAACCCCACTGGGAAAAGGTGCCGCAGCTCGGCGGCGTGGTGGTCGGCGACGACTGCGAAATCGGCGCCAACACCACCATCGACCGCGGCGCACTCGGCGACACGGTGCTGGAACACGACGTGCGCCTGGACAACCAGATCCAGATCGCGCACAACGTCCACATCGGCGCGCACAGCGCCCTCGCCGGCTGCGCGGCGGTGGCCGGCAGTGCACGCATCGGTCGCTACTGCCTGATCGGCGGCGGCGCTGGCATACTGGGTCATTTGAGCCTTGCCGACCGCGTCACCGTCACCGCGATGAGCCTGGTCACCCACTCGCTGCGCGAAGCGGGAGAATACTCATCCGGCACGCCGATCCAGCCCAACCGGCAGTGGCGGCGCAACGCGGCACGTTTCAGGCATCTGGACGAAATCGCGCGGCGCATCGGCGCCGCTCCCAAGGAATCCGAACCATGAACAACCCCAACGCCGCACTGGAGCTGCCGATCGGCGTCGAGCGGATCGCGGAGCTGCTGCCGCACCGCTACCCCTTCCTGCTGCTGGATCGCGTCACCGCCTGCGAACCCGGCGTCCGCGTGACCGCGATCAAGAACGTCACCATCAACGAACCTTTCTTCCAGGGCCATTTCCCCGGCCATCCGGTGATGCCGGGAGTGCTGATCGTGGAAGGCATGGCGCAGGCGGCCGGGGTGCTGACGATGCTCTCCAGCCCGCGCGATCCGAACCGCACCACCGTGTTCTACCTGGTGCGCGTGGACAAGGCCCGCTTCAACCACATCGTGGTGCCGGGCGACCAGTTGCGCTTCGAGGTCGAACAGAAGCGCGCGCTGCGCAACATGAGCCAGTTCCAGGGCTGCGCCTACGTCGACGGCGCCGTGGTGGCCGAGGCCGAGATGCTCTGCGCCGGGGTCACCGGCTGATGATCCACCCGACCGCCATCGTCGATCCGCGGGCGAAGCTCGCCGAGGGCGTCGCGGTCGGCGCGTACAGCATCATCGGCGCCGGCGTCGAGATCGGCGCGCGCAGCGAGATCGGCGCGCACGTGGTGATCGAGGGCCGCACCCGCATCGGCTGCGACAACCGCATCTTCCAGTTCGCCTCGCTCGGCGCCGAGCCGCAGGACAAGAAGTTCCACGGCGAGGACAGCGCGCTGGTCATCGGCGACCGCAACGTGATCCGCGAGTTCGCCACCTTCAACCGCGGCACCGGCGAAGGCGGTGGCGCCACGCGCATCGGCGACGACAACTGGATCATGGCCTACGTGCACATCGCGCACGACTGCCATGTCGGCAACCACGTCGTGTTCGCCAACAACGCCACCCTCGCCGGCCACGTCGAGGTCGGCGACCACGTCATCCTCGGCGGCTTCACCGGCGTGCACCAGTTCTGCAAGATCGGCGCGCACGCGTTCACCGGCATGGGCAGCCTGATCAATGCCGACGTGCCGCCGTTCGTGGTGGTAGCCGGTCCCTACGCGCGCCCGCGCGGCGTCAACAGCGAGGGCCTCAGGCGGCGCGGCTTCGATGCCGACCGCATCGGCGCCATCAAGCGCGCCTACCGCACCCTGTACGTCTCCGGCCTGCCGCTTGCCGACGCGCGCGGCCGACTCGCCGAGCAGGCTGCCGACAGCCACGACGTCGCCGCGCTGCTCGACTTCATCGACCGCAGCGAGCGTTCGCTGGGGCGCTGAGGTGCCGGGATTGGGGATTCGGGATACGGGATTCGGAACGGTACTCCGGCCGCTCACCCGTGGCGCCCGGCCTGCAAGGTGATGGATAGTCGTGCGACAGGCAGCCAAATCCCCAATCCCGAATCCCCAATCCCGGCTCTTCGTGCTCATCGCCGGCGAGTCCTCCGGCGACCTGCTCGGCGCCGGACTGATCGGCGCGCTGCGCGAGCGCTATCCCGCGGCGCGCTTCGAGGGCATCGGCGGGCCGGCCATGCTGGCAGCCGGTTTCGAGGCCTGGTACCGCGCCGAGGAACTGGCGGTGATGGGCTACGTGGAGGTGCTGCGCCATCTGCCACGGCTCCTCGCGATCCGCCGCGCCGCGACGCGACGCGCGCTTGCGGCTCGGCCGGACGCCTTCATCGGCATCGATGCGCCCGACTTCAACCTGGGCCTTGAAACGACGCTGAAGCGCGCCGGCATCGCGACCGTGCATTACGTCAGCCCATCGGTGTGGGCGTGGAAGGAAAAACGCGCGGCGCGGATCGGCCAGAGTGCCGACCGCGTGCTGTGCCTGTTTCCGATGGAGCCGCCGATCTATGCCCGCCACGGCGTGGACGCGCGCTTCGTGGGCCATCCGCTGGCCGACGCCTTCCCGCTCGAGCCCGACCCGGCCACGGCGCGCGCGGCGCTCGGCCTGCCGCAGGACGCGCCGGTGCTGGCGCTGCTCCCGGGCAGCCGCCTCGGCGAGATCGAGCGGCTCGGGCCGGATTTCCTTGCGGCCGCCCGCCTCCTGGCGACCGAGATCCCCGACCTCCGTATCGTCGCGCCGATGGCCAACGAGCCCTGCCGCGCCGCCTTTGCCGCGCTGCGTGCCGAAGTGGCCGGCCGGGAGGCGAAGCAGGGCGCCGAACCGTTTCGCGACGAGCGCTTCCTGACCCCGGTGGGCGAGGCCCACCTGGCCCTGCGTGCCGCCGATGCCGTGCTGCTCACTTCCGGCACCGCGGCGCTCGAGGCGATGTTGGCCAAGCGGCCGATGGTGGTCGCCTACCGCCTGGCGCCGCTGACCTACCGCCTGGTCAGGGGCTTGCGCCTCCTCAAGGTGGAACGTTATGCGCTGCCCAACGTGCTCGCCGGCCGCGCGCTGGTGCCGGAACTGATGCAGGACGACTGCACGCCCGAAGCTCTCGCCGCCGCCCTCGCGCCCACGTTGCGCTCGCGCAGCATCGATCCCGCGCTGCTGGCCGAGTACCGGCGCCAGCATCGCGAACTCGCGCGGGGCGCCAGCCGCAGCGCCGCGGCGGCGGTCGCCGAACTGGTCGAGGAGCGAGCCGGCGATCGCCCGGTCGGCGCGAACCCTTCCAGCGAGGGCACGCCATGAAGCGCTGGCGACCGGATCCGGGCGAAGTCGTCGCCGGCGTCGACGAGGCCGGTCGCGGCCCGCTGGCAGGTCCAGTGGTGGTCGCCGCCGTCATCCTGGATCCGGCGCGCCGGATCCGCGGCATCGCCGATTCCAAGGAGCTGTGCGAAGCCGAGCGCGAGCGCCTCGCCCCGCGCATCCGCGAACGCGCGCTGGCCTGGTCGGTGGTGGCCATCGACGTCGCCGAGATCGAACGGCTCAACATCCTTGGCGCCACCCTCCTTGGCATGCAGCGCGCGCTCACCGCGCTCGCCCTCGCGCCCACGCTGGCCCTGATCGACGGCAACCGGCTGCCGCCGCACCTGCCCTGCCCGGCGCGCGCGATCGTCGGCGGCGATGCCAGCCAGGTCGCGATCGGCGCCGCCTCGATCCTCGCCAAGACGGCACGCGACGCCCTGATGCGCGACTATGACGCCAGCCATCCGGGCTACGGCTTCGCCCGCCACAAGGGATACGGCACGCCCGAGCATCTCGCCGCGCTCGACCGCCTCGGCCCCTGCCCGATCCACCGACGCGGCTTCGCGCCCGTGCAGCGGCTGCTCGCCCCCGAGCTGTTCCCGGCGGAAGCGGACGTGCACGCGCCGCAGGAGCCGGCCAGCCTCGAACCGGCCTTGCCATGACGCGCCTGCGCCTTCCGAGCGCTGGCCCATCCACGCGAATGCCGAGCTCCAACTCGGCGCTCCTGGCGTGAAGCTGCCCGGAAGCAAAAGCGGCCGGGCGGGAGCCCGGCCGTCCCCGAAGGCACTGCTGCGCTCCTTGCCTGCAAGTCGAAAAAGGCAGCCGGGCAGGCGCCCTGCCCGGCCGTGAAGCCTCTCGCTCGCCATTGGCGCAGCCTTGTGGCGACGGCGCTCGGCACGGCCGCGTTCGCCGAGGCCCTGCGGCGCCTGCTCGGCGCCGAAACCGGCGCCGACGAGCGGATGCACCTCGCGCTCCTCGCCGGCGCGCTTGCATGGCTGCTGGTGACGCTCAGCGGCCGGCGCGGCTTCGGCCTGTTCGCGTCCGCCGGCCTCATCGGCGCCCTGTGGCTGGCCAGCACCCTGAAGCGCCAGTACCTGCACCAGCCGCTGCTGGGACCCGACCTCCGTTATTTCCTCTCGTCCAGTACCGCGGACGTGATCGCCCACTACCCCGGCATGTGGCCGAAAGTGCTGGGCGCGGTGGTCGGCGGCTTCGTCGTCGCCGCCTGGCTGTGGTGGATCGAACGACCCGCGGGATGGCGCGGCCGGCGCCTGGCGCACGCGGCCTGGTCGCTGCTCGCCGCCTTCCTCGTCGCCGCCGCGTGGCCGGGGGCGTCGCTCGGCGCCAAGGTGGGCACGGGCACGTGGGCCTTCATCGAACACGCGACGGCGAATCCCGCCACGACCTTCCTCGATTCAATCAGCCGCATGCGCGTGTCGCTGCCGCCCCATTCGGCCACCGCGGCTTCGCGCTTCGACTGGGGCGAGGCGTCGGCCGCACAGGCGGAACACCGCCCGGACATCGTCGTGGTGCTGGAGGAGAGCACCCTGGACCCGCGCCAGTGGGCAGCCTGCGCCGCGCCGCAATGCAGCCTGCCCCTGTTCGATGGCGACGCCAGCACGCGCGCCCGCGGCGACCTGCTGGTCCACACCTGGGGCGGCGCGACCTGGACCAGCGAGTTCGCCTTCCTGGCCGCCCTGCCGCACCCGCTGTTCGGTCCGGCGGGCATCTACGCGCCCTACAACCTGGCGCCGCGCGTTCGCTACAGCCTGCCACGGCAGCTCAAGGCGCTCGGCTACCGCAGCATCGCCTTCTATCCCATGGAAGGCGGCTTCGTGCGTGCCGCGGAGGCGTATGCCGACTACGGTTTCGACGAGTTCCACGACGCCGCCGAACTCGGGCTCGGCTGGGAAAGCAGCGACGGCGACCTGGTGGCGCGCTTCCAGGAGCGTTATCCGCAACTTGCCGGCGATCCGGGGCAACCGCTCTTCATCATGCTCCTCACCATGCGCCAGCACGGCCCGCACGACCTGCCGCTGGACGCCCTGCCCGCTCCGTTCGACCGCCCGCTGCTGCCCGGCGAGGACGAGCGCACCAACCGCAACGTCGGGCACTATCTCCATCGGCTGCATGAGTCGGCGGCAGCGCTGGAACGGCTGCGCGCATTCCTGTTCGCCAGCGGCCGGCCGACGCTGCTGGCGCACTTCGGCGACCATCGTCCTTCCTTCGACGGGCTGGAGCGGGGTCTCGCCAGCAGCGCGCGGGTGCGGGAACCGGCGCTGGCGCGCCAACTCACCTATTACCGCATCGACAGCACGCCCGCCGGCGAGCGGGAAACGGTGCCCGATCGGCTCGACCTGGCCTTCCTCGCCGGCCTGATCATCGATATCGCCGGCCTGCCCAAGGATGCCTTCTTCGAAGCCAACACACGCCTGCGCGAGCGTTGCAACGGACGTTTCATGGACTGCCCGCAACCGGAGGCGCTGGAATCCTGGATGGCGCACGCCTTCGGCAGGCTCGACGCGCTCGGGCCCTGAGCGGCGCACCTGGCAGGCGTCGCGCTGCAGGAGCTTGCGAGCAGGCGACCTGGTCGGGGTTCCCTTGCATGGCGGTCGCGAGCACGCTCGCTCCTACCCCGGCCGGACCACGCGGCTGACAGCTGCCGACCCCCGAGCCGGTGGCGCGCTTGTCAATCTTGCCGCTCCCGGGGGCAGCCACTACGCTGGGCGGCCCGGCGCCCGCCCGGCAGGGTTCCGCACCGCGTCCGCCATGCCTCCCGGCTTCGTCCACCTGCACCTGCACAGCGAGTATTCGCTGACCGACTCGACCATCCGCATCGGCGCGCTGGTGGCCGCCTGCGCGCGCATGGACATGCCGGCGGTGGCGTTGACCGACCAGGCCAACCTGTTCGCGCTGGTGAAGTTCTACAAGGCCGCCGAGGCCGCCGGCGTGAAGCCGATCGCCGGGGCCGACCTGTGGGTAGGCGATGCGCAGGACCCCGCGCGACCGCAGCGGATCACCGTGCTGTGCCAGGACCATGGCGGCTACCTGAACCTCTCCCGCCTCATGACCCGCGCCTACGCGGAGAACCGCCAGGGCGACCGCGTGGTCGTCGAGGCGGACTGGCTCGGTGCGGCCGGCGCGGGGCTGATCGTGCTGGCCGGGCACGACAGCGACATCGGCCGCCACCTTCTCGCCGGTCGCGAGGACCTGGCGCAGCAGTGCGCCGAATGGTGGCGCCAACGTTTCCCGGACCGCACCTATCTGGAAATCGTGCGCACCCGCCGCCCCCACGAGGAAGCCTTCCTCGCCGGCGCGCTGGACCTCGCCGGGCGACTGGATCTTCCGGCCATCGCCAGCAACGACGTGCGCTTCCTCTCCCGCGACGACTTCGAGGCACACGAGGCCCGCGTGTGCATCCACGCCGGGCGCGTGCTGGCCGACCCGCGGCGCCCGCGCGACTACTCGCCCGAGCAGTACCTGAAGTCACCGGCGGAAATGGCCGAGGTATTCGCCGACCTTCCCGAGCTGATCGAGAACACCGTCGAACTCGCGCGCCGCTGCAACCTGGAGCTGAGCTTCGGCACGTACTACCTGCCGGCCTTCCCGGTGGCCACCGGCCAATCGCTGGACGAGTACATCCGCACCCAGGCCAACGCGGGGCTGGAGCGGCGGCTGGTGGCGCATCCGCCCGCCGCCGGCTTCAGCCGCGCCGATTACCAGGCACGCCTCGACCGCGAGGTCGACGTCATCGTGCAGATGGGCTTCCCCGGCTACTTCCTGATCGTCGCCGACTTCATCAACTGGGCCAAGGGCAACGACATCCCGGTCGGCCCCGGCCGCGGCTCCGGCGCCGGTTCGCTGGTCGCCTACGCGCTCGGCATCACCGATCTCGATCCGCTCCGCTACGGCCTGCTGTTCGAGCGCTTCCTGAATCCCGAACGCGTGTCGATGCCGGACTTCGACGTCGATTTCTGCATGGACCGGCGCGACGAGGTGATCGACTACGTCGGCCAAAAGTACGGCCGCGACCGCGTCAGCCAGATCATCACCTACGGCACCATGGCGGCCAAGGCGGTGCTGCGCGACACCGGGCGCGTGCTCAGCATGCCCTACGGCCAGGTCGACCGCATCGCCAAGCTGCTGCCGAAGGTGCCGCTCGACCTGTCGCTGGAGGACGCGCTGGGCCGCTCGGAAAAGGCGCGCAAGGAGCCCGACCGCGTCGTCTCCGAATTCGTCGAGCAGTACCAGTCCGAGGAGGAGGTTCGCGAGCTGGTGGACCTCGCGCTGAAGCTCGAGGACCTCACCCGCAACGCCGGCAAGCACGCCGGCGGCGTGGTCATCGCGCCCGCCCCGCTCAGCGATTTCGCGCCGCTGTTCTCCGAACACGGCGCCGACGGGATGGTCACCCAGTTCGACAAGGACGATGTCGAGACGGTGGGCCTGGTGAAGTTCGACTTCCTCGGCCTGCGCACGCTCACCATCATCGACTGGGCGGTCAAGGCGGTGAACGGCCGGGATTCGGGATTGGGGATTCGGGATTCGGAAAAGCAGGGTTGCGGCGTTGCCAATCCCCAATCCCCAATCCCCAATCCCGGCGCCCTCGACATCATGAAGATCCCGCTGGACGATCCGGCGGTGTTCGCGCTGCTGCAGTCGGCGCGGACGGTGGCGGTGTTCCAGCTCGAATCGCGCGGCATGCAGCAGTTGATGCGCGAGGCGAAGCCGGACTGCTTCGAGGACATCATCGCGCTGGTCTCGCTGTACCGGCCGGGGCCGATGGAGCTGATCCCGAGCTTCTGCGCGCGCAAGCACGGGCGCGAGGCGATCGAATACCCCGACCCGCGCGTCGAACCGATCCTGAAAGAGACCTACGGCATCATGGTCTACCAGGAGCAGGTGATGCAGATGGCGCAGATCATCGGCGGCTACTCGCTAGGTGGCGCCGACCTGCTGCGTCGCGCCATGGGCAAGAAGAAGGTCGAGGAAATGGCGCGCCAGCGCGCGCAGTTCCGCGAGGGCGCCGCCGCGCACGACCTGTCCGCCGAGAAGGCCGACGCGATCTTCGACCTGATGGAGAAGTTCGCCGGCTACGGCTTCAACAAGTCGCACGCGGCCGCCTATGCGCTGGTTTCCTACCAGACCGCGTGGCTGAAGGCGCACCACCCGGCCGAGTTCATGGCCGCGGTGCTCTCCAGCGACATGGACAACACCGACAAGGTGGTGAATTTCCTCGGCGAGGCGCGCGCGCTCGGCCTCACCGTGCTGCCGCCGGACATCAATGCCTCCGCCTGGATGTTCGAGGCCATCGACGACTCGACCCTGCGCTACGGGCTTGGCGCGGTGAAGGGCGTCGGCCACGGCCCGATCGACGCCATCGTCGCCGAGCGCCGTCGTGGTGGCCCGTTCCGCGACCTCCTCGACCTTTGCCAGCGGGTGGACGCGCAAAAGCTCAACAAGCGGGTGTTCGAGGCGCTGATCCAGTCCGGCTCGCTGGACGCGCTGGCGGTCAATCGCGCCACCTTGGCGGCGCATCTCCCCGAGGCCCTGCGCGCGGCCGACCAGGCGCTGCGCGACCGCCAAAGCGGCCAGGTCGACATCTTCGGCGCCGCCATGGGTACCCCGCTCGTCGTGCAGATGCCACCTGCCGTTGCCGAGTGGCCGGTCGCGCAGCGGCTCAATGGTGAACGCGACACGCTCGGCCACTACATCTCCGGCCACCCCACCGACGCCTGGCGCGAGCTGCTGGCGGAGGTCACGACCTGTCCCATCGGCGAAATCGACAAGCACTTCCGCCCGCCGTCGCGAACCGGCAACGGCGAGGGTCGGCGCCGCTTCGCCGAGCAGCAGGGCTTCACCCTCGCCGGTTCGGTGATCGCCCTCCGCAAGCAGGGCGACCACCGCGCCTTCGTCAGCGTCGAGGATCATTCCGGACGCTTCGAGGCGGTGCTCTACCGCGAGACCCTCGGCGAATACGGCGACCTCCTCACCCGCGACGCGATCCTGGTGTTCAGCGGCGGGCTCGGCGTCGACGACTTTTCGGGTGGCTACCAGCTCCGCGTGCAGTCGGTGACGACGCTGGAAACCGCCTGCGAGCAACGCGCCCGCGTACTTCGGCTGGTGCTGAACGGCGTCGGCGCGGGCTTCGCCGGCAGCCTGCGCGAGGCCCTCGGCGCCTGGCGCGGCGGCAGTACGCCGGTGCGCATCCGCTTCGCCAGCCAGACCGCCCGTGCGGACCTCGAACTCGGCGAGGAATGGCGCGTCCGCGCCCACCCGGATCTCCCCCAGCACCTGCAATCCCTCGCCGGCATCGCCGCCGCGGAGCTGATCTTCGAGTGAGACCGGCCGCTGCGCTTTATGGGGCGACCGTGATCACGACCGGGGCCTCGCCGGATTGCGACGGCGGTCGCGCACAGGGTGCGCTCCTACAGGACGCGTTGCAGGAGACGTCACCCCCACTTCGTCGGCGCGCTGTCGCATGGCAAACAAGGCGCATTCATGGATGTCGCCCGTGTAGGAGCGCACTCTGTGCGCGACCGAGGCCTTCACAGGATCACGGGCGCCGGTCGCTGCACGGCGGTCCCATGGAAGCGGTGTCGCGACCTCGGCTCCGACGCATCGCAAGACGCTTGCGCTGCGCACCCGCCCGTCGCCCGAAAGCGCGCAGGCTACGCGTTATACTCCGCCCTTTGCCCGATCTTCGGCCGAATCGTTGCGCATGAATCCCAATTTCCTCGATTTCGAGCAGCCGCTGGCTGATCTCGACGCCAAGATCCAGGAGCTGCGCAACGCCGGCAGCGGCCATGCGCTCAACATCGAGGACGAGGTCGCGACGCTGCGCGGCAAGCTGAAGACGCGCACTGCGGAGATCTTCCGCAACCTGACGCCGTGGCAGGTGGCGCAGCTCTCGCGCCACCCCGCGCGGCCCTACACACTCGACTACATCGGCGTCATCTGCGAAGAGTTCCAGGAACTCGCCGGCGATCGCGCCTACGCCGACGATGCCGCCATCGTCGGCGGCCTGGCCCGCATCGACGGGCGCAGCGTGGTGCTGATCGGCCACCAGAAGGGCCGCGACACCAAGGGCAAGATCCGCCGCAACTTCGGCATGCCGCGCCCTGAGGGCTACCGCAAGGCGCTGCGCCTGATGCAGATGGCCGAGCGCTTTGGTCTGCCCGTGCTGACCTTCATCGACACGCCCGGCGCCTACCCCGGCGTCGGCGCCGAGGAACGTGGCCAAAGCGAGGCCATCGCCCGCAACCTGCTGGAAATGGCGGGCCTGCGCGTGCCGATCGTGTGCACCGTGATCGGCGAGGGCGGCTCCGGCGGCGCGCTGGCGATCGGCGTCGGCGACGTCACCAACATGCTCGAATACAGCACCTATTCGGTCATCACGCCGGAAGGCTGCGCCTCGATCCTGTGGAAGACCGCTGAACGCGCGCGCGACGCCGCCGACGCGCTCGGCCTGACCGCACCGCGGCTCAAGGAGCTTGGCCTGGTCGACAAGGTCATCCGCGAACCGCTCGGCGGCGCGCATCGCAACCCGCGCGGGATGGCGGTGCGCCTCAAGGCCGTGCTCCTGAACCAGCTCGAGGAATTGGACCGCCTCGACACGCAAGGCCTGCTCGAGCGCCGCTACCAGCGCCTGCGCCGCTACGGTGCCTTCGCCAACGGTTGAAAGAGCTTCGATCACGCGCTCACAGCCGTGCGAGGATATCCGTAGGAGCCCACCCTGTGGGCGACCCGCGCCGCGTCGTGACGAAAGACCTCGGTCGCGCACAGGGTGCGCTCCTACGCGCGCGCTCCCGCGACCTGCGCCCACGGCGCCCCGGCTTGAACCCACGACCCACCGCGTGGGAAGCTCGCATCCTGGCGCCGCGCGCGCGTTCCACGTACCCATGCTTTCGCCCCGTTTCGCCGCGCTGATCCTCACCGCGCTGCTGTACGCCCACTCCGTTCCCGCCGATCCGGTGCTCGCCGTCGAAGCCGAGCCGGTGCTCGACGCGGCTGCGCTCGTACAGCCGGCGCTGCTTTCAGGGCCCGGCTTCAATGTGGAGCCGCGGGTGGAAATCCGTGGCTACATGGCGCGTTTCCGCCTGGAAACGCCTTACGGCCCGCTGCGTGCCGACAGTGTGGAAATTCTCGCCGAGCGCGAGGCGGAACTCCCGGCGCTGGAAGCACTCGACCGCGTGACCCGTTCGGAGGCCTTCCTGCGCGCCGCCGGCGATCGCTTCGCCGCCACCGCCGGGTCGCTGGCGCAGATCGCGCTGCACCCGGTCGACACCCTGCTCGGCATTCCCGCCGGCGTCGCGCGCTACTTCGGCGGGCGGGTGAAGAAGATCGGCAACCAGGCGCAGAACCTCTCCGATCGCACCGCGCGGCAGTTCGGTACCGAGGGCGATGCCTACCCCGATGACAGCGGGCCGATGAACGACCCTGGCGCGGGCGGTGCCGCCGAACCGCGGCCGGAGAAGCGCTGGTACACGCCGATCGCCAAGGAAGCCACGCGCGAGGTCAAGCGGCGCGTCAAGTACGGCCAGGTCAAGCGCGAACTCGCTGCCCGCCTCGGCGTCGACCCCTACACCTCCAACCCGCTGATCCAGGAGCGCCTGAGCGGCCTCGCCTGGGTCGGCAGCGGCGGCAACTTCGGCGCCGATGCGGCGCTCGGTGCGGTGGGCGGTGTCGGCGCGACGGTGCTCTCGACTGGCGGGCAGATCAACGATGTGGTCTGGAAACTCGCGCCCGAGGACCTGCGCGAACGCAACCGCGGGCGCCTGGAAACCCACTGCCGCGACACGTTCCTGATCCGCCAGTTCCTGCGCCGCGGAGTGTTCTCGCCGACGTTGCAGACCAGCCTCGCCGATGCGCTCGACGCCCTGCGTCCGACCGAGGGCTGCGATGCGCTGCTGGAACTGGGCATGACTGCCGACTCGCCGCTGGAAGCGCGCTTCCTGGTCAACGCGCTGCGCATCCTCACGGCGCACCAGGGCGCCCGCAGCGGCGGAGGACGGCTGCAACCCATCGGCGCCGGTCTCGCCTACCTGACCGCCGGTGGCGAACTCGTCCTGCCCCTGCCGGTGGATTACCTGAGTTGGACGGAGGAGGTGCGGGACTTCCTCGATCGCGCCAATTTCCGGGTGGTCGAGAAGACCGTGCTCATCGGCGGCCAGGCCAGCCTCGCCACCCGCCGCGGGCTGACCGAGCGCGGCTGGAACATCCGCCAGCACGCGCCCTGGCCGGGCGGGCCGCCCTATGCGCGTTCGGGAGAGCCGGATGAGGTGGATGTGGAGGGGTGATCGTGCGCATGCCCGTCGCCGCTAAACCGTTGCGTTCAATGCCAGCGGCGGCTGTGCGTCACATGACGGCCATAGGGCCAGCGGATGCGTAAATCATTGACTACCATCCCGCACCACGCGTCAACGAGATCGTGCGCGAAAACGCCGCGGAATCTCGGCAGACACCGCGCTGCGTTTTGGCTCGCTACTTGGGTGGTGATGCGCAAAGCTGGCTGAATCTGCAGGCCGCGTTCCACCTGCGCGTGGCGGAAGTCGCCGATGCCCAACGATCGGCGCGAGGTGTTGGCGCGGGCCGCGTGATGCCGTCCACAACAAGGCGAAATCAAGCAGCCGTTCACTTGATTCCGTCCCAGCCTGCACCAGCCCGCCACTGCCGGTCGAAGCTCTTGCCCGACGAGAGCGCCGTGAGGACCGGCAGCAGCAGTTCGCGCAGCGCCGCGATCACTTCAGCCAACGGCATCGACTTCATGATGTTCTTGCGCTGGAACGCCTGCCACTGCCTGGTCTTCTGCTCATCCAGGCCAAACTCGTCGGTCAGGCCCAACGGCACGCCGGATGGGATGGCGGTGCCCCGGCGCTCGAAGGTGGCGCGGATCGCCTGCGCGAGCACCACGCCGTCGAAGTCGGAATGGCGGGCCAGAACCCACAGATCGAAGTAGTCCTTCATCCGGCTGCTGAGGATGCCGAGCTTGACCATTGCTTCGAGCTTTTCGGCGACTACGGTATAGCGAGGATAGGCGCGAAGCTGCGGCTGCGCCATGCCGTCGAGGATGACCGGGTACTGCACATCCTCCGACGCGGGCGTGACGGCATCGCCGAAGCCGATGTCGATCTGCACCGGGCAGCGGGCGCCATCGAGCAGGCCGAGCATCGTCACGCGGACGCCCGCATAGTTCGCCTCCTTGCGGATTTCGGCGGCCTTCACCGTAATGGCCTGAAACGCCATGCCGTCGTCGCTGGCGATCTGGCTGATCTCACGGAACAGGTTTTCGAGGTGGGGGATTTCGGCGGAACCGAAACCCAGCAGATCGGCGTCGTGCGTGGGGCGATGCGGCACGTCGAACCAGATGTCGAACAGCAAAGCTCCCTTGAGCAGAAACTGTCCGCGCTGTTCGGAAATGCTCAGTCGGTACAGCACGCGCTCCAGCGCGTAGCGCGTGAGCAGCAGATTGAAATCGAGCTTTTCCGCGCGAGCCTTGTTGAGCAGCCGGGCACGAACCGACCCGGCGACGTTGCGCCTGCTCTTGTCTGGTTCATTCATGCCAGGCTCTCCAGATAGGGGCGCATCACGTTCGCCACACGGTCGATCTTGGCGTGGTGCCAGATTTCGTCGCTGGTCATGCGGCGGGCAGCCCATCCCTCGCGCAACGCCTCCAGCGCCACGTCGAGGCCGATCTTGTTGCGGTGCTTGAAGCAATCGGCCACGGTCCTGGCGACGCTGGTGACGCGGACCGTGACGCCGTCCACGACGTGTTCTTCGATGCCCTCGGTCAACGCTCTGCCGGAAAAGCGCACGAGGCGCAGCGGCGGGTAGTCCAGTTTCGGCGTGGCCGCCTTGCTGTCGATGGCGAGCCAGACCTCGAACGGGGCTTGGGTGGTCAGGTCATGAAAACGCAGTGCCGACAACAGGCACACGACGCCCTTGGGAACGCGGCGGGCAACTTCGGCCAGCGTGCCGTGCGCCGACACCGGGCGCGCAGGAAGGCTGTACAGCCCGCGCCCCACGCGCTCCAGTTGCCCGCGCCGCACGGCTCGCGTCAGGGCCACCCGCGGGATGCCCAGCGGGACCAGATCGCGCGGACGCAGCAGTCCCTGCGTGCGCACCAGCTCGAGAAGCTTGTTGGCGGTTGTGTCCATTGATCCGGCATATTGTTCCAATATGTCGGTAAGTATCAATAACAACCGATAAATAGCAACACGCGCCACTCACATCCCGACGAGGAGAACGCCCCGCTGACGGATCGAGGTCAAGCGTACCCCGCACGTGGGCGGGGCAGCAGTGTCGTTGCGATTTCCAGCGTCTTTCTGAATGAGACTCCGATCATGACCCAGCGCTGCGCCTGCTGCGGCAAACCCTTTGCTCCTCGCGCACAAGTTCCCGACCAGACCTTCTGCGCGTCGCGCGGCTGCCAGCGCGCCCGCAAGCGCCAATGGCAACGGGCCAAGCTCCAGTCCGATCCAGACTACCGGATCAACCAGCGTGCCGCCCAGCAGGCGTGGGCACAGCGCAATCCCAACTACTGGCGTCACTACCGTGAGGCCCAGCCCGACTACGCACAACGCAACCGTGACCAGCAGCGGCCACGCAATCAGCCTCACAACGACGATCCTGCAAAGATGGATGTGTTCGACCTGCCCACTGGCCTGTACCGGATTACGCGACACCCGGCGTTTCCGAGGGAAGGCGGCGGATCGTGGGTCGTCGAGATCACACCGGTAGCCGTGACGTGTCCACGCAAGATGGACGTGTCAAGAGAGGAATTGATCGACGCCTCGACGATCTGCCCGTAACTTCGCCTCCAAACGGGTTCTCGATCATCCTGCATGGAAACGGTTTGCAACCGTACGCGCGGCTGCCGTTTCGGTTGCCGTTCGGCGGCGGCGCGTCCATTGAAGGGAGAGGCAGACCCGAGAACGTCAATCACAAAGCGGCGGGGTCTATGCAACCGAACGAATCGCCTCCAAGCCCGGCAGGATCCGGGCCAGTGTGCCGCGCCGCGCAGTACGTGCGCATGTCCACCGAACACCAGCAATACTCGACGGAGAATCAGGGCGACACAATCCGCGAGTACGCCGTCCGACGCAACATCGAGATCGTCCGCACCTACGCCGACCAAGGCAAGAGCGGGCTGCGCATTGACGGGCGGCAGGCGCTCCAGCAACTGATCGCCGACGTGCAGTCCGGCAAGTCCGATTTTCAGATCATCCTCGTCTACGACGTCAGCCGTTGGGGCCGGTTCCAGGATGCCGACGAAAGTGCCTATTACGAATACATCTGCCGCCGCGCCGGCATTCAGGTCGCCTACTGTGCCGAGCAATTCGAGAACGACGGCTCGCCCGTGTCCACCATCGTCAAGGGCGTCAAGCGTGCGATGGCGGGCGAATACAGCCGCGAGCTGTCGGCGAAGGTGTTCGCCGGGCAGTGTCGTCTGATCGAGCTCGGCTTCCGGCAAGGTGGGCCAGCGGGCTACGGCCTGCGGCGCGTGCTGATCGACCAGTCCGGATCGGTGAAGGGGCAGCTTTCTCGCGGCGAGCACAAGAGCCTGCAAACCGATCGCGTGATCTTGCAGCCCGGCCCGGACGAGGAAATCGCCGTCGTAAACCAGATCTACAGCTTGTTCGTCGAGGACGGCCTGTTCGAGTCGGAGATCGCCACCCGGCTCAACGCCCAGGGCATCCAGGCCGACCTCGGGCGCGACTGGACGCGCGCCACCGTGCGCGAAGTGCTCTCGAACGAGAAATACATCGGCAACAACGTCTACAACCGGCGCTCCTTCAAGCTTAAGAAGGTGTGGGTCGTGAACCGTCCGGAGATGTGGATCAAGAAGGAAGGCGCGTTCGAGGGCATCGTGCCGCCCGAACTGTTCTACACCGCACAAGGCATCCTGCGCGAACGCACACACCGCTTCAGCAACGAGGAACTGGTCGAGAAACTGCGCCGCCTGTTCCAGCAGCATGGCTACCTCTCCGGCCTGATCATCGACGAAGCCGAAGGGATGCCTTCGGCGGCGGCCTACGCACACCGTTTCGGCGGCCTGATCCGCGCCTATCAGACCGTGGGCTTCACGCCGGATCGGGACTACCAGTACCTGGAGGTCAACCAGTTCCTGCGCCGACTGCACCCGGAAATCGTCGGCCAGACCGAACGGATGATCGCCGAGGTCGGCGGTGCGGTCGTGCGTGATCCGGCGACCGACCTGCTCACCGTCAACCGCGAGTTCACCGTTTCACTGGTGCTCTCACGCTGCAACGTGCTCGATGACGGTCGCCATCGCTGGAAGGTGCGCTTCGATGCCAGTCTGACGCCGGACATCACGGTCGCCGTCCGGCTCGACGAAACGAACCAAGCGCCACTGGACTACTACCTGCTGCCGCATCTGGACTTCGGCCAAGCGGGCATCCATCTGGCCGATCACAACGGCCTTGAATTCGAGAGCTACCGCTTCGACAGCCTGGACTACCTCTACGGCATGGCCGAGCGCAGCCGCATCCGGAGGGCCGCATGACCAGACCGCATCACCCTACCAACTTGCAAATGATCCCGGTCGATCGGATCGCCGTGCTCAACCCGCGCGACCGCAATGGCCGCGTGTTCGAGGAGATCGTCGGCAATATCAAGAGCATCGGCCTGAAGAAGCCGGTGACAGTCACGCCGCGCGGCGATATGGAGAACGGCAAACGCTACCTGCTGATCTGCGGTGAAGGCCGACTCAAGGCGTTCAAATCACTCGGCGAGAAGCAGATTCCGGCGCTGGTGGTGCAGGTCAACGACGAAGACGCCTTCATCATGAGCCTGACCGAGAACATCGCCCGCCGGAAATACAGCGCGCTGGAACTGCTGATGAGCATCGAGCAGTTGAGCGAACAGGGCTACGACAAGCGCGTAATCGCCAGGAAGACCGGTCTGAGCCTCGACTACATCAAGGGCATCCTGCTCCTCTTCGAGACAGGCGAGGAACGGCTGCTGGCCGCTGTCGAGGCCGGAAGGGTTCCGCTCAATGTAGCCATCACCATCGCGGGCGCAAGCGACGAGGAAGCCGTGCAGGCTGCGTTGCAGGACGCCTACGAAAGCGGCCAATTGCGCGGTGGCCAACTGATGCAGGCGCGGCGCGTGCTTCAGCGGCGCAGTACCCTCGGCAAGACATTGGCCCATCGGCCCGCTCGAAAGGGCGCGGCCATCACCACCTCCAGCCTGGTGCGTAACTATCAGCGCGAGGTAGAGCGGCAGAAACTGATGGTGAAGAAGGCCGAGTTCGCGCAACAGCGTCTGCTGTTCGTGATCGAGGCGCTGCGCCAGCTATTGGCCGACGAGCATTTCTCCAACCTGCTGCGCGCCGAAGGACTGGACACCTTGCCCAAGCAACTGGCCGAGCGCGTATGGAGCGGAGGTCATGCGCCATGAGCAAACCACCCTTGGGATTCATCCCAGAGCCGATCATGCTGGCGCTGGATCGGATTCTGCCGTCGCGCAAGCCGCCGGCGGGCTTGCATACCTCGCCCAAGTTCAAGCAGATCATGGCATCGATGGAAGCGATCGGGCTGATCGAACCGCTGAGCGTTGGCAAGGCCGACAAGATCACCGGCCAGTACGTCTTGCTCGACGGCCACATGCGCCTGTTGGCGCTGCGGCAACTCGGCTATACCGACGCGCCGTGCCTGATGGCCATTGACGATGAAAGCTACACATACAACAGCCGGATTAACCGCATCTCGACCATCCAGGAACACCAGATGCTCCGGCGCGCGGTCGAGCGCGGTGTCACCCCCGACCGACTGGCCAACGCATTGAACGTGGACGTCAGCCTGATCCACAAGAAGGTGAGCCTGCTCAACGGCATCTGCCCGGAGGCGATCGAGATGCTGAAGGATCAGCACTTCGCCGCCAACCTCGGCTCGGTGCTGCGCAAGCTCAAACCCACCCGGCAGGTCGAGTGCGTGGAACTGATGCTGACGGCCAACAACATGACGGTTGCCTACGCCGAAGCCTTGCTCGCGGCCACCCCGCCACACCTGTTGGTCAGCGAGAAACGGCCCCGGAAGCTATCCGGCGTCACGGCGGAACAGATGGTGAAGATGGAGCGCGAAATGGGCAACCTGCAAGGGCAACTGAAGCTGGTCGAGAAGTCCTACGGGCAGGACGTGCTGCTGCTCGTGCTGGCGCGTGGCTACCTGGGCAAGCTGATCGACAACAAGGCGGTGTTCCGCTTCCTGTCGCAGCGCCAGCCCGATTTGCTGGCCGAGTTCGAGAGCATCCTTCAGACTCTGGCGCTGGACGGAAAATGAATGCGCCGGATCGCCGCTGCCATCGTGCCGTCGCATCGCGCCACCGCTCGACGATGACCACGTTGAGGCGGCGGTGGTAGCGCACCGCAGTGCTCGCAACCTGATCCTGCCACCTCTACCATCCGGTCGGCGACGTCGCCCTGTTGACCGCCTTCTAGCCGGCTCCTGTCCATCGGCCCGCAGCTTCGCTCCACAGTTCCCCCTGGCAGTAGTCGCTCATCTGCAGTCGCGCTTCGCTTCTCGCCATTGCCAGCCCGTGCGAGGGTTTACACCTCCAAGTGTGCGTCGGTGCCGGCCGCACCACGAAAAAGGCCACCCGTAAGGTGGCCCAAGTCGTTGATTTTGGTGGGCGGTGCAGGGATCGAACCTGCGACCCTTGCCGTGTGAAGGCAATGCTCTACCGCTGAGCTAACCGCCCTTTCCTTCCGCGGGGTGCGGAGAAAAGTGGTGCCGGAGAAGGGAGTCGAACCCCCGACCCACGCATTACGAATGCGTTGCTCTACCAACTGAGCTACTCCGGCGGGGCGCGCAGTATAGGGATTCGCGGCCGATCCGACAACTCGGAACCGGGCTGCCTTGCACGCTCGACCGACCCGTCACGCAACGGCCCCGGCCGGCATCAGGCAAGCAGGCCATCCATGCTGGACGCGGCCATCCGCGGAAAGATCGGACAGCCCTGCCGATGCGATCTCCCGCTGATAGGTGCTTACCAGCAGCCAGCCGCCCCGAGCGTGCCGTCGGCAGTCTTGGCGCCGAGCTGGTTGAGGGTAAGCTTGCCGCAACGGGTGTCGGCAGTCTGCGCGTTCTGTGGGGCCGCGGTGATGGTGAAGGTGGTAGCCGTGCATGCGGTGGTGAGCTTGTAGTACGAAGTTCCGCTCACCGGCGATTGCAGGTCCTTGCCGCAGATCGTGCCTGCCGCCGTGTAGGCGCGATCGATCGAGAAGGTGCGCTCCAGGCGCTGGGCAAGCTCCATCATGTCGGCCTTGCCCTGTGCGCGCCGGTTCTTGCGGATGTGCTCCTGGTAGCTCGGGTAGGCGATCGCCGCCAGGATGGCGATGATCGCCACGACGATCATCAGCTCGATCAGGGTGAAGCCACGTGATGGTCTCATGGTGCCCTCGTGCATGTTCTCGGGTTGCGGTGGGCTGCGACCCGGGCGCAGGCATACGCCCGGGTGGTTGCTGCGCGTGTCGTCATCGCAGCTGGCGCCATGAGACGCGACCACAGGGCACCGGCTTGCCGGCGGGCTTGCCCGCCGCGTTGAGCGAGAACCAGCTGCACGTGGTAACCGGCGGCTCGCAGCTTGGGTCGGTAGCTGGATCACACGGCGGCGGCGGTGGCGTGCAGCCCTCGGAGCCAGGCAGGCAAGGCACACCAAGCCGGTCGTCCGGGGGGGGGGGGATCTTAATCCCGATCAATGGTTCGCCAGGTGGCGGGCCATGGCCGATGTGCACTCCAAGCAGCGGGCCATGTCCCGCACCCCCGAAGGTCGGATTCGCAAGGGCATAGCTCGCTGAACCAATCAAAGCGTCGAAAACGAGCATCGCGATCTGACTGCCAGGCTCACAGGCGTCGCCTTCAGGTCGGAAAACATTGAAGACGACGTCGCCCAGGATGCCCTGCGGCGTCGCCGTGACACGCTCACCACGCAGCGGATCGGTGGCACCACCCGTAAGGCCGCAGCCACTGCAGTCGAGGTCGATGTACCAGCCCATCTTGCCATTGGTGTCGGCGCTGCTGGTCTTGAAGTCGATCGAGTTACGGGTGGCCTCACGATAGCCCCCGCTGCCGTCCGCGGCTTCCGGCACGTACTTGGTGATCTTCTGCTGGCCAAGATCGGCATAGCCGCCCAGCACGCTGCGGCTCTGGATGGGCCAGCTGTCCGTCCAGACCTTGGTGTCGACGTCGTACCACCGCGTGTCCCAGATGCCGTAGATGCTGTCCACGGAGGCACGCGTCCCCTCGCCGATCTGCGAGGAATCGGCGTCTTCCACGTTGAGGTAGCGGCCGGTGCCGAACACCACCATGGTGCCACCGAGCGGATTGGCCGTCGTGAATACGCCGCTGGTGATCGACTGCGGCTTGCCGCCCGGATCCTTGGCGGTGAACAGGGGCTTGTTGCCGTTGCCCAGCTTCCACGCGCTGCCCGTGTACTCGAAGCGCCAGAGATTCCCGAGATAGTCGCCGGCATAGATCGTGTCGCCGGCGCCGTTGCCGTCGTTGTCGACGAGGAGCGCCGTGGCCAGGCCATTGGGGCCATCGGTGCAGTTCTCGGGTGGACCGGAAGTGCAACCCACGTCGATG
Organism: Lysobacterales bacterium; assembly: GCA_017305135.1. Classification (GTDB taxonomy): domain Bacteria; phylum Pseudomonadota; class Gammaproteobacteria; order Xanthomonadales; family Rhodanobacteraceae; genus Dokdonella_A. Next base: position 14,556 of record JAFKNA010000024.1, on the reverse strand, counting down.
GTGGCGACTTCCGCGCCTGTCCTGAGGTCACGGATGAACAGCACCGCGCGATTGTTCGCGCTGTTGTAGCCGTTGCCGAACACCGCCAGCCACTGGCCATTCTCGGCAATGCCCATGTTCGGCCGGCCGACGAACTGCCCCATGCGGGCGTCGTCGCTGCTGTTGAACTCCCACAGCACCTTGTCCTTGCTGAAGTTGGCCGGGCTGGTCACGTCCAGGGCGAACACGCCGCGGCCGCCCGCCCCTACGGAGCCAAGCAACACGGTCTTCCACGCGCTGGCCAAGTAGGCGTCGCCCACCGTGGGCGATCCGTCCACATAGTAGCGGTGCATGTAGCCGGGTCGGGTCAGCTCCTGCAGCTTGTCGAGCACCGCGTTCGGGATATAGGAGAACAACTCCTTGCCGCCGTTGCTGCTGTCGCTGCCATCGAAGGCGTGCAGCATGCCGTCGTTCGCGCCGACGTAGATCACCGGCCTTTCAATGGTGCCGTTGCGGTACACGAGCTTCTTGGCCTCCACGAAGGCCGCATAGCTGCTGGCCGCCGTCGGCGCCACGTCCGCCAGGATGCTGCCGAAGCCGAAGCTGGACACACCGGCGACGGCCGGTGAGGAATTGAGGATGTCGCCGACCTTGCTGCCGCGCTTGCGGAAAGGGCAATCCGCGGGAACGGTACAACTGGCCACGCCCTGCTCCTTGCTCTGGTCCCCGCGCAGGAATGCGATGACATCGTCCGGGGCAAACACGTCGGGATCGAGGTTGCCTTGCACGAGCGCCTCCAGCGTTGCGTCCAGGCCATCCTTGGTGAACTCCACGCCTTCGTACGTGCCGTCATTCTTCTTGCTGGCGGTGAACACGTTGCGGGAACCTGGGGCCGGCATGCGCTCGCTCGCGCTCCACTTCGGCGTGGCGTTGGTGTAGGTGCCGTCGGGGCGCACCTTGTAGGCCTTCACATCGCCAGACCAGTCTTCCGAGTTGTAGGAGGCCTCGTAGGCGAGCGTCGAGCCAGGCGTGTAACGCGGCGTGCTGGTGGCCACGCTCGCAGAGGGCTGCGATTGCTGGATGATGTCGGCGAACGCCTTGTCGAGCTGTTCGCGCAGGGTGGTCGGGTTGGTGACCAGGAAGTAGTTGTCGGGGACGCCGTCGCCATCGAGATCCACGGCTTCGGGCTTCGGCGCGCCGTACTTGGCGGCGTACCAGAGGGGATCCTGGAGCTGGATGGTATCGGCAGCCGCCGCCGAAGGGGTGAACACACGCGTCGAAGTGAGCGGGAGTGCCTGTGTGCACGCCGCAGGTGGAGATGCCTTGGCGCAATCGCCCGGCAGCAACGGATTCGGAGTGCTGAGCCCGTAAAGCGGAACCGCACCGGAACCAGAGTCGGTATCACGGACGTCCAGGTACACACCATCCTGCGTCGTGCCCGAAAGCACGTAGCCCATGATCTGGTTGGCGCTGCCCGCGGCGTATTCGGACGTCAACGCAACCGTGACCTTGCCATCCGCGTTATGGGTGATGTCGTAGATGACGATCGCATCCATGTCGTGGTCATTGCCCTGCTCCACGTCCTCGTAGTTGATGCGAAACCTGGCGTAGGCCCGACCACCATTGATCGTGACGTCGGTGGGCTGTCCTGGCAGATTCACGATTTTCTCGACGTAGAAATCGACGATCGTGTTGGTCGGCTTGCGCACGCCGCCGCCAAAGGTACCGCTGGCGGTCTTGGCAAACGGTATGAGCGCGACCTTGCCGGTGCCGACCGGAAACTCGATGCGCGGCAGCGGCGAAGCCAGCGCGACTGCATAGGTGCTGAGGTACTGGTTGCCTTCCGCCGCATTGATGTCGTTCATGCGCGCATAGCGGGCGACACTCGCCGAGTAGTAGGTGCCACCCTTGCTCGGCTCCTCTGGCGACAGGCCGCGGATGTTGCCGAAGCTCGAGGCCGCCTTGGCAGTGGGCGCGTTGTCCGTCACGTTGCCGACATCGCCGATGAACACGTTCTTGGGGCCGCCGAACTCGGCGGTCCAGATTGCCTGCCCCTCGGTCGCGGCATTGAAGCTGCTGATGGTGCTTGGCGTGTCGTTGATGCTGGTCTTCGCACCGGTAAAGGGGCTGCCCGGCAGATCGCCGTCGTAGCTCGGGTTGATGTCACTGATCACGGTCTGGAACGGGCGCGAACAAGACAGGAAGCCGCCACCAGCCGGGTTGGCATTCTTCGACGCATAAGGGTCCTTCCATGGCGCCGTGCCCAGGCCCATGGTGGTCTCCTCCGTGGTGCCCTGCGAACTGCCACCGGTCGCAAAGCGCGTCGTCGCCTTACCCGCGCCCGCAAAGTAACGCATGCTCTCGTACATCATTTCCGCCAGCGGGTTACCCCACATGCGGCATTCGCCATTATTGAGCGCCCGGTCTCCCTGGGAGGTGCAATTGCCCGTGCCGTTGGCCCAGTTCCAGTTCTTGTTGGCGTTGAGGTTGTCACCTCCGCCGTCGTAGCCACCACCAATCATGCGGAAACGGTTGATCGTGTTGACGATGCCGTTGACGTCCGACTTGAACTGGCCCGTGTCCGCATTGATCTCCGTGCGGAAATCCTCCATGTTCCGGCGCAGCACGCCGCCTTCCAGGTTGTTGAACTGGCTTCCGGTGATGAGACCGAAATACATCTTCTCGGTTTCGCCGTAGTCATGCAGGATGCCCGTAGGCTTGAACTGCTTGTTCGAGTACTCCTTGCAGATCGGCTCACGCACGTTCGCCTTCGCGTCGCCCGCCGGACAGGGCTGGACGCGCACCTGGTAGTCGTCACGCGTGACGCCGGGCGTGGTCCGCTCAACGAACAATCCCCAGCTTTCACCGCCGCTGGCTTCCTGGTGCCGGAAAACGACGGGATGCGATCCGGCAGTCAGCGTCAGGCTGAATGAATGACCGCCGACGTTTGGCCGACTGGCAGCGTGCCCGCCGTACCAGTCCGCCCGATGTGTTCCACCGATGGAAACGTCGACCGCGTCGTCGCCATCGATTGCAAACTTGTACGTTCCGGCGGCGGGAATCACCAGATTCCCTTCCACCTTCGTAAGGAAGTTGTCGTTGGTACACCCGTTGGTGCCGCTGAACGGGTTGTTGGCCGTATTGTTGATCTGCGATACGGCGGACGACCCACAAAGGTTGTTATTCTTCGCGAAATCCGAAAAAAGCTTGTCCATGGCGTTCTTGTCGCCAGGACTGCCGCTGCCGCTCGTTCTCTTCCAGGTCGTGACCTTGAGACCACTGAACCAGTCAGCGGGCACAAGGTCCCACGAAGTTGTCCCGCTCTTGACGCAATTAGTCCCTTGGCTTACGCACTTGTCTCCCGCCACCGGGCCTTCGATCGAAACCCAATTCCAGATTCTGTGCTCGGTGTTCTTGAGCACCCTCAATAACGGCGCCTGATAGCCTTCGGCATAGGTCTTGCCATTGCCGGTCAGCGTGGTCATCGCGAAAAGATGATATGTCCCCGCGAGCGGCGCACTCAGCGGTGTGTACTTGCTGATGTCATAGCCATCGCGCGCAATGCTCTGGTACTCCTTGCCCCAGCTATGGCCGTCCTGGGGGAAGAAGGCACCTTGCAGAGTCGTGTCGGACGCAGTGTCCACCTGGCGCCAGCCGCCATACAGGACGCGGCGCAGGGCATCCATGCGGGAGGTGGTGACATAGTTCAGGAAATCGCCGCTCCATTTGCCGCTGCACTGCTTGCTGGTCGCGGGGCCGGTAGGCTTGAACCGGTTCTCGCCCGCATCCCATTCGTAGCAGGCATTCGAATTGAAGTATCCGTAATAGGTGATGCTGTCCGGCTTGTAGCCGATGTCCAGGGCGCCATCGCCATCCAGGTCCGAGGCATCGTTGTAGGCCTCGTAATAGATCTTGTGGTCCTTGCCCATGACCAGCATGTTGAGCGGCGGTTGGCCGCTCATGGTGAACAGGGGCTGCTGGGACACATCGATCCCTCCACCCGCCTGCGCCATGGCCGCATCCGGGTGCGTCAATCCAGCCAGGAAGCACAAGCTCGCAAGTGCCGAGGTGGTCCTGAACTTCAGGATGTTCATGTCGATTCTCCTGCGGCCGGATCAGTAGACGTAGATGGTCTGCACGGTGGACCAGGCAGCGCTGGAAGCATCGCTGGAAGGGTCCTTTTCCTGCCCCGTGACGGTGTAGAAGCGGAGGTCCTTGTTCGGATCCCACATCGTGCTTTTCGCCCGGTTCGAGCCGCACGCCATGCCGCAACGCACCTCGGTGGCGAGTTGGGCCGATGGTGGATACGTCGTCAACCAGGATTGCCAGGGCAGCTTCTTGCCATCGACGAGGGCTACTTCCCTGCTCGAAATGAGGTCGTAGGCGGTGAGCCGGTCGCTCACCTTGTCGCGGCCCTCGATCATGCGGGTCTCCGCGCGTTCGAAGGACTGGTGCTGAGCGCGGAAGTTGCCGGACATGCGTTCCTGCAGCAGGGTCACCTGCATGCCCGTGACACCGATCAGCGTCAGCAGGATCAGCATGATCAGCGCGATGAACAGCACGGCGCCACGTTGGCGAGGGGAAACCGTTGGTGGGGATCGGGTCATGGCTGCCTCAGGTGTTGAACATGCGATTGCGCAGGGCAATCGTGGTCTCGTAGACCTGGCGCATGGCGCCGTCGTCCGGCGGCGTCACTTCGGTTCCAAGCAATGAGTACTTGCGGGTGCCGCTCGGCACCGCCGCGCGATCGGGGCTGCGCAGAAGCAACGCGACGCGCACGCTGACCACCTGGCGCCACCTGACGTCGCGGGCACCATCATCCACGGCGCCGGCGACGACCTCGGCGGCGGTGCGATATTCGTCGGCCGTTCCGTTGTCGTCAGTATCGAAGCCGTAGCGCAGCTGCATGTTCTCGACGCCCTCCACCAGTTCCTCGGGGCTACCGAGGGTGGTGCTGTCACGCTGGAACCGGCGCATGTAGAGGGCGGGCGTGCTGGTATCCGGCCGGTTCATCACGAACAGCGCCATGTATTCGGCCCGTTGCACATCCACGTTAAGCCTGGCCGGCCCACCGCTCAGCGGCTTCGCGGCCTGGAAGGCATTCGATGTATGGGCCCAGGGGCATGCAGCCAGACCGCAATCGGTCGCACTGGGATCTCCATAGACGTTTGGAGCAGCCGTGCCCTCGACGATGAGCTTGTTGCCGCTGATCTTGCCCGCGAAGACCTCCGAGGAACGGCAGTTCTGCATTGCAAACAGCGCAAGCTTGCCGTCTTCCGGCAGGAAATCCAGCGTCCCATCGGCGAGGACGATATCCATGCTCCTGTTGGTGTTGGTCCTCACCGTGCTCAGCACCGGCACCCGATCCTCGCCGAACACCCGCATGATCAAGACATCCGTGTTTGCAACAGGAGTGATCGCGGAAAACTCGCCCGGCGCCGTACCCACGCCCGCCCGGAATCCATCCAGTTGCCGCTGGAAGCGGTACTGCGGTCCTCCGGGCACGCTGCCGTCGATGTAATTCGACAGATGGTTGACGAAGCTGGCGTGGCGAGCGCGGGCGACGTCGGTACCGCAGCCGGTGTAGCCGACCTGGCGCAGGCCGCGCTGGATGTACTGGATGGCGAAACGCCCGTTTTCCTGCACCCGCGAGAGTCCTTCCTGGGTCTGCGAGCTGACCCGGCTGGCGCTGAAGATCTGCAGCAGGCCGATGGTCAGGATCGCGCCAATGGCGAGACCCACCATGAGTTCGATCAGCGACAGGCCCGAAGCGGGCCGCGCGGGGAGCAAGGAGCGTCTGAAAGCACCGGACATGGAATGGCTCCTAGAAGCGGGTCGCGACGACGAATACGCTGAACTGACCATCCGTGCCGGCACCGGGCCCTGAATCGGTCATCGAGGCGCCGAAACTCGCGGCGTCGGTAGTGCATTTTCCAGCAGCGTCGCCCTCGCTGGTCTCCCAGCGCGCATCGCTCCAGCGGATGCACACGGCGACCTCATTGGCGTTGATCGGCGCAATCGCCGCACGTCCTTCGGGCAATGCGCAGGCGACCTGCTGCTTCCAGAACTCCAGGTCGTGCTTGGCTTGGGGCGAATCCGAAGGCGCGGTGGCGCAGGCATAGGCCTCGTAGGAATCGGAGTAATAATCGCCGAGGTTGGCGCGATTCGCCCGCAGGCTGTCCATCATCATGGCCGCCAGGGCTGTCGCCTGTGAGCGCAGGTGCGCGCTCTGGTTGGTCTGCACCGAATACACCTGCAGGGCCGCGAGGCCGAGCATGCCGAAACTGAAGATGAGAAGCGCGATGAGCACTTCGAGAAGGGTGAAGCCGCGCGCGGAAGTGGTTTTCATCGATGGTATTCCGGTCAGCTGCAATCGACGGCGGTCGAAGCCGCGCGCCCGGTCGGTGCCACCGTAATGGTGCGCTGCTGCTTGTTCGAGCACGATTCGGCGGGCTTCAAGGTGAAGGACACGTCCGCGCCCGCCACGGATTCGCCACGTGCATTGAAGCGCAGGTAGCTTTCACCGTCGGCATGAACCAGGCTGTTGCTCTCGTTCCCGACCCAGGTGCGCACGATGTCGGCGGCCGTGATGGTCGCCGGCAGTGGACCACTCGTGTCGAGAAAGACCATCCAGCCGTGTTTCCAGTCTTCCTTGTCGCCACAGGCGCTAGGCGTGCCCGTACGCGTATCGGCGGCGCAGATGGTCACCGGCCGACTGCGCGTGATGGCCTCGTTGCGAGCCAGGTTCAGCGCCGACAGGAAATCGTTGGTCTGCGTGCTGACGCGATTACTGCGCAGCACGTAGGCGAAACTCGGAAACGCCAGCCCGGCAAGGATGGCGACGATCGCAATCGTGATGACGAGTTCGATCAGACCAAACCCGCCCTGCGGTGTGCGGTCCAGCGCTGCGCTGTGCCGTCGTATCGGCATGTGCTTCCCCAAGATGAAGCCCCACTGTGGCAGCAGGCACCCTAGGCGGCGGCCGGGGCAAGGGCAAGGCGGGATGACATATGCGGTGGAAAAGCGCCGACGGGCGGCAGCCCTGCGGTCATTCGACCGGATCGGGCGCGAGCGATTGCGCCCTGAGCGACACATCCGGCAGGTCGCGAACTGCGGCGGCCGCACCGGCGAGAACGTGGCGGGTGGACCCCTGCAGCGTTTCCAGATCGCCACCCTGGAACCAGACCAGCGCCTTGAGGGCTTCGCTGGGCTGGAATGCGGGGCCGTACAGTTGCCTTGCGGCGGCCAGCCCCAGCGGGAGCGGGACGCCAGCCTGCAGCATGGCGGCGATATCCAGGTAATCCTTGGCTTCGACCCGCTGCAGCAGCGCCTTGAGCTTGGTTCCCATGAGGTCGAGCAGCGAAGCGGCCACCAATACTCCGTCTTCGCTCAGCGCCGGCTCGCCGACACGCCCGAATCCGATGCCGCCGAAGAACGACAGCTTTACCTGCGCGCCTTCGGCGCCCACCAGTACGGTGAGCGTATCGGGTCGATCCTGGAGCACCTCGGCGCGAGCGAGAGCGGGAAGCTTCCGGTACAACCGATCGCGCTGAAGTGCGCGATCGGTGAAGAAGTCGAAGTCCACCGACTGTCGGTGTCCGAGCCGCACGGCCACCGCAGTTCCGCCGTAAAGCACGAATCCGCCTTCCTTCAGCGCAGCCAGCTCCGGCCACAGCCGGCGCTGGGGGACGGGCAGTACGTCCAGACGCGGCCGGAAAGTGGCCGTCATGCGAACTCCCGGCGCGGCAAAGGCGGCACGCGATCCGGTGGCGCCAAGCCCAGGCGGCAGTGCCAGTACACCCAGGAGCGCGGACTGAACTCACCCGGTTCCGCGTTGCTCAGGACCTGCGCCAAGGCGTCGTCGCCGATCGCATGGACCAGGCGCTGGACATCGTCATAATCGCCGATGTCCATCACCTGGGCGATGATCCGATCCGGCGAAGCCAAGGCTTCGTCCGGCGATTTCCACCAGATGTACTTGCGCGCCAGGGGTTTCAGGATGTCCGGATCGATCGGGGTCATGGCCGAGCGGATGCAGCGGCGGATTCCGCAATCTATCACGTTGGCCGTGCGCCTCAGGCGGTGCCTGAATCGCGCATCCGGCCCTCGACACCGGGAAACGACCGCCCTCGTCCACTGCTGCGCAGCGGACCACGCACTCGGCCGAGCTGGGGCTCGGCCGCTCCCGGGAACGGCGGTCACGCTGCGGCCCGGCGCGGGCCACGGCGTCGCGTCGCGGCTACTTCGCGGGGGTGCGCCGGAACAGGCCGAAGGCGATCAGCATCACCGCGCCGACGAAGATGGACGAATCGGCGATGTTGAACGCGGGGTAGTGCCAGGCGCCCTGCCAGTGGATATGGATGAAATCGACCACGTGGCCGAGGCGCAGGCGATCGATGAGGTTGCCGAGGGCGCCGCCGATGATGAGGGCGAGCGGCGCGGCGTCCTTCCAGTCATAGCGCGGCGTGCGTGCCAGCCACACGATCAGGATCGCGCTGACGCCGAGCGCGAGCGCGGCGAACAGCCAGCGCTGCCAGCCATCCTGGTCGGCGAGGAAGCTGAAGGCGGCGCCGGGGTTGAAGGCCAGTGTCCAGTTGAGGATGCCGGGGATGACGGCGATCGAGCCGACGCTGCCGAGCTTGGCCAGCGCGAGCCACTTGGTGAACTGGTCGATGGCGATGACGAAGGCGGACAGGAGCAGCCACGGGAGTGCGTTGGGTCTGGCGGTCATGGGTGGCGGCCTTCAGGAACGTCTGACAATGGCCCGAAAGGGCCGCCCATGCAGGTCGGGGCTACGGGCGCTACATCGCCGACGGGATGCACGCCGCGATGGCGGGCGTCGGCCGCGTAGGGCCGACCTACGAAGCGCTGCGCGGCGGGCGGCGTCCGAAAAGGCACAATGGATGCCCGCTTTCGCGGGCATGACGCCGGTTTGGTATCGGCCAAGCGCGTGCACGCGTAGGTCGGGGCTACGTCCCCGACGGGATGCGCGGCGCGATGACGGGCGTCGGTCGCGCAGGGCCGACCTGGGGAACTGGAAATCATTGGTGTCGCCCTTCCCAATACCTGGGCATGCGATGGAGGTGGGCAACGGCGATGACGATCAGCTCGCTGCCGGTCGTGTGGTAGATCAGGCCGTAGGGAAAGCGCCGCAGTCGGCAGCGACGCAATGTTGGCGAAACGGGATGCCAGGCATCCGGAAAATCCGACGCACGCTGCAGGGCCTCCCGAGCCGCAGACAGGAACTCTCGTCCCAATCCCGAGCGCTCTTGATCGTATCGTTCGATCGCATCGCGCAGGTCCTGCCGCGCAGCAGGCAGGATCCGGGCTTTCAAGCCGGCTTGCCGAGTTCGGCAAACACCTCGGTCGCATCCAGTGCCTCGACGTCGCCACGCTGCCATGCCGCCAATCGAGACTCGGCCTCCTTCAGCCAGGCAGCATCGATGGCCGAATCCTTCGAACCGAGACTGGCAAGCAGCTCATCGGCGAGGACAGCACGTTCGTGGGCGGGCAACTGGATCGCCTGATGCAATAGTTCCCTGGCGGATTCGCTCATTGCGCAGACCTGACGTGTTCAGTGGAAGGGGTCAGCCATCCTGATGGTGGCCTCGATCACCGACGATTCTAGCTCGCCAGCGGCGAAGTGGATGAAAAGACATCCCCTTGGGCCGCCGAGGGCAGACCTATTCAGGACCGAATACAGCCCACTCCACGTTCCTCCACAACGCTCAGAACCACCGCCGCTCCTCGCCTGCGCCCTCGATGTTCTCCACGCAGCGGCCGCAGATTTCCGGGTGGTGCGCATGGCTGCCGACGTCCGGGCGGTAGTGCCAGCAGCGGATGCACTTCGCGGCGGTGCTCGGGCTGGCCGCGATCCACACCTTGGCGCCTTCGATATCCACGCCCTCGGTGTGGGCCACCTCTGAGGGATCGGGATCGGCGGCGAGGTCGGAGAGGATCAGGTTCGAGGTGATGAAGAAGAAGCGGAGCTCATCGTCGACCTCCGCATAACGCGCGCTGGTGGCGGCGTCGGCGTGGACGGCGACGTCGGCCTGCAGCGACGCGCCGATGGTGCCGGTCGCGCGCATGCCTTCCAGGAGCTTGGCCGCGCCGGCCCGGATGGCGAGGAGGTCCGCCCACCATCTGCGCTGCTCGGGGCTGGACTGCGGCGCGGCGAGGCCCTCGTACCAGGTTTCGAACAGCACCGATTCGCCGCGGCGGCCCGGGATCAGCGGCCAGATTTCCTCGGCGGTGAAGGACAGCACCGGGGCGATCCAGCGCACCAGCGCCTCGACGATGCGGTACATCGCCGATTGCGCGCTGCGCCGGCCGCGGCTGTCGGCCGGCATGGTGTAGAGGCGGTCCTTGGTGATGTCGAGATACAACGATCCCATCTCGTTGGTGCAGAAGTTCTGCACGCGCGCGACGATTTCCGGGAAGTCGTTGCGGGCGTAGGCCGCGACCACCGCCTGCTGCACGTCATGCGCCTGCTGCACCGCCCACTGGTCGAGCAGCAGGCAGTCCTCGACCGGCAGCAGGTGCCGGGCGGGGTCGAAGGCGGCGGGCTCGTGCTGCGGGTCGGTGCCGAGGTTGCCGAGCAGGAAGCGCGCGGTGTTGCGGATGCGCCGGTAGGAATCGGCGACGCGTTTCAGGATCTCGTCGGAGACGGCGATCTCGTTGCGGTAGTCGGTGGAGGCGACCCACAGGCGCAGCACGTCGGCGCCGAGCGTGTCGACCACCTTCTGCGGCGCGACCACGTTGCCGAGCGACTTGGACATCTTGCGGCCGTGCGCGTCAACCGTGAAGCCGTGCGTCAGCACCGCGTCGTAGGGGGCGCGGCCGTGCATGGCGGTCGCGGTCAGGAGCGATGATTGGAACCAGCCGCGGTGCTGGTCCGAGCCTTCCAGGTACATGACTTCGTCACCCGGCTTGCGGGCGAGTTCGGGGCGCTGGTCGAGCACGCAGAAGTGCGTGACGCCCGAATCGAACCACACGTCGAGGATGTCGGTGACCTTCTCGTACTGCGCGACCTCCTCGCCCAGCAGCTCGGCGGGATCGAGCGCGTACCAGGCATCGACGCCGTCCTTCTCGACGCGCCTTGCGACTTGTTCGAGCAACTCGGCGCTGCGCGGGTGCGGTTCCTTGCTGATGCGGTCGACGAACAGCGCGATCGGCACGCCCCAGGTGCGCTGGCGCGAGATGCACCAGTCCGGCCGCCCGGCGACCATGCCGGCAATGCGCTCCTCGCCCCAGGCGGGAAACCAGGTGACGTCCTCGTGGATGGTCCTCAATGCCGCGGCGCGCAGGCCCGCCGTCTCCATGCCGATGAACCACTGCGGCGTGGTGCGGAAGGCGACCGGCGTCTTGTGCCGCCAGCAATGCGGGTAGCTGTGGGTGATCTTCGCCTGCGCGAGCAGATGGCCGTTCTCCGCCAGCAGCGCGATGATGGCGTCGTTCGCCTTCCAGATGTGCTGGCCTTCGAACATCGGCGTACCCGGCAGGTAGACGCCGTTGCCGCCGACCGGGTTCAGCACCGCCGCCGGATGGCGGTCGACGAGGCCGTACTCGCGCGCGACCTGGAAGTCCTCCGCGCCATGGCCCGGGGCGGTGTGCACGGCGCCGGTGCCGTCCTCGGCGGAGACGTGCTCGCCGAGGATCAGCGGGATTTCGCGGTCGTAGAACGGGTGTTTCAAGCCGCTCTTGCCGCGGGAGACGCGTAGCCGGCCGAACGCTTGTCGCGCCAAAGCGCCGGTTCGTTGCGCGTCGCGCCGAAGTTGCTCGATTTCGACGTCCGTCAGACTTCCGGATTTCCCGTGGGTCCGGGCCGCGCGTTCGTGGGAGGGTTTTGCGGCATGGGTACCCTCGGCTGCGGGCGTACCCTCATCCGTCCTTCGGGCACCTTCTCCCGGAGGGAGAAGCGTTGCGAGCGTTGCGCCCTTCGCATGCCCCAGCACCTTCACCTCGTCCACGCCGTAGCGCCCGAGCACGCCGGCGGCCAGCGCCTCGGCGACGACCAGCAGCACGCGGCGGCCGTTCCGCGGCGGCCCCTCGACCAGCACGTAATCCAGGTCCGGCCCGAGCGTGACGGCGAGACTCGCCGGCAGCGTCCACGGCGTGGTGGTCCAGATCGGCACCGCGACGATGTCGCCTTCGCCGATCGTCGCGCCGAACTGCGCCGCCAGCGCCTGCGGATCGAGCGCGTCGTAGGCGACGTCCACCGCCGGCGACACCTTGTCCGCGTACTCGATCTCGGCTTCGGCCAGCGCCGAGCCGCAGTCGAAGCACCAGTGCACCGGCTTGAAACCGCGCGTCACGTGGCCGTTGGCGAGGATCTTCGCCAGCGCGCGCAGCATGTCCGCCTCGTAGCGGAAATCCATGCTGCGATAGGGATGCTCCCAGTCGCCGAGCACGCCAAGGCGCTTGAAGTCGGCGCGCTGCAGGTCGATCTGCCGCGCCGCGTACTCGCGGCACTTCTGGCGGAAGGTTTCCGCATCCACCTTCTGCCCGACCTTGCCGACCTCCTTCTCCACCGCGATCTCGATCGGCAGGCCGTGGCAGTCCCAGCCCGGCACGTAGGGCGAGCGGTAGCCGGACAGCAGCCGCGACTTCACCACGATGTCCTTCAGGATCTTGTTGACCGCGTGGCCGATGTGGATCACGCCGTTCGCGTACGGAGGCCCGTCGTGCAGGATGAAGGCGCGCTCGCGGCCCGCCGCGTGCTGCTGGATCTGCTGGTAGCGCCGGGCCTTTTCCCACGCCTCCAGCATCGCCGGCTCGCGCCGGGCGAGGTCCGCCTTCATCGCGAATCCGGTCTTCGGCAGGTTGATGGTGCTTTTGTAGTCTGTGGACATGGGGAAGGCGGGGTTGGGGTGGGGGTTGGGGTTGGGAATTGGGCGCTGCTTCGATCGACAAACGGGCGCTGCTTCAACTGACGCCTCGATCACTCAGGACGTCATGCCCGCGAAAGCGGGCATCCATTTGAAGCCCTTGAGTTTTGCGCTCAACCCGCCTCCGCGAGAATGACCCCAGAGCGGGGTACGAACCCTCAACTCCGTCGTCCCGACGCAGGCCGGGACCCATCCTGATCCCAAGGGTTGCTTGCAAAGCAAAGTGGATCCCGGCCTGCGCCGGGATGACGGCAAGAGCAGGACCTGTCCAGATTCTTCATCTTAGTCGTCCCGGCGCAAGCCGGGACCCGGTGTCTTGCGAACGCCGCACGCTACGCAGGATCGCCCGCGCCTCGTCCGCATCGCGCTCGATCTGGCACACCATGGCGTCGAGGTCAGCGAATTTCACCTCCTCGCGGAGCTTGGCCACGAACTCGACCTCGATGCGGCGCCCATAGAGGTCGCCCGCGAAGTCGAACAGGTGCACCTCCAGCAACGGCTCGCTGCCATTGACCGTCGGTCGCAGGCCGAGGCTGGCGACGCCGGGCCAGACCGCGCCCTCGTCCAGCCCATGCACGCACACGGCGAAGATGCCCGACACCGGCGACACGCGCCGGCCAAGGCGCAGGTTGGCGGTCGGCCAGCCGAGCTTCCGGCCAAGCCGTGCGCCGCGCACCACATGGCCACCGATCGAGAACGGACGACCCAGCAGGCGCGCCGCCGCCTCGAACTCGCCCGCCGCGAGGTGCCGGCGGATCGCGCTGCTGCTGACCCGTTCGCCGGCGACCTCGAAGTCCTCCATGACGTGCACGATGAACCCGAGGCGCGCTCCGAGCGCCTCCAGCATGGCGACGTCACCGCGCCGCGCGTGGCCGAAGCGGAAATCGCCCCCGACCCACACCTCGCGCGCGGCGCAGCGCTCGACCAGCACGCGCTCGACGAAGGTCTCCGGCTGCATCGCCGCGAGCGCCGCGTCGAAGCGCAGCATCAGCAGCGTCTCGACGCCGCTGGCGGCGATCAGGCCGATCTTCTCGCGCGCCGAGGTGAGCCGCGGCACCGGCCCGCCCCGGGCGAAGAACTCGCGCGGAATCGGCTCGAAGCTGATCGCGATGGGCACCAGCCCGCGTTCGGCCGCCTGCGCGCGCACGCGCGCCAGCAGGGCGCGATGGCCAAGGTGGACGCCATCGAACGCCCCCACGCACACCACGCTCCCGCCCGGAGCAAGGCAAGGCCCCGCGGTGTCGCGACAAAACCGGATCATCGCGCGAGTATAGCTGCGCCGCAGCATGCGGCGGGAGGTGGATGTGGAGGCGCCGGAACAGCGGGTGGCCACGCGCTGTTGCAGGAGCGAGCTGCTCGCGACCGAGGCCTCGCAATCCGCCGCGGCGCCAGGTCGCCTGCACGCAGGCTCCTACGTTGCAGGAGCGAGCGTGCTCGCGGCCGAGGCCTCGCAATCCGCCGCGGCGCCGGGTCGCCTGCACGCAGGCTCCTACGTTGCAGGAGCGAGCGTGCTCGCGACCGGGCCTCGCAATCCGCCGCGGCGCCGGGTCGCCTGCACGCAGGCTCCTTGTATGTTGGTGATCGACGGTGGATTGGCTACCGTCAAATCGTTTTCGGGGAAGCCGTAGGCTCCTTGAGGCAGCTTTGCTGACCTCGTTTGTAGAGCGGCTCCCCGCCCCATTCGAAGAGC